>NZ_CP051626.1:1389042-2778084 GCF_012844365.1 Brevibacterium sp. 'Marine'
GGCTGTGACCTCTCGGATTGGTGCCGAGACGGACGGTGCCGTAGAATAGCCGGGTTGCCTCGGCGAGGGAGACTGATGTCTCCGTGATCGACGCGGTCCTGTCCCACGAAGCGAGCCCACGGGGTTCGACGTTCGCGTGGGTGCTCAGGCTGTTTCGCCGTGGTGCTCGAAGGTAAGTTCACCACGAAGGAGAGAAAATGGCTGACTTCAAACTTCTGGCCGAAGCTCGCAACGAGTTCGGCAAGGGCGCAGCGCGCCGCATCCGCCGCGCGGGACGCATCCCCGCTGTCATCTACGGTCACGGCGGAGATCCCGTGCACGTGTCGCTCGAGGGCCACGCCACCATGCTGGCTCTCAAGCACGCCAACGCTCTGCTCGAGATCGAAAGCACCGACGGATCGAAGAACGTCCTCGCCATTGCGCGTGACGTGCAGATCGAACCCGTCCGTCGCGATATCGAACACCTCGACCTGATCATCGTCAAGCGCGGCGAGAAGATCGAGGTCGACGTGCCGATCCACGTCGTCGGAGAAGCCGCTCCCGGCACCATGGTCTCGCAGGAAGAGTCGACCATCGCCGTCAAGGCCGATGCGACCAAGCTGCCCGAGATCATCGAGGTCTCCATCGAAGGCCGTCCCGCCGGCGAGCACCTCCTGGCCGGTCAGGTCGAGCTGCCTGCAGGCGTCGAGCTCGTCGCCGACGAAGAGCAGCTCATCGTCAACGTCTCCGAAGAGATCGAGATGGACACCGAGTCCGATGCCGAGGAAGAGTCTGCTGAAGAGTCGACCGAGGACGAGGCCGCTGAGGAGTCCGGTGCAGAAGAGGCCTCCGAAGAGGAGTGATCTTCTCTCCTCGCTGCACCCAAAGGTGCCGTGAGGAGCACTGACTGACTACGCTGTTCGGTGGGTCGCCCGATGGGCGGCCCACCGAATATGTTTCTCAGGAGAGAACCCGGCAGCTGTCTCGCCCGGCGGCGAGCAGAAGCATCACCACCCGGTCAGCGGGCACAAACAGGACGGACAAGGACGGCAATGTCGAACGACGCATGGTTGGTCTTCGGACTGGGCAATCCCGGAGCCAAATACGAAACGACACGGCACAACATCGGACAGATGGTCATCGCCGAACTCGTCTCTCGCCTCGGAACCACGCTGACGCGGACGAAGCTGCGCGCGAACGTCGGCACCGGGCGGCTGCCTGCCGGCAGCGTTCCGGGACTGCCCGGTCCGCGGGTGGTGTTGGCCACCTCGACGGGATATATGAACGAATCCGGCGGACCGGTGCGCGCACTGGCGGACTTCTACGGAATCGACACCGACCGGATCATCGCCGTCCATGACGATGTGGACATCCCCTTCGACGCCATCAAAGCCAAGCTCGGCGGGGGAGAGGGCGGGCACAACGGTCTGCGTTCGATGACCTCGGTGCTGGGGACGAAGGACTATCTGCGGGTGCGAGCGGGAGTCGGACGACCGCCGGGACGACAGGACACCGCCGATTATGTGCTGCGCCCGTTCTCGAAGGACGAACGCACGACGCTGCCGATCTTCGTCTCCGACCTCGCCGACGCCGTCGAAGAGCTCATCGTCAACGGACTCACCGATATGCAGCAGAAGTTCCACTCCCGCTGATCACACGTCGGGCGCTGATCGAGCATAGGGTGCCCTGGACTCAGGCGGATTTCTGCGTCTCCGGGCGGCGGTGCAGCCACCATGCGGCGACGATGCCGCCGGCGAATCCGAACAGGTGGCCCTGCCAGGAGATGTCGTTGGTCTGGGGCAGCATGCCGAAGATCATCGATGCGCCGTAAGTGACGAAGATGAACAGGCCGATGGCGAAGTAGATGATCTTGCGCAGCAGGTCATCGGTGAACCAGGTGCGCAGCGCGAGGTAGCCGAAGAATCCGAAGACGATGCCCGATGCGCCGACGATGTGTTGGCCGGGCAGTGTGGTCAGCCACGCCCCGAGCCCGGAGCTGAGCGCCGTGATGCCCGTGACCGTCCAGAAACGCCGCCTGCCCTCGAAGGCGATGACGATGCCGAGGACGAGGAACGGGAAGGTATTGGCCAGCAGATGGCCGAATCCCGAATGCAGCAGCGGCGAGGTGACCAAGCCGTAGAGCGAGAGCGGATTCCATGACTGCATGCTGAAAGCGTCGAGGTCGACGGGGAGGATCGTATCGACGATCTCGATGACCCACATGACGGCCAGGACGATCAGCACCGGAGAGAACCGGGAGAGCAGATGCGGCCGGTCGACGGTGGTGTTCAGGTGCGCGACTGGGGGATTCGCGGAACGACCGGAGCGGGGAGATCCGGAATCGGCGGAGTCAGGGCCGAAGAGGAGGCGGGATTCCTCGGCGGAGAAACGAGGGGAGTGGTCGGAGCTCATGGTCCAATTGTGAGTGATGAAGATTGGAGAACCCCGAACATCCGGGCCGCCGGGGCAATCGTGATCGTACCGTTAGTCGCGTTATCGACTCGCAATATTCACGACCCGGCAAGTCCCTGAAACTATCTGTTCCGGGACTCCGCTCTGGTCGACCCGAGGGACTTGCCGTCGGCGTCGAGGGCTTCGACGACGATCGTCGAGCCGTTCGGGGTGATGTCCGCCGCCGTCTCGAAGCCGGTGCGTTCGACCTCGGTGTTCTCGATCAGGTGCTCCTCGTCGTCTCCGCTGAGCACCCTCCACGAAGCCACCTCGGTGGCACCGTTCCAGCTCATGTGCACCCGAGTGATGTCGGCCTGCGGTCGCGACTTCGTAGCGGTCGGGGGAGCAGTCGGCTGGGCATGCCAGTCGAAGCGGTAGGCCCGGTAGTTCGATCCGCCGGTGAAGGTGAGGTCGGCGAGCAGCTTCCCGTCCTTGGAGAACTCGGAGACGTAGGGTTCCGAACCCCAGCCGAGGACGACGTTGCCGCCCGGCAGCTCCTGGAAGTTGCCCTGACTGCCCGACGAACGGTCGTCGGGGGCGGGATACTCCGTGACCACCTCGGCGCGCTTCTTCTTCTCGTCGACGTCGAGGCGCAGGCCGCGGGTGTCGCCGAGCCGAGGCGCGGCATGGTTGTCGAACAGGGTCAGCGTTCCATCGGACCGGCGCTGGGCATCGTGCTGCCAGGCGAACTGTGCGCCGTCGCCCATCTCGAAGTCCGAGGCCTTGCCGCCCAGGACCCAGTTGAGGTCGGCGCTCGTCCGGTCGAGCTGGTAGACCGCATGAGTGTTGCGTGCCGAGACGAGCAGGGAGTTGCCGTCGTCGTCCTCGGACACGGAGTTGAGGTGGATGTAGTCGAAGGGCTCGTCCTTCGTTCCTTCCCCGTCCTTGAGCTCCGCCTCGGACTGGTCGACGGGGACGGCATCGAGGGAGTGCCACTCGAACAGAGGATCACCGGTTTCGATGTCGACCTCCTGGACGATGCCCTCCCAGGCCCAGCCGTTCCGGTCTCCGCCGACGGAGCGCAGATCCGTCTGCGTCTTCACATAGGAGATGAGAAACATTGTGTCATCGGCGGTGATGGTCGTCTCATGCAGGTCGGAGGTGTCCTTGGGGAGCTCTCCGCCCATGCCGACACGGGCGATCTCCTGATACGAGGTGTCGAGGACGACGACCTCACCGGCGGTGTGCGGGGTCTCGGCCAGCCCCTCCCACCAGGTGAGCACCGGCTGCCCCTGATACTCCTGGACGCGCAGATCCCACAGTGCCTCGGCCTCGTCTCGAATCCACACCGGGTCACCGGCGGAGTCGAGGATGAGGCCGCCCACCCAGGACTTGTCGTCGGTCTGCGTCTGTCCCTTCGGAGCGAGGAACGTCTCCAGATCTCCGTCGTCGTCGGGGAAGGACCCTGAGTCGATGTCGACCTTCGGCGGGGCGAGTTCGGGGCGGGAGTGGAAGTCCCAGCGTTCGGCGACGGCGACGTCGTCATCGGCATCGGCCGTGCACCCGGTGAGCAGGAGAACCGCTGCGGCCAAGCCTGATAGGACTGTTCTCTTCATCGGCATATGCTCATCTTCACACGTTTTCGACCCCCGCGCCCTTCAGCCGTTTCGAATCGGGCACCGAATGTGTCGTGTCAGCTGCGTGGCCTAGACTGTTCGGGTGCTCAACGGACTTGATCTCACCCGCCGGAATCCCACCATCACCGAACTCGTCGCGGCCTTCAACGACGCGAACACCGCCGGTGGCACGATCGCGGCGATCAAGGGACTGTGGCCGTCGATCCTGCGCCGCACCGTCACCACCGACGGGGCCTCTGCGCCGCAGCTCATCGTCACGGCCACGACGCGTGAGGCCGAAGACCTCACCCAGGCGCTCGCCGACTGGGTGCCGTCGGCGTCGATCGCGATCTTCCCCAGCTGGGAGACCCTGCCGCACGAGAAGCTGTCGCCGCGTTCGGACACCGTCGGTCAGCGTCTCGAGGTGCTGCGCCGCCTGGCCCATCCCACTCCCGGTCGGGAACTGACCTTCATCATCGCGCCCGTGCGCGCGTTCCTCCAACCCCTGGCCAAGGGGCTCGGCGACATCGAACCGGTCGAGCTCGCCGTCGGCGACGAATATGAGATCGATGCGCTGGCCGAACGGCTCACCGAACTCGCCTACTCCCGCGTCGACATGGTCTCCCGACGCGGCGAATTCGCGGTCCGCGGCGGAATCGTCGATATCTTCCCGGCCACCTCGGAGCGGGCGCTGCGTGTGGAGTTCTTCGGCGACGAGGTCGACGAGATCCGCGAATTCTCCGTCAGTGACCAGCGCTCAGTACCCGCCGAAGACGGTGACGAACCCCTGCGCTTGTCGGCACCGCCGTGCCGGGAGCTGCTCCTGACCGATTCGGTGCGGAAGAGGGCCGCAGAACTCGCCGAGGAGGTCCCCAGCGCCGCCGATATGCTCGACAAGATCGCTGGCGGAGTCGCCGTCGAAGGCATGGAGTCGCTCACCGCCGTCCTCGCCGACGGGATGGAGCCGATCATCGCTCTGCTGCCGGCCGGATCGAAGATCATCATCACCGAACCAGAACGCGTCGAGGCCCGCGCCGCGGATCTCGTGGAGACGACGAACGAATTCCTCGAAGCCGCCTGGACCGGAGCCGCCGGTGGGGGAGAGACCCCGATCGACCTGTCGGCCGCCAGCTTCCGCACCGTGACCGAGATGGCCGAGGGCGCTCGCCTCATCGGCTTGGCCTGGTGGGAGATCGGCGGATTCGCCGCCGACGAGGAACTCGCCGGCCCCGAGGAGAACATCTTCTCCGTTCCCGCGCGCATCCCGAAGGGCTATGCCGGCGACGTCGAGGCGATCCTCGCCGACGTCAAAGGACTCATCCACGACAGGTGGCGCGTCCTCGTGCTCACCGAGGGCCAGGGGCCCGGCCGACGCATGGTCGAGGTGTTCTCCGAAGCCGGAGTGCCCGCCACCTTCGTCGATGACCCCACCGATCTGCCCGAAGCCCTGGTGACCGTGACGACAGCCGCCTCCTTCGGCGGATTCGTCTTCGACGATCTCAAACTCGCCGTGCTCACCGAGGCCGATGTGCTCGGTCGGGCGGCGGCCACCTCGACGCGGGACATGCGCAAGCTGCCCACCCGCCGTCGGCGCAACCAGGTCGACCCGCTCAATCTGGCACCCGGCGACTACGTCGTCCACGACCAGCATGGTGTCGGGCGATTCGTCGAAATGACGCAGCGGACCGCGGGCAAGGGTGCGAACAAGCACACCCGCGAATACCTCATCATCGAATACGCACCCGCCAAACGCGGACAGCCCGGCGACCGCCTCTACGTTCCCAGCGATGCGCTCGACCAGGTCACCCGCTATGTCGGCGGGGAGAGCCCGAACCTCAACAAGATGGGCGGCGCCGACTGGCAGACGACGAAGGCGAAGGCCCGCAAGGCAGTCAAGGAGATCGCCGGGGAACTCATCCGCCTGTATTCCGCCCGCCAGGCCACCGTCGGCCACGCGTTCGGGCCCGACACCCCCTGGCAGCGCGAACTCGAGGACGCCTTCCACTATGTGGAGACGGCCGACCAGCTGACCACCATCGACGAGGTCAAGTCGGACATGGAGAAGACCGTGCCGATGGACCGTCTGATCTGCGGCGATGTGGGCTACGGGAAGACGGAGATCGCGGTCCGTGCCGCGTTCAAGGCGATCCAGGAGGGCAAACAGGTCGCCGTGCTCGTGCCGACGACGCTGCTCGTCCAACAGCACTATGAGACCTTCGCCGAACGCTACTCGGGATTCCCCGTGACCATCGGCGCTCTCTCCCGGTTCCAGACCAAACAGGAATCGGAGAAGGTCAAGGAGGATCTGGCCGACGGCAGACTCGACCTCGTCATCGGCACCCACCGGCTGCTCAGCGGCGAAGTGCGGTTCAAGGAACTCGGGCTCGTCATCATCGACGAGGAGCAGCGCTTCGGCGTCGAACACAAGGAGACGCTCAAGGCGCTGCGGACGAACGTCGACGTCCTCGCCATGTCGGCGACCCCGATCCCGCGCACCCTCGAAATGGCCGTGACCGGCATCCGCGAGATGTCGACCCTGGCCACACCGCCGGAAGAGCGGCACCCGGTGCTGACCTATGTGGGCAAACGCGAAGACAAGCAGATCAAGGCAGCGATCCGCCGCGAACTCATGCGCGAAGGCCAGGTCTTCTACATCCACAACAGGGTCCGCGATATCGAAGCCGTTGCCGGTCACATCGCCGAAATGGTGCCCGAGGCGCGAATCGCCATCGCCCACGGCAAGATGAACGAGACGCGACTCGAACAGGTCATCGTCGACTTCTGGGAGAAGAAGTACGACGTGCTCGTGTGCACGACGATCGTCGAAACAGGAATCGACATCGCCAACGCGAACACGCTGATCATCGACAATGCGGACCGCTACGGACTCTCTCAGCTCCATCAGCTGCGCGGACGTGTGGGCCGTGGACGCGAACGCGCCTACGCCTACTTCCTCTACCCGCCGGACACGCAGCTGACCGAGACCGCACACGACCGTCTGACGACCCTGGCCGCGCACACCGAACTGGGAGCCGGAATGCAGGTGGCGATGAAGGACCTCGAGATCCGCGGAGCCGGCAACCTGCTCGGCGGTCAGCAGTCGGGCCATATCGAAGGTGTGGGCTTCGACCTCTACGTTCGGCTCGTCGGCGAGGCCGTGGCGAAGTTCCGCGGTGAGGAGACCGAACCCGAGGCCGACATGCGCATCGAACTGCCCGTCGACGCCCACCTGCCGGCCGACTACGTCGATCACGAACGACTGCGACTCGAGGCCTACCGAAAGCTGGCCGCAGCGACCGACGAAGCACAGCTGCAGGAGGTCCTCGACGAACTCACCGACCGCTACGGCCCCTATCCGGAACCCGTCGGTGTCCTCGCCGATGTGGCCAGGCTGCGCATCCGCGCCCGAGCCTCCGGGGTCAACGACATCGTCATGCAGGGCAACTTCATCCGCTTCGGGCCCGTCGAACTCTCCGACTCCCAAGTGGTCCGGCTCAAACGTCTGTATCCGAAGTCGCTGCTCAAACCGGCGCTGCGCTCGGTCCTCGTGCCCAAACCGATGGCAGGCAGCGGATTCGACACCAAGGAGATGACCGACTCTGACATCCTGCGGTGGGCACACCAGTTCCTCGACGCGATCCTGCCGGTCATCGAGTCCGAAGCCACTGAGATCAAGGAGACCGGTGCCGCGAGCAACGGTTGAGAACTCGCCGACTGTTCATCGTCGACCGTCCCACGTGCCCGTGCAGTGGCGTAGAGTGCGAAGCGCGGAGGCATCCGCAGCAAGTGCCACTCACGCAGCTGTCTACTAAGGAGTATCCCCATGGGTGTTGACGACAAGTTCGAGAACAAGGCCGAAGATCTCGGCGGTCGTGCCAAGGAGACCGTCGGTGATGTGACCGGTGATGACGAACTCAAGGCCGAAGGCGCCACCGATCAGCTCAAGGCCAAGGCCAAGGATGTCGGCGAGTCCGTCAAGGACCTCGGCGCAACGGTCAAGGACAAATTCTCGAAGTGACCGGCGAACCGGCCCTCACCGTTGTTGCGGTGAGGGTCTTTCGTGCCGGCAGGAGGATCTTTCGTGGGTGAACGTGACGAGCAGAGCTCGGTCGAACAGGGAACGGACTGGACTGGGCCGGGGCCGGGACAGGTCGAACCGCGACTGCAAGCGGTGATCGACGCGATGGCGACTCTGCGGCGACGCTGCCCCTGGTCGAGCCGGCAGGATCACCAGAGCCTGGAGAAATACGCTCGGGAGGAGACCGACGAACTCATCGACGCTCTCGAAGAATTCACGACAGAACCCACTCCTGAGAACCGGGCGGCCGTCATCGAAGAGCTCGGCGACGTGTTCTACCAGGTGCTCTTCCACTCCGCCCTGCTCGATGAGAGCAGCGGGCACGCATACGGGCACAGCCTCGGCGCCATCATCGATGGCCTCGAGGCCAAACTCATCCGTCGTCATCCCCTGGCGTTCACCGATGATTCCGGGGACGAGATGGCATCGTTGGACGAGGTCGAACGCGAGTACCGTCGGATCAAAGCAGAGGAGAAGGCCGCGGTGCGGGACGAGGGCAGAACCCCATGAGTCTGGAGAGACTCGCGATCGAAGGCACCTTCAATTTCCGTGACCTCGGAGGACCCGCCACCGAGGCAGGGGAGCATCGAGTGCGATCCGGGAAGGTGTTCCGTGCTGACGGTCTGGCGCAGCTGAGCGATCGGGGGCGTGCGGACATCGGCGGACTCGGCATCGGCACAGTCATCGATCTGCGTGATATCGGCGAGCGGGCGAAGCTGCCCGATGCGCTCGATGGACTCGACGTCCGTCTTATCGAGCTGCCTGTCTTCGACGATCATTTCTTCCCCAGCCGACCGCTGAGCAGGGAAGAGATGGAAGCCGCCGCCGAGGCGACCGGAATGGATCTGCGCGACCGGAGCCTCGGCCGCATCTACGAACTCATGATCGTCCACTTCGGCCACCGACTGGCAGCCGCCGTCGATCTGATCGCCGAACACTGCACCGAAGGCGTGGTTTTCCACTGCTCTGCCGGGAAGGATCGCACCGGCGTGATCGGAGCGTTCCTGCTCGACCTCCTCGGCGTGGGACGACAGGAGATCGTCGCCGAATACGCCATCACCTCCACCCATCTGTCCGGGGGTTTCTTGGAAGCGATCACCCGGAACTTCTCCGATGCCGGGATCTCCGGCAACCTCGCCCAGACCGCCACCGCTGCTCCTCCCGAACTCATGCACGAGGTCCTCGATCGGATCGCAGCCGAGCACGGGGCCGCCTCGGCGAAGGACGGGGGAGTGCCAGGGGGAGTCGAAGCCTATCTGCTCGCGCACGGGATGGACCCGGCGACGCCCGAACGACTGCGGCACTGCCTGCTCGAGTCCGAGTCCAACCGGGGCTCGGACCGAGGGTGAGCCCGGACGCGCGGTGCATTAAGCTGTCCTGCAGGCACATGTTCCCCATGTGAAACCGAATGCTAAGGAGTACTCAGTGGCCGAGATCGTTGCCGCAAACGCCCGTGAAATCCTGGATTCCCGGGGAAATCCCACCGTCGAGGTGGAAGTGCTGTTGGCCGATGAGTCCGTCGGTCGCGCCGGAGTTCCCTCCGGTGCCTCCACCGGTGAGTTCGAAGCCGTGGAGCTGCGCGACGGAGACCCCGAGCGCTACCTGGGCAAGGGCGTCACCCAGGCCGTCGACGGTGTCGTCGACGAAATCCATGAAGTCATCGTCGGACTCGAAAGCGACGATCAGCGTCTCGTCGACCAAGCGCTCATCGACCTCGACGGCACCGACAACAAGTCCCGCATCGGCGCGAACGCGATGCTCGGCACCTCGCTGGCCGTAGCCCGCGCAGCAGCGGTCTCGGCCGATCTGCCTCTCTACCGCTACCTGGGCGGACCGAATGCGCATGTCATGCCCGTGCCGATGATGAACATCCTCAACGGCGGATCCCATGCCGACTCGAACGTCGACATCCAGGAATTCATGATCGCCCCGATCGGCGCCGCCAGCTTCCACGAAGCGCTGCAGTGGAGCGTCGAGGTCTACCACGCGCTCAAAGGCGTGCTCAAGGAACGCGGACTCTCGACCGGGCTCGGCGACGAGGGCGGATTCGCTCCGAACCTCGACTCGAACGCCGCTGCACTCGACCTCATCATCGAGGCCATCGACATCGCCGGCCACCGTCCCGGACGCGATATCGCCGTGGCCCTCGACGTGGCGTCTTCGGAGTTCTACTCCGACGGAGCCTATGAGTTCGAAGGCGGCAAGAAGTCCGCTGAGGAGATGGCCGCCTACTACGAAGAGCTGTTGGCGAAGTACCCGCTCGTGTCGATCGAGGACCCCCTCGACGAGAACGACTGGGACGGCTGGGCGACCCTGACCGAGACGATCGGTTCGAAGGTCCAGCTCGTCGGCGACGACCTGTTCGTGACCAACCCCGAGCGTCTGCAGCGCGGAATCGACAACGCCACGGCGAACTCGCTGCTGGTCAAGGTCAACCAGATCGGCACCCTGACCGAGACCCTCGACGCTGTGTCTCTGGCTCAGACGAACGGCTACACCACGATGATCTCGCACCGTTCCGGCGAAACCGAGGACACGACGATCGCCGACCTGGCCGTGGCGACCAACGCCGGTCAGATCAAGGCCGGTGCGCCGGCCCGGTCCGAGCGCGTCGCGAAGTACAACCAGCTGCTGCGCATCGAAGAGCAGCTCGGCGATGCCGCACGCTACGCGGGCCGCAGCGCCTTCCCGCGCTTCGAAGCCTGAGGTCAGCAGGGCCCTGAACTCCCCGAGGCGGGGCCGGACGATCACATCGATCTCCGGTCCCGCCTCGGCGCTATTCACGTCGGCCTCCCCACCTCATGGTCTCCCACACCTGCCTGCCGCGATGATTCCCTGCTGCCGGTAGTCGGTTTTCGTGCCACCATCTGTCACCAGTCGTCTCAATTCCGCCCTTTGGCGGCTAACCTGCGCATTCCTCGCAAATGTCACCGGTGCACTACTCTGACGAGAGACTACGGGTGAGGGGTGGTCGAGCACCTGTAGAAGTTGCCGTCAACGGTGAGGGATGAAACTCCGCAGATCGCGCGATTCGAGACTGCGTGCTCGACGCAATGGGAGTGTGTGACAGCAGCGGTGCGGGATGCGACATCGATTCAGGCGGTGGCGTTCTGCGCGCGGCGGATGGCGAAGAGGATGTCATGGAACTTCGCCTCTTCGAACAGTTCCTTCCAACTGATCCGAATCACCTGCCAACCCTGGTCGCGCAGCCACTGCTCACGGCGACGTTCCGCTTCGAGCTCTTGTCGGGGAACACCTGAGCCCAGATAGAGCTTGCCGATGCCGTCGATCTCGATGATGAGACGCGCCCGGCGGTGACAGAAGTCGACGCGGATATCGCGCCTCAACGAATCGGCATGAAATGTGACTTGGGGCTCCAGCCCCGTGATGCCGTGTTCGTAGAATCGCACGGCGGCGACCGCCTCGGCGGGGGATTCGCGACGGGAATCAGCCAGATCGATGGCCAACCGCACTTTCGAGCCGTTGCGCTTCTCCAGACATTGGGCGAGGGTCGTGAGGATCGTCTCTCTGCTCGTCAGCTCTCGGTGCAGCGCATCATCGATCATGGGCACGGAGACGTCGAGGTTGTAGCTGCGGGCGACGTCGATGAGTGTGCGTTCGAGCGTGGTGAGCTCGGCACCCCCGATCGTGGCGCGATGAGCCTGGGGAATCTGATTGCCGCGGACATGGATGCTCTTGAAGCGACGGTTGACGCCGGGACGGACGACCTCGATCTGGTGTGTGACGGGGTAGGCGACCGGCAGGCCGTGGATGAGAGCCGCCGAGATGTGCGAGTAGATCTCCTCCGGCGGGTCGGGTTTCGAATCGTCCGTTCTCTGATCGGCCCGTTGGCTGAAGTGCCCAGACAGAGAAGCGTTGAGTTCGTTGACCTCGTCGCGGATGTCGCCGTGGTCGATGAAGACCTCATGGATCCGCTCGTCGATGCTGGCCCAGAGAGGGCGGTGGAAGTCTCGCTCGCAGACTCGGCTGACCAAGTACATGCCGCGTGAGAGTCTGCGCAGACAACAGGCACGGGCGCGTCGGATGTCCGCGTGGTTGAATCCGAGTCGGACGATTTCCTCGGTGCTCAGCAGTTTGTACATGTCACTAAAATGCGCCTAATCACAACAAAAGACAATAGATCACTCTTGCATTGTGGATAACCTTGTGGATAGTCGAGGTTTGCGCGGAGCGACCGGCAGGCATCGGAGACCCGAGGGCGGGAGATTGCGGGCATACATCACCGTTAGCCGCATAACCCAGTGCAGGAACGAGGGGGTTTGCCGTGAACGGTGTGGGGTGCGTTGCCAGGTGTAGGAGAAGCGGCCGCCGGGAGGAGGTGGCGGTAAAGGTGAAGGGGAGGCTCCGGATGCAGAGGGTCAGCGAGCACGCTGCAACGTGATGGAAGATACGTGGGAATCGAACACGCCACGGGTCCGAAATCCTCGCGCAGAGAATGCGGACACGGCACACTTGGAGATGTTGCGACACTCTTCCCCGATCCCCAGTCGCAGAGGAAAGAAGCATGGTCCCGAGCAAGCCCAGACGAAGTGCCCCGAAATCGGCTCCTGGCAAAGCCACCCCTCGCCGACGCCCGAAACCGGTCATCGAAGCGGATGCCGGCATGGACGCCGAGGCGCGGAGCCGCCGCATATCGCTGCGCACGGGCATCTTCCTCCTCGTCATCGCCGTCGTCCTCCTCGCCTTCCTCTCGCCCCTGAACTCCGCGCTCAAGCAGGCCCAGCAGATCGCCGCTCTCAACGATGAGATCGAGACGACGAAAGCTGAGGTCAAGAGCCTCGAGGAGAAGAACGAGAATCTCAGGGATCCCGACTACATCAAGCGCAAAGCCCGCGAAGACCAGTACTACGTGGAGAAGGGCAAGAACGCGGTCATCGTCACGAACCAAGAAGCTGTGGACGACGAAACCGAGTCCGCACGGCCGGTTCGCAAGCAGGCCTGGTACCTTGAGTTGCTGGAGTCCATTCAGGAGACCGGAAACACCGTGGAGAAGAGCTGATGATCACAGAGTGCACCGAGGCGGATTTCGCAGTCCTCGAAGACCAACTCGGACGCATTCCCCGAGGCGTCGTCGGCATCGCCGCTCGCAGCACCGCCGGTGAACCGCTCGTCGTCGCCACGGCACCCCGCCTCGAAGACGGCACACCGTTCCCGACGACCTTCTACCTCACCCATCCCGCCTATGTGGCCGAATGCTCGCGCCTCGAAGCATCGGGAATCATGGCCGACTGGACCGCCGAGATCGGTGAAGATGAGGAACTTGCTGCCGCCTATGCCGCCGCGCACCGCGCCTATCTCGACGTCCGCTCTGAGGTCGGGTCCGCAGCAGGCCTGGCGGACGTCGAGGAGATCAAGGACTACTCAGCCGGCGGAATGCCGAACCGGGTGAAATGCCTCCACGCCCTCGTCGGACATTCGCTGTCCGCCGGGCTCGGTGTCAACCCGATCGGTGATCGCGCGCTGTCGTTCATGAGCGACGTGCCGCCGCTGGCCGAGGCCGCTGCCACCACAGAACCGACCGACTAGGACCTGCCATGCGTGTTGCCGCCTTCGACTGCGGGACGAACTCCCTGCGTCTGCTCATCGCCGATGTCGCCGCTGACGGCACCCTCACAGACCTGCGCCGTGAGACCCGGATAGTCCGCCTCGGCCAAGGCGTCGACGCCACCGGCGAGTTCGCTCCGGAGGCGCTCGAGCGCACCTTCGCCGTCGCGCAGGAATTCGCCGAGGTGGCCGCCGACTACCAGCCGGAGAAGCTGAGATTCGTTGCGACTTCGGCCAGCCGCGACGTGAAGAACCGTGACGAGTTCTTCGCCGGGATCTTCTCGATCCTCGGCGTCGTCCCCGACGTCATCGCCGGTGAGGAAGAGGCCAGACTGTCCTTCCTCGGCGCCACTGCCGGGCTCACGGATGCCGACGGACCGTATATCGTCATGGACCTCGGCGGCGGATCGACCGAACTCGTCCTCGGCCACGACGATGTCCAAGCGGCAGTGAGCATGGACATCGGGTCGGTGCGTCTGACCGAGCGCCATATGCCCGTCGAGACACCCGACGAAGCTCAGATCCAGGCGGCACTTGCCGATATCGACGGCCAGCTCGATCAGGCGGCCCGTATCGTCGACTTCTCCGCACCGCGCACCTTCATCGGTGTCGCCGGCACCGTCACCACCATCACCGCAGGCGTGCTCGGACTCGAGAGCTACCAGCGAGAGCGCATCCACGGAGCGCATATCAGCGTCGCGGACGTGGCAGACGAATCCCGAAAGCTGCTGGCCATGGACCGCCGGGCTCGCACGGATCTGCCGTATATGCACCCGGGACGCGTTGATGTCATCGGCGCCGGATCGCTGCTCTTCGCCCGGATCGTCGCCCGCTTCGACCAGGCAGTGACGGCTGCCGGGGGATCGCTGGACATTCGGATCTCCGAAACCGACATCCTCGACGGGACCGCGCTCGATCTTGCGCTGACGAGCTCGTGAGAGCCGCCGCCCGACTCCTCGCCGTCACGACTGTCGTCCTCGGACTCGTCGTCGGCACCACCCAGCCGGTCATGGCCGCGCCGAAGGCCGGGCCCGGCCAGTGGTTCATCAAGGACTATGGGATCGACAAGGTCTGGAAGAAGTCCACGGGCAAGGGCGTCAAAGTCGCAGTCATCGACTCTGGCGTCAACACCGACCACGAAGACCTCAAAGGCGTGGTGAAGAAGTCGAAGGACTTCAGCGGCTTGGGCAAGGACGGAAAGACCCCGATCGGCGGGAAGACCACGATCCACCACGGCACGGCCGTGGCCGGAGTCATCGCCGGCCGAGGAGTCGGTGCCGGACCGACCGGCGTCGCCCCGGACGCAGAGATCCTGTCGGCGTCGATGTGGCTGGGCCCCGACCGTCCGAAGGAGTCCGGATCGACTCGAGAACAGGCCGATCAGGCCATCCGGTGGGCCGTCGACTCCGGTGCGAAGGTCATCAACATGTCCCTGGGCTGGGACGATCCGGGCTGGCCGGAGAGCTGGGACGAATCCTTCGCCTACGCCTATGAGAAGGACGTGCTCGTCGTCGCCTGCGTCGGCAACGCCTCACAGGGAGCGACCCAGGCGTGGTCGCCGTCGACGGTTCCCGGTGTCATCGGGGTGGGCGGACTCGACCAGAACGGAAAGGTCCTCGACGACTCCACCGCCCCCGGCACCGCCGTCGACCTCATGGGGCCGGCCGAGGACATTCCCATCCCGTACTACAGCGGCGGCTACGCCGAAGGCCAGGGATGCTCCTTCGCCTCACCCGTCGTCTCGGGTGTGGCAGCGCTCATCCGCTCCGAGAACCCCGACCTCAGCGCCGATGAGGTCCGAGCCAAACTGCAGTCGAGCGCCAAACCGGTCGACGGGCACAAGGGCGTGAGCAAGAAGGACAAGCCCGACCCGATCGTCGGGTGGGGGCGCGTCGACCCGCAGGGCGCCGTCAAAGCGAAAGTGCCCAAGGACGTGTCCTCCGCCGAGGATGAACTGGCGGATTGGGTGAAGATGCATCGTCGCGGGGATGCGAAGGCCGAAGAGACCGAAACCGCCGCTCCGGATGAGTCCGAGAGCCCGAAGGCACTCGCGCCGACCGACATCGTCGCCACACAGTCGACACCGACTCTCGGCTTCGCCGTCCTCGGCGCCGGTGCCCTGATCGCCCTGGTTCTCATGATCGTCTCGGTCGTCTCCTTCGCCCGCCGTCGTCGCTGAGACCAGGTGCAGAAACTGCTCTGATCTGGGGTGTTCGAGTCCGCGAGACAAACAATTAGTGAAAGTTTTCACAAGGGTCTAGCATGGGATTATGGCACTCATCAGAAACTCAAAACTGCGTCCACGAATCCTCGTCGTCGGTGGCGGCTCTGTCGGCCTACTCACCGCTCAGAATCTGCTGAAGAACCTCGGTCGGGGCGAAGCCACCGTCACCGTGGTCGATCCCAATCCGTACATGACCTACCTGCCGTTCCTCCCCGAGGTGGCAGCCGGGTCGATCGAGCCCCGTCACGCTGTGGTGCCGCTGCGCCGCAACCTGCCGGGTGCTGAGGTCATCACCGCGAAGGTCACCTCGATCAATCACGCTGAGAAGTTCGCCACCATCGAACCCGAGAACGATGAAGCGTTCGAACTCGACTACGACCACATCATCCTCGCCTCCGGTTCGGTTGCCCGTGCGCTGCCGATCCCGGGCCTGAAGGAGAACGCGATCGCGCTCAAGCGCATCGAGGAAGCCGTCGCGCTGCGCGACCACCTGCTGTCCCGCCTGGCCGATGCCGCTCTGATGGAAGATGACGAAGAGCGCCGCAAGGCTCTGACCTTCGTCTTCGTCGGCGGCGGATTCGCCGGCATCGAGCTGCTGACCGAACTCGAGGACATGGTCCGTTCGGCCATCGCCCAGTACGAGACGCTGACCGAGGCCGATGTCCGCTTCGTCCTCGTCGAGGCCCTCGGCCGCGTCATGCCCGAGGTCGGCGAAGCTCAGGCCCGTTGGGTTGTCGAGCACATGCGCGAACGCGGAATCGACGTCTACCTCGAGACCTTCCTTCAGGACTGCACCGACAAGCACATCAAGCTCTCGAACGGCGAAGAGTTCGACGCCGACACGATCGTGTGGTCCGCCGGTGTCAAGGCCAACCCGATGCTCATCGACTCCGACCTGCCGATCAACGAACGCGGCAACGTCACCGTGCGCGCCGACCTGCGGGTCGAGGGCGATGACGGAGTCGTCGAAGGTGCTTGGGCCGCCGGCGACAATGCCGCTGTTCCCGACCTGTCCGGCGGCGGAGTGGCAGGCTTCTGCGTGCCCAACGCTCAGCACGCTGTGCGGCAGGCCCCGGTGCTGGCTGCCAATGTGCTCGCCGCACTGCGCGGAGAGACCGAGTTCAAGCAGTACTTCCACAAGACCATCGGTACGGTTGCCGGCCTGGGTCTGTACAAGGGTGTTTCGCAGATGGGTGACTTCGAAGCCCGCGGACTCCTCGCCTGGCTCATGCACCGGGCGTACCACGGCTACGCGATCCCGACCATGGACCGCAAGGTCAGGGTCTTCGGCAACTGGTTCGCCAGCGCCGTGCTCGGCCGCGACGCCATGCCGCTGGCAGATCTCGACGTTCCGCGCAAGAACTTCGTCGAGGCCGCCAACTCGAAGCCGGCTCCGAAGAAGGAGCCTGCCAAGGCCTGATTCGAGGCAGCCGGTGCCATCCGGCGATACGCCCTGATGAGACGACTGACGCCGGGGATGCGATTGCATCCCCGGCGTCAGTCATTTCTGCATGCCCTGCAGTGAGTGAGCCTGCTCAGTTCGCCACGGTGAAGCGGGCGTCGATGTGCGCAGGCTCGGAGATCTCATCGACCATGGCTACAGCGAAGTCCTCGGCCGAGATCGAGTCGCCCGCTGGCACCTCGAGCTCGACGTTGTAGGAACCGGTGCGCTCACCCGGAGCGATCTCCGGTGCGGGGGAGATGAGCGTCCACGGGGACGGGTTCGCCGCACGCAGCAGTTCGAGTGCCTTGGTGCCGGTCTCTGCTTCGGCCTTGTACGCGGGAGGGAAACCCTCGGTGTCCTTGAGCATCGTGTCCCCGGCGAACAGGGAACCGGCACCGCCGACGACGAACAGTCGGGTCTCACCGCTGGCCTTCGCCACGGTCGACAGAGCGTCGAGCCATTCCTGGTGGTCCCCGCCCGTGCGGCTGGGTCCGGTGGTGGAGACGATGACATCGTGGTCGGCGGCCAAGCGTGCTCCGAGCTCCGCATCGGCCATATCGCCGGTCAGCGAACGGGCGGCTCCTGCCACCTCGGTGCCGGAGCGGGTGATGGCGGTGACCTCGATCCCGCGGGAGGCCGCCTCGGCGACGACGCGCGAGCCGATCATTCCCGATGCTCCAAAGAGTGCGATCTTCATATGAGTCCCTTCGTTCGACGTGCAGCGCGCCTGCGATGCACGGTGGAAGTCGTAGTCTGAGCTTCCAAAGGTATCTTTGGGGTATCGAGTACCTCAAGGATACTATTGAGCCATGAGTGTGAGAGTTCGATGGGAAGGCGATGCCTTCGACCCCGAATGCCCGACCCGAGTGGTTCTCGATCGAGTCGGGGACAAGTGGACGGTGCTCATCGTCGACATCCTCGATGCCGGTCCGAAGCGCTTCAGCGAGATCCGTCTGGCCATCGGCGGAATCACCCCGAAGGTGCTGACCTCGACCCTGCGGTCGCTTGTCGCCGACGGCCTCATCGAGCGCGAGGTCTTCGCCGAGGTGCCGCCGCGGGTGGAGTATTCGCTCACCGACCTCGGCCGGTCACTGCAGGAACCCGTGGCCGCACTCCGGACGTGGGCAGAGGTCAATGTCGCGGAGATCGTCGAGAACCGGGACCGCCGCGACGAAGCACAGGTGTCCGCGGGCATGTGAACAGTTCCCAAGCCAGAGCTCGAGCGATCAGCTGGAGAGGGTGAAGTCGTGTGACTTCTCCGCGATCACCCGCAGGGTGCCTTCGCCGAGGTCGTAGACGCTCTGCCATTGAGTGTGGGCCTGGCGCACATCGTCGAGCAGGCCGACCGCCTCGTTGACGGAAACCTTCCCAGCGGCGGCCGAGAGCGTGTCCGCGCAGGTGGAGTAGCGCCACTGTCCGCCGCGCTGATCTTCGGTCGTCGTGGACATGTGGACGTTCTCCAAGCACATCCACGGCTGCCCCTGCGGAGGACGGATGACCTGCATCGTGCCGGCGTCGTATTCGACGACGGCTTTCGCCCCCGTGCCGTCGGCGATCAGATAGTGCAGTCCTGGCCCACCGGTGAAATCGACATTGTGGCCGTCGAAGAGGTCGAGGGCGTCCTCGAGTCTCTCCGCGTGGTCGAGCACCATGCGCTGGATGCCCAAGACGCCGAACCACCGATGAGCACCGATCGTCGACTCAGGGGAGTGGGAGGCGGACTCAGGGGAATTGGGCTCGATCTCTGATGCGCCATGTGCTGTCCGTCCTTGGACGCAGGGGGCCGAGAGGGCATCGGTCCGATGCGGGTCATCGGTGTGGGGTGAATGCTATCAAGGTCGTCTCGATCGGCCCGGGCAGGCGATGAAGGCGGCACACCGAGTGCGGCACATCAAGCACGAGCGAGCTGTCCGAACACGGTGACGAAATCACGCAGGCCCCCTGCGACCCGATAGATCCGCGGCTGGCCGGAGTAGACCCAGTTGTTCGTGATGATCGAGGCGCTGCCGCCGTTCGTCGCCTGTTTGAACTCGGCGACGTCGAGCGTCGAGAGATAGTCCGCGACGAGGCGGCTGCGCAGGTCCGGACCCATCTGCACCCAATGATCGGCGGCTTCGAAGCCGACCTCCGTCCATTCGCCACCGATCTCGCGGTAGGCGAGGGGGCGGCAGGGAGCGCTGATGCATTCGCCGAGCGGCGGTGCTCCAGAGTCCGCAACATCGCTGTCGACGTCGAGGAGTGCGGCCGGTCCGTCCGCCTCGGCGAGGCGCGGGTCGTCCGTTCCATCGACGCACTGTGGGTGGCCGCTGACGGTGAGGAGCGCGTAAGTCATCACACCATTCTGCCTGCTCGGGCAACAACGTGGGATTTTGCACCCTCCTGAACAGTGTTCAATAATGGCAATATGGATAGCTATCAAATACTCGCCGAGCGCGTGCTCGCCGGCGATTCGGCCACCGCCTCCGACGCTTGCGCGATCCTGTCGTCGCCCGATGAGGATCTGCTCGATCTGATCGCGGCTGCCTCACGGCTGCGCCGCGAACATTTCGGCAATCTCGTCAAGGTCAACTACCTCGTCAATCTCAAATCAGGGCTGTGTCCAGAAGACTGCGGCTATTGTTCGCAGCGCTTGGGTTCCGAAGCCGACATCCTCAAATACTCGTGGCTGCCCAGGGAAGAGGCGAAGCGGCAGGCGGAATTCGGTCTGGCAGGAGGAGCCTCGCGGGTCTGCCTCGTAGCCTCAGGACGCGGTCCCTCGAACCGGGACGTCGAACGAGTCTCTGGCATGGTCGAGGAAATCAAATCCTCATCGCCCGGCGTCGAGGTGTGCGCGTGCCTCGGGTTCCTCAAGGACGGTCAGGCGAAGCGGCTCAAGGACGCCGGGGTCGACGCGTACAACCACAACCTCAACACCGCTGAGTCCCATTACGCCGACATCTGCTCGACTCATACATTCGCCGATCGCGTCGACACTGTGGACAAGGCCCGCGGTGCAGGACTTTCCCCGTGCTCGGGGCTCATCGTCGGAATGGGGGAGACGAACGAACAGATCATCGAGGCCATTGAAGCGCTCAAGGCCGTCGACTCCGATTCGATCCCGGTCAACTTCCTCATTCCATTCGACGGTACGCCACTCGAAGGTACCTGGACGCTTACCCCGCAGCACTGTATGCGGATTCTCTGTGCGGTCCGGTTCCTCTGCCCGGACCGCGAGCTGCGCATCGCCGGCGGCCGGGAGATGCACTTGCGTTCGCTGCAGCCGATGTCGCTGCACGTGGCCAATTCCCTCTTCCTCGGCGACTACCTCACCTCGGAGGGACAGGCCGCGGAAGAGGACCTCGACATGATCGTCGACGGCGGATTCGAGATCGTCGGCGCGGACAGTGCCCAACAACTGCGTGATGAGCTCAAGTCCCACCGGGCCGCCCATCTGGCGGCCTTCGGCAGCGCAACCCCCGATGGAAGTGACGACACCACCGCCGCCGGCATGGCGAATGCGCCCGCCTCGGTGCCATCGGCAGCCGGCACTCTGCCGTGCGGCAAGCCGTTGCCGCCCGTCGGTCTCGAGGCAGACGGTTCCGACGTCACGATCCCGACGATCCGTCGTCGAGGCGCAGGGACGGAGCTCTCACCCAATGCCTGATCCTGCGCGACGTGATCCTTTGAGCACTCTGGAACGCGACTCCGGGCTCCTATGGCATCCCTACGCTCCGCTCGACGCCGGCGCGCATTTCTCAGTCACCGGCGCGGCTGGTCCCTACGTAGACCTGTGCGATGTCGCCGGTGCCTCTCACCGGCTTGTCGACGGCATGAGCTCGTGGTGGTCGGTCGTCCACGGCTACCGGCATCCGTTCATGGACGCGGCGCTGACCGCTCAGCTGGGGTCATTCTCACATGTCATGTTCGGCGGTCTGACGCACGGCCCGGCTGTCGACCTGGCCGAGCGCCTCGTCGCATTCACACCCCCGGGACTCGACCATGTCTTCCTGGCCGACTCGGGCTCGGTCTCGGTCGAAGTCGCGCTCAAGCTGGCCGTCCAATATCAACGGGCTCGCGGGCGCGATCGCAGACGTTTCCTCGCACTCGAAGGCGCTTACCATGGTGACACGACGGGAGCGATGGGTGTGTGTGATCCGGTCGGTGGGATGCACACTGATTTCGCAGGTTTGCTGGCATCTCAGCTGTTCCTACCTCGTCCGCCGTTGCCGGAGGCTTCCCCCGCCGAAGTGGACGCATGGGTGATCAAGGCTGAAAATTTCGTCGATGCGCACGGGGCAGAGATCGCCGGCATCATCGTCGAACCCCTCTTCCAAGGTGCCGGAGGCATGCGCCCGTATCACCCAGCCGCCCTGCAGTCACTGCGACGGTTGGCCACTGAGATCGATGCCGTGCTGATCGCCGACGAGATCGCCACCGGCTTCGGACGCACGGGCTCTGACTTCGCCTGTCGGGCCGCCGGGATCACCCCGGACGTCATGTGCCTGGGCAAGGCTCTGACCGGCGGCTATCTCACATTGGCGGCGCTGATGTGCAGTGAAACGGTTGCAGACGTCATCACCGCTTCGTCCCACCGAGCGCTCATGCACGGGCCTACGTTCATGGCTAATCCTTTGGCCTGCGCGGCAGCCATTGCCTCGATCAGTCTGCTCTTCGCCGCCGACGAGGGCGGGTGGGAGGCGGCCATCGCACGCATCGCCCCGGCTCTCGAATCCGGGCTCGCTCCCGCTCGAGGGTTCGAGCACGTGGCCGAGGCGCGTGTGACCGGTGGTATCGGCGTCGTCGAACTCGACCGCCCGGTCGACGTGGGGCTGACCACGCGCATAGCCGCCGAACATGGGGTGTGGCTGCGGCCGTTTCGGCGGCACATCTATACGATGCCTCCATATATCTCGTCTCCAGAGGTGGTGGACACCGTCACGGCGGCGATGGTCGCGGCAGCCGCGGCACACGGGGATGGGTGCGAGTTCGAGGTTGCATCGTGAACGCCTTCTTCTCCCGCCTTTCCGCCGCGGCCGAGCGCCGAAGTGCTGCCGGTCTGGACCGCAGTGACCTCGTGCTCGACGGACTCGACCTCGCCTCGAACGACTACCTCGGACTCTCGGCGCATCCGCTGGTGCGTGCCGCAGCGATCGAGGAGATCGAACGCATCGGCACCTCGGCCAGCGCGTCCCGACTCGTCACCGGAACCACACACGCCCACCACCGATTGGAAGCTGCGCTGGCCGAACGGCTGCGGCACCCTGCGTGTGTGACCTTCTCCAGCGGTTATCTGGCCAATATCGCTGCCGTCACTGCTCTGGCCGGTCCCGATACTCTCATCATCTCCGACGCCCACAACCATGCGTCACTCATCGATGCCTGCCGTCTGGCGAAAGCTCCGACGAGTATCGTCGCCCACAACGACCAGGGCGCCGTTGAAGCCGCACTGGCTGGTCGTCAGCAGTCCGAGGCGCTTGTCATCGTCGAATCGGTGTACTCCGTCTTCGGTGACGCCGCGGACCTGCCCCGACTTCTTGACCTCTGCGCTCGTTACGACGCTCTGCTGCTCGTCGACGAAGCCCACGGGATCGGTGTGACCGGCACCGAGGAATTCGTCGGAATGGGGGCGGCTGCCGCGGTGAGCGAATTCCGCGACCGTCTCGTTGTCACCGCAACGCTGTCGAAAGCGCTCGGCTCCCAAGGAGGGGCTGTGCTGGGAGCCGATCTCATCCGTGATGCTGTGGTCAACACTGCACGTACCTTCATCTTCGACACCGGTCTTTCCCCTGCCGGGGCGGCCGCTGCGCGTGCCGCTCTCGACCTCATCACCGCTGAGCGGGTGGCCTCGATGAAGGCAGCCCGCGCACAACTGGCAGCCGTGCTTGATGTGCCGGTTCCAGCCGGTGCGGTGCTGTCCGTTCCGATGCCGAGCCCGGAATCCGGCGTCCGGGCACGCGAACTGCTATGCGAGGAAGGCATCCTCGTCGGCTGTTTCCGCCCACCTTCGGTGCCCGACGGCATCACGCGTCTGCGGCTGACCGCTCGCGCCGGATTCAGCCCTGATGAGCTGGCCTATGCCTGTGAGCGCATTCGGGCGATCACCGAAATCTGCGCTGCGGAGTCGGCAGCATGATCCCGCGCTTTCTGCTCGTCACGGGAACGGACACCGGCGTCGGCAAGACCATCGCCACCGCGGCGCTGGCCGCGGCACTGACGGCGGTTGGGCGTCGAGTGATCATGTGCAAGCCGATCCAGACGGGGCATATCAGGGCCGACGATCCTGCACGTGAGCAGCTCGAGTCCGATTACTGCGACGTCGTCACAGAATCTGACGCGGAGGCGGTGGCGCGGCTGACCGGCATCTATACGTTCACGAACACCACCCTCCGCCTGCCGATGGCTCCGGTTCCCGCCGCCAAAGCCGAATCGGACGAGAACAAGTCGGCCGACGACAAATCAGCTGATGCCAAATCAGCCGACCCATGGCCAGCAGACCCCGAGTCAGCCGATGATGAGTCAGCTGGCGCTGTACGACCCGTTCCGGACTTTTCAGGAGCCGACAGAGTCTCGAATCTGCCGAGCGCGGCCGAGCATGTGGACTTCATACGTACGGCACTGGCGCGAACCGATGCCGACCATGTCCTCGTCGAAGGGTCCGGGGGAGTCCTCGTCGATTTCGGAGGGCTTACCCTCGCCGACATCGCAGCCGGACTGTCGGAGGGAGAAAACTCGGTCGGTGCCGCCATCGTCGTCCGCTCACGCTTAGGGACTCTCAACCACACCGCTCTCACCGCTGAAGCCCTTGAGAGACGGCGGGTTTCGACCACCGGCATCATCATCGGTTCGTGGCCCGAAAAGGCGTCTCCGGTTGACCGTGACAATTTGGCTGCACTGTCGGCGATGGCACCTGTGCTCGGAGCGATTCCCGCCGGGGTCGGAGACAGGCTCGATCGGAACGAGTTCACTGCCCGGGCACCTGGGTGGCTGCGGCTGTCCTGATCGCAGAGGCGGTGAAGGAATCAGCCTGGTCGTCACTGTGAATCGTCGCAGGTCAGCTCAAATATCTCTGGTCCCCCCCCACTGCACCCACTACACCAGGGCCGATGGCAGCGACGACTGGTCGCAGCGCCTCGGCGAGGAGCGGGCGGCTCGTGCCTGGTGCACCCGTGATGTGCTCGATGCGGGTGCGATCCTCGCGCTCGGCTCCGACTATCCCGTCGCGCCCTACGAAATACTCAAGATCATGGCCGATGCGCAACTGCGCCGGCCCGTCGACGAGCCGGAGACCGCCCCGATCCTCCCGGATCAGGCCCTCACCGCCGCCGAGTAAACGACGGGACCACGCCGGGCGATCGCCGAAGACGGGGGATATCTCGCCGTCGGTGGGCCCGCCTCGTTTGCGGTGCTCGACGTCGATCCGCTCGAGGCGAACCCGGTGACGCTGGGCGGGGCGAACGTGCTGCTCACCGTGTCGGAAGGGTTGGTCACCCACAGAGCGTGAACTGGTATGCGTGAGCGGCGGGTGCGCCCGCCCTCAGTCTTTTCCGTCCCGTCTCCACGCGTGATCCACATTACGGTCGTGGGTGGCGCCTGCGGGCGGCGTGTGGTTCGATGCCGGCATGACTGAAGCGATCGAAGCCCACCGCGCCCGACTGGCCGCCGGTGAGGTCTACAACGGACTGTGGGTGATGAGCTCGAGCCAGGAGCTCGCGAAGATCGGATCCGCGGCCGGGTTCGACTATGTGAGCATCGACCTGCAGCATGGACTGAGCCGTCCCACGGATGTCCTTCGACTCACCGATGCCATCCGTGCAAGCGGATCGGCCCTGGTCACGGCGCGCGTGGCTGCGAATCGCTTCACCGAGATCGGTGCGCTCGCAGATGCCGGCGTCGAGGCGATCATCGTTCCACTCGTCTCCACCGCCGCCGAGGCCGCAGCCGCAGCAGCAGCACTCGACTATCCCAGCCGCGGTGGCGACCGTTCCTGGGGGCCGACCTCCGAGCTCATCTCCGGAGTCGTCCAGGACACGCGTGCCGAGCGACCGCTCCTATTCGTCATGATCGAGAACAAGGAGGGGCTGGAGAACCTCGACGCGATCTGCGCCGTCGACGGCGTGGACGGGGTCTATGTCGGTCCCGCCGACCTCGCCTTCGCCGTGGGCGCGCTCCCGGGTCAACCCGATGAGGCCCACGCCGAGGCGGTGAGACGCATTCGTGAGGCCGCCGACGCGGCAGGCAAGATTCCCGGTATCCACTGCGGCAACGGTACGGAAGCGCGAGTCCGCCGCAAACAGGGATACCGGTTCATCACCTCGGCAGGGGACATCGGGGCCGCAGGCCGGGCCTTCCGCGAGGATCTTGCCACTGCCCGCGGCAACGGCGACCCGAGCAGGGGCATCGCCTACTGAGACCGACAGGACGCTGAGCTGCGGAGTGTGCCGATTCGGACACAATCGTGGGGCACCGCGCTCGCCTGGATAGGTTGAGAGCTTATGAGGCTCCGATAGCGAACCATATTCACATCCGCGTTGTGCCTGGTCATGCTGGCGACAGTGGCCGCCTGCACGAACGACTCGGATGATCCTCTGGAGTATCCGGATTCGCCGAGCCGACATGGTTCGGACTTCGGCGCCGAAGACCTGTCCGGAACAACGATCCTGGGTACCATCGCGCTGATCTCCACACGATGACCTCCGGGGGCGGTCTCGCCGCGGTCGACCTCAGCAGCGGGCGAGTGCTCTGGACCGGCAGGAGCGGTGGATGAGGTTGGTTGACGCGATCAGAGTCTTTCGTTGACAGCCCGGTGTCACACGGCAAGACGGGGGAAAAGAGTTTCAGCGTTGCCTCGATTGATGGCGTGATGGGTCGGAGCATCTGCCTCGTAATCGTCGAGCATCGCGTCGAACTCTGCGGTGTTCGGCGCGAAGGGGAAATCGCTGCCGTACGTGATATGTGTGGGTTCTGCGAAAGCGAGGAGCGATGGCAGAGCAGTGGGAGATGAGGACAATGCGGTGTCGAAGTAGAACCGGCGTAGATCCTGAAGAATCGTCTCCGCTGTGACGTCGTCGTTGAATTGCGCGGCTCCTTTGAACCGGTACGCTGCGTAAGGCAGGAAACCTCCCGCGTGGCTGAGGATGATGCGAAGGTTAGGGTGGCGCCTCAAGACCCCGTTGGCGACTAGGTGCAGTGCGGACCGTGTCGTGTCGAATGGGAAGTCGAGCAATGGACTCGGTAGGCCGGGGAGCATTGTCAATTGCGGTGCCTCGGGATGGACGAAGACGACGACTTCGCGTTCGGCGAGCATCTCCCACAGTGGCGCGTAGGACGGATCGCCGAGATACCTGCCGCGAACGTTTGAGAGGACCACGACACCATCGGCATGCAGTTCATCGACAGCGCGTGTGGCCTCGGCGATCGATCCGTCGACATCGGGCAGCGGCAAGGTGGCAAACAGTCCGAAGCGGTCTGGTCGGTCCTTGGCGAGCTCGGCACCGAAATCGTTGACGCGTCGGGCGAGGTCGCGAGCTTGTTGATCATCTCCGAAGTGTGTCCCGGGCGAACTCAAAGACAGCAGGCCGGTCGAAATCTGCTCGTCGTCCATCAGTGCGAGCGCGGCGTCGAGGCTCCACCTCGGTGTGGGCCAGCCGCCGGCAGTGAGGCCGTTGGCGTCCATGAAGTCGCGATAGAAGCCAGGTATGTAGTGGTGGTGGGTATCGATTCGACCGGCGTTCACGGTGTGACTCAATTCTTCAGTGGTGTCTGTTCTGTCGACTGTTCACGCTAAGGGAGCAAATGCGCCCGCACAATAGTCCTTCTTTTTGCTCCGCTTCGGTGCAGCGACAGAGAATGTAGGCATTGCTGTGCAGTCAGTGGTGGCGTTGGTGGTGACGACGCTCGTGTGTCTCGCGGCCACTGTCCTGGTCAGCAACCGGAAACGGGTGGTGACAATGAAGGACCTCCACCCGGTGATGTCGATGTAGAACCGGTCAACCCCGTCGGCGCTAGATCTCCGGCAGGAGATCGGGCAGTGCCGGCAGAGCCGTATGCGCGAGCTTCTCCGCCTCTGACTGGTTGATGCCGAGCATCACGAGGACTCGCTCCGCGGCAGTATCCGAGAACGCATTGCCGTTGTCATCCGGCCGATCTTCGAGCAGCTGGAGCAGACCGAGGAGCGCTCCACCGAGGACCATCACCGTGATGTCCGGATCCAGGCGGGTGAACCGTCCGGCCTCGACGCCTGCCCTCAGACCCTCAATGGCCCGACTGCGCAAGCCACGATCACGAGAGAGGATCGACGTTCCCGACCGCAAGAGCACCCGGACCAGTTCGGGATTGGCCCGCTGCAGGCGACCAGTCATTCTGAATCCGGTCGCGATGTATTCGGCCGGGTCGTCGACGTCGCTGGCCGCGGCATCGGCCAGGCTAGCCCAATCGTCGAGGGCCGCCTCCACGGCTGCCGCCATCAGCTCCTCTTTCGAGTTGAAGTGGTTGTAGAACGAGCCGAAGCCGACATCGGCGGCATCGGTGAGCTCTTTGATACTCACGCCCATGTCTCCCGAGGCCAGGTGTTGCTGTGCCGCCCGTACGAGGGCTGCACGGGTTCGTTGTTTGCGGCGATCGAGTCGGTTGGTCACAGTTCTGAGGATACCGTCACCAGCTTCGCCATCAGCAGTCGGGGGTGCGAGATTGTCTGCGGGAGACCGAGAATGCGGCGGGCTGCGACTGGATGATGACCGACCGTCGGTGGGGCTGATCTGAGTGCAGCGGTGCGGCTGCAGGAAAATGATGATATCGTCAGAAGTGACGAAAAAATCTCGCCGGGGAGGTAGCCATGGACGCGTCCATACTCGTGGTAGGGGCAGGCCCTGTAGGAACGTGCCTGGCCATCGATGCAGGACTGAGAGGTGTCGACGTCACCGTCGTCGAAAGCCGGAGCGCCGAGGACCCGCCCGATGCGAAATGCAACACCATCGCCTCCCGCACAATGGAAATCTTCCGCCGCTTCGGCATCGCCGATCAGGTCCGCGAAGCAGGGCTCCCGGACGCGTATCCGACGGACACTCTCTATGCCACCTCGGTGAGCGGGCCGGAGCTGACCCGGATCGTCATGCCATCCCGATCAGAACGTTCGCACCCGGGGTTCTACGACAGCGAGTGGCCCACCCCGGAACCCATGGTGCGGGAGAGCCAAATGTGGCTCGAACCGATCCTCCGGCAGTGTTTGCTCTCGCTGCCGAACGTCCGCTTCTTGCCGGAGACTGAGTTCGTCTCCTCCACTCAGGACGCCGACGGTGTGACTGCTGTCTGTCGCCCTGTGAAGACCGATGATGAGTTCGAATTGAGGGTCGGCCACCTCATCGGCTGCGACGGCGGTTCGAGCCGAGTCCGCAAGCAGATGGGGGTGAGATTCCAAGGTGACGGAGAGATCTCGCGGACCCGGTCCACCCTGATCCGCTCGGCCGGGGTGCGGGAGCTGTTTGGATCCCGCAGGCCCGCGTGGATGACATGGATCGCCAATAGTCGGGTCAAAGCCAATGTGGTCGCCATCGACGGGCAGGACCTGTGGCTGGTGCACCGGGCATTAGACCCGGGCGAGACGGACTTTGAGACCGTTGACCTCGAGCAGTCAATCCGGGACGCGCTGGGAGTCGGCCCCAACTTCGACTTTGAGATCATTCGCAATGAGGACTGGGTGGGCCGACGTCTCGTCGCTGACCGCTTCCGAGACGGTCGACTCTTTGTGGCCGGAGACGCCGCCCACCTGTGGGTGCCCTTCGCCGGCTACGGGATGAATGCCGGAATTGCCGATGCGACGAACCTGTCCTGGCTGCTCAGTGCGGTGCACTCCGGGTGGGCCGATGCCGGCATCCTCGACGCCTATGAAGCCGAGCGCCAGCCGCTGACCGACCAGGTATCGCGTTTGGCGATGGCAAAGATGGAAGAGAACGCCGACCTCGTCGCGAAGCAGAGAGTGCCGCGGATCCTAACCTCGCGCGGACTCATCGGACGTATCGTCCGCCGCCGACTGGGCAGGAAGCTGCTGGCCGCGAACATCGCGCAGATGTCGCCCGAGGGCCTCAACTTCGGGTACTACTACGAGGACTCACCGATCATTCCCGACCACGGCCAGACCCCGCCGACCTATGACATGGGTTCCCACGTTCCATCGACGGTGCCCGGATGTCGGCTTCCCCACTTCAGCGTCGACGGCATCAGCATCCTCGACCGTCTTGGACCGGACTACACGCTCATTCGCTTCAACCAGAGCATCGACGTCGCGCCGCTGGTGCAGGGACCTGTGCCCTTCGTGCTCGTCGACGCCGTGCGCCCGACCGATCCCGTATTCGAGCATGATCTGCTCATCGTTCGCAGCGACACGCACGTCGCCTGGCGAGGCAACGACCTGCCGGGCCGGATCGACGAGCTCAGTCAGCAGCTGCGAGGAGCGCCAGCTTCCTCGGCGACGAGCTCCGCTGCGCTGCAGACGATTGTGACCACCCCGCACTGAACCTTCAGTCAGAAACCCAAGGAGGACACCATGGAGCCTCAGGCCCCACCCCGCTTAGACAGCACAGTCCGCGTCGGACACCGTGAGATCTTCGTCACGGAGGCCGGCGAAGGCGATCCCGTCGTGCTCTTGCACGGCGGCGGACCCGGTGCCACCGGACTGTCGAACTATTCGCAGAACATCGACGCACTTGCGCGCAGCTTCCGGGTCATCGTTCCCGATATGCCGGGATACGGGCGGTCGACGAAGGGGATCGATGCGACTGATCCCTTCGGCGACCTCGCCCTGTTCATCGGAGGTCTGCTCGATGCCCTTGATATTCCGCGAGCTCACCTCGTCGGGAACTCCTACGGCGGAGCCGCTGCGCTGCGTTGTGCACTCGACCGGCCTGACCGCGTGGACAGACTCGTCCTGATGGGACCCGGCGGGATCGGCACTTCGAAGTCATTGCCGACCGCGGGTCTGAAGTCGCTCCTGTCTTATTACGACTCCGAAGGGCCATCGCGGAAGAAGCTCGAGAGCTTCATCCGCGAGTATCTTGTCTTCGATGGGGCCTCGGTGCCGGCCGAGGTCATCGACGAACGCTACCACGCGAGCCTCGATCCTGAAGTCATCGCGCACCCGCCGCTGGCTCGACCGACCCGGCCGGGACTGCTTCGCAAGATCGCGCGAATGGATCTTCTCCGGCACAAGAACCTCAACCGAATTGCGACCCCGACGCTCGTCGTCTGGGGCAAGGAGGACCGGGTCAACCGGCCGGAAGGCGGGCAGAAACTCGTCTCGGCCATGCGCAACGCCGACATGTATGTGGTGTCCGGGGCCGGGCACTGGGTCCAATGGGAGCGGGCGGACCTCTTCAATCGCCTCACCACCGATTTCCTCACGAAGGAGGACTGATCATGACTATGCACACGACGACGTCGGGCCGCAGCGGATCGACGTCATCCATCTTCGGCGCCATCCACCTCGGCTACGTCGTCATCGAGACCGAGCGCTTCACAGACTGGCATCGATTCGGGGCCGATGCCATCGGCCTCCACGTCGATGTCCTCGATGCCGACGTGATGCGATTCCGGATGGACGACCATTCGTGCCGGTTCCTGCTGCAGCGCGGTCCCGCCGAGGACCTCGTCGCCGCAGGATGGGAGATCGACGATCACGAAACGTTCGACGAGGTGCTGCGTCGTGTCACCGCGCGCGGCGTTCCCGTCGAAGAGGGCTCACCGGACGAGTGCCGGCTGCGCGGGGTCGAGCGGCTGTGGCGGTTCCCCGGGCCGAAGGGAATCAAGACAGAGATCTTCACGACGGCCGTGCGATCGGACGAGCCGTTGAACATGCAGATCAGTTCATTCGTCACTGATGACTCGGGAATGGGTCACCTGGCATTGACGACGAAGCACCCGGAACAGCTGCGCTCGTACTACAACACGGTCTTCGACGCACGGATCACCGACTTCATCGATGAGAACGTCAGCGGCCTGATGCTCAAAATCCGGTTCCTCCGGGTCAACGAACGCCACCACTCAATCGCGATCGCGAACATCAATGGCATCAAGATGGACCCAATCCGGACCTCGATCCAGCACATGAACATCCAGGTGGCCACACTTGAGGACATGATCGATTCGCATGCTCGGGTCAGACAGCTCGGGTTCGGAATGGCCTGGGCGGTAGGACAGCACACGAATGACCGGGAACTCTCTTATTACTGCATCACTCCCTCCGGTTTCGAACTCGAAGTCGGCTGGAATCCGGTGCTGATCACTCCTGAGCTCGAGGCGATCTGGGAACCGAACACGTACAACGGAATCTCCATATGGGGGCATACTCCTGAAGGTGAGACCGTGGTGTCGAAGATGAGGCAGTTCCGTCAGATCGTGAAGTCGCTGAAGGAACAAGAGTTCGTCGTTCCCGAGCTGAGCGATCTGTGATGGCCAAGGAGACACCACAGATGCCCTCCTCGGACCGGGCTATCGAGACTCAGGTGGCGATCATCGGGTACGGGCCCGTCGGCGTATCCGCAGCGAACATGCTGGGCAGGCTGGGGGTCGACACCGTTGTCATCGAAAAGGACGAGGATCTGTACAACCGGGCAAGGGCGATCGCGACGGACGAGGAGGTCATCCGGATCTGGCAGAGCGTGGGTCTGGCCGATGAGCTCAAGGACGACATGCTCTTCGACTGTCCCATCGACTTCGTCGGCCGGGACGGGCGCTCGTTCCTCAGCTACACCCCGAAGCCGCGCGGCCACGGGCATCCGACCCAGCTGTTCATCTATCAGCCCGCGCTCGAGCAGACCCTGCGCGATGGTGTTTCCCGGTACCCGAATGTGCGCGTTCTCCTCGGGCACGAAGCCACGCGGCTGAGCCAAGACGACGACGGCGCCACGATTGAGTTCCGGTCCAGCGAGGACGGGAGCACCGGCACCGTCCGCGCGAAGTATGTGATCGCGGCGGACGGAGGGTCGAGTCCGACCCGGGGGAGACTGGGCGTCGGATTCGAAGGGCGGACCTACGAGGATCGTTGGGTCGTCATCGACACGAAAGTACTCAGGGAATGGCCGGAGGTCAATCGTCTGCGATTTCATTGCAACCCCGAGCGCCCGGCCGTGGACTGTCCCACTCCGCTCGATCACCACCGGTGGGAGTTCCCGGTCCTGCCGAGCGACGACGAGGAACGGCTGGTCACTCATGAGGCGATTGACGAGCTTCTCAACCAACAGGGCATCGAACCCGCCAACGTCGAGGTGCTGCGCGCCGTCATCTACAGCCACCACGTGCGATTCGCCGAGGACTGGCGGTGCGGACGCGTGTTCCTCGCCGGAGATGCCGCGCATGTGATGCCGCCCTGGGTCGGGGAGGGCATGGCCTCGGGAGTCCGCGACGCCGCGAACCTCACGTGGAAACTGGCAGCCGTCCTGCAAGGCAGCTTGCCCGACGCCGCGCTCGACAGCTACGAAGAGGAACGCAAGCCTCATGTGCGGAAGCTGACCTTCTCCGCCGTGGCCTGTGGGCGCATCATCACCGAGCGCCGGCGCCTCATCGCGGCGTTGCGGAACCCAGCAATGCGTGCATTCGCGAAGTTTCCGAAGATTGGCCGGGTCATCAGCGATGGGGACTGGTTCCCCGACGCTCGGTACACGCGTGGAATGCTCGGCGGTGCCCCGTACCTCCGCCGTGATCCCATCGGGTGGCTGATCCCTCAGCCGCATGTCCTCGATGCCCATGGGGATACCAAACTGCTCGACGACGCCCTGCCGAAAGGTTGGGCAGTGGTGACTTCAGGGACAGCGAATGATCCGGACGGCATCGATGCGTGGCGTCGCTGCGGGGTTCCAGTCGTCGAGCTGTTGGCCCCGGGTTCGACGCCTCGCCCCGGAGCACTCATCGACTATGACGGTTCCCTGGGGCGGTGGCTGCGCGACCACAGTGCCACTGCTGTGGCACTACGCCCCGACCGCTACGTATATGCCTCGGCAGGCAGGTCGCGCGGCCTGGCCGCGCCACCGCTGACCCAGCAGTATTCAACGCACCTACGCACCGCGACCGTCGGCTGAGCGACGAGAGATTCGAGGAAGACCAATGATTGATGTGGATAAGCTCGCCGATGAACTCTGGCAGGCGCAGCACTCCCTCGTGCCGATTCCGCAACCGAGCGCGGGCAAGTACGCGCAGCTCGACATCGACGAGGCGTACGCCGTGCAGACGCGCAACATCCAGCGTCGCCTCGACGCCGGGGAAGTCATTGTGGGACGCAAAATCGGACTGACATCCCTGGCCATGCAAGAACAACTGGGTGTCGACCAGCCCGACTTCGGTGTTATCACCGACCGGATGGTGACACCCAACGACGGAGAAATCGACGTTTCTAAGCTGATCGCACCTCGGGTCGAGCCGGAGTTCGCTTTCCGCATTGGGACCGAACTCTCGGCTGCGCCCACCATTGCCGAGGTGCGTGAAGCGGTGGAAGCGGTTGCACTGTCTGCCGAGATCATCGACTCGCGGGTGGCGGATTGGACGATCAGCTTCGTCGACACGGTCTCGGACAACGCCTCGAGCGCGGGAATCGTCGTGGGGCCGTGGAGGCCGGCGACTCCCGAGGGACTGACGGCGTTGATCGGCACCGACATCGCGCTTGTGCAGGACGGCGAGACGGTCTGCGAGGGTCCCGGGTCGGCAGTCCTGGGCGATCCGTTCGTGGCCCTACATTGGTTGGCGACCGCGATCGGGCGCTACGGACACGTGCTCACACCGGGGGACACGGTGCTCGCCGGTGCGGTTGCGGCGGCAGTTCCCCTCAGCGGGGGAGCGGATTGGCACGTCGTCGCCGAGGGGTTTGAACCGGTCACCTTCACGAGCTCTGCGAACTGCTAGAGCCGTGACTGAACAGTTCGAATCCCGCGAAGTGGAACTGTCTCTGAGCAGCTGCCATCGCTCAATTTTGTGGGTGCGCGTTCTTGCAAGTATCGCAGCTCGGTCGCCGCATGCGGAAACTTCCGCCGAAGCGAAGAATTTGGCTGTCTCGCTCCGACCGGCGTCAAGACGGTGACCTTTCGAGCAAGAGTTCCACGCTAATAGGAGTTTTTGCTGGGCGAGCCCGAGGTACGCGATTGGTCCAATCGGCAGATACATCTACCCGTCGAATAGGAAGAACAGATCACCGGTGCTTCGAGCGGTATCGGCGGAGCAATAGCGAGCCAAGAATGTGCCCGGAGCCGGGGTACGCGTCGTCGCGCCGCTCGGGAAATCTACCGGAGCAAACGTCGGCAACAGCTCGCGTCATTTGGCGTTGTGGCCGCGCCACTCGTGTATCCACTCGGGTAATTCCAGTCCTTCGGGCGGGTCGCCGAAGACACCGACGAGGTCTTGCAGCGGCACCGAGGCGCGATGTTGGGTCAGGAGACGGGTGGCGACAATTCCGCGAGCATAGACGTCACCTTGCGACACGATCCGGTGTTCGAAGTACACCGCACGGTCGTCGAGGCCGACGATCTTCGACTCCACGCTGTAGCGCTGGCCGAGCTTGAGGGACTTGCGGAAACTGATCGTCTCATCGCTGATGACGCCGGTCCACCGGCGAGCCCGGATCGTGCGCCAGATGCCGCTGCGCACCAAGGCGTCGAACCGGCCGAGGTCCATCATCATGAGGTACATGCCGTTGTTGACGTGGAAGTTGATGTCGATCTCCGTGGGCAGTACCCGAAGCGGCAAGGAGGAGTTCTCCCATTTGGTGATTGACGGTCGCCGACGGGAGAGTAATAGCCGCAGTACTATTCGTGCGAAGTGCATACCGCGAGCCTACCGACAAGTAGCTTTGTGACGCTACGATTACGATGCCCGCGTGTTCGATGCCTGGTCTTGCGTCGCAGATGCCAGAGCCTTTTTCGAGCTAGTGAAGTCGCGTGACAAAGGTACGTGGAATGCAGGACTCCGCGGAGAGGTAAAGATAACTCAGTCTTGAGCGTTCAAGAACTGAACTTCTGCGTAGAGCGGATAGCGATGGTGAGTAAGACAGCTGCGTGATTGAAACCCTGGCAGCTCGGGGGAGTGCCGTTCGCGATCGTGATTTATGCGAGCGGTGACTCTGCTCAGGCTCCGGATATGGCTATTCGGAGTCGAATGCAGACGACCGGTGATGTGTTAGTCACAGTGGGTGGCTCTCTAGTTTCATCTCGGGCATGTTGCCCGTTTGGCGGTTATCGAGCCGACAGGGCGCCACCGCGGCCTTTGGACATCTGCATCGCAGACCAGACGCCGCCTAGATGCTCGAACCGCGAATATTCCGTTCAACGTGGCTACATGAATCCCCATGGCGACGATGCTGCTGATGGGCCAGTTGCGGCGGATAGTCGTAGCTACAAGTCCAGTTGCTCAGCGACCTCAACAGGCATGATCGCAATCGTTACACCTGCTCGACCCATGACCACTCCCTCGAACTCTATTCCCGAGTCGATGGGGTTCGCGAGGCGGCGAGCGAATCCTCTGTTGACGTATCCGTAGATGTGTTTCGAGCCGGGACGAGCGACAGCAATCGCATGGGATCGTACTTGTTCTCGAGTTGTCGGCGAAGATCAACGTGGTCGCCGACTTTCAGGCGTGAGGCGGGGTAGTCCTTTCATCCTCGAACGTTCAAGTAGACGATCCCAAGTCTTGCCAGCGCCAGGTTTCCAGGGGCGGGTTGTTTTCCTGACACTTGGCTGACAAATCGTAGCTCGCCTTCGCGCCGCTCGGCTCGGAAGGCAAGGGTGCCGCGCTTGTCGCGGACCAGCTCGGAGTCGGCTTCAAGATGCGCCCCCTTGACATTCGGCGAGGACGAGCCGATCTCGAAGAGATTCGCAAGTGGGACCGAGAAAACGACCATGACGTTTATAACTGTGGTCGCATTCCAGCAGCTGTCGTCGAAGCCTACGACAACGCTCATTAACGCGGGTTTCGCGCGAAAACTCGGCAAGCTCGCCATCGATTCGGCGAAATCCGAAACGAAAAGGATGGCTAAGCGTGGGGTTTGCGACTCCACATCGGAATCGGCCTATCGATGCAGAGAATGTTATTGCAGGTCAGCTCAAATATCTCTGGTCCCCCCAGTGGGACTCGAACCCACACTGAATCGATTTTAAGTCGACTGCCTCTGCCGATTGGGCTATAGGGGGGAATGCTCAGAACACACTTTATCGGCAAAGCCCTGCCACCGCGATCTGAGACATTCCGCGGACGATCCGGGCACACGTCTAACCTGGAACGATGACGACGAACGGACCCACCGGGCAGGCCTGGGTAATCCTTGTCGTCGGTGTCCTCACGCAGATGGCGGCGACCATCGCGATTGCCGGACCCGCCTTCCTCATCCCCTATATGCACTCCGACCTCGGGTTCACACTCACCCAGGCCGGCACCGTCGCAGCCGCTCCGAGCTTCGGCCTCATCCTCACCCTCATCGCCTGGGGCGCATTCGCCGACCGCTTCGGCGAACGACTGGCGATGACCTTGGGGATCGGGCTGACCGCTGCGTTCTCGGCCGCCGCTGTCCTCGTCGTCGACTCGCCGATCTGGATGGTCATCGTCATCGCCGCCTCCGGTGCTGCCGCCGCCTCCGTGAATTCGGCGTCCGGCCGCGTCGTCATGGGGTGGTTCCCCCGCCACCGCCGAGGGCTGGCCATGGGCATCCGTCAGATGTCCCAGCCCTTGGGCACAAGCGTGGCCGCCGTGACCATCCCGGGAATCGCCGCGGCCGGCGGATTCCCCGCCTACCTGTGGTTCGTCGCCGCTGTGACCGGGGCGCTCGGCCTCGTCTGCTTCGCCGTCATCCGCAACCCACCGGACCAGACGCCCACCCGCACCGAGGTGGCCGAACTCGACCAGGACACCGATCCCCAGACGACGCACACCGATGACACCGAACCGGGTGCCACCTCGGCGGGGGAGGGCAAGCTCAGCGCCGCCTCGGCGATCAATCCCTACCGCAGCGATTCCTTCCTGTGGCGCATCCACGCTGTCTCCGCGCTCCTCGTCGTCCCGCAGTTCGCGTTCTCCACCTACGGACTCGTCTGGCTCATCGTCGTCCAGGGGATCGGCGCGGGCGCCGCCGGAGCGATCGTCGCGATCGCGCAGATCGTCGGCGCTGTCGGTCGCATGGTTGTCGGCGGACTCTCCGACCGCACGGAATCACGCGTGGGCCTCATGCGCATCGTCGCCGTCGCGGCCGTGATCGTCGTGGTCGCCATCGCCGTCCTGTCGCTGACACAGCTGCCCGCGCTCGCAGCTATCGTCTTCATCCTCGCCTCTGCTGTGTCGGTGGCCGACAACGGTCTGGCCTTCGCCTCGGTGGCCGAAGCCGCCGGACCGCGGTGGTCAGGCAAGGCGCTGGGAGCCCAGAACACGGGACAGTTCGTCATGTCGGCTCTGCTCGGTCCCGGATTCGGTGCCCTGGTGACGGCGTTCGGCTATCCGCTGTCCTTCGGACTCATCGCGCTGGCCCCACTTTTGAGCGTCGGAATCATCCCGCGACGCGACGTCGATCGCATAACCTGATATTCATCTCGGCACATTATCGTGCACGAGGCACACTCCGGTGTCGACAGTGAAAGGGAAGGATCTCGTGAACAGTCTGTTCCAAGAGAATCTGCGGGAGTACATCGACAAACTCCGCCTCGAAGGCTACGCCGTCGCGGACAGCCAGACGACGGATCCGCACCTGATCGACCCCATGGGCCGGGCCGTCGAAACGTGGCGGGAAGGGTACCCGTACGACGAACAGTTGGACCGCGAAGAATACGAACTCGAGAAGTACAAACTGCAGGTCGAACTGCTGAAATTCCAGTACTGGGGTCAGGACACGGGCGCCAAACACGTCATCGTCTTCGAAGGTCGTGACGCCGCCGGCAAGGGCGGAACGATCAAACGCTTCACCGAACACCTCAATCCGCGTGCCGCCCGCGTCGTCGCACTCAACAAACCCTCTGACCGCGAAGCCGGCCAATGGTACTTCCAGCGCTATATCTCCCACCTGCCCACGAGCGGGGAGATCGTCATGTTCGACCGATCCTGGTACAACCGGGGCAATGTCGAGCGGGTCATGGGATTCTGCACCGACGACGAATACGAGACCTTCATGGAGCAGGCCCCCGTGTTCGAGAAGATGCTCATCGACTCCGGAGTCCACGTCACGAAGTTCTGGTTCTCCGTGACCCAGAGAGAGCAGCGGACCCGGTTTGCGATCCGTCAGATCGATCCGGTGCGGCGGTGGAAGCTCTCACCGATGGACCTCGAGTCCCTCGATCGCTGGGACGACTACACGAAAGCGAAGGAAGAGACGTTCCGCCGCACGGATACCGATCACGCTCCGTGGATCACGATCAAGAGCAACGACAAGAAGCGCGCCCGCCTCAATGCGATGCGCTACTTCCTCAATCAGTTCGACTACGCGGACAAAGACCGATCGGTCGTCTATGACGCCGACCCGCTGCTCGTCCGTCGCGGCCGCGACGCCGTCGACGACTAGTTCAGTCACCGTCCACCGTCACCGAGGCGGGGGATCGCTGGTCCGGTCGACTGACTCCGGACAGAGATTCGGCCGGGTGGAAGGGGAAAGACCACCCGGCCGGAACCGTGGAGCGGGACTCGAACCCGCTGTGCAGTGACGCGCTGCTGTGCCGCCGGAACCGGAGCGCCGCCCGGAACCGGGCCGCCGCCCGGAGCCGGACCGCCGGCGCGAAGTGAAGAAGAATCAGACTTCTGCTGCGGCGTCTTTCCGTGCCCTGCGCAGCGCACGGCGCTTCTTGTGACCGGTGAAGCTGAGCAGGAAGAGGATGATCGCCAGGAGCACGAACAGCCCGCCGCCGGCGATGCCCGCATCGACCCAGAACTGGGGCGGGAAGAGGCGGATGAGCGAATCATCGGCGTAGAACTCCCACGTCCCATCGGCGAAGAACACCTTGTGGAACCCGCGGAAGAAGCTGTCCCAGCCGAGCACGGCGACGACGGCGACGGCGGCCATGAAGATGATGCTGAAGATCGACCCCAGACGCACTCCCGCGTGGATGCCCGATCCGTTCTTGCGGCACATGTAGATGCCGAAGAGCACGGACCCGATGATCCCGACGAGAGCCACAAGGTAGAGCAGCGAGATCAGACCCTTGACGTCAGCCATGTGGCTGAGCTCGTCGGAGATGAAGATCGGCTCTCCGTTGGGCATGACGATGTCGGCGAGGTAGCGCCGGGAATCGAAGTTGTGCAGGTAGTCGATGACATAGGTCCCGTAGTGCTCACGGTCGGCGGCACTGAAACCGAACTGGTCGGCCGGGAACCCGGGTCGGAAGTACTCGAATTTGAGAAAGATCCCGGAGGCGACGAAACGCACCGCCAGAGCCAGCAGGACGAACGGGGTGGCAAGCATGATCCAGATCGTGCCGATGACATCGAGCACCGACCGGCGCCGCTCGGGCACCTCGGGGTCGCGGACATCGGTCGACGTCGCCGCCTTCGACACCGCTGCCCAATCGGCTTCGCTCATCACCGCGGTGCGCGCATTCTGAGGCACCTCACGGGTGGCTCCGGTATCGGCCGTCGATGCAGCGGCGGCCGAATCCGTGCCGGCGGACTTCTGCGCGGCATTCTGCTCGGCGGCACGCGTGCTCGCGGTCGCGGGCTGGGAGTGCGGATTCGTCGAATGGGCGGGAGCCACCCTCACCGGACCCGTCGAGGGCTTCGCATCCGCGGAATGCTCAGGGGCATCCTCGGCGATGGGATCCGTGATCGGATCGAACGCCTCGGTGTCGGTCGAGGGATCATTCGCCGCCTCCAGAGGAGCCTGCGACTGCTTATCGGCAGCACTGGCAGACCCTGAACTCATCCGCCTGCTCAGGAGGTCTTCGGTCTCGTTCTTCTCGTCTCTGGACACATCCCCATTGTCAGCGACCACCGGGTCCAAGCGGGGGAGGACACGCCACGGCGGTCGATTTCGCGGAGTCAGCCGAGCAGGGCGGCGATGATGACGAGCGCCGGAACGGACAGGACCGTGGTGATGAAGACGGCATCGCGCATGAGTGCCTCGGACTGTCGGTACTGCATCGAGTAGATGTAGACGTTCTGCGCGGTCGGCAGGGCGGAGGTGACGACGATGGCGAACAGGTCGATCCCGGTGTAGCCGAACAGGGGGCCGCCGATGGCCCAGGCGATGACCGGCTGGGCGATGAGTTTGGCACCGGTGATGTAGCTCAGCTGTGCGCGGCTGCCCTTGACGGGTATTCCCCATCCGTCCTTGAGCGAGATGCCGAAGGCCAGCAGGGCGCCCGGCACGGCCGTGGCGCCGATCATGTCGATGGGTTCGAAGATGAACCGCGGCAGCTCGAAACCCGTCGCCGAGGCGGCCACTCCGGCTGCGGCGCCGAGGACGATGGGGTTCTTGAGCACTTGGAGGATCGCGGAGTACCAGTGCGAATCATGCTGCTTCTTGCCCGCGCCGTCGAGCACGGCCATGCCGATGGGGGCGAGGATGAGCAGCTGGAAGAGCAGGACCGGGGCGACGTAGCCGATGTCATGGAGGACATAGGCGGCGATCGGGATGCCGAGGTTGCCGATGTTGACGTAGCTGGTGGCCCACGCGGAGAACATCGCTTCGCCGGTGCTGCGTCTTCGGATCCACTTGGTGAGGGCGAAGAGGGCGGCACCGACGATGAGCGCCGACCCGCCGGTGGCGAAGAGGGCGGTGTTGAAGATCAGCCCGAGGTCGGTCTCGGAGACCGTGACATAGAGCAGGGTCGGGGTGCCGGCGTAGAAGACGAGCTTCGCGATGACCTGCTGGCCGTGAGGACCGAGAACGCCGGAGCGGCCGAGGACGAACCCGACGAGAATGACTCCGGCGATGACGGCGAAACCTTCGAATACGGCCAGCATGGGCTGCTCGGGTCCTCGCTTCCTGCGTCTGGGGCGGTGGTGTCAGTCCGCCTCGGCGATATCGGAGACGACATAGGACGCTGCGGCGCTGACCGCACTGACGGCGAACACGGCCGGCCACGCACCGATCTTCTTCGCCAGGGGATGGGAAGCGCCGAACCCGCCGAGGTAGGCCAAGCTCAGCCCGGTGGCGGCCGGCCAGCCCTTCTTCACATACCAGGAGCGGGCTGCGTAGGCGCCCGCGGCGGCGAGGACGACCCCGCCGAGGGGACGGATCCCGGTTTCGCGGGCGGTGAGGAAACCGCCGATGAGTCCGACGGCGACGAGCGGGGCGGTGGAGACTTCGCGTGCATCCTTCATACGGACCAGTTTAGGCGCGCAGGTCATCGGCTCGGACGGTGGTCTCATAACGAGGAACTCCGATGCGGCGTCTTGGTGATCACATCAGCGAGATCTTGATGACCGAGGCGATGCTGATGACCGCGATGAGGCACACCGAAGCGGTGAGGAAGGCCACGGCCCAGGGGGTCGGGCGGCTGCGCTCGGCCTGGATCGAGTCCGAGCCGAGCCGGTAGCGCCTGACCTGCATGGACAGCGCAGCGATGGCCAGGCCGATGCACACGACGAAGAGCGCGACCGACCAGCCTCCGAAGACATGGATGAAGCGCATGAAGATGAGGCTGACGACGGTCATGGTCAGGCTCGTGCGCAGCCATGACTGCGTGGTGCGTTCGGGCTGCAGCCCCGGATCGGGGTGCGGCAGCGGCCGGGGCCGCCGCGGTCGCGGAGTGCGAGGACTCATCGCAGCAGGCCGGCGAACACCAGGACGAGCAGACCCGCACCCAACGCCGAGGCGAGGCTGACGATGGGAATGATGAGCGGCAGCGGCAGGGAGGTCTTGCGCCGCATCGCCGATTCGATGCGGTGCCAGCGGAACGCGGCACCGGCGGCGAGGATGAACCCGATGACCATGAGCACGATCGACAGGGTCGCCCGCAGACCGGTCGAGAAGATCTCCGAGGTGAAGGCCTCGACGGCGATGCCGCCGCCGATGAAGGCCAGGGCGGTGCGGATCCAGGACAGGAAGGTCCGTTCGTTGGCGAGGGTGAAGCGCGGATCGGGGTCGACGCCGTCGGGGAAGACCCGACGGGCGATGCGGCTGCGGGAGTCCTGCGAAGAATTGTTCTCACTCACCCTTCGAGGATAGCGGTAGACGGTGTGCGGCATGTGTGGAACCCTGAGCTCATGGGCGACGACGAGTCGATGAAGTCCTTCCTGCAGCAGTCCCTCGACCGAGGCCGGACGAACCTGCGGTGGAAGCTGTCCGGACTCGACGAAAGGTCGCTGAGATGGCCGCGCACCCCGACCGGCTTCAACCTCCTCGGCGCACTCAAACACATGGCGCAGGTCGAGATCGTCTACTTCGGCGACACCTTCGGCCGCGCCTGGCCGAATCCCGACGAGCTCGTCACCGACGCCGACATCGACCTCGACCCACAGGCTGACTGGTGCGCGACAGAGTTCGAGACGACCGAGCACCTGCTCGACCTCTACTCCCGAGTCGCCGAGTTCGCTGACGAGACCGTCGAGTCGCTCAGTCTCGATTCGCCGGGGCGGGTGCCGCATTGGCCGAAGGGCCGCGACGAGACCACCCTGGGACAGATCATGGTCCACGTCCTCGTCGATCTCACTCGGCACGTGGGCCAGATCGACATCGTCCGGGAAGGTATCGACGGTGCCGCCGGACTCTCCGAGGAGGCTCCGAACCTGCCGCAGGACTTCGACCAGGATGCGTATCTCGAACGCCTGCGCAGCATCGCCGACCGGTTCTGAGCAGGAACGCTCCGCGTCATTCCGAGGCGGACCGTCGTGAGAGGCGACTGGTGAGACGCCGCTGAGACGAAAGCACGGTTGTCACCTATCATGACTGAGGAAATACGGAGACCGCTGCGTCGCCGATGTGCGGGAGAGCCCGATGAGCGACCCCCGACCACATCGTGAGTCTGTGCGCGGCCGAAGACGAAAGCGAAAGACACCATGAGTGAGCAGTCGAACGGTTCCGGCCCCGGCGACGCGGGTGATGCGGAGACCGTATCGGGAATCGAAGAGGCCTCGGGCCCGGCCAAATGGAAGGTCATCGGTCCCGGCCTCGTCGTCGCGGCCACGGGTGTCGGAGCCGCCGATATGGTGGCGACCCTGGTGGCCGGCAGCCAGTTCGGCTACGGACTGCTGTGGGCGGTGATCGTCGGCGTCATCCTCAAGATCGTCCTCGTCGAAGGCGCCGGCAGGTTCAGCCTCGCGACCGGAAAGACGATCTTCGAAGGCTGGCGATCACTCGGCCGCTGGACCACATGGTACTTCGGTCCCTACATCATCATCTGGGGCTTCGTCTACGGAGCCACCGCGATGAGCTCGGCGGCACTGCCGCTGGCCGCGCTCTTCCCCGGGATCAACCTGACAGTATGGTCGGTGCTCATGGGCCTGGCCGGCTTCGCCATGGTGTGGTTCGGCCGTTACGCCGTGTTCGAGAAGATCACCGCCGTCCTCGTCGGAATCATGTTCATCACCGTCGTGGGGCTGGCGATCATCGCCGCCCCGAACATTCCCGACATGCTCACCGGTCTGATCCCGATCATCCCCGAGGGCGGCGTGATCTACACGCTTGCGCTCGCCGGAGGCGTCGGCGGCACCATCACGCTGGCCGCCTACGGCTACTGGCTGCGCGAGAAGGGCTGGCACACCCCCAAGTGGATGAAGGTGATGCGCATCGACAACTCGATGGCGTACGTGATGACCGGCATCTTCGTCATCGCCATGCTCGTCGTCGGTGCCGAGGTCGTCCGTGCCGCGGGAGTCTCGATCTCCGCCGAGGACAAGGGGCTGCTCGACCTCGCCGACGTCCTCAAGGCCCGCTACGGCGAGGTCGTGGGCATCGGATTCCTCGTCGGCTTCTGGGCCGCGTCCTTCTCCTCGATCATCGGCGTCTGGAACGGTGTGTCCCTGATGTTCGCCGATTTCTGGGGGCATATGCGCAAGAAGCCGGGCGGGCACCCCGACACCCTGACCGGCGGCAAGTACTTCAAGTTCTATGTGCTGTGGCTGACGTTCCCGCCGATGCTGCTGTTCATCCTCGGCAAGCCGATCGGGCTGATCCTCGCCTACGGCGTCCTCGGTTCGCTGTTCATGCCGTTCCTGGCCATCACCCTCCTCGGGCTGCTCAACGGCAAGAAGATCCCGAAGGAATGGGCGAACAAGCTGCACACGAACGTCGCCCTGGCGATCACCGCACTGCTGTTCATCATCCTCGGCATCCAGCAGCTCTACTCGGCGCTGGCACCGCTGTGGGGCGGCGGAAGCTGACCTGGGCTCTGCCCGGTCGTCTGCCTCTGCAGTGGGGTTGCCGCTAAGCTGGGAGACGCAATGGCAGAACAGAACCCGACCCCGTCGACCACTCCAGCGAACACGAATCCGGGACGGCCGCCTCGGCGCGGGAAGAACGGACGTGGGCGTGCGTCTCAGCGACGCAGCACCACGGCAGCGCACCATCAGCAGCGCCGGGCCCGACTCAAGGACGCCCGCGCGGCTCATCCGGTCACCGTCTCCTACCCCGAGGATCTGCCGGTCACCGCGGCGAAGGATGAGATCGCCGAGGCGATCCGGGACAACCAGGTCGTCATCATCGCCGGTGAGACGGGATCGGGAAAGACCACCCAGCTGCCGAAGATCTGCCTCGACCTCGGCCTCGGGATCGACGGACTCATCGGCCACACCCAGCCTCGGCGCATCGCCGCCCGGACCGTGGCCGAGCGCATTGCCGACGAACTCGATGAGGAGCTCGGCAGCACCATCGGCTATCAGGTGCGATTCACTGCGCAGGTCGCCGACTCCACCCGGGTGAAGGTGATGACCGACGGCATCCTGCTCTCCGAGCTCTCGCGGGACAAACTGCTGCGCGACTACGAAGTCATCATCATCGACGAAGCCCACGAACGCAGCCTCAATATCGACTTCCTCCTCGGCTATCTCAAGGAAGTCCTCGACCGACGTCCCGATCTCAAGGTCATCATCACCTCGGCGACGATCGACCCCGAATCGTTCTCCGCTCATTTCGACGACGCTCCGATCATCTCCGTCGAAGGCCGCACCTATCCGGTCGAGGTCCGGTACCGGCCGCTCGGGGACGATCCTGCCGATGACGATGTCGACGGACCCGGCGAATCCGGGAACTACGAGACCGGAGTCGAGGAGCAGACGGATGGAATCATCGCCGCCGTCGACGAACTCGCCGCCGAGGACCCCGGTGACATCCTCGTCTTCCTCTCCGGTGAACGCGAGATCCGTGACACCGCCGATGCCCTGACCGACCACCTGCGCAGACGCCCGCGGATGAGCAGCTGGGAGGTCGTGCCGCTGTTCGCCCGGCTCTCGGCCGGCGAGCAGCAGAAGGTCTTCCAACCGCATTCGCGACCTCGCATCGTCCTGGCCACGAACGTCGCCGAGACCTCGCTGACGGTGCCCGGAATCAAATACGTCATCGACGTCGGCACCGCCCGCATCTCCCGCTACTCCAACCGCACCCGAGTGCAGCGACTGCCGATCGAACGGATCTCCCAAGCCAGTGCGAACCAGCGCAAGGGCCGCTCGGGGCGCACCAGCGATGGTATCTGCATCCGGCTGTACTCACAGGATGACTTCGAGTCGCGGCCCGCATTCACCGATCCCGAGATCCTGCGCACGAACCTCGCCAGCGTCATCCTGCAGATGGCCTCACTGGGATTCGCCTCGAGTGATCAGGAGATCCTCGACTTTCCGTTCCTCACCCCGCCGGAGGCCAGAGCGGTCCGCGACGGACGCACGATGCTCACCGAACTCGGGGCGCTGACCAGCGACTCTGCCGGGAAGATCCACGTCACCGAGATCGGTCGGAAACTCACCGTGCTGCCGATCGACCCCCGCCTGGCCAGGATGGTCATCGCCGGCGCGGAAGCCGGCTGCGGGGGAGAGGTCACCGTCATCGTCGCCGCACTGTCGATCCAGGACCCCCGGGAACGACCGGCCGAATTCCGTGCCGCAGCCGATGAGAAGCACGCCCGGTTCACTCACCGGGGCAGTGATTTCCTGTCCTACCTCAACCTGTGGAACTACCTGCAGAGCCTGCAGGCGGACATGGGATCATCGAAGTTCCGTCGGCGCTGCAAGGACGAGTTCCTCAACTTCGTGCGCATCCGTGAATGGCAGGATCTCGTCGGACAGCTGCGCTCTCTGCTCGGCTCCGCAGGGATCAGGATCGAGAAATCCGTCTGGCAGCCGGGCGACGACGCGACGTCCGATGGGACAGACCTCGACGGCGACGGCGGCAAGGCGAATCCTGCTGAGTCCGCTGACGGTTCCGACCATGGTCGTGGCGGTCGTGGTCGCAGGGGCCAGATTGCTCGTGGCGATCAGGACACCCGTGGCGGTCGGGGCGAAGGACATGCTCAAGGCCGGCGGGGCGCGAACGGGTCAATCGGATTCGCCGAACTCAGCGCCGCCAAACGCAGCGCGAAGAAGCAGGGGGCGACCGGACCGGCAGCGAACACCGGGAAGCAGGTGGCGGCCGCGAAACTCGACCCGCACGCCGCCGCCATCCACCGATCGCTGCTCACCGGTCTGCTGACGATGATCGGCTCACGGTCGGAGCGGCACAAGGACTATCAGGGGGCTCGCGGCACCCGGTTCGCGATCTTCCCCGGGTCCGGACTCTTCAAGGTCAACCCGGACTTCGTCATGGCCGCCGAACTCGTCGAGACCTCCCGTCTGTGGGCACGCACCGTGGCCGCGATCGACCCGGACTGGGTCGTCGAAGCCGCCGGTGACCTGGTCACCCGCCAGCATTCGGATCCGCACTGGTCGACGAAGGCCGGCGCGTCGATGGTGTACGAGAAGATCTCCCTCTACGGGGTCACACTCGTCAGCGACCGCCGCGTCGGCTACGGCACCATCGACGCCGAGGCCGCCCGGGACGCGTTCATCCGCAAGGGTCTCATCGAAGGCGACTGGCACGAACGCTTCGGCTTCCTCGACCACAATGCGGCCGTCATCGACGAGGCCGAAGATCTGGCATCGCGGACACGGAACCGTCGCGTGCTCGATCAAGACGATGCCCTGTACGAATTCTTCGACGAACGGATTCCGGAGGGGATCACCTCGGCGGCGGATTTCCGGGGCTGGTGGAAGAAGCAGAAGCGACGGGACGCGCACCTGCTCGACCTCACCACCTCGGTGCTGCTCAGCGACGACAGTGAGGAGCTGACCGCTTCGGTGGCCTCGGACTTCCCGATGGAATGGGAACTGACCGACGGTACGCGGGCGAAACTGCGCTACTCGTTCGACCCCGGCAGCACCGAGGACGGGGTGACCGTGGAGATCCCCGCCGAGGCGGTGCCCGCGGTCGACGCGGACGCATTCAGTTGGCAGGTCCCGGGCCTGCGCGAAGAACTCGTCGCCGCCTATATCCGGTCGCTGCCGAAGAACAAGCGCCGCTACTTCGTTCCCGCTCCCGACGTCGCCCGCGAGATTCTGCCGGCGCTCACTCCGTACCAGGGAAGCCTGCCGGAGGTGCTCGCCGCGTTTCTGAGCGAACGCGCCGGCGGGGGAGGGCTGAACGACCTCGTTCCGATCACGGTCACCGCCGACGATTTCGACCGATCGCGGATTCCCGCTCATCTGCGGCTGACCTTCCGGGTCGTCGATGGAAAGAAGACCGTTGGTCTCGGCGAGGACCTGACCGCACTGACGACGAAGGCCACACCGCAGGTGCGCAAGGCCCGCCAGAAGCAGAGCGCGTTCACCCCGAAGACGGGGCTGACGGACTGGTCGTTCGGTCAACTGGCCGACCCCGATCAGGCCGCAGCCGGCGTCGTTCCAGGGCTTGCCGACCGTACGGATTCGGTGGACTTGGTTGCCTTCGACACCGCAGCGCAAGCACGCCTGGCCACGCGAGAGGCGATCATCACCCTGCTGAGCCGGCACACTGCTGATGCGCTGAAGTACTTGCAGGACGGGCTGACCACTCAGGAGAAGCTCATCCTCGCCGGTCATCAGACGACCGCCGATGAACTGCTGGTCGGGCTGATTCGAGTGGGGATCCGCGGACTCGTCGCCGACCGGTTGGGGCCGGCCGAAACGTCATGGGTGGCCACCGCCGATGAGTTCGCGCGGCTGCGCAAGGACGTCGACGCCGAGCTGCCGCTGACCTGTTCATCGCTGCTGCCGTCCCTGATGAAGGCGCTGAAGGCGGCGACCGAGCTCGACAAGCTCGTCTCGAAAGCCTCCTCGTTGGCGATCTTGTCGAACCTCGCCGATGTGCAGGCATGGCGAGCCGCCCGGATGACTGCAGGCGCCATTGCGGCGATGACTCCGCAGATGCTGCGCGAGCTGCCCCGCTGGGTGCAGGCCGAAGTGGGGCGCATCGGCGGAATGCAGGACTCGCCGATCCGTGACAAGCAGCTCATGGATCGAGTCACCGGCTGCAGCAGCGATGTGGTCAGGAAGATCGGCAACCGCTTCCCGGCACTGGCGAAGGCCGAGTGGTCGCAGCTGATCGTGTCTCTGCCCACTGAATGGGTCGAGGTCGTCGTGATGCTCGAAGAGCTGCGCGTCTCACTGTTCGCGAACTCGCTGGGCACGGCACATCCGGTGTCGGAGAAGCGCATCGCGAAGGCTCTCTCCCAGCTCTGAGTACACCATCCCTCACCCTTGGTGGCAGAACGCACCGTTGCAGCGGGATGTTTTGGCGCGAAGAGTGACTGATGCGTGAGTACCTGTAGGACAAGCCGCGGGCGGGAGGTTCTGCCGCGGCGGGTAGGGAATGCGAACTGTGGTCAGGGATGCAGGGCGGTAGCTGCCGCCGGGGCCCGCGAACGTCAGACGTCGGCGAAGAAGCCGCTGAAGAGCCACCACAGCGGCAGAGCTCCGGCGGCAAGAAGGGTCGCGACACTCCACCAGATGCGCCACTTCCACGTGCGACGGCGGGTGCCGATGAAGAGGAACGCGAGATAGAAGACGAGGCAGAAGGCTCCCGAGAGGCTCAGCAGCACCATTCCGGCCGCCTCGCCGCCGGAGGTGCCGAGATCGAAGAGGTACTTCGTCGTCTGCGCTATCTGCCAGGAGAACCAGATCGCCGCGCACAGCAGCGGGACACCCAGGACTCCCGCAACGATGAGCGGCAGGGCCTTGAGCCACCGTTCCTTCGGTTCCGAACGGCCGGCATATTCGACGAATTCCTCAGACATCGCCCCCCAGCATATGGGCCGATTCCGACAGGACGCTGGACGCAACGCGGACCGGCAGACCCGGCCTCGGCCACTGTGACTGAACGGACACGCCGGAGAGTGACGAAGAACGATAGGATATTGCGGTGACTTCTGGCCAGTATTCCGACAAGGACATCCGACGCGAGGCATCCCGCCGCCGCACGTTCGCTGTCATCTCGCACCCCGACGCGGGCAAATCGACGACCACCGAGGCGCTCGCCCTCCACGCCCGTGCCATCGGCCAGGCAGGAGCCACCCATGGCAAGGCCGGTCGCCGTGCCACCGTCTCCGACTGGATGCAGATGGAGCAGGACCGCGGAATCTCGATCTCCTCGGCTGCTCTGCAGTTCGAGTACCGCGACGCCGTGTTCAACCTCGTCGACACCCCGGGCCACGCCGACTTCTCCGAGGACACCTACCGTGTGCTCTCCGCCGTCGACTGCGCCGTCATGCTCATCGACGCCGCCAAAGGCCTCGAGGCGCAGACGATGAAGCTCTTCGAAGTCTGTGCCCACCGCAACATCCCGATCATCACGGTCGTCAACAAATGGGACCGTCCCGGCCTCGACGCGCTCGAACTCATGGACGAGGTCCAGCAGCGCACCGGCCTCCTGCCCACCCCGATCACCTGGCCCGTCGGCCAGTCCGGAGACTTCCGCGGAGTCCTCGACCGCGCCAGCGGCGAGTACACGAAGTACACCCGCACCGACGGAGGCGCCACGATCGCCGGTGAGGACACGTACACCCACGAGGCGGCTGCCGACCTCGAAGGCGATGCCTGGACGACCGCTGTCGATGAGTCCGATCTGCTGGAGATGGAGGACCAGAACCACGACCAGGAGACCTTCCTGGCGGGCAAGTCGACCCCGGTGATGTTCGCCTCGGCCGTGCTCAACTTCGGCATCCACAAACTCCTCGACCTCCTCGTCGACCTCGCCCCAGCGGCAGAGGCACGCCTGGACAAGAACGACGAACCGCGTCCCGTCGACGAACCGTTCTCCGGTTTCGTCTTCAAGGTCCAAGCCGGAATGGACTCGAACCACCGCGACCGGCTCGCCTACATTCGCGTCTGCTCGGGAGTCTTCGAACGCGGAACCGTGCTCACCCACGCCAGCACCGGCAAACCCTTCGCCACGAAGTACGCTCAGCAGGTCTTCGGCCGCGACCGCGACGTCGTCGACGAAGCGTTCCCCGGCGATGTCGTCGGATTGGTCAACGCCTCCGCGCTGCGCGTCGGTGATTCCCTCTACCTCGACAAGAAGGTCGAGTTCCCCGGAATCCCGACGTTCTCTCCCGAGCACTTCATGGTCATTCGCGCCAAGGACTCCTCGAAGTACAAGCAGTTCCGCCGCGGCATCGAACAGCTCGACCACGAAGGTGTCATCCAGGTGCTGCGTTCCGATCTGCGCGGTGACCAGGCGCCCGTGCTCGGGGCGGTCGGCCCCATGCAGTTCGAAGTGGCCGAAGACCGGATGACCAACGAATTCAACGCTCCCTGCACCCTGGAGCGTCTGAACTTCTCCCTCGCCCGACGCACCACAGCCGAATGCGTGCCGACCCTGGCCCGGGAGCGCTCGGTCGAGGTCCTCCACCGTTCCGACGGAGAGCTGCTGGCGCTGTTCTCCGACCGGTGGCGGCTGCAGGGCGTGCAGAAGAACCACCCCGACCTGGTCCTCGAACCTCTGGTCGTCAGCTGAGACGAACGCTGCCGTGTTCGGATGCCGGTGTTCGGCATTTTGACGCGGACATTATTATGGTTAGTCGGGGCCGAAGCGAAGCCCCGCAGGGCCAACCGCCCGTGTGGGACCCTCCCGCCGCTCGGTGAAACCCGTACAGACAAAGGAGAATTGTGGGAACGAAATCGATTCGAGTCGCGATTGCCGGACTGGGCAACTGCGCCTCGTCCCTGATCCAAGGCGTGGAGTACTACCGGAACGCGTCGCCCGGGACGAAGGTTCCCGGCCTCATGCACGTGGAATTCGGGGATTATCACGTCGGTGACATCGATTTCGTTGCCGCCTTCGACGTCGACGGCAAGAAGGTCGGCGTCGACATCGCCGAGGCCATCACCGCCAGCGAGAACAACACCATCAAACTCGCCGACGTGGAGCCGACCGGCATCGAGGTCCTGCGCGGACCCACCCTCGACGGTCTCGGTGAGTACTACCGCGACACGATCGTCGAATCCGACCGTGAGGCCGTCGACGTGGTCAAGGCTCTCAAGGACGCCGAGGCGGATGTCCTCGTGTGCTATCTGCCCGTCGGTTCCCAGCAGGCCGTCGAGTTCTACGCTCAGGCCGCCATCGACGCGAAGGTCGCCTTCGTCAACGCCCTGCCCGTGTTCATCGCCGGCACCAAGGAATGGGACGAGAAGTTCCGTGCCGCCGGTGTCCCGATCGTCGGTGACGACATCAAGTCCCAGATCGGTGCGACCATCACCCACCGTGTGATGGCGAAGCTGTTCGAAGACCGCGGCGTCGTCCTCGACCGGACCTACCAGCTCAACGTCGGCGGCAACATGGACTTCAAGAACATGCTCGAGCGTCAGCGCCTTGAGTCGAAGAAGATCTCGAAGACCCAGGCCGTGACCTCGAACACGTCGGCTCAGCTGTCCGACCGCGACGTCCACATCGGACCCAGCGACTACGTCGAATGGCTCGACGACCGCAAGTGGGCGTTCGTCCGCCTCGAGGGCCGCAACTTCGGCGACGCTCCCGTGTCCCTGGAATACAAGCTCGAGGTGTGGGATTCGCCGAACTCTGCCGGCGTCATCATCGACGCCGTGCGTGCGGCGAAGATCGGCCTCGACCGCGGAATCGGCGGAGCCCTCATCTCCGCCTCGTCATACTTCATGAAGTCGCCGCCGGAGCAGAAGGACGACGACGCCGCCCACGAGGCCGTCGAAGCCTTCATCCGCGGCGACATCGAACGCTGATCTCGCCGAGGCGGCCCACCCTCAGCCCGAGAGCTGAGCCGCCGTCCGGCTGACAGGGCGCCGACCGCAGACTTCTGCGGTCGGCGCCCTGTCACATTCACCAACGTCGGTGAGTACGAGACCACACGGCCGCCTTCGCGGGGGACGGGTGCGCCGGTCAGCCTCCGAACATCCGGAATATGAGATTCCCGCGACACAATGCTGATTGTCCATGAGACTTGCACCTTGAGGTGATCGCACTCACATGAGCGACACCGGGCTCAACGCATTCGCCAGCGCCACACCGACCGAGGAGAACTGATGTCGAGCACCACACCTGCGACCGCAGAGAAGAGGAACGACGGTTCCGAGCTGAGCTGGCTCATGCGCGTTCTCGTCATCATCGAGAAGGCCGGCAACAAACTGCCGCACCCGTTCTGGCTGTTCCTGTCGCTGGCGGTCATCGTCATGATCCTCTCGGCGATCTTCTCGTCCACCGGTCTCAACGCCGTCAACCCGGCCACGGACGAGAAGGTGACGGTGACGAACCTCTTCGCCACCGAATCGCTGCGAGAGATCGTCGCGGGAGCAACGAACAACTTCGTCACCTTCCCACCGCTGGGACTCGTGCTCATCGTGCTCATCGGCGTGGCCGTGGCCGAACAGTCCGGACTCATCCCGGCGATGCTGCGCGGCACCATCGCCGGAGCCTCACCGCGGTGGATCACGTTCATCGTCGCCCTGGCCGGAACCGCCGCGTCGATCGCCTCCGATGCTTCGTACATGATCATGATTCCCCTCGGCGGGCTCGCATTCAAAGCTGTCGGCCGCAATCCGCTGCTCGGCTGCCTCGTCGCCTATGCCGCGACCTCGGGAGGCTATTCGGCAGCGCCGATGGTCAATTCGCTCGACACGATCCTCGGCGGTCTCTCGACTTCGGCCGCGCAGATCATCGACGCGGACTACACCGTCAGCCCGGTCGCGAACTTCTACTTCAACTTCGTCTCCATGTTCGTCGTCGCCATCGCCGTGACCCTGGTGACCGAGCTGGTCCTGTCCAAACGCGCCGACCAGATCGAACTCGACGAGGAGACCGATGACGATCCGGACAGCTTCGACGTCAAGATGGCGCTCGACGCCAGGGAGAAGCGCGGAATCGTCATCGCCGTCATCTCCATCGTCGTCTGCGCCGCAGTGCTGTTCGCCCTCGCCTGGCCCGCCGGATCGTTCCTCCGGGACGAAGCCGGAGGCTTCGGTCCGGAATCGGGCCTGATGGCCGGAATCGCCGCGATCATCGGCTTCGGCTTCTTCATCGTCGGCATCGTCTACGGCTACGCCACCGGGTCGATCAAGCGCACCGCCGACATCCCCGAGATGATGGGCAAGGGTCTGCTGCCCTTCGTTCCGGTCATCGTCCTGTTCTTCGCGGCCAGCCAGTTCCTGGCCCTGTTCAAGATGTCCAACCTCGGTGAGATCCTCGCGATCAAAGGGGCGGAGGTCTTCGGGGCGCTCAACACCGGATCGTTCGTCATCCTGCTCGGCGGTTGGCTGCTCGTGGCGCTGGGTGCCCTGTTCCTCACCTCCGGATCAGGACTGTGGACGCTCATGGCTCCGGTGCTCGTACCGATGTTCATGCTCCTGTCCATCGCCCCGGAGACCACTCAGGCGCTCTACCGCATCGGCGACTCGACGACGAACATCATCTCCCCGATGAGCCCGTACTTCGTCGTCGTCCTCGGCTTCGTCCAGCGGTACAAGAAGGATGCGGGCATCGGCACGGTGCTCTCCTTCACGATCCCGCTGTCGTTTTCCATGTTCGTCCTCTGGGGACTGCTGTTCTTCATCTGGTGGGCCACCGGCATCCCCTGGGGCCCGGGTTCGGCCACCCACTACCAGATGGGCTGAACCGGGAATTCTCCGGCCGATGCGGGCGTTGTCCACGACATGATCACGATCATGCAACGTCGGGTGCCACAGGCCGGAATCCTCAGTTCCCGTCCAGACCGTCCGGTTAGACTGTGATCGTGAACGACTGATGTGCAGCTTCTCGGCTGTGCACATTCTGCTCAGATCGAAAGGATCTCGACCGTGAGTAACCCCATGATGAACCGGGCGATCAACCAAGGCGCCCAGGCCGGCCGCAATCAGCCGGTCATGTCCGATCAGGAACTCAACAACCTGTTCAATCAGCCGGCCGCGCAGAACCGCAACGCCGGACCCCAGGTCGCCGACCGAGCGATGACCTACGACGATGTGATGATGAAGACCGGAGTGCTCTTCGGCATCCTCCTCGCCGGAGCCGCCGTCGGCTGGTTCGTGCCGATGCTCGCCTTCCCGGCGATGCTCATCGCGCTCGTGCTCGGCCTCGTCAACGCCTTCAAGAAGGAGCCGAGCAAGGCCCTGATCATCGGCTATGCCGCATTCGAAGGCGTCTTCCTCGGCGGCATCTCCGCGATCTTCGAGTCCATGTACTCCGGAATCGTCATCCAGGCCGTGCTCGCCACGCTCTGCGTCTTCGGCGTGATGCTCGCCCTGTTCAAGTTCAAGGGTGTGCGCTACGGCTCGAAGATGATGAAGTTCATGATGATCGCCGTCGGTGGTTACGCGATCTTCTCGCTCATCAACTTCGGCATCGCCATGTTCACCGGCACCGGCGGCGCCCGCAGCGTCGAGGTCAACATCATGGGAATGACGTTCCCGCTCGGTGTCATCATCGGCATCGTCGCCACCGTGCTCGCCGCCATGACCCTGATCATGGACTTCCAGATGATCGAAGAGGGCGTCAAGCACAAGATCCCGGAGAAGTACTCCTGGATGTGCGCCTTCTCGCTCATGGTCACCCTCGTGTGGCTCTACATCGAGATCCTGCGCCTCATCTCCTACTTCAGAGACTGAGAGCAGCGCCGACCGCAGCTGCCAGGTCAGCTGCCGTCGATGGCTGAACGAAGGGCGGATCCCCGGATCGGGGGTCCGCCCTTCGTCGTGCGTTGCGAGCCCCCATTGCTTGTGATCACTTTTCTGCCTATCGTCTGAGATACCGCCGACAAGCGTCGGCGGACCGGCTTCATCGTTGAAGTGCGGACCAGAGATCTCATGGCAGAGAGGACGATTCGATGACGAATCCGATGCGCGGTGTCTTCGCCGTTCCGACGACTCCCTACACCGAAGACGGAGACCAGAACCTCGACGCCCTGGGCGGTCGCATCGAGGAGGTGCTCGCCGCAGGTGTGAGCGGACTCCTCGGCCTCGGCGCCACAGGGGAGGCGCTGGCGCTGAGCGCCGCCGAGCGCCAAGCACAGATCAAGACCATCGTCTCCGCCCTCGACGGTCGGGCGCATGTGGCCATCGGATGCATGGCCTACACTCCGGCGGAGATGTCGGCCCAGATCTCCGATGCCGCCGGCTGGGGCGCCGACGCCGTCATGGTCACCCCTCCCTTCTACGGCGGACTCGAACCTGACGCCGTCATCGCCGCCCTGCGACCCGTCCTCACCACGTCGGAACTGCCGGTCATGGTCTACAACAATCCCCACTCCACCGGAACCGACCTGCTCCCGAACCACCTCGCCGCGCTCCAGGACACCGGCCGGCTCTGGAGCGTCAAGGAGACCTCCGGCGAGGCCACACGGATCCGGGAGCTGCGCAGCCGCCTCGGCGAGGACACCGATATCTTCGTCGGCGCCGACGGCATCGCACTCGAGGGCTTCGCCCAGGGCGCCAGCGGCTGGGTGGCGGCCTCGGCCTGGCTGCTGCCCGAACACTGCCAGAGACTGTGGGAGCTGGCCGACAGGGGTGATTGGGCCACAGCCGTCGAGCTGTGGAGGAGCCTCGGGCAGGCCCTCGGACTCATCGAGGGCGACTCCGCCTTCATCTCACTCATCAAACAGGCGCTCGGTCGACGAGGCCGCGAACAGGGACCGGTGCGTCCGCCCCTGCCGACCGCCGACCCCGAAGCACTGGCGGCGCTGCTCGATGCGATCGCCGAACTGGAGAGGACACACACACCATGACCACGTCATCAGCGCAGAACACCCTCATCGACCGCGGTCGCACCGCACTGCGGGCCATCATCGACAGCGACCTCGGACAGTGGATCGGCGGCCGCGCCGTCACCGGTGCCGGAGACGAGATCGGTCTCATCTCACCGAGCGACGGAACAGTGATCGGCAGTCTCTCCGCGGCCAGCGTTGAGCAGCTCGATGACACCGTCGCCGCAGCACGCGCCGCCTTCGACGAGGCCGACTGGGCCGAGGACGCGACGCTGCGGGCCCGAGTGCTGCGCCGCCTCGCCGAACTCGTCGAGGCCGACGTCGAAGAGATCGCCTATCTCGACGGCATCGAAGCCGGAAAGGTCGCCCTCAGCAGCCTCGAGGAAGACGTCCCCGACGTCGCCGCGAACCTCCGCCTGAGCGCCGACCTCATCTCCCGCGATGACGGTCGCTACCTGCGCAGTCCCGACGGCTGGGGGTGGGTGACGAAGGTGCCCAGCGGGGTCGTCGGAGCGATCCTGCCGTGGAACTATCCGGTGGCGATGCTCGGGTGGAAGATCGCCCCGGCTCTGGCCGCCGGCAATGCGATGGTCGTCAAGACCTCCGAGGATTCGACGCTCAGCGCCCTCCACCTTGCCAGGCTCGCCGCCGAGGCAGGTGTGCCCGACGGCATCCTCAACGTGCTCACGGGCACCGGCCCAGGGATAGGCGCCGCCATGGGCCTGCACCCCGACATCGACGTGCTCACCTTCACCGGTTCGGGTCCCGTCGGCAGGTCCTTCCTCGAGTCCTCGGCCCGGTCGAACCTCAAGAAGGTCTCCCTCGAACTCGGCGGTCGAGCCGGCTACATCGTCGACTCCGCGCACGCCACGGACTTCGAGGCGATCGCCGCCGACATCGCCGGCGCCGCCTTCGGCACCAGCGGCCAGAACTGCACCGCCGCATCTCGGGTGATCTACGTCGGCGACGATGACGAGAGGTTCGCCGAATTCCGCACCGCGCTCATCACCGCGACCGAGGCACTCACCGTCGGCGACCCGTTCGACGCCGACACGGACATCGGGCCGGTGATCAACGTTCGCGCCCACGACCGCATCACCGCCTGGGTCGACGAAGCCGTGGAGAAGGGAGCTCGGATCCTCAACGCTCGTGCCGATGTCCCGGCCACCGGCACCTGGTACCCGCCGACCGTCATCGAAGACGTGCCCGATGACAGCGAACTCGGCCGGGGAGAGATCTTCGGCCCCGTCACCCAGCTGCTGAGACGCACCAGCCGCGACGACGCCGTCGACCTCATCAACGGCGAACCCTATGGGCTGGCCTCGAGCGTGTGGTGCGAGGACATCGCCCAAGTGCGGTGGTGGGCCAGCCGAATCCGCGTGGGCACACTCGCCGTCAACGGCTACAGCGAAGGCACCGAAGCCACCCCGTTCGGCGGAATGCGACAGTCCGGATTCTGGGGCCGAGACAACGGCCCGGAAGCTCTGGAGACCTATCAGGAGACCATGACCGTCTGGGTGGGAGACGCCTGAGCATCGTCTGATGTTCCGCCGCTGCACCGTTCGATGAGGACTATCATGAGTCCATGACCACAGCAGCGGCGGAACTCGAGACGGAGGTGCGCCGTCTGCGCATCCGGATCATCTCCCTGACCACTGCCCAACTCGACGAGGCGGCCCCGCCGGCACCGAGCAGGCGTGCCGCCATCCGTGAGGCCCTGACCGAATTCTCGCAGGTCGGCTCCGAGGCCCGACCGGTCCCGGAGCTCGCCGATCAGAACCTCGCCGACCAGGTCGTCGTGCTCCTCGAACACGGTCTGCGTTCGGCTCAGACGCTGCCCGAACCCGACCGTGAGAATCGCATCGACACCCTCACCGAGGCGGCCGTGCGTCTGCGTCGCGCCCTGGCCTGAGAATGCGGACGGGGGAGGCATGATGGCGGGCACTCGGCGCGCGTGGCTGTCCGTGGTCACCGGGGTCGTCGCGACCCTCATCTACTTCGGCACCGCCGAACTCATCGCCCGCAGCCTGGATGTCGCGTCAGCCCCGGCACTGCTCATCGGCCAAGCTCTCATCCCGCTGATGCCCACCGTGCTCATCAAGTCCGCGATCGCGGTCTTCGGCACCCACGACAAGCTCGCCCTCGTCATCACCATCGTCGCAGGAGGTGCCGGGTGCGGTGCGATCATCGGGTGGATCGGTGCCCGTCGTCGAGGTCTCGCGCTCGTGCTGCTCATCGGCTTCGGACTGCTGCCCGCCGTCGTCGGCGTCAGCTCCGGTGCCGGTCTTGCGGCCACTCTGCCGAGTCTCGGCGGAGTCGCCGCCGGGGCCGCAGCCTTCCTCGTCCTTCTCCACCTCGCGGGCACGGCGGATCACTCCTCGGCCGATACAGCGGCGGCAGGAGGCGACCAGCAGAATCGATCACCTGCCCGACCCGGGCGGCGGGCGTTCTTCGGGCTGGCCGCGGGACTGAGTGCGGTCGGCATCGCCGCCGTCGCGGCCGGACAGTCCGCGGCCTCATTGGCACGCAGTGCGGCAGGCACTGTGACGAAACTCGTCCTGCCACGGCCGGCCACCTCGGCGCCGGAGATCCCCGCGGGCGCGGAACTCGACGTGTCCGGACTGACTCCGCTGGTCACGGAGACCTCGGACTTCTACCGCATCGACACAGCGCTCTTCCCGCCGTCGATCGACGCGGGAACGTGGATGCTGCGCGTCCACGGCATGGTCGAGAACGAGTTCACGATCACCATGGCCGAACTCCTCGACCTCCCTCTTCAGGAGCACTATGTGACCCTGACCTGCGTCTCGAATGAAGTCGGCGGCGACCTGGTGGGGAATGCGAAATGGCTGGGCTATCCGATTCGGGACCTTCTGGCCCGGGCGAAACCGCACTCCGGCGCAGACATGGTGCTCTCAGGCTCCGATGACGGATTCACCGCCTCCACCCCGCTCGAAGTGCTCACCGACGACCGCGCGGCCCTGCTGGCCGTGGCGATGAACGGCCATGCCCTGCCTCGCGACCACGGATACCCGGCCCGGCTGGTCGTCCCGGGGCTCTACGGGTACGTCTCGGCCACGAAATGGGTGACCGATCTCGAGGTCACCCGGTTCGCGGACAAGGAAGCGTATTGGACGACTCGCGGCTGGTCCACGCACGGACCCGTCTTGGTGGCCTCACGTATCGATGTGCCTCGCCCCGGCGCCACCGTGACACCCAAGAGCGGCGACCGGATCGTCACCGCAGGAATGGCCTGGGCGCAGCACACGGGCATCGCGAAGGTGCAGGTGCGCATCGACAACGGGAACTGGACGGAAGCGGAACTCAGCGCGGAGCTCACCGCAGATACGTGGCGACAATGGCGATGCGAGCACACGGGACTGAGCACCGGCACGCACACGGTCGCCGTGCGCGCGATCGACCAAGCCGGGAACGTGCAGACCTCGGAGCGCCGACCGGCTATTCCGGGTGCGGCGACGGGGCTTCACGAGCGCCAGTTCACCGTCGAGTGAGGCCGCGCTGCGGGCCGGCCCGGTCATTGAAGTGCGGACATGCAGTTCGGGCGGGTTCCCACCATGCGAACCCGGCGCGGCAGCCTCAGCCTTCTCGCGATAAGTTGTAATCTCACTCACAGCATCAGTATCCCCGCATCACAACGAGGTGGTCTACGTGTTCGGTCTCCCGACGGCGACGGTCGTCATCATTGCCGGCATTCCTGCGATCTGGGTGATCTACACCCTCGTCTTCGTCTTCCTCTCCCGCGGTTGGAAGGCCGAGGACGTGGCCGAGGATCAGGCCCTGGCGTCAACCGCGAACGGAGGGGGCGGACGAGATGGCGGGGCCGCCTCGGCGAAGGGGAACGGGGGAGCGGCATGAATATCGAAATCTGGTTCCTGCTCATCTACTTCGCCGCCATGGCCGGGATCGGTGTGTGGACGCTCAAGGTCGGGTCGAAGGGCAGCGAGGGTTATCTGCTCGGCGGACGCAGCTTGGGCGCTGCGGTCACTGCTCTGCGTCTGCAGTCATCGTCGATGTCCGGGTACATGTTCCTCGGTGCGGGCTCGTTGGCCTACACGAAGGGCTACTTCTCACTCTGGTACGCGATGGGCGACATCGGCGGCGGTGTCCTCAATCTCTCGATCCTCGGCCGGCGGATGCGCAAGCTCTCTCAGATCCTCGGGTCGCTGACGTCGATCGAATACCTCGAACATCGGTATCCGTCGAAGTGGATCCGCGCGATCGCCGCACCGGTCGCCGTGTTCTGCATCTTCTTCTATGTGATGAGTCAGTTCATCGCCGGCGGGCGCGGACTCGAAATGGTCACCGGCATCCCGTATGCGTGGGCGCTGCTCATCGCTGTCGGCGTCATCGTCTTCTACACCTTCCTCGGCGGCTACCTCGCCGTGGCCTACACCGACTTCGTGCAGGCGATCATCATGCTCATCGGCATGGTGTGGATCCTCATCGCCTGCCTGCAGGCGGTGGGCGGATGGACGGCCGGCAACGAGGCGGTCGGGCAGATCAACCCGAACCTGCTGACCATGTGGGGACCGGACGGCATCGAATCCGTCCAATGGGGAGTCATCGTCGGTGCCGTCCTCGTCTTCTCCATCGGCTATATGGGCTGGCCGCACGTCAACGTCAGCCATATGGCGATGAAGCGGCCGTCGGTGGCCAGGCGCGCCAGCCTCTATGCCACAGGCTTCAACCTGCTGTTCATCCCTGCTCCCTACATCGTCGGCATCATGGCGCTCATCCTGCTGCCGACTTTGGACAACCCTGAGCTCGCGGTCTTCGAAGTCGCCGACACAGTGCTGCCGGACTTCGCCGTGGGCATCGTCATGGCCGGAATCATGGCTGCGATCATGTCCACCGCCGACGCTCTGCTGCTGCAGTCGGGCACGATCGCCAGCCAGGATCTGTTCCAACGGTTCGTCAAGAAGGACATGTCCGACCAGCAGTCCGTGTGGGTGTCACGGTTCACCGTCCTCGCCCTCGCGGTCATCGGCTACCTCGTCGCCGTGAACGATCCTCCTGCCGTCGCCGAGGTGGTCATCTTCTCCACCACGGTGCTCGGTGCCGCGTTCGTTCCCGTCTACATCGCCGCCGCCTGGTGGAAGAAGGCGAACGTGCCCGGTGCGATCGCCTCGATGATCTTGGGCACCGTATCCTCCGTCGTCTGGCAGCTGACCGGTTTCGTCGACGTCACCGGAGTCGACCCGATGGGAATCGGCATCGTCTGCTCGACATTGGCTCTCATCCTCGTCTCCCTGGCCACCCAGCGGTCGCATCCGGTGCCTGGCCACGTTCTCGAGGCAATGCAGGAGACCGACAAGATCGGTGCGATTCCCGCCCACATGCTCACCGGTCAGAACGATTCCCTGGCCGGTCAGGTTCCGAAGGACGCCTGAGATGAGTGCCGAGATCGGAACCGGGCACTCGCTTCGCCCGGACCTGCAGGTCGAGGACCCGGTGCGGATGGAACCGCTTGTCACCGCCGCCGAGGCGCTCGCCGTCTTCCAGCGCAAGCTTCCAGGCGCGCTCGCCGAGGTCAGGCAGACGCATCATCCTTTCTGGTGGGCCGCGCTCGATGTGCGCATTCGCGGGCTCTTCCGCCGGGATGCGTCCGGACCGGGGCAGCGCCTGGATGTGCTCGTCAATGCTGTGTCCGGACGGGGCATGATCGCCGACTTCACCCCTCGCGGCGCCACTGCGGGATCATCGGAGTGGTTGAGTCTGATCGGCGAGCAGTCGGGACCGCTGCCGGCTCGGAGAGAGGCGGAGCGGACCGCGCGATCATTGGCGCGTGCGAAGGTCGTCAAGACGGTCAAGCTCGGAATGGGCATCGAGGTCACTCCCGCGGGCGGTCTGCGCGGAGTGCTCAAACCCAACTGGATCGTCACCGGTGGGAACGCGAAGCATTCGGCGACGATCCTCGTCGACGGTCTCGACGGGTCTCACTACATCGTGCGGGTGGACAAGGCCGGACAGAGCTGAGGGCTCAGCTGAGGTCGTGCGGGTGTGGTGGGGTGCCGGGGTGCTCAGCCCCAGTTCTTCGCGTCCGAGATGCAGAACGGGTGACCGGCGGGATCGAGGAGAACGACCCAGGTCTCGCCCGGCTGCGGTTCGGCTCGGGTGGCACCGAGTTCGACGCAGCGATCGGCCGCCGCCTGGATGTCGTCGGCGGCGAGGTCGAGGTGGAACTGCTTGTGTCCGTCGTCGGGCCAGCTCGGCCGCTGATAGTCCGGGATCGTGCCGATGCCCAGAGCATGGCTCGGGCCGGTGAGCATCGCATAGTTCTCGTCCGAGTAGGCGATGGGCCAGCCGAGGACGGAGGAGTAGAACTCTCCGAGCACTGCGGCGTTCGGGGCGTCGAGGGTGACCATCGCCAAGGTGGCGACGGGGGCAGCAGTGATGTTGTCGGCGGTGTCGGTCTTCTGTGTGTCAGTCATGTCTGACATTCTTGTGTCATGGACGATGACGTCACTAGGAAAAATGCGCCACCGGCAGAAGAGATGCCGCAGCATTTCCTCGGCCGTGTGCTCAAGCCGGGGGAGATGCTCGAGCACGCGCGCTATTCGTCCGTGCGCGTTGTCTCCGAGCGTCTGCGTCCATTCGTCAAACGCTATTGGGCTGTCGAATGGGACCTGCCGGACGGTGAGAGCTACCAGACGGCGACTCTGTCCGAACCGACCATCCATCTGACCTTCGAGTTCGGCAACAGCCGTCGGGCCCACGTCGACGGGCCAGGTGCGTGGGTGACCGGTCCGGTCACGAAGCGGCGCTTCGATGTGGGAATCTTCGGCCGTGGCGGAGTCTTCGGCGTGAACTTTCAGCCGGGCGCGACTCTGGCCTTCTCCGACGGGAAGCCGGCGAGCATCCGTGATTCGACGGTCCCGGCCGAGCAGTGGTTTCCGAGGTTGGAGACCGACCTCGGACTGGCAGAGATGTTTGCGCAGTCGCAGACGGCTGAGGCACCGGAGTTCGGTGGGCTGGCCGCGTCGGTGGAGAGCTGGCTGCTGTCGTGGAGACCGCAGATGACCCCGTCGTTCGAACGGCTGAAACGGGTGCTTGACATACTTTCCGACCCCGACGTCGTGAGCCTGAAGATCCTGGCGGAGAGAACCGATATCGGTGAACGTACCCTGCAGCGGATGTTCAGCAGCTTCTGCGGGGTCGGTGTGAAGAAGGTCCTGGCCCGGGCGCGTGTCATCGACGCCGTCGGTGCGATCGACCGCGGCTGGGACGGAACTCTGGCCGACCTCTCAGCGCACTACGGATGGTTCGACCAATCGCACTTCAGCACGGACTTCGTTCGCGTCACCGGCTTCAGCCCCGCTGAATACGCGCAGCGGAAGTCCGCGCGGGTCAACCGGGGCTGACCTGGTTCAGCGTGGCCTCTGATCGAATGTGCTTCTGACCAGCAGCTCGCCCCCGCTGATGGTCGGGCGACCCATGGCGAATCCGTGCTGAACGGAATGCTCTTCGTCGACGAACAGCAGATCGGCGTCAGAGCCCGGTCGGATTCGACCTTTGCGCGGAAGCTTCAACGCATCTGCGGTGTTGGAGGTGACGAACGAGAGGACCTGAGACAAGGACAGTCCACTGGTGTCAGCGCACGCCCACACCTGCTCGAACAGCGTCGACTGATCTGCCACTGTCAATTCCGTCAGGCGTCCATGAGCATCGAATTTCGGCAGACTTCCGTTGGCATCTGATGACAGAGTGAGTCGATCGAGACTGCCGCCGAACTCGGCGAACGCCTTCACAGATTCCACAGTGGACGTACCAGCGGTCATGTCGACATAAGCACCCTTGGCTGCCAGGCCGACCGCCTCGGCGATAAGCTCGACATCACGGGTGATGTGGGTGGCATACACCGCAGGCGGAGCTATCGGATAGTCGTCGAGGAGGCGATGAAGTGGTGACAGCCGAGTCGGATGCGAACCTGTATGGAAGTGAGTGACTCCGGCTTTTCCGCTGAGAAGCCCGCCGACATGGCATTGGCTGACGACGTCGGCCAGTTCTTCGATCGTCGGTTGGAACGACCGCCGTTCGGAGATGGCGATCTCTCCGGCCCCGATCACTTTGTCGATGAGGACGATGTCGTCGGCGACGGAACCGGTGACAGTTCGTGCGGGAAGCTGGTAGCTGCCGGTGTAGACGAATGTCGTGATGCCCTCTTCTTCGAGACCTCGAGCCTTGGCGATGAGGCCGCGGTGAGATCGGGTGATGGAGTCGGTGCCGAGGCATCCGACGACTGTGGTCACACCTGCGCGGATGATGTCGGCGACGTCGATCTCGGGTGTGCGAGTCGCATACCCGCCTTCACCTCCGCCTCCGATGATGTGCACATGGGGGTCGATGAAGCCGGGCACGGCAGTCAGCCCGGTGGCATCGATGACTGTCGAATCCGGCAGCTGTGCGACGGTGTGGCTGTCCGTCTCGCCGAGGTAGGCGATGCGTGAGCCTTCCACGAGGATGTCGCAGACACCGAGCGGTTCGGGTGCGAATACCTCCGCCCCGCGTATCAGAATGACCATGCCTCTCGTGTCCTTTCGATGCCGCTCGGCGTCCGGTATCGGCCTGTTCGGTCAGTCGTTGCCCGGGATGATTCCCTTACCATCGACCTTGGGGATGGCGGCCAGCAGCTTCTTCGTGTACGGGTGCTGCGGTTCATTCCAGATCTGGTCGGTCGGAGCGACTTCGACGATGCGGCCGGCTTCCATCACTGCGACCCTGTCAGCGATGTCGCGGACAACCGAGAGATCGTGGCTGATGAATATCATCGAGGCACCGGAGTCGATGGCGAGGTCTCGCATCATGCGAGCGATCCGTGCCTGGAGGAACGCATCGAGTGACGCAATGGGTTCATCCCCGACGAGCACTTTCGGACCTGCGGCCAGAGCACGAGCGATTGCGATGCGCTGCCTCTGTCCGCCGGAGAACGAATGCGAGTAGCGCTGTGCTGAGTCGGACGGCAAGTCGACGGCTTCCAGCAGCGATTCGACGCTCCACGTGCCGTGAGGATTGAGCGCCAGCGCATCGTCGAGCTGGTCACGGATACGCCTGCGCGGATTGAGAGACGCGTAAGGATTCTGGAAGACCATCTGAATGCCGAGCAGTTCCTTCGCTCTCTTCTTCAGACCGAGTGCTCTGACCGGTGTGCCGTCGAAGGTGATGGAGCCGCTCGCAGGTTTTTCCAATCCGCAGATGAGTTTGGCCAGTGTCGACTTTCCGCAGCCGGATTCGCCGACGAGTCCGAGCACTTCCGATCGACCCAGTTCCAAAGACACTCCGTTGACTGCCCGGAAGCGACCTCCGCCGTCGAGTTTGTATTCGCACGCAACGGAATCGAGTGACAACAGAGGTGCATCTGCTGCGGAGGAGCGTCCGGCGGTTGCGGTTGGAGCTTGGTCGATCGATGTCACGGGGAGACCTCCGCACCTGGCAGGGATTCGATGAGAGAGCGCGTATACTCGTGTCTGGGCGCGGTGATGATGGCCTCCCGTTCGCCGGTTTCGACGACGACGCCGTTCTTCATTACGACGATGGTGTCCGCGACCGAGGACAGCACCCCGAAATCGTGGGTGACCAGGAGCACAGCGAGGTCGAGGTCGTCGCAGAGTTCACGCAGTAGTCGGAGGATGCCTGCCTGAACGGTGACATCGAGTGCTGTAGTCGGTTCGTCGGCGATGAGGACCTTCGGGTCGCAGATGATCGCTGAGGCGAAAGCAATACGCTGCAGCTGTCCGCCGGAGAACTGGTGGGGGTATTTCTTCACCGCTTCTTCCGGGTGCGGAACTCTGGTTCGGCCGAGGATCGCGATGGCTTTGGCCAGGGCAGCTCTCTTCGATACCTTCTGGTGATGTCGAAGGTGATCGGTGATCTGGTCGCCGACGGTGAGCATGGGATGGAATGCTGAGGCCGGATCCTGGAAGACCATCGACAGCTGCACTCCGCGCAGGCGATTGTGCTGTTTGGCAGGCATTCCCACCAGTTCGACTCCATCGAAGTCGATGCTTCCGCTCAGCTCCGCGCCTGTGGGGGAGAGCCCCATGATCGCCAAGCCGGTCTGGGTCTTGCCGGACCCAGATGCACCCGCGACTCCGGTGATGCGACCTGCTTCGAGGTCGAAAGAGACATCATCGAGAATATGAGTGGTCTTCTTCCCCGAGGTGACCAACAGATTGAGGTCTTTGATGCTGATCATGCTCATGCGGTAGTCTCACCGACTTCCTGGGAGGTATGCGGGTCGAGAGTATCGCGCAGACTGTCGCCGATGAAGTTGAATGCCATGACAATGGTGAGGATGCAGAGTCCGGGGAAGAACGCGATCCACCAGGCCGCGAACTGAGAGACTCCTTCGCTGATCATTGCGCCCCAATCCGGCGTCGGCGGAACGGCGCCGAGAGACAGGAACGACAGACCGGCCATGGTGAGAATGGCCGAACCGACGTCGAGAGTGGCGAGCACGACAACGGGGGATAGGACGTTCGGGGCGATTTCACGGGCCAGTGATCTGCCCGCGCTGAATCCGAGCAGCCGTCCGGCGATGACGTATTCGCTGCTGCGTGCGGTCATCACCAGAGACCTGGTGACACGGGCGTAGGACGGCCATGAGACTAGCAGAATCGCGATGATCGCGTTCTTCAGTCCCGGTCCGAGGGCGGCTGCGATGACCATGGCGAGGATGATTGTGGGGAAGGCGAACACCAGATCGGCGATGCGCATGATGATCTCGTCGACGGCTCGACCGAAGTACCCGGCGATAGCGCCCAGCACCGAGCCGAGCAATGCCGAACAGATGACGACGAACACCGCGGCAGGCAGTGTGGTGCGGGCGGCTACGAGGAGTCGGGAGAGTACGTCCCGGCCCAGTGCGTCGGTGCCGAGCAGATTCTCACCGTTGGGAGCAGACAACCTTGGGAAGTTCTGCGCCAAAGGGTCGAATGGGGCCAGGAGTGGTGCGAAGATCGCCACGATCAGCCAGATTACGAGGATCCCTGCGCCCACGAAACCCAGTGGAGTGCGCAGGGCCTTAGGGAAGCGGATCTGCCACCTCTTCAGCCCGGGTTCGACGGGATCACGACGGGCCGCCTCGGTGACGGGGGCTTTGGCGGGCTGCTTCGGGGTGCCGATGCTCATCTCACCCTTACTCTCGGATCCACGAAGCCGTAGATCAGGTCGACGATGAAGTTCACGAGGATGTAGACGATTCCGATGACAAGGCCCACACCCATGATGACGGGCAGGTCCAGTGTGGTTGCCCCACGGTAGGCATACTGGCCGAGTCCGTTCCAGGCGAAGACGGTCTCAGTCAGCACCGCACCGGAGAGCAGGGAGCCGAACGCCAGGCCGACGACGGTGATGATCGGGACCAGAGCTCCGCGGAAGATGTACTTGAAGACCACTGTGCGTGCCGGCAGACCTTTAGCCTTGGCCGCAGTGACATAGTCGAGTCTGATGATGTCGAGGACGCTCGAGCGGCTGAATCGAGTAAGCAGACCGACGGTGAAGAGAGCGAGAACGCATGACGGCAGAACGAGGTGGCCGAGGGCATTGGAGAATGTCGCCATCTGACCGGCCAGCAGAGAATCGACAGTGTAGAGGCCTGTCACTTTCGGTGGCGGAGTGATCCACGGGTCGAGCCGTCCGGCGCCGGGGACGACTCGAAGCTTGAAGAAGAACACGAAGTAGGCGACGGTGGCGATCCAGAACGTCGGCGCCGAGATGCCGATGAGGCTGAGGGTGCGGATCGCGTGGTCGACGAGGCTGTTCTGTTTGAGTGCGCTGAGCAGTCCGAGGAGCAATCCGAGGATGACGGAGATGAGAATCGCTCCGATACCGAGCTCGATCGAGGCGGGGAAGACCTGTCCGATCGAGGCGAGCACCGGGGTGCGCGTCTGGTTGGAGACTCCCAGATCTCCTTGGAGCAGATTGCCAAGATAGGTGAAGTATTGGACGAGGAGCGGCTGGTCGAGTCCGAGCTTCTCTCGTGTCTGCGCGACGATCTCGGGATCTGCCGCGGCCCGGTCGCCGAGGATGGCGGCGACCGGGTCAGTGGGCACGAGGTTGGTGAGCAGGAACGTCACCACGGTCACGCCCCAGATCAGAATGATCGAGATACCGATCCGGATGAGGATGAATCGGATCAGCGGGTGGAGCTTCGGCGGTTTGACTCGCTGAGCCGCGTCCGCCTCACCAGAAGCGGACGCGACATGAGCATGCTGTGGCGCAGCGGCGGCTTCCGCCATCCTCACTCTGCCTTTGCGAAGTCGAACGAGACGTCGGCGTTGGATACGAATTTCGTGATGCTCGAACCGACGGCGACGGTGCTGACCGGCTGGACGAGTGGGATCCACACCGCGGTGTCGGTGGTCGCTTTGAACAGCTTCGCGTAGGCGGCATCTCGTGCATCACCCTTCGCTTTGGCCGCTTCGTCCGCAAGTTTCTCCAGCTTCGGGTCGTCATTCCAGTTCACGCGTTCGGCAACGCTGCCGCCGGGAATGAAGACGTTGTAGTTCGTCGGATCAGGGAAGTCCGCACCCCAGGTCCCGATGCCCATCGGCTGCTTGGCCGAGCGGAAGCCGTCGAGCTGAGTCGAGCTCGGTGCGGGTTTGAGATCGAGGTTGATATCGGCCTCCTTCAGCTGCGCCTGCAGAGTCTCGGCGAGCTGCGCGAGATCGACACCGTTGACGGCCTGATCACTCGAGTAGTGGAAGGGGACCTTCTCTCCGTCGTAGCCGGCCTTCTTCAGCAGCTTCTTCGCCTTTGCGAGGTCGCGTTCTGGGGCTTCGTCCTTTGCGACGGCGCCGACGAACTCGTTGGGTACGAGGCTGGCCATTCGCTGCGATCCCTTCCCAGCGAGGTCGATGAGTTTGTCGTAGTCGATCGCCGCCATGACAGCCTTGCGGAAATTCGGGTCTGCTGCAGGTCCGCCGATCTTCTCATCCGTGTTGTTGAAGATGTAGAGGCTGCGAGTCGAGGGCAGACTGGAGATCTTGCCCATCGAATCATCGATCTGCTTCGCCTGATCAGAGTTGAGGTCGAAAGCGACCTGCGCCTGACCTGACTGGATATCGGTCAGCTGGGTCTCGGCAGAGACATTGCGCAGCACCACGCGCTTGTACTTCGGTTCGGGACCGTTGTAGTGCTCATTCGCGGTCAGCACGACCTGGCTGTCTGCGTCGTACTTCTCCACTTTGTACGGTCCGGAGCCCTGCGAGTTCTCATTGAGGAACTGTTCGGCGCCGTCGTTCTCATCAGTAGTTCCCTCGTTTTTCTTGACGACCTTCGAGTTGACGATGCCGATCGAGGAGTTGGGGAGGATGTAGGGCAGTGCAGGGTTGGGCTCAGAGCTGGTGAGCGAAACCGTCTTGTCGTCGACCTTCTTGACCTTGACTCCGTCGAGGAAAAATGAGGGATTGCCTTTGATGCCCTGAAGACGCTTGAAGGAGAAGACGATGTCATCGGCTGTGACGGGATCGCCGTTGGAGAACGTCGCGTCCTCGTCTTTGAGAGTGAGCGTCATCTCCTTATCGTCGTCGGACATTTCGAAGGAGCAGAGTCCGTCGGTCGGCTTGGTGAGGTCACCGTCCGCGAACTCGAGAGCAGTCTGGTAGACAGCATTGTCGATCGTCGATCCGGTGAACTCGAACTGTCGATGCGGATCGATCGTCTTGAGGTTGAAGGCAGTTTCTGCCACGAGCGTGTCGCCGGCACCGCCGGCTTCGTCGGAGCCGCTGCCGCAGGCAGCGAGCCCGGCGGTCAGTGCGAGGGTGGAGCAGATTGCGACGAGATTGCGGGACAGGCGCCTCATATGTGATCTCCCTAACAGTAAGTGTTGTGAGTCACATTAGGGTTGAAAGGCCCGCCATGCAATTCAACCTGCCACAAAGCTGGCGGAATTCCATTGTGCATTTCCGCCAACGTCTCGACCGGCGAGATGAGGCTTCTGATCTGCGGCTTCTGTCGGCCGCCGTCCTCATCATCCGCCCGCCGAATACGCGCAGCGGAAGTCCGCGCGGGTCAACCGGGGCTGAGCGCGGTCAATCCGAGCGCCTCGTCGGTGTCGCTCTGGGAGTGGGCGACCGCCTCTGCGGTCCAGTCGGTGCGGTCGAGGTCGGGGACCGCCTCGGTGATCTGTGACTTCCAGCCGCCGTGCCACTGGGCAGGGAAAGCCTGCGCGAGCAGGTCGAACATGATCGGCACCGCCGTGGATGCTCCGGGTGAGGCGCCGAGGAGGCCTGCGATCGAACCGTCGGCGGACACGACGAGTTCGGTGCCCTGCTGCAGGACGCCGATCCTCTTCGGATCCGGTTTGACCAGCTGCGCTCTCTGCCCGGCTGGCAGCAGGGTCCACTCGTTGCGTCGGGCCGACGGGACATAGCGACGCAGCTGCGCGAACTTCCGCGACGGGCTGGCCGCAAGCTCCTTGACGAGGAACGACACGAGGCTGAGGTTCTGCAGACCGGCCGCCGCAATGACGTGCAGGTTGCCCGGCCGGACGGTCGTGAAGAAATCCGAGAGGCGACCGTGCTTGAGCAGCTTCGTGCTGAAGGTCGCATACGGGCCGAACAGCAGATGCTCCCTGCCATCGACGACTCTCCGATCCAGATGCGGCACCGACATCGGCGGGGCACCCACGTCGGCCTGACCGTAGACCTTCGCATCATGCCGGGCGACGACCGACGGCGTCGAGCACCGGTTGAAGGCGGCGCCGACCGGCAGAACCGCATAGCCGCGGACTTCGGGGATCTTCGCCTTCTGCAGGAGCCGCAGCGCGAAACCGCCCGCCCCGACGAACACGGTCTTGGCGTGCACGGCAAATGGTCCCGTCGGCGTCGAACCGCTGACCGTCCAGCCCGATGCGCGCGATTCGATCCCGGTCACTGCGTGACCCGTGCGCACCTCGGTGGACCCGATCCTCAACAACTGAGAGGTCAGCGCCCCGAAATCAACGTCGGTGCCGCGCGGATGCCGCGCCGCCGCCATGGGTTCGTCGCTGTCGACGCGTCCCTCCATCGTCAGCGGAGCCCACTGGGCGATGGTGTCCGGGTCCTCCGTGTATTCCATTTCTGAGAACAGCGGATCGGCTTTGAGGGTGTCGACTCGGTGGCGCAGGTAGGCGACGTCTGTGTCGCCGAAGACGAGGTTCATGTGCGGGGCCGAATGGACGAACTCCGCCGGGTCGAGGAGCCCGAGTCGGACGAGATGGGCCCACCACTGCCGGGTGAGGTGGAACTGCCCGGCGATCTCGGCAGGCTTCGCCGCGTCAGCCGGATCGGGCATGTAGTTGAGCTCGCAGTACCCCGAATGACCGGTGCCGGCATTGTTCCACGGGTCGCTGCTCTCACCGGCGATGTCCTCGGCTTTCTCCAGGACGAGGATCCGCAGATCAGGATCGAGCAGGGTCAGCATCGAGCTCAGAGTCGCAGACATGATGCCCGCACCGATGAGGACGACATCGGCATCCGGCAGGTGGTCGGTGTGCTGGGGGTTCGCAGTCATGTTCTCACCATGCGCCCGCAGGAATAATCCGTCCAATGAGTGATCGGAACTGTATGATCCGAATATGGAACGATCATCCGATTCCCGCACGGCTCCGCTGCCGGCACTGCGGGAACTCGTGGAACTGGCTGATCAGGACGGGCATCTGACCGAGGCCGCCGCCGCTGCAGGGATTCCCCAGTCCACGATGAGCCGACGCATCCACGCCCTCGAGAGCCACCTCGGCGTGCCGTTGACCGTCCCGCGCGGACGCGCCATCGGTCTGACGACGGCGGCACTGGATCTCGTGGCCGCGGTGCGTGCCCCGCTGACGGAGATCGATGCGGCGCTGGTCGATCTCGCCGAGGCGGCCGACCCCGAACACGGAACGATCCGGTTCGGATTTCCGCTGACGATGGGTGCCGGTGAGGTACCCGATCTGCTCGCGGCGTTCAATCGTGCTCATCCCGGCATCCGACTCGATCTCAAACAGGCACACGGTGCCGAACTCGTCGCTGATCTGCAGCGAGGCACCCTCGATCTGGCGATCATCATTCCGCCTCCGGCCGAGGTCAACCACGAGGTGCTCGCGCGGCAGACGATCATCGCGGCCCTGCCCGATGCGCACCCGTTGGCAGGCGTTCGCAGCATCACCCTGGAGCGGCTGGCCGACGAGGAATTCATTGCCACCCCTGCGAGCTATAACCTGCGGGTGCTGACCGACCGGTGGTGTCGGGCGAGCGGATTCGATCCGGAGGTGAAGATCGAGGTCACCGAATTCTCGACGATCCGCGAATTCGTCGGCCGCGGAATGGGCGTGGCACTGATCCCGCCCGCGGTGCGTCCGGTCGACGGAATCACCGAGGTGGCCCTGGACGGGCCTGATTATGTCCGTGAGATCGCCCTGTGTTCGGCCGTGCGCCGGCCCGGCCGCGTCGTCGAGCGCCTGCGCGACTTCATCGCAGGGTGGGATCTGAGCAGATGAGATCGGGGCGATCGGGTTCGAGCCGCCGAGTTCCTTCGCGAATCGACCGCATTCGTGAGCGCTCTCGGAAATGGAAGCAGGCCCTGTCACGCAGCAGTCGGCTGAGAATCGGCACGGGCGAGCAGGAGTGCACCCGGGGAAGGATCGGCGGGTCTGAGGACCAACTCGGAGAGCACAGTGAATCCGGCATTGCGCATCCACTGCGCGACGGTGTTCGGCTGTCTCAGAAAACTGTCGATGTCGACGCCCTGACCGGAATACCCCCGTGAGGTGTGTTTCGCACCGTCTCCGACGTGGAATCCCACGAGCAGCAGGCCTCCGGGCCGCAGAACCCGTCTGAACTCGTCCATCACGCCGGGCATGGCACTGTCGGGAACGTGCACAATCGACCAGAAGGCGACAATGCCCGCCAGCCCTGCATCTTCTGTACTCAGCTGCGTCATCGTGCCGCATTCGAAATGGCATGAGGGATGGTCACGGCGAGCGATCTTCAGCATCTCAGGAGAGATGTCGATGCCGAAAGCGTTCAATCCCAAGCCATTGAGATAACCGGTCACGTAGCCTGTGCCGCAGCCGACGTCGGCGACGCGATCCTCCGAGTCTTCGCCGATCAGCTCCGCAAAGAGGCGAAGACCTGCCCGTAGGTGGGGGCTGGACTCGAGCAGTCCGTCCACTTCGCGGGCGTAGTCTTCGGCATCGATGTCGTAGCTCCTGCGGATGTCGTCCAACCAGCCGAAGTCGGACAGCATTGGGTCGCCGCCGAGCCCGCCGGCCGGGCCCATCGATTGCCGCATATGTGCGAGAAGCCGAGGAACCACAGTGTGCCAATGGCTGGGAGGAGGAGTTTCGTGGCCCGCTCCTTCGAGCATGAGAATGTCGCTTTGGGGGATCATCTCGGCCAGCGCCCGACCATGTGCTGCGGGAAACAGTGGGTCGTCGGTGCTGTGGATGATCAGAGTGGGCGCGTCGATGGCCGCCGGATCGCACTCGGGACTCGTGGCGATGAGAAAGTGATTGGTCATCGACGATTCCATGTCCACGGTCCGCTCGACCTCAGCTGTGGCGATCTCCCGAGTCCGGCGGACGTCGAAACCCGACGACCCCGCGTACGGGCGTTCGACGTCGATGCGATGTTCGATGACGGCAGCTCGGTCGGACCAGTCGACGTCCGGCGGATCTGCGGCGAAGGTGGATTGGAGTTCCGCAGTCGGCGGCGGCAGGCGCCCTGAGTCTCCTCCGGCAGGTGAGGACTCCACGAGCGTGAGGGTCCGCACCCGTTCGGGGAATCTGACCGCGATGACCTGGGCTATGCCGCCACCCATGGACAGCCCTATAAGATGAGCGGACGCGATTCCGAACTCGTCCAGAATGCGAACGGGGTCGGTGACGAGTTCCTCTCCGGTATATTGCGGGTGGCCGGGCGGACTCGAGGTCGACCGACCGGTATCTCGGTGATCGTAGCGGATGACCTGGAAGCCCTGCCCGCTGAGCATTCGGCAGAAATCGGGCGTCCACCAATCCATCGACTGCGCACCCCCGGCGATGAGCAGCACCGATTCACTTTGGGGCGGCCCGAAGCGGTCCACGGCCAATTCGATGCCATCGAACTTGACGAACTCCACCGGACGCCCCTGTCGGAGATGGATAAGAGTAGGGACGATTCTACACCGCGCTCACGCCCGCGAACGTGCCAGCAGATAGACGAAGTACGGGGCGCCGATGAGGGCGACGATGAGCCCGGCCGGTATCTGCGCTGGAGCGATGACCGTACGTCCCACGGCGTCGGCGACGACGAGGCCCACGGCCCCGAGCAGCATCGCCGTGGGCACGACCCGGATATGCCGAGCCCCGACCAGAGCACGTGCCGCATGCGGGGCGACGAGACCGATGAATCCGACGACGCCGACGGCCGATACGCTCACCGCTGCGAGCACGGCAGCGGTGATGAGCACCGCCAGTCGCACCGGTTCACGCGGAACTCCGACCAGTCGTGGGGTGTCATCATCGAGGGCGAGCAGGTCGAGTTCGCGCGTCCATACGACCGCCAGTGGTACGGCGACGAGCAGAGCGAGGGCGACCGGTGCGATATCGGCCCACGTCCGTCCGTACGTCGACCCGGAGAGCCAGGTAAACAGCGCCGGAGTGTCCCAGGGATTCGCTCGGACGAGGAACAGTGTGGTCAGAGCCGTGAATCCGAACCACAGGCCGATGCCGATGAGGACGAGACGATCCGTATTCATCCCGCCCCGCCACGACAGCCCGTAGACGATGGCGAAGGCGACCAGGGCGCCGACGATGCCGACTGCGGAGACGAGACCGACCCCGGCGCCGGGGATGAGGGTGACGACGATGACGGCTCCCAGTCCGGCTCCACCGGTGATGCCGAGCAGGCCGGGCTCTGCCAGAGGGTTGCGTGCACTGGCTTGGACGAGGGTGCCGGAGAGTCCGAGCGCAGCACCGGCCGCCAGGGCAGCCGCGACCCGTGGCGCCCGGGAATCGAAGGCGAAGCCGATGACGGGTGCCGCCCGATCCTGGAACCACAGCAGCATATCGCCGAGGAGGTAGAACCGTTCCCCGGTGAGCAGCCCGATCACGGCGACGGCGACGAGAACGACAGTGCCGGTGACGATGACGAGGCCGGCCCGTCGGGGACCGACCACCGTCGAATTCGCCGCCGAGGTGGTCGCCGCCTTTGATGTCGTGCGCATCGACCGCGCCAGCAGAACGAGGACGAGCGCCCCGAGCACGGTCGTCGTCACACCCGACGGCAGGGTGATCGCTTCGGTGGCGCCGACGACGGCGCGCAGCAGGGCATCGGCGACGATGACGATGATCGCGCCGATGAGACCGGCGGCCGGAAAGAGCACGGCATGACGGCCGAGGCCCGGTACCACGCGGGCCAGCAGCCTGGCGATGACCGGAGCGCAGAGACCGACGAAGCCGATCGGCCCGGCCAGAGTCACCGCAGTGGCGGTGAGCATGACGGCCAGCAGGATCCCGATGGCCCGAGTCGACCTGACCGGAACTCCGAGCACCGAGGCGGCATCATCACCGAGACCGAGCAGATCCAGCCGCCTCGACAGCAGAATCGCGGCGGCGGCGATGACAGCGATGACCGGAATGCTGCGCAGGGCCGCAGTGCCGTCGAGCTGGTTGAGCGTGCCCGACCCCCAGGAGAAGAGACTCGTCGTCTCTTCGGCGAAGAGGATGAGCAGAGTCGACGTCCCCGCCTGCAGCGCCATCGCCGTGGCCGTGCCCGCCAGCACGAGCCGAGTCGTCGAGGCGCCTGCGCCTCCAGCCAAGCCGAGGACCAGGGCTGCGGCGAGCAGACCGCCGAGGAAGGCGACCCCGCCCGAGGCCCAGAGCGGAATCGCAATGCCGAAGGCAGTGACCACGGTGACGGCGAAGTATGCACCGCCGGTGACCGCCAGCGTGTCCGGCGACGCCAAAGGGTTGCGTGCCAGCGACTGGAACAGGGCGCCGGCAACGCCCAAGGCGATGCCGACGAGGATGCCCGCTCCCACACGCGGCAGCCGGGATCCCAGCAGGATGTCGCGGGCACTGGGACCATCCTCGGCGTGGGAGAACGTACCGGTCACTGCCGTGAACAGCTCTCGGGCACCGATCCCCGAGGTCCCCTGCGTGATATGCCATGCGGAGGCGATGAGGAGGACGGCGACGAGTCCGAGGAGAGCGGCGACGGTCGACAGGACGCCGACGAGGCCGCGACCGCGGACGGGAACCTCGGTCGGTTCCGGTGCCGCGGTCGTCTGCTGGGAGGCGCTCGGGCGGGTCAGGGGAGAGGCCACGGTCTACTTGGTCAGTGCGTCGACGTATGCGTCGAGGGCCTGTTCGGATGACCTGGGTCCGCCGAAGGTCCAGATCCCTGCGGGGAAGGCCGTGGTGCGGTCGTCCTTGACGGCGGGGATGTTCGCCCAGATGTCGTTCTTCTTCAGCAGCTCCACATAGTCCTCGGACTCGGGGTCCTCGGTTCCGGTGTAGAAGAAGTTCGCGTCACCGACCTTCGAGATGCCTTCGATGTCGGTCTGGCCGAGTCCGTATGCGGGGTCGACCTCACCGATCCACGCGTTCTTCAGACCCAGCTCCTCGCCGAGCTCGCCGATGAGCGATCCCTGACCGAAGGGGCGCAGCGCCACATTCGAACCATTGACCCAGCCGTCGAAGTAGACGAATTCGGTGGTCGCCGGGTCCGCCTCGGCGATGGCCTTCTTCGATTCGTCGAGCTTCGCATCGAAGTCGCCCAGCACGGTTTCGGCGCGTTCGGTGCGACCGGTCGCCTCGGCGACGGTGGTGAACGTGTCCTTCATGTACGTGACGGGATCCTTGCCGTCGGCGCCGGCCATCGCCATCACGGGGATTCCCTGGTCCTCGAGCTGACCGACGATCTTGTCCTTGCGGTTCGTCGTTTCGATGATGACGAGATCCGGATCGGCCGACAGGATCGACTCGACATTGGGTTCCTGGCGCGTGCCGACGTCGGTGGTGGAGTCGGGCAGCTTCTCTGCTGTGTCCCAGGTGGTGAAGCCCTTCGCGTCCGCGACGGCGGCGGGGTCGACGCAGAGGGAGAGGAGATCCTCGGTGTACTGCCATTCGAGCGAGACGACATTCGCCGCCGGCTTGTCCAGTGTGATCTCGTGACCGGTGTCGTCGGTGATTGTGACCGGATCCGCCGAGGTGGTGCTCGAGTCGTCCGCGCATGAGGCCGAGGTCTGTGACGTCGCATCGGCGGGAGCATCGGTGTCGGTCGTCCCGCACCCGGTCAGGGCGAGTGCGCAGACCGCCGTCGCCGATGCGAAGGCGGCGAACGAGGTGCGCGACAGAGGAGTTGTGGTCATGGTCTTCTTTCTGTGGGCCGATCAGCGATCGGGTCTGGGGTGGTGCGATATCGGAGTGTGAACGTCAGATGGTGCGGTGGGGGTGCTCAGATGGCTGCGGCCGGGCGGCGGGTCCGTCGGTGGAGAGCCTCGACCCGGACCAATCCGGTGTCGGCATCGATGCGTGTCGCGATGGGCAGTCCGTAGACTTCGCTGAGCGTCTCGGCGGTGAAGACGTCCTCGCAGGTGCCGACCGAGCGGATGCGGCCCTGCTCGAGCAGGACCACGTGGTCAGCGACGGTGGCGGCATGGTCGAGGTCATGGAGGACGACGCCGACGGCGATGTCGTGGTCATCGGCGAGTTCGCGCATGAGGTCGAGGATCTCTGCCTGGTAGCGCAGGTCCAGATGGTTCGTCGGTTCGTCGAGCAGCAGCACACCGGTGTCCTGAGCCAAGCAGGTCGCCAGCCATACGCGTTGGAGTTCGCCGCCGGAGAGCTGGTCGACCGGGCGGTCGGCCATCGTCATGGTGCCGGTGAGCACGAGAGCGCGATCGATGGCAGCGCGATCGGCGTCGGTGAGCCCGGCGAAGCGCTTGCGGTGCGGGTGGCGGCCGAAGGTGACGATCTCACGGACGCTCAGTCCCGACGGGTGCGGGCGTGACTGGGACAGCAGGGTGACGAACCGGGCGAATTCTCTGGCCGTGAGAGTGCTTGCCGGAGTGTCGGCATCAGCCTCGGTGATGACGACATCGCCCGAGGCGATCGGGTGCAGCCGGGCCAGCGACCGCAGGACGGTCGACTTGCCCGACCCGTTGGGTCCGAGTAGGGCGGTCACCCGTCCCGGGACGATCGTCAGGCTCACGTCGTGGACGACCTCGGTGCGGTCGTAGCCCAGGTTGAGGCCGGTGGCAGTCAGTGCAATCGCGTTCACAAATGCTTAGCCTAACCTAAGTTCCGATCTGAGGGCATATATGTGATGCAGATCACTCACGTCAGTGGCTGCCGATAGGGTGAACCCGCGACCGTAAGATGGGACCGATCGAGGAGGAGCAGATGAGATTCATCGCCACGGGGGACTGGCAGCTGGGTATGACCGCGCACTACCTCAGTGAAGAGGCGCGCCCGAGATTCCACCGTGCCCGCCTCGACGCCGTCGCCCGCATCGGTGCGCTCGCCGCCGAGACGGACGCGGAGTTCGTCCTCGTCTGCGGAGACGTGTTCGAAACGAACCAGCTCGACCGAGCCATCATCGCCCGCACCTTCGAAGTCCTCAACGCGTTCACGGTCCCTGTCGTTTTGCTTCCCGGCAATCACGACCCCTTGGACGCCGCATCGATCTACGACTCTCAGGCCTTCTCCTCGCAAGTGCCCTCCCATGTGCACGTCCTGCGCAGCAGCGATCCGTTCACCGTCGTCCCCGGGGTCGACATCGTCGGAGCCCCCTGGTTCTCCAAACATCCCCAGGGGGATCTCGTCGCCGCAGCGACGAATGACCTCGCCGAGGTGGCCGACCGTGGCATCCGCATCATCGCCGGCCACGGAGCCGTGAGCGTCCTCGACCCCGACCGGGAATCGCTGGCCACCATCGACACCGACCATCTGCAGTCTCTGCTCCGTGAGGATCGCGCCCAGTTCGTCGCGCTCGGTGACCGGCACGCGACCTTCGAAGTCGCCGACCGCATCTGGTACCCGGGAGCACCAGAGGTGACCTCCCGACGTGAGACCGATCCGGGCAATGTGCTCGTCGTCGACATCGACGCCGATACCCACCGGGCCGAGGTCGACAAGGTCCACGTGGGCACGTGGGCCTTCACCGTCATCGAAGCCGACCTCAACTCCGCCGAGGATGTCACCGAGCTCGAAGAGCGGATGAACGCCGTTCCGGACAAGGACCGCACGGCGGTGTGGCTGGTCCTGCGCGGCACTCTGCCGACGGCGGCGAAAGCCCGCCTCGATGAACAGCTCGACCACTTCGCCGACCTGTTCGCACTCGTCTCCCTCTGGGAGCGGCACATGGACCTGGCTGTCGTCGCTGCCGACGACGACTTCGCCGATCTCGGACTGAGCGGATACCTGCAGGAGGCCCTCGACGAGCTCTCCGCGCGAGCCACAGCAGACGACGACTCAGCAGTTACGGCCCAAGACGCACTCGGTCTGCTCTACCGATTCGCCAGGAGCGGCTCATGAGACTCCATTCCATCCGCCTCATCGACTACCGCGCCATCACCGACGCCACCGTCGACTTCAGCTCCGGAGTGACGATCGTCGAAGGTCCGAACGAGGTCGGGAAGTCCTCGATCCATCAGGCCATCACCCAGCTGCGCGAGGACAAGGACAGCTCTCGCAAGGCCAGTGTCAAAGACACTCAACCGGTCGGCTCCGACGTCGGCCCGCAGGTCGAACTGCACCTGAGCACCGGGGACTACGAACTCCGCTACAGCAAACGCTGGATCAAACAGCCCTTCACCGAGCTGAGCATCCTCGCACCCGTGCCCGAACAACTCAGCGGCACCGAAGCACATGAGAGGTTCTTGGCGATCCTCGACGAGACCGTCGACGTCGACCTGCTCGACGCCCTCGACGTCGCGCAGGGCCACAGCCTCGACCAGGCGTCCTTGGCCGAGATCAAGGCTCTGCACGGAGCTCTGGGCGAGACCGGGGAAGAGCTGGCCGACCACGATGTCTTCCTCGAGAGGGTCGAATCCGAATATCTGAGGTATTTCACGGCCAAAGGGAAGGAGACAGGTGAGCTGCGCAGACTCACCGAGGAAATCCCCGGTTCCGAAGCACAGTATCGCGAGCTGAAGGCTCGCAGTGCCGACATGGACGCGCTGGTCGACCGGCATGCTCGAGCAACCGAACGGTTGACGAACGGGCGCTCTCAGCTGGAATCGGCCGTGACCGAACGCGAAGACGCCGAACAGGCTGTGCAGTCCGTGTCCGGGCTCAAGACCGAACTCGATCGAGCTCTCGAACGCGCAGGCGTCGCACAGAGAGAACGCCAGCGTGCCGAGGAGGCGCGAGACCGTCGCCGGGCACTCATCACCGAGGTGACTGATGCTGAACGGGCGGTCAAGACTGCCGACGACGCGTTCGAGAAGGTCACGACCGCACAGCAGGAAGAGGACTCGTCTCTCGCTGAAGCGCAGAAGAGCCTCGAGGCCAAACAGGCCGCACTTGTCAGCGCTCAGGAGGAGGCGAAGACCGCAGCCGCCGATCTCAATCGGACCCGCGCTCGCAGTCAGGTCGACGCTCTGCGGAAGAGGCTGACCGACATCCGCGAGCAGGAGCGCAGAGCTGCCGAAGCGAGAGCGACGATCGGGTCGATCACTGTGACCGCGAAAGACGTGGAGAAACTCGCAGGACTGTTCACCGAGCTGCGCATTGCGCAGAACGCGAAGACCTCAGCTGCCGCCCAGATCATCGCCCATCGCCTCGGCGACACCACAGTGAGCATCGACGGAACCGATGTGCCGAAGGACGTGGCCGAGGAATTCGCCGTCACCACGGACCTGCAGATCCATATCGACTCCGTTGTCGACATCACCGTTCGCCCTGGACAGTCTCCGGCCGAACTCGACCGGGCACTCGAATCCGCACAGTCCCGTCTCGATGCCGAACTCGGCCGCCTCGGCGTGACCACCCTCGACGAAGCACGCGAACGCAGCGAAGTGCGCACCGACGCCGAGGCTGTGTTGGCCGAGGCCACATCGACTCTGCGCGTGCTCATCGGAGACGACGACCGCGACGGACTCGATGCGGCCCTCACCCGAGCCGAACACGTGGCGGGAGACTCGGCTGACACGAGCGAGCCGGCAACGTCGATCGACGATCTCGAGGACAGGGTCGAATCGACGACGGCAGCAGTCGACGACGCGACTGCTCAGGTCGAGACGGTCAGGACTGCACTCGACCGCATCCGTGCCGACCGGGATGAGGCACGTGTGGCGGCCGTGCGTGCGCAGTCGACGCGTGAGCAGGCCGCGACGACGCTGCAGAACCTCAGCACCCGGCTCAGCACGGACAGGGAAGCGAACTCCGATGAGTCACTCGACGAAGCCCTGACTGCCGCTGCGGAGACGCTGACGCAATTGGAAGACGAGGCCGCGGCCGCACGCTCGAAGTACGAGGCCGCCGACCCCGAGACCCTGGAGATGCGACTGCAGAACGCTCGCCAGCTCGTCGAGAGCAAGCAGAAGCAGCAGGAGAAGGACCGGCAAGAGGTCGACCAGCTCTCGGCACTCATCGACGATCGTGCCGCCGAAGGCATCTACGACAAGCTCAAAGCCGCAGAGCAATCCTTGGCATCTCTGCGTGCGCGGCTCTCGCGTCTGCAGCGACAGGCGAATGCGATCCGACTGCTGCGCGAGACCGTGCTCACCCATAAGGAAGAGGCTCAGCGGAGGTACGTCGCCCCGTTCAAGGAGGCGATCGAGAAGCTGGGGAGAGTGATCTTCGGGCAGGGGCTGTCGGTGGAGATCTCCGAGAATCTCGAAATCGTCTCTCGCACGCTCCACGGGCGCACCGTCGCCTTCGAGGCGCTCTCGGGCGGGACGAAGGAACAGCTGGCGCTCATCGGCCGCCTCGCCGTGGCCACGCTCGTCGATGGGGAATCCGGTGCCCCGGTCATCCTCGACGATGCCTTCGGTTTCTCCGATGAGCAGCGTCTGGCTGCGCTCAACGTCATCCTCGGCAATGTCGGGCGCAAGTCCCAGGTCATCCTGCTCACCTGTCAGCCCGACCGCTTCGCCTCCATCGGCGGTGCCGAAACCGTCAGCCTGAGCTGAACCTCAGCGTCCCGCCTCGGCGTCGTTAAGGCACCATGCAGTAGCCTGAGGTGATGAGCGAGAAGACGTATGCCGATGAAGTCATCGTCCGCTGCTCCGGTGGCGGGTACTACCGCACGCGCTGGATTCCGCTGGTCTCATTCAAATCGATCCGCTTCGGTGCCTACCGCTTCCAGCGCTGTCCGGTCCATGGCCGGTGGGAACTGGCAAGCATCGTTGAGGAAGCCGACCAGACTCCGGAAATCGTCAGCGAAGCAGACAACTACCCGGCATCACGCGTCCCCTGAACGACACCGACGCGACCCGAATGATCGAGTTGCGGACGATCCGTGTCGAATTCTGCTGAAAATCCGGTACGAATCGTCCGCAACTCGAGGCGGCTGCCTTCAGTCGGCGGGACCCGCCGCTGCTCGGGCCGCCTGGGCGGCTTCGACGGCATCGGCGCGGATGGTCCGCCGCAGGATCTTACCGGAACTCGTCTTCGGCAGCTGATCGAGGAACGTCACCCGGTGCGGAGCCTTGTAGGAGGCGAGCCTCTGCCGGCAGAAGGCGATGATCTCCTCTGCGGTCGCCTCGCCGCCGGGCTGCAGCGTGACGAAGGCCGCCACATCCTCTCCCCGGTAGTCATCGGGGATGCCCACGACAGCGGCTTCCTGCACTGCCGGGTGTGTGTAGAGCACATCCTCGACCTCACGCGGCCACACTTTGAAGCCCGAGGCATTGATCATGTCCTTCTTCCGGTCGACGATGAACAGCCACCCGTCCTCATTCATGAACCCGACATCGCCGGTGTGCAGCTCGCCGTTCGGGATCTGCTCGGCCGTGGCCTGCGGGTTGTTGAGGTAGCTGGAGACCACCTGAGGTCCGGAGATCGCAACTTCCCCGACGTCCCCGGGCCCCACCGGCTGACCGTCATCATCGAGGATGCGGATCATCACGTCCGCCTGCGGCAGACCGCAGGCAAGGTTCCCGCTGTCCGGGTCGACCGGGGCCTGGAATCCGTGCGGCACGGTGGCGACCTGAGCGCAGGTCTCCGACAGGCCGTAACCCTGACCGACATAGATCTCGGCACGTTGTTCGAACTTATTCACCAGCCCCTCGGGCAGCGGTGCACCGCCGGACATGAGCGATTTGAAGGAAGCGAACTTCTCGGCGCTGAAATCAGGGTGGGCCATCATCGCTGTGTAGATCGTGGCCGGGCCCGCCATGTATGCAGGCTTCTCCCGTTCGCACAGGGCGATGAGCGAACCGGGCTCGAAACGGTAGTTGAGGATGAGACGGGCGCCGCCGGCGACAGCAGCAAGGAATTGGCAGATGAAACCGGTGATGTGGAACAGCGGCGCCAGTGAGACGTAGCCGTCACCGGGGCCCAGTATCGGGTTGCGCAGGCAGTAGCGCGAATTGCTCGAGATGTTCGCATGTGTGGCTGCCGCTCCCTTCGACCGTCCCGAGGTGCCGGACGTGTAGGCGATGAGCCCGAGGTCCGAAGGGGCGGGGGAGTGCGGGGTGAAGTCGGTATCGAGATTGCTCTGCACCGCGTCTGCGAATGCAAAACGTCCCTCGGCCGGCGGCAGCTCATCGAACCGCGGAAGCGAGTCGAACATTGCGTAGATCGCTTCGGGGCCGTCCGTCTGGAAGCTTCGGTCGTCGCTGAGCACGACGAGTGGCACGTCTGCCGTATAGTCCTTGACCCGATCGAGGTAGGCGGCCTGAGAGACGATGAGTCCCTTGACTTCGGAGTCGGAGAAGATGTGCTCGAGCTCGCCGCGGTACATGGGGTTGAGAGGGACGACGGTGCCTCCGGCCTTCCAGATCCCGTAGGTGGAGATCGCGAACGCGGGGGTGTTCTGGTCATAGATTCCGACTCTGTCGCCGGGCTTGATGCCGTGGGCAGAGAGGAAGGCGGCGAATGCCGTCGACCACCGGTCGAACTCTGCCCAGGTCAGGGTGAATCCGTAGTAGGTGATGCCTTCCTCGTCGCCGCGGGCTTCGACCGTGGCGGCCAGATCGGCCAAGGGCGTCGATTCCGGCAGCACATAGGGCTCCTGAGCGATATCGCCCAAAGTGGTGATCCATGGTCGGTCGTCGAACCAACTGTTCGTCATTGAACATCCTTTCGCAGGTGGTACCGGGCTCGCACACCATGCCGCGGGCCCGGCGGGGTCTCACTGCAGCGCGGAAGAGCCGATCTCAGCCGCGGTATTTCTTGATCTCATTGCGGGCGATGGAGCGTTTGTGCACTTCGTCCGGTCCATCCGCCAGACGCAGGGTGCGCATATGCGCCCACATGCGGGCCAGGGGGAAGTCCTCGGTGACTCCGCCGCCGCCGTGGACCTGAACGGCCCTGTCGATGACCTTCAGCGCCATCGTCGGTGCGACGACCTTGATCTCCGCGATCTCGTTCTTCGCGACCTTGTTGCCGTACTTGTCCATCTTGTCCGCGGCGTGCAGGGTCAGCAATCGAGCCTGATCGATTTCGATCCGGGATTCGGCGATCCAGTCCTGGATGTTCGCCCGGTTCGACAGCTTCTCACCGAAGGTCACCCGGGATTCGGCGCGTCTGACCATGAGTTCGAGCGCACGTTCGGCGGCTCCGATGGCACGCATGCAGTGGTGGATGCGGCCCGGACCCAGGCGCGCCTGACTGATGGCGAAGCCTTCGCCCTCACCCTTGAGGATGTCTTTGAGAGGCACGTGCACATTCTCGAAGACGATCTCGGCATGGCCTTCCCGGTCGGCGTAGCCGTACACGGGCAGGTTGCGCACGACCGTGACTCCGGGGGCGTCGATCGGCACGACGAGCATCGACTGCTGGCGGTGCACCTCGGCGGTGGGGTCGGTCTTGCCCATGACGATGAGCACCCGACAATTCGGGTGCATTCCGTTCGACGCAAACCATTTGCGGCCATTGAGCACGAACCCGTCGTCGGTGCGTTCCATGCTCATCTCGACGTTCGTCGCATCGGAGCTGGCCACAGTCGGCTCAGTCATCGCGAAGGCCGATGCGATCTCACCCTCGAGCAGGGGCCCCAGGTACTTCTCCTTGTGCTCATCGGTGCCGAAGACCGTGAAGACCTCCATGTTTCCGGTATCCGGTGCATTGCAGTTGATCGCTTCGGGAGCGATCTCCAGGCTGCGTCCGGTGATCTCGGCCAGCGGAGCGTACTCGAGGTTCGTCAGGCCGGGTCCCCATTCCGGGTGCGGATGGAAGAGGTTCCACAGGCCCTGCCTCTTCGCTTCGACCTTGAGGTCCTCGAGGATCTGCGGTTGCGAGTGAGGGCTGGCCGCCGCGGCCATCTGCTCGGCATAGACCGGCTCGGCCGGGTAGACGAATTCGTCCATGAACGCGTTCAGACGCTGCTGATACTCACGTCCGCGTTCGCTGATTTCCAACACGGGGGCTCCTTGCTTCTCGATGGGTCTCACATTGCTGAGAGGTCTGGTCTCAGACGGGTCTCACTCGGTGGTCAGTCTCGGTGTCACTGTTCGCTGAGTCGGGCCTGGTAACGGGACATTCCCCGCAGCCAGCGGTCGTAGTCGCTGCCTTTCATCCGGTACATGTCGAGGACGTCGGGATGCGGGAGGATGAGGAACTGCTCGTTTTCGACCGCGTCGAGGACGATGACGGCCACCTCGGCGGGCTCCAGGACGGTCCCGGCCGAGGTTACGGCCTTCTGGGCGGTTCCTCCGCCGGATCCGGCATCGTCAAGCAGATTCGTGTTCACACCCATCGGGCAGATCGCCGAGGCACGGATCCCGTCATCGCGATAGGTCATGGCCAGCCATTCCGCGAATCCGACCGAGGCGTGCTTGGTCACCGAGTAGGCGGCCGAACCGATCTGTGTGAGCAGACCCGCCGCCGAGGCGGTCGCCACGAAATATCCGGATCCGGCCTCCTGCCAGCGGGGGACCAGGGCCTGCGCGGCGCGGATATGAGCACGCATGTTGATGTCGATGATCGCATCCCAGTCCGCATCGGTCTCCCCGAGCATCGCCGGACCGATGATCCCGGCATTGGCGAAGTACAGATCGATCCCGCCGAGGCGGTCGTCGGAGAATTCGATGAGCGCGGCGATCCCCTCAACCGTAGACACGTCCCCTGTCCATGCGTATGCCGAGGGGCCGAGTTCGGCGGCGGTGCCGCCGGCTGTGGGGGAGAGGTCGGCGAGGACGACTGTCGCCCCGCGTGCGATGAGCTCGGCGGACATTGCGGCACCGATTCCGCCTGCGGCCCCGGTGACCACTGCGCGCTTGCCGGCCAGAGGCGAGGTCATGATCTCTCCAGGAGGTCGAGTGCTTGGCGAGCGAGGTCTTCGACACCGGCTCCGGCCTCGTCCGGGTCGAGATCGAGGTCACCCATCTTTCCTGTCGCCAGCCGTGTGTAGACGCCTTCACGGATGCAGGCGAGCTTCCACATCGCAAACGCCGAGTAGTAGCCGACATCGTGGACTTCGTGACCGCTGACTTCCTGGTAGCGGTCGATGAGTTCGTCTGTGGTCGGGAAGCCGTCATCGGTTCGGGGCACCCAGATGCTGGTGTACTGCTCGGGCACAGTGAGCATGGCGACGAAATAGCCGAGGTCGGTGAGCACCTCACCGATGGCTGTCAGCTCCCAGTCGACGACGGCGTTGACCGCGCCGGAAGGACCGAAGATCAGATTGTTCGGTTTGAAGTCCCCGTGCGCGATTCCCACGGGCGAGCCCACCGGGTCGGGCATGGCCTCGCGGAGGACGTCATGGACCTCATGGATGATCGGGGTCTCGCGCATCGCGATCTTCTCGACCTGCCCGATCCAGCGGCGCAGCTGTCGGTCGATCAGTCCGCCCGGCCGGCGCAGGTCGGACAAACCGACAGCATCGACGTCGACGGAATGGATCGCCGCCAGGGCGTCGACCATGCCGAAGGCGCAGTCGCGGCGATTCTCAGCAGGGATGGACTCCCACTCGGAGGGAGTGTTGATCGGGAACCCGGGGCAGTGATCCATGAACACGAAGGGCACGTCGAGGACCTCCGAGTCATCGACGATGTCGAGGACGGTCGGCACCGGAACGCTGCTGTCGTCGAGAGCAGCCATGATCCGGCCTTCGCGGGCGACGTTGTGAGCACTGCCGCCTTCGTGGCCGAGGGGCGGGCGTCGCAGCACCCACCGCGGACTGCTGTCGACGAGGATGGTGAACGTGAGATTCGAGCGACCGACCGACATCACTTCGACCTCGAATTCGCTGACCCCGAATCTCTGCTCGATCCATCGGCCGATGCTGTCCACATCGAACCCTGCCGGTGATTGTGTCATCCTTGACCTTCCCGAGTGAACAATCGTTCAGTAGAGTTCACAGTATTCATCCCGGGCGGGGGAGTCAAGCCGTGAAAGTGATCACGGTCATAGCCGCGCGGTGTGATAGACGTGAGAAGACCGCCGCCACCGGAGCCGGGGCGTTCCGCGTGGGCCACAACGTTAGCGAGGAAACTATGAAAGCCATTCGCGTCACCGCTCTGACCGGGCCCGATGATGTGGAGCATCTCGATGTGGAGCGTCCGGTTCCGGGGCCGGGCCAAGTGCTCATCAAGGTCGCCTACGCCGGAGTGACCTTCCCCGAGCTGCTGCAGACGCGCGGGATGTATCAGGTCAAGCATGACCTGCCATTCACCTTGGGTTCCGAAGCGTCCGGAACTGTCGCCGAGGCGGGGCCGGGCTCCCGGTTCGCCGTCGGTGATCGGGTCGCGGCGATCACGGGCTCGGGCACTTTCGCCGAGTACCTTGTGGCCGCCGACGAGGCCACCGTGAAGGTGCCGGACACGGTCTCTCTGGCCGATGCCGCAGGTATGCCGATGAACGTGCTCACCGCTGACTTCGCGCTGCGTGTGCGCGCCGATGCCCGGCCGGGCCAGAGTCTTCTCGTCCACGGTGCTGCGGGAGGCCTCGGGTCGGCCACGGTGCAGCTGGGCTCGGCGATGGGCCTCGACGTCGTCGCCGTCGTCTCGACCGAAGCGAAGGCCGACGCGGTTCGTGAGATCGGCGCGAGGCATGTCGTCTTCGCCGACGGCTTCAAAGACGCGACGAAGGAGATCTTCCCGGGCGGCGTCGACATCGTCTTCGACCCTGTCGGCGGCGACCGCTTCACCGATTCGACGCGAGTGCTCGCACCCTTCGGCCGGCTGCTCGTCCTCGGCTTCACCGCCGGCGAGATTCCCTCGATCAAGGTCAACCGCCTGCTGCTGAAGAACATCTCCGTCGATGGTGTCGCGTGGGGCGCGGCGACTGTCGGTCATCCGTCTCTCATCGACGAACAGTGGCAGGCCGTGGCCGAGTATGTGTCCGCCGGGCATCTCAATCCGCGCATCCATGCGAGGTATCCGCTGGCGCAGGCGGCAGCAGCGATCAGGGAACTCGAATCCCGCTCCGTGATCGGCAAGGTGCTGCTCGAGGTCGACGGGGAGTGAGACCGGCGACGACCGCGCTCAACCGGGAACGGCGCGGATGTCCCAGGGCAGACCACCGAGGCGGGTGAGTCGTCCCACAATCGAGCGGAAATCCCTCGGCCGCCGGACCGTTTCGGTGCTCCGCCCCCTAGACTGGGCCGCTGCGATTCCAGACGGAACGAGCATCGATACCCAACAGCCCCGCAGCCGACGGCAGAGTCAGCGGGGCACGGAAGGCAGCGCCACCCATGAGCCAGACCAGCACCCGCACGGTCTCCGCCGATCAGGCGGCTGAGACGCCTCCTGCGACAGACGACCCCGGCCATATCGGCCCCCGCCGCCTCGACCGGCCCGTGGCCGGGGCGAGCGTGGGGATCCTCGCGAGCTTCGTCGCCCTCGCTCTCATCGTCCCTGATCGGATGTCGGGCTGGGTGGGGGCCGGGTTCGCCGCCTGTGCCGAGATCTTCGGGATGTACTGGCAGATCCTGCTGCTGGCCACATTCCTCATCGCGCTCGTCCTCGTCTTCACTCCCTGGGCGAAGGCCAGATTGGGCAACCAGGCGCGACCGGACTTCAACCGCTTCTCCTGGATCGCGATGATCATGATGACCCTGCTCGCGGCAGGGGGAGTGTTCTGGGCGGCCGCCGAACCGATGTACCACTACACCTCGAGACCACCGTATTTCTCCGACGGCGGCGGAGTCGACGCAGTGGCTGCAGCATTGGCCACAAGCTTCATCGACTGGGGCTTCCTCGCCTGGGCGATTCTCGGCTCGCTGGGTGCCATCGTCATGATGCGCGCTGCCGAGAAAGGCATGCCGCTTCGCCCCCGCAGCCTTCTGTATCCGATCATGGGCAGGCGTGCGGCCACCGGACCGATCGCTGCGATCGTCGACGTCGTGTGCGTGATCTCAGTCGCGGCAGGCACCATCGGCCCGGTCGGCTTCCTCGGCCTCCAGGTCTCCTACGGTCTCAATTCGCTGTTCGGGATCCCCGACGTCTATCCCGTCCAGCTCCTCGTCATCGCGACGCTCACCGCGGTCGCCGGAGTCAGTGTCTTCTCCGGAGTCAACCGCGGCATCCGATTCCTCAGCTCCGCGAACGTGTGGTTGGCGCTGGGCCTCATGGCCGCGGTGCTCGTGCTCGGATCGGCGTGGTTCGTCGTCAAGAGCTTCTTCGACGGATTCGCCCTCTACGTCACCGACTTCTTCAGCATGACCCTCTACCGCGGAGACACCGAGTGGCTGTCCGGGTGGACCGTCTTCTTCTTCGGCTGGTTCCTCGGCTATGCGCCGCTGATGGCGATCTTCGTCGCCCGGATCTCCAAGGGCCGCACGGTCCGCGATCTGCTCATCAGCACGACGGTGCTGCCTCCCGTGGCCACGACCTTCTGGTTCACAGTGCTCGGCGGCACAGGCATCTTCCTTGAGCAGAAGTCGGACGGGGCGATCTCGGAGCCGCTCATGGAGGGCGGACTGCCCGCGGCGGTCATGGCGATCAGCGGTCACCTGCCGCTGTCGCTGGTCATCAGCCTCGGCTTCCTCGTCCTGACGATGACCTTCGTCGCCACGACCACGGACTCGATGTCGTTTGCGATGTCCCAGTCGTGCATGACCTCCGGGGAACCCTCTCCGAGGCTGCGCGCCACCTGGGCTCTGCTCATCGGCATCACAGCCGCCGTGCTCATCAGCCTCGGCGACGGGGGAGTGGAGGCTCTGCAGTCGGCGATCGTCATCACCGCTGTGCCAGTGGGCTTCGTGATGCTGCCGGCGCTGGTCGCCGCTCCCGTCTACGTCCGGCAGATGGCGCGCGAACAGAAGGTGTGAGAACGGTCGGATCGGCGGCTGCGAGCCGTCAGCCCTGCGCGTGCTCCCCGTGTTCGTCGATCCACGTCCAACCGGGCGGCAGCGGTGCCCAGGCGGCGACCTCGCGGCCTGCCTTCGAGCTGTCGGCGAGGACGATGACAGCGCCGGCGCGCTCGGCGATGAGCTCCTTCGTCCGGGCCTCGTCGAGGCTCGGTTCGCCGAGCCCCTGAGCGGTGTCGACGGCATCAGCGCCGAGGAACGCGATGTCGACATGGATGCGGGCCAGTGCATGGTCCGACAGCGCCCCGGTCGTTCCGTGAGACAGGGTCGAGACCTCACCGCCGATCATGATGACAGTGGGTCCGGCAGGATGGGCAAGGGTCAGTGCGATCTCGAGGCCGCGGGTGACCACGGTGAGCTCGCTGCGGTCCCTGATCCTCTCGGCCAGACGCACAGCCGTCGATCCGGCATCGAGGAAGACGGTGCGCACTCGCGCATCGTCGAGGCGTGCGAGAGCGCGGGCGGCGATGGCGTCCTTCGCTTCGGCCTGCTGTTCCATCCGTTCACCCAGCGGCGGTTCGACGTACCCTGCGGCAGCGGCTCCGCCGATGGTGCGGATGATCTCACCGTCTGCGGCCATATCGCGCAGGTCGCGGCGGATCGTCGATTCCGAGGTCTCGAGGGCCCCGGCCAGGCGGGGGATGCTCCACGATCCGGTCTTGAGCAGGCCGAGAATGGCTTCGCGGCGCCGCTGGGTCCCTGATCGGATCGCCATCTGTCTTCCTCTCCTCGGTCACGGAGCCGACCGCGGCTCAGTCGCCGCGGTCGGTCATATGACTCAGCCTACTTCGGCAGGTACTCCGCGCGGATGCCGTCGACGAACGGCGCGTAACCGATCGCCGCCCGGTAGGCCGAGCGCATGGTGCCCGCATCGGCGATGCCCTGACCAGCGATGTCGAAGGCCGTGCCGTGATCGACGGAGGTGCGCAGGATGGGCAGGCCCACAGTGACCGAGATCGTCCCATCGAAGTCGAAGGTCTTCGACGCGATGTGTCCCTGGTCGTGGTACTGCGAGAGGATGCCGTCGAAGCGGCCGGTCAGCCCCTGATGGAAGACGGAATCGGCCGGGATCGGTCCGGCGACTTCGAAGGCGCCACCGGCATTGACCTTCTCGACGGCCGGACGGAGGATCTCGATCTCCTCGTCGCCGAAGGCGCCGTTCTCACCACCGTGCGGGTTGAGCGCGGCGACGGCCAGCCTCGGCGAGGCGACGCCGTAGAGCTGCAGGGCACGATGGGCGCGTTCGATCGAGTCGATCTGGGTCTCGACGGTGAGGGCGTCGATGGCCTTGCGCAGGGACATGTGGCGGGTGGCAAAGAAGATCTGGAGTTTGTGGTCGGGGACTTTGGTGTTCTCCACGACGAACATCGTGTCCTGCTTCGTCACTCCGGTCAGCTCACCGAGCATCTCGGTGTGCCCGAGGTGCTGCGATCCGGACTTCCACACGGCTTCCTTGTTGATGGGGCCGGTGACGATGCCGGCGACCTGCTGATCCATGGCCGCCTGGGTGGCGATCTCGATCGCGGCCACCGAAGCCCTGCCGGCGCGAGCGTCGACGACGCCCCACTCGGGAAGGTCATCGCCGAGCACGCCGATGTCGAAGATGTCGATGACACCTTCGCCGGCCGACGGGGTCGACCAGTCGGAGATGGCGCGCAGCTCGACATCGAGTCCGAGGACGTCGACGGCACGTCTCATCACGGCCAGATCCGCGACGGCGATTCCGTGCTGATCGTCTCTGCCCGCGAACTCCGCGAGCACGGTGGCGGTGATCTCCGGTCCGATTCCGACGGGATCGCCCACGGTCACGGCGAGTGCTGGTGCTGTCATTGCTGTCTCCTCAGATGGTTCGGATTTTGGCGGCGGGTGGGGGTGCATGGTTCGTCGTGCACGATTCAGTCTCGTCTGACGCGGGCGGTGGTCGACAGGAATTCGAGACATTCGACGGCAGTGGCGGCGTTGCCGATGAGACCGCCCTTGGTGACGATCGGCAGTCCGTCGGCGCGCCCGCCGACGAGGCGGCCTCCCACGGCCAGGGGCACGATCTCCTTGTCGATTTCCATCCCCATTGCGCCGAGCTCGCGCATCACCGTGGCGGTGACGTCTCCGCCGGTCGTGTAGAGGCCGGAGATCGGGATGGTGGAGATGACCGTTGAGGCGATCAGTGCCAATCGCCGTGTCGTCTGCTCGGATTCGGCATCGGTGAGTTCGCGCAGATCGCTGGACTCGAGGACGGTGGCGATGACGATCGCCCGCGCCGAGGCGGCCTGATCGATGAGGCCCAGTGTGGCCTCGACATCGGGCAGGCCCGCGTCGTCCACGGGTGCACGGAGGACCGTGACCGTGGGGTCCTCGGCCACGGCCGCGAGCTGAGAGCGGGTGACCTCGGTGGCCGAGCCCGAGATGCCGAGCAGGATGCCATCGGCACGAGCAGGCAGCCGTGACTGGGCCAGGGCGAGGCTGCCGGGCCCGGGATCGATGGTCACCCAGTCCAACAGCTCACCGTCGGCCAGACCTGCGCGGTTGCGGATCTCCGGACTGGCCGCTTCGGCGAGGTCGTGGCTGATCTCAGCGATGACGGAACCGACGAGCTCGATATGGTCGGTGGTCAGGGCATCGGCGATGAGCACGTCGGCCCCTTCCCCGATGGCGTCGAGCACGGCGGTGGCCACGGCCTCACGGCCGGCCAGGACGGTCGCGATAGCGATGACGTGACAGTCGAGATCCGTGCCGGCGGCGAGGATCTCCTCGATGACGGAGGTGTGCATGGGGGAGCGGACATCGTAGGCGAGCTCGGTGTGTTCGAGCAGGCGACCGCCCAGCAGCTGCCGCCCCTGCACGGTGGTTCTGCCGGCGGCAGGGAAGGCCGGCACGCACAGTCCCAGGACGCGGCACTGCGGACCGTCGGGCGCGGTCAGTGCACGCCTGCGCGCCGAGATGGCGGCGGCTGCAGCCGGCCCGACGTTGCCGCGCAGAGTGGTGTCGATGCGGCAGGCCACGAGGTCGACGGCACCGGCGGACTCGATGAGTTCTGAGTAGACCGTGCCGGCCTGCTGCGGCGGCAGGTGGCGGGAGTCGGTGTTGACGACGACCGCATCGAAGTCATCGAGCAGACCTCCGAGATCGACGCCACCGGCCGGGCTGGTGTCGGTGACGGTGATCGTTCGCAGCCCCGCCTCGGCGAACAGGGCCCCGCAGGCGTTGCCGCCGGTGAGGTCGTCGGCGACGATGAGGATGCGCGGGCTCGCCTGCGCCGAGGGGGAAGCTGCCGTCGTGCCGGGATCCGGCATGTGGGAGGTGCTCATACGATCAAGTCGAGCACGAACAGCAGCGGAAGGGAACAGATCCACACGGCAGTGGTGATTCCCGACCAGCCCTTGATGGCGTTGATGCCGTCGAGTCCGGCGAATCGGGTGACGACCCAGAAGTAGGAGTCGTTGAAGTAGGAGAAGACCATCGAACCGGCGGTGCAGGCCATGACGGCCACGAGCGGATCGAGTCCCAGCGGGGCGATGAGCGGAGCCGTCACCGAGGCAGCGGTGATCATCGCGACCGTACCCGATCCCTGAGCCAGGCGGACGAAGGAGGCGATGAGGAACGGGACGAGAAGCGCGGGCAGGCTGATCGAGGCGATCGCCTCGGCGAGGGCGTCACCGACACCCGATTCGCGCAGGACCAGTCCGAAGCTGCCGCCGGCGCCGGTGATGAGGAGGATGAGACCGGCCGAGGCGGCACCGTCGGCCAGCCAGCTCTGCACCTGATTGCGTGGGGTCACACGGGGCAGCAGCGTGTAGACGGCGAGGATGAGGCCGATGATCAGGGCGACGACCGGGTTGCCGAAGAATGCCAGCGGAGCGACCCAGGCGGAGGGTTCGTACGCGTCGCCGGCGAGCTCTCCCTGTGCGCTCTTGTCGATTGCGGTGCCGACCGTGTTGGCCACGATGAGCAGCAACGGGACGATGAGCGGCAGGAAGCCGAGGAAGGCGCCGGGCTTCTTGACAGGGCCAGCGGACCGGTCGGCGCCGGCCGCGTCCTCCGACGTCGCGGAGTCGGTGGAGCTGTCGCCGGAGTGCTCATGGTCGCCCGTGAGGGTGGACACCCTGGATGATCCTTCGTCGGTGCCCTCCGCCGAGGCGGCCGAGACCTCGGAATAGACGTCGTGCCTGACCTTGCTGTTGAGCACGGGTTCGAGCTTCGGCCCGATCCAGCGCGCGTAGACGACGACCACGGGCAGGAGGATGACGGTGAAGACGATGCCGGCGAGGATGACCGATCCGATGTCGGCACCGAGGATGCCGGTGGCAGCCAAAGGGCCCGGCGTCGGCGGCACCATGTGATGAGTCAGGGTCATACCGCAGCCCAGAGCCAGCGCGAGGGTGACGTAGCCGCCCTTCTTCACGCGGGCGATCGAACGAGCCAGCGGATTCATGATCACGTAGCCGGAGTCGCAGAAGACGGGGATGGACACGAGCGAGCCGACGGTTCCCATCGCCCACGGCTCACGGCCCTTGCCGAAGGCACGGAGGAAGGCGCGGGCGAGGGAGTCGGCGGCTCCGGAGACTTCGAGGATCTTGCCGATGCCGACGCCGAGGCCGATGACGATGCCGATGCTGGCCAGGGTGTCGCCGAAGCCGGTGGTGATCGAGTCGATGATCGAGAGCAGATCCTGACCGGCGACGATGCCGGTGACGACGGCCGCCAGAAGCAGGGCGATGAAGGCGTCGAGTCGGGTTGCGAGCACGATGACGACGATCGTCACGATGCCGGCGGCCAACGCCAGTATGAGTTGCAGGTCCATGGGGTCCTCCGCGGTGAGGCCGGCTCGCAGGCGAGCCAGGGTGTGTGGTTCTCATTGACTTCGACACGACCTGCGATGCCCGAGGGCAGTCGACGATCAGAAGCGAAGTTGAACAGTATGAGCAAGTATGAGTCATAACTGCACGTTGATGCAATGTTTGCGGAGGTGCGTTCCTCCCGCGGGGAGGGTGCGTGAATGCGGGGTCAGGCGCGAGGGTCGACGATGATCTTCACGTGGTGCTCGTTGTTGCTGATGAGTTCGTCGAAGCCGCCCGTGATGAGCTCGTCCAGGCCGATGCGTGCGGTGATGAAGGCTGAGAGATCGATGGTGCCGCCGGCGGCCAGTCTGATCGTCTCCGGGTGGTCGCCGGAGTAGCCGATCGTTCCTCGCAGGTCGATCTCCTTGAGGACCAGCTTCGGCATATCGACCTCGGGCTTGTGCCCCCAGATGGAGACGTTGACGATGACTCCGCCGGGACGGACGGCGTCGAGGAGCATGTCCAGAACCGCGGGGACGGACGAGCATTCGAATCCCACGTCGGCTCCACGTCCGCCCGTGCGCTCGCGGACGGTTTCGGCGACGTCGGACTCACGCGGGTCGAAGACCTCGTCGGCGACGCCTGTTGAGAGTGCCATCTGCTTGCGCGCCTCGGAGAGCTCGGAGATGTAGACGGTCAGTCCTTTGGCTTTGAGGACGGCGGCAGTGAGGAGGCCGATGGGTCCTGCGCCGCCGACGATGGCGGTCTGGCCGGATGCGGCGTCCGAGCGAACGACTGCGTGGTGGGCGACTGACAATGGTTCGATCAACGCAGCCTGATCGAGCGGAATATCGCCGATCGGGTGCACCCAGCGACGCTGCACGACGATCTTCTCCGACAGTCCGCCGCCATGGCCGCCGAGGCCGATGAAGTTCATGTCCTTCGACAGCTGATAGCTCTGGCCGGGGCCGGTGTCGACGTCTTCGGCAATGATGTAGGGCTCGACGACGACGTTCTGGCCGACGTTCAGGTCGGTGACGCCTTCGCCGAGGTGGGTGATCGTGCCGGAGAACTCGTGCCCCATGGTCACTGGGGCTGATTCGCCGGAGATCGGATGCGGGTGGCCCGCCGGCGGGACGAAGATCGGCCCCTCCAGATATTCGTGGAGATCGGTTCCGCAGATCCCGCACCAGGCGACGTCGATGGCGACTGTGCCTGGCCGCAATTCGGGTTCTGGGATGTCTTCGATTCGGATGTCTTTGCGAGCGTGGAATCGTGCTGCCCTCATGATGAGTCCTTTCGTGGGGCGTATCCGTGCCATTCGGTGTTCTTCGACGCTAGAGCGCTTGCGACGTGAGAGCCAGGGTTGCAGGCGATTGCATATGAGGGGCATCACCATTGATTTATACCCCCTAGGGGTATAGATTGTGGGTATGGACAAGCCGCAGAATCATCGTCATTACGGAATGCAGTCTGCTGAGACAGGCCATTCCGCACACACTGAGACCATGGCCCACTCCGATCACGCTCGCCATGACCACAGTGGTCATGGCGACCACTCCGGTCACGAGGCTCACTCCGGCCATTCGGGCCACGCGGGTCATGCCGGCCATGGCGATCACGTCGCGCAGTTCCGGAGGCTGTTCTGGATCATGCTCGTCATCGCCGTGCCCGTCGTCGCATTCAGTCCGATGTTCGGCCACCTCGTCGGATACGCGGTTCCCGACACCGGCATCCTCGGTGCGCTTCGCTGGCTCTCGCCGATCCTCGGCACCGTCATGTACGTCTGGGGCGGAAAGCCGTTCCTGGCCGGCGGACTCGACGAGATCAAGGGGCGCAGTCCGGGCATGATGCTGCTCATTGCTTTGGCGATCACGGTCGCCTTCATCTCCTCCTGGGGGTCGTCGCTGGGCCTGCTCGACCCGCAGCTCGATTTCTGGTGGGAGCTGGCTCTGCTGGTCGTGATCATGCTCGCCGGTCACTGGATGGAGATGCGCTCTCTGGCACTGACCACCTCGGCGCTCGACAGTCTCGCCGCGCTGCTGCCGGATGAGGCCGAGAAGATCATCGATGGGGAGACGGTGAGCGTCGCTCCGTCCGACCTCGTCGTCGGGGACATCGTCCTCGTTCGACCCGGTGCCTCGGTGCCCGCCGACGGACGGATCATCGACGGTTCGGCCCATATGGACGAATCCATGGTCACCGGAGAATCCGCGACGGTCCGACGCGGCGAAGGCGACTCGGTTGTGGCCGGCACCGTCGCCGCCGATTCCGGGCTTCGAGTCGAGATCACCGCGATCGGTGACGACACAACGCTGGCCGGTATCCAGAAGCTGGTCTCCGACGCTCAGAGCTCGTCATCTCGAGCCCAGCGCATCGCCGATCGAGCCTCGGCATGGCTGTTCTGGTTCGCTCTCGGCGCTGCCGTGATCACAGCGGTCGTCTGGTCGCTCATCGGCATGCCGGACTCGGCGGTCGTGCGCACGATCACCGTGCTCGTCATCGCCTGTCCTCACGCCTTGGGCCTGGCCATTCCGCTGGTCGTGTCGATCGCCACCGAACGTGCCGCCCGTGCCGGCGTCCTCGTCAAGGACCGGCTCGCGCTCGAGACGATGCGCACGGTCGATTCCGTGCTCTTCGACAAGACCGGCACCCTGACGAAGGGGCAGCCGACGGTCACCGCCATCGAAGTCGTCGAGGGTGCCGGGGCCACGCGGATCGAGAGCGAAGTGCTCGGCCTGGCGGCTGCGGCCGAAGCCGACAGCGAGCACCCGCTGGCCGCAGCCATCGTCACGGCTGCGGCTGAACGGGGGATCGACGTGCCGAGAGCCTCCGACTTCTCGTCGTCACCTGCGGTGGGGGTCAAGGCCGTCATCGCAGGCCAGACGGTCGAGGTGGGTGGTCCCAGACTGCTCGAGGCGCACCATGCCCCCGAGGCGAAGTCTGCGGAGGCCTGGCGCGCCGAAGGTGCCATCATCCTCCACGTGCTCGTCGACGGATCTGTCGTCGGTGCCCTGCAGTTGGCCGATGAGATCCGGCCGGAGTCTCGCGATGCCGTCGATGCTCTCCACGCCATCGGTGCACAGGTCGTGATGATCACCGGAGACGCCGAGGCGGTCGCGCAGTCTGTAGCCTCCGAGCTCGGCATCGACCGTGTCTTTGCCGGCGTTCATCCCGCTGACAAGGCGGCGAAGGTCTCCGAGCTGCAGGGGGAGGGGCGTCGCGTGGCGATGGTCGGTGACGGTGTCAATGACGCTCCTGCGCTCGCGCAGGCCGATGTCGGCATCGCCATCGGGGCCGGAACCGATGTGGCCATCGGCTCTGCCGGAGTCATCCTCGCTTCCGACGATCCGCGATCCGTGCTCTCAATCGTCGAACTCTCTCGGGCGACCTACCGGAAGATGAAGCAGAACCTGTGGTGGGCGGCCGGGTACAACCTGCTGTCGGTGCCGCTGGCGGCAGGAGTGCTCGCTCCTGTCGGATTCGTGCTGCCGATGAGCGTGGGTGCGATCCTGATGTCGATCTCGACGATCGTCGTCGCCCTCAACGCTCAGTTGCTGCGTCGGCTGGACCTGCATCCGCAGGCGGCTGTCGAGCGAGTGCGCTCCACGAGCTGATCTCGGCGCAGACGATTGAGGCGGGTGATGCCGTTGAGCATCACCCGCCTCAGCGCGTTCTATCCGGTGGAGATGTTCGCACCGGCAGGTCGTCAGCGCGCCAGTGTCTCGTCGATGGAGCTGGTTCCGGTGGCCAGGGTCACCTGCGTGCCCCACGGGTCGACGACGCGCACGGAGCGTCCGTCGTCAGCGAAATCGAGGTTGTGCGTGCGCAGGCGAGCGACGAGCGCGTCGAGGTCCTCGCGTCCGGGAACGGTGATCGCGACGTCCCCGAGGCCGAGGCTGGCCGCGCGAGGACCGGCACCGCGGCTGTTCCAGGTGTTCATGGCGACATGGTGGTGGTATCCGCCCGCCGCCGCGAAGAGGACTCCGGGCATTGACGACAGCGACGGCTCGAAGCCGAGGGCATCGACGTAGAACTCGCGAGCCTGAGGGATGTTGCCGACCTGCAGATGGACGTGGCCGACGATGCCGGGTTCGGCGGCAGTGTTCGCGAGGACGTCTTGATTCAGGTGGCGTTCGAGGAATCGGTTCGGGTCAAGGTAGAGCGTGTCCATCTGGACCTCACCGTCGAGCGAGTGAGTCCATTCCGAACGGGCGCGGTCGACGTAGAGCTCGATGCCGTTGCCTTCGGGATCGGTGAAGTAGAACGCCTGGCTGACAAGGTGATCGCTGGAGCCGACGAAGGTGCTGTTGGTGTTCTGCGCGGCGTGGGCGACCGTGGCGGCCAAGGCTTCCTTGGTGTCGAACAGGAAGGCGGTGTGGAACAGGCCGGCCTGTTTGGCGTCGACTCCGGGCAGGCCCGGGGTGGCCACGAGCTTGACCAGGGGAGTGGTGCCGCGGCCGAGCACACGGTGGACTTCGCCATCGCGGGCGGTCTCTTCGAGTGGTTCCATCGCCAGAGCGTTCGAGTAGTAGTTCGACATCTTCTCGAGGTCGCCGACGCGCAGGGTCACCGCGTCCATTCCGGTGGCCGCGCTGAGTCGTTTCTCATCGACGGCGGGTCTCTGCGGGGCGGTGGAAGTTGGTGCCTGGATGGGGGTGGTGGTCATGCTGTTCTCCTGAGCGGATGGGCTGTTGGGTCCAGTCTAGATCAATCTAGTTGAACATTCAACAAATAGGCTGATGACCCTATTCCCGATCCGCGCCGAAGGGAACCCGATCCCATTGAAGCCCCACGCTCTGAGTGACTGACTCGATGCGGCACCAGCGCACCCTCGTCGATAGGCTGGTGCCATGAGGTTCGATTCGAAGTCCGCCCCTGCTCTCGCCGGGCTCCTGACCGCCGCACTCATCGCCCTCAGCGGCTGCGGCTCCGATTCTGGCTCATCGTCGGAACCCGAAACGACTCCGACGGCGACTCTGGATGTCGTGGAGCAGGGCTTCGATTCCCTTGATGAGCTCTCGGATTATGTGGCGCAGTCCTTGGACGGTGTCGAGGTGAGTCTCGAGTCCGAGACGAACCCCGACTTCAACCAGGAGGCCGAACCCGAACGCCTCCATGTCGAGTTCGCCTCCGATGAGAACAGGGCCAAGGACTTGGAAGCCACGGCGTTCATCGTCCAGGCGACCTCACAGGCAGCCTTCGACTACGACATCCTCGTGGTCACGGGAGACGTCGCGGCGGGGGAATGGAGATACCTTTACGACCGTTCGACCGTCGAGGATCTCACCGCTGACGGTCAGATCGACGTTGCCGACATCTGGGACTCGGCTCAACAGAGCTTCGACACCATTCATCGTTGAGCCTCTGCCCCTCTACTTTTCTATGGCGACCCCATCGGCGTCGGCGAAGACCATCGCTCCTGGGCGGATCGTCGCGCCGCCGATCTCCACGGTCACGTCGATCTCACCGGCACCGTCTTTCGCGCTCTTGCGCGGATTGCTGGCAAGAGCCTTGATTCCGAATTCCATCTCGGCCAGAGCTTCACGGTCGCGGATAGCGCCGTTGATGACGACGCCGTTCCAGCCGTTTCGGACCCCCGCCTCGGCGATCATGTCACCCATGAGGGCGGTGGCGATCGAACCGTCACCGTCGATGACGAGCACGGCGCCGTCGCCTGGCTGATTGAGGGTCTGCTTGACCAGTCCGTTGTCCTGGAAGCAGCGGATCGTGCGGGCCGGGCCGGAGAATGAGGTCTTGGCTCCGAAGTCGCCGAAGTTCAGAGCGATCGAATAGAGGTCGTCGCCGCGTTCGTCCCACAGGTCTGCTGTCGAAACTGTCATCTGTCTGCCTTCCGTCGATTGTGGGTGGTGGGAGGTGCTCAGGCGAACGCCTGGGTGCGGGCGTAGAGTCCGGGGACTCCGCCGGAGTGGACGAAGACGACCGCGTCTTCGGAAGAGAAGCGGCCGGATCTGATGAGGTCGATGAGGCCGGCCGCAGCTTTGCCGGTGTAGACGGGGTCGAGGAGGATTCCCTCGGTGCGGGCGAAGAGTCGCACGGCCTCAACCATCTCGGGTGTCGGCAAGGCGTAGCCGGTCCCGACATAGTCGCCGAGTCCCGTCGTGGCATCGCGGGGGACAGGCGGCAGGTTGAGGAACCGTGCCGTGGAATCGACGAGGTTGACGATCTTCGGTTCCTGCTCCGCCTGTGTCCGGCTGACGTTGATGCCGATGATCGGGACAGTGCTTCCCTCGCTGTGGAGCCCGACGACGAGTCCTGCCTGCATTCCGGCCGAGCCGCTCGGCGTGACGATCGTGGGGGAGTCCAGCCCCACTGCGGCGAATTGATCGAGCAATTCGTGGGCGCAGTCGACATAGCCGAGCGCGCCGATCGGATTCGACCCGCCCACCGGGATGACATAGGGGATCCTGCCCTCGTCGCGCAGCTTCTCGGCCAGAATCTCGGCCTCGCCGAGGAGGTCAGCTCCGTGGCCGAGTACGGTGACCGAATCCGCGCCGAGGAGGTCGAAGAGCAGGAAATTGCCCGTGTGCTCCGGCGGGTTCGCCCCTGCCGGACCGAGGGCGGTGCCGTCGGGACCAAGGTCCTCTTCGACGATGAGATGACAGTCGAGGCCCTCGGTGCGCGCAGCGGATAAGGTCAGCCGACAGTGGTTGGACTGGACCCCGCCGACGGTGATGAGCGTGTCCGCTCCCTGCTTCAGAGCGTCGGCGATGAGGAACTCGAGCTTGCGTGTCTTGTTCCCGCCCTGTGTCAGCCCCAGCCGGTCGTCGCGTTTGATCCAGACCTGCGGTCCGCCGAGCTCGGCGGACAGTCGCCGCAGATGCTCGAGCGGTGTCGGGCCGGCGGTGTAGCGGCGACGGGGGATTTCGTTCAAGGCGACCATGGTTCCCGAGTCTACCGAGCAGGTCGGCAGTGCTGACAAGACGCCGTTCAGGATTCGGGCCACGGCATGACAGCGGGTCGTCCTCAGCCGACGAACTCGACCTCACGAACGGCGTCGCCGCCCTTGCCTACGGCGTTGGCGTCTCTGACCGTCAGGGTCATGACCTCGTGGGTGTCCAGGTTCGTGTAGGACACCCAGGTGTACCCCTTGCCGGAGTCGGCTGAGGTGCGGTGCCAGCGTGTGGCGTGCCCGTCGTTGTGTTCGGCGAGGGCAGCGACGACGTTGCGTGTGGCGAGACGATCCATGACCGAGTCATCACCGATGCCGTAGGCGGTGATCAGTTTGTCCGCGTACTTGACGGCACCCTTCGGGTGTCCCGAACTCTGGGGTGCCTGAGCGGCACTGGGCGCGGGTGCTGAATCAACGGAGGCCGATGCCGGACCGACTGCGAGGCCCAGAGATGTGAGACCGGCTAGTGCAGCGACGCCCCACTTTGCGGCGTGAGTGCTGATGAAGGCGGGCATGGTGACTTCTCCTCTTCCGGGACAGGAACATTGCTGGAATCGAGTATCGTCATCCCAGGTGAGAGCCGAGTCCCCGAGCCTGAACAGAAGCTGAGACGCGTCGTCGGAAATACGGAGGTTCTATTGCGTTGCGATGACATCTCCGAGACATTCCGTCAGAAAGAGTCTTGTCCGAATCCGTGGATTCCGGACTGTGACAGATTCACAGCGGTTACGGAATCGAATCGTGATCGTCCTCTGTCCGATCCATCCAGTCCTTTCCATCGAGGATGCGAGCGACCATCATCGAACTCGCCTGGTCGCCGACCGCATTGACCGTGGTGGCCGGCGGATCGATGACGGTTCCGATGATCTGGATGATCGGCAGCGCCGTTGCTGGGAAGCCGTAGAGGGTGATGATCATGAGCTCGCCGATGAAGCCGCCGGAGGGGATTCCTGCCATGACCATTCCGGCCAGCAGCGCCACGGCGATGGCGATGAGGATATTCTCCGGAGTGAAGAAGTCGCGCTGGAACACGGCAAAGAGGAAGGCGATCTTGAGGATCGCGGACAGGCTCGATCCTTCCATGTGGATCGTGGCGCCGATCGGCACGATCGTCTCCCGGATGTCCCGTGGGACTCCGATCTTCTCTCCGGCACGCAGGTTCGCTGGGATCGCCGCCACCGAGGACGACGTACCCAAGGAGATCGCTGTGGGTTCGAGGATATTGCCCCAGAAGCGGGAGACGCCTCGGCGGCCGCCGGAGACGAAGGAGTAGAACGTGAAGGCGAGGATGAAGTAGGCGATCGCCACCGGATAGTAGACGAGGAAGGCGCGAACATAGTCCCCCACGAGCTGGGCGCCGAGGTCGCCGATGAGTGCGGCGAAGTAGGCGCCGAGGCCGATCGGGGCGTAGTACATGATGATTGAAGTGAACTTGAGGAACACCTCGGTGCCGGAATTGAGGAACTGGGCGAACGGCTTGCCGGCGTCGCCGATCCTGCTGGTGGCGAAGCCGACGATGACGGCGAACACGATGAGGGCGAGCATGTGCTCGGCGGACAGGATCTTCGAGAAGTCGTCGACGACGACGGTTTGGACGAGCTGGTCACCGATGGACCCGACGTCCTCGACGTTCTCCGGCTCCTGCATCTCCACTTCGACGCCGGCGGTGGCGTTGAAGATGCGCAGCGCGGCGACCATGACGATGGAGGCGATGATGCCGGTGACGGCGAAGACTCCGAGCATACTGCCCATGATTTTGCCGAGTCGCGCCGCCGAGGACATTCCCGCGACCGCGGAGGCGATGGAGAAGAACACGAGCGGCACGACGAGAGTGAACATCATATTGATGAACAGCGTGCCGAACGGCTTGATGACGGTGGCGCGTTTCCCGAAGACGAGGCCGATGATCGCGCCGATGACCACCCCTGTGAGGATGAAGATCGGGAAGCGGTAGTTGCGCAGAATCCGGAGGAAGCCTGACGGCTCCGTCTTCGTCGCGGAGGTCTGCGCAGGCGAGGCGGCGGGGGAGGGCATAGGCTCTGCCTTTCATATCAGCATCGTTGTTCCGCCGACTGTGCGGCGTGGCGCCATGGCCCCGGTGATCCTACCTGGGGCACAGCGACACCCGGCACATGGATGACCATGTACCGGGTTGTCGATGTTCGCTCGAGCCGACGAATCAGCTCTCAGCTGACGTCGTGGATTCCTCGGCGTTCGAAGTGTCCGAGGATGGAGTCACGGCGGACTCGTCGATCGCCTCATGCGAGCCGTCCGGGAGGCGTCGCAGGGTCACACCTTCCGCTTCGGCGAGCTTCTCCAGGTCCTCTTCGGACACATCGTCGGCATATCCGGGAGTCGCGCCATAGGCGACATCGGGTCCGCTGGCCCTCGCCCCGAGCTCGTCGAGCTTGTCGTTGATCTTGTCGACCTTCTTCTGTGAATCAGTCTCGTCGGTCATCTGTCACCACCTCACTGTTGCGAAGACGCTGTACTCGTGACCATAGTCGTTTTCATTGATTCGTCCAGGGGGTGCCTCGCTTGCAGACGCAGCGCCGGATACTGAGCCGATGTTCAGTCATCGTAGCTCGAGTGGGATTCGTCGACGGCGAGATGTGAGCCGTCGGGATTGCGGTAGAGCTTCACTCCTTCGTGCTCAGCCGTGGCTTGCAGCCGTTCTTCGGAACTGTCTTCTCGGTAGCCGACTTTCTGCCCCTGGCCGATATTGGCGCTCTTGAACGCCTTCGAGATCTGTTTGAACGTCTGAGCCAACTTCGACGGCCGATTCGTGTCTGCGGTCATGATCCTTCGCCCCATTCCCACGCAGATTGTGGAGAGAATTATAGCTCTCCCGGGGGCCGAAACCCAGAGGTGGGGAGCGTCTGGATGACCTCACGGCTGGGCATCAGCCAAATCCTTGCACCGTGAGAGAGCGAATCACTTTACTTAACGAATGATTAGCCATAGCTTGGTCTCGTGACCGAACAGATTGAAGGCAATGGCGTCTTGACGACTGCGACAGAATCCATCCTCTCCGCCAAGGACATCGAGTTCCAACTCTATGACTGGCTCAAGGTCGACGAACTCTGCGAACGTCCTCGCTTCTCCGATCATTCTCGTGAGGTCTTCGATTCCGTGCTCGAAGCCAGCGAGGAGCTTGCCAAGGAACGGTTCGCCACTCATGCACGCAAGTCCGACCTCAACGAGCCGACTTTCGACGGTACCGCGGTGACGCTGATTCCTGAGATCAAGTCTGCGCTCGACCAGTTCGCCGGCATCGGCCTGCTGTCGGCGACGATGGATGAGAGCGTCGGCGGCATTCAGCTGCCGCAGACGATCGCGAAGGCCTGCTTCGCCTGGTTCCAGGCGGCCAACATCGGCACCGCCAGCTACCCGATGCTGACCATGGCCAATGCCAATCTGCTGCTCGAATATGGAACCGAGGAGCAGATCGAGAAGTACGTTGTGCCCGAGCTCGATGGCCGGTTCTTCGGCACCATGTGCCTGTCCGAACCCGAGGTCGGCTCCTCATTGGGTGACGTCACGACGAAAGCTGTACCGGATCCCGACAGCGGCGACGATGTCTTCCGTGTCCATGGGACGAAGATGTGGATCTCGGGTGGCGATCACGAACTCTCGGAGAACATCGTCCACCTTGTCCTGGCCCGTGCCGAGGGCGACGGGCCAGGGGTCAAGGGGCTGAGTCTGTTCCTCGTTCCGAAGTACCTCGTCAACGACGATGGCAGCCTCGGCGAACGCAATGACGTCGTGCTGTCGGGACTCAACCACAAGATGGGATGGCGCGGAACGACGAACACGCTGCTCAACTTCGGCGAGGGGGCGCACACCCCGGCCGGTTCTGCCGGTGCGGTCGGCTACCTTGTGGGGGAGCGGGGCAAGGGGCTGGCCTGCATGTTCCACATGATGAACGAGGCCCGCATCGGTGTCGGTGCCGGTGCGGTCGGGCTGGGCTACCACGGGTACCTCGATGCCCTCCGCTATGCCCGCGACCGCCGTCAGGGTCGTCCCGACGGTGCCAAGGGATCCGATGTTCCGACGGTCCCGATCGCCGAGCACTCCGATGTCCGTCGCATGCTCCTGTCGTCGAAGAGCTACGTCGAGGGCGGGCTCGGACTCATCCTCTATGCCGCACGTCTGCTCGACGAATCCGAAACCGCTGAGGCCCAGGCGGAGTGCGATCGTGCCGCACTGCTGCTGGACGTGCTCACGCCGATCGTCAAGACCTGGCCGAGCGTGTGGTGCCTGAAGGCCAACGACCACGCCATCCAGGTTCTCGGCGGGGCCGGTTACACCCGCGATCACGATGTCGAACAGCTCTACCGTGACAATCGGCTCAACCCGATCCACGAGGGCACGCATGGCATCCAGGCCAAGGATCTTCTCGGTCGCAAGGTCGTCATGAACGGTGGTGCGGGTTTGCAGGTGCTGCTGGAGCAGATGCGGGAGACCCTCGCCGAGGCGGCCGGCCGTTCGACTTGGTCCGCTGAGACCGCAGCGCTGAGGAAGGCCGTCGATCGCATCGAATCCGTGACCGCGACGGTATGGTCGAGCGGGGATCCTGCGGCGGCGCTCGACAACGCGTGGACCTATCTGGAAGCAGTCGGACACACCGTGATGGCGTGGCTGTGGCTGCAACAGGGAATGGCGGCCGAAGCGACCGCGGGCGAACACGGCGAGTCGGCGTTCCTCAACGGCAAGATCGCCGCGGCGCGGTACTTCTTCGCCCACGAACTGCCGCAGACCGGACCGTGGTTCGATCTTGTTGAAAGCAGAGTGACGACGTTCGCCGATCTCGATGACACTTGGCTGTGACTGCCCTCAGGTGTTGAGATCGGGTATTCGCCTGTCGGCGATGATGAGCAGTCGCAGGAAGACTCCGCCGATCAGCAGCCCCCCGATGAGGTCGGTGGCCCAGTGCCAGCCGAGGGTGAAGGACACGACCACTGAATTCACGCTGACCGCGGCGACACCCCACCACAGCAGGCGCACGGTGCGTGTGGTGACGTTGCTGTATGTGGCGATGAGGTAGGCGACTGCACCATAGATGAGTACGGCTTCGGCCGCGTGCCCGGACGGGTAGCTGATTCCACGGCCGCCGATCTCGATCAGACCGCCGTGGAAGAACCGCGGATCGTGCAGGGTCGTCGCCGGTCGGGCGAGGAGGACCTTGAGCGAACCGACGCCGAGATAGAAAGCCGCTTCGACGGCGATCGCGAAGACGATCGGTCGCCAGGACCGGCGTCTGCGTGCCAGAACGATCGCGGTGATCACCAGAACGGGTAGGCAGACGGCCTGACCGGCGATGGGATCGAGGATGTGCTGAAAGAACCAGACGAGGTCGGGTTCGAAGAGATAGAGCCATCGTCGATTGAGCTTGTAGTCCCAGACTCGCAGGGGACCGGCCGCAGCGATTGTGACGATGACGAAGGCGATCGCCAAGACCCAGAATGAGGTTGCCCAGGACAGCAACCCCTGTGCTCGTTCCGTCCACTGACTGCGATCTGAGGGGCTGCTGATCGTCTTCTCGGATTCGACATAGTGTTCAGCAACCATCAGGGTCGATTTTAGACGGAGTGGACAATCACTTCTGCTGTGGGGGATAAAGAAACGGTGAATTCTGTTCGGAGTTCCAACGTTGTCGTTCGACCGCAGCGTCTGATTCTGCACCGGTTGCGCGGTCATTCCCCTCAGCGGCAACTCCACTCCTGCTCCAGCGTGTCGTCATCTGACTTTCGTCCTACGGGAGGCCCCATCACTTGATGATCGGAGGTGCGGTGCGACGGCTGTATGAAGCGGATCTGTTCAGAAGAGTTCGAGAGGGTGAGCTGACCAGCCCGAGGTGACTCGTTGAAGTTGGCCGTCCGGATGGCCAAGGTGCGCTGACGCAGGCTGAGATCCGGGACTCGTCAGGTGTGCATGTTCGCATCTCCGGATTGGTTATCAGGATTATTGTGCTTTTGATTCTATGTGAACCCACTCACACTGGACACAGGCCGAAGGAAGGAAATACTGCAGAATGCCGATCATCGATTCGGGGACAACCATCGGACTCGACCCGTACGGGTTTGCCTCGACGCATCTGAGCCAAGCCGCCAGAGACGCACTTGACAAGCTACGCTCAGTGCTCGCAGAGGAGGTGGGCCCACTTATGTCTCGGGCCTGGGAGTCAGCGTCGATGCCTCCCGCCGTACGCGAGGCTCTGGTGTCACTTGACCTCATGCGACCCGAAGGCGTCGCTGAGGTGGAAGCGGATTCGAGCATGTTCTCAGGCTTCCGCAACTATGTCCTCGCGCGCACCGACGTGTCCGTGGCCACGATGTACAACGGTCAGTCGGGACTCTTCCGGGCCGCTGTCCGCCACGGCGGCGCGCCCGAGCAGGTCGCGGACCTCGACCCGAAAGTGCGTTCCTTCGCCCTCTCGGGAGCCTTCGCTCTGACCGAGCCTGACCACGGGTCCGACATCGCCGGAAGTCTTGCCACCACTGCGCGATTCGACGGGGACGCAGGAAACGGCGAAGGCCGGTGGATCATCGACGGCGCGAAGCGATGGATCGGAGGCGCGTCGACGGCTGACCTGATCGCGGTCTTCGCGCGCGACGTCGCGGACTCCCAGGTCAAAGTCTTTCTGGTTCCGCGTGTCAGCCGGGGTCTGAGTATGGACACCATGGTCGGCAAGGTCGCTCTGCGTCCGATGGAGAACTCTACGATCAGGTTTGCAGATGTAGAGGTCCCCGAATCGGCCCGACTGCGTGAGGTGAATTCCTGGCGTGACGTTAACCGGATTCTGCGTGTGATGAGATCGGACGTGGCGTGGATCGCCACCGGTCTGCAGGCCGGAGCTCTTGACGCGGCACTCGCGTACGTGAAGAAGCGTGAGCAGTTCGGCCGGCCGATCGGCGGCTACCAGTTGGTCCAGGAAAAGCTCGCGCGGATCCTGGGCAATCTCACTGCATCATTGGGCATGGTCGTCCAGCTCTCGGCGCAGCAGGACGCCGGCAAATTCGTCGATGCGAATTCTGCCTTAGCGAAGATGCAGACTGCCCGAATGGCGCGGGAATCCGTTGCGTTGGCTCGTGAGGTTCTCGGAGGCAACGGGATCCTGCTCGAGAACGGCGCGGCGCGGTTCTTCGCCGACGCCGAGGCGGTCTATTCCTATGAGGTCACACACGAAGTCACTGCGCTCATCGTCGGTCGGGCACTGACGGGGGAATCCGCATTCGTCTGAGTCGCAGACATGTCAGCCTCTCGGCTCCCGAGCGCCGATGGGGAGTCCCTTGGTGGGCTCTACTCTCCGTCGTTTGATTCGAATTTCCGCGTAGGAGAAACTCCCTAGGGAGCAGTGTTGGTCACAGGCTCCGGCTTTCGATTCGCTTCGACATCGATGCCGCGCATGCCGAGCAATGCGAGCGCTGCCAGGAGCAAGATGACGCCGACGAGCACGTAGATCGCCTGCGGGCTCCAGCCGCTGTCGAGCAGGGCGCCGGTGGCTGTCGGAGCGATGATGGCACCGAAACGCCCGATGCCGATTCCCCATCCTGACCCCGTCGACCGCATCGGCGCCGAGTAGGACTGCGGTGTGAGGACATAGAGGCCGGCGATGCAGCCGTTGGTGAACATTCCCACCAACACACCGAAGACGATGACGATCGCCAGCCACTGTGCGGTGAAGACGAAGATTGCCATGAATACCGCGGCCAGGACCGAGAAGGCCATCAGGACGGTTCGGGTCGACCAGCGCGCGGTGAAGAGTCCGAAGACCACTGAACCGATGGCCCCGCCTACAGTCAGGCCCACAGTGACAACCATGGACAATGACTCGCTGAGCCCTGTCTCATTCATCAGGCGCGGAGTCCACGAGTTGACGAAATAGAACCCGAACATGACGATGAAGAAAGTAGCCCAGACGACGAGGGTGACTCGACGATTGCGGCGGTTGAGCAGTGATCCCATGCCCTTGCCGGTGCCCGCACCGGCTTCCATATTCGTTTCTGCTGCAGAGAGGTCGACCGGTTCCGTATATCCAAGTTTCGAGGCGATGGTGTCGAGGCGCTTCTGCGCGTCGGACGGCTTCCTGTTGTAGAGGTACGACGCGGACTCTGGCACCAGCCAAACGACGAAGATCAAAGACACGACAGTCAAGCTACCGCCGAAGACGAAGACTGACCGCCAGCCGAATGCTCCGATGAGGCTGATCATTATGCTTCCGCCGATGGCGGCGCCGATCCCGTAGCCGGCGGCGTAGATGCTGATAGCCAGGCCGCGTCGTCGGCGCGATGCGTATTCGGCCGAGATGACGTTGGTGCTGACAAGGATGCCGCCGATGCCCAGCCCTGTGACGACGCGCCAGAGGCCGAGTTCAGCAGCCGACGACGAGGTGGCGGTGAAGAACAGCCCGACGGCATTGACGACGAGCGCGAACATCATCATGTTCTTGCGTCCGATCCGATCGGCAATCGGGCCAAGTACCAGTGCGCCGACTGCCATACCGAGGAGTGCTGAGCTCATGACGAGCCCCAATGCAGTCCCTGACAGGGTGAACTCGTCGCTGACTTCGTTCGATGTGAATGAGATGGCCAGGACGTCGTACCCGTCGAGTGCATTGAGGAAAGTGCAGATGCCGACGATCAGCCATTGATACGCCGACATGTGGGAATTGTTGATTCGTTCTCGTAGATCCACGCATTTCTCCGATTCAGATGTATCGGCTGGAGCCGCCTCGCTGCGGCATACCTATTCCGATAGGTAAATGGTGATGTGGTGCACATTATCAGCGTCCGTTTGTGCCGGCAATGCCCGGCTGTTGCCTGATTGCCTCTGCAGATGGTGTCGACGCCTCCTATCCATGTGGGGCACGCAGGAATCGACTGCTGGAAGTGTTACCTATAGACATAGTTAAGTACCTATGCATATAGTGATTTGGAAAACACGAAGCAGTGTTGACGAAAGGACTTTCACCGTGGTGTCACTTACTGCAACGGACCTACTGGACGACTTCTCGCTCGAGATGACAGGAAAGGACATTCCCAATCTCAGAGAAGCGGCCCATGCGATCCCGCCGGGGACTCGGATCAACGTGACTTTCCTCGGCAATGAAGATCTCCCGATGCGAGTCGAGGCGTCGAAGGCCGTCGCTGATATGGGATTCGTTCCGGTTCCCCACATCTCCGCCCGTCGGCTCAAGTCCGAACGGGAGCTCAGAGATTTTCTCGATGCGTTGCAGCAAGTCAATGCGACGAACCATATATTCGTCGTCGGGGGCGATCCCGCTGCGCCGGAAGGTCCCTACGAGGATTCGCTGTCGGTTATCCGTACTGGAATCCTGCAGGACTACGGCGTTGCCGAAGTCAGCCTCGGTGGCTATCCCGAGGGGCATCCCGATATCAGCGACGACGTTCTCTGGTATCACCTGGACGCAAAGACGTCTGCGTTGGCCGAACAGAATCTGGACCATGTTGTGCTCACCCAGTTCGCATTCGACGCGCAGCGCGTCAGCGAATGGGTCAGAGATGTTCGCAAACATGGCATCGATTCGGTCATCCGGATCGGCACACCTGGTCCGGCGGGTATCAAGAGACTGCTCGGCTACGCCCGACGATTCGGTGTAGGGACGAGTGCAGGAATCGTCAAGAAGTACGGGTTCTCACTGACGAATCTCGTCGGCACCGCCGGTCCAGACAGGTTCGTTCGAGACTTGTCTGACCGGGCTGAGGGGCTGGAATCACCGGAGACCCTGAAGACGCACTTCTATACCTTCGGCGGACTGCTGGCCACCGCCGAGTGGGCGCAGAAGTTCGACGCAGCAACGTGAGGTGGTGATCGAATGACCGACCTCGCCGAAAGGCGCAAAGACTACGCAACCCTGATCGTCACCGGCCCCGATCAATCCGGACTGGTATCAACCGTCACCTCATTCATTGCGCGAAACGACGGCAACATAGTCTCCCTCGACCAACACACGACCGATCCTGAAGGCGGGGACTTCTTTCAGCGTGTCGTCTTCCACAGGGAGGGGCTCTCTGCTGCGGTTCCTGAAATTCAGGCGGATCTTGCGTCTACTCTCGATCCCCTCGGAGTGCATTACCGCCTTGTGGAGCAGAAGATTCTCAAGCGCATGGCTGTGCTCGCCTCGAAGAGTGATCACTGTCTGCTCGAACTGCTGTGGAGGCATCAGCGCGGTGAACTACCGGTCTCGATTCCCCTGGTGATCTCGAACCACACCGACGTCGCCGATGCGGTGCGAAGCTTCGGCGTCCCGTTCTTCCACGTACCTTCGCAGGGGCCGGACAAATCCGCGGCAGAAGCACGCATCATCGAGCTGCTGGCTGGCAACGTCGATCTCGTCGTCCTTGCCAGGTACATGCAGATCCTGTCCGAGTCGTTTCTCGATGATGTCGAAGTTCCCGTGATCAACATCCACCATTCGTTCCTACCCGCCTTCATAGGCGCGGGGCCATACAGGAAAGCCAAGGAACGTGGTGTGAAGCTCATCGGAGCGACCAGCCACTACGTGACGAAGGATCTCGACGAAGGGCCGATCATCGAACAGGACGTCGCCCGGGTCGACCACACGATGACTGCCGGAGACATGCAGACGAGAGGCGCCTACGTGGAACGGGCAGTGCTGTCGAAGGCAGTACGACTGCATGCCGATGACCGCGTCATCCGGCATGGCAACCAGACCATCGTGTTCGACTGATCTGAGGCCTGTTCCCCCCGTCCGTCGGAGTCGGCCACATCAACGCATCAATTCCCGACCAACACCAAAGAAGAACGGATGCTTCAGTACGGAGCATCCCTGACAACAAGAGAGGTTCATCGACGATGACTGACAATCTCCAACAGATTCTCGACAAGAGCAATCCTGTCGAACTGCTCCGCAACTCGCAGATCGGATCCTATATCTATCCTGTTGTTCCTGCAGACTTCTCGAACTGGATCAAGGAACAGCGCGCTTGGCGAGAAACGGCTGTCCTCTATGACCAATCGCACCACATGGACAATGTCTTCCTACGTGGTGCTGACGCCATCAAGCTGATTTCCGACACAGCAATCAACTCGGTTGCGAAGTTCGCTGTGAACAAGGCCAAGCAGTACGTGCCGACTACAGCGTCGGGACACGTCATCGGCGACGGAATCCTCTTCCATGAAGCAGAGAACGAGTACGTCTACGTCGGTCGTGCGCCGGCGTCGAACTGGCTGATGTTCCACGCGGAGACGGGCGACTACAAGGATCTCGACATCGAGGTCGACCGTCGATCTCCGTCGCGTCCCTACGGTGATCCCGTCAGTCGTCGCTACTACCGCTACCAGATCCAAGGCCCCAAAGCATGGGACATCATCGAGGAGCTGAACGGCGGACCGCTGGAGAAGATCGGCTTCTTCAATATGGCGTCGATGACTATTGCAGGCAAACAGGTGCGCACACTGCGTCACGGCATGGCAGGTGCCCCCGGCCTGGAGCTGTGGGGTCCATATGATGACCACAAGGTCATCCGTGACGCTATCGTTGAGGCCGGCAGTCAGTTCGGCATGCTCCAGGTCGGTTCGCGCGCCTACCCATCGAACACCCTCGAATCGGGATGGATTCCCTCCCCGCTGCCCGCGATCTACACCGGCGAGGCAGAACGGACATTCCGCGAATGGCTCGGCGCCGACAGCTACGAAGCGACCGGAACTCTTGCAGGTTCGTTCGTCTCGGAGAACATCGAAGACTACTATCTGACGCCTTGGGAACTCGGCTACGGATCGTTCGTCAAGTTCGATCACGACTTCATCGGCCGCAGCGCCCTGGAGAAGATGGATCCGGCCGCGCAGCGCAGGAAGGTCACCCTCGCGTGGGACGCCGACGATCTGGGCAAAGTTCTCTCCTCGCCGCTGAACGTCGATGGTCCGAACTACAAGTACTTCGACCTTCCGCTGGCGAACTACGGTTCGGCCAATTACGACAAGGTCATCGACGCCGACGGCAACACGGTCGGCTTCTCGATGTTCACAGGCTATTCGGCGAACGAGCATCGGGGGCTCTCCCTGGCCGTCGTCGATCCTGACGTTCCCGAAGGGGCAGAGCTCAAGGTCGTTTGGGGCGAGCCGGACGGCGGGACCACCAAGGCTTCAGTCGAGCCACACGAGCAGACCGAGGTTCGCGCGGTAGTCAGCCCCGTGCCATACTCGACTGTTGCGCGTCAGACCTACCAGGGAGGATGGCGTACCGGCTACAAAGCCTGAGAACGATAGTGTGAGAGGGTCCGGGTTGAACAGCCCGGACCCTCTTCGTCTTCGGATAAACAGAACAGGATCAACGAGATGAGTCTACGCAGTGCCATCCTTGCGCTTCTCCGGATCGAACCGATGTCGGGCTATGATCTTGCCAAGCAGTTCTCACTTTCGGTAGGCCATGTCTGGCACGCCCCCGACTCGCAGATCTATCCGGAACTGCGCAAGATGGCCGCAGAAGGACTCATCCTTCCCGAAGAACAGACGCGAGGCACCGCCGGGATGCGTCGGGTCTATCACGTCACCAAGTCAGGCGAGGCATCATTCATCGAGTGGATGAATTCTCCTCTGAAGTATCAGCGCACGCGCGATGCATCTCATCTGAAAGCCGCCTACCTCGAGTCGGCGAACCACGAAGCGCGCATTTCCTTCCTTCGCAATCACATCGAAGTATGGACAGGTGAACTCGAGTACATCGAAGACGAGATCGCCAATATCGATGGGCTCGAATCACCGATGCTCAACCGGCGGCTTGCGGTCACGGCCGACGAGGACCGTGAGATGACAATCACCTACAAGCGGTTCGCCTACGAAGGACTCGCTGATCGTGCCCGAAGTGAGATCGCGTGGGCACAGCGAGGGCTCAAGCTGACCGAGCACCTCGAGGGGTGAAGGCAAGCTTCTCGGCCAACTGTGCTTTTCCGGCCGACGGCAGCCCGGTCTGACTCTCACAGGCGCAGTACGCGCAGAGCATTGTCCTTCATGATCAGAGGCACTGCGTCTTCCTTGACACCCAGCTTCTCGAAGTCGCTGATCCATCTCTCGGGGGTGATGAGAGGGAAGTCGGAACCGAAGAGAGCCTTCTCCTTGAGCATCGATCCGATGGCCCGGGTCAGCTGCGGTGGGAAGTACTTCGGCGACCACCCGGAGAGGTCGATGAAAACGTTGGCCTTGTGCGTGGCGATCGAGATCGATGCGTCTGCCCAGGGCACGGACGGGTGAGCGAGGATCATAGTCAGTCCTGGAAAATCTGCCGCGACATCGTCGAGGAGCATCGGGTCCGAATACCTCAGCTTGATCCCGCGGCCCCCGGGCAGCCCGGCACCGATTCCGGTCTGGCCCGTGTGGAAGAGCGCGACGAGATCGTGTTCGGCACACGCCTCGTAGATCGGGTAGTAGGCGGAGTCGCTCGGATCGAACCCCTGCAGACTGGGGTGGAACTTCATGCCTCTGACTCCGTAGTTCGTCGCGAGGTCATGAATGCGGTCGACCGCCTCGGCCGGCTTTCGAGGATCGACAGATCCGAAGGGAATGAGGACGTCGTTGTGTTCCGCCGCCTGTTCGGCGATCATCTCGGATGAAACCGGCGGATGTCCGCCGAGCGCTGACGTGGCGTCGACCGTGAAGATCACTGCCGCCATCTTCCGCTCGCGGTAGTAGTCGGCAAGATCGGCAACGGTCGGGGTGCGTGGAACCGATGCCCGAAAGTACCCCGCCGAAGCGTCGAGTAGCTCTTGGTCGAGCGAAGTGTGCTGGTGGTCGTCGGCTTCGACGTGGGTGTGGACGTCGATGGCACGGATCGTTTCGGTGTCGATGGCTGACTTGTAGATCATCGGTGTCATTCCTCGTGGTGGTGTGAACAGGAACTGTGCGGGTCAGGGAAGCTCCTCATAGCGCTGCTTGAGCTCGAGCAGGCGGATGAGCATCTCATCGCGTTGGCGAGCGATGGCAGTGGTGTCCCTGTCCACGAGTTCGTCGTCGACGCCGGCAATGAGTTTCCCCTTGAGATCTTCGTCGAGATGTACCTTCTTGAGGTCGTGCATCCACACCTCTTGCGGCGGTCCGAGATGGTCAAGGACGTGACGCATTCCGCCGGCGCCTCCGGACAATGCTTGCTGAGCCAACGGCCCGAGGATCGCCCACCGCAGGCCGGGGCCGTATGAGACCGCAGTGTCGATGTCTGACACAGAGACCACGCCCTCATTGACCAATGAATAGGTCTCCTGCCACAGCGCGGCCTGGAGACGGTTGACTACGTGGCCTGGGAGCTCGGCTCGGACGAGGATGGGTTTCTTCCCAATCGACCGGTAGATCGACAGCGCCCGGTCGACGAGCTCTGGGGAGGCTCCGGGCGTGGGGACCACTTCTACCAACGGGATGAGGTGGGCTGGGTTGAAGGGGTGTCCGACGACGATGCGGCTCGGAGCTTTCGTCGCTTCCGCTGAGATCTCGCTCGGGGCGAAGCCCGACGTCGATGAGGCGATGATTGTCGCCTCGGGTGCCGCTGCGTCGATCTCGGCAAGCATCGCCTGCTTGACTTCGAGGCGCTCTGGGCCGTTCTCCTGGACGAAGTCGGCAGAGCCGACCGACTCGGCGAGTGTGGACGCAAAGGCCAGGCGATTCAGCTGCGAGTGGCTGACTCCGGTGGTCATCTCGAGATTGCTCTTCACCTGCTCAAGCAGTCGTTCCTCGGCTCCATCAGCAGGGTCGAAGGCGGTGACGCTGTGACCTGCGGCCAGGAAGCCCGATACCCAGGCCGCCCCGATGACTCCGGTGCCGACGACAGCGATTGCGAGTCTTTCATCCTGATGATTCGGCGACCGCGTGTTCTCCGCAGCGTTCATGCTGAATCCCTTTCCCTCCGTGCTTCGGCAAAAGCGACGTACTCGTCGAGCGAGTTCGGATCCTGCAAGGCACCGAGGCTCGCGACCTCGTCGAGAGCGGCGCCCTGGACGATGCGTTTGACCGGGACTTCGAGCTTCTTGCCCGTGCGTCCGAGCGGCACCTTCGTCACCGGAACGATCTCGTCAGGAATGTGCCTAGGGGAGAGCCGAGTCTTGAGTTCCCTGCGGACGCGGACCGACAGGTCGTCAGTAAAGGGCACGCCGGATTCGGTCTGGACGAAGACCACGAGTTCTCCCATTCCGCCGTCAGGATCTTCCAGGTGGATCACCAGGCCATCGGCCACTTCGTCGAGCGTGTCGAGGACGGAATAGAAGTCCGCAGTGCCCAGCCGCACCCCGCCTCGGTTCAGGGTGGCGTCGGAGCGGCCGGTGACAACGACTCCACCGTCGGAGGAGAAGCGCACCCAGTCGCCGTGCTGCCAGATACCGGGGAACTTCTCGAAGTAGGCCTTCTCGAATCGGTCATCGCCATCCTCACCCCAGAAAGTCACGGGCATCGAGGGAACCGGCTCGGTGATGACGAGCTCTCCGAGCTCGTCGAGGACCTCCTGCCCATCCGAGTCGTAGGCTTTGGCGGCAAATCCAAGCGAGGGCGCCGTCATCTCACCGGAATACACGGGGGCCAGTGGTGAGCCCTGGAGGATTCCGGTGCACACATCAGTGCCGCCGCAGCCTACATTGACCAACACATCCTGCCCGAACTGTTCGACAAGCCATTCGAAGCCCTCGGCCGGCAGCGGGGAGCCAGCCGCTCCGAACTGTTCGACGGAGGCCAGATCGAATTCCTCCGTGGGACGAGTGCCTTCCTTGCGTGCGCTCATGATCGATCCGGGAGCCATACCCATGAGCGTAGTGCGGGTATTCGCCGCGATGCGCCACAGTTCCTTCGAATCGGGGTAGTTCGGATTGCCATCGATCATGACGATTCCCGAGCCGACGACGAGTCCGCCGACCAGCGCGTTCCACATCATCCACGCGGTCGTCGAGAACCAGCAGAATTGGCTGCCCGGGCCCAGGTCGAAGTGCAGGCCGTGATTCTTCAGCGTCTCGAGCAGAATGCCTCCGTGGCTGTGCACGATGGCCTTCGGTTTCCCCGTTGTTCCCGAGGAGAAGAGGATGAACAGGGGGTGGTCGAAGGGGACCGGCTCGAATTCGACCCCGGTGAGTGCCGTGTCCGGAGAACTTTCGACCGTCGTCGGCTCGTCGATTCCCGCAGATGTGGTCCCTAACTCAACGTAGTCGACGACGGCGATCGGATGGTCGAGCCCGGCGCCTGTTGTGAAGGCCTCGTGCAGTTCCGCGTCGAGACTGAACGATCCGTATTCGACGTGGACGAGGTGGGCCAGTGTCGGCAGGGCGGCGACCACCTCGGCGAGTTCGTCGGAGCGTGCGACGTCCTTGGCCCCGTATCTGTAGCCGGGGATCGCCAGCAGAACGGTGGGCTCGACCTGGGAGAAGCGGTCGATGACCGACTGGGTGCCGAACTCGGGCGCGCAGCTTGCCCAGATTGCGCCGAGACTCGCAGCGGCAAGGAACGCCACGAGTGCCTCGGGCTGGTTGGGCAGGTAGCCCACGACACGATCTCCCTTGGTCACGCCGAGCGAGATGAGACCGGTACGGACTCGAGCGACCTCGGAGCGCAGGTCGTCGAAGCTCAGGGTGAAGCCGTCGCGGGTCTGGGAGACCGCGGTGACGGCGAGGTCGTCTGCCTGCTCGGGGGCGCCGAGGGAGTGCTCGGCATAGTTGAGCGTGGCACCGGTGAACCATTTCGCATGAGGCATGACACGCTCTTCGAGCACCGACTCATACGGTGTGTGGCTGGAGACGCCGAAATAGTCCCACACAGATTCCCAGAAGTCCTCGATGTCGGTGACCGACCAGTTGTAGAGCTCGTTCCAGCTGGTGAGAAACATTCCGTGCTTTTCGTTCACCCAGGTCAGGAAGTCGCCGATTCTGCTGTTTCCGATTGCTCCGGAGGGGACTTCTCGAATGATCGAAGCCATGTTCACTTCCTCACTTTGGGGCCCGAGCCATCGAGGAAGGCACGCATGAGCCCCTTTGCCTCGGCACTCGACTGGGCCACGGAGGCCATGAGTGCCTCCAGCAGGTAACCTTCGTCGCGGCCGGTTTCGGCGATGCGCGGCAGCGCTTGGGTGATCGCATAGTTCGTCACCGGGGAGTTCGAAGCGATCGACGCCGCTAGCTCCCGGGCCTTGGCCGGACCTTCGCCGGCGGGGACGCGGTAGTTGACGAGTCCGATGCTCTCGGCTTCGGAGGCGTCGAAGCGGCGGCCGGTGAGCATCATGTCTTGGACTCGGCTGAGTCCGATGAGGCGGGGCACCCGTACCGAGGCGCCTCCGCCGACGAAGAGACCGCGTTTGCCCTCGGGCAGGGCGAAGTATGCGGACTCCTCGGCCACCCGCAGGTGCGCGGCGGTCGCGAGTTCGAGGCCGCCGCCGATGACTCCGCCCTGTAGGACGGCGATGACGGGGATCTCGGATTCGGTGATCGCATTCATCGTCGTGTGCCAGGAACGTGAGTGGTGGAGTCCGCCCACGGCGTCGCGCTCAGCCATCTCGGACAGATCGAGCCCCGCGCAGAAATGCTCGCCGACGGATGTCAGCACTATGGCCGAGACCGCGGGCGGGGTGCGGAAGAATTCGCCGAGAGCGGCAATCGTCGCATCGTCGAGGGCGTTGCGCTTGGCAGGCCGATCGAGAGTCAGAACTCCGATGTCACCCTCGGCAGCGAACCGGAGGGCTTCGGAGATTTCGGTCGACTTCGGCTTTTCGGAGACGCCTGTGACGCGGGACGAGGGGAGGTGGGTCATCTGTGGTCCTTCGATGGTGCGGATGGTGCTGGATATTCCGGGTTTGTGGTCGTCGCTGTGGGATTCGAGTGTGCGCCGAGCCCATCAGCGGCGCGCAAGGAGACCTTGTGTATCTTTCCTGAGCCGGTGCGTGGGAGTTCGTCGACGAGGCTGAAATACTTCGGCACCTTGTATTTGGCTAGGCGAGCGATCAGGTAGTCGCTCAGTTCATCCGGCGTCGGTCGGGTGTCCGAATCAGCTGCGACGATGAAGGCATGGCCGACCTCGCCCCACCTCTCATCGGCTGCGGCGACCACCGCGGCTTCGCTGACACTTGGATGCTCGAAGAGCGCTGACTCCACCTCGGCGGGATAGACGTTCTCACCACCGGAGATGAACATGTCCTTGAGCCGGTCGACGATGAAGAGGAATCCGTCGTCGTCGAGGTAGCCGATGTCGCCAGTATGGAACCATCCGCCAGGGGAGAATGCCTGACCGGTGGCATTCGAATCATGCCAATAGCCATTGGTGACGTTGGGGCCGCGGGCGACGATTTCGCCCTTGACTCCGGGGGAGCACGAATTTCCGGAGACATCGCGGATATCGACTTCGGTGAAGGGCACGGCACGTCCGGCCGATCCGGCCTTGTCGAGGGCGTGCGCAGCGGGCAGGAAAGTGCAGCCCGGGGAGGTCTCGGTGAGTCCGTAGCCTTGGCAGAACATGATGCCCCTCGCTTGGTAGCTCTTGATCAGGGAGACAGGGATCGGTGCACCGCCTGAATTGACGAATCGCAGCGAGGACAGGTCAGCACTTTCCCACCTCGACGACTGCAGCATGTCCGCGAACATCGTTGTGACCCCGGCCATCCAGGTGAGCCCTTCGTGCTCGACGGCATCGAACGCGCGGTCGATGTCCCACCGCGGTTCGATGAGCATGTGCGCCCCACGCAGGTAACTGGTCATCACCTGCTGGTTGAGGCTGATTACGTGGAAGAGAGGCGCAGTGACCAGCGTGACGTCGTCGGCGGTGAGGTCCGTGTTGAGGAGAAGATTGAAAGAATTCCACATCAGGTTGGCATGAGAGAGGACCGCGCCTTTGGGGCGCCCGGTAGTCCCGGATGTGAAGAGAAGGAACGCCGGGTGCTCGCCGTCGACATCGGCCGCCGGCAAGAGCGGACCCATCGTCGAGTTGGGCGCAGCGTGCCACGGCACCGCTTCCTGGGCGACATCGGTCTGCAGCTCTGCTGCCACCTTGGCCGATTCGGGCGCCACGTACAACAGAGACACTTCTGTGAGAGCGAGCTGGTAGTCGAGTTCGGGTGGCGCGAGTCGCCAATTGAGTGGGATGAAGATCGCGCCGAGGCGGAGGCAGGCGAGCAGGGCGACGATCAGGGCCGGATGATTGGGGCCGAGGTAGGCAACGCGATCACCACGACGGACTCCCTGCGCGTGCAGCTCTGCCGCGCAGGTCAAGGTGCGTTTGTGCATCTCGGTGTAGGTGTGTTGGACACCGGCGAAAGTGATTGCAGGCTTGTCGCCGTAGTCGATGGCCTGGACTTCGGAGAGTCGGGTCAGAGTGGGGTGGCAGAAGGTCACGGGGCCTGCCCTTCCGTTGCTGCTGACGGAGTGCCGTTTTGAGTGCTGGGCCGCGACTCGACGATGTTCTGGGCTGACAGGCTGCGGGATTTCGTCTCGCCGAGCCTCCAGATGCAGAGGATGCTGATGGCGGCGACGACCGTGATGACGATCGATAAGGGGATGGTGGACGGTGATTCGGTCGAGCTCATGATCGCGGCGAACAGGACTGGAGAAATGCCTGCGCCGATTCCGGCGATCTGGTACCCGAGGGATGCCCCGGTATAGCGGTGCTCGGTGTCGAAGAGCTCCGAGTAGAGACCGGCCAAAGGTCCATAGATCATCGGGTGGATGACGCCCTGGCCGATGATCATGCCGATGGTGATGATGACGCCGTTCTTGGTCTCGATCATCGGGAAGAGTACGAAGCCCCACACGGCGATGAGTATGGCCCCGGCGATGACCAATGGTCGACGACCGATCGTATCGGACAGTCGGGACCAGCCGATGATGCCGAAGATCGCGAAGAACGAGGAGAAGGACAGGGCGTTGAGTATCGTCTGCTGTTCGACACCGATCTGCACCCCGTACGCCACAGAATAGGTAGTGAGCAGTCCCTGGAACATAAAGGCCGACAGGCCTACTCCGACGGCGAACAGCAGGGTCACCGGTTGTCCGCGCAGAGCGGCGATAATCGGGATGCGACGGGAGGGTGTACGCGCCTTCGCGGCGAGGAACTCAGGAGATTCGGCGACAGCCGAGCGGACGATGAGGCCCACGACGAGCAGGAGGATCGAGGCGAGGAACGGCAGACGCCAGCCCCAGGCGATGAATTCCTCAGGGCCCATGACCGCCAGGATTGCGGCGATGACGAGCGCGGAGACAAGTTGCCCGGTTGGTGCGCCCGCACTGGTGAAACTGGCCCAGAAGCCGCGGTGTTTCGTCGAATGCTCGGCCGACATGAGCATGGCTCCGCCCCATTCTCCGCCGATAGCCACGCCCTGCACGACACGGATGACGATGAGGAGAACTGGTCCGGTGAGGCCCGCCTGCTCGTAGGTCGGCAGTAAGCCGATTGCCGTTGAGGCGATACCGATGGTGAACATGCTGAGCACGAGCATGCGTTTGCGGCCGAGCTTGTCCCCGAAGTGCCCGAAGACGATGCCTCCGAGGGGACGAGCCAGATAGCCGGTGGCGAATGTGGCCAGACTGGCGAGAGTGCCGACTGCAGGGGAGAGGTTGGAAAAGAACACGTCCTTGAATACGAGGGCGGCGCAGACCGAATAGACGAAGAAGTCGTAGTATTCGATGACGCTGCCAAGGTATGCCGACGCAGCAGCTCGCTTGAGCATCGGTGTTGATTTGCTTGAGGTGGAGTTCGCGGAAGCCATGTAATCCTCGCTGACTGAACGGCTCACTTGATTGACGGTCTGATCGGCGGCGATCGAACCGGTTCCGATACTATGCAAACTGTCGACGGAACGTCAATAGTTTGCGGGTAATTGCCACTTTCGAATGGAAGGCTCACATAGAATCGGGGCATGAGCCTTCGTCCGCAGTCGCTTTTCTTTGCTCTCGTCGGGGAGCATTTGCTTGGATCGTCTCGTCCTCTCAGTGGAGCTTCGATCGTTTTCGTCATGAAGAGGCTCGGTGTCGGTGAGACCGCGGCAAGGTCGGTACTTCAGCGAATGACTGCCAAGGGCTTCGTCGCCCGTCGTAAGCAGGGCAGGAAGACGTTTTACACGTTGACCGAGACCGGCTCTCGGATCCTCGGCGAGGGAGGTCGGAAGATGTTCGCCGACTGGCAGCCCGATAGCTGGGACGGTAACTGGACGATGGTGAGGTTACAGGTTCCCGAGGCGCGGAGATCGCTGCGGCAGAAGATCTGGTCCCAGCTGTCGTGGGCGGGGTTCGGCCAGGTCGACGGTGGCACTTGGGTGGCGCCGGGGGAACAAGAGTTGCCGTCTGCGCTTGATTTGGGGCGGGCTGGGGTCTCACCGATCGTTATCTGCGGCAAGCCGCAACCCCCGACGACCGACGACCAGCTCGTTGGAGCTTTCGATCTGGATGAACTGTCCGCAGAGTACGCTGCGTTCGGCGACAGGTGGGGTCAGTATGACCCGGAATCGGCCTCGCCGGTGGAGGCATTAGTGGCACGAGTGAAGCTGCAGTGCGAGTGGTTGGGATTGACTCGGGCGGACCCGCAGCTTCCCGCTCAGCTGCTGCCGGAGGGCTGGCCGGGAACGAGGCAGGCGCGACTGTTCAAAGACCTCAATGATCAGATGAGCCGAACGGAGGCGTCCGTGGTCGATGATTTCTTCGCGGGCACTTTGGAGTAAGCGAGTTGCATCGGCGGTATCTCCGCCCACAGGGACAGGGTGTCTGGTCTCAGATCCACTCCTGCGCCAAGGCGAATTCGATGAGCGCCTGCACCCTGGGTGCGATGGTCGTGTGTGCGGGCCAGATCACCTCGACGCTGACCGGCTTCACTGCGGGCTCGATCTCTTTGACGATGAGCGGCAGATCTTCGTAGCTGTTCGAGTTCGACAGTCGTTGGACCAGTATTCCGTATCCGAGCCCACGCGCGACGAGTGTCCGGACCACCTCGTAGCTCGTCGTGCGGTGGCGGATCGTCGGGTGCAGCTGTCGTTCAGCGAACATCGACAGGGTGTGGTGACTCGACGGAGGCGAATCGAGCAGGATGAGGTCCCTCCTCTCGAGGTCCTCGAGTCGTATCATCTCCCGATCTGCGAACTCATCATCGGCGGCCAGGACGACGTGTGCCGGCTGAGCGAAGAGCTGGGCGCGGTTCGGTGTGCCCGGGACGAGGGTCTCGTAGACGAAGGCCAGATCGATCTCGCCCGAGTCGAGTTTGCCGACCAGCAGATCCTGTGTGTTCTCGATGATCTCGAGGCTCACCTTCGAGTGCAGTCGCCCGAATCCATCGAGCAGGACCGGGAGGATCATCGGTGCCAATGTCGGATAGCAGCCGATGGTGATCGGGCCGGCGAGTTCGCCGTTCGTCGTCTTCAGCTGAAGCTCGAGGTCACGTGCATCGGCCAGCAGAGGGCGGGCCTTGTCGAGGACCTGTCGGCCCGCGGCCGTGAGCACCAGACCCTGCGACTTCCGCCGAATGCACAGCTGAGACTGCAGCTCGTGTTCAAGCGTGGTGATGGCGTCGGAGATTGCGGACGACGACACGTGCAGCTCCCGCGCCGCAGCCGAGATCGTCCCCAATCGAGCAGCCGTCATCAGATAGGACAGCTGTCGCAGTGTGAAATTCGGTGGCTGGTCAGAGTTCATATTCGCTAATCCGATTTAGTTGTCCGGTTAATTCCGCTTTTCCTTTCTAAGCGTAGTGCACATACTGATGTGAACAGCCTCACAGATACACTCGACGAAGAGGAGACGGCGATGACTTCTCAACTGCATGCCCCCACTGAATCCGAAAGGGCGAACCACACAGCTTCGGCGATCCCGGTCGCCGACTGGGTGACGATCCCCGAGCTCTACGATGACCCGTTCCCGATCTATGAACGTCTGCGCGCCGAGGGCGGCGTGCATTGGGTTCCTGCGGTCAACCGCTATCTCATCACCAGCTACGAAGCCGTCAGTGCCACCGAGCACGACCAGGAAGTCTTCTCCGCAGACGAGGAAGGGTCGCTGCAGATTCGAGCCATGGGGCACTCGATGCTGCGCCGCGACGATCCCATGCACTACGAACAGCGACGTGCCTGGCAGCCGGTCCTCAAACCGGGCTACGTCAAACGAGTCTGGACGAAGATGTACCGCGAGGTCGCCGAGGACCTCTTGGCCGAACTCATCGGCAAGGGCCCCGGAGCAGATCTCATCTGGGACTTCGCCGCTCCGTACGCGAGTGAGACGCTGCGCCGCATGCTCGGCCTCTACAACGCCGACCAGTCGGATCTGCAGCGCTGGTCGCAGACGATGATCGACGCCACCGGCAACTACGCCGATGACCCCGACGTCTGGGCGAAGGGCAAGAAGTCCTTCGACGAAGTCGACGCCGCGCTCGACGAGATGCTCGAATATCACCTGACCCACCGCGACGACTCGCTGATCTCCGGGCTGCTGTCCATGCCTGGTGATCAGATGCCCATCGAGCAGATCCGGGCCAATATCAAGATGACGATCGGCGGCGGTCTCAACGAACCGCGCGACGCCCTCGGCGTCGCCGCCTTGGCCATGTTCGACAATCCCGAACAGCGAGCAGCCGCGATCGCTGACCCGGCACTGTGGCCGACCGTGTTCGAAGAGACCATCCGATGGGTTGCTCCCATCGGGATGTACTCCCGCCAGACCACATGCGAAACCGAACTCGCCGGCAAACTGCTTCCCGCGGGTGCGAAATTGGGCATCTGCGTGCTCTCGGCCAATCGTGACGAAGACGTCTGGGACGACGCGCATCGCTTCGACATCCACCGTGAAGTCAAACCGCATCTGGCCTTCAGCAAAGGTGTGCACGTGTGCCTGGGCAACTGGGCGGCACGGGCGGAGATCGCCGAGGTGGCACTTCCCCTGCTCTTCAACTCCGTCAAGGGACTCGACATCGACCGCACCCGAGAAACTCGAATAGGCGGCTGGGTCTTCCGCGGCATGCTCAGACTTCCGGTCACCTGGGACTCGGCAGAAGACACTCCGAACTACGGAATCTCCCGCACCAAGAGCGATGACCGAACCGATTCCGGTTCCCAGGACGGTGCCGGTGCCGCGCCGGACACAGAAGGCCCGAGAATCGCCGTCGTCGGCGCCGGCCCGTCCGGCTGCTTCTCTGCGAAGGAGATCCTCCGCCAAGTGCCGGGAAGTCGAGTCGACGTCTTCGACAGACTTCCCGTCCCCTACGGACTGCTGCGTTACGGAGTGGCCGCCGATCACCAGGGGACGAAATCCGTCTCCGCACAGTTCGACCGCCTCTTCGCCGATCCCCGTGCGACATTCATCGGCAACACCGAACTCGGCGTCGACGTGACCATGGACGAACTCAAGTCCGGCTACGACTCGGTGGTCCTCGCAAGCGGTCTGTCCCACGACCGTCCCCTCGACATCCCCGGTGCCGACCTGAAGCACGTCTATTCGGCCGGCAGAATCACCCGCCTGCTCAACGGCCATCCCGACGAGAGAGAAGATGACGGCAGGACCCACACTCCCGATCTCGGTTCACGAGTGGCCGTGATCGGTCAGGGAAATGTCGCCATCGATGTGCTCCGGCTCCTCAGCTGCGACGCCCAGGCACTCGACGGCAGCGACATCGACGACAGCGCCTACACCCCACTGCGACGGAACATCTCTCGGATCGACATCATCGGCCGCTCACCTGCCGGCACGGCGAAATTCGATCCCGTCATGATCCGCGAAGTCGGACGAGTCCCGGGCCTTGTCCACGAACTCCACGGTGTCGACCTCACCACGCGAGTCCCCGGAAAAGACGCGAAGCTCGACGCGCTCGCCGAACTCACCCGCACCTCGGGATCACCGACTGCACACGATGCGATCCACGTCCATTGGTGGTTCGAGACCATTCCCGAGGCGCTCACCGGCGACGGTGCCGTGTCCGGGGTCGAGCTGCGGCGCGCCGGCGACCACAGCATCCGCCTCGACGTCGACTCGGTCATCACCGCCATCGGATTCGTCCGGGATCCGATGACGAGTGCCCGACAGGGCATCTGCCCCGTCTCACCGATTCCCGGCGACGGAAGGATCGGTGACGGTCTCTTCGCGATCGGCTGGCTCAAAGGCAACGGCAGAGGGACCATTCCCGACCAGCGGGCCGATGCACGAAGCCTGGCCGCGCAGATCGCGGCAGAACGGAACGCCGGATCGGTGACAACCGGTGCTCCCGGACTGACTCCGCATGCCCTTGCCACCGACTTCGCTTCATGGCGGCGCATCGATCTCAAGGAGCGCCTCGGTGCCGGACCCGGACGGTGCAGGTCCAAGATCACCTCGCGAGCCGAACTCATGGCAGCAGCCGGCGACCTCAGTTTGGACGAGTCGCTGCAGGCCACCTCGGCGAATTCTTCGGCGAGCCTGGCCGCTGGTCAACCCGTCACGATTCTGTTCGGAACGGAATCGGGCAATGCCGAACTCGTCGCCGAGGAGATCGGCGCCTTCCTCGGCGACCGTGACGACCTGAAGATCACCGATCTCGCAGAGGTCTCTCCGGAGGATCTCGACCCCGATCGGTTCCATCTCATCGTCTGCTCCACCTACGGCGATGGGGACGTGCCGAGATCGGCCACCGACTTCTACCAGACGCTGAAGGCTCGGGACGTCGACCTCCAGGGAATCCGCTTCGCCATGTTCGGCCTCGGCGATGCCAGCTACACACGGACCTACTCGCGCGGAAGCGAGCTTCTCACCGAAGCTCTCGAAGCGCGCGGCGCGGTGCGGGAAGCCGAATACGGCCGCCACGATGCCGGCGGAGCCGTGCCTGCATCCGAAGCGGCATGCGAGTGGGCCGAAGGAGTACTCACCACAATCGGCACCACATTCGCTGCCGTCTGACGGCGACCTCTCCAGTCCGGACGATGAAAACCGACCACAACCGAACAAGGACGTTCACATGACACAGACACCGGCCTCGGCGACAACGGCGCCGACGCAGAAGACGAACCAGCGCAGAGTCGCCTTCGCCGCCGTCATCGGCACCACCATCGAGTGGTACGACTACTTCACCTATTCGACGGCGGCGGCACTCGTCTTCGCGCATTTGTACTTCGCACCGGCGGGGGAGGGCATCGGCCAGATGCTCGCCTTCGCCACTATCGGCATCTCGTTCCTCTTCCGTCCTCTGGGTGCATTCCTGTCCGGGCATTTCGGCGACCGGCTCGGGCGTCGAGCCATCCTCGTCGTCACCCTCGTCACGATGGGCGTGGCGACAGCGCTCATCGGACTCATCCCCACGTACGAGACCATCGGCATCACCGCACCGGTTCTGCTCATCCTTCTGCGCATCGTCCAAGGGCTGTCGGCAGGCGGAGAATGGGGCGGCGCGGCACTTCTCGCCGTCGAACACGCCGATGCTGACAAACGCGGACGGGCCGGCTCATACCCTCAGCTCGGCGTTCCGCTGGGAATGCTGCTGTCCTCCGGCGTGATCGCCCTGATGACCGGTGTGATCTCTCCGGGTGAGGCCTTCATGGAATGGGGGTGGCGAATCCCGTTCCTACTGTCCGTCGTCCTCATCGGTGTCGGCTACTGGGTGCGTCGTGCCGTGGAAGACACGCCGGTGTTCCAGGAGATGAACGCCGAGACCGCCAAACGCAAGGCTCCGATCCTCGTGCTCCTCAAGAAGCACCTTCCCCTGGTTCTCGTCGCCGCGCTGATCTTCGCCGGCAACAACGCCAGCGGGTACATGACGACCGGCGGATTCGTCACGAAATATGCGACCGACCCCGTCGGCTTCGACCAGACGGATGTGCTGCTGGCCATCACGTTCGGATCGTTCATCTGGCTGATCTCCACAGCGGCTTCGGGGCTGTTGGCCGATCTCATCGGCCGGGTGAAGACCTACGTCATCGGCTTCATCATCCTCATCATCACGGCCTTCCCACTGTTCTGGCTCATCGACACCGGAAACCTCGGCCTGCTGTATCTGGCACTGGGAGTCTTCTCCATCGGGCTGGGACTCTCATACGGTCCGCAGGCTGCCCTCTATGTCGAACTCTTCCCCGCCTCGATCAGGTTCAGCGGAGTGGCCATCTCCTACGCCTTGGGCGCCGTCCTCGGTGGGGCATTTGCCCCGACGATCGCCCAGGGGCTGCTGCAGGCGACAGGGACCACCGCCTCGGTGTCGCTCTACCTGCTGGTCATGGCGGGTATCTCACTGCTGGCGGTGTCGCTGGTCCGTGACAGGAAGGGCATCGACCTGTCAGTGGCGAACGAAGACGAGCAGAGCTCCGGGATGTGGCGGATCGAGAAACGCTGAATAGGCCGGTCTGGGCCGACTGGCGGGCTTCAGCCTTTCTGAGCCCTGACCACCATCGTGGCGATGCGCACGCGATTATTCGTGTCCAGCTTGACGTTGATCCGATTGAGGTGAGTCTTGACCGTGGCCAGACTCATGAATGTCTCCTCGGCGATCTGCTGATTCGACAGACCTTCGGCCACGAGGTCGGCGACCTGCCGCTCGCGGTCGGTGAGTTCCGACAGCAGTGCCACGGCTTCCTGCTGCAGACGATGATCGGAACTCGACCTGACTTTGGCGATGACCTGCCGCATGGACTGCGGGGCGAGAATGGGCTCACCGGCGTGGACCTTGCGGACTGCGGCGGCGAGTTCCACAGGGCCGATGTCTTTGAGCAGGTATCCGGCTGCCCCCGCCTCGAGCGCCTTGAAGAGGTGATCGTCACTGCTCATGCTCGTCAGGGACACCACTTTCGGCGGTCGTACGCTGTTGAGCAGACGCTGCGTGGCCTCGATCCCGCCGATTCCCGGCATCCGGATGTCCATGAGCACAACATCGGGAAAGTGCCGAGACACCTTCTCGATGGACTCTTCCCCGTTCAATGCCGAAGCGACGACGTCGATGTCGTCGGCCACCTGGAGGATTCCCGTGATCCCGGTGATGACCATGGGGTCATCATCGACGACCATGACTCGGATCGGGGCGGTTTGGTTCATGAACGTCACAATACCCGAGGCCACTGTCACGGCTCGTCGCGGTGCTGAAGTCCCAGTTCCACATCGACCGTTCGGCGATTGTCGGCCGACGATCCGACAGGACGCGAATCAGTCCGGCGAGATCCCACTCGGCCCGAACCGGGTGCAAATCAGTTCGGAGGGATGAAGGATCGGAAGCTCACCTGCACACGGAACTCATTGCCGACCACCCCGATCGAGGCTTCGCCGCCGAACATCGCTGCGCGCTCCCGGATGCCGATCAGCCCGGAGCCCGACCCGGTCGACCCCAGGTGAGCTCCCTGCGGCACCGGATTCGACCCGGGCGGCGCCCACCCGTGAGCGGGCACACCGGCACCGGGCTCCCGCGCCGAGTCCGGTGCGTATCGAGGACGAGGCGGAACACCGACCGAACCTGAACCACGAGGAAGCGGATTGCTCACCGAGATCTGGATTCCGCGAGCTGCCGAGACGGCGACGTCCACTGTCACCGGCAGGTTCGGTGCATGTTTCATCGCGTTCGTCAGAGCCTCCTGAACAATGCGATAGGCCGCACGGTCGAGCGCAGGCGGACATGATTCCACGTCCTGGATGACGACGAGAGGACGGATGATCGTACCGGTGGAGGTCACGGAGGAGATGAGCTCAGGAATCGCTGACATCGTCGCGCGGCTCGGCGGTGAGGAGCTGCCAGGGCCCGGTCGCGGAGAAGCCAGATTGCCGTTCCTCACGCCACCGACAAGATGGCGCAGATCCTCCATGGACGCACGGGCCTCCTCCCGCAGGGCAGACGCCGTCGACGCGACTTCGGGGTCGGTGCCTGCTCCGACCTCAAGGGCACCGGTGTGCAGAGAGATCACCGACAGCCGGTGGGAGAGCGTGTCGTGAAGCTCGCGTGCCAAGAGCTCTCGTTCGGACTGCCGCGCGATCTCGGCGGTGAGTGACTCATTGCGCAGGGCTTCACGTTCGGCGATCGATTCGACCGCTCTCATCCGACGAGTCCGCCGCAGCAGCGCGCCGACGCCCAGGGCCGTACACAACCCGATGACTCCGGCCGCGATCGTGATGATTCTGATCGCCAAGTGCGAATCCTCCGGCGGGATGGTCGCCTCGAGGCCCGTGACCTGCGCGGGGTCGGGCAGGAAGAAGATGCTGAAGGGATTGTGCTCGACCGGTGCCAGACACATCCTCAACGTGGAGAACGCGATCAGTCCGGTGCCCACCGCCGAGGCGGTGATCGCCTGCCGCCTCGGTGCTCGGATGACGAGGTGGAAGACCGCAATGAGCAGCATCAGCGCATCGCCCCATCCCGCTGTGAGCAGTCCGCCCGCGATGAAGGGCACCCATGGCCATCGGTGTCGAAGGAAGACGAGCCCCCACACGAAGAACAGCAGCAGGATGGCCACGAGCCCGGTGTCGTTGAGTTCGCCGTCGGAGAAGGCCCAGGCGTTCGCCGTCACCGCCATCGACGAGGTGAGGAACCCGAAGAGGTAGGCAATGACGCCGACGAGGATGCTCCCGGCGATGCGCACTCCGCGCGGGATTCTGCGGCGAGGGACGGATTGTTCTGACACAAGAGAATCGTAACCGCGAGGGCTGACACACGTAGTCCACCTTCAGGCTGGACGAAGTCAACCGATCGGCTGGAGTGATCCAGCCCGATTGCGGACGTGCCGGGGCTCGGAACGGACGAAGCTGGAGCAGTCAGCCAGATCCAGCTTCGAAGGAGCGTCATGTCCCACTCGCGGAATCCCCAGAACACCCCGCACCAGCCGCAGTCACCACAGCCTCAGCACCAATGGTCCCCGCAGCACCAGCCCCCTCACAACACCCACCACCAGCAGCCAGCCCATAACTTCGACCCCCAGCAATGGGCACCCAAACAGAACGCACCAGCCTACGGAGCCGCCGGCTATTCGCAGCAGCAGCCCTACGGGCAGAAGCCGCCGAAGCAGAAGAAGCCGCTGCTGAAGCGCTGGTGGTTCTGGCTGCTCGTCGTCATCGCCATCATCGCCGTTGCCAGCGCGATCGGAGGCGGGGGAGACGACACCGGTACTGCGGAGGGCGGTTCGGCCGACGCTCAGCAGTCGGGGGAGCCTGCGGAGAATGAGGCCGCTGAGAAGGAAGCCGCGGACAAGCCTGCCGAAGAAGCTTCATACGGTATCGGAGACACCGTGGCCGCCGATGACTGGGAGATCACCGTCGCCAAGGTCGACGATGGTGTCTCACAGGTCGGCGACGAATTCCTCAACGCCCAGGCACAGGGACAGTTCGTCCAGATCGAACTGTCGGTGAAGAACACCGGATCGGATCCGAACTTCTTCTTCGAAGACGACATCAAACTCGGTGATGATGCCGGCAACACCTACTCTGCGGATTCAGAAGCCGGCATCTATGCGGCCGAGAACAACATCCTCTTCCTCGAAGAGATCAATCCCGGAAACACCGCTGAAGGCGTCCTCGTCTTCGACGTGCCCGAAGATGCTGACCCGAACATACTGACCTTCTCAGGCGGGATATTCTCCGACCCGGTGGAGATCTCCTTGCAGTGACCTCACCGATCCAGCTGTGCCGCCCGGGCGATGACTGACCGGGCGGCACTGATCGTCCGCCCGAGGAAACCTCGACCGAACAGAAGGATATGAGCGAGCAGAGCGAAGAAGCTGTGCGCCGGCAGGTCCTCCCGCCAGCCGGCCGGCATCGGGTGGGTCCGTTCGTAGCCGGAGAAGATCTCTTCGAGAAACGGGGTGCCGAAGAGCGCGAGCAGGGCGAGGTCTTCCAGCCGGTGACCGCCGTGTGCGGCCGGATCGATGAGAGTGACGCCGGTCGGTGTCCACATAAGATTCCCCGCCCACAGATCGCCGTGGACGCGCGCCGGTGCCTCCTCACCTTCACCGCAGATTCCGGCGAAGGCTCCCGACGCGATGGCATCGAGCGCCGAGGCGACCATGGTCCGATCCTCACCTTTGAGATCCCCGGCAACCGCCGTGACCAGTGGGCGCAGACGCTGCTCGACCCAATAGCCGGAGAAGTCGCCGACGGGCTCGGCGCGAACTTCGAAAGGGTTGTCGAGGGGGCCGAAGAATGCCTGCGGGGCCGGTGACCAACCGAAACCGGGAGCACCGGCATCGTGGAGCCGAGCGAGGTCGCGACCGAAGGCGGCGGCCGCCTCGGCGTCGGGACCTGTTTCTTCGAGACGGCGCAGCCGCAGAAAATCCGGCCCGTGCTCGAGCACTTCGACGACCGGGACCACCCCCGGTTCGGCCAACCATCTCAGCCCGGCGGCCTCGGCGGCGAAGAAGCCGTCCGGGGCGGACTTCCGCAGTTTGAGGAAATCAGTCATGGGGCCAGGGTAGTGGTTCGGTCGCCGGCTATCACAGGCGTCGCCGGGCCACGGCAGGGCAGGGGCACCTGTACGATCGAGTTATGGCTTGGCAGTACTGGACCGAAGCCGCCCGACGAGGGGGCTGGCGTGAAGTGCCCACCCCACACGCGGACCCCGACTCGGGGATCGAGCTGCGGGTCACCACCACCGCCTCGGCGGTGTCGAAAGGCACAGAAACACTCGTCCACACCGGCCGCATCCCCACCCGCGTGGAAAACCTGATGCGGGCTCCTCACCAGCTCGGGGACTTCCCATTCCCGGTGTCGTACGGCTACCTCGGCGTCGGCGTCGTCGATGAAGGTCCGCGGGACTGGATCGGCGCTCGCGTCTTCGGCCTGCTGCCGCACCACTCCCACCACATTGTGACCACCGAGGATGTCCACCTCATTCCCGACGGCATCGACGACCACCGGGCGCTGTTGGCCGGCGCTGTCGAAACCGGCCTCAACATCCTTTGGCACCAACCGCCGCGCTTCGCCGACCGCGTCGCCGTCATCGGTGCGGGCATGATCGGCACAGCCACCGCACTGCTGGCAACCCGGATGCCGCTCGACCGTCTTGAAGTCGTCGAAATCGACCCGCACAGGCGCGCACTGTTGACTGACCTCGGCTTCACCGCGGTCGCGCCTGACGATGCGTGCTCCGACTGTGACCTTGTCATCCATACCTCAGGGAACCAGGCAGGACTGGCCCGGGGACTCGAGATCACCGGCGACGACGGCACTGTGATCGAAGCATCCTGGTACGGCAGCGACAGCCCAAGCGTGCCGCTCGGCGCAGACTTCCACGCCCGCCGACTGAGCATCATCGCCTCACAGGTCGGCGAGGTCGCCGCCGGACACCGAGCACGCCGCACCAGGGCCCAACGGATGAGTGCGGCGCTGGCAGCCCTGAACGATGATCGCTTCGATTCCCTGATCACCGGAGTCTCCGATTGGACGGAGCTGCCGAGGGTCATGGACGAACTCAGCGGCGGCAGTGACGGCGACGGCTGCAGCAGCAACCTCGCCCAGGTCGCACTCTGTCATGTCATCGACTACACGGGCGCCCACGCCCGCTGACCGATTCCCGGGCACCGCGGACGCGTTGAACCTCACACATCCGCAGCCCGGCGGCGAAGCACCCAACCGGTACCCCGAGAGGAAAGAGAAGACGATGTTCGGACTCACGGTCAACGACCATGTGATGATCGCCCACAGTCTGCCCGACGAATTCTTCGGACCCGCCCAAGGCGTCCATGGTGCCACTCTCGAAGTCTCGGCGACCTTCACCCGCCCGAGCCTGGACGAGCATTCCGTCGTCCTCGACATCGGTGAGGCCATGAGCCTGCTCGACGCGGCTCTGACCCATCTGCGCTATGCGAACCTCGACGAACACCCGGACTTCGCAGGGAAGCTGAGCACGACCGAAGCCGTCGCCGAATACATCGGAAAGCGCCTGGCCGCATCCCTGGCGGACCGCCCAGAGATCGGCATCAGCATCGAACTGCAGGAGAATCCGCGCGCAGCGATCACGTACACCGTCCCGGAGCGGGCGTGAGCCTCCACCTCATCGAACCCGATCTCGGCCGCATCAGCGGGGGATCGGCGTACAATCGAGCGCTCGCCGAGGCGGCCGGAGACCAGGTCGTGCTCCATTCGGTGCCCGGTTCCTGGGCCGATCCGGGACCGGCCGAGTCCGCAGCCGTGGACGATGTCCTCGACGCAGTGACCGGGCCCGTCCTCCTCGACGGGCTCATCGCCACCGCACTGCCCGAGGTGGTGACCGACCCTGCGCACAAATATCGCAGAGGGCAGGGTCCGCTCATCCCGCTCATCCCGCTCATCCATTGCCTGGCAGACGCCGACGACAGTGCCGCCCGCGACCGCGAATGGCAGGCCATCAGCGCCGCACCCGCAGTCATCACCACGAGCCGGTTCACCGCCGCGGGCCTGGAATCCCGCTACGGGATCCGCGCCGAGGCGGCCGTGCCCGGAAACCCGGCACGCCCACAGAGCTCAGGCGGTGGAGGAGCCCATTTCGTGTGCATCGGCGCCATCGAAGAGAACAAAGGACAGCTGCTCATCGTCGAAGCTCTGACAGAGCTGATGGCCGGGGAACCAGTGGTATCCGAAGTCCGTGCGCAGGATGAAGCACACGAAGAGGCGGCCGCGGAACAGCCGTGGCGGGTCACCTTCGCCGGCCCGCTCGTGGACGCAGAATACGCTCGTCGGCTGCAGACAGCCTGCCGTGCCCTGCCCGCGGGCAGAGCCGACATCGTCGGCGAACTCAGCCGGGCCGAGATCGGCGCCTTGTACGGCAACGCCGATTTGCTGCTTCTGCCCTCATGCTCGGAGGCCTTTGGGATGGTCGTTGCCGAGGCAGCGGCCGCCGGAATCCCAGCCTTCGTCACCGCCGGAACCGGAGCCGAAGAGCCCCTGGGAGCCGGACTCGGCCTGCCTCGCACCGTCAGCGCATGGACACAGTCACTGCACCGCTGGCTGACCGACGACGAGTTCCGCACCGACCTCGCCGAGGACGCTCGCCGGAATCGTGCCAACGCCATTCGTTCCTGGACCGATACCGCCGCCGCGGTCCTGCGCGTCACCGCCGAGCACTCACATCCGACCGCACCACCTGCCTCGGCAGAACAGCTGGGACAGCCCGCCGCGGCGGACAAAAAGCAGAGGAGCAGCTTGTGACTGCGGCTGAACCCGACTGGCTGGACCTGCGCCGTCCCGTCGATGACGCGGCTCGTCAGGAGTCGCTGCAACTGCTCGATGACGCAGTGGCCCGACTTCGGGATGGAACAGAGCCGGGCACGAAGTCACTGCTCACCATCGACATCGGAGCCGGCACCGGAAACTCGTCACAGTGGTTCGACGCTGTTCTGCGCGCTCGCCTGTCCGACTGGGAGATCAACTGGGTCCTCCTCGACTCCGATGAAACCTCCCTTGACCTCGCGGCAGCGGCCCTTCCGCACGCCCGCACAGTCTGTGCCCCGATCGCCGCGCTCCCGGCCCTCAGCACCGAGCTGCTCTCTGCTTCGGAGTTTCAGGGATCGAAGCTGCTGCTCACCTGCAGCGCCCTCCTCGACGTCCTCACCGAAACAGACCTCACCGCCGTCGTTCGCACTCTCACCGACCACGACGGCCTCGGACTGTTCCTGCTCAGCCTCGTCGGCGGGTGGACACTCGAGCCGGCCCATCCTCACGACGCAGCCATCGATGCGGCATTCACCGCCCACCAGCACCGCGATGGAAGGCTGGGCCACCATGCTCCCGAACATCTCATGAGCCTCGCGCGCAGAAACGGACTCACCGCCGTCGAAGGCCCCAGCCCCTGGCGACTCGAGGCCCCAGCTGACCGGACCTTCCTCAGCAGATTCCTCTCCGAACGCCTCGATGCAGCGGTCGACGAAGATCCCGCACTGGCCGAAGCCGCACAAGCATGGTGGACGCAGAAGCAGTCACAGTTGGACTCGGGGCTGCGGGTCAGAGTCGACCACCGCGATGTGCTCATCGACGCAGCCGAAAGCGCTGGAGAGCAGGAGACCCCTGCGAACCCTCAGCCCACCCGATCGGGACCACAGTGACGTGACCTGGGCGAAGAGGGCACTTATGTTCGCCATCACCGTCGCGCTGCTGGCGCTGACGGTGCGAGTCGTCGGTGCTCAAGCGCTCTTGGACGGATGGCAGGTCCTCAACGTCTGGACGGTCTTGGCCGCACTCGCCTGCGGATTCATCATGACCGGTGCCCAGGCGCTGCGCTGGACTCTGCTGCTCGCGCACAGAGGCACCGCCATCACGTGGTCACGGGCGCTCGCCGACTGCTACTCCTCGTCGCTGCTGAACATGGTCCTGCCCGGCGGACTCGGCGGTGATGCGGCCCGAGTCGCCGTCTACCGTCACACCGGGCCGAAGAAGTGGCTGTCACCGCTGGCTGCCGTCGGAGCCGAACGATTGAGCACGACGACGCTGCTCTTCGCCACCGCCGCCCTCTGTCTCATCGACGTCTCCGGCCGACTGGCACTCATGGCCGCAGCCGTCTCCGTCGCCACCCTGGTCATCTCCGTGTGGGGAACTCGCGGAATGGACTGGCGGCGCACCCTCACCATCTGGGCATCCTCGGCACTGGGCATTGCGGCCCTCTTCATGCTCTTCGTTATCGCCATGGCGGCGCTCGGGGGACCTGTCGTGCCGGTGCTCGCGGTCGTCGGACTCGCTGCGATGAGCATCCCGATCGGTGTCGGAGGATGGGGCGTGCGCGAACTCAGCGTCAGTCTCATCGCGGCCGGAATCTCTGTGTCGATGGAGACCGCGGTGATGGCCTCGACCGGCTACGGTCTGCTCGCGGCGATCTCCACCTTGCCCGGAATCGTCACTGTGTGGACTGCGGGGACTCGACAGAAGCAGGTTCCTGCACGCCCGGACTCGGCTGCGAATGGGCAACCGCAGCCTGACTGAGCAGATATTCGGTGCACATATCCTCACCGAGTTCGAATCGACGGAACGGTGTCCGCAGAGCTTGCGCCATCACCTCGGAGCCCTGGAAGCGGATGCCCGGCACACCATCGCCGATGAAGACCGGAGCGGTGGTGAGGAACAGCCGGTCGAGAGCACCCGCGGCAAGAAACGATGAGACCGTGCGTCCGCCACCCTCGACGAGGACGGACCCGGCCACCTGGCCACGGACGACGGCGATGATGTCCTGCGGGGACGCCGAGGAGGGAAGACGGATCACACGGACGTGACCACCGACGTGCGAACTGGGGGCCGCCTCGGCGCCGATCAGCCACAAGGTCGGTGTCGGACCGGTGCTCAGCACCGTTGACGTGACCGGCACCCGGGCGTGCGGATCGAGGACGACGCGGACAGGGTCAGTGCCGGGCACCGCACGCACAGTCAGTTGCGGATCATCGGCGATGACGGTCTGGGCGCCGACGAGGACCGTGCCCACATGCGCGCGGATCCGGTGCAGATGGGTGCGATCCGTGGTTCCGGAGACGAAGCAGGCATCACCGGTGCGAGTTGCGATGAATCCGTCCTGACTCTGTGCGAGCTGGGCGACGACCTCCTGGTTCGCGGCCAATGAAGCATAGATGTCCTCACCGAATCCCGACAGGTTGACAGGGGACTGCCCCGCATCGCTTTCGGGCGGCGCATCATGGTTCATCCGCTGTCGTTTGCTGCTGATGTAGGCGCTGTTCTCGGGGCGTTCGGGCACGGGCAGACGAACCCGATCGGCGACGTCGATGCCCAGTTCCTCGAGCGCAAGCTGTTTGCTCGGATTCGAGGTCAGCAAGCGGATGCGCGAGCAGCCGAGTTCGCGCAGAATCTCCGCCGCTGCCGTGTAGTCACGGGCATCGTCGGGCAGACCGAGTGCTCGATTGGCGGCAACGGTGTCCATACCGTCGTCTTGGAGCGCATACGCCTGCAGCTTCGCGGCCAGTCCGATTCCCCGGCCTTCATGCCCGGACATGTAGACAAGTATTCCGTGCCCCTCGGCGGCGATTTCGGCCAAGGCGGCATCGAGCTGGTCCCCGCAGTCGCACCGGAACGAGCCCAGAGCGTCGCCGGTGAGGCATTCGCTGTGCACGCGCACCAGCGGTCGGGCACATTCGGCCGGCTCGCCGATCGTCAAGACCGTGTGGGTGACTGCGGCGACGGTGAACGACCTGATTGCGAATGTCCCATGCTTCGTGGGCAGCGAACTCACCGGGCCCGCCACGAAGCGTTGGGAGCCGGTGCTGGTGCGCGTCGACGTCATGCCAGCAGTATAGGAAGAAAGATAACGGTCATCGTGCATGTCGCTCGAGCCAGACGATGTCGCGGCCGAACGACCAGGTCAGCGCGGTCAAGGCCAGCCCGGCCGCCCCAAAGCCGATCCAATCGTGGGCTTGGGCCAGGGGAGAGGCTGCCGTGATGAGAAGGATGCCCTGCGCCGCGGCCACTACCTTGCGCATCTGCGAAAACGGCAACCGCTGCTGCCACTGGGGACGGAACGCCGTGATGAAGCGGAAGACGTAGTAGTACATGCCCGGCAATACCGTCCACCACCCCCACAACGGTACGAGCGCGAGCGCGAGAACGAGGATGAACAGGGCATCGACCGTCTCGTCGAATCCGGCGCCCGCCTCAGTGACCTGGGTGCGGCGAGCCACGAATCCGTCGAGTCCGTCAAGGGCGAGAGCGAGTGAACCGACGACCACAGCGGACCAGTTCAGACCGGGCTGAGAGTGGATGATCAGGGAGGTGCAGACGATGACCAGGCCCAGTCGGCAAACCGTGACCGTATCAGCCGGCGTCCACGGCCGCCCCCGACGCAGGCGCGGACCGATGCCGACTGCCGCGACCGCGACCACGGCGAGCACTGTCACCAGCGCCGGGTTGAGGATCAGAGAGGTGATCGCCGAGGCGGCCAGAAGAGATGCTGCCACGGTTCCGCTGCGTACGGCGCCGGACAGGGGCCCGGTCCCGAATCCGGTATCACCGGTGCCGCTGACGTTGCCCGTGCCTGTGTTCGCAGAGGCGTCGGTCCGTGGCTTGGTCACAACAAGCCTCCTTCCTCAGGCACCGGCAAGCGTTCCTGCGGGTGTGATCGACGTGACAGACTCTGAACATTCACCATAGACGATGCCGGCACGGATCAGCCGCACAGGGAGGCTATCGGTGGGACAGGGGCGAGAATCACCGTGAGAGTCATGGGCCGGTCACGATTGCCGGCGAACCGGCGTGTTGGCGAAGAAGGCCGCATTTCGCCCGTTCTTCTGTGCAAGGATGAACCATCCTCGACCGAGGTGTCTCACATGGAAATAGGAGCTCAAATGGCTTTCGTCCTCTGGATCATCGCAGCGATCCTCGTCATCTCCGGCATCTTTGCGATCTTCCGCAAACAGCTGCTGTGGGGCATCGTCCTCATCGTCGTCGGCTGCCTCGTGGGGCCGGGCGGAGTCAGCCTCTTCACCTGACTGGCAGGTCCCGGACTGTCCCCGACCCCTGCCGAGGTCATAAGGTGAACCCAGACTCTGCCCAATACAGAGGCGGAACCGGAGAGAAGAGGGAGCCCAGACGTGACGACGACCGGAGATCTGAGCGCCGCCGGGGAACAGAACGGCCATTCGTGCTGCGCCCCAGCGGTCAGCCGTGCCGTGGCGGACAGTCATCCTTCGAAGCCTGTCGCTGGTCCGCCTGTGCGCTCGGAACCGACGCCCGCGTTGAGCTTCGACTTCGTGACCTCCGGCGGCACCTTCGACATGGGCGATCCCTTCGGCGACGGGCATCCCTCCGACGGTGAGGGACCACGTCACCGCGTGAGCCTCACCGAATTCGAGATCGCGACGACAAGCGTGACGAACGATGATTTCGCCCGGTTCGTTGCCGACACCGGGTATGTCACCACTGCTGAGCACCTGGGCACCTCGGCGGTGTTCGCCATGCTCCTGGAGTCCAACCCAGGGGCACGAGCTCACGTCCTCGGGCGGGCCCCGGGTGTGCCCTGGTGGGTCGAAGTCTCAGGGGCGAACTGGGCCGCACCCGAAGGGCCCGGATCCACCATCGACAGTCGGGGAGACCATCCCGTCGTCCACATCAGCTGGGACGATGCCCGCGCCTTCTGCAACTGGTCCGGGACTCGGCTGCCGAGCGAGGCCGAGTGGGAACTCGCGGCTCGGGGCGGACTCAAGGGCCGCCGCTACCCGTGGGGCAACCGGCTGCTGATCGACGGGGAGTGGAACTGCAATATCTGGCAGGGCGAATTCCCGCGTATGAACACCCTCGACGACGGATTCGTCGGCACCGCACCGGCCCGACACTTCACCCCCAACGGACTGGGGCTGTACAACCCCGTCGGCAACGTGTGGGAATGGTGCGCCGACTGGTTCGCTCGCGACTACTACCAGCATTCCCCGCACACCGATCCCCGCGGCCCTGACACCGGAGAGAAGCGGATCATGCGCGGAGGATCGTTCCTGTGCCACGACTCCTACTGCAACCGCTATCGGGTGGCAGCCCGCTCCTCGAACACACCTGATTCCTCGGCATCGAATATCGGATTCCGCGTCGTCAGAGAGGCACACTGAGCGCTGTAGTCAACCTCGAAGTCCCTCCCCGAGGCTGCTCATCAGACGCTTCGTCTCAACCGACAGCGTCTCGAGCGCGAAAGCCACCGTCTCACGGGTATCTGCCCCGGTCCGAGTTACGGCCGTGATATGTCGTGACGGGGCATTGTCACCGCTGATGGGGATCCGGCGCACCGGATGGAGATCCTGTGACCGCGACATCCGTGAGGCCACACAAACTCCGAAGCCGCCGTGGACGAGCGCAGTTCCGGTGTTCCAGTCGTCGGCGAAATGCCCGATGCGGGGTGCGAACCCGGCTGCCGCACAGCTGGCCATGACGAGTTGGTGGTATCCGGTGCCGGGCCTGCCCAGAATCCATGTCTCGTCGACGGTTTCGGCGATTGTGACCGATGCGCGGTCCGCCAATCTGTGGTCGAGGGAAATATGAGATCGAGCGGATCGTCGATGAGGAAGTGGTGACTGAACCGATCATCACCGCCGGCAGGGATGTCGGGAGCCGCGACAACAATGCCGATATCGGCATCTCCGGAGAGCAGAAAGTCGAAGCATTCGCTGGGTTCGGCCTCGATCGTCTGGGTCTGCATATGCGGGAACTGCTCATTGAGAGCCCGCATCGTCGGCGGCAGCAGCAGACTGGCGGCGGTGGAGAAACCGCACAGACCCAACGAGCCGGACACAGTCTCGGAGAAGCGACCGAGATCGGCCAGCGCCATCTCCCATTCTGCCGACATCACATCGACATGTCGCAGCAGCGCCTCGGCCGCCGGAGTGAGCCTGACATTGCGTCCGTGCTGTTCGAGCAGAGTGACTCCGAGCTCCGCGGCGAGCTGTTTGACCTGGTGGGACACCGTCGATGGCGAGTAGCGCAATGAGTGTGCCGCGGCCGTGACCGTGCCGTGTCGGTGGATCATGCTCAACATGGTGAGCCGACTGTCGATCATGTGATCCTATCGAATGGTTACGTGTAAGTTCTTACGATAGACAACAATACTCGTGTGGCTCCATCATGGAACCGACAGGGCGCGACGAATTGGTCTCCACGATCCGCAGATCAGACTTGGGGACGCACCTGCGGCCCCTGCGGCCACAGATGCTGAGACGAAGAGATGGAGGTTCCGATTGGCTGAGAACGCACGTATCAGAGGGACGAGGCGACAGCTGTGCTTCGGTGCGCTGGTCCTGCTCATCCTCTCTGCGGCCGCGAATATGGCCAGCCCTCTGTATCCGCTGCTGCAAGAAGCACACGGCATGTCGGAATCCCTGATGACGTCGCTCTACGCCACCTATGTCTTCAGCTGTCTGCCGTCCCTGCTGCTGTTCGGATCGGCGGCGGACGCCTTCGGCCGCAAGCCGGTGCTGCTGGCCGCGATCGGGCTGGTCGGGTTCGGTACGGCGATCTTCGGGATCGACACCGCGGGAATCGCCGGTCTGTTCATCGGCAGGGCGCTGGTCGGCATCGGACTCGGACTCGGCACAGGTGCCGGAATCGCTCTGATGGTCGAGGCCTCACCGGCACGGAGAGTCTGGTTGGGATCGACTCTGGCGACGATCTCATTCGTCCTGGGGTCGGGACTCGGCCCGATACTCGCGGGTGTCGTCTCATCTCTGTCGACCGCGCCGCTCGTTCTGCCTTTCCTCGTCATGGTGGTCCTCATCATCATCGTCATGGTCCTCATCGCGATGATGCCGCTGCAGCGGCCGATCACACGCCAGCGGTGGAGGCCGACGTGGCCGTCGGTGCCCGGCGCCATGCGCACAAACTTCAACATCGCCGCACTGACCGGCTTCATCGGCTGGACGGCCCTTGGCCTCTTCCTTGCTCTGCTGCCGTCGATGGCACAATCGATCATCCCGAATTCGGACACCCTGACTTCCGGACTCATCGTCGGCTCGGTCCTTGTCGTCTCGGCCACGAGCCAGCTGATAGCGCCGAAACTCCAACCTCGTGCGGCGCAGACCCTGGGGCTGACGCTCATGGGGCTCGGTGCGGCACTCCTGCTGTCATCGAATCTGCCGGAGATCAGCCCCGCGGCGGTGAAGATCATCATGGTGTTCGCGGCCGTGGCCACGGGTGTCGGGCACGGGCTGAGCTACTGGGGAGCCAACCGGGAGATCGACGTGCTCACTCCGCCGAAGCACCGGGCCGGCATCTCCGCGGCACTCTATCTCGCTTTCTACGCCGGGGCCGGTGCGCCGGCTGTGATCGTCGGGGTGCTGGCACTGAGTATGCCTCTGGTCATCGGCACGATGATCTTCACCTTGGCTCTGCTGTTGGCGACGATCGTCGCGATACCAGTGCCGAGCCTGTCTCAGACGGCGATTCGACAGTCGAAGGCTGAGCCCGCGATGCGAAGCAGCGAACCCGAGTCGACACTCGGCGACGTCGGCGCCGAACGTTTCGACAGCGGATACGGAGTCTCCGGCAACGACAGCGGGACCGCCTCGGCCGAGCACACGGCCGCCCGATAGACTGCGAGCCATGTCGAGAATCACCTGCCCGGAACTGCGCACGAAGACCGTCACCGCCGAGGAGGCGGCCCGCCACATCGACAATGGCCAACGCGTGGCGATGAGCGGTTTCACCGGTTCGGGGTACCCGAAAGCAGTGCCGGGGGCAGTGGCTGCACGCGCTCGCGCCGCCCACGATCAGGGCGAAGACTTCCGCGTGGAACTGTGGACGGGAGCATCGACGGCGCCGGAGCTCGACGGAGTGCTCGCCGAGGCGAACGCGGTGAGCAAGAGACTGCCGTTCCAATCCGATCCGGCGATGCGGGCGTCGATCAACTCCGGTGACACCGCGTATGTCGACACGCACCTCAGCCATTCGGCCCAGCAGGCATGGTTCGGTTTCTACGGCAACCTCGATGTCGCCGTCGTCGAAGTCGCAGCGATCCTGCCCAACGGCCTGCTGGTGCCCGGCAGCTCGGTGGGGAATTCGAAGACGTGGCTGGACTTGGCCGATAAGGTCATCCTCGAAGTCAACGACTGGCATCCGCGCGGCTACGAAGGCTTCCACGACGTCTACTACGGAACCCGCCGTCCTCCCGAGCGGCTGCCGATCCAGCTGCTCGAGCCGATGCAGCGCATCGGTGATCCGTACCTGCGCGTCGACCCTGCGAAGGTCGTCGCCGTGGTGGAGACGAATGCTCCGGACAGGAACCTGCCGTTCAAACCTGCCGACGAGGACTCGAAGGCGATCGCCGGCCACCTCGTTGATTTCCTCCGCCACGAGATCGCCGCAGATCGACTGCCGCCGGAGCTGCTGCCGCTGCAGTCGGGTGTCGGCAATGTCGCCAACGCGGTGATGGGCAATCTCGCCGACAGTGAGTTCGAGGGTCTGACCGCCTATACGGAAGTCATCCAGGACGGAATGCTCGACCTCATCGACAGCGGCAAGCTCCCTTCGGTGTCGGCGACGGCGTTCTCGCTCTCGGCCGAGCGGGCCGCGGACTTCAACGATCGGATCGAGTCGTACAAGGGCAGGATCCTGCTGCGCACTCAGGAGATGTCGAACCACCCGGAAGCCATTCGTCGCCTCGGCGTCATCGCCATCAACGGGATGGTCGAGGCCGATATCTACGGCAATGTGAATTCCACGCACGTGACCGGTTCGTCGATCATCAACGGCATCGGCGGCTCCGGTGACTTCGCGCGCAACGCCTACCTCAACTTCTTCGTGTCGAACTCGCAGGCCAAGGCGGGAGCGATCTCTGCGATCGTGCCGTTCGCCAGCCATATCGACCACACCGAGCACGACACTCAGATCCTCGTCACCGAACGGGGCCTGGCCGATCTGCGCGGACTGCCGCCGGTGGCCCGGGCACGGAAGATCATCGACAACTGCGCCCATCCGGACTACCGGGACCGCCTCACCGATTACCTTGAGCGGTCGATCGCCGCGAACCCGAGAGGCCGGCATACCCCGCACATCCTCGGCGAGGCTCTGTCCTGGCACGAGAAGTTCCTCACCACCGGGCATATGTGAGCCGCATCGGGCCTGCGCGGCCCCGCCGCGGTGGATCTTCAGCCGCTTATCACGGTCGGAACCGCGGCGACCACCCAGGCGAGTCCGGGCCCGATGAGGCACATGAGACCGGCGTAGCCGATCATCTGCCTGTAGTAGCGGTCGCGAATGCTCGGGTGGACATTGGCCAGGAGCATCGCGCCGTTGGTCGAGAACGGGCTGATATCGACGATGGTCGCCGCGATCGCCAGAGCCGCGACGAATCCTCCGATATGCACGTCTCCCGATTCGAGGAACGGCACTGCCAGTGCGATGACGACTCCGATGATCGCCAAGGACGAAGCGAGCGCCGAGATCAGACCCGACATGTAGAACAGCAGCAGTGCCGCCAGCAGAGGGACGCCGATCGCCGAGATGCCGGCCGACACCCATTCGACGGTCCCGGCTTCCTGCAGAACTGCGATGTAGGTGAGCACTCCGCAGATGAGGATGACGATCGACCACGAGACCTTCGACATCGCAGCCTTGCCAGCGGAGGGGTCGACGGCGGCGAGTACAACCGAGATCGTGATGGTCACCAGGCCCACATCCCAACTGAAGATGATCACTGACAGCGCCATGGCGATGAGCCCGATCAAAGTCGGGATCTGGGACCGCGTGAGACGAATCGTCGTTCCGCTGTCAGAGGCGGAATCGGATTCTGCGAGCGTAACGTCGGCATCGGCGCGCAGTCCTGGCCTGCTGTGGAGGACGAGCCAGACCACGACGGCGAAGACGATGTTGAACACGAACGGGGCGACGAACAGGGTCAGCGGAGTCGGGGTGAGACCGTTCTTCGTCAGATAGTCATTGATGAAGATGCCGTAGACGCTGATCGGAGAGAAGGCGCCGGCCAAGGCTCCGTGCACGACGAGCAGACCGACCATGAACTGATTGATCCTATGCCGGCGTGCGAACGACAGTGCCAGCGGCGCGATGATGGCCACAGCGAAGAGCGCTCCCAGCGAGATGAGCACCGCCGTGAGTACGAAGAAGATCCAAGGCATGAGCCCGATCCGCCCGCCGACGAGCTTCACGCACCAACGGACGATCACTTCGATCACGCCGTTGTTCTGCGCGAAGCCGAAGAGGTAGGTCAGGCCCACGAGCGTGAGGAGCAGATCGGCGGGAAAACCCGCAAGGAACTCTTCTGGAGCCTGGTGGAGGACGAGGCCGCCGACGCCGGCAGCCGCGATGAACCCGAGCAGACCCATATTGATGTCCCGCCAGGTTCCGATGACGAACATCAGTCCGAGGACGACGACGCAGATCAGTTCTGCACTCATGGACTCAGCCTCTCCATTGAACGTCAGCCGGCGAATATACGCCGGCACAGGGGCACGCGACACAAATTAATGCATGTCACCTGGTGTGATCAGGCCCATTCGGCATCTGAACTCAGAGCGACGTTCCCCGGAAGGACTCTGCCGCAGTTTCGCCGCCCCGTATAGAGTCGAACAGAATTCGTCCATCATGGATAGTGCGCCTGGTCACTGGATCGCTAGTGTGTTTCTCAGCTCTCACTGACCGCCTCGGAGTCCACTGGTTCTGGGTGCGCAACTCTCCGTCTCAGCCAACGAAAGGTCGCCGTCGACCATGCACGAATCCATACCGGAACCCAGCGAATCCGCTGTGCTCACGGCCGCCTCGGCGATCGTCGAGGCCTTTGCCGCCACCGACACCGACGCGTACTTCGCCGCCTTCGCGGAGGACGCCTCGTTCGTCTTCCATCCTGAAACCCGACGTCTGAACACTCGTGCGGAGTACGAAAGTGAGTGGGCTTCGTGGCTGGCCGACGGATGGTCAGTGGCCGCCTGCACCTCGTCGGATCGGCTGGTGCAGACCTTCCCCGGCGGAGCCGTCTTCTCCCATACCGTTGACACCACTGTGAACACGGTGGACGGCAGCGAATCGTATCGGGAGCGCGAATCGATCATCTTCCGCCGCCTCGGCGATGGTGAGCTCATCGGCATCCACGAACACCTCTCCACGGTCCCGGACGCGGCCGGGGACTCCTCGGCCGCTGGGCCCGGTGCCGCTCAAAGCACAACCGACACCGAGGAGGCCGCGCAGTGAACTGGTACCGCCGTTTGGAGCAGCGACTGGAATCCGGTCAGGACTCCGGGGTCATCCGCGGCACCCTGAGCGGGGGACGGATGTTCATGATCTGGCTGGCCGCGAACCTCGTCGTCACGACCCTGCTGACCGGAACTCTGTTCGTCCCCGGCGTCGACTTCACCACGGCGGTCATCGTCATCATCGGCGGAACGATCATCGGCACCGTCGTGCTCACGCTCATCGGCAACATCGGCACCCGTACGGGCCTGGCGACCATGGCCATCACCCGGGGTGCCTTCGGTGCCAAGGGCAGCTTCCTGCCCGTCGCCGCCAACGTCATCATCCTCATGGGGTGGAGCTGGGTGCAGGCCATGTTGGCGGGAATCAGCGTCAACTACGTCGTCGCCCAGACGACGGGATTCTCCAACCCGATCCTCTTCTCCGTGCTCTGCCAGGCGCTCGTCGTCGGATTGGCGGTCCTCGGCCACGAAGGGATCGAGAGGGCCGAACCCTGGTTCGCTCTCCTCATCCTGCTGGTCATGGCCTATGTCTTCGTCATCGCCTTCACCGGACACTCACCGAGCGAATACGCAGGGATCGAGAGCCTGCCGGAACTCGGCTTCACTCCGGTTCTCGCGCTCGATATCGTCATCTCCACAGCCATCTCCTGGACCGTGCTCTCCGGTGACCTCAACCGGCTGGCCGGCACCCAGAAAGCCGGAATCGTCGGATCGGGGCTGGGCTACCTGAGCTCGACCGTGCTGGCGATGCTGCTCGGTCTCACGGCGTTCAGCTTCATCCTGCTCGACGGGGGAGACCCGGCCGAATTCGACCCGACGGCGTTGGCCGCCGAGTTCGGGTGGGCACTGGCCATCGTCATCTTCCTCTCCGTCATGGCCACGAACACGATGGTCGTCTATGGAATGGTCAATTCCGTCGTCGGCGCACAGAGTAAGACGAAGCTGAGATTCCTGCCGACGGCGCTCATCCTCGGCGCGATCTCGATCATCGGGTCGACGTGGCTGGCCCTGCTCGACCAGTACACCGACTTCCTGGTGATGATCGGGGCCTTCTTCGTCCCCGTCTTCGCGATCCTCATCGTCGACTACTACATCATCAAGTGCCGTGCCTACTCACCCGACATCCTCAAGGACTCCGGCGGCGACTACTCCTACACGCGTGGAATCAATTGGGTGGCCGTCGGCGTATGGATCCTCGGCGCTCTTGCCTCCTACGTGCTCACCTACGCCTATCCGAGCCCGATCGGAGCGACGATCCCGTCCTTCGCCATCTCCTTCGTGCTCTACCTCGTGCTGTCCTGGGGCAGCCGGGAGAGATTTGCGGGAACAGAACATACGCACCTGGCCGAAGGAATCCGCAGAGACTGAACGGGCGTGCCCGGTCCCGGCCCGGCCGACCACCATGTGCCGTTCCCAGGTGATGAAGCAGTCCAGGCGCTATGATCGCAACGGTCGACCGGAATCGCAGAAGGGAACCGGGTGTCTGTGATGGTCACAAAAGTCTTCGACAGGTTCATGCCGCCGAACCGTCGACTCAACCCCGAGGCGCTGGCCTGGGTCGCGGTGATCGTGCTGGCCATCGTCATGCTGGCGGTGGAATCGTCGATCGCCGTGTCCGTCAACGATGCCCCCGTCGCACTGGCTTTCATCGTCACCATCGTCCATGTCGGATCGATGCCGCTGTCCATGCTGCGCCCGCTCTTCGGCACGCTCATGTCGATCGCCGCCTGCACGGTGCTGCCGCTGTTGGGGCCACACGTGTCCGGGGTGCCCTGGCCGTGGATGGTCCCGATGATGATCACTCAGATCGTCATCATCCTCATCATCGGACTCCGCGCCCACTGGGGAGTCGCCCTTGGCGCACTGCTCGGCAGCATCGCAGGCTCGGCAGCCGCGGTGCTCATCACTCATCTGCTCGTCGCAGACACCCGCACCGATGGCGCCATCGTCAACATCCTCATCTACTCCTGCATCGCCGGCGGCGTCTATCTCGCCGCGGTCATCATCCAACAATGGCAGCTCATCCGTTCCCAGCTGGTCCAGGAGAAGGAGAACACCGCGGAGGAGCACTCCAAACGAGTGACCATCGAGGAGAAGGCGCGCATCGCCCGGGAACTCCACGACATCGTCGCCCACAGCATGTCGATCATCAACATCCAGGCCTCCAGCGCACCCTTCCGTCATGCCGGTATCGACCCGGAGGTGGCCAAAGAGTTCGACGTCATCTCCACCTCGGCCCGCACCGCGCTGACGGAGATGCGCGGGCTGCTCAGCGTCCTGCGCAACGATGAAGGCAGAGGCGAACTGGCGCCCCAGCCGAAATTCTCCGAAATCGATCCGCTCGTCGACAAAGCCCGACAGGCGGGAGTCCAGGTCAGCGTCGAACGCAGCGGTGAACCCATCGACGACCTCATGCGCGACAGCACCGGACTCGTCGGCTACCGCATCATCCAAGAGGCGCTGAGCAACGCCATCCGCCACGCCCGCAACTCCACCATCGCCATCCGCATCCGCGGCGGCAGTTCCGCCGTCTGGATCAGCGTCACCAACGATCACGGCGACGGCCCCGGCGAAGCCGCGAAACATGACAAGCACGACCGGCAGGGGCTGATCGGCATGCGCGAACGCGCCGCCTCCGTCGGCGGAGAGATCCGCACCGGAGCCACTGCCGACGGAGGCTTCGAAGTCGAAGCAGTGCTGCCGCTGGCGCCGCGCGAACCTCTCACCGACGGCAGTGAACCGACCACCGGCACACCGGTCACGGACACGTCGGGCACGGACACTTCGGGCACGGACACGTCGGGCACGGACGCGTCGGGCACGGACAAGGAGATCTCATGATCAGGACCGTCATCGCCGATGACCAGGCGATGGTGCGCGCCGGTTTCGCCGCACTGTTGAGCGCCCATCCGGATATCGACGTCATCGGACAAGCCGAAGACGGTGCACGCTGCGTCGAACTCGTCGCCGACCTTGCCCCCGATATCGTCCTCATGGACGTCCGGATGCCGCTGATGGACGGAATCGAAGCGACCCGCGCGATCGTCGCTGCGAATGCCGCGACCCGGATCATCATGCTCACCACCTTCGACATCGACGACTACGTCTTCGACGCCATCCGTGCCGGGGCCAGCGGATTCCTCCTCAAGGACGCTCCACCTGGTGAACTCGCCGAGGCGGTGCGCATCGTCGCCGGAGGCGAGGCGCTGCTGGCCCCGAGTGTGACCAAACGGGTCATCGAGCACTTCGCCACCGGCGGGCAGACGCCCAACCGCACGGCCCTGCCCGAACTCACCGACCGGGAACGCGAGATCCTCATCCAGGTCGCCCGCGGAGCCTCGAATACAGAGATCGCAGCGAGCCTGCACATCGCAGTGCAGACCGTGAAGACCCACGTGTCCCGGATCCTGTACAAACTCGACGCCCGCGATCGTGCCCAAGCAGTCATCGCCGCCTACGAATCCGGTCTCGTCATCCCCAACAGCTGAGCCCCGGACACGGTCTCAGCTCGGACACCCCCTACCCGAGTAGGGGGTGAAGAACGGCTCCCAGGGGTGACGAAAAACGGCGCGGACATCCATACGGTGGGGACCATGAACCCGTCTGACCTCATGGCCTCCGAACCGTCTTCCCCAACTGCGACCGCACTGTCGACTCCGGCACCGGATCGGTCCACGCGGGCCGCAGTGCTCGAACGCAGGAGAGCGAAGAGGGGCACCGCCGAGCAGGAATTCACCAGCGATTTCAGTGCGCTGATGGCTCAGGTCAAAGAAGCGGGCCTGTTGGCCAGACGACCGGGCTGGAACACCCTGCGCTTCGTCCTCCTCGGACTCGGTTACGTCGTGTCCTTCGCCATGCTCTTCCTCATCGGCGAGAGCTGGTGGCAGATGGCGACCGCAGTGGTCTTCGGCGCCCTGTTCACCCAGACCGCCTATGTCGCCCATGACGCGGCCCACCGGCAGATCTTCACCAGCGGAAAAGTGGGGGAGTGGGTGTCGACGATCATCGGCAACCTCTTCATCGGGCTCAGCTACGGATGGTGGCTGAAGAAGCACAATGCGCTTCACCACGCCAATCCGAACAAGGCCGGAGTCGACGGAGACATCGCTCCCGGCGCCCTCGTCTTCACTCCTGAGGATGCACGTGAACGCACGGGCCTGGCCAAATGGTTCGCGGCACGTCAGGGCTGGTTCTTCCTGCCCCTGCTGACCTTGGCCGGTCTCCAGCTGCACGTCGAATCCATCAAAGCCATCGTCCGCGGCCAGTCATCGATCAAACGCCGTTGGATCGAAGGCGTCTTCATCGGAATCCGCCTCATCGGGTTCCCCGCGCTCGCCATCTGGGCGGCAGGTCCCCTCATCGGCAGCGTGTTCTTCCTCGTCCAGCTCGCCGTCTTCGGCGTGCATATGGGCGGTTCCTTTGCCCCCAACCACAAGGGCCAGCCGATCGTTCCCAAAGATGTGAAGATCGACTTCCTGCGTCGTCAGACGCTGATGTCACGCAATATCTCCGGCGGTCGCTTCATGGGGTTCCTCATGGGCGGGCTGAACTACCAGATCGAACATCATCTGTTCCCCAGCATGCCGAGCGTCAATCTGCACCGGGTGCAGCCGATGGTCCGCGAATACTGCCGCCGGAAGGACATCACCTACACGGAGACGACCCTGCTCGAGTCCTACAAGATCATCATCGCCTATCTCAACCGGGTGGGCCTCGGCGAAGCCGATCCCTTCGACTGCCCGGTCACCGCGCAGTTCCGGTCTCGCTGACCGACGAGGCGCATTCGGCTCCTGTCCCACCGACCGGCGGAGAATTCAGGTGAGGTGATCGTTCTCGCCGGAGACCCATTCGGCATAGCGTTCCGCCGAGGTCTGGACCGCGGCCTGGGCTCCGGAACCGATCGACTGGCCGAAGTTGCCGTACATGCGGTCGAAGTCGAGCTCTGCCACCGAGGCGGCGATGCGCCTGACGACCGCGGCCGACAGGGGCAGATAGTTCGGGAAGCTGCGCATGAAGGTCACCCACCCGGTCCGTGCCACCGGGCCGATGGAATCTCCGCTGAGCATGACTCCGGTGCCGTCGGAGCCCGTCCACATCGCCACCGCACTGCCCGGGAAATGACCGCCGACGCGCCGGAGCCTCACTCCCGGAACCGGCTCCGTCTCGTGGAAATAGGGGCAGATGGCCGGCCCGGTCCGCTGCACCCATTCGAGGTCGGCCCGGCACACGAAGACAGGGGCATCGTCGAATGCGGCGCTCCATTCCAGCTGGGTGCCGAACATATGCGGGTGGCTGGCGGCGATGGCCGCAACTCCGCCGAGCTCGCGGACCGCCGCGACCGCCTCGGCGTCGATATAAGCGGGGACGTCGAAGAGCAGATTGCCGGAATCGGTGCAGGCGAGATAGCAGGTCTGCCCGATCCCGAGCTTCGGTTCGACGCGGATGGCGAAGAGGCCCGGTTCCCGCTCCGCAGTGCTGATGCGATGGCCCTCGGACTCGAGCTCTGCCCGAGCCGTCCACTGCTGGCCGGAGGCCGGAACCCATTGCCGGTCGTCCTCGCAGATCGGACATAGTGCAGGCGGAGGCGTCGTCGTCTCCACCCCGCAGGTGCGGCAGATCGTCACATCGCTCGGTGCCACCATGTCATCCTCTCGGTCTCACATGTGAAACCACAGACTCCCACCGAGCCTAGTCCTCCGATCAAGCGAAGACCAGGATCGATGGGAGTCCAGCACCTGCACGGCTCGTCAGTGGGCGGCCGCGTGCGCCTTTCTGTGGGCGATGACGTGGCCGACGAGGATGAGTGCGATGCCGACGGCGAGCCAAGCGCTGAGCACCCACCACTGGAGCGCCAGGGGCGCGTCGGGGAAGTAGGAGAGATCGCGCAGCAGGGTGCCCGCCGCACCCGGGACGAAGAACTGGCCGATCTCTCCCCAGGAGCCGGCGAGGAACTCCTTCGGCTGATTGAGCGAGGCGATCGGATTGCCGATGAACATGGTCAGCACCGCACCGACGGCGATGCCGGCAGGGCCGATGAGCGAGACGAAGCCGTTGATCAGGCCGACCGTGGCCGCGATCGACAAACCGATCGCCAGGGCGTTGATCGCGAAATCCGCCTGCAGGATGCCGAACCAGGTCTGCATGATCAGTGCCAGGGCCAGACCTCCGACGACTCCGTAGACGAGGGTGCCGACCAAGCGCATCCGCCGTGAGCGGATGCCCATGCTCGTCAGAACACCGCCGATGATGCCGCCGAGGGTCAGCGGCAGACCCGCGATGGCCAGGCCCGCACCGGAGGGATCGTCATCGGACAGCGGCACGACGTCGGTGATCGTGACCTGCGGTACCTCCTGCGCGGAGGCGACCGGATCGGCGCCATCGCCGGCTGGGCTGCCCTGTGATGGGGCCTGACCGGCGGCAGCGGCCTCGAGGGCCCTCTGCATCTGCTCCTGCAACTTCTTCGAACCCTCCTGGAGGCCCGAGATCGCCTGCTGGTCGATGCTGTGCTGCATCTGGGTGCCGATTGTGCTGAGCTGCTGCGCGACTGCGGGGGAGGCCGCCTTGGCGATGAGGATCTCCGGTTCGTCCTCGAGAACGAAGGCGCCATAGACCTCACGTTCCTCGATGAGCCTGACTGCCTCGGCGCGGGTATCGACGGTCGTGAGATCGAGCATGCCGTCGGGTGCGTTGCCGGCGATCTGGTCGATCTGCGCCTCGTCCCCGACCGCGGCGATCGGCAGATCCTTGGGGTCCGAGGTCACGGTCGGCCAGCTGAATGCGAGCATGACGAGGCTGACGACGGCGGCTGCGAGGACGGCGACGAGCAGGGCCCGCCCGAACTGCAGGGGAGCGGCCGGCGCCGCTTGCTCCGGTGTCTCGCTCACTGCCGAGGGGGCGGCCTTGTCTTCTCTGCTGAGTATCTGGGTCGGCATGTCGGTCCAATCATCGAAAACGAATACTCGTTCATTATGAATCCATCGGCTACGATATATCAAGAATGGTCATTCGTTTTTGGGGGAGATGTGCCGAAGGTCACCGAGGAGCACAAGAGTGCGATGCGTGCCAGGATTCAAGATGCCGCGCTGGCCTGTTTTGCGCGCAGGGGGTTCGCCGGCGCGTCGATGGCCGACATCGTCAAGGAGGCTGGACTGTCGGCCGGAGCCGTCTATGTCTACTATGCGTCGAAGGCCGATCTGATGATCGACGTCGCCCGCCGGGTGATGGAGCCGCGCATGGCGGTGCTCGAGACGGCCAAGTCCGGAGGCGAGGTGACGGCTCCGGTCGAGGTGTTCCTCGAGCTCATCGACTCCCTGCTCATCGACAATCCGTTCGCCTCGGTGATGGTCCAGGTGTGGGGTGAGTCCTCCTATGACAAAGAATTCGCGAGCTTCGCCGGCGGTGTCTTCGAATCCCTCATCGGGGAATTCACCGACTATCTCGCTCTCTATCTGCAGGATCAGCGGGGAGTGGACGCCGAAACCGCCCGGGTTCGGGCGTCGGTGATGGTGCCGGGGCTGCTGGCCATGATCCAAGGGGCCGTCGTCCAAGCGACCGTCTTCGGTGAGCCTTCCCGGCTGCGGGTCCGGACCGGAATCGAGGCCGTGCTCTCGAGCGTCGATTTCTGAGTCTGTCTGCTGCTCAGACGGAATCGCCGTCATCATCGACTGAGTGGACGCGGTCTTCGCGCATACTCACCGTTTCGACTCCACTCAGCTCCATGAGCGGTGCGACGAGCAGGTGCAGCGGCCGTTTGCCGTCGAACCTCACGTCGACCTGCACCATTCGCGTCCCATCGGCGGACTCGAAGCGCCGCGAATCGACGATGGTGTTCGCGAATCCCATTCGGCCGGCGAGGGCGAGGATCTCGCGGAGGACACCGGCCCCGTCGTGGTAGGTGATGCGCAGGAGTTTGCGGTGGTCGCTGTCGGGGATCTTGCGGATGAGGGGCGCAATGACGAACAGCGTGAACAGGTGCAGGGCGGTGAGCATCGTGGCCAAGGGCAGCATTCCCGCGCCGCAGGCCATGCCGACGGCCGCGGTGACCCAGATCGTCGCGGCGGTGGTGAGTCCGCGGACCATGTTGCGTCCCTTGAAGATGACTCCGGCGCCGAGGAACCCGATTCCGGAGACGATCTGCGCGGAGATCCGTGACGGGTCGAGGCGGACGTCGTTCTCGAGCACTCCGGCGAATCCATACGCGGAGATCAGGGTGAAGGCGCAGGTGCCGATGCCCACGAGCACATGAGTTCGGTACCCGGCCGCCTTTTGTCGGAACTGCCGTTCGAAGCCGATGAGGGAACACAGGACGAAGCTGGCCAGCAGCAGGCCGGCCTCGAGGATCCCGGTGCTGCTGAGGATGTTCTCAAACGACGCGGAGTTGACCATAGTGCCTTCACCATAGCCCCACGCCCACCGACCAACCCCTATTTACTACCTGACGGCGGCGCAGCAACCTCGCGCGAGGTTGCTGCGCCGCCGTCAGATAGCAGGTCAGACTGTGGAGGGGATTGATTCCTCGTGGGGGCTGCGGTGCCGGGTCAGGCCGTCGCCTGCTGTCGGGGCTCTGTGGACGGACTGCTGAGCGTCGGCCTCGTCATCGACGACGGATCCTTGGACAGTCTGGTGGGAATAGTCGCCGGACGATGCCAGGTCATCGACCGCCTCGGCGTCGGAATCCGATGTCTCCGGGGACATGCCCAGCGCCAGCGCCTGCTTCCGCTGTTCCCTGGCGATCTCTCGTTCACGTTCGAGATGGAGGTTGCCGAAGTCATGGGCAGTGCGCGGCGGCTTGACGCCGTCGATGAGGAAGACCAGCGCGAGCGAGACCAGACCCCACAGGCCGAGGACCTGCAGGTGTTCGGTGACGACATCGCCGTCGAAGTAGAGGATCGAGCGGATCGTCTCGACCGAGGCGGCCATCGGCAGGAAGTCGTGCAGGGTGGCGAAGAACGGCGGCACCATGTACTGCGAAAGCGCACCGTTCGACGACGGCACACCGGCGAACATGAGCGTGCCGATGACCGGGATGATCGCGAACATGCCCAGGAGCCTTTCGAAGACCATGGCGAACATGGAGATGCAGGCGATGGCGATGATGCCGGCGCCCCACAGTGCCGCGAAGTGCCCGTCGACGGCTCCGGTGATCGGACCGGAGATGGTCGCGACGACCAGCGACATGAACGGAGCGTAGGCGACGATGATCGGCAGCATCCGCTTCAGCGGCCGAACCCACGGATTGGCGTTCGCGGCAACGATGACAACCATGAATCCGGCGAGAATCCAGCCCATCGCCACGTACATCACAACCACGCCGTTCTTGTCCCGATCGGGCAGAGGCGCGAGGTTGTCGACGGTGAGATCGGAGTTCTGTGCCTGAGCCACCTGCTCGAAGACCTGGACGGCCACACGGTAGGAGGCGTTGTTGCCGGCCTGGTTGGCCAGGAGCTCGAATTCGGGATTCTTCTCACTGGGCAGGACGAGCGCGGCGACATCGTCGCGGTTCTCCACGAGACGACGTGCTTCGCCCTTGTCATCGAGTGCGGTGAACTCGAACTTTCCGTCCATCTGTTCATCGAGCTGCTCGATCGTGTCCTCGGCCTGCTCGACCGAGGACCCCACGACCGCCACCGGCATATCCTTCGGTGTCGGCGAATGCATCGCGCCGAGCATGAACGTGATCATCATCGTCACCATCGCCAAGGGGAAGAGCGTCAGCGAGATATAGCGCATGAGCTTCGTATCCGGCCTCCGACCGCCGTGGATCGCCGCCACATTGACATCCAGGGGCACAGGGTGCGAATTTCGCTTCGCGTAGAAGTGGTCATAGACCTTCGTCAGCAGCAGACCGGCCACCGCCCCGAGAGCGAGCACGAACAGGTGACCGGTGACGCCGTTGCCGTCGAAGTAGAGGACGGAGCGCAGAGACTCACCGATCGCCGGCATCGGAAGGAACTCGTGGGTGAAGCGGAAGAACTCCGGCATGCTGTACACCGGCATCGCCATATTCGACGACGGCATGCCGAGGACCATGAGGAAGAGGATTCCGAGAATCACGCCCAGGGCCCCGACGAGGCGGGTGATGAAGAGCTGGACGGAGGAGATGGCGAAGACGCCCAGCCAGGCGATGCCGAGGACGGCCACCGTGTCCTTGACATCGACGACATCGAGGATCGGGCAGGCCACGGTCCAGACGAGGCCGGCAATGGCAGCCGACCACCCGGCGAGGATCGGAACGATGCGTTTGAACTTCAGCAGCTCAGGCGAATTCGACCGCAGAACGCTGAAGGGCATATAGCCGGCCATGACGATGGACGTCATGAGGAACATCGCCGCCATTCCCGTGGGGTCGCGGTCCGGCAGTGGGGCGAGGTCCTCGGTTGTGACCTTCAGCCCGTCGGCCGCGAGGGCAGGACGCACGAGCTGCTCGACAGTGGTCGACTGTTGGACCCCGGCTCCGCTGGCGGTGACGATCGTCGCGGTATCGCCCGTGACGATGATCGCCGCCGAGGCGTCCCGATTGTAGACGTCTTCTCGAGCGGAGTAGACGTCGTCGGTCGTCTCGATATCGAAGGCGTCGGGTTCGGCGCCGTTGATCGCAAATGTCACATCATCGGCCTTGGCCGATGACCCGGCCACGACGATGGGCATGTCGTTGGCTTCGGGGGAGTGCATCGTTCCCAGGTAGCTCGTGATCATCATGCCCACGAAGATGAGCGGCATGAGAAAGATCGCAACGGTGCGGCCGATGAATTCGGCTTTCGCGCGCTTGGCCGCTGCTTGGTCCTCGGTGGTCACAGTCGAGCCGGACCCGGAATCGGAAGCCAGGTGCGATGTCGGGTGCTCGGACTCGAGGGCTTCTCGTCTCGTCCGTGGTTGGCGATCGGACATTGTCGTCCCCTTCAAGGATCGGAAATCGTGTGATCCTCGTCGACCACTGTGAACTTCGCCAGTTTAAGACGCGTGACTTAAAATCGTGAAATCGGAAACTTGTGAATTCGAGAGCGAATGGAAAGATGTGGGAATGACCATCCAGAGTGACCGGGCGCGGGATGCCCTGCTCGATGCCGCCGAAGAGCTGTTCGCACGCAATGGGATCGATGCGGTATCGAACAGGCGGATCGTCGAACACGCCGGGGCAGCCAATCATTCGGCGATCGCCTACCATTTCGGCGGCCGCAACGGACTGCTGCGCGCGCTCGTCGAGCGCCACCACGACGAAATGTCTCGGCGCAGGCGTGAGTTGATGTCGCAGCTGGACGAGACGCCGAACATCCACGAGCTCGTCACGACTCGTCTGCGCCCGCTCATCGAGCTGCTCGACAGTCTTCCGAAGCCGAGCTGGCGGGCGCAGTTCATGTCGCAGATCTCGGCGGTCCCATCGGCCGTCGAGGTGGCCAGAGAGGTGATCGGGGACGCGGACCTGCCCGATGACCTGCGCTTCATCAACGGTGCGGTCGACGGGATCCCTGAAGGGGTTCTGCGCGGTCGCGCCTACCTGCTGGGAAGCATGGTCGTCGGCGTCTGCGCCGACCAGGAGGCGAAGATGAATGAGGACGCCAACCAGGGCAGCTGGGCACAGGTCGGCCGCTTCCTCATCGATGCCGCAGCCGGGATGCTCGGAGCGCCGGTGACCGACCCGGACGGCGCCGTTCGCTACCCGAGCGTTCCGCTGCTCTGATCGGCAGGCAGCTCTGCCCTGACCCCCTTTGTTGCTACCTGACGGCGGCCCAGCAACCTCGCGCGAGGTTGCTGGGCCGCCGTCAGGTAGCAATTGGAGGGAGATCTTTGAGTCAGCTGCAGCCGTTCGGGCCGCATGCCGCGCCGTCGGCGAAGTCCTCGGCCGCTGACTGCGGAGTGCCGGCGAGGACCGTGAGCTTCTGTCCTTCTTTCCAGGCGGTCTCGAAGGCCTGTGAGAAGACCTCCGCGGGTTGTGCTCCGGAGATGCCGTACTTGCGGTCGATGACGAAGAACGGGACTCCATTGGCGCCGAGCGCGCGGGCCTCACTGATGTCGGCCTGAACCTCGTCCGAGAATTCATCGGTTGCGAGGATACGGCGGACTTCGTCGGGGTCGAGGCCGATCTCACGCCCCGCCTCGGCGAGGTAATCGATGTCACCGATGTCGCGCCCCTTCTCGAAGTGGCCCGAGAGCAGCGTTTCCTTGGCCTCGGACATGAGGTCGTGAGTTTTGGCGAAGTGGAGGAAGCGGTGGGCGGTGAAGCTGTTGGCCACGATGATCGAGTCGAAGTCGTAGTTCAGGCCGACTCCGGCGGCCTGCTGTGTGACATGGTCGAACATCTGTCGTACCTGAACGGTGGGCATGCCCTTCGTCTGGCTGAGGTATTCGGTCTCGGTGCCGTCGAAGTGATCGGGCAGGCTCGGGTCGAGCTGGAAGCTGCGCCATTGGACGTCGACGTCATCCTTGTGAGCGAAGTCGTCGAGGGCATCCTCGAAGCGACGTTTTCCGATATAGCACCAGGGGCAGGCGATGTCCGACCAGATCTCAATCTTCATATCAGGGCAAACCGCGCCGGCTGTGCAGTTATTCCAGACCTCCTGATCAGAACAGCGCCTGCTGTTTCGGAGCGGCGAAAAGCTGAACCTGTGCCGCCAGCGCACCCGCCTGCTGCGAGGTTCGGTCCGCACCCGGTCGACCGTGCATTCTCGATGTCGCCGGGTAGTCGTCATCGCTGCGTCCGCGCAGACCATAGCGGTCGATGAGCGGGTTGATGCGTTCGCCCAGCCACCGTCGATACTCCTTCGACGCGTAGGAGGAGCCTGCGTACATCCTGCGATAGCGGGGGAGGAGCTCTGGGCGTTCGCGCTCGAGCCATTCGAAGAACCATTCGCGGGCACCGGGGCGCAGGTGCAGGGCGCCGTAGACGACCCGCGCGGCCCCGGCGTCTCTGATTGCCCGAAGAGCGGATTCGAGGTGGTCACGGGAATCGGTGAGCTTCGGCATGATCGGCATCATGAAGACGGTGACATCGAACCCGAGTTCGGCGGCCGCGCGCACGGTGGCCAGCCTGGCCTTCGTCGTCGGCGTGCCGGGTTCGAGGCTCTGCTGCAGAGCGTCGTCGTGAACGGCGATCGACATGCTGATCTCAACAGGAGCGTCTTCGGCAACGCGGGCCAGCAGAGGCAGATCCCGTCGCAGCAGTGTGCCCTTGGTCAGAATCGACATCGGAGTCGACTGCTCGGCCAGAGCTGTGATGATCCCCGGCATGAGGGAGTAGCGGCCTTCGGCGCGCTGATAGGGGTCGGTGTTCGTGCCCAGGGCCACATGGTCTCTCGCCCATGTCGGACGCGCCACCTCGGCGGCGAGGACGTCGGCGATATTGATCTTGACGACGACCTGGCGATCGAAGTCGGTTCCGGAATCGAGATCGAGGTAGCGGTGAGTGTTCCTGGCGAAGCAGTACACGCAGGCGTGTGAGCAACCGCGGTAGGGGTTGACGGTCCAGGAGAAGGGCATCGAGCTGGACTGGGGAACCTTGTTCAGCGCCGACTTCGCCAGCACCTCGTGGAAGGTGATTCCTGAGAATTCCGGCGTCTGCACCGACCGGACCAGGCCCTTCGTCCCGAAGAGGACAGGTGTGCCGGGGTCGGTGCTGCCGCTCGCTTCGTTCCACCGCATGGCATAATTCGAACACGAGTTCGAATGCGAGTCAAGGGTGGGGCATAGCGTTCAGGCGAGGTCAGGAAACGCGCAGTCCCTTGAACTCACTGCGGTGGAAGACCAGGGCCTCGGGGCCGTCATCGTTTCGGGTGCCGAGGATCTCGAGCAGTGCCACCGTGTGATCGCCTGCCGCGACCTCATCGTAGAGCCTGGTCCAGAGGAACGCCGAGCTGCCGGGGATCGTCAGCGCGCCTCCGGCCGTGACCTCAGGGCTGACGCCGGTGAATCGTCGACTGCGGTCCTTGGCGGCCAACTGCCTGGCCAGGTGCTCCTGGTCGGTGCCCAGCAGGGAGATGCCCAGCTCGGGGGCTCGTCGCAGGGTGGGCCAGGTGGACGATGTGTTCTGGACGGCGACGCTGACCAGGGGCGGGTCGAGGGAGACGCCGACGGTGAGGGTGGAGGCGACAAGGCCCAGTGGTGCCGCATCGATTTCGGCGCCGATGAAAGCGACCCCCTGGGGGAAATGGGAGAAGGTCTCGCGGAGAGCCTCGGGTGTTGCCGGGTTCACCGGGGCCGGTGATTGTGCGGTGCGGTCTGCCAAGAGCGTCATTCCTTCACCTCTGTGCTCGTGTGGTCGTCGGTGTCTCAGGTGCCCGCTGCTTTCGTTGAGCAGACGTTGAGCAGACAATGCCGACGGGGCCGTCTGATCGGTGTCGATGGAGTCGATCATCGCAAAGCCACGGCGTCGACGTCGTGGCCGGGGTCATATGAAGACGACTTATGACCACATATGACGCTGAGAGTCGAGACGTGACACATGCAGGCAGGTGTCGGCGGCGTCCGGGCATAGATTGCTCAACGAAACACGCGCTCGACTGGAAGCGAGCCGAACCGAACCCCGCCGCAGAGGAGCACCGCATGACGCAGACGCCGGTCACCGCACCGAGCACCCAGGACCCACCGCAGCGGTTCCTGTCCGGGAAGAAGCGGGTCCTGGCCTCGGCCTTCGCCGGGACGACCATCGAGTGGTACGACTTCTACCTCTACGGCACCGCCGCGGCCCTGATCTTCAACGTCCAGTTCTTCCCCTCAGACAGTGAACTCGGCAGCCGACTCGCCTCCTTCGCCACCCTCGCCGTCGGGTTCTTCGCCCGACCCTTGGGCGGAATCATCGCCGGCCACCTCGGTGATCGTGTCGGACGCAAGGCTCTGCTCGTCGTGTCCCTGCTGTCCATGGGGACGGCGTCGACGCTCATCGGACTGGTCCCGAACTTCGACGCCATCGGCTGGTGGGCCGCAGCCTCCCTCGTCGTCCTGCGCATCGTCCAAGGTCTGTCGGCAGGAGCCGAATGGGGCGGATCGGCCCTGCTGTCGGTCGAACACGCCCCCGTCCGAAAGCGCGGTCTCTTCGGATCCTTCACACAGATCGGATCCGCAGCGGGAATGCTGCTGGCCACCAGCTCCTTCTTCCTCGTCCAGAACCTCATGAGCGCCGAAGCGTTCGAAGCCTTCGGCTGGCGCATCCCCTTCCTCGCCTCCGCGCTGCTCGTGGCACTGGGACTGTGGATTCGCCTCGGCGTCTCCGACGCACCTGAATTCCAGGAGCTCAAGGACTCCGGAAAGGTCGCCAAGGCACCGCTGCGGGAGGTGCTGACCGCTCACCCGCGCGTCCTGCTCGTCACCATCGGGCTGCGCCTGGCACAGAACAGCGTCTTCTACCTCATCACCGTCTACATGCTCAGCTACCTGGCGGAGAATCGCGGCGATTCGACCTCGGGAGTCACGGCGGTGATGATCGCCTCGGCAGTCGGTCTGGTGACCGGACCGGCATGGGGATGGGCCTCGGACCGGATCGGTCGCAAACCCGTGACCATCGTCGGACTCATCGGCATCGCCGTATTCGGCTGGTTCTTCTTCGCCTTCCTCGATGCGGGCCCACTGGGACTGCTGCCCCTGGTCGTCATCCTCGGCATGAACCTCGCCCACGATGCCGTCTACGGTCCCCAGGCGGCCTGGTTCGCCGAACAGTTCCCCATCGAGGTCCGCTACTCGGGTGTGAACATGGGCTACCAGCTGGGCACCGTCATCGGCGGCGGAATCATGCCGATGGTCGCGGCACTGCTCTACGTCGCCGGGGGCCATTCGCCCTGGCTCATCTGCGGCTACCTCACCCTGCTGTGCGTCCTCTCGCTCATCGCCGCCATCGGCGCCAAAGATCCTGCCCGAACGCTCGCGCGCACCGCGGCCTGAAGCCACCAGCCGATTCGTCGGCCCACACTCATCGCACCACCCAGAGGAGACACCCATGACAAAACCGATCCTGCTCAACGCCTTCGACATGATGACCCCGGTCCACCAGTCACCCGGACTGTGGCGCCATCCGGAATCGAGAGTCGACGAATTCACCCAGCTGTCCTTCTGGACGGACCTGGCCACAACCCTCGAAGACGGCGGATTCTCCTCTCTCTTCCTCGCCGACATCCTCGGCGTCTACGACGTGTACGGCGGAAACGCCGATGTCACGAACCGTGGGGGAGTGCAGTTCCCTCTGCTCGACCCCCTCGTCGCCGTTCCCGCCATGGCCGCATCCACCAAGACGCTGGGATTCGGTGTGACCGCCTCGGTGACCTACGAGAAGCCCTACCTGCTCGCCCGCACCCTGACCACCCTCGATCACTTCACCAACGGTCGGGTGGCCTGGAACATCGTCACTAGCTACGTCGACTCCGCCGCCCGCAACCTCGGACTCAAGGGCCAGATCCCGCACGATGAGCGCTACGACCGCGCCGATGAGTTCATGGAGGTCATGTACAAACTGTTCGAGGGCTCGATCACCCCGGACGCGCTCAAGGCCGATGCCGACGCGAACGTCTTCGTCGACCCGAACGAGGTCCACGACATCGGCCACGAGGGCAAGTTCTTCACCGTCCCCGGCCAGGCGCTCGCCGTCCCCGGACCGCAGGGCACCCCGCTGCTCTTCCAGGCCGGGGCGTCCAAGCGCGGGCAGGAATTCGCGCTCGACCACGCCGAGGCGATCTTCTTCTCCGGACCGACACCGGAGATCGTGCGCAGCTGGGTCGACAAGGTCCGTGATGGACTCGAAGAGCGCGGACGTGCCCGTGACGCAGTGAAGATCTTCGCCCTGGCCACCGTCATCGTCGACGACACGGATGAGGCGGCTGAAGCACGGCTGGCCGACTATCGTCGCTACGTGGACACCGAATCCGCACTGTCCCTGTTCGGCGGATGGACCGGCGTCGATCTCTCGGGCGCTTCGCCCGATGACACCCTCGAATACGTGTCCACCGACGCCAACCAGTCCGCGCTCGCCTCCTTCACCACCATGGCCGGAGACAGGGCCTGGACGATCCGCGACCTTGCGGAGTTCGTCGCCCTCGGAGGACGCGGGCCGGTCATCACCGGTTCGCCTGCCACGGTCGCCGACGAATTCCAGCGGTGGATGGACGAGGCCGATATCGACGGATTCAACATCGCCGCGGCCGTGCGCCCGGCCGATGCCGAACGCTTCACGAAGTACGTCTCACCCGAATTGCGCCGCCGCGGACTCCTGCCCGAACCGACCGCGGGTGCCACGGTGCGCGAACAGCTCACCGGGGCCGGCCCCCGCCTGGCCGACGATCACACGGGTGCCCGGTACCGCCTCGGCGAGGGTGCCCGCGTCTGAGCGAACAGAAGCTGAAGTACCGGGGAACGGCCGTGGGGCATAATGGTCTGCGGCCGTTTTCCGATCCGTGAACCGAACTGAGACCGCGTATGAGTGCATCGACTCCGCTGACCACCACAGACACTGCCGAGGATCGCGGATACCGGCGCAGAGCGCTCGTCGCCGCCGCCGTCGGCTACGGACTCGACGGCTTCGATCTCCTCATCCTCAGCTTCGCTCTCTCGGGTATCATCGCCACTTTCGGGCTCAGCGACGTCGCAGCCGGATCCCTGTCGACGATCACACTGCTCGGCGCCGTGGTCGGCGGAATCGTCTTCGGCGCCCTTGCCGATCGGCACGGTCGGGTGCGGGTGCTCACCTGGACGGTCCTCATCTTCGCGGTATTCACCGGGCTGTCGGCACTGGCACAGGGGTATTGGGACCTCGCTGCCTACCGGTTCATCGCCGGAATCGGAATCGGCGGTGAGTTCGGCATCGGCATGGCTTTGGCCGCCGAGGCGGTTCGTGCCGACCGGCGAGCGCGCGCCACCTCATGGGTGGGAGTGGGATTCCAACTCGGCGTATTCGCCGCAGCCGTCGTCTCGGCTCCCGTCATCGCCCTGTGGGGGTGGCGGGCACTGTTCGTCATCGGGCTCGTCCCCGCTGTCTTCGCCTTCATCATCCGGCGCGGCGTCGAGGAGCCGGAGACCTTCGTCCGGGCCCAGGAACAGCGGGAGAGGGGCGCCGAGGCGGCCGGTGGAGATCACGAAGCGAGCGGAGTGCCGAATTCCTTCGGAGCGAAGATCGCCGGACTGTTCAAGGATCGGGAGACGGCGACGATCACCCTGGCGCTGACGGTCCTCACCAGTGTGCAGAACTTCGGCTACTTCGGCATCATCACCTGGCTGCCGAACTATCTGTCCGAGCAGATCGGCTTGGGTGTCACCAAGGGGTCGCTGTGGACGGCAGTGACGGTGATGGGAATGCTCGCCGGGATCCTCATCTTCGGTCAGGTCGCCGACCGTCTCGGTCGCCGGCCCGCCTTCTGGATCTTCCAGGCCGGAGCCATCGTCACCATCCTCGCCTACAGCCAGTTCACCGATCCGAGCGCACTGTTGGCCGGCGGGTTCTTCATGGGCGCCTTCGCCAATGGAATGATCGGCGGCCATGGGGCGCTGCTGGCCGAGCTCTATCCCACGGCGATCAGGGCGACGGCCCAGAACGTCATCTTCAACCTCGGCCGTGCCGTCGGGGGACTGGCCCCGGTCGTCATCGCCCTGCTCGCAGGACATCTGGGCTTCGGCTTCGCGCTGGCGCTGCTGCCGCTCATCTATCTCATCCAGTTCCTCGCGATGTTCCTCATTCCGGACAGGCGCGGACACCGCCTCGACTGAGCGGCGGGCCAACCGTGCTCTGCCTGCCGATGGTGCTCATGTCGGCAGGGCTCCTGGCGCCACCGGTCCTTCCCACGGTGCTCGTGACGAACTGTGACAGCAGATGACGGCGCCCGGCCGCCGCGACACCATACTTGTCGACTGTGACTTCGACAGATCCCGCCGCGAATGCGGCACAGACACCATCCGCATCCACTCGTGACCGGCAGGCGGCGATGCCGACTCCGCGCATCGTCTCCTCCGCAGCCGATATCCACTCGATCCTCGCCGAGTTCGGCTCCCAGGGGACGAAGACGACGGCCGTGATCATCCTCGCCCTCGGCGGGATCTTCATGGATGCCTACGACTTCTCCTCCCTGGCCTTCGGCATCACCGCCATCCAGGAGCAGTTCGGCCTCTCCGGCTTCATGACCGGACTCGTCAACGCCGCGATCATGGTCGGAGCCGTCATCGGCGCACTCTTCGGCGGATACCTCGTCGATCGCTTCGGGCGCTACAGGCTCTTCATGGCCGATATGGTCTTCTTCGTCGTCGCCGCCATCGGCTGTGCCGTGGCCCCGAACGAATGGGTCCTCATCGCCTTCCGCTTCGTCATGGGCATCGGCGTCGGACTCGATCTGCCGGTGGCGATGGCGTTCCTCGCCGAATTCTCGAAGCTCAAAGGCAGAGGCAATCGCTCACAGCGGGTCAACGCCTGGTCACCGGCCTGGTATTTCGCCACCGGCATGGGCTACGTCATCGTGCTCATCATCTTCATCACCCTGCCGTATGACCAGCATGCGATCCTGTGGCGCATCGTCGTCGGATTCGGTGCCGTCCCCGCCCTCGTCGTCCTCCTCGTCCGCCGCCGCTACCTTGCCGAATCACCCGAATGGCTGGCCAACCAGGGCGACCTGCGCGGCGCCGTCGAAGTCATGCGCAGCCACCACAACCTCGATGTCGAACTCGCTCCCGCCGACGCCCGCGAGACCCCGAACGCTTCGTCCGCCCCGGTCAAGGGCGGACGGTGGGCCGGCTTCGCCGAACTGTTCTCCCCGCGCTACCGGGTGCGCACGATCGTCGCGCTCTGCGTCTCCGTGTTCTCGACCTTCGGCTACAACGCCGTGGCCTACGGCACCCCGCTGATCATCACCACGCTCTTCCACCAGACCCCGCTGATCACGATCATCGCCTCACTGGTCATCAACCTGGGCTTCGGAACGATCGGCGGCCTGTTGGGCATGAGCATCGTCAACCGCTTCGGCACCCGGAAGATCACCCTCATCGGATTCGTCATCCAGGCACTCGCTCTGGGAACGCTGGCCCTGGTGGGCATCCCGAACGGGGCTCTCGTCCTCGTCGCCGTGGCCATGCTCGCGGCCTTCGTCTTCGCTCAGGCCGGCGGGCCGGGAGCGAACCTCATGAACTATGCGACCCTGTCCTATCCGACGCGACTGCGCGGAATCGGCATCGGATTCAATCAGTCGGTCCTGCGCGCGTTCTCGATCGTCTCGCTCATCATGTTCCCGATCCTCGCGGCCTCCCTGGGCACCGGAGTGTTCTGGATCGTCGCCTGCGCACCGCTGGCCGGCGCGATCGCCGTCGGCATCGTCGCCTGGGACCCGACCGCCAAGGATGTCGAACACGAGAGCTGAGAGCCTCGCCGGGTGTTCTCGCCTCACCACTGTGTCCGTCGCAGGCGACCGGCTGAAACGGCCAAGACCAGGTGAAACGGCCAGGCTGAACACGAATGGTATGCCATAGCTCGGCGTGCTCGTCCGGTGGAGCTGGCATCACGCCCTCGCCCGTTGCTGTCGTGGTGGATGGCCGCAAACATCGGCTCAAAGCGAATTCGTCCGGCCCGACTCATTGCCATGGCGGTGTGAGCTGGGTTACTCTGAGTTCGTCAGATAGCCGGTGCCACAGAGCTGTGTTTGCTTTTTGGTATCCCGGTTGGGCATTGATCGGATCCAAGGAGTGGACTGCATGAGGAAGACCGAGACGGCGGAGGCCCCCGTGCCCACTCGTCTGGGGCCCAGCCCCGATCAGCTGGCGGCCCACCGCATCAGTCCGCGCTTCTACAATGCGGACCTCGCCCCGTCCCGCAAGGAGGGACGCAGCTGGACGGCCTACAGCGTCTTCACCCTGTGGGCCAACGATGTCCACTCCCTGGGCAACTACGGGTTCGCACTGGGACTCTTCGCTCTCGGCCTCGGAGCCTGGCAGATCCTTGTGGCGCTCCTCGTCGGTGCTGCTCTGCTGTTCTTCCTGCTCACCCTCTCCGGTTTCATGGGATACAAGACGGGAGTGCCCTATCCGGTGATGAGCCGGATCTCCTTCGGCATCCACGGGGCCCAGCTGGCCGCCTCGGTGAGGGGCATCGTCGCCATCGCCTGGTTCGGCATCCAGACCTACCTGGCCTCGAGCGTCCTCAACGTCATGCTGCTGACGATGTTCCCGGGCCTGCAGTCCTGGGTCGATGCCGAGTTCCTCGGACTCTCCGGACTCGGCTGGTTCTCCTTCACCCTGCTGTGGGTCATCCAAGTCATCATCGTCAGCTACGGGATGGAGATGATCCGCCGCTACGAAGCCATCGCCGGACCGATCATCCTCGTCACCTTCCTCGCCCTGGCCGTCTGGATGCTCATCCGCGTCGACTTCTCCATCGCGTGGTCGACCGATGATGCGCTCAGCGGCTGGGAGATGTGGGCGCACATCTTCGGCGGAGGTGCGCTGTGGGTGTCCATCTACGGAACCTTCGTCCTCAACTTCTCCGACTTCACGAGGGCAGCGAAGAAGCGCGGATCGATCGTCGTCGGCAACTTCTGGGGCATCCCGGTGAACATGCTCGTCTTCGGTCTCGTCGTGATCTCTCTGGCCGGCGCGCAGTACAAGATCGACGGCACCGTCATCACCTCACCAGCCGATATCGTCCAGTCCATCGGCAGCCCGGTCCTGCTCGTGCTGGCTTCCCTGTCGCTGCTCCTGCTCACCGTCGCGGTCAATCTCATGGCGAACTTCGTCGCTCCGACCTACGCGCTGACGAACCTGTTTCCGCGCCACCTGAACTTCCGCAGCGCCGCCATCATCTCCGCCGTCATCGGCTTCGTCATCCTGCCGTGGAACCTGTACGACTCCCCGGTGGTCATCGTCTACTTCCTCGGCGGACTCGGCGCCCTGCTCGGACCACTGTTCGGTGTGATCATGGTCGACTACTGGGTGGTGCGCAAGACGAAGGTCAACGTGCCTCAGCTCTACACCGAGGCCGGCGACGGAGAGTACTTCTACCACCGCGGGGTCAACTGGAGAGCCATCGGAGCCTTCATCCCCGCCTCGGCGATCTCACTCGTCTTCGCTCTCGTGCCCGCCTTCTCCGGGATCTCCGAGTTCTCCTGGTTCTCCGGGGCCGCGATCGCCGCCCTCATCTACTTCGTCATCGCCCGCCGCGACTTCACCTTCCGCGAGGTCGACGGTGAGGAGATCGCCGTCCCCACCCACCACTGATCGGAGCCGACTGATGAGAATCCTCGTCGTCAACGTCAACACGACCGAGTCCATGACCGAGGGCATCGCCCGCGCGGCACGGCAGGCCGCCTCGGCGGGAACCGAGATCATCGGTCTGACTCCCGACTTCGGCGCCGAATCCTGTGAAGGCAATGTCGAAAGCCATCTGGCAGCCCTCGGCGTCATGGATGCGGTTCTGAAATACCCCGGCGAGTTCGATGCCGTGATCCAAGCCGGGTACGGCGAGCACGGCCGCGAAGGCCTGCAGGAGCTGCTGGATGTGCCGGTCATCGACATCACCGAGGCGGGGGCGGCCCTGGCGATGTTCCTCGGCCGCCGCTTCGCTGTCGTCACCACGCTCGACCGGACCGTTCCGCTCATCGAGGACCGACTGCTGTTGGCCGGCTTCGACTCCCACTGCGTGTCCGTGCGGGCATCGGGGATGGCCGTGCTCGAGCTCGAGGAGAACCCGCAGGCCGCGATCGAGGCGATCGCCGATCAGGCCGCCGAGGCGGTCGACCGTGACCGTGCCGAGGTCATCGTGCTCGGCTGCGGTGGAATGGCGGAGCTCGGCGAGACGATCACGCAGCGCTGTTCCGTGCCCGTCGTCGACGGAGTCGCAGCCGCCGTGCGCCTGGCCGAATCTCTCGTCGGACTGGGGCTGAGCACGTCGAAGGTGCGCACGTATGCGCCTGCCCGGGAGAAGAAGCTCAGCGGCTGGCCGTTCGGTCAGTCGGCGCCGGCCGGATCTCCAGCGTCCGAAACCTCAGCGGGATCGGCGGCGGCAGGGTCGGCGGCGGCAGGGTCGGCCTGACCCTCGACGGGACCGGATCGGGCCAACCGCTTCGAATGCTTGTCGTGCTGCTCCTGACTCGTTCCCAGGTGGCGGCCGGCCAGTGATCCGGCCAGCGCCTGATCCCGGCGGGCGATGGCGTCGAAGAGCTCGGCATGCTCGGTGGCGACGACCGCGAGGTCATCATGCTGACTCAGCTGCCAGCGCATCCGTGAATCCAGCAGGGCGCCGATCTCACCGAGGAGTTCATTGCCCGAGAGCTCGGTGACGATGGCGTGGAACTCCGCGGCACAGCGATGGGCACCGGCGACGTCCCCGGCGTCGGCGAGCTCCCGGCCCTTGAGCATCGTGGCCTCCAACCGTGCCAGCCCCTCCCTGGTATGGCGCTGAGCGGCGAGTTCGAAGGAGAGGACATCGAAGACCGTGCGCACCTCGTTGAGGTCGGCGATGTCGCTGGGGGAGAACTCCCTGACCGTCGACCAGGTGTTGGGCCGGTTCGTCACCAGACCTTCCGAGGCAAGCTTCTTCAGCGCCTCGCGGATGGGCACCCTGGAGACGCCGAGCTCGGTGGCGAGGTTGCGTTCGACGAGGCGCGAACCCGGTCGACGATGACCTTCGATGATCTCATTGCGCAGCGCCTCGGTGACCCGAACGGTCTCCGACTGGGGACTCTCAGCAGATTTCATCCGGTTCCTCACCGTGAGCGCTTCAGGGCACGGCCCAGAGTATCGAGCCCGACCGAGCCGAGTCCCAATGCTCGAGTGTGGAAGTCCTTGAGATCGAAGTCGGATCCTGCCGCAGACTTCGCCTCGTCACGGTACTGCTCCCACAGACGCTGGCCGATCTTGTAGCTCGGCGCCTGTCCGGGCCAACCGAGGTAGCGGTCGAGTTCGAAAGCCAGGAACGACCGGTCCATGGCCACATTGTCCGTGAGGAACTGCCAGGCCTTCTCGCGGTTCCAGATTCCTCCGCCGAGGCTCTCAGGTGCCTGAAGACGCAAGTGGAAGCCGATGTCGAGGACCACGCGAGCGGCACGCAGCCGCTGCGAATCGAGCATGCCCAGATAATCGCCGGGGTCGTCGAGGAATCCGAGATCGGCCATGAGCTTCTCCGCGTACAGCGCCCATCCTTCGCCGTGGCCGGACACCCAGCACATGAGGCGGCGCCAGCGGTTGAGGGTGTCGGAGACGTAGGTGGCCTGGCCGACTTGGAGATGGTGGCCGGGGACACCCTCGTGGTAGACGGTGGTCTTCTCCTGCCAGGTGGCGAAGTCCGTGACGCCTTCGGGGACCGACCACCACATGCGGCCGGGGCGGGAGAAGTCATCGGTCGGGCCCGTGTAGTAGATGCCGCCGGTCGCCGAAGGCGCGATCATGCACTCGATCGTGCGCACGGGTTCGGGAATATCGAAATGAGACTTGCCGAGTTCGCGGATGGCCTCATCGGCCACCTCCTGCATCCAGGTCCGCAGCGCCTCGGTGCCGTGCAGGGTCCGCTGCGGATCGTTGTTGAGGGCGTCCATGACCTCGAACAGGTCTGCGCCGGGCATGATCTTCTCTGCCACCTCGCGCTGCTCGGCATCGATGCGCTCGAGTTCCTCGAGTCCCCAGGCGTACGTTTCGTCGAAGTCCACCTCAGCACCGAGGAAGTCCCGGGAGTAGAGCGCATAGGCGTCGCGACCGCACGCTTCATCGTCTCCAGCGGCGGGCAGCACCTGTTCGCCGAGGAAATCGGCCAGTCCCGAGGCGGACTTGCGAGCTGCCTCGGCGTGGGTGTCGAGATCCGAACGCAGAGCGTCGGGAACGTCGGCTCCGGCGACGAGACGATCGAAGTTGCTGCCGGGCTCGGCCAGGGCACGGGCCTGTTCGATGACCTTCTCGACCTGGATGCGGGCGGCGACGCGCCCGTTGTCGCGCGCCATCGCCAGGGACTCCTGGTAGCCGGCAAGCGAGCCGGGCACGGCTGCCAGCGTGGTCGAGATCGTCTCCCAATCGGCCACGGTCTCCGTGGGCATGAGGTCGAAGGCATCGCGGACCTGCTGCAGCGGGGATTCGATGACGTTGAGGCTGGCGTGCTTGATCCCGGCGGCGAAGTAGTCGCGGTCGACCCCGAGGCGATCACGCATCGCATCGATGGTTACGAGGTCGACCTCGTCGAGGTCGGGGCGGTCGGCGACCTCATCGAGGCGGGACAGGGTCCGGACGGTGACGTCGTTGACCGCGGCGAGTCCGGCCGGCGAGAAGTCGTCGAAGCCCTGCGCACCGTCGAGTCCGAGGTAGAGGGCGAGGGAAGGGGAGAGGGCGAGCATGTCATCGACGTAGTCTTCGGCGACCGCATCGACGGCGGACGGGGTTCTCTTCTCAGTCATGGTGACCACCCTATCGCGAGCTGAGTCACATCAGCGGTCAACCGGACCGCGCAATCAGCGCGAACCCGCTAATGTGTCACTGTTCCCCGCAGACAGCAGAAAGTGAGACCGATCTCCCGTGGCACGAGCGAAGCTGTGGACGAAGGACTTCATCGTCGGAATCGGGCTCAACCTCTCGATGTCGATGGTCTTCTACCTGCTCATGACGTCGATGGCAGGGTACGCGGTGGCACGGTTCTCCGCCGGTGAGGCCGCTGCCGGTTTCGCCTCGTCCTCGTTCGTCGTCGGTGCCGTCGTCGCTCGCGTGCTCACCGGGAAGTATCTCGACTTCATCGGTCGGCGCAAGCTGCTCATCATCACCATGGCGGTCTCCGTGCTCGCCTCCCTGGCCTATATCTACGCCGGCGACCTCTCTGTGCTCCTGACTCTGCGCATCGTCCACGGAATCGCATTCGGGGCCGGGAACACCGCGATCATGACGGCCATCCAGAGCATCATCCCCGCCTCTCGCCGGGGAGAGGGCACCGGGTACTTCGGCACTGCGACGACCCTGTCGACGGCGCTCGGGCCGTATCTGGGAGTCATCCTGCCCCGCGAGTTCGACTTCGTCATGCTCTTCGTCGCCTCGGCGTTCATGTCCGTCCTCGCTCTCATCTGCTGTTTCCTCATCCGCCTGCCGGTGCAGGAGATCAGCGACTTTCAGCGGCGCACGAAATGGCATCTCAAACTCGGCACACTCGTCGATCGGGACGGTCTGCGGATCGGCTCGGTCATGCTTCTGGCCGGCATCGCCTACGCCGCAGCGCTGGTGTTCCTCGCCGGCTATGCGGCCGAACACGGCGTCGCCTCCGCTGCGTCCCTGTTCTTCGTGGCCTTTGCCGTGGCGTCTCTGTTCGCCCGTCTGTTCGTCGGTCGGCTGCAGGACACCTTCGGTGACAATGCGGTGATCTTCCCCGTCTTCATCGCCGATATCGCCGGCAATGTCCTGCTGGCACTGTCGCCGACGATGACGGGGATCGTCCTGGCCGGAGTGCTCATCGGCCTCGGCTTCGGTTCTCTCATGCCGTGCATGCAGGCCATCACCGTCAAATCCGTGCCGATGAGCCGTGTGCCCGTCGCCACCGCCTCGTTCTTCCTCCTCCTCGACGCAGGGTCCGGCATCGGCCCCGTCATCCTCGGCTTCCTCTACCCGTTCACCGGCGGAAACGGGATGTTCCTCGTCTGCGCCGGACTCGTCGTCCTCGCCATCGGCGTGTACGTCTGGGGGCACGGGCGTCGCCGCGGCGGTCGTCCCGGCCGCGAGTACCTCGGCTGAGGCTCCCGCACTCCCCGAACTACCTGACGGGGGCCCAGCAACCTCGCGCGAGGTTGCTGAGCCGCCGTCAGGTAGCAATAAGGGGAGTTTTGGGGGTGGTGGGATCGCGATAGGCTTGAGTCCCCTAAGTCTGCCGCCCACCGGAGGATGAGGATGAAGTTCGCGCTCGCTCAGATCAACACCACCACCGAGGTGGCCGACAACCTCGAGAAGGTCCGTTCCTATGCCCGTCGGGCCGCCGCGACGGGAGCCCGGTTCGTCGTCTTCCCCGAAGCGACGATGTCGGCCTTCGGATCCGGCCTGCGCACCATCGCCGAGGAGCACTCCGAGTCGTGGAGAAAAGCGCTGAGTGACCTCGCCGCCGAGACCGCGATCACCGTCGTCATCGGTGAATTCGCGGCCACGGACGACAAGGTCATCAACCTGCTCGCCGTCTATTCCCCCGACGGCCGGCGCAGCGACTATGCGAAGATCCATCTCTACGACGCCTTCGGCTTCAAGGAATCCGACACCGTCGAAGCGGGGGAGGAGCCGGTGCTCTTCACCGTCGACGGCGAGGACATCGGCCTGGCCCTGTGCTACGACATTCGGTTCCCGAAGCTCTTCGCCGAACTCAGCCGTCGCGGTGCACGCCTGACCGTCGTCGCCGCCTCCTGGGGTGCAGGACCGCGCAAGGCCGAACAGTGGGAGATCCTCGCCCGGGCTCGGGCACTGGACTCGAACATGTTCATCGCCGCCCTCGGCCAAGCCGATCCCGACGTCACCGGGGTCCCCGTGCCGAAGAAAGGACCGACCGGGGTCGGCCACAGTCTGGTCTCCGACCCCCTGGGTGAGGTGCTCAACTCACTCGACGGCGCCGAACGGCTCGAGATCGTCGAGATCGACCTCAACGCCGCCGACACCGCGGCGGAGACGGTCCCGGTGCTCACGAACGCGAAACTCGGGTACTGAGCCCGAGACGGTCGCTCAGCGCATTTCCGGTGAAAATGCGCTGACTGCAATACTGTTCTCATGAGTTCTGGTTCAGAGGTCAAAGCGTCACCGCCGGTCGAGGGACTGCGCGAACGCAAGAAGCGCGAGCGCGGGCAGGCGCTGCGCCGTGCCGCCATCGACCTGGCCCTGGAGAAGGGCTATCACAATGTCACCGTCGAAGACATCTGTGAGCGCTGCGGAGTCTCCCGACGGACCTTCTTCAACTACTACTCATCGAAGGACGAGGCGCTGCTCGGTCGCGCGGACACCGTCTTCGACGAAGAGGACCAACCGGCCATCGAGGAATTCGAAGCCGGGGGACCCCATGGACGCCTCGTCGCCGACCTCGAACACCTGCTCGCATTCATCGTCGCCACTCGGATGGAGAAACGCGACGATATGCACCAGTACCATCTCATGCTCAAAAAGGACCCGTCGCTGATACCGCTGCAGATGTCGCGGATGGGCAACAACGAACGGCTCTTTCGGCAGATCATCCAACGCCGCCTCGACGGAACCCCCTCGGCGCCGGTCGACGTCATGGGGGCTCACTCCGGTGACTATGCCGACGACGATATCGAAGTCTCCCCGCGAGCCGAAGCCGTCGCCGCCTTGGCGATGATGGCGCTCAAGGCGACATTCACCCGGATGCGGCGGGTCGACGGAGATCCGGGACCCGTGATCGACAGGCTCTTCGACGAACTGCGTGCGCTCTTCCGCGAAGAAGCCGACTAGAGAAGCGGCCGACTGGAACTGAGGACCGTCGCTCGCCGCTGCCGCTTGAGGCGACAGTCGGCACGGGAGTCCGGCCCCAGTACGGGAGTCCGACGAAGTCCGGGGCCGGCGGCGCCTCAGCGACCCAGGTGCTGGTCCCAGGTCTGGGGGAGACGCTTGCGCACATTTCGACGTGGAGCCCGGAAGCCGGCCCGATCACCCTTGCGGGTTTCGGACTCGGCTTCCGCACTGGCCTGCTGGGCCGCATAGGCGACCGCCACCTGACGGATCGCCACGACCGCGGCCACAGCCGCCGCACTGGCCATCTCGTCGCTGATCGGTTCGCCGTCATCGGCGCGCACCTGCGAGCGTCCCTCTGCAGAGGACACTCGCAGCGCCCCATCTGAGGCTGGGGCCACACCCTCCGCGGTGACGGAATCCTCACCGGGCACGGTCACCTCGGCGTCGACTTCGCCCGGCAGGTTCGCCTCGGCGTCGGTCTGCAGATCATCGCTCATAGGGGGATGTTACCGTGCTTGCGCGCGGGCGCGTCGACGTGCTTGTTCTTCAGCGCCCGCAGGGAACGGACGATTCGGCTGCGGGTCTCGCTCGGCCTGATGACGGCGTCGATATAGCCTTCCTCGGCAGCCAGATACGGGTTGAGCAGCGCATCCTCGTAGTCCTGGATGAGCTCGGTACGTGCCGCCTCGACATCCTCACCGGCTTCTTCGACGGCCTTGAGCTTGCGTCGGTAGACGATGTTCGCCGCGCCCTGAGCACCCATAACCGCGATCTGCGCGCTCGGCCAGGCGAGGTTGATATCGGCACCGAGCTGCTTCGACCCCATCACGCAGTACGCACCGCCGTAGGCCTTGCGGGTGATGAGGGTGACGAGCGGAACGGTGGCCTCGCCGTAGGCGTAGATGAGCTTCGCACCGCGGCGGATGATGCCGCCGTACTCCTGATCGGTGCCGGGCAGGAACCCGGGCACATCGACGAAGGTGAGGATCGGCAGATTGAAGGCATCGCAAAGGCGCACGAAGCGTGCGGCCTTCTCCGAGGCATCGATGTCGAGGGTGCCGGCCAGCTGCATGGGCTGGTTGGCGATGACGCCGACGCTCACGCCCTCGACGCGGCCGAAGCCGGTGACGACGTTCGGGGCGAAGAGCTCCGAGACCTGCAGGAATTCGCCGTCATCGAGGATCGTGGTGACGACGTCGAGGATGTCGTAGGGCTGCGATGGCGAATCCGGCATGAGCGTATCCAGCGCCTCGTCCTCGGGAGTCAGTGACAGGTCGGAGACGAACTCGTCGGAATCGGCCGGATCGAGGTTGTTCTGCGGCAGGAACGAGAGCAGATCGCGGACATAGTTGAGCGCGTCATCCTCATCGGAGGCCAGGTAGTGGGCGTTTCCGGACACGGTGTTGTTCGTCCGTCCGCCGCCGAGCTCCTCATGGCCGACCGATTCGCCGGTCACGGTCTTGATGACGTCGGGACCGGTGATGTACATGTGGCTGATCTGGTCGACCATGATCGTGACATCGGTCAGTGCGGGGGAGTACACGGCGCCGCCGGCGGAGGGGCCCATGATCAGCGAGATCTGCGGGATCACGCCCGAGGAGGCGACGTTGAGGCGGAAGATCTCGGCGAAGAGCGCAATCGATCCGACGCCTTCCTGGATCCGGGCGCCGCCGGAGTCGTTGATGCCGATGATCGGGCAGCCGAGCTTGAGCGCGAGCTTCTGGACCTTGACGATCTTGCGTCCGTTCGCCTCGGCCAGCGACCCGCCGAGGACGGTGAAGTCGTGGGCGAAGACCGCGACGGTCTTGCCTTCGATCGTGCCCAGACCGCAGACGACTCCATCACCGTCGGGGCGGTTGTCCTGCATCCCGAACTGGTGATTGTGGTGGCGGGCGAATTCGTCGATCTCCTGGAAGGAGTCGGCATCGAGGAGTGCCGCGATGCGTTCACGGGCGGTCTGCTTGCCGCGCTTGTGCTGATTGTCCACCGAGCGCTGATTGCCCGTGTGGGCCGCTTCCCTGCGCTGGGTGAAAGCGTCGATGCGCTCGGCTGTGGTCCGTGGAGTATCCGTCATGTCTCCACAATAACGATGACGTGAGACTTCGTTGTGCACTCTCACCAAAAGAATCTAGAGTGGACTGGTGAACAGCCAACACAACTCTCTTCTCGTCGACGTCGACTCAGTGCGCCGCACCGCTGCGGATCGCGGACTCTCGCTCCCGCCGCTGATCTGGGACGATACCTGCGCATCGACGAATGACGAACTTGCGCGAGTGGTCCGGGAGGGCGCCGGCACCGATTCGCCGGTGGCCGAGTTCACCATCCGCGGCACAGATTTTCAGAACGCCGGACACGGCCGTCTGGGCCGGGCCTGGACGGTGCCCGCCCGCCGGTCCCTGACATGGTCGATACTGCTCACACCTCCGACCGGTTTCTCCCATTGGGGATGGATCCCGCTCATCGCCGGTGAGGCCGTGCACTCCGCCGTCACCGAGGTGGGGGTGCCCGCCGCGATCAAATGGCCCAATGACGTGCTCACCGCCGACGGCAGGAAGCTGTGCGGCATCCTCGCTCGTGTCGAACCTTCGGCCGGCGGTGCCCAGATCGTCTTGGGCATGGGCCTGAACACCCGTTCGGAGCCTGCGGATCTGCCACGGGAGGACGCGAGCTCTCTGGCGATCGAAACCGGAGTCGACGGTTCAGAAATTGATCATGAAGCGTTGCTAGTCTCAATTCTGAGCACATTGATCCCCTGCTACAGAGAGCTGATCGACTATGGAGATGAGGATTTCCGCGACAGCCGCACAGCGCGGAGAGTGCGTGATCATATGGTGACGCTCGGTTCGAAGGTCCGCGTGGAGAAGCCCGACGGCTCCGACATCATCGGCATCGCCACGGGGCTCGACTCCGGTGCCGACCTCATCATCGACGATCGTGTGTGCTTAAGCGCCGGAGACGTCCATCATCTGCGTCCTGCAGCGTCCCCGACAGCTCCGGGAAGGAGCGATCGCTGATGGCGGTGTCGGACTTCACCGCCGGTTTCGACATCGTCGAACCCGACCAGCTGGGCAGTCCTGAGATCGCCGACGGTGAAGGCGCCTCCACGGACGGTCAGCCGTCTGACGATGCGGCACAGCCGGAGCGCGAAACATCTGGTCGCGACGTGCGCTCGGCTGCTGAGCCCGAGACGGCGGACCCCGAGGCGGACGACCGACCCGCGGATGCCCTCACCGGCGAGGACGACGAGTCGAGCGCGGACGCCCTGTTCGACGACGTCGGCGACGACGAACCTGTCGGCGGTCTGACAGGCTCCGCTCCGCAGGCGGGGGAGGTCGGGGCAGAGCTCGCCGACGAGGTGACGGCCGATCCGGACCCGGCATCCGCCGATGCGGTTTCCACCGACACGGCTTCCACCGACACGGCTTCCACCGACGCGGCACCGGGCGTCGACGTCGATGAGGATTTCTTCAGCGGACTGCGTGAGGATCCGCGCACCACAGCGCTGCCGATCGTCGACGACGCCGACGATGCGGTCGATGATGACGGTCCCGACTTCGACGACACGATCTATGAGACCAGGACCGCGGCCGAACGGCTCGAAGAGATCCTGCTCGACGGCAAGCGCGTCCTCGACCGACGGGAGGCCGCGAAACTCGGCGGGATCTCCACGGTCTCGGCCAGGAAGATGTGGCGGGCACTCGGCATGTCCCAGGCGAAGCCGACGGACAAGGCCTACACCGTCAGCGATGCGCATGCCCTGCGGATCTGGGCCAAACCCGTCGCCGACGGTCTCATCGACCAGACCACCGCACTGTCCCTGGCCCGGGCCATCGGACAGACGACGGACCGCCTCGTCGTCTGGCAGATGGAGACCCTCGTCGAGTTCCTCACCGAGGAGAAGGGGCTGACCGACCCGGAAGCGAGACGGGACGCCCTGGCCGTCGTCGAAGAGATGATCGACCCGCTGCAGAAGATGCTCACCTACTCCTGGCGACGCAATCTCGCCGACGTCATGGGCCGTCTCAATGTCAATGTCTCCGACGGACTGGCCATGGACAACAGACAGGGCTGGTATGACTCGTCGATGCCGTTGGCCCGCGCCGTCGGATTCATCGACCTCGTCTCCTTCACCCGTCTGTCGCAGAAGATGGAGCCGCGCCAGTTGGCGGACATGGTCCAGGAGTTCCAGGGCATGGCCTACAACATCGTCGCCACCGGCGGCGGACGGGTCATCAAGACCGTCGGCGATGAAGTGTTCTTCGCCGCGTCGACCCCTCTGGCCGGAGCCGAGATCGCCATGACGCTGATGGAACGCGTCACCGCCGCCGAGGATCTGCCGCAGGCTCGCGTCGGCTTCGTCTGGGGCAGGGTGCTCTCCCGCCTCGGCGATATCTTCGGCTCCAGCGTCAACCTCGCCGCACGTCTGACGGCGGTGGCCGATCCCGGCACGATCTTCACCGACGAGGAGACCGCACGAGTGCTCTCGGCCTCGGATGACTACGTCTTCGAACCCCGCGATTCGATATCGCTGCACGGACTCGGTGAGACCTCCATCGGTGAGATGAAGCGCGGCACCGCGGCTCAGATGCGCCTCGACCTCGACGACGAACCCGAGAGCTGAGAGGACTCAGAACAGGGCGGAGTCGTCGTCTCCGTCGTCATCATCGTGGGAGACGATCACGGCACCATCGGTGTCGAACTTCGACCGTGCGATCTCATCCTTGGCCTCATCGAGGTCGAGGTCGAGTTCATCGAGGCTCGTGGCCAGTCCCTGCTGTCCCCGCTGCTCCTTGCCGGTCGATCGCTTTCCGCCGGACTCGGCCGCCTTCTGGTCGGCCCCGGACTCGGCCTCCGCAGTCGCCTCGGTGGAGGCATCGGCAGAGGCGCCATCGTCGGTGCTCGCTGAATGGTCGTGGGCTTCGGCGCCGCCGAGGCGGGGCAGGGTGCCGATGACATCGATCTTCGACTCCAACGGCGATCCAGTCCCGTCACGACGGGACAGTTCGGCCGGAAGCGTGCGTGCACCGCCGGCGGTGGCCGCGGCCTGCGGAGAGTCGCCGACCCAGGCCAGCGACAGTTCGGTCTCGCCCTTGAGGAACTTGTGGGCGCGCACCCCGGAGGTGGCTCGGCCCTTGGTCGGGAACTCGGAGAATTCGCTGACCTTGATCGACGACGACGGGGCGCCGTAGAAATTCTCACCGCTGGCGATCGTGACGACCGCGAAGCTGCCGAGTTCGGCATCCGCGGCACCGTCCTCGTCGGTCTTCGCCGCCTTCGGGGTCATTCCGAAGAAGATCACCTTCGCCTCGGCGGCCACCTTGATCCCGGCCACCCCGGAGGCGTTCCAGCCCTGCGCGCGCAGACCGGAGGCGTCGAAGGCAAGCAGCTGGGCATTCGAGGTCACGAACACGGAGAGGGAGTCGTCGATGTCCTCGGGCTGAGCGACTCCGACGACGGAGTCCTTGCCCTTGAGGGTGATGGCTTCCCATTCGTTCTTGTTCGGCCGCCCGGCCACCGACACGCGTTTGACGACGCCGTCGGCGGTGCCGAGGACGAATTCGCGGTCGAGGTCGACCAGGCCGATGATCTTCTCGTTCTTCTCCAGCGCCGCGTATTCGGCGATCTTCACCCCGCCGGCGACATTGGGCCGTGCCGCGGCCGGCGGCAGGGCCGGCAGATCGACGACATCGACCATGTGCAGGCGACCGGTGGTGGTGATAGCACCGACCTTGCCCTGAGTGGTGGTGACGATCTCGGAGACCAGCGCATCATGGCTGGAGCGTCGACCCTCGCGTGCCAGCGGAGCGGCATCCGAGGTCCGCGCAATGCGTCCGGACGTCGACAGCAGCACCCGGCAGGGGGAATCGGCGATCTTGAGGTTCGTCGGAGCCTTCTTGCCCTTGGCCGTCAGCTCCTTCATCGACCCCTCGATGAGGACGGTGCGGCGAGGCGAGCCGATCACCTCGGCGGTGGACTCGAGCTCGGCGGCGACGAGCTCACGCAGCTTCGCCTCATCGGCCAGCAGCGATTCGAGGTAGTCGATTCTCTTCTTCAGCTCGTCACGTTCGGCCTCGAGTTCGAGCCGGGAGAACTTCGTGAGCCGACGCAGCTGCAGATCGAGGATGTACGTCGCCTGCAGCTCGGAGAGCTCGAAGACATCCATGAGGCGGGTGCGCGCCGTGGCCGCATCATCCGAGGAGCGGATGAGCTGGATGACCTCATCGATGTCGAGGATCGCAATGAGCAGACCCTCGACGAGGTGGAGTCGATCCTTGGCCTTGCGCAGCTGGAAGACCGTGCGCCTGCGCACCACGTCGATGCGGTGGGAGAGGTAGACCATGAGCAGATCGCGCAGTCCCAGGGTCGAGGGCTGACCCTCGACGAGGCAGACGTTGTTGATGCCGAAGGACTCCTCGAGCGGCGTCTGCCGGTAGAGCTCGGCGAGCACCGCCTCGGGGTTGAAGCCGTTCTTGATGCCGATGACCAGCCGCAGTCCGTTCTTGCGGTCCGAATAGTCGTCGATCGAGGCGATTCCGGTCAGCTTCTTCGCCCCGACCGCGTCCTTGACCTTCGACACGACCTTCTCCGGTCCCACGAGATAGGGCAGTTCGGTGACGACGATGCCCTTGCGGCGGGCACTGATGTTCTCGATGGAGACGGTGGCGCGGGTGCGGAACGTGCCACGGCCGGTCTCATAGGCCTCGCGCACTCCGTCGAGACCGATGATCCGACCGCCGGTGGGCAGGTCCGGGCCGGGGATGAAGCGCATGAGCTCCGCGAGCCCGGCGTCGGGGTTGCGGATGAGGTGGGCGCAGGCGGCGATGACTTCCCCGGGATTGTGCGGGGCCATGTTCGTGGCCATGCCCACAGCGATGCCCGAGGCGCCGTTGATGAGCAGGTTCGGGAAAGCGCTGGGCAGAACCTCGGGCTGGGTCAGCGTGTTGTCGTAGTTCGGCACGAAGTCGACGACATCTTCGTCGAGTCCGGCGATCATGTGCATCGACGCGGTCGTCAGCCGGGCCTCCGTATAGCGCGGGGCAGCGGGACCGTCGTCGAGGGAACCGAAATTGCCGTGGCCGTCGACGAGCGGCACACGCATGATGAAGTCCTGGCTCAGTCGGACCAGGGCGTCGTAGATCGCCGAATCACCGTGCGGGTGGAGCTTGCCCATGACATCGCCGACGATGCGGGAGGACTTCACATGCCCACGGTCGGGCCGCAGTCCCATATCGCCCATCTGGTAGACGATGCGACGCTGGACGGGTTTGAGACCGTCTCGGGCATCGGGCAGAGCACGGGAGTAGATGACCGAATACGCATACTCGAGGTACGAGCTCTCCATCTCTGAGGAGACGTCGACTTCGATGACTCTGCCTTCGGGCATGGAACTCCTTTGACGCACGAACTGTTCGATTCGAACACCCGCCCGCGCCGAAGCCGGACCTCAGCGGGGGAGGGCACCCGTCGATTCTAGCGTTCGATTTGCGAACTCCTGCTCAATCGAGCGATCCCGGAGGGTTCGTGTCGGAGTTCAGGCGCTGTCGCGGCTGCCGCGCAGCCACTGGAAGAACTCCCTGAGGTACGCCTCGACATGCGAACGATCCGCAGTGCCGGCGACGAGCTCGCTGACCATCATGCCCGCGACCGAGCTGTTGACCCGCTGGGCGTATTCGGCGTCGACACCGGCGAAGCGCATGATGAATTCCCTGATCGCGCGGAGGTTCTTCTCCTTGGCGACCACTGCCTCGGGCGGCAGCGCCGGATCGAGGCTGAGCATCATCATCGTGTAGAACCGATTGCGGTCGGTGGTCAGCCAGTTCATGCAGAAATCGATGGCGACTTCGATGGCATCGGCGCCCGGAGCAGCCACGAGTTCCGGCAGGCGTTCGAGCTGCTGGGAGTTCAGTTCTCCGATGCGCTCCATGATTCCGGTGATCAGGGCGTCGCGGGTGCGGTAGACATTCGAAGTCGACCCGACCGGCAGCTCGGCCAGGGCGTCGACCGCCCTGTGGGTGAGTCCGCGGACTCCTTGTTCGGCGACTACGGCGATCGCGGAGTCGGTGACGACGTCTCTGCGCGAAATCATGACTGTGAGGCCTCGCTCTCATGGGACACCCGCTGGCCGCGGACGCCTGGGACGGTGGATGGCCAGTGTCTGGCCACAGACAGTGGCCGCCGGAGCGGCCACTCACTAAAACACGAATTCATAACATTTCGTGGTGAACGGATACAGACACTACCCGTCAAGTCTGCGAATTGGTATAGGACGCGCCAATCTTGCGCTCGGACAGTGAAATTCGAAGACAGCCTGCGGCGGGCGTGGATTCTCCTTTCAGCTCAGCAGGTCACCTCTCTGCGCCGACTCAGCTCAGCAGGCGACGTGTGCCGTCGATCCGAGTCGGGTCGGGCAGCAGGTCGACGTGGGCGCTGAGCACATGCGACTCGGTCTCCGTGGCGACCATCGGGTGGATGACGATCTCGAGGATCTGCGGATGGTTCTCCACCAGCACCGCGAGCCTCTCCAACACATTGCGCAGCGGTTCGATGTTCATCGGCGGCAGACCGCGATAGCCGAACAGCCGCGGGGAGGCCTTGATCGACCGGATCATGTCCCCGGCCTCCTTGTCGGTGATCGGGGCGACTCGATGAGCGACATCGCCGAGAAGCTCCGTCGTGTCTCCCGCCAATGAGAACGCCAGCAGCGGGCCCAGCAGGGGGTCTTCTCCGGCGCGGAGGACGCAGGGAACACCGTGCGGGGCCATGGCCTGGACATCGACGAGCGGCTCCTCCTCACCGGCCAGCTGCCGGATCGTGTCCTGGATCGCGGTGAAATCCTCGGCGAGCTCCTCGGGAGTGTCGATATTCAGGCGCACACCGCCGAGTTCCATCCGGTGCCTCAGCACCTTGGTCACGGCTTTGAGCGCAACGGGATAGCCGATCTTCTCCGCCGCAGCGATGCCTTCGTCGACCGAGGAGGCCGTGAGATAGGGCAGAACGTCGATTCCGTAGGCGCTGAGCAGATCCCGGACGTCGTCGCGTTCGAGCCGGACGGGGGCTCCCGGCTGTGCCCCTTCCAGGGCGGCGTCGATGATCGCCCGCACCGACTTGTCGTCGATATCGTCGAATTCGGTGTAGCGACCATGGTCGGCGGCCCTCCACCGCGCATAGTCCGTGGCCCGTGCCAGAGCCCACACGGCGTCTTCGGGTCCGATGTAGCTGGGGACGGTGTGAGAGACCCGGTTGCCGCTGTCATCGGTGAGGTACGTGGTCAGTTCGTCCTGGACACCGTGGATGCCGAGGAAGCAGGCGACCGTGGTCTTTCCCGACCGCGCCGCTGATTCGGACAGCAGTCCGGCGATCTCGGTCTCCTCCGCGCCGGTCGACGGGGTGAAGGTGACGATGACCGAATCGACATCGTCGCGGGCGTACATCGCATCGAGTTCGGTCCGGAAGGTGTCCGCATCGACCTCGGGGTGCATGGACACCGGCTCGGTGTCGACGCGCAGGCCCTCTGAACGGGCACGCTGCATGATCAGGGTGCTCATCGCCGCAGAGTTGCCGATGACCCCCACCCGTCGGCCCGCCGGCAGCTTCTGAGTCGAGAACACCTGGGTGAGGTCGAAGAGCTGGTGGATCGTATCCGCGCGGATCACGCCCGCCTGCTCGAGCACCTGGTCGAGGGTGTTCGGTGCCAGGGACGAGGTGCGCACGATATGCCCGGGCGGCAGCTCCCGGCCCGTGAGATCGGATTTGATGACGACGACGGGTTTGACGCGGGAGACTCGGCGGGCGATGCGCGAGAACTTGCGCGGGTTGCCGATGGATTCGAGATAGAGGCCGACGGTCTGCGTGGCCGGATCCTCCTCCCAATATTGGAGGAGGTCGTTGCCGGAGAGGTCGGCGCGGTTGCCGGCGGAGACGAAGGTGGAGATGCCCAAGCCGCGAGTCTTCGCGGCCGCGAGCAGAGCGGTGCCCAGCGCTCCGGACTGGCTGAAGAGGCCGAGCGTACCGGAGGCCGGGAGGAACGGGGCCAGGGAGGCGTTGAGCGAGATGTCGGCGGCCTCATTGACCAGTCCGAAGGAGTTCGGCCCGACCACACGCATTCCGTAGGCGCGGGACGTCGCGACCATGCGGCGCTGGAGTTCGGCCCCGGTGGGACCGGTCTCGGCGAATCCGGAGGAGATGACGAGCACGGCCTTGACGCCGTGCACGGCGCAGTCCTTGACCACCTCGGTGACGGCTTCGGCCGGAACGGCGATGACCGCGAGGTCGGCCTTGCCCGGCAGCGCGTCGAGGCTCGGATATGCCTGGACTCCGGCGATCTGATCGGTTTCGGGGTGGACGACCCACAGGTCGCCGGTGAACTTCGCGGCCGTGATGTTGCGGATGAGCAGATGGCCGGTGGAGTTGCGTTTGCGGCTGGCGCCGATCACCGCCACCGAGGTGGGGTGGAGGACCGTGCGCACGCTCAGAGCCTCGGCCCTGTGCTCCCGAGACGCCTGCACTTCGATGGACCGTGCCGTGGGATCGATATCGAAGTTCACGGCCACGACGCCGTCGTCGAATCCGCGGGAGACCTCGTAGCCGGCGGCCTGGAAGACCTGCAGCATCGAACGGTTCTGGGGCAGCACCTCGGCGGTGAAGCGCTGGATCCCGGATTCGCGCGCGGCTGCGGCCAAGTGCTCCAGCAGGATCGAACCGATCCCGCGGCCCTGGTGGGCATCGGCGATGTTGAACGCCACCTCGGCGTCGGTGTCGCTGATCCGGTCGAAGCGACCGACGCCGATGATGTCATCGCCGATGAGCATGATCAGCGCCACCCGGTCGCGGTGGTCGACGTTGACGAAGCGATCGAGATCGCGCTGCGGCAGCCGGGGCAGCGGAGCGAAGAAGCGCAGATAGACGGATTCCGGTGACTGGGCCTCGTGCATGCGGGCCAGGGCAGCGGCATCGTCGGGGGTGATCGGACGCAGATGGGCGGTGCCGCCGTCACGGAGGACGACATCGGCTTCCCACCCGGCAGGATAGTCTTCCATGCTTCCAGCATATGCGTCGGACGCCCGGTTATGGCGGTCCTCGCTGGGATGTGTCAGGGGAGTGGGGCACAATGGTGGGCATGGCATTACCCGAGGTTCTCGTTCACGATCTGCAGTCGGCCGGCTACTACCCGCAGCTCACTCAAGGCATACTCGCCGACTCTCTCTACGACGAACCGGTGTTGGCTCACTTCGTCCACATCGACACCCATGTCGACATCGAATCCATCCACCGGCATGTGACCGCCTTCGTGCTCACCGAGACCCGACTGCTGTTGGCCCACGTCGATGACGATCCGAACGCGGAACCCGGTTCCAAGCCGCGCGCGGTCACGAGCAGCGAGGACATCGAACTCGATCGCCTGGGCACCGTGATGGTCGGCCGCACCTTCGCCGATCCGGCCGCCTTCGAACCCGGTGACAAGCCAGTCGAGGTCTCGCTGACGATGTCCTGGGGCGCGTCGAAGCGCTTCGAGGCGTTCCCCGAGACCTGCGGAGATCCCAACTGCGTGGGCGATCACGGCTACGGAGGGTCGCTCTTCGCCGAGGATGTCATGCTCCGGGTCTCGGCCGAAGCCGAGGGGCAGGCCGCCGTCGACCGCATGGCCGACTTCGCCGGGAAGCTGCGTGCCGCGGTCTTCCACGCCCGGCTGCGGTCGCGTCGCTGATGATCGAGGACTCGACGCGGCACGGACTGCCGTCCCCATCCGGCGCTGAGCCCTTGGGGCCTCCGGACTATGCCGGACCGATGCTCTCCGATGTCGTCCCCGCTGCGGCGCTGGGACTCGGTGCGGCCGAGGCCCTCGACGGGTCGATGTCCGATCGTGCCCGAACGCTCGGGCTCGACCGGGAATCCCGGGCGACGATCGTCGTTCTCATCGACGGTCTCGGCGAGCAGCAGCTGCGCCGCTACGGCGGATACACTCCCTTCTTCCGGTCACAGGCCGGGACTCGCCGGACACTGTCCGCCGGGTTTCCGTCGACGACGGCGAACTCCCTGTCATCTCTGGCCACGGGCCGCCTGCCCGGTGCACACGGGGTGGTCGGCTACCGCGTGCTCGACCCGGAGAAGGACGCAGTGTTCAACCAGCTGACGTGGAACCTCGATGTCGACCCGGTCGGCTGGGTTCCCGATGCGACGCTCTTCGAACGCCTCACGGATACCGGGATCGATGTGGTCAGCCTCGGCGAGAAGAAGTTCGCCGGGCGCGGGCTCAACCGGGCATCGCTGCGCGGCGGCCGATTCCGGGACTCGAAGACCCTGGAAGAACGCTGCGCTCAGGCCCTGGCCGAGGCGAAGGCTCCCGGTCGTCGCCTCGTCTACCTCTACTGGGGCAACCTCGACAAGACCGGGCATGTGCACGGTGCGGACTCCGCGGCCTGGACCGAAGAGCTCGAACGCGTCGATCTCGCTCTGTCCCGACTCGCCTCCGACCTGCCGCACGACGCGACCATGCTCATCACCGCCGACCACGGAATGGTCGACGTCGACCACGAACGTCGTCTCGACCTCGCCGAGCTTCCCGAGCTCAAGGCCGGTCTGCGCCACGTCGGCGGAGAGCCGCGAGCACTGCACCTCTACGCCGCTGACGGCGCCGAAGCGGACGTGCTCTCGGCCTGGCAGGAGACGATCGGCGACCGCGGGCTCATCCTGCCGAAGTCCGCAGCGATCGCCCGCGGCTACTTCGGCCCCGTCGCCCCGCACGTCCATCCGCGGATCGGGGACTTCCTCGTCATCTGCACCGACGGCTTCGCCGTGGTCGATTCGGATGTGGAATCCGCCTCGGCGCTGGCGCTCATCGGTCACCACGGCTCCACCACGGAGCAGGAACTGCAGATCCCGCTCCTTTTAGTCTGAACGTCCACGATAGGATGGCACACGTGACTTTTCCTCGAATCGGTGTCATTGGCGGCGGTCAACTGGCACGTATGCTCGCCCCCGCCGCAGAAGCCCTCGGCGTCCGCTTCTCCGTTCTCGCGGAGACCGCCGACGCCCCCGCCACGCAGGTCATCAGTGAGGTGACCGTCGGTGACTATACGGACTATCCGACGCTCAAGGCCTTCGCCGAGACCGTCGACGTCATCACCTTCGACCACGAACACGTCCCACCGGAGCACCTGCAGGCTCTCGTCGCGGCCGGACACGCTGTGCGCCCCGGCCCCGATGCCCTCATCTTCGCCCAGGACAAGATCCGGATGCGCAGGAGGATGGACGAACTCGGTCTGCCCAACCCCGCCTGGGCGGAGATCACCTCGGCCGCCGATGTCGAGGCGTTCGCCGCTCGCGTCGGTTACCCCTTCATCCTCAAGACGCCCCGCGGCGGCTATGACGGCAAGGGCGTGCGTGTCATCGACAACCTCGACGAGGCCGTCGAATGGCTGAACGAGGTTCCTCAGCTGCTCGCCGAGGAGAAGGTCGACTTCACACGCGAGCTCGCGGTCATGGTCGGGCGCTCCCCGATGGGGCAGACCGCCGTGTGGCCGGTCGTCGAGACCTGGCAGCAGAACGGCGTGTGCAAGGAGGCCATCGCCCCGGCACCGGATCTGTCCGAGGAGAAGGCGCGGGCCATCACCGAAGCGATCCTCACGGTCGCCGGCACCCTCGAGGTCACCGGCGTCATGGCGATGGAGATGTTCGAGACCGACGAGGGCTTCCTCATCAACGAATTCGCGATGCGCCCGCACAACACGGGGCACTGGACCCAGGACGGAGCGGTGACGAGCCAATTCGAGCAGCACCTCCGCGCGGTCCTCGACCTTCCCCTCGGCAGCCCCGCGGCACGGGAGGATGTGTCCGTGATGGTCAACATCCTCGGCGCCGATCACGACGACCTCTATCAGCCGTACCTGCACGTCATGGCGCACGACCCGGCAGTGAAGGTCCACCTGTACGGCAAGGGCGTGCGGCCGGGGCGGAAGGTCGGCCACGTCAATGCCTACGGCGACGATCGACAGCTCGTGCTCGCCCGTGCGCGGCATGCTGCGGACTTCATCGCCGGCGTCGATGTCGATCCGCACCCGCAGATGCCCGCTCCGGAGGACCTCCGGGCCGAGGGCGAATCCGGCTCGCGCTGAGTACCGGCGCCGTCTGCACCCCGGCACCACCCGTACCCTGACACCATCCGCCACCCGTCCGCACCGACGGATTCCAATCGCCTGCAACGAAGGACGCACTGATGACCACAGCGAACGAAGGCTCCACTGACACGGCGGCTCCGGTCGGCATCGTCATGGGCTCGGACTCGGACTGGCCGACGATGAAGGCCGCCGCCGATGCCCTCGATGAGCTCGGTATCGAATCGAGCGCCGAGGTGGTCTCCGCTCACCGGATGCCCGAGGACATGGTCGACTGGGCGAAGTCCGCGGCCGACCGCGGCATCCGTGTGATCATCGCCGGTGCCGGGGGAGCGGCTCATCTGCCCGGGATGATCGCGTCGATGACCTCACTTCCGGTCATCGGTGTTCCCGTGCCGCTGAAGCACCTCGACGGAATGGACTCGCTGCTGTCCATCGTGCAGATGCCCGGCGGAGTGCCCGTGGCCACCGTTTCGATCGGCGGTGCCAAGAACGCCGGTCTGCTGGCGGCGCGCATCCTCGGGGCAGGTCACGGTGCCGAAGCCGAGGCTCTGCGCACTCGTCTCGATGACTATCGGTCCCAGCTGCGGCAGGTAGCTCTCGACAAAGGGCGGGCGCTGCAGGAATAATAGGGCTTGCTGAACGTTTGATAAGTCTGAGGAGAATGATGTTCGACCTGTACCAGCCCAGCGAAGAGCACGAAGAGATCCGCGCCGCAGTCCGCAACGTCGTCGAGAAGAAGGTCGCGCCGTTCGCCGCCGAAGTCGACGCAGACTCCCGCTATCCGCAGGAGGCGCATGACGCCCTCGTCGAGACGGACTTCTTCGCCGCGCACATCCCCGAAGAGTACGGGGGCATGGGCGCCGATGCGCTGGCCGTGTCGATCATCATCGAAGAGGTCGCACGCGGCTGCGTCTCGTCCTCGCTGATTCCGGCTGTGAACAAGCTCGGCAGCATGCCTGTCCAGCTCGGAGGCAGCGAAGAGATCAAGAAGAAGTACTTCCCGTCCGTGGCCTCCGGTGAAGCAGGATTCTCCTACGGCCTGTCCGAGCGCGAAGCCGGATCGGACACCGCATCGATGAAGACCCGTGCCGAACGTGACGGCGACGACTGGATCCTCAACGGGGTCAAGACCTGGATCACCAACGCCGGAGTCTCCGACTACTACACGGTGATGGCCGTGACCGACCCCGACGGAGCACGCGGACGCAACATCTCCGCCTTCGTCGTGGAGAAGTCCGATGAGGGCTTCACCTTCGGTGACAAGGAGCGCAAGCTCGGCATCAAGGGCTCGCCCACTCGAGAGCTCCTCTTCGACAATGTCCGCCTGCCCGGCGACCGCATCGTCGGCGAGCCCGGGGAGGGTCTGAAGATCGCCCTGCGCACCCTCGACCACACTCGAGTCACGATCGCCGCGCAGGCCGTGGGCGTCGCCCAGGGTGCTCTCGACTACGCTCTGGCCTACGTCAAGGACCGTCAGCAGTTCGGCAAGTCCGTTGCCGACAACCAGGCGATCCAGTTCATGCTCGCCGATATGGGCATGAAGCTCGAGGCCGCACGTCAGCTCACCTACACCGCCGCCGCCAAGAGCGAGCGCGGCGACGACGACCTCACCTACTTCGGTGCCGCCGCGAAGGCCTTCGCCTCCGATGCCGCGATGGAGATCACCACGGATGCCGTGCAGCTGCTCGGCGGAGCCGGATACGTCGTCGACCACCCGGTCGAGCGGATGATGCGCGATGCGAAGATCACGCAGATCTACGAAGGCACCAACCAGATCCAGCGCATGGTGATGGGGCGCAAGCTCCTCGCCTGAGCCGGGCTCCGAACTCTCCGCGGCCGACCGTGCGCGGTGTCAGTCGGTCGGTGACGAACGGGCGCGGCAGATTCCCCAGATGGGAGTCTGCCGCGCCCGCTTTCTGCCTGTGAAGAATCGCACACGCGAAGAATGCGACATGCGCGGCGCGGATGTGCCGGAATCGACGGTTCTCACGCGACACAATAGGTGAACACAGTGGACTCTGAAGTGACTTTGGCACAGTTGTCTGCTGTGGGCACCCGATGGGGCGAGGCGACCTGTGCGTGGCCTCCTGAGGATGTCGACGCCGGAATCAGTCCGTGAGCAGAGCCCGAAGCGAAGGGAAGTCAGTGGCCGAAACGAGATATGTGGACCCGATCCGCCATCCGTCGTATGCCTCGCAGCCGACGCGTGATGTGCGGGCGTGGCTTCTGCTGCTCGTCACGGCCCTCGTGCCCGGGGGAGTGCAGCTCCTCTTCGGCAACCGCCGCTGGGCGAAGATCTCTCTGTCGATCACCGCCATCAGCTGGATCCTGGCCCTCATCGCCGGAGTGATCGTCCTCATCAGCCGGACGTTCCTCTTCACCATCGGCACGAACCCCTTCATCCTCACCTTCCTGACCATCTGGGTGCCCGTGATCGCGATCAACTGGGCGGTGTGTCTCTTGGACACCCTGCGCCGGATCCGGATCGTCACGATCTCCCGGAAGGCACGCAGACGCTTCGTCGCGGCCTTCTGCGCTCTCCTGCTCATCGTTGTGGGCCCTCTGGCCTGGGGGACGACGATCCTCAACTCACAGCGCGGACTGATGAGCGACCTGTTCGCCTCGGGCAAGGCGCTCAAGCCCGTCGACGGCCGGTACAACATCCTGCTGCTGGGCTCGGACGCCGGAAAGGGCCGGACAGGAATCCGCCCGGACTCCCTGTCTCTGGTCTCGATCGATGCGAAGACCGGCAAGCCCGTTATCATCGGTCTGCCCCGCAATATGGAGAACGTGCCCTTCCCCGACGACTCTCCACTGCACAAGCACTACCCGCAGGGGTACAACTGCGGAGACGAATGTCTGCTCAACGCCGTCTTCCAGCAGGGCGAGCAGCACAAGGACGAGTTCGAGGATCCGAAGACGGCCGGCGAGCAGGCGACGATGGATGCTGTCTCGGGTGTCACCGGCCTCGAGGTCCAGTACTACGCGATGATCAACCTCAAGGGGTTCGAGAACCTCATCGACTCCCTCGGCGGAATCACCCTCGTCTCCGGCAAACGGGTGCCGATCTCGTCGAAGGTCGATCCGACCACGGGCCAGCACGGGCCGGTCAAAGGGTGGATCGAACCGGGCAAGCAGAAGCTCGACGGATTCCACGCGCTGTGGTTCGCGCGCTCCCGCGAATTCTCCAGCGACTACGAGCGAATGGTGCGCCAGCGCTGTGTGCAGACGGCGATGGTCAAGCAGCTCGACCCGGCCACAGTGCTCACTCGCTATCAGTCGATCGCGAAAGCCACTCCAGGGGCCGTGTCGACGGACATCCCGTCGTCTCAGGTGGATTCGTTCGTCGATCTCGCGCTCAAGGTCAAGTCGCAGAAGATCGAGTCCGTCGACCTCACCCCGCCGCGCATCACTCCGTCGCGGCCCGACTTCGATGTGGCACATCGGCTGGTAGCCGATAAGATCGAGGAGTCGTCGAAATCCTCGGACGAGGACAACGGCGCGTTCTCGGTTCCTGGAAGCGACCTGTCAGCCGCTGCGGGAGTCGATGCGGAACTCGATCCGAACCCCGGTTCAGGGCCGCAGCTGCTGGCACAGGGTGCCGGCGACTCCTCTTCTGACAACGGCGAAGAAGCCGACGCAAAGGCGATCTGCTACGTGCCCTGAGGCGCTGCTGTGGGACTGGTCGTGATGCGTCCGATGACCGAATCGGCCGATCCCATGACGATTCCCGGAAAATCTTTTGCTCGGTGTGTCGCTTGCCAATACTGGGAACCACACTCGTGTAATTAGAATATTCCGTTCTGTGGCTAGTCTGACACGCCGAAAATGTGTAACAATTTTGAGATGTTGGGGTTGCCCACCGTTCTGCCAACGGTGAAGGGGACCTCGAGGCCTGAACTTCCCTGTCTTCCTCGAAAAGGCTGTAACGATGAAATATCTATTGCCCACTGTTGCGGGCTGCGCTTCTGTTGCGCTGGTCGGCACCTTAGCGGTCACGGCACCGTCGGCTACCGCAGCCACGACGTCGCCTGATGTGTCCAAAGAGGCGCTGAACGTCAGCAAAGAGGGACTCAACGTCCCCGGTGCCCGCGATTCCAGTGATTCCACCGCCACTGCCGCCAACCAGAGCGCCACGAGCAATCTGCCGAACATCTTCAAGTCGCAGACTGCCCTGGCATCGGCCAAGGTGCCCGATATCGTCAACGCCTCGGCGTCGGCGTCTGCGGGTTCGGTCAACAATGTCTCCGCCGGACTGACCTCCGGAGCCGACGAGGCCGTGCCGTCCGAGGGATCGGCTCCGTCCGAGTCCGAGCAGGCTCCCGCCGAAGGCGCAGAGAACGAGTCCCCGAAGTCCGAGGACGAGAAGTCCGACGATGCCGGGGACGAGGGTGCGAAGGATTCGTCCGACGAGTCGAAGACTGAGGACGAAGACGACATCTCCGGTTCGGTCCGTCAGAAGACCGAAGACGGAGTGAACATCGCGCTCATCTCCGATGTCCTCGACGTTCCCGCGAACAACCCGAGCCTCATCGGCTTCACGTTCTCCCAGGCGAAGTCCAATATCCGCATCCAGGTCCGCACCAAGCAGGGCTCGGAATGGGGCAATTGGAACACCCTGGACGAAGAGCAGCAGGAAGAGGCACAGAATCAGGGCTCGGAACCGATGACGGTCTCCAACGCCTCTGCTGTGCAGATGCGCATCCTCGGTGATTCCGCGCCGAGTGAGGCCGAGCTCGTGCTCGTCGACCCGAAGCGAGACGCCGGCGACGCTCAGGCGGTGGCCGAGAACGATCCTGTCGAACTCGACGACCAGGTCGGCGGCGACTCCACCGGCGCGGAGACCGCGCCCGAGCAGTCGACCGATAACTCGACCGACGCCGAGGCGGCATCTGCAGAGAACGTCGACGCGGCCGCCGGTGCGACCGTGACCAATCAGAACTACGTGCCCGGATCGTCGACGGTCGACACCGTGGCGAAGAAGGTGTCGAAGCCGAAGATCGGCTCACGCAGCTCGTGGGGTGCCAAGGCCTACCGCGGCAGCCCCGACTACGCCAGCGGCATCAAACAGGCCGTCGTCCACCACACCTCCGGCTCGAACAGCTACTCGGCGGCCGACGTTCCCGGAATCATCCGTGGTATCCAGGCCTACCACCAGCAGGGTCGCGGCTGGAACGACATCGGATACAACGTCGTCGCAGACAAGTACGGTCGCCTCTGGCAGGCCCGCGGCGGTGACATCTCGAAGGCCGTCATCGGCGCACACGTCGCCGGGCACAACACCGGAACCTTCGGCATCTCCGTGCTGGGTACCTACAACAGCTCGGCTCCGCCGAAGAAGACCCGCGATGCCGTCGCCTCGGCGATCGCGTGGAAGTTCTCGATCAACGGAATCTCGAAGGCGACGAAGTCGAACCTGGTCGGACACCGCGACCTGGGACAGACCGAGTGCCCGGGTGATGCCTTCTACGCCAAGCTGGGCGAGATGCGTTCGACGGTCAACACGATCCTGAAGACCGGCGAGCAGCCCAGCGACAGCAAGGACGACGACAAGAAGGACGACGACAAGAAGACTGAGAAGCCGAAGGCGAAGACCACGATCGAGAAGTACGCCGAGAAGAACAAGCTCGGCAAGGCTCTCGGCAAGGAATATGACGTCAAGGGCATCTCGGGCGCCAAGGCGCAGAAGTTCGAGAAGGGCACCGTCTACTGGTCCAAGAAGACCGGCGCTTACCACCTGTCCGGGGCGATCGCCTCGGCGTACAAGGGCAATGCAGTCACCGACTTGGGGCTGCCCACCTCTGCGGAGAAGGGCGGCCTCAAGGGCGGGGGCGCCGCGCAGCGCTTCGAAAAGGGCTCGTTCTACTGGTCGAAGGACACCGGCGCTCACTACACCTCCGGCACCATCATGAAGTACTGGGGTGACAAGGGGACCGTCAAGGGTCACCTCGGTTACCCCAAGTCGGACGTGGTCTACAAGAAGGGCCGCGGTGAGCAGCTCTTCCAGGGCGCACGTCTGGTCTGGGCCGAAGGCTACGGAACCACCGAGTTCTCTCCCAAGGGGTCGATCGCCGGGGGAGTCAGCGACGATAACTCTCCGGGCGGCACGACACCGCCAGGAGACGATTCCACCGATGACAAGTCGCCTGCAGACTCCGGGGAAGGTTCTGCAGACGACAAGGACTCGAAGGACGACAAGTCCAAGGACGATTCCAAGAAGGACGACAAGTCCAAGGACGATTCCAAGAAGGACGACAAGTCCAAGGACGATTCCAAGAAGGACGACAAGTCCAAGGATGACTCCAAGAAGGACGACAAGCCGTCCAAGGCCGAGAAGATCGCGGCCCAGCGTGCGTCCATCATCAAGGACGCGAAGGCCAATCTCGGCGTGAGGTACGTCTGGGGCGGCACCTCGCCGAAGACCGGTTGGGACTGCTCGGGCTACACCCAGTACGTCTATGGCAAGAACGGCATCAAACTGCCGCGCACAACCAGCCAGCAGCGTTACGCGGGCAAAGAGATCTCTCTCAAGGACGCCAAGGCCGGCGACCTCATCTGGATCCCCGGTCACATCGGAATCATCTCCGAGACCAAGGGCCAGATGTACGACGCCGGTTCGTCGCGGACGAACACCACGAAGCGCAGCTACAGCTGGATGCTGAACCGCGGAGCCAAGGTCATCCGCGTCGTCGGCTGACACCTGGCTTCGAGGACAGGGCGGACAGCGTCTGCCAGACAGTGCCCCGAGGACGATCCCACTGCGGATCGCCCTCGGGGCACTCTCTGGTTCTCCCCACGATCCTGCGGGCGATGGTGACCGGTGTGAAAGCATCAGCCCAGGTGACAAGCGGTGAATTGATCGTGACTTCGGTTGAACAGTCGGTGAAGTGCCGCCTCGGCGTGTGATGGTGGGACTAGGCTTGTCGAAGCACACCCGGAACACACCGGATGTGATGACGACTCTCAACTGTCAGAAGGGGGCCCGCAGTGCATCGTCTGCACAACACGGTCAAGAACTTCGAATGGGGCAGCACCGACGCGATTCCCGCGATCCTCGGCACTGTTCCGGACGGCACCCCCTGCGCGGAACTCTGGCTCGGAGCCCACCCGGTCAGCCCCTCTCGACTCGACGTCAGCCGCACTCGCGCCCCATCTCCGCTGGAACATCAGAACCGCCTCGGCGCTCAGGAGGCAGCGGGCGGCGTGGCGACCGAGGCCGAGCCTCGGCTCGGGCCCAACCTCATCGAATATCTGGCGGGGGACCCGGAGGGCCTGCTCGGCCGCAATTCCCTCGAGTCCTTCGGTACGCGACTGCCGTTCCTGCTCAAAGTGCTCTCGGCCAGTAAGGCCCTGTCGATCCAGGTGCACCCGAATCGCGAGCAGGCGCGGGCAGGATTCGCCGCCGAGGAAGCGAACGGTCCGGCGCTGGACGCTCCCGACCGGAACTTCAAGGACGCCTCGGCGAAACCGGAGCTCATCTACGCGCTCACGGACTTCCACGCGCTCACGGGGTTCCGCCCGCGCAAGGCTGTGCGGGCGACGTTCGAAAGGATGCTCTCTCAGCCGCTGACTCCGCCGTCCTTGGACGTCCTGGGAGCGATCATCGGCGCGCTGAAGTCCTTCAGTGAGTCCAAGGCCCTGTCCCGTGCCGTCGAAATCATCCTCAGCGACCCGCGGACACCGGGGCTCGTCGACGAGGTGGCCGCCCACGGAATCGACGAACAGCCATCCGGGCACATCAGCCGGTCCGGCAGTGCGGTCGACCCAGCACAGACGTTCTGCGAGCTCGTCACCGACTACCCACACGATCCGGGCGCTCTGGTCGGGCTCATGCTCAACCGAGTCCACCTGCAGCCGGGTGAGGCGCTGACCATGGACGCCGGGGTTCTGCACGCCTACCTCTTCGGCACGGGCATCGAGATCATGGCTTCGAGCGACAACGTCGTGCGCGGCGGACTGACCTCGAAGCACGTCGACATCGAACAGCTGGCGACGATCACGGACTTCCGCGCCGGCACCCCGCGGATGGTCGAACCCGACCGCTCCGGAATGCTGCTCGGCCCCACCGACGATTTCGCTCTGCAGGCGCTGCGGTGCCCACGGGCGACGACCGTGGAGCGACGCGGTGCTGCGATCGCGCTGTGCACCGCGGGTGCTGTCACACTCAGCTCGCTCGGATCGACGCTCACCCTCGAGCGTGGGCAGAGCGCCTTCATCGCGGCGAACGAACCGATTGTGACGGCAGACGGCCACGGCGACCTGTTCGTGGCGACCACCGGCTTGGACTCCGGAGCAGCCGGCCGCTGAGTCTGCGGCGAACGGACCGGACTCCTCGCCGGCGGCTGAACACAGAACTGTGGTCACGTTCGGATACTTCTGAGCGTTCAGAGCATCCGAACGTGACCACAGTTCGATCGGCAGGTGTCCTCGTTCGGACACTCCTCGCGCGGGGCAGAGCAGCCGGCCGGTCAGTTCTGAATCAGGCGGCGACCTCGACGGTCGGGACGTCGGCGGGGACGATCACCTCGGCGCCGGTCTTCTCCTTGACCTCGTCGACGGTCACGCCCGGGGCGAGTTCGACGAGGGTGAAGGAATCACCGCTGACATCGAGCACGGCGATATCGGTGATGATGCGTTCGACGACGCCCTTTCCGGTCAACGGCAGGTCGCAGGAGGTCAGCAGCTTGTGCGAGCCGTCCTTGGCGACATGGTCCATGATGACGATGACGCGCTGGGCGCCGTGCACGAGGTCCATCGCGCCGCCCATGCCCTTGACCATCTTGCCCGGGATCATCCAGTTCGCGATGTCGCCGTTCGTGGCCACCTGCATGGCGCCGAGGATCGCGGCGTTGATCTTGCCGCCGCGGATCATGCCGAAGCTCGCCGCCGAGTCGAAGTAGGCGGCGCCCGGGTTCATCGTCACGATCTCCTTGCCCGCGTTGATGAGGTCGGGGTCGATCTCATCCTCGGTCGGGTAGGGGCCGACGCCGAGCAGCCCGTTCTCCGACTGGAGGACGAGGTGGACGCCCTCGGGCAGGAAGTTCGGAACCAGGGTCGGCATGCCGATGCCGAGGTTGACGTAGCTGCCGTCTTCGAGTTCCTGGGCGGCACGGGCCGCCATCTGATTGCGTGTCAATGACATTTCTGTGTCTCCTCAGGCTTCTCGTACGGTGCGCTTCTCGATGGGCTTGTCCGCCACCTGCTCAGGTGTCAGCGGCACCACGCGGTGGACGAAGACGCCCGGCACGTGGACCATGTCCGGATCGATCTCGCCGGGTTCGACGAGCTTTTCGACCTCGGCGATGGTGATGCGAGCCGACTGTGCGGCCGGGGGATTGAAGTTCCTGGCCGAGGAGTGGAACACGAGGTTGCCGTGCCGGTCGCCGATTGCCGCACGCACAAGTGCGTAGTCGGGGGCCAGGGACTTCTCGAGGACGTATTCCTTCTCTTCGCCGAAGGTGTCGAAGACCTTCGTCTCCTTGGCCGGGGACTCCGTGACGACGTTGCCGTCCGAGTCGTACTTCCAGGGCATGCCGCCTTCGGCCACCTGGGTGCCTGCGCCCGTGATGGTGTAGAAGCCCGGGATTCCGGCGCCTCCTGCACGCAGCTTCTCCGCCAGGGTGCCCTGCGGGGTGAGTTCGACCTCGAGTTCACCGGAGAGGTACTGACGGGCGAATTCCTTGTTCTCGCCGACGTAGGAGGCGATGATGCGGCGAAGTCGCCCGTCGGCGAGCAGGATGCCCAGGCCGCGGCCGTCGACGCCGGCGTTGTTCGAGATCACTTCGAGGTCCTTGGCTCCCTGGTCCTGGAGAGCCCGAATGAGGAATTCGGGCACGCCCACGACACCGAAGCCGCCCACGGCGATCGATGATCCATCTGCAATGTCGGCCACCGCTGCTGCGGGGGTATCAACTACTTTGTCCATGTGCCCAGTGTGCCATGGACCACTCCCAGCCCGGCCGCCAGGTCCGTGATGCGAGCATCGTCGACTCTGCTGGTGAGCAGGACTTCACCACCACCGAGGAGGTGCTGCAGAAAGCGCGGCCATTCGCCTGGCAGCGGGGTCGAGTTCGAGACGAGCAGTCCCTGCGGGCGGGTCTTCGCGGTCGCCTCCGAGCGCGTCCAGTCGATGACCTGACCGTCCACTTCGAGGATTCCCGAAGCGTCGAGGCGGCGTGCAGTGACATCGGGGTAGGCGCGGATCGCGGAATTGACGTCGATGAAATCGGTATCGACCGGAGTGCTCAGCGCCAGGGCCGGGGGATTGAAGACGAAGACCTCGTCGGCATCGGACACCGCGTCATCATCCTCATGACCGACGGGAACGAGAGCCATGAAGTCCTCCGTCGGCGGTTCTGCTGCGATGTTGACGCGGCCTCCGGCCAGCAGGACGCTGAGGATAGCGACGAGTTCGCGCCAGTGCAGTCCCTCCGGAAGCGGAGCGAAGAGTGTGAAGTCCGGGCCGAGGTCATAGTCGCCGAAGAGACCGACTCCCTTATTCACCCAGTTGGAGACGACCGGGCCGGTGAGATCGAGGCGATCGAAATCGGGGCCGCGCCAGATGAGGACGGGTCCGCCGGTGTGCGCAATGACTGAGAGATCCATATCCGCTTTCTTCGGTGTACGTCGGGTGGTGTCGGCCGGGCAGATCAGGGCACGATGAGGCCGATGTCGATCGTCACCCCGCGGGGGAAGGCCCCCAGCTCACCGTCGACCCAGTGATAGCGGGTGGAAGCACTGAGATCCTCGGCGAAGAGGGCGGTGTGGAGACGTTCGACCAAAGATCCGAGCCCGACCATCGCCTCGAGCAGCGGGGGACCGCCCGACTGAGCGGTCGCCGGTGAATCAGAGGGGCTGAGCGTGATCCGCGATCCGGAGCCTTCGATGCGCATCCGCCACGCCGCATGGCCGGGAGTCCGCGACTGCCCGGCGCGGACGACGCGGATCGCTCGAGAGACGCGTTCGAGGATGTCGTCGCTGTTGTCGCCGGCAGGGGCGCTGCCGGGCAGGTCGGTGACGCCCAGCCCGCGCTGAATGGCTTCGACGTGACCGTGGCGGAACCAGTCCTCGCCGAGATCGCGGGACAGCGCCCGGGCACCGTCGCTGCCGTTGTCGAGGTATCCGCCGGCCCCGCGGACCAACGCCATCGGCAGTCCGCGGGAGGAGCCTTTGACCAGGTCCGCGGCCGCCGCGATCTCGTCGGCGACAGCGCGCACAGTCACGGTCTGGACGCGTCCGTCGTCATCGGGGCGCCCGCGCTGGTCGTCCAGGCCGGAGAACCCGGACAGTCCGATGGCGATATCGCCGACACCGACCCGCCACGGCCGCGAACTCGTATCCGAGATGACCAGACCGATGCGCACCTCGAAGGCCTGTTCGACCCGTCGGCGCAGGCCATCGGCGGACCGGTCGCTGTCGAGAGGGTGGAGGATGACGGCGCCGCCGGAGTTCGACTGGTCGAGGCCCGCTGCGGCCTGCACGGTGCCCGCCGGAGTGCGCACGACCTGAACGGTGGTGCCGGAGCGATAGGAGCGCTCGGCGACGAGGTGGGTGCCGGTCTCCGCGACGAGTTCTTCGAACTCGGCTCGATCGGAGACCGTGCGCAGGCGGCCCTCGGCTTTGGAGACGACCTTCGACGCGACGACGAGGATATCGCCGTCCTTGAGGTCGATGCGGTTGCGCCGCAGAGCGTTGATGAGGATCGCAGAGAGGTCGGAACCCTGCCCGATCTCTTCCTCGACGGGAGGCGCGTAGACGGTGAGCAGACGATCATTCATGCCGGACCGCCGGTGATTCCACTCTCATTCCTCCATAATCCCATTGCGGGTGCCCACTTTCTAAATTCTCCAGGTTTGTTCAGGCGGATCCCACAGGTTGTGCCCTATGACCGGACCGTGACCTATATATGGGGTTCTGGGTGCGTGTGCATGTGAACGCGTGTTCGAATCGCGTCTCATGGGGCGTCTCAGTACTCCATAAGGGCTTGACGGGGCGGTAATGACACGCGTGTAATTTATACCTAAGGGGAACGCGCCGAGCAGGGATCCTTCAGGATTCGACCGTACATCGGACTGATCGCCTCAGTCACGGTACTGGACCTGCTCAAGCGTGAGAAAGGGGAAAACCGTGCAAAGTGCACAGAGAGAATGGCGGGAGAGAGAAGACTTCACCGCCGCACCGGGAGTCACCTCCCGCCGTGCCGAAGACTGGTTCATCGAACCGGGAGCACGTACACCCGAGACACTGCCTGATCCGCTGGCCGTCGATCCGAGTGATCTGACACCGCTGCAGCCGGACAACTCCGCGGTCTCTCCGCTGTCGCTGCTCCTGGGTGCTGCAGACGACGGTGAACTGTCCTGGCAGGACCAGGCCCTCTGCGCTCAGACCGACCCCGAGGCGTTCTTCCCGGAGAAGGGCGGATCGACTCGTGAAGCCAAGCGGGTCTGCGCCTCCTGCGACGTCCGTTCCGAATGTCTCGAATATGCTCTCGCCAACGATGAGCGCTTCGGCATCTGGGGCGGAATGTCCGAACGCGAACGCCGCCGGCTCAAGAAAAAGGTCGTGTGAGTCCAGCCGTCACCATCGTCGTCGTCTCCGGCGACGATGCCAGCAAGGTCGAGCTCGAAACAGCTCTTCGTCCGCACTTCCCCGAGGTCCCTGTGGTGGATCTCGGGGGTCGGACGGTCCGCGAAGCCGGCGAGATGCCGGACGTCGCGGAATCGAATTTCCTGTGGTTCCTCACCCCTGACTCCCGTCCCGAACCCGACTGCCTCGATGAGCTGCTCGACGCCATCGGAGAGACCGAATCCATCGCCGCCGTCGGACCGAAGCTCATGTCCTCCCGTCGCATCGTCTCCGCCGGAGTGAGCACCACCTCGGCAGGGGAGCGGTTCAACCCCGTGGGCTCCGGGGAGATCGACCAGGGCCAGCGTGACAGTCAGATCGAAACGCTGGGTCTCGACCTGCCCGGCCTGCTCATGGCCACCACGGAACTTGAGCGCATCGGAGCACCGTCCCGCGTGCTCGGCCCCGCCTATTCCGGTCTCGAATACTCCCGTCGTCTCCGCGACCTCGGCGCTCGAGTTCTGCTGGCGCCCCGCGCGCGGTTGGAGATCTCCTCGGCCTCGGCCGCCCGGCTCGGCTCCTCACCCCACCCGCCGAGGTCGAAGGCCCAGATCCGGGCCGAGCAGCGCTACCGCCTCAGCCTCGCCGGACAGGGGCTGTTCGCACTTTTCTGCCTGCTGGCTCTCGGCCACCTCGGTCGAATCGTCGGCGGGCTGCTGGCGAACAATTTCAAGCCTGCCGGATGGCACCTCTCCGCGCTCTTCGGCCTGCCCGCCGACGTGTCGACCACCGCGCCGCTGCGCCGTGCCAACGCCCGCCGCAACCGGGCGGCCAAGCGATCGAACACCACCCACGTCGCCGCTCTCTACGCCGACGACGAAGAACTTGCCGTCCAGCGCCGGACGATGAGCACAGACAGCGACGAGCCGCGCCCGGCAGAGGTTCCCACCGGCGGACCCGACGCCGATGCCGAACTCAACCCGGTCGGCGACACCGAGGAGGCCATCGACTCCTTCTCCCGTCTGGAGATCTCCGGGGGTTCGAGTCTGCTCCGCGCACCCCTGACCTATGTGATCCTTGCCGCCGTGGTGATGAGCGGTGTCATCAGCTTTCGACTCTTCGGCCCCGGTCACCTCGACGGCGGCGCCCTGGGCTCGACCGATATCGGCCTCGGTGAGATCGTCGACCGCCTGCTCGGCCGCCACCTCGACGTCTCGACCGGTGCAGCAGTGCCTGCCGACCCCTATCATCTCGTCATCGGTGCTCTCTCCCTACTCTTCTTCGGCCATGTCGACGTCATGGTCCGCTCCCTGCTTCTGACCGCGCCGATCCTGGCCGCCGTCACCGCCTACGCGGGTGCCGGCAGCGTGCTGGCGAGGCGTTGGGTGCGCGGCTTCGCCGCTCTGCTGTGGATCGCGTCCCCGCTGCTGACGACCGCGCTGTCGGACGGTCGCCTCGGTGTGATCCTCGTCTGGATCTGCGCACCGCTGGTGGTGCTGACTCTGCGCCGCAGCCTGGCCACCGGATCGATAGCGGCAGCGGCCGGCACCGGGCTGCTGCTGTTCGTCATCACCGCCGGAGTTCCGCTCCTCCTGCTGGTCACGATCCTCGGCACAGCGGTGCTGCTGGTCGCCGGTCGCGGTCTGCGTCATCTGTGGCTGCTCGCCCCGACCGTGTTCCTGGGATGGCCATGGCTGTGGGCCGTGGTCCGCGAACCCGGAACGCTGCTGACCATGCCCGGGCAGACCACGGCCACGGACTCTGCGCCGACGTATCTTCTGGCCGTCGGCTTCCCCGCTCCGACCGACATGACCTGGCTGGCGAACCTCATCGCCGACCTCGGTCTCGGCGAGGTCTCTGCCGGCGTCCTCGAACTCTGGGCACCGGTCCTCATGCTGCCGATGCTCATTCTGGCCTTCTTCGCCCTCATCGAAACCCGGCTCGAACTCTCCCGCCTGACCTGGGCGGTCGGGCTCTACCTCGGCGGTCTCATCCTCGCCGCGGTCCAAGTGCATCTGCCCGCGCAGACGGGGCCGTTCCACCTCATCGGGTCCTACCCTGCAGCGGGACTGACTCTGGTCAGCCTCGGCTCGATCCTGCTGCTGTCTCTGGGCGCCGACCGCGCGGCCGGACGACGTCCCGGGCGCGGCCGGACCGCGGGTTCGACGCCCCGGAAGAGCGGCACCGAAGAGAGTTCCGCGACCGCTGGTCGTGCGCCCATGCGCGGCCTCGTCGGGCTCGTGACCGTGGCGGCCATCGGGCTCATCGCCATCGGCGCCGGACGGGCCACATCCTCGGCGGATCCGGTCACCGCGACGTCCGAGAGCACTGTCCCCGCCCTGGCCGCCGATCGCGCAGACGGGGCGACTCAGGCACGCACCCTCCGTCTGGACAATGTCGACGGAGAGGTGCTGGCCACTCTCGTCTCCTCTGCCGACGGCACAGTTCTGGGCACCTCGACCGTGACCTCGGCCGAGACCGTCGGAGGATGGCCGTGGCAGCGTCGTCCGCTGCCGATCACCCCCGACCAGGTGCTCGTGGCTCAGGCCGCGTCCGCGCTCTCGGCCGATGACGCCGGTGACGTCGGCAGCATCCTCGGTGAGCTCGGGGTCGACTTCGTCCTCATCGGCCCGAACGCCGGCAGCCTGACCAACTCCGTGTCCGTCTCGGAGGGTCTCCTGCCGGTCGGCCCCACCTCGTCGGGACAGCTGTGGCGCGTCGACAAGCCCTACAGCGGACGTTTCCTCATCCGCGACTCCGAAGGGCAGGTCTCCACCGCGGCGATGACGGGCACCACCGCGACGGTGCCGGCCGGCCAGGACGGGCGCACACTGACCATTGCCGACGCCTCAGACGGAATCACCGCCCGCATCGACGGCGAGCCGCTGCCGCAGCCGAAGCCCGGCGCAGAGGAGTGGGCGAGCGAGTTCGACCTGCCCGCGTCCGGAGGGACGGTCGACATCACACTGAACTCACCGCTCTACCCGGTCGGAGTCATCGTCGGATGGGTGCTCGGTCTGCTCAGCCTCATCGTGGCCATTCCCTTCGGCCGGGCAGGGAAGAAGTCCGGTCGAGCGGAGGAGAGAGCATGAAGCATCAGCGCAGCATCGTCACCTTCGCGGCCATCGCCGTGCCCGGAGTGCTCGTGGCCATGACCTCGTTCCTGACTCCGCTGACTCCCGGCACGCTGGACCGCAGCCCCGAACAGGTGCGCATGCCTACCGCGGATACCCGCGTCGTCTGTCCGGGCCCTCTGCTCACCGCCGGTGACGCCGAAGGCACCGATGCCGAGTTCGTCGACGATTCGAAGGTCTCGACCCGGGTCGTCTCCGCTTCCGCTCCGATCGGCGCTGCAGACGGTTCGACCTCCTCGGCTCGCCTGCAGGTCGCCGATCTGGGTGGTTCGATCGACTTCGACAATCCCTCGGGTCAGGGTTTCGTCTCCGGCGATGACAGTGTCGACTCGACGAAGCTCGTCACCGGTTTCGCCCGTCCCGGCGCGCCTGCCCTGACGACCGGTCTCGAAACCGTCGAAGGCAGTTCCGGTGACCTCACCGGCCTCGCCACACTCACCTGTGCCCAGGCGTCGAGCAGCTTCCGGATCGTCGCCGGATCCGGCGCCACCGGCTCGAATTCGCAGCTGCTGCTGAGCAATCCGGGAGACGTTCCCGTCCAGGCGAAGGTCGCCCTCATGACTCCCGGCGGTGAGACTGCAGAACCGACCGAACTGAGCATCAAGGCCGGTGAGCAGCGTGCCGTTCCGCTGGGCGGTCTGGCCGGAGGCGCCGACGCCCTGGCCGTCGATGTCACCGTCGACGGCGGAGTGCTGGCCGGCTCGATCCAGGAGACCGTCCTCGACGGCCTCAGACCGCAGGGCATCGACCTCGCCGCCGGCGGTGCCGGGGCCGATCGCCAGCAGGTGCTCACCGGACTCAGCGGCAAAGATGTGCGGGTGCGGGTGGCGAACCCGAGCAGCGATCTCGCCGAGGTGTCCCTGAAGGCGTACGGATCCGACGGTGAGATCGACATCCCCCGTTCGTCCATGACCGTCGTCGGCCGCGGTGTCGCCGAGGCCGAGCTCGGCGATCTCGATGCCACGAGCCTCGTCGTCGAATCGTCTCAGCGCGTGCAGGCGGGGGCCTTCATCGGCAAGGACGGTGAGAAGGGTGCCGCCGACTTCGGCAGCATCCCGTCAACCGACTCTCTCGCCGACACCCAGCTCGTGGCGCTTCCGCGCACGGGAGAATCCTCCCTGAATCTCTCGCCCGGTCAGGGGCAAGTGCAGGTGCAGGGAATGCTCGACGACGGAACGCTTACCGACCCGCGGTCGATCGATCTCAATCCGACGGGAACGACCGTGCTCAATCCGAGCGACGTCTCCGAGGAGTCGGTGCGCGCGCTCGTCCTCAAGGGGGCCCAAGCTTCGGGGTCGCAGGCCGATGGGGTGCATGCGACTCTCGTCGTGACCACCGAGGACGGTATCTCCACTGTCGTTCCGGCGCCGGCCCCGGCGGGTGTGGCCTACCGGGATATCCGTCTCGGCTGAGGTCCCGTGAACTGATGTGGGCGGGCCCGCTCGGTGCGCTGAGGAAGCCCACCGAGCAGTCTCAGGTGCGACGGAGGATATCGATCTGGTCGGCCACCACCTCGGCGATGAGCGCATCGCGGGCCTCGCTGCCGGCATGGTCTTCGATCACTCGCCGGTAGAGGACGATATGGGTGGGTCGGTCCCCGGCCGGCGGGAAGACGCGACCGAAGCTCGGTTCGGTCGAACTCGCCGGCGGGACGGAATCGACGGCCAGCACCACCTCGGCGAGGAGAGCGGGTTCGCGTCTGCGCATCCGGGCGAACTCGGCGGCTGCGACCGCGGCGAAACTCTCCGCCCGACTCTGCCGCGCGGGCACCTCGGCCCGGTGCAGCGGAGACCGCAGTCCCCGCCCATGTCGGTCGCGATGTCGCCGTGGTCTCATAGCATCTCATTCTACGTGCGGGGTCGCCGTGCCTGAGCGAATCGGCGGGTCGCGGCGTGTAGAGTGTGGGACTGTGTCAGCCGTGAGAATGTGTTCAAAAGTCAGCTGTTCGCGCCCCGCCGCCGCCACCATGACGTACGTGCACGCCGATGCGACCGTCGTCATCGGACCTCTGGGCAGGCGAGCCGAGCCGGGCGCTCATGACCTGTGCGCCGAACATGCGGCGAAGCTGACCCCACCCGTGGATTGGCAGCTCATCCGCATCGACTCCGGGCAGGCCCCGCCCGAACGCAGCCACGATGACCTGCTGGCCATCGCCGACGCCGTCCGCGAAGCCGCCGACGGAGCCGATCGGACCCCGCCCAGGACCGAGCCGACCCCGGCCGACGACCCGGCGGCCGCAGGACGCCGACACGGTCACCTGCGCATCATCGGCGACTCATGAACCATCCCGAACCGAGCTCGTCCGGTACCGATCCCGCACGGCAGATCCCGACGGACTCCGAACTCGGTCGGGCCCGGACGGTCGCGCTCGACGCCGCCGTCGGCGCCTATGACATCCGCGGTCGCATTCCCGATCAGCTCGACGAGGACATTCTGTTCGCCCTCGGCTGGGCGACGGCCCGCGCCATGGCAGAGATCCACACCTCCACCGAGGTGGTCATCGGTCACGATATGCGACCGAGCTCTCCCGGGTTCGCCCAGTCCTTCGCGGCCGGAGTCGACGCGGCCGGATCGAGAGCCGTCCTGCTGGGATTGTGCTCGACCGATCAGCTCTACTTCGCCTCCGGCATCTTCGACCTGCCCGGCGCCATGATCACCGCCAGCCACAATCCCGCCGACTACAACGGGATCAAAATCTGTGGACCCAGCGCCGCCGGAGTCAGCCTGGTCTCCGGACTCTCGCGAGTCAGGGAACTTGCGATCACCGCACCGCAGAGCGACGGCCGGACCATCGCCGACGATGAGAACGCAGCATGCCGGATGCGGGAGCAGTACGCGGCACGGATCCGCGAACTCACCCACGTCGACGAGGTCACGGGACTGTCGATCGTGCTCGACGCCGGAAACGGCATGGCCGGGCGCCTCCTCGGGGAGGTCTTCGGCACGGACGCGGGAGCCGCCTCGGTGCCCTTCGACGTCATCGGTCTCTTCACCGAACTCGACGGGACCTTCCCCAACCACGAGGCGAACCCGCTCAAACCCGAGAACCTCGTCGACGCCGCACGCGCCGTCGTCGACAACGGAGCCGACCTGGGCCTCGTCTTCGACGGGGACGCCGACCGCTGTTTCTTCATCGACGAGACCGGGGCGACGATGTCGGCCTCAGCCGTCGGCGCACTCGTCGCCGAACGGGAAATCGCCCGGGCCCGAGCGCTCGGGAATGACCGCCCGACAGTCATCCACAACCTCATCACCTCTCGCAGTGTGGCCGAGACGATCACAGCCGCCGGCGGCCATGCACTGAGGTCGAAGGTCGGTCATTCGGGCATCAAGACGCTCATGCGCGAAACCGGAGCCGTCTTCGCCTGCGAACACTCCGCACATTTCTATTTCGACGAATTCTTCGGTGCGGACTCGGGAATGCTCGCCGCCTGCCATCTCATCGCCGCCCTCGCCGGGTCACAGGCTCCCGCCTCTCGTCTGGTCGCCGACTACGACAGGTTCGTACAGTCCGGTGAGATCAACTTCACCGTCTCCGATCCCGATGCCGTGCTCGCCGACTTCGTCGCCCATGCCGGAGATTTCCCCGACAGCACCGTCGATGACCTCGACGGAATCGGTCTGCAGGGGTCGGACTGGTGGGTGAACCTGCGCAAGTCCAACACCGAACCTCTCGTCCGACTCAATGTCGAAGCCGCCGATCCGGCGCAGGTCGACGCACTCACCCGCCAGGTCTCGGACTTCGTCACCGCTCGCGCCTGAAGCCGGTGCTGTCCGCAGATCGGGCACGACGCGACAAGCCGGCCACCCGGCAATAGACTCGAAGCCGATCCGACAGCCCGCCGTATGGAGGTACCGTGCTCGATTCCACTGACTTCAAGGTCGCCGATCTCAGCCTGGCCGAGGCCGGCCGGCACCAGATCCGCCTCGCCGAACGGGAGATGCCGGGCCTCATGGCGCTGCGTGAGGAGTACGCATCGACGGCGCCGCTGGCCGGGGCGCGCATCGCCGGCAGCCTGCACATGACCGTGCAGACCGCGGTGCTCATCGAGACCCTCGTCGCCCTCGGCGCAGACGTCAGGTGGGCCAGCTGCAATATCTTCTCCACCCAGGACGAAGCCGCGGCGGCCGTCGTCGTCGGCTCCGGAACTCCCGACGCCCCGGCCGGTGTCCCGGTCTTCGCGTGGAAGGGCGAGACCCTCGAAGAGTACTGGTGGGCTGCGGACAAGATCTTCGACTTCGCAGACGGTCCCAACCTCATCCTCGACGACGGCGGCGACGCCACCATGTACGTGCTCAAGGGCACGGAATTCGAATCCGCCGGGGGAGTGCCCACCGCCGGAGCCGAGGACTCGGAGGAATTCGCAGTCCTGCTCAAGCAGATCGCCACGTCCATCGAGGCGACTCCCGGCCGGTTCGCCCGCCTGGCTGCCGGGATCAAGGGGGTGAGCGAGGAGACGACGACCGGTGTCAACCGCCTCTACCGCCTCGCCGAACAGGGCGGACTGCCGTTCCCGGCCATCAACGTCAACGACTCGGTGACGAAGTCGAAGTTCGACAATCGCTACGGCATCCGCCATTCGCTGCCCGACGGACTCAACCGCGCCACCGACGTCCTCATCGGAGGAAAGATCGCCGTCGTCATCGGCTACGGCGACGTCGGCAAGGGCGCCGCCGAGGCTCTGCGCGGGCAGGGTGCGCGCGTCATCGTCACCGAGATCGACCCGATCTGTGCGCTGCAGGCGACGATGGACGGATATCAGGTCGACCTCCTCGCCGAGGCGGCTCCCCAAGCCGACATCATCATCACCACGACGGGGAACACTCGGGTCCTCGATGTCGAGGTGCTGCAGACGCTCAAGCCCGGTGCCATCGTCGGCAACGTCGGCCACTTCGATGAGGAGATCGATCTGGCCGGGCTGTCCCGTCTGCCCGGAGTGACGAAGATCGAGATCAAACCCCAGGTCCACGAGTGGAGCGTACCCGTTCCCGCCGAGGCGGGACTCGACCGTGACCGCACGGACTTCCTCGTCCTCTCCGAAGGACGGCTGCTCAACCTGGGCAACGCCACCGGCCATCCGTCATTCGTGATGAGCGCCTCGTTCAGCAATCAGGTGCTCGCCCAGATCGAACTGTGGAACGCCCACGACGACTACGGCAACACGGTGCACCGGTTGGCGAAGGAACTCGACGAGAAGGTGGCGCGTCTCCACCTGCCGGCTCTCGGGGCGAAGCTGTCGGAACTGAGCAAGGAACAGGCCGAATACATCGGTGTGGACGTGGCGGGACCGTTCAAACCCGAGCACTACCGCTACTGACCGGACCGGCGGCGGGTGAGGCTGAGACCGTAGGGGAGCGTGTCGACTCGGGACCGGAACGCATTCGCGCGATCCGTACGTCGGCGCTGCTTCTCGACTTCTGCAATGCGACGGCGGTGGATGACCGCGGACAGGAACTGTTCGGGAAACGTTCCCTCCGGCGGGGCCGGAGCGACATAGGCATTGAGCTCGGTGGCGAGCTCGATCGCTCGCTGCCACCGCGACTCCGCTCCGAGCTGGGGTGCCATGGCGAGGAATTGGACGATGCGCCGATGCAGGCCGTCGGGGATCGTCGTCACATCGGTGCGGCCCAGCCAGTCGTGCAGATGCGGAGCCACGTGAGTGTGCATGGGCGGCAGAGGCCGGCTGCGTTCGCTGACGGCGATGGTTCCGGCCAGATAGTCGCCGAGGCGTTTGGCCTGCGGTGAGAGGAGCCCGGACAGGGCTGCGATGCCACCGCCTGAGGAGACGATCTCGAACGGCCACAGCAGGGCGCGGATGAAGGAATGCCGCAGGCGCACCGCACCGCCGTCGTCACGGACGACCCGCAGCCCGAGGATGAGCTTGCCCAGCGAGCGGCCGTGGCTGAGCACCTCGACGAGCATCGGCAGCAGCACGAAGACGAAGATCGTCATGACGGTCATGAGCGAGCCGAGAAGCAGTCCGTTGAGGTCGAGCACCTTGAGCATGAGCCAGAACATCGCGATGAGCAATCCGATATTCACCAGCGAATAGACGATGTAGTCGATCAGAGCGCTCAATGCCCGAGCCGCCAGAGCGGCCGGCTGGACATTGAGTTCGACGGCTTCACCGGTGATCAGAGTACTCACCCGACCATCGTGTCATATCGCCGCGTTCCGAGGCGGACGTTTCGCCGAGAGCATGCTGGGTGCCTCTCGCGGCGTCGGAGGTGCCTGTGCGTCGTCTCCGATAGGCTGGAGGGATGGATCCGAACCTGCTGGCCCAGCTGCACGGCGATGACTGGCTGGAACTGTCGGCATTGGCGAAGAAGAACACGCTGACACCTGAGCAGACGACCCGTTTCCTTGAGCTCTACCGGACCGCGTCGAAGGATCTCTCACGGATCACGACGGTGGCCCCCGACTCTCTCGAAGCCGCACGGCTCTCGGCCATCGTCCACCGCAGTCGCAATCATCTCTCGTCGGTGCCCAGCGGAGGACTGTCGGGGCTGTCACGGTTCTTCGTCATCAGTCTGCCGCTGTCGCTGTACCGGCTGCGCTGGGACTTCGTCATCGTGGCCGCCGGATTCCTCGCCGTCGCCGTCGTGTCGGGCATCTGGGCGGGAACACACCCGGAAGTGCTCGAGACCTTCGGCGATCGTGAGTTCCGACGACAATTCGCCGAACACGATTTCGTCGACTACTACAAGGAGAACCCGAACGGCTTCTTCGCCGTCGGCGTGTGGACGAACAACGCCTGGATCGCCGTCCAGTTCGTTCTCCTGGGCATCACCGGCGGCTACGTCATCGTCGGACTGTTCTCGAATGCGGTCAACGTCGGCTTCTCCGGGGCGATGATGTTCGAGTTCGACAAAGCCTCCGACTTCTTCCTCTACATCCTGCCGCACGGGATTCCGGAGATCAGCTGCATCATCCTCGCCGCTGCCGCAGGCCTGCGTCTCTTCTTCGCCTGGGTGGTGCCGGGGCCCAGGCTGCGCCGTGACAAGCTTGCCAGCGAGGCCCGGTCGCTGCTCGTCGTCGCCGGAGGTCTCGTGCTGCTGCTGTTCGGTTCGGGTCTCATCGAAGGGTTCGTGACCCCGAACCCGATTCCGCCGGCGCTCAAGATCGCGATCGGCGTGGCCTACACCGCCGCGGTCGTCGTCTATGCCTGGTACTTCGGCAAGCGGGCTGCCGCCGCCGGACTCAGTGCTGATCTGGACGATCACCAGGCCGGGTACTCGGTCATCTCGACCGACCGCTGACCGGCGTCACGGTCACAGCTCGACGGTGACAGGGGCACCGGTCACAGCCCGCCGGTGACTTTGAGCCGAATGTAGAGGTCGGCCAATGCTCCGGGAAGCTTCTCGGGCAGAGCATGGACGCTAGCGACGCCGATCCCGCGCAGTCGAGTCTGCAGCGACGCCGTCGCGAGCATCTCGGCCTCGGCGGCCGCAGCCGTGTAGACATCGTCGACATCGCCGCGCTGGGACGCCAACGCTGACAATGCCGGATCGTCGACCCCGGCGACGACGACGCGGTGGTGTGCCGTCAGAGTCGGCAGCACGGGCAGGATGTCCTCGGCGACCGTCGCTTCGTCGAGCTGCGTGACCAGCACGACGAGCGCCTGCTGCCTGGACGTCTGCAGAACTGCTGCGGCGATCGACTCCCAGTTCGCCTCGTAGAGCTCCGGATGCACCGGCGTCAGAGCGACCGACAGGTCATGGACCGGGTCGTGAGCGCGATGGCTCGATGCGGCTGCACGTACCCGGGCATCGGCGACGATGACATCGACCCGGTCGCCGGCACCGGTGGCCAGTGCCGTCAGCAGCAGAGACGCCTCGAGAGCGGCGTCGAAGACCGTGCCTTCGCCACAGCGACGGGCGGCGAAACGGGAGGAATCGACGACGATGACGACGCGACGATCCTTCTCCGGTCGCCAGGTCTTGACCACGAGGTCCTGAGCGCGAGCACTGGCCCGCCAATCGATGGACCGGACATCGTCACCGTCGACATAGTCGCGCAGCGAATCGAATTCGGTGCCCATTCCGCGGATCATCACCGCCGAGCGCCCCTCGAGCTCGCGCAGCTTCTGCGTCTTCGACGGCAGCTCCCGCCGAGACACGAACGGCGGCAGGACCCGCACCGAGGCGGGAACATCGATGCTCTTCTGCCGGTGGATCAGCCCGAGCACACTGCGGCTGCGCACCGTCACCAGATCGCCCGGCAGCGCTCCTCGCCTCGTCGGCTCCAGCTCGGTGGTCACCTCTGCCAGCTCACCGGGTTCGAGCACATGGTGAGAGCGGGTCGCGACGGCGCCGGCGCTCGGTGCCCAGGCGTCGCGGACGTGGAGACGCAGTCGGCGGTTCGTTCCGTTGATCAGGGTCAGAGTGCAATGGGTGCCATCGCCGAGGCGGACCATCGGTCCCGGGGTGCGCTGGAGTTCCAAGCCGTGGATCCGAGGAACGAGGAAGAAGTCGAGGATCGCGGCCAGGACGATCACCCCGGCCACGATCGATGCCGTCGGCCACGTGGGCACCAGCATGACGGGGACGAGGCCGAGGAGAGTGAGCAGGAACAGGCGGGTGGTCATTCAGCGCGGCACTTCGGTGGTGGCGATGATCGAATCGAGGACCTGACCGACGTCCAGACCGTCCATCTGCGCTTCGGGGCGCAGAATCACCCGGTGCGACAGCGACATATGGGCCAGCGCCTTGACGTCGTCGGGGGTGACATAGTGCCTGCCGCTCAGCCACGCATGAGCACGGGCGGCACCGAGCATCCTCGTCGCTCCACGAGGTGAGACTCCCAGGGCCAGAGACGGGGTCTGGCGGGTGGCTCGGGCGAGATCGACGATATAGGTGATGATCTGCGGGGCGACGTAGATCTTCGCAATCGCGTCGCGAGCACGGGCGATGAGGTCGGCATCGGCGACCGGACGCAGACCTGCCGCTGTCAGGGACCCGGCGTCGAAGCCTCTGGCATGACGGTCGAGGATCTCGAATTCGTGATCCCGCTCGGGAAGGTCGAGGACGAGTTTGAACAGGAACCGGTCGAGCTGGGCCTCCGGGAGCGGATAGGTGCCTTCGTATTCGACGGGATTCTGTGTGGCCGCGACGAGGAACGGTTCTGGCAGCTTCCGGGAGCGGCCGCCGACGGACACCTGATGTTCCTCCATCGCCTCGAGCAGAGCCGATTGGGTCTTCGGCGGAGTGCGGTTGATCTCATCGGCGATGAGGATGTTCGTGAACACCGGGCCGGGCCGGAATGAGAAGTCGGAGGCGGACGCATCGTAGACCAACGACCCGGTGACATCGCTGGGCATGAGGTCGGGCGTGAACTGCACACGCGAGCTGTCAAGGCTGACCGCGGCGGCGAAGCTGCGCACGAGAAGGGTCTTCGCCACTCCGGGAACTCCCTCGAGAAGCACATGCCCTCGGCACAGCAGCGCGATGAGCATCCCCGTGACTGCTTGGTCCTGTCCGACGACGGCCTTGGCGATCTCGGTGCGCACACCGGTGAACGCCTCACGGACCGGGTCCGGCTCCGCCTGCGGAGTCGCTGCGCTGTCCGCGGCGGGAGTCTGCTGCGCGACCGGCTCCTGGGGCCGTGGTGCGGCCGGCGGCTGTGGGGCGACCGGTTCCTGAGGGGTCGTGGGGCCCTGGGGCGGCTGGGTCATGGGATCTCACTTTCGATCTGGGTGAGCTGATGGACGAGTTCGGTGAGTTCGGCGTCGGTGTGCGCCGACGCGGAGACGAAGACGTGGTGGAGTCGGCCCGGGTCGGATCCCGTGGCGGCTGCGATACGGGCGATGAGGTCGGGGGTGCGGGCATCGGGGCCGAGGCTCAGCCGTCTGCCGATGCGCAGCAGCGCACCGGTCCGCAGAGTGTGCAGAGCCCCGTCCCGATCGTGACTGCGAGAGCTCAGCGCGGCCCGGCCGTGCACGGTCTCGACAGCGGGCACGACGACCGGCAGGCGCTCGAGGGCCAGCGGTCCGAATCGGCGCCCGATGACGAGCAGCAGGACGACTAGGCAGGGGACCAGCCACATGACTCCGGCGAGGAACCAGCCGGGCACGAAATCGATCGTCGACGGAGGGGGCTGCTGCTGTCCCGAACCGTCGAAGGCCGGATAGTAGACGACGAGGTTCTGCGTCTGGGACAGCTGCGAGAGCACGAGGGAAGCATTGCCCTCTTCGTCGATGTTCTCATTGGTCACCCAGTCGGGATTGCCGAGCACGGTCAGCGGCACGGAACCGCCTGTATCGGTGACGAACTGTCCGCGGGCAGACCCGGGGGCCACCTCGGCGCCGTCGACCTCAGCGACCCCGGGCCCGGTGAACGGGTAGCAGGCGGTGATCCCGTCGGTGCCCTTCTTCGCCTCCGCGTATTCGACCTCGCCCGTGGTCACGGCACCGGCGCCGCGGGCCAGCGGTGAGTCGCAGGCCGCCGGGGATGTCGCATCGGGGTTCGCCAGCGGGCTGAGGTTGTCGTTGACGGTGATCCGGTCGGTGAACTCCGAGACCGTCGGACCCGGGTCGACGAGGACGAGCCGGTTGCCGTGGGTGGCCAGGGCGTATTGGAGACCGTCGATGTCTCCGGGCGACAGGGCAGCGGTGTTCGTGGGAATGAGCAGGGTGGTGTCGGCGCGGGCGGCGGCCGTGCGAGCCTGCTCCTGATCCTCTGTGGTGGTGACATCGACATCATGATCGCGCAGGGTCTCGACGAGGGCCTTCGTGCCGGTGCGCGCCGTCGAATCATAGTGCAGGGGCTCTTCGGACTCGTCATCACCGGTCAGCAGCACGAGCGCGATCACGGTGATGAGGATGACGAAGGCCGCGACGATCCACACCGAAGCCGAACGCAGACGAGCACGCAGCGGGATCCGCACGGTCGAGCGAGTGCCACGGGCGGCGACGTCCAACTGTGCGCTCATGCCGGTGCCTCCTGCCGGCCTGCGCCCTGGCGGTCGCGGTGGCGGATCGGCAGGACGCTCAGCCTCCGGTCGAGTGCGCACAGCTCCGCATAGACCTCGTCGAGGCGGCGGTTCGCACGTGCCTGCCTCGCGGTCGCCTCCCCGTAGCGGAGGTCATTGAAGACCTCGGCCACACCGTGGACGGCGGGACCGTGGTCGGGCAGGGCCGCCTCGGCGGAACGGGCGATCTCACTCGCCGTGGCAGAGGACTCGAGCGAGACGACCTGTTTGAGAGACAGGACCGCGAAGATCGCACGGGATTGATCGATGACCGCGGTCTCGAAGTCCCCGATGCGGGCGGCCCGGGCCGCGCTCGCGCGCCACGGGCCCGGTTCGGGCTGGGACACGACCGGGTCGAATGCTGACAGCGGGACGCCGACACGACGGAATCCCGCCCGACGAACGCGCCAGACGATTCCGGCGATGATCGCGGCGAGTGCGAGGACGACGCCGATGAGCAGCCAGGGGGAGTTCGCGCCGAGGGCGGCACCGACGAGCGAATCCCACAGGGAGGCAAGCCACCGGCCGATCTGCTCCAAGGGGGTGAGATCGTTGGCGGCGTATTCGGATCTCGACAGTTCGTGCTCGACCCATTCGCGACCGGTGTCCCGGTCGATGCTCGCCTCGGCGATGGGGGAGAGGATCATCGGTCCTCCTCTTCTCGGATGAGGACGAGGTCGAGTCCCTCTGACCGCATCTGCTGGTCGAAGAAGCAGACCGTGACCAGGCAGGCGAAATAGGCGAAGAGGACGGCCGAGGAGATGAGTGTGAGTCCGAGGAGCAGACCGACGGAGACGACCGCGATGGCCGCCTGCGCCGTCGTCGACTCGGTGGTCGTCGACATCCCGACGCCCAGAGCCAGCGAGATGATGAAGACGATCGGGGTGATGATGAGCTGGACGAGCTGATTGGACAGAAAGTACCCGAGCGCCAGTTGGCCGAGCATCCTCCAGAAGCCGCGCCCGGTCAGCCTCCACGAGCGTCGGAGTCCGGCGCGGACGCTCAGATCCTCCACCGCGATCGCCGAACCGAGGAATGCCAGCCGCAGGTTGATCCAGATGAGCGCGACGAACCACAGCAGTGCGGCCAGGGCGGCCCAGACGAAGGCGAGGATCGCCGAATCGGCGCTTGCGAACAGCAGAGTCGGAGCAGTGAGGGCCAGCAGCAGGCCGAGATTGATTCCGCTCATGAGCAGCGTGGCCAGGACGAGGCGCCAGCGGCGACCGGAGAGAGACTTCCATGCCGTCGACAAGGTGGTTCGGCGGGCGCCGAAGGAGGCACGGGTGCCCGTGGCGATGAGTCCGGAGAGCAGGTGGGCCAATCCGAGGCTGAGCAGACTCAGTGCCACCGACCCCAATTGGGCCACGGCGATGAAGCCGGAGACGGCTTCGTCATTGCCGCTGAGGTCGGTGAAGAACGGAAGGAACTGCACGGCGATGACGGTGCCGATCGCGGTGAGCAGCAGGCTCCAGAGGGTGAAGACGATGAGAGAGGAGCCGACGGACAGAGTCGGGATGAAACGCAGCAGGCGGAATCCGGAATCCAGGGCCTCGATGAAGGTCAGCGGGCGTTTGGGCAGGAGCCCGCGCGGTGGAGGCGGCTGCCAGCCGCGAGAGGGCGGGGACGGCGAACGACGCTGCCACCGGCCGGTGCGCCAGTCGACCTCCGAGGTCCATGCATTCGTCTGTCCCATCACACCAATCCTGCCATGATTCACCGAAGAGCGCCGAGAGGTCTCCCTGTCCCGATCGGTGCGCGTCGACCGCGCAGATCCGTGCTCTCGGAAGTCTGTCGGGTCCGTGATCGGGTCCCTGCCGGGCCCTGTTCGGGGCCGCGGCCGAAGCATCGGCGACCGCTGTCATCGGACGCGGTGCATGAGGTCGTCGACAATGCCCGATAGGCTAGGAGTGTCGAGAACCGAAGAACACGCGAACATAAGGGACAATGGGAGCATGAACGCTCGAATCCTCGTAGTTGATGATGACACGGCTTTGGCCGAGATGATCGGAATTGTGCTCAAAAGCGAAGGCTTCGAGCCCTTCTTCTGTGCCACCGGAGACCAGGCCTTCGAAGAGTTCCAGAAGGTCAATCCGGACCTCGTGCTCCTCGACCTGATGCTGCCCGGCAAGGACGGACTCGAAGTCTGCCGGGAGATCCGCGAGGTCTCATCGGTGCCGATCATCATGCTCACGGCGAAGTCCGACACCGTCGACGTCGTCCTCGGCCTCGAATCCGGTGCCGATGACTATGTGCCGAAGCCGTTCAAGCCCAAGGAGCTCATCGCCCGCGTCCGGGCTCGCCTGCGGATCTCAGAACCGCAGGCTCCCGAGCTGCTGACCGTCGGCGATGTCGTCGTCGACGTCGCCGGCCACACGGTGACCAAGGGCGGATCGCCGGTGTCGCTGACCCCTCTCGAATTCGACCTCCTCGTCGCCCTGGCCCGCAAGCCGTGGCAGGTGTTCTCCCGCGAGACCCTGCTGGAAGAGGTGTGGGGCTACCGCCACGCCGCCGACACCCGGCTGGTCAATGTCCATGTGCAGCGCCTGCGGTCGAAGATCGAGCGCGATCCGGAGAAGCCGGACATCATCGTCACCGTCCGCGGCGTCGGCTATAAGGCCGGCCGAGCCGCGTGACTTCCGAGTCGGTCGCGGACGGACCCGTCCGCACCGCGGCCTCGGCACTGAAGACGTTCTGGAATTTCATCCTCCGATCGTTCAGCCACTCCCTGCAGGTCCGCATCGTCGTGCTCACCATCGTGCTCACTTCGGTGGCGATCTTCGGTGTCGGCACCTATATGTCCCAGCAGATCGCCCGCGGCCTCTTCGACACCCGCCTGGATTCCCTGTCCTCACAGACACGGTCGATCCTGGCCGAGCTGCGCTCACTGGCACCGGTCGACGGTCAGGCGATCACTCAGGACACGCTGAGCTCGCAGCTGTCATCGATCTACAACCGTTCGGCGGGGTCCGTGTATTCGCTGACCCTGCAGCCGAAGGATCCGAATTCCTCGTTCTCGACGATCACGGCCGGTGGGGCGAACGAAGACGGAGAGTCACCGCAGGTGCCCATCTCCGATGAGCTGCGCGAGGCCATCCGCAAAGCTCCGGATGATGACAAGCTCTACCAGTCGGTGAGCCTGCCCGACGGCACGGGGCCGGGGCTGCTCATCTCGCAGGAGCTGCAGATTCCGGGGGCCGGCCAGTTCCAGCTGTACTACCTCGGCGATCTCAGTGAACAGCAGGACACGCTCAACTTCGTGCAGCGGTCGATGTTCGTCGCTGCCCTCGTCCTCGTCGTCCTCGTCGGTGCCGTCGCCTGGATCGTCACTCGGCTGGTCGTCACCCCGGTGCGCACCGGCGCCGAGGTGGCCAGGCTCATTGCGGATGGCGACCTGGACGAACGCATGCCCGTGCACGGCAATGACGAGATCGCCGTCCTCGGTGAGAGCTTCAACGATATGGCCGACACCCTGCAGCACCAGATCGAGCAGATGGAGCGGCTGTCGGTGCTGCAGCGGCAGTTCGTCTCCGACGTCTCCCATGAGCTGCGGACACCGCTGACGACGATCCGTGCCGCCGCGGACCTCATCTATGATTCCCGCGACGACCTCGACCCTGTCACCGCACGCAGTGCGGAACTGCTGAACTCGCAGGCCGAACGCTTCGACAACCTGCTCTCCGATCTGCTGGAGATCTCCCGCTACGATGCCGGCGCCGCGGCCCTCGTGCCCAAACCCGTCGATATCGGCGCGATCGTGACCTCCGTGATCGAGACCGTGTCGATGGTGGCCGAACAGATGGCGACGGCCATCGTCGTCCACGCACCGTCGTCGCCGGTCATGGCCGAGGTCGATCGGGTGCGCATCACCAGGATCGTGCGCAACCTCGTCGTCAACGCCATCGAACACGGTGAGAACAACCCCGTCGACGTCTATGTCGCCTCCAACGCCGAGGCGGTGGCCGTGAGCGTGCGCGACCACGGAGTCGGCATGAACGAAGAACAGGTCGAACACGTCTTCGACCGGTTCTGGCGTGCCGATCCGGCACGCAAGCGCACCCTCGGCGGGTCGGGTCTGGGGCTGGCGATCTCACTCGAGGACGCCCACCTGCACAACGGCTGGCTGCAGGTCTGGGGCAAACCGGGCGAGGGGTCGTGCTTCCGGCTGACGATCCCGCGTCGCCCCGACCAGGAGATCACCTCCTCGCCGCTGCCCCTGCCGCCTCGCGATGCGCAGATCCGCGGTTCCGCACTCGTGGCGGGACCTCTGTCCTCGGACGGATCCGTCCGCATCCAGACCGGATCGATCCCCATCGTCGTCGAAACCGAGCCGGAGATGCTCGACGTCGATCAGGACACCCCCGCCGCCGCGGCCTCGCAGTCCGCATCGCCTCAGGAGACCGAGCGAATCGGCGAGCCGGACACCGCCGAGGCGGGCGACCAGTCCCCGGACATCATCGAACCGGACCCGGACGGCGACAGCGTGAACGACAGCAGAGGAGGACGCTCATGATCCGCTCGACGCCCAGGAGCTCCCGGGTGAAGACCATGCTGGTCTCCGTCCTCACGGCCGTGGCTCTCGTCGGCTGCTCGTCGATCCCGACCTCATCACCCGTCGGCCATATCGAAGACGACTCGGGTGATGCAGGTGCGAACAATGCGCGGATCCCCGACGGTCCCGAACCCGGCGACAGCCCATCGGACATCGTGCGCGGCTTCCTCCGGGCCGGAGCGGGTGCCGGCAACAACTTCTCCGTGGCCCGGTCATTCCTCACCGAAGGCGAGGCACAGAAATGGAGTCCGCAGGAATCGGTGTCGGTGCTGCCCAACGGCACGGATCTCGATTCCTTGAACGTCGGGACCACCTCTGATCAGAAGTCGATGAGCATCTCGCCTCCGGTCGTCGGCCTCGTCGATTCCTCCGGGGTGTACAACTCGACCGAACCGGGCACTCGTTCCACCCTGGAGTTCTCGCTGCGGCAGGAGAACGGGGAGTGGAGGATATCCTCGGCGCCGGACGGGCTGCTCATCAGCCAGACCGACTTCCGCACGATCTTCCTCAACTATTCGCTGCAGTTCTTCACCTCCGACTATTCGTATCTCGTTCCTGACTCCCGTTGGTTCCTCCGGTCCTCCTCGACTCCGACTGTGCTGATGAACGAGCTGCTCAGCGGTCCTGCGCCCTACCTCTCGGGAGCGGTGATCACCGCGATCCCCGATGGGGCGAAGCTCGGCGACTCGAATGTGGTCACGATCGAGAACGGTGTTGCCCATGTGTCCTTGGGAGCACAGAATCCGGCTCCGTCCGACCGCGAGAAGGGGCTGATCCGGCAGCAGATCGCCACCACTCTGCAGGTCATACCCTCGATCTCGGCCATCGAGCTGAGCATCGGCGGACAGACGATTCCGGCCAGCCTGCAGCCGAAGACCGACACCTCGGTCCAGGTGGACGGGCCACCCGTGGTTCTCGCCGATGACCACCTCTCCCGAGTCTCGGGAACGACCGTCGCCAAGGTCGAGAACAGTCCGGATCTGAAGAAGGCGAAGGCCAGCGATCCTGCGGTGTCATTGGACGACTCGCTCTATGTGTATCTGGCCGATGACGGCAAGCAGCTCATGCGGTTGAAATCCGATGCCGTCGATGCCACCCCGATCCTCAAGGGCAAGAAGCTCGTGCGCCCCAGCATCGATCGCTTCAATACGACGTGGACGGGCGAGGCAGAGAACAAGGGCGAGCTCAAAGCCGTCGGTCGAGACGGCGAGTCATTCACCGTGGCCGCCGATTTCCTCAACGGACGACGGCTTGTCGATATCGAGGTCTCACGCGACGGAACCCGTGTCGCTCTGCTCAGTCGGCACAAGGGGGAGCCGGACCGTGTCGACGTGGTCGGTGTGCCCAGGGACAAGGCGGGCAATCCATCCGGCCATGTCTCCGAGACACCGATCGAAGTGGGCGCGAACTTCGACGAGGTCAAGGACGTCTCCTGGGCAGGATCGACGAATCTCGTGGCTCTGGCCGCAGAGGAGGGAGATGCTGCGCAGCCGTTCCGCATCGGAGTCACCGGGCCTGCAGAACAGCTCGGCGAGGTGTCCGGCGGAAGCCGTATCGCCGGCGGAGCGGACGGACGCTCGATCCTCGTCACCGGTTCCGACGGTGCGCTGTACAGCTACAACTCGAACGCGTGGCAGAAGCTCGTCGACGTCACCGCCAAGGATCCCTCGTACCCCGGCTGACCCGAGGGGCAGTGCGGTGGTGGAGGTGGCACGGAGGGCAGCAGGCAGCCGCCATGTGGGGCCGGGTATGGAGTAGATTGCTCCCATGGGGCTGCTCGGGGAGGTCGGCGAACTGCTCCTGCCTCGCCGGTGCGCCGGATGCGGGCGGGAGAACGTCTCGCTGTGCACCCGCTGCCTGCAGCTGCTCGGTGGGATCCCACGGGCGATGGAACCGCGCTACGGCACGATCCCGATCGTCGGGGTCTGCGAATACAACTCGCAGATCTCGAAGATGGTCGTCGGGTACAAGGACGAGGGACGTCGGGACATCCTCGATCCCTTGGCCCTGGCATTGACTCGGTCGATTGTCGCTGCCCTCGATCTCATCGGCTATGCGGGTGGTGCGATCCGACTCTTCCCGGCACCGAGTTCGGATCGGGCCAGACGTCGTCGGGGCGGATCGCATACCGCGGCTCTGGCGAATCGGGCCAAGGAACTGTCACCGGAGCTGCCTCTGGAAGTCCACGACGTGCTCGCGGCGAAGCGTTCGCGCGACCAGGTCGGACTCGGGGCGATCGAACGGGCTCGGAATGCGGAGCGGACGCAGTATCTCGACCGCAGGAGACTCGCCGAGCTCTCGGAGACACGTTGCGTATCGGGTGCCGGATCCGCGTCTGCGGATCTGCTCATCGATGACTTCTCCACCACCGGCGCAACCTTGGCAGAAAGCGCACGTCTGCTAGCATCGGTGCAGATCAGACCCGCTGCAGGAGCTGTTCTCGGTCTCGGTCGCGGGGGCACTCGATTTGTCTCTCCCTTTACTGTATAACGGTGTTTACCCATCCAAGGGCATGGGATCGGATGAATCCGACGAGCGAGTCGCTAAGGACACATCATGGACATTGTTGTCAACGGCCGTCAACTGACCATCTCCGACAGCTTTCGAGCCCACATCGAGGACAAGATCGCCAAGGTCGAACAGCTTGCCCCTCGCGCTCAGCGTGTCGAAGTGCATGTCACTCACGAAAAGAACTCCCGCCAGCCCGAGACGAGCGAGCGGGTCGAACTCACGGTTGTGGCGAAGGGACCGGCAATTCGGGCAGAGGCCATGGCAAGCGACAAATATGCGGCACTCGATCTGGCATGGGCGAAGCTCGTCGAACGTCTGCGGCGAGCGAGGGACCGGCACAAGGTGCCGCGGTCGGGTCATCACCGTAAGGAATCGACTGCCGAGGTGCTGGCGAAGATGCCGGTGGCCGAGCCGATGATTCCCGATGCGGACGCCGATGAGGCCAAGCGTGATGAGGACCGCGGCGTCGATCAGACGAACGGCCGTATCAAGGCCGAAGGCGATTCGCCGGTCGTGCTGCGTGAGAAGTCCTTCACCGCCTCACCGATCGGCATCGAGGAGGCTCTGAACCGGATGGAGCTCGTCGGACACGACTTCTATCTGTTCATCGACGAGGAGTCGAGCAAACCCTCCGTCGTCTACCGCCGCAAGGGCTGGAGCTACGGAGTCATCGCCCTCGACCACGAACTCGAAGAAGCCATCGACTGACCCAATTACTACCTGACGGCGGCCCAGCAACCTCGCGCGAGGTTGCTGGGCCGCCGTCAGGTAGTAATTGGGGTATAGCGTGGGGGTATGCAGAGGATGACACGGGCCGCGGCCCGCAGGACGGCGATCGCGGCGACAGGACTGGACCGGCCGCGACCGGCCAAGGTCACCGCCCGACACCTCAAGAATGTCTTCGCCACCATGGGGCTGACTCAGATCGACTCCGTCGCCCGAGTCGTCCGATCCCACTATCTGCCGTACTACTCCCGCCTGGGTCCCTACCCGCGGGAGACCCTGGACCGGCTCTTCTACACTTCGCCGCGCATGGGCGTCGAGTACTGGGCCCATGCCGCGGCCTTCGTGCCCCCGCAGACGTGGAAGCATTTCGCCCGCGCGCACAGCGAATGGTGGCGCAACGACTTCGGACAGCGCCACCCGGAGACCGGCGAAGAATTCCGGAACCTCCAAGTCGGCGTCCTCACCGCCCTGTCCGCCCGGCCGATGACGGCCCGGGAAGTCGCCGAGGTGGTCGACCATGATCTGCCGGAGATCCACCGCGGCCATTGGGGTTGGAATCCCAGCCAGGTGAAAGTCGCCCTCGAAGCGCTGTTCGCCGGAGGCATCATCAGCGCCGCCGGACGCAATGACCACTTCGAACGCATCTATGCCCTGGCCCGCGACGTCTCTCCCGAGCTGCCGCAGCTGCCTCTGACCTATGGGCCCCCGGATGAACCTTCGCTGGGACTGGACCCGAATGCGCAGCTTCCACGCGGAATCTCCGGGGCAGAGAACAATGTCGTCGAACTCACCCGCATCGCGGCACGTGCTCTGGGGATCTCCCGCCCCGAGGACATCGCCGACTACTTTCGGCAGCGGCGCGCACCGACCGACGCCGCCATCAGTGAGCTCATCGACTCAGGTGAGCTGCGCGAAGTCGACGTCGAAGGCGTCCCGGCCCTGAAATGGCACGAGGCTCGGACCCCGCGCACCGTGAACGCCCGCGCCCTGCTGGCACCGTTCGACCCCTTGGTCTTCTACCGGCCGCGCATCGAATGGCTCTTCGACTTCCACTACCGCATCGAGATCTACACACCAGCGGCCAAACGGGTCCACGGCTACTACGTCACTCCGTTCCTCCTCGGCGATCGGCTCGTCGGGCGAGTCGACCTGCACCGGGATGGCGCCGCGGGAATACTGCGTGCTCACCAGGTGACATGGGAGCCGGGGGAGGAGCACACCGCGGAGCTCGCTGACGAGCTCACGACGATGGCCACATGGCTGGGCCTGACCGCCGTGGACCTCGAAGGTACTCACCTGCCATTAAGCTAGGGGCTATACAGTCGTTCGAGTCGTTGTCCGGCAGACATGCCGATTAGGAGAAAAGTGGCTAATTTCCTCGAGAAGCTTCTGCGCACAGGTGAAGGCAGAACTCTGAAGAAGCTCCGCCGATACACGGATGCCATCAACCAGCTGTCTGATGAGTTCAGCGAGATGACCGACACCGAACTGCGTGAGGAAACCGGCCGGTTCAAGGAACGCTACAAGGACGGCGAGAGCCTCGACTCTCTGCTGCCCGAAGCATTCGCCACCGTGCGCGAAGCCTCGGGCCGGACCTTGGGCATGCGACACTTCGACGTTCAGCTCATGGGCGGCGCCGCCCTGCACCTGGGCAACATCGCCGAGATGAAGACCGGTGAGGGCAAGACCCTCGTCGCTACGGCCCCGGCCTACCTCAACGCACTCACCGGCGATCCGGTCCACATCATCACGGTCAACGACTATCTGGCCACCTACCAGTCCGAGCTGATGGGACGCGTGTTCCGCTTCCTCGGCATGGAGACCGGCTGCATCCAGGCGAACATGCCGTCGGATCTGCGCCGCAAACAGTACGCCGCGGACATCACATACGGCACGAACAACGAATTCGGCTTCGACTACCTGCGCGACAATATGGCGTGGTCGGCCGGAGAACTGGTCCAGCGCGGACATGCCTTCGCCATCGTCGATGAGGTCGATTCGATCCTCATCGACGAGGCCCGAACCCCGCTCATCATCTCCGGTCCCGCCGAAGGCGATGCGAACCGCTGGTACGGCGAATTCGCCAAGGTCGTCAAGCGCCTGAAGACCGACCGCGACTACGAAGTCGATGAGAAGAAGCGCACCGTCGGCGTCCTCGAACCCGGTATCGAACGTGTCGAGGACTATCTGGGCATCGGGAACCTCTACGACGCGGAGAACACCCCGCTCATCAGCTTCCTCAACAACTCCATCCGTGCCAAGGAGCTGTTCAAGAAGGACAAGGACTATGTCGTCCTCGACGGCGAAGTCCTCATCGTCGACGAACACACCGGTCGTGTGCTCAAGGGCCGCCGCTACAACGAGGGCCTGCACCAGGCCATCGAGGCGAAGGAGGGAGTGAAGGTCCAGGCCGAGAACCAGACCTTGGCCACGATCACCCTGCAGAACTTCTTCCGTCTCTACGAGAAGCTCTCCGGAATGACCGGTACGGCCGAGACCGAGGCCGCGGAATTCATGTCCACCTACAAGCTCGGCGTCGTCCCGATCCCGACGAACAAACCGATGCAGCGCGTCGACCAGTCCGACTTCGTCTACAAGAACGAGGTCGCGAAGTTCGCCGCCGTCGTCGACGACATCGTCGAACGCCACGAGACCGGTCAGCCCGTCCTCGTCGGCACGACGAGCGTCGAGAAGAGCGAATACCTGTCGAAGCATCTGGCCAAACGCGGCGTCAAGCATGAGGTCCTCAACGCGAAGAACCACGCCCGTGAGGCCTCGATCGTGGCGATGGCCGGACGCAAGAGCGCGGTCACGGTGGCCACGAACATGGCCGGCCGCGGCACCGACATCATGCTCGGCGGAAACGCCGAGTTCCTCGCGGTTGCAGAGATGGAACGCCGCGGTCTGGACCCGGCCGAGAACGAGGAGCAGTACGAGTCCGAATGGCCGGAGGTGCTCAAGGCCGCCGAGGACAAGGTGAAGGAAGAGGCCGAAGAGGTCGTCGAACTCGGCGGACTCTACGTGCTCGGCACCGAACGCCACGAGTCCCGTCGCATCGACAACCAGCTGCGCGGACGTTCCGGCCGTCAGGGAGACCCCGGTGAATCCCGGTTCTACCTGTCGCTGACCGATGATCTCATGCGCCTGTTCGGTTCGGGAGCCGCAGAACGGATCATGGCGACGGCGAACGTGCCCGACGATGTGCCGCTGGAATCGAAGATGGTCTCGCGTGCCATCCTCTCGGCTCAGTCGCAGATCGAGCAGCGCAACGCCGAACAGCGCAAGAACGTGCTCAAATACGACGATGTGCTCAACCGTCAGCGCACCGTGATCTACGACGAGCGCCGCCGGGTCCTCGATGGGGCCGACCTCGAGGAGCAGGTCGCGAACTTCCGCGAAGAGGTCATCGACGCCTACGTCGCCCAGGCGACGACGGGACCGGTCGAAGACTGGCAGATCGACGAGCTCTTCGACGCCCTCGGAAAGATCTACTCACCGTCGATCTCATCCGATGACCTCGCCGAGGAACTCGGCGGACTCGGCAACCTCACGAAGAACCGTCTCAACCAGGAGATCCAGTCCGACATCGCCCTGTTCTATTCGCAGCGCGAAGAGGAACTCGGCGAGGATGCCACCCGCGAACTCGAACGCCGCGTGGTGCTCTCTGTCATCGACAAGCGGTGGCGGGAGCACCTCTACGAGATGGACTACCTCAAGAACGGCATCGGACTGCGGGCGATGGCACAGCGCGACCCCCTGGTGGAATACCAGCGCGAGGGCTTCGAGATGTTCACCACCATGCAGGACGGGATCAAGGAGGACGTCGTTCGCCTCACCAACACGCTGCAGGTTCAGGTGACGTCATCGGCCGGTTCCGACGATGCCGAAGCCGAGGTCGAGGTCGACGCCGAGGAGCTGCGTCACACGACTCCGAAGATGCAGCTGTCGGCCCCGTCCGAGACCGGTTCGGCCGCGATCTCCGAAACCGAGGACGACGACGAACCGGCTCCGGCGAACCGCGCCGAACGCCGCGCGAAGAAGAAGGCCAAGAGCTGAGACCGAGCCCTCAGCGGCTCACATCGTCTCCAGGGCAGTCAGCGTCCACCGGGTGGTGAGCAGTTCCAAGCGGACTGCCACCGCCCGGACGCGATTTGCGGCGGCGACGATGACCGTGACCTCGGCAATCTCGGGGCTGACCTGGCAGACGTGCGCTGTCCCCGGCCTCACCGTACGAGCGCCGGGCGCGGTCGCCCGGTGCGGCGCCACCTCGGCGCGCAGCTGACAACGGTGATCGATCTTCGCCAGCAGCTCCGGTTCGACCCAGCGGGCGATCGTCTCGCTGCGTCTGACCCCGGAGAGGACCTCGAGGCAGGCAACCGCCAACGAGGTGGCCGTGGCCGCGATCCTCGCCCGGTCGTCTGCATCGTCCGGCCCTCGGGACTGCCGGCTGACCCGGCGAGGCGGCTGCGCCGTGGAGCGCGGTGAGACCTGTCGCCGAGGCGGTGCCGAAGCCTGAGGTCGGGTGAGGGTGAGCGGGGCGGTCATGTCCGGATCTCCAATCTCTGACCTGCAATGATGAGGCTCGGATCGGGTCCGATGGTGTCCTCGTTGGCGGTATAGATGTCAGCGACGAGTTGGGGGACCTCTGCCGGCGTGTCGGTCAGTTCCGCAGCGATCGACCACAGGCTCTCGCCTCGGGTCACAGTATGTGCGGCGGCTGCCGAATCCGCAGGAACAGGGGAATCGTCGTTCTCACCCGGTTCGCTGGGATTCCCGCTGTGGTCGGGTGCGTCTGCCTGATGTGATTCATCGTCGGCTTCGTCGGACGTATCCGATGCTCGCTCGTCCGGCGGCTCGGCGGGCCAGCCGGGGTCGGGTGGAAGTAGGCGATCGGCTGCCTCGGATTCCTCTGGCGGCTCCTCGACGTCGGACCCCTCCACATTGTCGGCGGGGGTCGGCGACCGTGCATCATCGCCGACCGTCGGCCATCCGGGATCGGCCGGAGCGGAGGCCGCGTCCGGCGACGATGTGGGTCCGGGCGCGGAGTCTCCGACCGGTGCCGCGTGAACCGAGTGGACGGCCAAACCGGCGGAGACGACGGCAAGGACACTCGAGGCGAGTATCCGGGGCATCGCCGTGACGACCGCTCCTGCCAGTGCGGCCCGGATGCGGCCCGATGGGAGAACCCGCAGCAGCAGTGCCAGCAGCGAGACGATGCCGATCCGCGAGAACAGGAGCACTCCAGAACCGATGATGACGATGACGATGATGTCGCCGGTCGTGCGCGGCGGTGGCAATTGTGTCCACGCGGTGAAGAAGGAACCGAGCAGAATCAGCCATGAACCCGCACATGCAATCAAGAGATACATCTAGACATCCTCCATTGGATATTGAATCTAATGGTGCCGTTAGATGTAATTTGATGTCAATGGATCGTCTATAACTACATGACTGTAGTTCGGTGTGTCGTCGAATCAAGTCTTGAAAGTGGACTACAGCTGGGGCAAGCTTGGCGACTATGGACGATCGCATCGATGCACTCCTGGCGGATATCGAAGCCGCCGACTCGGCGGCGCAGGCGCATGCCAGAAGGGGCGAATTCGGTGATGAGGTCGCCGGGCAGGCTGCCGAGAGGACTCTGCTCGAGCGGCTGCGCGGATCATTGGGATCGACGGTGCAGGTGACGATGTCCGATCGTGACATCACCGGGACAGTGTGCTTCCTCGGCCGGGACATCGTCGTCCTCGCCGGGGTCGAGGTCTCCGCGATTGCGCTCAGGGCTGTTCGCGGACTCAGGCTGCCCACGAAAGTGCATCGGTTCGAAGTCGGTGGGTTGGAGCGATTGGGGATGGGATCGGCGCTGCGGCGCTGGTCAGCGGCCCATGAAGAGGTATCGATCGACGTCGCCGACCGCTCGGGCGCGATTCGCGGACGATGCGCCCTCGTTGCCGCGGACTATGTCGAAATCGCCGGCCGGATCATTCCCTTTGCGGCGATCAGCGCCATCCACGCCCGGACGAACCCTTTCGGATGATTCGGGCGCAATGAAGAGCAGAGTCGAAGCGCGAAGGTCAGTCGTCGATGGATCCGGTCTTGATCTGGTACTCGGTGCGTTCGTACATGCGCTGGATATAGGCTTCGATCTCGGACTTCTCGACCCGCCACTGCCCGCGCCCGCCGACCTTAATGGCGCGGAGATCGCCGGAGCGGACCAGGGCCCGAGCCTGAGCGATCGAGACATTGAGCAGCTCGGCGACATCGGTCAGCGGCAGGAAGCGACTTTCGACGGCCATGAGGTGAATTCTCCCGTTCCAAATGTCCATCTGCCACCAGATGTCCATCTGCTTGTTGGTGCATTTTGCCAAAAACCTTGCTTTGGCATCATTTGATGCTCAATATTATCACTGAGAAACAGTTTCTGTCAGTGAAACTTCTGCGAATCTGGAGATGCAATGGAGCTCTCGAAACGAATCCGACGCCCCCGCTGGACCGATGCTCGGCTCTTGGTCGGAGCGATGCTCGTCGTCCTCGCGGTCGTCGGCACCTATCTGCTCGTCACCTCGGCGAATTCGACCACGCGAGTCTGGGCGAGCGCACACGCACTCGTTCCCGGTGAGGTCCTGAGACCGGCCGACCTCACCGTCGCGGAGGTCAACCTCGCCGATCTCGGCAAGAAATACCTTGCCGCCGATGCCGAACTGCCGCCGAACACGAGCGTACGCAGCGTCGTCGCGGCAGGAGAGCTGCTGGCCGCCTCGGCGATAGCGCCTCTGTCCGAGCTCGACGGTCGAGTCGTGGCGATCGACATCGCCGGTTCCGTGCCGAGCGTCGTCGACTCGGGCAGCCTCGTCGACGTCTGGGCGCAGCCGGAGCAGAACGGGCTCGACGACGGCGGAACACCGCCGGAGCAGATCGTCGATTCCGCTCCGGTCGCTCATATCAGTCGAGACGTCGGCAGCTTCGGGGCCGGTGACGGCGCCCGTATCGAAGTGTTCGTCGGCTCGGTCGATCTGCCCGGCGTACTCGCCGCCCTCGACGGACGCAGCGTGCTCTCGGTCGTCGGTGCTCCGTCCGTTCCGGCAGACGACGGCGAGCAGTGATGACACAGATTCTGCTCGCCGTCGACTTCGAATACGACCTCATCCTCTTCGAGCTGCTCAGCGAGATCGACGATGTCACGATCGTCGCCCGACCCGCCGACGAGGTGGAGCTGCTTGCCCACTGTCGCACAGGGGGCGCCGACGTCGTCATCATCGGCCGCTACTTTCCCGGACTCGACGCCGAGGTGATCGCCGCGATCACGGCGTCGGGGGCGAAGGTGCTCGGGTTCGGCGATGACGAGCACGCACTCGAGGCCGTCGGCATCAGCTCGGTCGTCGCAACGGATGCGGATGCACCCACGATGGCCGCCGCCATCGAGGACATCCGCGCCGCCACCGTGGTGCCGCCGCGGCCGCCGACGCCTCCGGGCGGCGTCGGTGCAGCTGGGTTGATCATCGCGGTCTGGGGGACGGGGTCGTCGCCCGGGCGCACCCTCACGGCCGTCAATCTCGCCGATCAGGCGTCCCGTCAGGGCATGCGCAGCGTCGTCGTCGACGCCGATACGGTCTCTGGGATGGTCGCGTCCACACTCGGGCTGACGGAGGAATCCTCGCACCTGGCCAGCCTCTGCCGGTCGCAGACCGACCCGTCGGGACGTCTTCACCGCCATTCGGTGCCGCATGCGGTGATCCGCGAGAACTTCCACGTCGTCACGGGGCTCACGCGGCCCGAGCGGTGGCCGGAGATCCGAGCCTCCGTTCTGGAGACGGTGCTGCAGCGCTTGGCCAAGGCCTACGAGGTGGTCATCGTCGACGTCAGCGATCGGATCGATCCCGATGATGACCTTGCTGATCCCTTCTATGACCGTCACTGCGCCACCCGCGCCGCGCTCGAGGCCGCCGATATCGTGCTCGTCCTCGCCGCGGGAGAGCCGATCGGTCTGCAACGGCTGGTCAAACTCCTCGGCACTCCGCGGGCCGAGTCGGTGCGGGAGAAGATGCGGCTGGTGATCACGAAGGTGCGATCGGGCGCGGTCGGCCATCCTGCCGAGACGCGGATCAGGGAAGTCCTCGACCGCTTCGTCCGCATCACCCCGGACTTCCTGCTCTCCGACGACCGCTCCACCGCCGAGGCGGCGATGCTCGCCGGCCATACCCTGCACGAGCAGAATCCCAGGTCCGTCCTCGTCGGTGACATCGCCGCGATGATCGACGAGCTCCTGCCGGGTCGGCGCCGCTCCCGCAGATCGCCAGGAGGCCGTGAACGTCGCGGCACCGGTCGTCGCGGACGCACACAGAATAAGCGGGTGAGCCAGGGGACCGGACCGCGGGACTAGGATGAGGGGCATGGCCATTCGCTGCTATATTCCGACCACCCTGACCGCGCTGCGTTCGACGCTGGCCGATGTCCGCGCCGTCGCCCCCGATGCTCAGGGGCGCGGCCTGCGCGGCGAAGAGTTCGAAACCGCCGAATTCGATGCCATGTGCATCGCCGCCGCCCTGGCCGCGAACGCGGCATTCGATCCTGCCGATACCGACGCGGCGGGTACCGAATCAACCGCCGAGGCGGTCCCGCCGCGGCGTGTCGTCGTGGCCTATGACGCCCCCGAGTCGAGCCCGGCCGAACCGCTGACCGACGGCTTCGATCTCATCACCGTCGCCGAGGTCGATATGACCCGGGCAGCCAGCTTCCATCTCGACGAAGACCTCGTCTGGGACGAAGCGGTCCGACTGGGACAGGTCACGGGCGTCAGCGCGGCCGAGGACTGCCTCGGCGCCTCGGATCTGCTGTGGTATGACGCATCTGAGCTGCCGCAGCTGCTCGCCGACGCGAACTGAGTCGGTCGCACCCCGAACGAAATCGACGCCTCAGGCGGAATTGAAGGCTCAGACGGATTCGAAGCGGCGCAGGCGGTCGCTCAGTCGCTTCTGCAGGATCGGGACCACAGCCTGTTCGATCATCGCCCCGAACATCGGGATCGACGAGCTGATCTCTGCATGAGCGGCCAGCTTCGTCACTGACTCGGCCTCGCGCAGCTCGAGGACGGCATCGATCTCGACGGGAACGCCTGCGGCGCGTGCGGTCATGCGGATCTCGGCCTCATCGCCGAGGACATCCCCGGGAATCATGTACACCTCGACCAGCACGGTGTTCTCCGGAAGCCTCGAGGCCAGTGCCGCGGGCAGCTCGGTCTTGGGCATCGGGGTCCGCACGGTCATTTCGGTGTCGGGGTCCATGAATTCGGCACCGGCCTCGGAACCGAGCTTCTCCCACACGCCGGGATCGGCGAGTTTGGCCAGGAAAGTCGACAGATCAACCGAGTATTCATGATTGAGAGTCAGAGATCGCATAGGTCCAGTTTGCCAGCGAATGAACGGTACACCACCGTATGCGGCTCGGCGTGCCTTTCTCGATATTTGGGCATAGTGTGGGGAATGACGATTCGAGGTCGAATCGCATGACGAATGCTCGTTGATCATAGAGGTGAAACAGTGACTCAGGTCTCAATTTCGGACGTTGCAGAAGAGTGGAGGAAGCAGAGGGGACAGTCGGCTCCCGAGAACTTCCTCGAAGCGTACTATCCGCGGTTCGAAACAGGGGCCGACGACCCCGAGGCGTATGCGGCTGCGGCTGCCCGTCATTTCGCGCTCGGCACCGAATACGACGGTCGGTCGCCGGCGATCGCCATCTACAATCCGAGTGTCGACTCGCCGGAATTCCGCGACAACCACACGGTCATCGCCATCGTGCTCGCCGATATGCCCCATCTCGTGTCCTCGATCGTCAGCGACCTCGCCGCCAACGGCAGAGCGATCCGCCGCGTCCATCACCCGATCATCACGGTCACCGGAACCGGCCCCGGCGAGAAGATCCTCTCGCCGGCAGAGGCTCCCGCGCTCAGCGCGGACACGGCGAGCATTCCGACGGTCTCCGAGGCCGCTGCCGACAGCACGGACGGTGCCCCACAGCAGCAGTCCTGGATCCGCCTCGAGATCGACCGCATCTCAGACGACGACTTCGACGCACTCGAAAAGAGCCTGCGCGGAGTCCTCGACTATGTGGCTGCGGCAGCCCGTGACGCCCAGGCGATGGCCGCGAAGGCCAAGGACATCGCCGCCGAGCTGAGCGCACACGCGCCGCGCCCGGAACTGGCCTCCGAGGCCGAATCCGCCGCCGCCCTGCTCACCTGGCTCGATGGTCACTTCACCTTCCTCGGCTACCGCGAATACGACTACATCCACGACGCTGAGCACAGCAGCCTCGAACCGATCGAGGACACGTCGATGGGCATCTCGGCCCTGCGCCCGCTCGTGAAGTCACCGCTCAGCCGGGCCGTCGCCGACAAGGCCCTGGAACCGCATGTGCTGGTGCTGACGAAGGCGAACTCGCGTTCCCGGGTCATCCGGTCCTCCTTCATGGACTACATCGGCGTGAAGACCTTCGACGCCGATGGTGAGATCGTCGGCGAACGCCGCTTCGTCGGCGTGTTCAAACCCGAGTTCTACAACGACAGCGTCCTCAACATCCCGGTCATCGATCGGAAGGTCGCGAAGATCCTCTCGGCCAGCGGATTCCCCACCGGATCCCATTCGGCCAACGAGCTCCTCGGAGTCCTCGAGAACTACCCCCGCGAGGATCTGCTGCATGAGGACACCGAGGAGATCTATGACGTCGTCATGGAGATCGTCGACATGCAGGAGCGCCGGGAATCGCGTGTGTTCGTCCGCACCGACCCGTACCAGCGCTTCGTCTCGGTCATCCTCTATCTTCCGCGCGACCTCTACAACACCGATGCTCGTGTGCGCGTGCAGGAAGTGCTGCGCAAGTTCTACAACGCCGACAGCGTCGACTTCGACGTGCTGCTGAGCGAATCGGCCCTGGCGCGCATCCACTTCGTGGCCCGCGTCGCCAGGGACTCCCAGCTGCCGCAGATCGGAGCTGATGAGGTCGAATCCCGCATCGTCGGAGCCGTGCGCTCCTGGTCAGAAGACGTCCACGCGTTCCTCGTTCCCGCCGAATCCGGCGACACCGGGGCCTCACACGCCCGAGCCGACCTGTGGTCGAAGTCGTTCCCTCCCAGCTACGGCGAACACCACACCCCCGCCGAGGCGGTCGCCGACGTCGGCCGGTTCGAAGCCCTCGAGGCCGGGCAGGGACCGGCGGTGCGACTCTACCGTCCCGACCAGAACACCGACGCCTCCGTCCGCCTCGTCCTCTACCGCCGTGACCGGGTCAGCCTGTCCGAGGTCCTGCCCTTCCTCACGGCGTTCGGCGCGGACGTCGTCGACGAACGTCCCCACGAACTCGACCTCGCCGACGGAACGCATCGGTACATCTACGACTTCGGACTCAGCTTCTCCGAGGAGTTGGCCGATGACGACTACGACCGCATCGCAGAGGCCTTCATGGCCGGCTGGGACGGCAAGAAGGAAGCGGGAGTCTTCGACCGCCTCGTCGTCGCCGGACTCTCCTGGCAGCATGTGACGATCATCCGCGCCCTGGGCAAATACCTGCGCCAGGCAGGCTTCACCTATTCCGACGCCTACGTCGGCGAGGTCTACAGCGACAATCCGCAGATCTCGAAGCTGCTCGTCGACTACTTCTCCGCCAAGTTCGATCCGGACGTCGACGATGCCGGACGCGAAACGGCGATGACCGAGCTCGACGACTCCATCGAGTCCTCGCTCAGCGAGGTCGCCAGTCTCGACGCCGACCGAGTGCTGCGCTCCTCACTCGAGCTGCTGCGGGCGACGCTGCGCACGAACTACTACATCGACGAATCCGGTGCCCTGCCGACGGCACTGGTGCTCAAGATCCGGCCCGACGAACTCAGCTTCGTACCGAAGCCGAAGCCGGCGCTCGAGATGTGGGTGTACTCCCCGCAGGTCGAAGGCGTGCACCTGCGCTTCGGCACCGTTGCGCGCGGCGGCCTGCGCTGGTCGGATCGTCGCGACGACTTCCGCACCGAGGTGCTCGGCCTCGTCAAGGCGCAGATGGTCAAGAACGCCCTCATCGTGCCCACCGGCGCCAAGGGCGGGTTCTTCCCCAAACAGCTGCCGCCGATGAGCGATCGGGACGCCTGGATGGCCGCCGGTCAGGCCGCCTACGAGGTGTTCATCGAAAGCATGCTCGAGGTCTCGGACAACCTCACCTACGGCACCGATGACTCCAGCGTCGTCGTCCATCCCGAGCGCGTCGTCCGCCACGACGGCGACGACTACTACCTCGTCGTCGCCGCGGACAAGGGCACGGCACGGTTCTCCGATGTGGCCAACGCGATCGCCGAACGCCGCGGATTCTGGCTCGGCGACGCCTTCGCCTCGGGAGGATCGGTCGGCTACGACCACAAGGCGATGGCCATCACCTCCCGGGGTGCGTGGAAGTCCGTCGAACGCCACTTCCGCGAACTCGGCCTCAACACCGCCGCCGAGGACTTCACGGTCGTGGGCATCGGAGATATGAGCGGCGACGTCTTCGGCAACGGAATGCTGCGCAGCGATCACATCTGTCTGGTCGCGGCCTTCGACCACCGGGACATCTTCCTCGATCCGCACCCCGACGCCGCACGCAGCTTCGTCGAGCGCCAGCGTCTGTTCGACCTGCCGCGCTCGAGTTGGCAGGACTACGACCGGGAGCTCATCTCCGCAGGCGGCGGAGTCTTCTCCCGCTCGGCGAAGTCGATCGACCTCAGCCGTGAGGCCGCCTCGGTGCTCGGAGTCGAACCCGGAAAGCGCAGCCCGGCCGATCTGATGTCCGAGATCCTGAGGGCATCCGTCGACCTCGTCTACAACGGCGGAATCGGCACCTATATCAAGGCCTCGACCGAGAGCCATGCCGATGTCGGCGACAAGTCCAATGACGCGATCCGGATCGACGGCGCCGATGTGCGGGCACGCGTGATCGGCGAGGGCGGCAACCTCGGTGTGACCCAGTTGGGGCGTGTCGAGGCTGCGCTGAGCGGCGTCGAGGTCAACACCGATGCCGTCGACAACTCTGCCGGCGTCGACAGCTCCGACCATGAGGTCAACATCAAGCTGCTCCTGCGCACGCTCGTGCACAAGGGGGCCTTCGCCGCCGAGGAGCGGGAACAGGTGCTGCACTCGTTCACCGACCAGGTCGCCGACCGCGTGTTGGCGAACAACTACTCGCAGAACGTCGTCCTCGGTGAGGCTCGGGCCCAGACCGAATCGATGTCGGGAACGTACGGTCGGCTGCTGAACTACCTGGAGAAGAACGCCGACCTCGATCGTGCGGTCGAATTCCTGCCGAACGCCGAGGAACTGGCCAAACGCGAGTTCAGCTCCTACGTGTCACCCGAACTCGCCGTGCTCTTGGCCTATGTGAAGATGCACGCCGCCGACGAGGTCCTTGCGAGCACCGTGCCGGACGAGACGTGGATGCGTCGCGAACTCGTGTCCTACTTCCCGGAGGCCCTGCAGGAGAAGTACGGTGAGCTCATCCCCGAACACCCGCTGCACCGTGAGATCGCGACGGCGAAGCTCGTCAACCGGCTCGTCGACCGCGGCGGACTGACCTACATCTACCGGATGCTGGAAGAGACCCCGGCTTCGGTGCCGCAGATCGCACGCGTGTTCGTCGTGGTCTCCGAGATCTTCGGCCTCGACGACTTCTTCGACGCGGTGTGCGCGCTCGACAATCAGGTGCCCACCGAGGTGCAGGTGAAGCTCCAGCACGACTATGTGCGACTCCTCGATCGGTCGTCGCGCTGGCTCGTGCAGCAGGCACCTGACAGCCTCGACGTCGATTCCGGCATCGAGATGTACGGCAAGGTCGTCGAGGCTCTGCGTTCCAGGGTTCCGGACCTCGTCGACGGCTACGACGCCGAGACCATGCGCGCGAAGGCCCAGAGCTACATCGACGAAGGTGTGCCGAGCGAACTCGCCTGGCGCTCGGCTGCCCTCCTCGACGAGTTCGTGCTGCTCGACATCACCCAGCTGGCCGCCCGGGCGAACGAATCCGCCGAGGATGTCGCCGAGGTCTACTACGCCGTGAACGAACGCTTCTCCGGTTCGCAGGTACTGACCCTCATCGGCGAACTCGACCGCAGCGATCGGTGGTCGGCTCTGGCCCGCGGATCGATGCGCGACGACTACTACGCCGCGATCCTGTCGGTGACCGGAACGGTCTTGGCCGCCACGGATTCGCCGATCTCGGGAACCCCGGACGAGCGAGCGAAGCAGCGGCTGGCGGAATGGCTCGAACGCAACGAGACGGTCGTCGGTCGGGTGCTGGAGACGACGGAGACGATCCTCGGACTCGACACGGTCACTCAGGCACCGCTGTCGGTGCTGCTGCGCTCCCTGCGGTCGATGGTCCGCTCCTCGGCCTGGGAGAGCGAACACAACGGCTGACGCTGATCTCGGGCGCGGCCGACCCCACGGTCGGCCGCGGCCGCCGTGTCGGTCGTGAGCGTCCGGACGGCACGGCCTCGGCGCGTGAGAACGCGGACCGATTCAGTGGTAGCGTCTGAACATCGACATCTCAGCAGATCCGCGGTTCTCCCGGGTCTGCTGATCTCACCTGGGAGGAACGTATCGTGCTCAACGAACTGCTGGCGGCCGAGGGCCTCACGGATGAGTCGGACGTCGAACACATCCATCTGCTCGTCGGGGACTGGCAGCTGCTGGCCGACCTCTCCTTCGCCGACCTCGTGCTGTGGGTGCCGTCGCCCAGCGGCGCCTATACGGTGCTGGCCCATGCGCGATCGACGACCGGAGCGACACTGTTCAACCGGGACCTGATCGGAGCGCGGGCGACCGGCCTTGAGAAGGAGCTGCTCGACCGGGCCAGCAGCACTCGCAGCTATGTCACCCACGTCGCAGCGGCCCGAGAGATGGGAATCAGCGCAGGATCCTCCGATGTAGATATCCTCGCCGAGGCGGTTCCGATCATCCGTGACGGTGAGGCCATAGCGCTCGTCGTCCGGTACTCGGAAGAGGTCCGGCGCAGGGGTTCGTCCCGGTTGGAGAAGTACTACCGGGAAACGGCGATGGCCCTGATGCGGATGATCGTGCAGGGAACGTTCCCCGACCGCGATGCCCCGTCCGGAGCCCGGCACGGCGAACCTCGAGTCGGTGACGGCATCTTCATCCTCGACCGCGATTCGCATGTGCAGTACGCATCCCCGAACGCCGTATCGCTGATGCACCGGCTCGGCTACGGAGGAGAGATCGAAGGCAGCTACCTCTCCGAGGTGGTCTCGAACCTCAGTGCGGATCTGCGGCAGGTCGACGAGACCCTCCCGCTGGTGCTCACCGGACGTGCCCCGTGGCGGACCGAGCTCGAAGTCGGGCGCACGAGTGTGTCCCTGCGTGCGATTCCGCTGACGGATGAGGGGGAGCGCATCGGTGCGATCGTGCTGGCCCGCGACGTCTCCGAGATCCGTCGCCGCAAGCGGGAGCTGCTCTCGCGAGACGCGATGATCAAGGAGATGCACCACAGGGTGAAGAACAATCTGCAGACCGTCTCCGCCCTGCTGCGGCTGCAGACCCGCCGGATCGACAGCCCCGAGGCCAAAGGCGCGCTGACCGAGGCGATGCGCCGCGTCTCGATCATCGCAGTGGTCCATGACGTGCTCAGCCAAGGCGTCGAATCCGAGGTGGACTTCGACGAAGTCGTCGACAAGGGGCTGCGTCTGACGCCCGAGCTGACCAGTCCGCTGGTGCACATCGAACTCAAACGCTGCGGAAGCTTCGGTACCATCTCCTCAGCCGATGCCACCTCCTTGGCCCTGGCCATCACGGAGCTGATCACGAACGCGATCGAACACGGATTCCCCACCGAGAACCTCGAGGGATTGGAACCGGGGGAGACGCTCAACGGCCACGTGTGGGTGACTCCTGAGCGCAATGGCGACCATCTGAGTGTGACGATCGCCGATGACGGCATCGGGTTGGGGGAGACGCAGAATCCGGGCAATGGTCTGGGTACGCAGATCGTGCGCACCCTGGTCTCCGCCGATCTGGCCGGTTCGATCCAATGGCAGTCCCGCGAAGGCGGCGGAACCGTCGCCGTCCTCGATGTGCCGCTGCGCCCGGATTCCTACGACTGAGCCGCACACGACTGAAGTGACCCGCACACGACTGAGTCCCTTGTCTCGACGACGATCATTCGTCGTCGAGACAAGGGACTCAGTCTTCGGTGGTGCTGGGTGATGCGGTGAGGGTTCCGGCAGCTTCAGGGGCTTCAGGGGACTGCCTCCCGATGTCCGGCGTCTCAGCCGGCGCGGCGGGCGCGAGCGGCGCGACGCTTGAGAGCGCGACGTTCGTCTTCGCTCAGACCACCCCAGACTCCGGCATCCTGACCGGATTCGAGGGCCCATTGCAGGCAGGTCTCTGCGACTTCACAGCGGCGACAGACAGTCTTTGCTTCCTCAATCTGGAGCAGCGCGGGTCCGGTGTTGCCGATCGGGAAGAAGAGCTCCGGATCCTCATTGAGGCATGCTGCACGGTGTCGCCAATCCATGGTGACCTTTCGACGAATTCAGTGAACGCAGTTGATCACGCCCGAATTCCGGGCGTGCAACTCTCACAGTCAAGGTTCACATAACGCAATTGGGCGCACAAGGGTCCGGCAGTGTGAAATTTCTGACAAGAATTTTCACCATTGTCCTGCTATGAGGGCGATCGCGCAAATCGGTCCGCGATTCGTCTTTCCGCCCCTGCTGCGGCGTCTGGGCCTAGACTGTAAGGCACATGCAGACAGCAGATGAATGCAGACAGACATCTCGTGAACCGATGGAGGACTCATGACCAACGATCTCGCCGGCCCCCGCATCGTCTCCGTCGGCGGCCACACGCCGCAGGTCGATCCGGATGCGTTCGTCGCGGCCGGCGCCACTCTCGTCGGTGATGTGCATGTGAAGAAGGGAGCGAGCGTCTTCTACGGCTGTGTTCTGCGCGCCGAGGCCGCCCCGATCACGATCGGTGAGGACTCGAATGTCCAGGACAACACCGTCATGCACACCGACGCCGGCAAACCTGTCGTCATCGGCGCCCGGGTCTCCATCGGCCACCAGGCTCTCGTCCACGGTGCCGTCGTCGACGACGACGTGCTCATCGGAATGCACTCCACAGTGCTCAACGACGCCCACATCGGCAGCGAGTCCCTCGTCGCCGCGGGTGCCGTCGTCCTCGAAGGCACACAGATTCCGGCACGGTCGCTCGTCGCCGGTGTCCCTGCGAAGGTGCGTCGGGAGATGACGGATGAAGGAGTGGAGAAGGTCCGGCAGAACGCCCAGTCCTATGTGCACCTGTCGACCCTGCACAAGGACACCGCCGAGGTGGTCGATCCGGGCTGATCGGACCGATCCCGAACCGATCCGGCGGGGCCGTTCGCAAGCATCGTGGCGATTTGAGACAATCTGAGTGTGAACACTGAATTTGATTCCACTGCAGATCGCGTCGTCATCATCGGCGGCGGCCCCGGCGGCTACGAAGCCGCGCTCGTCGCGGCTCAGCTCGGTGCCGATGTCATGCTCATCGAGGCGAATCGGTGTGGTGGTTCCGCCGTGCTCACCGATGTCGTGCCGTCGAAGTCGCTCATCGCCACCGCCGAGATGATGGATGAGATCGAGCGCTCCGGCGGGCTCGGAATCCGGATCGAGAACGCCGAGGACACCGATTCCGATGATCGCCGAGTCACCGCCGACCTCGAAGCGGTCAACAAGCGCATCCTCTCGCTGGCCGACGCCCAGGCCAACGACATCTACGAAGGCCTCATCCGGGCCGGTGTCAAAGCCATTCAGGGCACGGCGACGCTGGCCGGTCGCGACCAGGTCCATGTCGTCGAATCCGGCGGCACCGAGTACACCCTCGAGGCCTCGACGATCCTGCTCTCAGTCGGCGCCCACCCGCGTGAGCTGCCCACTGCGCAGCCCGATGGTGAGCGCATCCTCACCTGGACCCAGCTCTACGACCTCGACGAGCTGCCCGAGCACCTCATCGTCGTCGGCTCCGGTGTCACCGGCGCCGAGTTCGCTTCGGCCTACCGTGCCCTGGGCACCGAGGTGACCCTCGTGTCCTCGCGTGAGAAGGTCCTGCCCGGGCAGGACGAAGATGCAGCCGATGTGCTCGAATTCGTCTTCCGCAACAAGGGCATGAACGTCCTCTCCCGCTCCCGCGCCGCCTCGGTGACCCGCACCGACGACGGAGTCGAGGTGGTGCTCGCCGACGGCCGCCGCGTCGAGGGATCCCACTGCCTCATGGCCGTCGGTTCGATTCCGAACACCGAAGGCCTCGGCCTGGAGAAAGCCGGTGTGCGGGTCAGCGAATCCGGACACATCGTCGTCGATGGGGTCTCGCGGACCTCGCGGGCCGGGATCTATGCCGCCGGTGACTGCACCGGTGTGCTGCCGCTGGCCTCGGTGGCCGCGATGCAGGGCCGGATCGCCATGAACCACGCACTCGGCGACGCGGTGCAGCCGCTCAAGCTGCGCAATGTCGCTTCGAACGTGTTCACCGCACCCGAGATCGCCACCGTCGGCTTCACTCAGCAGAACTACCGCGAGAACCCGACGGACATCGACACCGTGATGCTGCCTCTGGACACGAATCCGCGCGCCAAGATGCTCGGCATCGAGGACGGGTTCGTCAAGATCTTCGCTCGGCGCGGATCCGGCTCCATCCTCGGCGGCGTCGTCGTCGGCCCGCGGGCCAGTGAGCTGATCCTGCCGATCACCATGGCCGTGGAGAACCGGCTGACCGTCGACCAGCTCTCCGCCTCCTTCGTCGTCTACCCCTCGGTGAGCGGATCGCTGACCGAAGCGGCACGGAAGCTCCACCGCCACCTCTGAAGTCTCGAATCGACGATCGCGGGAAAGTTCTGCTCCGCAGCTGTCGATCTTCTCGCTCCTCGACCGTCATCATGGTGTCAGGCCGCCCGGCATGACATGAGGAACGACGAAGGAGAACGACATGAAATACGCACTTCTGCTGATGGGACGCCCACAGGATCCTGACTGCGGTGAGGACGGCGGAGCGGATCCGACCGAGTTCATGGCATTCGACAAGGAGATCAGCGAGGCCGGGGTCGTCGTCGGCGGCTTCGCCCTCGAGGGACCCGAACTCGGGGTTCGGGTGAGCGGGTCCGGAGGCGAAGCGCTTGTCACCTCGGGTCCGTTCGCCGAATCGAACGAGTTCGTCGGCGGCAGCTACGTCATCGACGTCGCCGACATCGACGAGGCGATCGCCTGGGCGAAGAAGAGCCCCGCAGCCAAGGCCGGACACATCGAGATCCGTCCGGTGGCCGACTACTGATGGACCCTGCCCCCGATTCGGCCGCTCGAGTCCTCAGCGCCATCGGCGAGGAGGACTACGGGCGGCTGCTCGCGGCGCTCGTCACCCGGTTCCGGGACTTCGACCTCGCCGAGGAGTCCCTCCACGACGCCGTGCTGCGCGCGGTCGAGACATGGCCGGGCAGGGGAGTGCCGGAACGCCCTCAGGCATGGCTGATGACCACGGCGAAGAACCGCGCCATCGATCTCATCCGCTCCGATGATGTGCGCACCCGGCACCTCGCCCGCCTGCGCATCGAGGACGAGCTGCGACCAGGTGACCACGACGACCACGCGGAGCACCTCGGCGAGGAGTTGGACGCGGCAGACATGCCCGACGAACGCCTCGGCCTGTTCTTCACCTGCTCCCACCCGACCCTGCGCGAGGACGAACGCATCGTGCTCATCCTGCGCTTCCTCTCGGGACTGACCACCGCCGAGGTGGCTGCCGGATTCCTCATCGAGACCGCGACGATGCAGCAGCGGATCGTCCGCGCCAAGCAGCGGATCCTCAAGACCGGGATTCCCTTCGGCCGCCCTGCGCCCGCTGAGGTCGGTGACCGATTGCCCGGAGTGCTGCGCGTCCTCTCCCTCATCTTCACTCAGGGCATCAACGCCACTGCAGGACCGGACCATACTCGAGTCGACCTGCAGCTCGAAGCCATCCGACTGACCCGACTGCTCGTCGGATATCTGCCCGAACAGACCGAAGCTCGCGGTCTGCTGGCTCTGCTCCTGCTCACACGGGCGCGTGATCGTGCTCGGGTGAGCGAGGACGGTCGGCCGGTGCCGTTGGCCGACCAGGACCGCAGCCGGTGGGACTCCCGCCTCATCGCCGAAGGCACCGGACTCGTCGGAACGGCCGCCGGGGAACCGGAGGCCGGTGCCTTCACCATCCAGGCGGCGATCGCTGCCCTCCACGCCGACGCCGCGACGTTCGCCGAGACGGACTGGAAGCAGATCCTCGTGCTCTATCGGATGCTTACCGACCTCGACCCGTCGCCGGTCGTGGCTCTCAACACCGCGATCGCCCTCGGGCAGGTCTCGGGCCCCGAAGCTGCCATGAGCGCCCTGGACGAACTTGCCGAAGATCCGCGGCTGCTGCGGCACAGGCCCTTCCACATCGCCAGAGCCATCACCCTCGACGAGCTCGGCCGCACGGCCGAGGCCGAGGACGCCTATGCCGCCGGTCTCGAGTGCCCCGGAAACGATGCCGAGTCCGAATACATCACTGCCCGGATCACCGATCTTCAGCGGTGACCCGGGCAGGGACTGGTGGACGCGGGACTCCTGCGTTCGGGACGAACCGAACACCGGAGTCGATGCTCCTCAGGCAGCGAAGCGGATGATCGGCTCACCGGACTTCACCGAGGCACCTGCGTCGACGAGCACCTCGGAGACGGTGCCGGAGTGACCGGCCTTGAGCGGCTGCTCCATCTTCATCGCCTCGATGACGGCAAGGGTGTCACCGACTTCGACGGTGTCACCGGGATTGACGGCGACGGAGACGATGGTGCCCTGCATGGGAGCGTTGAGCGCATTCGAGTCATCGGCGATCTTCGCCCCCTTGCGGCTGCTCAGCCCGCGCTTGCGCCGTGGCACGCTGGGGCTGGGAACATGACCGAGATCCGAGATGACGTCCTTGGGGACCGAAACGGTCATCCGACGGCCATCGACCTCGACCACAACACTGAAGCTGTCGGTTGCAGTACTCATCTGTTCTCCTAGCTGTGGATCGACAAGCGGATTGACGAAAGCGGTTTCGAGCCAGTTGGTCCAGACCTTGAAATCAGCGGCGAATGCCTGCTCGTCCACGAGAACCCGGTGCAGCGGCAGCAGCGTCGAGACGCCTTCGATGCGGTATTCGGACAGGGCCCGACGTGCTCGGGCCAGGGCCTCATCACGGGTGGCGCCGGTGACGACGAGTTTGGCCAGCATCGGGTCGAAGTCCGTGCCGACGACGCTGCCTTCGCCGATGCCGGAGTCCAGCCGCACGCCCGGACCCGACGGCGCACGGTAGTTCTTCACCGCGCCGGTGGCGGGGAAGAACGTCGTGGGATCCTCGGCGTTGATGCGGAACTGGAAGGAGTGCCCGCGCACAGCGGGGAACTCATCCGGCAGAGCCTCACCCGAGGCGATGCGCACCTGCCAGCCGACGAGGTCGACTCCGGTGACCTCCTCGGTGACGGTGTGCTCGACCTGGATGCGCGCATTGGCTTCCATGAAGATGATGGTGCCGTCCTCGCCGAGGAGGAACTCGCAGGTCGCGGCGCCGACGTAGCCGACGTGGGCGAGCAGACGAGCCGAGGCTTCGGAGACGATGCGCTCCTGTTCGGCGGTGAGGAACGGGGCGGGCGCCTCTTCGATGATCTTCTGGTTGCGACGCTGCAGAGTGCAGTCGCGCGTGGACACGACCCGCACATTGCCGTGAACATCGGCCAGGCACTGGGTCTCGAGGTGGCGGGGGCGCACGATCTGCTTCTCGATGAGGCACTCACCGCGGCCGAAGGCGCTTTGCGCCTCTCGGGTCGCCGCAGTATAGGCGGCTTCGAGGTCCTCGGCGGCAGCACAGGCGCGGAAGCCGCGTCCGCCTCCGCCGTGGACGGCCTTGACGACGACGGGGAACCCGATCCGGTCGGCCACCTCGGCGGCCTCGGTCAGATCGGCCACGGCCCCGTCGGAACCGGGAGCGACCGGAGCATCGACAGCCTCGGCGACGGCCCGAGCTCCGGACTTGTCGCCGAGGAGCTCGATCGCTGCCGGGGGAGGTCCGACCCAGATCAGCCCGGCATCGATGACGGCCTGCGCGAACTGTGCGTTCTCGGCCATATAGCCGTAGCCGGGGTGGACGGCGTCGGCACCGGAGCGCTTGGCCAGGGCGAGGATCTTCTCGATGTCGAGATACGTCTCCCCGGCTCCGGATCCGTCCAGCAGCCACGCGTCATCGGCGAGTTCGACGAAGTCGGCATCGGAATCGGCGCGGGTGTACACGGCGACAGCCTTGATGCCGAGGTCGTGGGCGGCCCGGATGATGCGCAGAGCGATCTCACCGCGGTTGGCGATGAGGACTCGGCGGACGGCCCCGGTCGGAACAGTGGTGCTCAGAACCGAGGTCGTGGAGTCGGAGAGGACTGTGGTCATGGTGCTCCTTTGTATGATCACAGAACAATTTAGAGAACAGCACCAAGGGTTTGTAGGACAGCGATAAAAAATTGGGACGAGAACTTCAATGTCCTCGGGCGTGTCACCGAACCAGAACCGAGTCTACCGCTGGAGAGTCCACAGATCGGGCCAGAACAGGCCCATGTCGGTGACCAGTTCGCGTACGACGGGCAGGCTGAGTCCGAGGACGGTGAGATGGTCGCCGTCGAGCCGGTCGACGAAGGCTCCGCCGAATCCGTCGATCGTCAGCGCCCCGGCCACGTGAAAGGGCTCTTCGGTGGCGATGTAAGCCTCGAGCTCCTCCGGGCTGGGTGAGCCGATGAGCACCGAGGTGGCCGACCGTTTCGAGCGCAGGGCGCTGAGTTCGAATGGCGCCGAGGCGGTTCGATCGGCGCGATCGGCAGTGTCTCTGCGGTCGTCAGCTCCCGTCAGCCCGGCTGCGCCGTTCGATTGCGGAGTCCGGAGGAGGACGGCGACCGTATGACCCGAATGCAGCTGCGTCCATCGGCCGGCGATCGCCGACCACACGTCGCGAGTGCGTTCTGCCGTTCCCGGTTTCCCGATGGCCCGCCCGTCGAATTCGAGCAGAGAGTCCCCGGCGATGACGACCACGGTGTCCGCGCCCTCGAGTGCCGGGGGAGCGGATCCGATGATCCGGTCGATGACCGCACGAGCCTTCGCTTCCGACAACGCTGTGGTGAGTTCGCCGACGGAGCCGGTGAAATCGTCCTCGAGGGCACGTTCGTCGACCTCGGAGACGATGATGACCGGGTCGATTCCGCCGTCCCGGAGGATCTGGCGACGTGAAGGAGACTGGGAGGCGAGGACGACCGGGATCACGAGACGGTCTCCGAGTGATTCGGGACCGGTTCGGCCCTGATGTCCTCTGTCACCGCTGATTCTTCGGCATCTGACTGCGCCTCGGCGCCGGGGACCAGTTCGTGTCGGCGGGCGGTTTCGCCCTTCTCAGGGATGTCGAGGCTGCGATCGACGACGACCGGTGCTTCGATGCGTTCGGCGATCGCGGACAGCAGAGTCGAGGACAGCTGGGCATAGCCGAGTTCGCTGGGGAATCGTCCCGAGCCATTGAGCAGAGACCGGCGCGTCGTTCCGCTCAGCGATCCCGTCGACCGCAGCGGAACCGCACGTGCGGCCAGCGCTGCCAGCCATTGAGAACCGGCGAGGACCCGAGAGGTCCGCCGCAGTGACGTCTTGAGCGGATCGCGCAGCCCCGGCAGACCGCCGAGATTGGGACAGACGAGGACGAATACGGTGTAACGGCCCTCGCGCTGGAGCCTGTTGATGGCCTGGTTGAGCACGGGAACGCCGATGGTCGCCTGGATCGGGTGGATGATGTCGCCGGTGCCGATCGAGATGATCGCAAATCGGCGGTCTTCGCTCCAGCGATCCGAGAGCTGACGAGAGAGCCACGGCGAGCGCAGAATCTCGTCGACCTGCCGATGCAGATCATCCGACAGTGCCGAGGGCCGCGCCGTGGTCTGGACCCGCACAGTGGTGCCGAGCATCCGCGCCAGACCGCGGCCGATGAGAGTCGGGGGCGCCTGATCGGCGTCGACGTCAACCCCGCAGAGCCAAGAATCGCCGATGATGGCCAGGGCGGCGGAGTCATCATCGTCGTTGTCCCGTGGAGCGGCGATCGCCTCGGTGAAGGTGGAGAAGCGACGGTTCTTGTCGTCGTCGAAGGAGCTGCGGAGCGATCCTGCCTGGTGGCGGAGAAGCCCCGCAGCCGAGGCACCGGCGCCGACGACGGTCGCTCCCATGGTCGCCAGCGTATAGATCAAGCGTCTTCCCACTGTTTCCCTCCTCCGGCGTCATCATTGCACCTTTGTCAGTGCATCAACAACTATTGTTGGAGCATGACCGAAAACGATCAGCAGCATCCTCCGAACCGATTCCGTGGGGCATGGGAGGCGTTCCGGCGGGGACGCGGATCCTCGCGTTCCCAGTCCGAATCCGAAATGACCCCGTCGCAGGCCGTCAGTCCCGAGGAGATCGCACTCAGTCGAATCGAGGCCGAGGCCAAACCGTATGTGGCTCCGGGTCTCAAACTCGCTGCTGCGTGGTCGTGGCGGTCGATCGTCGTGCTCGTGGCGATCGGCGTGGCCCTGTGGCTCCTGTCGAAGATCTCCAGCGTCGTGCTGCCCGTGCTCATCGCTCTGCTGTTGGCCGCTCTGCTCGCTCCGCTGACCGGGTGGCTGAAGAAGAAGCGTGTACCGCGCGGCGGGGCCGCTGCGATCTCCTTCATCGGGTTCATCGTCATCGTGCTCGGCCTCTTCGGCCTCGTCGGTCAGCAGATCTATTCCGGCATGCCCGATCTCGTCAGACAGGTCATCGCCGGTGTGTCCGGAATCAGCGGCTGGTTGGCCACGAGTCCCTTCGGCATCGATGCCTCGACCATCTCGAGCTATATCGACGAGGCGATCAAGACCGCGACGAGCTTCTTCCAGAACAACAGCAGCCAACTTCTCGGCGGTGCCCTGGAGGCCACCTCCTCGGTGGGCACCTTCCTCACCGGTATGGCCGTCTGCCTGTTCGCGACGTTCTTCTTCCTCTATGACGGAGAGAACATCTTCAGGTGGGTCATGAACCTGCTGCCGGTTCCCGCCCGCCCCGTCGCCACAGGAGCCGCTCGGCGTGGGTGGACGACCCTCGTGCAGTATGTGCGGGTCCAGATCCTCGTCGCCGCAGTCGATGCGATCGGCATCGGCATCGGCGCTGCGTTCCTCGGGATCCCTCTGGTCATTCCCATGACCGTGCTCGTCTTCCTCACCTCGTTCGTCCCCGTCGTCGGCGCCATCGCCTCCGGCGCGGTCGCCGTGCTCGTCGCTCTGGTCTCGAACGGACTGGTCAGCGCGGTGATCATGTTGGCCGTGGTCATCGCGGTCCAGCAGATCGAAAGCCAGGTCCTGCAGCCTTTCCTGATGGGCAAGGCCGTGTCCGTCCACCCGCTGGCCGTGATCCTCGCGGTCACCGGAGGCGGCTTCCTCTTCGGCATCGTCGGTGCCCTCTTCGCCGTTCCCCTGGTGGCGGTGCTCAACAGCGTCGTCAGCTATATCGTGCGCACGAACGCCGGTGACTCCGAGGCCGCAGAGGATGATCCGGTGCGAGACCCGAAGCGAGACCCGGACGAGCGAGAAGCCACCGCTGTCCTGGAGACAGCGAAGGAACGGCTCACCGATGCCGTCCGCGAATCCGCGGAGGTCGAACGCGCATCAGATACCGAACCGCCCGATTCGGCAGGAACCGGAACAACCGGTTCGACGACGTCGGGTGAGCCCGGTTCGGCAGAGCCCGGACGGCCGAAGAAGAGCCCCGACGACGCCTGAACCTCGGACCAGGCGACCCGGCAGGACGCGTCTGAACCGGAGTGAATAGAGAAGTGGGCGGGTGCGATCGCACCCGCCCACTTGTGTCTGTCGATGATCAGCCGGTGAAGGCTTCGACGGAATCGACCTTGACCTCGATGGTCTTGCCGTTCGGAGCCTCGTATGAGGTCGTGTCTCCGGCCTTGACGCCGAGGACAGCCGCTCCGAGCGGCGACTTCTCCGAGAAGACGTCGATATCGGAGTCCCCGGCGATCTCGCGGTTGCCCAGCAGGAACCGCATACTGTTGCCCGCGACGGTCGCAGTGACGACGGTTCCGGGGGCCACGGTCTTGCCGTCGCTGTCGTTCGAGCCGACCTTGGCGTTGCGCAGCAGCACCTCGAGCTGGCGGATGCGAGCTTCCTGCTTGCCCTGCTCATCACGTGCTGCGTGATAACCGCTGTTCTCCTTCAAGTCACCCTCGTCGCGGGCGGCTTCGATCTTCTCAGCAATCTCTGCACGACCCGGTCCGGAGAGATGCTCGAGTTCCTTCGACAGGCGGTCAAAGGCTTCCTGGGTCAACCATGTCTCTTCCTGGGTGACTTCCTCGGTCATGACTTCTCCTTCTTCGGTCGGTGCACTGACGGGCGTGTCAGGCAACGAAAAAACCGGGCGTATGGGCACGCCCGGAAGTTGAATGAAACTACAGTGTAACGCATCTGCAGGGAAAAAATGATGAGCTCGATCACGTTGCCTGCCGCGAGCCGGAAGTTCGCAGCCGCAAGCCGCATCCTCGTGCGAGAACTATTCGAACCAGCAGGAGTCCACGTGACCGGAGGCCGCCAGCTGAGTCGTGGCCAGGTCGACGTCGACGCGCTTCGGCGAATTCGGATCGGCATTCGGATCGGCAGCAACGGTCACCTCGGTGAAGCCGACGATCGCTTCGTGCTCATTCGTGGCCTGGACGATGCAGTGCACGTCGCGTTCCTGATCCGGAAATATTCCGACGCTGACGTGCGTTGACGAGTTGTCGACAACCGAATAGTCAAGAGTGCGCGGTGTCGTGGGATTCGTCTGCGGACGGAAGGCCCAGACAGCGATGACGGCGACCACAGCGGCGAGGACGACGACGGCGATGATCTTCGCTCGACGACTCAGCTCTCGTGTGGGCCTGCTGGTCCGGCCGTAGCGATCATCATGCAGTGGTGGTGCCACTGTTACCTCAGTCATTGAATTCCTCATTAAGTACTTCGCGCACTAATCTAGAGTAGTCGATCCTCTGCCGGCGATCATGTCAGCCGCAGCGCCGGCAGGAGGTGGCCACCAGGCTGAATCGAAAGGGACATTTAGGATATGACTTCGCTTCCGTACCATGGGCTGCGCCTGTTGGCCGTCCATGCCCACCCCGACGACGAATCCTCCAAGGGTGCGGCAACGACCGCGAAGTACGCGTCTCTGGGTGCGCGGGTGCTCATCGCCACGATGACCGGCGGTGAGGCCGGCGACATCCTCAACCCCGCTCTGCTGCAGAGCCCGAAGGCCAGCCGCGATATCGCCGGTCTCCGTCGTGAGGAGATGGCGACTGCTGCCGCCGCTCTCGGTGCCGAACATGTCTGGGTCGGGCACGTCGACTCGGGGCTGCCCGACGGTGATTTCGACAACCAGACTCCTCCGGGATGCTTCTATCGTGTCCCCGATGAGGTCGCGATGCTGCCCCTCGTGCACATCATCCGCACCTTCCGGCCGCAGGTGGTGACCACCTACGACGAGCTCGGCGGTTATCCTCATCCCGACCACATCAAGAACCATGCCGTGACCATGGCCGCCGTCGAGGCCGCCGCTGATGCGGCCTCTCATCCCGAGCTCGGTGAGCCGTGGCAGGTGCAGAAGATCTACTTCAATCAGGACCTGTCGGCGAAGAAGTGGATCACCATCCACGAGAAGATGCTCGAGGCGGGACTCGAATCCCCGTTCGCCGACCACCTCGAGGATTTCAAGAAGCGCGACAATCAACGCCACAACTGGTTGAGCACCCGCATCGACTGCTCCGAGTTCTTCACTGCTCGCGATCGGGCGCTGCTTTCCCATGCCACTCAGATCGACCCCGAGGGCGGCTTCTTCTCTGCTTCTCGCAAGGCCGCTCGCACGTACTGGCCGACCGAGGAGTTCGAACTGGCTCTCGACCTCACCGGCCGTGAACCGCTGAACCGCGATCTCGACTTCCAGGAGACCGATCTGTTCGCCTGTGTGACCTTCGATGACGGTCGTCGCGTTCCCGATGAGGGGATGCTCCCGGCATCACCGGCCGCCGACGACCTCGACGCTGAAGCAGCAGTCCCGACCGAAAGCGATGCCCGCGCATGATATTCGCGTCCTCTCCGACCCCGACTCCGGACGGAGGCGCACCGGACCCGGATCTGGTGACACCCGGAACGATCGGCTTCCTGGCTACCCTCGTCATCGTGATCCTGACGATCTTCCTCATCCGGGACGCTCTGCGTCGTGTCCGTCGGGTGCGGGCCCGATCGGGTGCGAATGATGCCTACCCGATCCCGCTGCGTAGGCATGTGGTTCCGAATCAGTCGACGCTCTCAGGGCCGGATGCACCCGAACCGGAGACCGCTGAGCGCGACTCCGACGCAGCCGCCGATACCGGACCATCCGATGCAGATCGCCGAGGCGGCGCGACGGAGGAGCCGATCGATTCCTCCGAATCCTCCGACGAACGGAATGGACGAGCCTGAGGCTCTGAGGTCCTGTGCCCATAGACACCGGCGCGATCACCGATGGGTGATCGCGCCGGTTGCGTCCGTGCAGACTCAGCTGAAGGACGAAGAGCCGGGGCGGACCGTCCGGACTCAGTCGAATGGAGTTCAGTAGGCGGCGACGGCGGCGATGATGAGCGCGGCGAGATGGCAGCCGTAGCCGAGGATCGTGAGGATATGGAAGATCTCATGGAAGCCGAGCCACTTCGGTGAGGGGTTCGGCCGCTTGATCCCATAGATCACGGCGCCGGCGATATAGCACACACCGCCGAGGACGACGAGGAGGCCGACGGCGAAGTTCGTCGCCCAGATCTGAGGGATGTATCCGACTCCGGCGACCCCGAACCCGACGTAGATGGGCACGAAGAGCCACCTCGGCGCGGTGGTGAAGATCGTACGGAAGGCCACTCCGAGGGCGGCGGCACCCCAGAGCACGGACAGCAGGAGGATCGCCTGGTCGGTGGTGAGCATCAGCACGGCCAGCGGAGTGTACGTGCCGGCGGTGATGAGGAAGATGTTCGCATGGTCGAGCCGCCGCAGGACCAGGCGGGCGCGGGTGCGCCAGCGGCCTCGGTGGTAGACGGCGGAGGTGCCGAAGAGCAGCATGCCGGTGACGGCGAAGATCGCGGCGGCGATACGCGATTCGATCGTCGGGGAGATGATCACCAACGCCAGGCCGCCGATCATCGACAGAGGGAATGCACCGGCGTGGAACCATCCACGCAGCTTCGGCTTGACCTGACCGGCCAGTTTCGTCAGTTCGGCTCGCAGAGCCGAGCGGCGACGGGCGATGCGGTGGTCATCGGCGGGCGGTAAATCATCCGCACCGGCTGAACCGACGGGCCCGGAGCCGTCGGGGACGGCTGGAGAGGAATCGGTGAGCGAAGCGTTCATGGGTCCATAGTAGCCAGCGCGCCTGAGGCCGCGTTCAGCATCGTCGGCTAGTAGTCTTATACAGTGTTCGAGCCGACCGACGACCCATATGGAAGAGGACAGCTGTGGCGCGACCCGTGAACCTGCTCTATCGGCTGTACGAGCGACGGCTCAAGCGTGAGCTCGACAAGTCGGTTCCGGTTCCGCGGCACGTCGGCGTCATCACCGACGGCAATCGCCGGTGGGCGAAAGAATTCGGGGCCACGACCGCAGACGGTCACCGGGCCGGAGCGGCGAAGATCGTCGAATTCCTCGGCTGGTGTCACGAGATCGACGTGGAGATCGTCACTCTCTATGTTCTGTCCAAGGAGAACCTCGCCCGTTCCGCCGAAGAAGTGTCGATCCTCATCGAGATCATCTCGGATCTGGTGGAGAAGATCGCAGCGCTCGACGGCGTCGGCGTCCAACTCGTCGGTGATCTCGAGATCGTTCCACCGGATCTGCGGGCCCGCTTGGAAGCCGTGACGACGACCGAGGACTGCGGCATGCGCGTCAACGTCGCCGTCGGCTACGGCGGCCGACAGGAGATCGTCAACGCGGTGAAATCCCTGCTGCGGACTCAGGCCGACGACGGCACGGATCTCGAGACCATCATCTCCGAGCTGTCTCCCGAGCAGATCGGCGAACACCTCTACACCAAGGGCCAGCCGGATCCCGACCTCATCATCCGCTCGTCGGGAGAGCAGCGACTCTCCGGCTTCCTCATGTGGCAGAGCGCCTACTCGGAGTTCTATTTCTGCGAAGCCTACTGGCCGGACTTCCGTCGCACGGATTTCCTCCGTGCCGTGCGCGACTACGGTCTGCGGCAGCGCCGCTTCGGCAAATAGGGCCTGCCGGCGGTCCGCGCGGATTCACGGCCGTGTGACGGTGGAATCCCGCATTCACTCGAAGTTCATGACCTCGACTTGCCCGAACACGCGTGCCGCTGCCGTCTGCGAGGGCGAACCGGGTTAGGTTGACTGTAGTTGGTCGACACCAACCCGAGATCGGGGGATGTCAGAACCGGATCTCGGCGGAACTCACGCCTCAGAGGTCCTCATGGCTGAAAAAGTCCACACCTACGTTCTCGACACCTCGGTGCTGCTGTCGGATCCCGGAGCGCTTCTGCGCTTCGCCGAACACCACGTCGTCATCCCGCTCATCGTCGTCTCCGAACTCGAGGGCAAACGCAATCATCCCGAACTCGGATTCACCGCACGCAAAGCCCTCCACATCCTCGACGACTTCCGTTCCGACTACGACCGATTGGATCAGCCCATTCCGGTCGGCGATGCGGGCGGAACGCTGCGGGTCGAGCTCAACCACATCGACGCCTCCACGATGCCGGTCGGCTTCGACCGGACGGAGAACGACACCCGCATCCTGGCCGTGGCCCGCAACCTCTCTGCCGAAGGCTGTGACGTGGTCGTCGTGACCAAGGACGTGCCGATGCGAGTGAAAGCTTCGGCCCTGGGTCTGCACGCGGAGGAGTATCTGGCGGAGCTGGCCGTCGACTCCGGGTTCACCGGGATGAGCGAGCTCGGCCTCGACGACGAGCAGATGAGCGAGTTCTACGATTCGGGGTCGGTCGTCACCGAGGAGGTCTCCGACGAGGTGGTCAACACCGGTGTCGTCATCACCTCACCGCGCGGATCCGGACTGGGACGTGTGCGCAGCGGCAACCGAGTGTCGATGGTGCGCGGGGATCGTGACATCTTCGGCGTCCACGGCCGATCGGCGGAACAGCGGATCGCCATCGACATGCTGCTCGACGACGCCCTGGGGATCGTGTCGATGGGAGGGCGAGCCGGAACGGGGAAGTCCGCGCTGGCCCTCATGGCGGGCCTGCAGAAGGTGCTCGAGGAGAACAAGCACTCGAAGATCATGGTCTTCCGCCCCCTCTACGCCGTCGGCGGGCAGAACCTCGGCTACCTGCCCGGCAGCGAAGGTGAGAAGATGAACCCCTGGGCGGAGGCCGTGTTCGACACCCTCAGCGCGCTGGTGAGCAAGAACGTCATCGACGAGGTGGTCAACAGAGAGATCCTCGAAGTGCTGCCGCTCACGCACATCCGAGGACGGTCGCTCCACGATGCATTCGTCATCGTCGATGAGGCACAGTCGTTGGAGCGCAATGTTCTGCTCACCGTGCTCTCACGCATCGGAATGAACTCGAAGGTGGTGCTCACCCACGATGTCGCCCAGCGCGACAACCTGCGAGTGGGCAGGCACGACGGAGTCGCCGCGGTGATCGAGAAGCTCAAGGGCCACGAACTGTTCGCCCATGTCACGCTGACACGGTCCGAGAGGTCGGAGATCGCGGCTCTGGTCACCGATGTCCTCGAGGAGTTCGACCCGTTCCGGTCCTGAGCCTCTGTTCCGGTCGCCGACCGCTCACGTCACCGCCGGTGTATCGCGCTATGCGGTGAGCGGTCGACGCTGCGGTGAGCGGTCGACGCTGCGGTGAGCGGTCGACGCTGCAGTGGGCGGTCGACGCTGGGGTGAGCGGTCGACGGGGCTCGAAATGGGCCGCGGACACGAAACGGCGCCCGGACGATTCCGTCCGGGCGCCGTCTCGATCTGTCAGACCGGAGGCTTACTTGTAGCTGCCGATCATCGTGGTGACGTCGAGGGCCTTGTCGAGGTCGGCCTCGGTGATGGAGCCGTTCTCGACGAAGCCGAGAGCGATCGTCGCTTCCTTCACCGTCATCTTCTCGGCCACGGCATGCTTGGCGATCTTCGCAGCGGCCTCGTAGCCGATGACCTTGTTCAGCGGCGTGACGATGGAGGGGCTCGCCTCGGCGAGGAAGCGGGCACGTTCCTCATTGGCGGTGAGTCCGTCGATCATCTTCTCGGCCATAACGGTCGAAGCATTCGCGAGCAGGCGGATCGACTCGAGCAGGTTCGAGGCCATGACGGGGATGCCGACGTTGAGCTCGAACGCGCCGTTGGTCGACGACAGCGACACGGAGGTGTCGTTGCCGATGACCTGAGCGGCGACCTGAATGGTGGCCTCACAGATGACCGGGTTGACTTTGCCGGGCATGATCGAGGACCCGGGCTGCAGGTCGGGGATGGCGATCTCGCCGAGGCCGGTGTTCGGTCCCGAGCCCATCCAGCGCAGATCGTTGCAGATCTTCATGTAGCCGTAGGCGATGGTCCGCAGCTGGCCGGAGGCCTCGATGAGTCCATCGCGGTTGGCCTGCGCCTCGAAGTGGTTGCGTGCCTCGGTGATCGGCAGTCCGGTCTCCTCGGCGAGGATCTCGACCACGCGGGAGGAGAAGCCGTCGGGGGTGTTGATGCCGGTGCCCACAGCGGTTCCGCCCTGCGGGACCTCTGCCACGCGCGGCAGGGAAGCCTCGATGCGCTCGATTCCGTAACGGACCTGAGCGGCATAGCCGCCGAACTCCTGACCGAGCGTCACCGGAGTGGCATCCATGAGGTGGGTGCGGCCGGACTTGACGATGGAGGAGAACTCGTTCGCCTTCTTCTCCAGCGAAGTCGCCAGGGTGTCCATGGCCGGGATGAGGGTGTTGACCAGGGCCTTGGTCACGGCCAGGTGCACCGAGGTGGGGAAGACGTCGTTCGACGACTGCGAGGCGTTGACGTGGTCGTTCGGGTGGACGTTGATTCCGTCGGCTTCGAGCGCCTTCGTCGCGAGCGAGGCCAGAACCTCGTTGGTGTTCATGTTCGACGAGGTTCCCGAACCGGTCTGGAACACGTCGATGGGGAAGTGGGCGTCGAATTCGCCTGCGATGACCTGATCGGCGGCGTTCTGGATGGCTGTGGCACGAGCTTCGTCGAGCACGCCGAGTTCGGCGTTGGCCTTGGCTGCGGCCTTCTTCACCTGTGCCAGTGCGGCGATGTGAGCGGATTCGAGGGTCTTGCCCGAGATCGGGAAGTTCTCGACGGCACGCTGGGTCTGTGCGCTGTAGAGGGCGTCTTTGGGGACTTTGACCTCACCCATGGTGTCGTGTTCGATGCGGAATTCTTCGGTCATTGTTGTCCTTTCCGTTGGGTGCCGGGGAAATGATTGCGGAGTTCAGGGTCGTTGAGAGCCTGAATGGGTGACCACCGAGGCGGTCGGTCGCTTAAGAAGCGTAGGTGGAGACCGCGGCCTCGTCGCCTCCGTACTGGGCGACGACCGTGGTGTGGCCGTCGTGGAGCTGGTAGGTGAGTCCGACGATGATGAGTCGGCCGTCGTCGACTGCGGTCTTGATGATCGTCGACAGCTGCATGATCTTGTCGACGGTGTCCATGGTGTTCTGACCGACGGTCTCGTTGATCGTGGTCCGTCCGTTCTTGCGGGCCCTGGCCACCGTCGGCAGGATGCGGGCGACGACGTCGGAGATGAACCCGGGAGGAGTCTCACCCGAGTCGTAGGCGTTGTAGGCCGCAGTCACGGCCCCGCAGCTGTCGTGTCCGAGCACGACGAGCAGGGGAGTGCCGAGCATTTCGACGCCGTATTCGAGCGACCCCAAGGTGACCGGGTCGATGACCTGTCCGGCATTGCGCACGACGAACATGTCACCGAGGCCGACATCGAAGATCATCTCAGCGGCGACGCGGGAGTCCGAGCAGCCGAAGAGCGTGACGAACGGGGTCTGGCTGTCCGACAGGGACTCGCGCCGTGCAGTGTCCTGGTTGGGATGCCGAGGGACATCGTCGACGAAACGCTGGTTTCCCTCGAGGAGTCGTTTCCACGCCTGATTGGGCATTGCTTTCGCACCTGCTTCCGAGTTGTGTGCATCGCGCCCGGGACCGGGTGCGTTGGGAGGTCAGACCAGGCCGCGGCGTGCGGCTTCTTCTGCGGCCTCCACGTAGGAGTGGGTCTTCGCGGCCTGGTGCTCGGCGAAGACCTGACGGACGGTCCCCGACTTCGATCGCATCACCAACGAGTGCGTGGTGACGTGTCCGCCTTGGAACTTCACTCCGTCGAGCAGGTCGCCGTTGGTGATGCCCGTGGCGACGAAGTAGCTGTTGTCACCGGTGACGAGGTCGTCGGTGTTGAGCACCTGATTGACATCGAGACCGGCCTTGGCGGCGGCCTCGCGCTCCGTGTCGTCCTGCGGCCACAGACGGCCCTGGATGACTCCGCCGAGAGCCTTGATGGCGCAGGCGGTGATGATGCCTTCCGGGGTCCCGCCGATGCCCATGAGCATGTCGACGCCCGTACCGGGACGGCAGGCGGCGATGGCTCCGGCGACGTCGCCATCGGTGATGAGCTGGATGCGAGCTCCGGCGGCGCGGATCTCATCGATCATCTGCTGGTGGCGGGGGCGGTCGAGGATCATCACCGTCACCGAGGCGGGATCCTTCGTTCCCTTCGCCTTGGCGACGCGGCGGATGTTCTCGGCGATCGGCAGACGCAGATCGACGGCATCGGCGGCATCCGGGCCGGTGACGAGCTTCTCCATGTAGAACACGGCGGAGGGGTCATACATCGCACCGTCTTCGGTCACGGCCATGACCGAGATCGCGTTGGGCATGCCCAACGCGGTCAGGCGAGTGCCGTCGATCGGGTCGACAGCAACATCGCAGTGCGGGCCGCCGCCGTCGCCGACCTGTTCGCCGTTGAAGAGCATCGGAGCTTCGTCCTTCTCGCCTTCGCCGATGACGACGGTGCCGGACATGCGGACGGTGGAGATGACATTGCGCATCGCGGCCACGGCTGCCCCGTCGGCGGCGTTCTTGTCGCCGCGGCCGACCCAGGGTGCGGCGGCGATGGCTGCGGCCTCGGTGACTCGGACGAGCTCCAGAGCCAAGTTGCGGTCGGGAGCATCTGACTCGACCTGAGCCTTCTGTGACCATGAGTCGGTCACTGCGACAGGCGGAGTCTCCTCGTCAACTCGTCCTCGGTCATGGTGAGATTTCACGTCAACAGGCTCTTTGGAGTCACTCATGCTTCCAATTGTGCCACCCCTGTGATCGGGGTCGCGACAGCGGTGTCCCCTTGTGGCCGCGGTCACGTCCTCGGGCCGGAATTGGCCCTTCGCGCGCGAGCCGAGGACAATGGCGATGTGAATGTCCGAAATGCTGCCGACGAGACGGGTGCTCGAACGGTCGTCGACGAGACGACTCCGAGTCCTAAGGGAGAGTCCATGGCTGACGAGTCCGGAGTGATGCTGCCGGGGTCCCGGGAAGAGATGCGCTTCCTGCGCAAGAACTCGAACTGGGTCAATATGGTCATCGCGATCCTCGCCTGCCTGGCGGTCGCCGTCGGGATCCTGTTCCTCGCCCCGCAGCCCGAAGTCGACTCCGAGCGCGTCGTCGACTACCAGGGAATCGCCGAGCAGTCCCAGGGCAATGCCGAGTTCGACCTCATCGTTCCGCAGATCCCGCGCGGATGGACCTCGAATGAAGCCAGCCTCGATCGTGTGGGCGACTCCGAGTACACCTCGTGGTACATGTCGTTCATCGGTCCCGACGACCAATGGGTGAGCATCGAACAGGCCGAAGCGAGTGAGAACTGGGCGAAGCGGAAGACCGATGAGTCCGTCGCTGCTGAGAAGGTGACTGTCGGCGGTGCCGACTTCCAGATCTATCGGACCGCAGAGGCGAAGGAATACTGGGTCACGCACAAGGGCGATATGTATGTCGTCCTGAGCGCCACTGCCGCACCGGACACCGTCAACACCTTCGCTGACCAGGTGGCCGCCGAACTGAAGTGACTCCGGCGGACCCGGAGTTCTACTCGGCGTCGTCCGATGTCTCCTCACGGGCCTTGTCGAGGCGTTCCCGCGCTCCATCGAGCCATGCCTGGCAGCGGTCGGCCAGTGCTTCGCCGCGTTCCCACAGCCGCAGCGACTCTTCGAGCGGCAGATTGCCGGTCTCCAGGCGCTTGACGGTCATGACGAGTTCCTCGCGTGCCTGCTCGTAGCTGAGCGTGCTGATATCGGGCTGATCTTCTTGAATCGTCGGTTCGGTCATCGGTGTCTCCTTCGCAGAGTGAGTGGAACGTGGGCAGAGTGCGGAACTGTGGTCAATCCTCGGTCGTCGAATCATCCGTTTCCGGAGTGACTTCGGTGATCTCCGCATCGAAACGGCCCTGAGCGACGCGGACGTGGACGGTGTCACCGGAGACGACCTCAGAGGCATTGCGGACGGCCTGACCGTCGTCGGTCTGGACCACGGCGTAGCCGCGCTCCAACGTCCGCAGGGGTGAGAGGGACCGGGCCTGGGAGCGCAGATGCCGGATCTCGTTCTGCGCCTGGATGAGCAGTCCGTTCGTTGCCTGCAGACTGCGGCGGCGGATCATCGTCAGTTCGTTCTCATACGCGGTGATCATCGTCTGCGGCTCGGCGAGCACCGGCCGTGATCGCACGGCGGTGAGCATCTCCTGTTCGCGGTCGAGGATGCGGTTGACGGCGGCTTCGAGCTCGGCTCGGGCTCGCAGCAGATTCATGCCTTCCTCGGCGACATCCGGAACGATCCGCTTTGCGGCATCCGTGGGCGTTGACGCCCGCATGTCAGCGACCTCGTCGAGGATGGGCCGGTCGGCTTCGTGTCCGATCGCCGAGACCACCGGTGTCTGCGCAGCGGAAACGGCACGCACGAGTGCTTCGTTGGAGAACGGCAGGAGGTCTTCCATGCTCCCGCCGCCGCGGGCGATGACGATGACATCGATCTGCGGATCCGCATCGAGTTCGGCGAGGTTCTTCATCACTCCCGGTACAGCATCCGGGCCCTGGACGGCACAGTTGCGGACTTCGAATTCGGCGGCCGGCCAGCGCAGGTGCACATTGCGGATGACGTCCTTCTGAGCGTCCGAATCCCGTCCGGTGATCAGCCCGATCCGGTTCGGCAGGAACGGCAGGCGACGCTTCCGGTTGGGATCGAAGAGTCCCTCGGCGCCCAGCTGCTTCTTCAGCCGTTCGAGGCGGGCGAGGAGTTCGCCGAGGCCGACGGCACGGATGTCGTTGGCTCGCATCGTCAGGCGACCGGTCTTCGTCCAGAAGTCGGCTTTGAGGTTGGCGACGACATGGCTGCCCTCTGTCAGCGGCGCCCCGGTCCGGTCGAGGACGTTCTTCCAGATCTGGACCGGCAGGGACATCTCGACATCGGTGTCTCGGAGGGTCAGGTAGCTGGCCTTGCCGCGGTGGTTGAGTTCGACGACCTGCCCTTCGATCCACACGCTCGACATGCGGTCGATATAGGACTTCATCTTCGACGACAGCAGACTCAGCGGCCACGGATTCTCCGCCGTGGTCTCGGCTGCGGTGGCGGCGAGCTCCTTCGGCTCGACGGATTCGCCGAGCGTGCCGGGAGTGCCGGAGATTCTTTGCGCCATGTGGGTCCCCTTCCGAACACCCAGCCTAACGAACGGCACCGACACAGCCCATTCCTGGCCGCCGTCGACGCCTCCGGCTTAGACTGAATGCGTGAGTGTCGTTTCAGTACCTGCCCCGACCATTCCGCGCCGGCGTCTGGCTCCTAGCGAGATCCGCACTCCGGTCAATGCTGACAAGAGAGTGCTGCTGGCTGCGCCGCGCGGCTATTGTGCCGGCGTCGATCGGGCTGTCATCGCTGTCGAACGCGCCCTCGAGCATTACGGCGCACCGATTTACGTCCGCAAGGAGATCGTGCACAACCGCCACGTCGTCGAGACCCTGTCCGAACGCGGGGCCGTCTTCGTCGATGACACCGCGGAGGTCCCGGAAGGTGCTCGGGTCGTGTTCTCCGCCCACGGAGTCTCACCGGCCGTGCACACCGAGGCTGCTGGGCGCGGGCTGTCGACGATCGACGCGACCTGTCCGCTGGTGACGAAGGTTCACAAAGAAGCCATCCGATTCGCTCGGGACGGCTTCCGCATCCTCCTCGTCGGCCATGCCGGACACGAAGAGGTCGAAGGAACCATGGGGGAGGCACCGGACCACATCACTGTGGTGCAGAGCCCCGAGGAGGCTCGCACCATCGAGGCGCCCGATGCCGAGAAGCTGGTGTGGATCTCCCAGACGACATTGAGCGTGGACGAGACCATGGAGACCGTTGAGATCCTGCGTGAGCGCTTTCCGCACCTGCAGAATCCACCCAGTGATGACATCTGCTACGCCACGCAGAACAGACAGGTTGCAGTGAAGAAGATCGGCCCCGACGCCGATCTGGTCATCGTCGTCGGCTCGGCGAACTCCTCGAATTCCGTCCGCCTCGTCGAGGTCGCCCTCGAACACGGAGCGAAGACGGCTCACCGTGTCGATTTTGCTCGTGAGATCGACGAGACCTGGTTCCACGATGTCGCCACTGTCGGTGTCACCTCTGGGGCGAGCGTTCCCGAGAACCTCGTCCAAGACGTGCTGCAGCTGCTGGCCGACTACGGTTTCGACACGGTCGAAGAAGTCGTCACCGCCGAAGAGGACCTCATCTTCTCGCTGCCGAAGGAACTGCGCAAGCTCGGGTGAGCTGAGCAATTCCGCTGCGCGGCGCGACGGGGAGTCCCACGACTCAACGGAGTCGACAATCGCTGTCGATTTTCAGTTCGTCCCCGTCTGACGATCACGCAGATGAGTCGGACCGCGATCGTCGAAGTCCATGGCCCGCGGACGACTGAGTTCCTCGGCGCTGATGCCCCGAGTGCGAGTATCGAGTTCGGCCACGGCATCGAGTTCGTCGGCGACGATCCCGGTCGACGGGAACTTTCTGGCGGTGACGAGGAACCGGGACTCCAAGGACGAGACGAACCGGTTGTAGTCCTCGACCGACCGGTCCAGGCTGGCTCCCATCCGTGACACATGGGTCACCAGAGTGCCGATGCGTTCGTAGAGTTCCGTGCCCAGCCGCAGCACCTCGGCAGCCGAAGAGGACATGTCCGCCTGCCGCCAGTTGAGCGCCACGGTCTTCAACAGCACCAGCAGAGTCGCCGGTGAGGCGAGGACGACGTTCTTGCCCAGTGCATGATCGATCATCTTCGGGTAGCTTGCCGCGGCCGCGGAGAGCAGGCCGTCGGTGGGCACGAAGCAGACGACGAAGTCGGGGGAGGCCTCGAATGCCTTCCAATATTCTTTCGATGCCAGAGCATCGACATGGCGCAGCAGCGCGCGGGCATGATCGTGACTGTCTGTGCCAGAGTCGGGCGCCTCGGCGGAGTCCTCGTTCATTCGTGCCGACAGCGGGGTCTTCGCATCGATGACGATCGTGCCGCCGCCGGGCAGGTGGACGACCATATCGGGTCGGTGGCGCTTGCCATCGCGTTCGGCGCTGACCTGGGTGTCGAAGTCGACGTGGGGGAGGAGGCCGGCGTATTCGACGATGCGTTTGAGTTGGACCTCGCCCCAGTCTCCGCGGTGCGTGGTTGAGTTCAACGCGTTGGCCAGTGACCCGGTGGATTCCTGGAGGCGGAGGTTCTGTTGGCTGAGGTGCCCGATCTGGGAATTCAGTCGGGTGATCTGTTCGATCTGTGTGCGGTCCTGGGCGTGCAGATTCTCCTGCAGGTTCTTCACGCTTGCCGCCAAGGGTCCGATGGCCGCGGTGATCTCACCGGCCATCTGCGCATCGGCCTCGAGGTCTTCCGTGCGTTGGGACAGGATGTGTGACGTGGTTTCTGCGCGGGTGAGTCTCTCGAGATAGCGAGACCGTGTGAGACTGCGCCCGAGGAGGAATCCGAGCGCGGCGGCGAAGACGATCGCCACGATGACGGCGATGATGACTGCGGCAGCGGGGAAAGCATTCATGGTCCCAGGGTGACAGAGGGCACTGACACGAGAATTCGAGGACCACCTCGGCGAGGGCTAGACTTGGATACCGTGGCTTTGACTATCGGAATCGTGGGACTGCCCAATGTCGGCAAGTCGACCATGTTTAACGCACTGACCAAGAACCAAGTTCTCGCGGCGAACTACCCGTTTGCGACGATCGAACCGAACGTGGGCGTGGTCCCTCTGCCGGACGCCCGGCTGAGCAGGTTGGCGGAGATCTTCTCCTCCGAACGCATCCTCAATGCCACCGTCGACTTCGTCGACATCGCCGGAATCGTGCGTGGTGCCTCTGAGGGCGAGGGCCTGGGCAACCAATTCCTCGCCAACATCCGTGAAGCCGATGCCATCTGCCAGGTGATCCGCGGATTCGTCGACGACGATGTCGTCCACGTCGACGGCAAGATCAGCCCGGCCGATGACATCGATACGATCAACACCGAGCTCATCCTCGCTGACCTCCAGACATTGGAGAAGGCACGGCCCAGGATCGAGAAGGAGGTCAAGGGCAAGCGCGCTCCTGCTGAGCAGCTGACCGCGATCGACGCCGCCACCGAGATCCTCGAAGGCGGGCGGACGCTCTACCAGGCGATGCAGGCCGACAAGTTCGATGTCAGCGCTCTGCGTGAGCTGCAGCTGATGACGGTCAAGCCCTTCCTCTACGTGTTCAACGTCGACGACGAGGTGCTCGCCGATGAGGACAGGAAGAACGAGATGCGGGCCCTCGTGGCTCCCGTCGAGGCGATCTTCCTCGACGCGAAGTTCGAATCCGAACTCGCCGAGCTCGACGCAGAAGAGGCTCGGGAGATGCTCGAGTCGACCGGCCAGGATGAAGCGGGGCTCGATCAGCTCGCCCGCGTCGGCTTCGACACCCTCGGTCTGCAGACCTACCTGACTGCCGGGCCCAAGGAATCCCGTGCGTGGACGATTCCGAAGGGTGCCACCGCCCCCGAGGCGGCCGGCGTCATCCATACCGACTTCCAGAAGGGCTTCATCAAGGCCGAGATCGTGTCTTTCGATGATCTCGATGCGAACGGTTCGATGGCTGCCGCGAAGTCCGCCGGCAAGGTGCGGATGGAAGGCAAGGACTACGTCATGGTCGACGGCGATGTCGTGGAGTTCCGGTTTAACGTCTAGCGTTAATGACGGTGCCCGTCATGCACTGGTCTCGTGATCAGATCGTTCGGGAGCAAGGACACCGAGCGCATCTGGCATGAGCACTACGTCAAGCGCGTTGATCGCACCCTGCAGCGGGCAACGCTGCGGAAGCTCGAGTTGATTCATGCGGCGAAGGATGTCGAGGACCTTCGGGTCCCGCCGGGGAGCCGTCTGGAGCGGCTCGTCGGCGACTGTCGTGGACAGCACAGAATTTGCGTGAACGCGCAATGGCGTCTCTGCTTCGTCTGGAGAGAAGGAGGCGCGGACGATGTCGAACTCGTCGACTACCACTGAGGCCGACCTGATCGAGCCGATCCATCCGGGAGAGATCCTGATGGAGGACTTCATCGAGGGCTTCGAGATCACGCAGAACAAGCTGGCCGTGTCCATCGGGGTGCCGCCGCGGCGCATCAACGAGATCGTGCACGGCAAGCGGGGGATCACCGCTGACACGGCGATCCGTCTGGCTCGCTTCTTCGGGACGTCCGAGGAATTCTGGATGAACCTGCAGTCTCACTACGAACTGCGGATCGAGCGGCGAGTGCTACGCGACCAGATCGCGACGATCACGCCTCTCGAGGTCGCGTGATCGTGCCGCCTGAGGCATTCCGAGTTGAGGCACAAGCCGGCGGGGTTGAAGCGGGCGAGCCTTTGGCGGAGCATGTCATGGAAACGTCATGCACACCCGAGACAAAGCGGGTGCTTGAGTCGTGGTTCCTTCGACCCGCATCGCGATGATCCGGGCGTCGCGGACAGGCCGGAAGTGCTGAGAGCGCCAGTGGTGATGCTCTGAGCATCGCTGCAGCGCCATCCGGGCCTGTTCAGATGGCCGTACGTGCCGGAACCTCGGTCGAAGTCCGGCATCCCTAGGACAACTTCATCCAAGAGCGTCGAACGTCAGGCCCATATGAGGGATCCCGGCGTGTCCGTCATAGAACCTCCCACGCCTACTGCGCGGTGTGGCCGGCATCGACGGGCAGCGCCGCTCCTGTGACGTAGCTGGCAGCGTCAGAGCACAGCCACAGCACTGCAGCGGCGATCTCCTCGGGCTTGCCGAGACGGCCGAGCGCCACTCCTGCAGCGGCGGCTTCGACATCGAGTTCTCCTCCAGCGGCCATCCGGGCGACCATCGGGGTCTCAATGGTGCCCGGGCAGACGGCGTTGCAGCGCACGCCGTGCTTCCCGTATTGCAGGGCCACGGACTTGGTCGCGCCGATGACGCCGTGCTTGGTGGCGTGGTAGGTGGTGCGGCCGTCGCCGCCGACCAGGCCGCCGAGGGAGGAGCAGTTGACGATCGACCCGGAGCCCTGCTGACGCATCTGCTTCAGCTCGTGCTTCATCGAGGCCCACACGCCCTTGAGGTTCACGCCGACGATCTGGTCGAAGGCCTCCTTGGCTTCGTCGGCGGAGTCTACCGGGGGAAGCATGATCCCTGCGTTGTTGAACGCCATGTCCAGGCTGCCGAATTCCGCGATGGTCTGGCGGACGGCAGCGGCGACCTGGTCCTCGTCGGTGACGTCGCAGGTGATCGCGACGGTCTTCCGGCCCTTGGCAGCGAGCTCGTCGGCCAGGCGTTGGGCGGCATCGGCGTCGCGGTCGATGATGGCAACGTTCGCGTCGGCCTCGGCGAAGGCGCGGACGGTGGCCTCGCCCATTCCGGCACTGCCGCCGGTGACGAAGGCGGTCTTGCCGGTGAAGTCATAGGTGAGTTCGGTCATGGTGATTCTCCTTCTTCGTTGTCGACGTGGTTCGTGACTCTGTCCACGGCATCGACGGCAGTCTGCTGTCCTTCGAATTCGGCGAGGTCGCGGGGGAGGTCGGCGGTCTTCTCGCTGGCGTCGAAGTCCTCGAGGCCGAGGGTCAGCGCGACCACCGAGGCGGCGAGGGTCGTCAGCCGCGTCGGGTCGGTTTCGGCGTTGGTCGTGCGGGTCACGGGGCCGCCTCGATGGTCACGGTCTGCTCGCCGTCGGCGCGAGTGAGCGCGGCGAACGATTCGTCGATGCGGCCGAGGATCACGAGCCCGGCAGATCGTGGGAAGTCGCGGTAGAAGATCGCGAGGTTGCCCCAGGGCGCGTAGTAGGCGATGTCCCCGGCCCTGGCCGCTGCCGCGCTGGGGGAACCGTCGGTGCTCAGCCGTCCGGGCAGGTCGGCGATCTTCTCGGTGGCGTGGAAGTCGGACAGTGTCAGGGTCAGGGGCAGCATGGCTGCGAGGTCGCGGCCGGCCGCGGTGTCGTCGAGCGTTGCGCTCAAGGTCGTGTCGCTTGTGGCGATGCGGATGTACATGGATTCGATCATCCTGTCGTGGTCGTGGGCTGGTTCGTGCTGGGGGTGGCGGCCAGTGTGTGGCCCCGGCCGGAGGCGAGGAGGACGACGAGGGCTGCCAGAACGGCGAGGGCGGCGTAGCCCAGCGAGATGGTCTGCAGAGTCATACCGGCGGCGGTGAGCCGTCCGGAGATGAGGCTGGGAAGGGCGGCTCCGCCGTAGGAGAAGAGGTAGACGGTGGACATGAGCCCGGCCCTGTCTGCGGCGCTGGCGCGGGGCAGAAGCCCGCGCATGGAGCCGGTGAATGCCGCACCCTGGGCGGCTCCGGCCCCGATGCCGCACAGAATGACAACGGCGATGGTCCCGGTGCGCAGTCCGATGACGACGCCGACCACGGCCAGGGCGAAGATGGTGATGCCCAGTCGCTGCGCGGTCACCGGGGTCAGCCGTCCGGTGAGCGGCCCCCCGAAGGCGTAGGGGGCCATGAAGGAGGCGAAGACGATCCCGGCGACGAGGGTGTTGGTGGTGCCCAGGCTCTGCGCGGAGATGGTGGGGCTGAAGGCCTGGTAGAAGCCGCCGAGCGCCCAGGTGCCGACGAATACGGCGATCGCCGCGGGCAGCAGCGGCCGGATCGTCTGCGGCAGGTGCACGTTTGGCCGCAGCGATCGCAGTGCGCCGTCGCGGCGGGTCGTCGGGTCGGGGCTGAGCAGCAGGAGGAAGGCGCACGCGGCGAGCGGGACGGTTACGGCGATGTAGGGGGTCTGCTCGGGCGCAGGCCCGTACTCGGCCAGCACACCGGCACCGACCGCGCCGATCGTCAGGCCGACCAGCGGGGCGCCGGCGACGACGGTCGCGCTGAGCCATTTCGGCTTCTCGGGAGCGAGGTCGACGATATAGGCAGCTATTGCCGAGGAGCCGAGCCCGCATGCCAGCCCCTGGAAGGCACGACCGGCCATGAGCACGCCGAGACCGGTGACGTCGAGCAGCGCCAGGGACCCGGCGGTGGCGAGGACGACCGCGGACATCGCCACGGCCTTGCGCCCGATATGGTCGGAGAGTCGTCCGAGGACGACGAGGGCGACCATGACGGCGGCGAAGTAGGTCACGGCCGCAATCGACAGGTCCCCGGTGGTCAGTCCGTCGGCGGAGCGGTAGCGCTCGTAGAGCGGAATCGGCGCCCCGGAGGCCGCGAAGACGACCACCAGCGAGGCCGCGGCGGCGGCGAACCCGAGTCGCCTGCGCGGCAGGGGCCGCTGCGGGGAATCGGGTGCGCTGGTGGTCGGCTCGCTCATCTCCTGGTCTTTCCCGTCGGTCGTGGTCGTCTCGTCGGTGGTGGTTGGGCTTGTCTCAGGGGCGCAGGAGCGCCTTGGTGGCGCGCCGCTCGTCCATGGCCCGGTAGGCTTCGGCGGCCTCGTCCAGGGGCAGGTCGAGGTCGAATACGCGGCCCGGGTCGATCCGCCGGTCCCAGATCCGGTCGATGAGGTCGGGCAGCAATGCGCGGACGGGTGCGGGGCCGCCGTGGAGGTGGCTGAGCGTGAAGAACAGCGGCTCGCCGGGGATCGCGATCCCGTGGGGGACGCCGACGTATCCGACGTGACCGCCGGGGCGCACGGATCCGAGCGCCTGCATCATCGCCTCCTGGGTGCCGACCGCCTCGACGACGCTGTGGGCACCGTAGCCGTTCGTGAGTTCCTTGATCTTCGCGATGCCTTCGTCGCCGCGCTCGGTGACGATGTCGGTCGCGCCGAACTCGCGGGCCAGGGCCTGCCGGTCGGCGTGGCGGGACATGGCGATGACGCGGTCCGCGCCGAGCTGGCCGGCCGCGAGCACTGCCGAGAGGCCGACTGCGCCGTCGCCGACCACGGCGATGGTCTTGCCGGGTCCGGCCTCGGCGGCCGAGGCTCCGAACCAACCGGTGCCGAGGACGTCGGAGGCCGCCAGCAGGGAAGGCACGAGGTCCGGATCGGGCTCGCCTGGGGTGGCGACAAGGGTGCCGTCGGCCTGCGGGACGCGCAGGCGCTCTGCTTGGGCTCCGCCGAGTCCGACGTATTCTGCGTGCGGGCAGCCGGGCTGGTAGCCGGCTCGGCAGATCTCGCAGGTGTTGTCGGAGGCCCAGAATGACCCGACGACGAAGTCGCCTGGTGTCAGGCTCGTCACCTGGTCGCCGATCTGTTCGACGATGCCGATGTACTCATGCCCCATGGGGGTGGGCTGGTCCACGGGGTTGATGCCGCGGTAGTCCCACAGGTCCGAGCCGCACACGCAGGCGGCGGTGACGCGGATGACCGCGTCGGTGGGGTGGACGATCTGTGGATCCTCGCGGTGTTCGACTCGGACGTCGCCGGGTGAGTGGAGGACGACTCCTCGCATGGTGGTTCTTCTCCTTGCTGCAGTGACTGCTGCTGGTGTCTTTGGGTCAGTTGTCGTTCTCGACGATGTTCTTCAGCACGGTGGTTGCACCCATGCCGTTGGGCCAGCCGGCGTAGAACGCCAGCTGGAGGAGGGCTTCTTTGAGCTCGTCGTCGGTGACACCGTTCTGCCGGGCGTAGGCGAGGTGGAACTGCAGCTGGTCCATCTTCCCCAGCGCGGTGAGCGCGGAGATCGTCACGAGGCTGCGATCACGCTTGGATAGGCCCTCGCGCTCCCAGACCTCGTCAAAGAGGACCTTGTCGGTGTAGTGGACCATTCCGGACGCGAAGTCGCCGAAGGCGTTCTTCCCGCCGGTCCAGCCGGTGTTCTGCTGCTCGTCGCTCATGATCGATCCTTTTCTCGTGGTCGGTTCTTCGTTCGTCTTCAATACAACCCGCGGCCTCGCGTGGGTGCCAGGCCCGGTCGTGAGGGGGTACTGCCAGGGACAGGCACGCTAGCCGCCGGTTTCGGTGATTGGGCATGACGCGGTCAGACTCGGCCGGGGGCCTCCAGAGCCCAGCTGGCGAGGATCCCCAGTCGTTCGGCCGAGGCCGTGGCCGCCTCGGCGGTGGCGATCTGCAGCGTCAGCGCCGTGTCCACCGTTGGGGTGAGTTCCTCGCGTGTCAGGTCCAGTCGTCCGACGACGGGGTGGTCGATGACCACTCGGGGCGGGCAGCATCCGCGGTGTCTCTTGGCCGACCAGCGGGAGCGGAATGGTCCGCTGGTCGTCGACAGCTGCCCGATGAGTCGGTGCAGCGCACGATCGTGCGGGTCCCTCGCTGCGGCGGTGCGCAGACGGTGCACCTGCTCGTCGGCGACGCGGTCCCAGTCGGGGTAGAACGCTGTCGAGGCGTCCTCGTCGAGGAACAGGAACCGGGCCATGTTCGGCCAGTCATCGGCCAGTACGGGCGCTAGCAGGGCGCGGCCGAGCCCGTTGACCGCGACCACGTCCAGCCGGTCGGTGAGCACGGCCGCAGGGGCGTCGGTGACCGCGTCGAGTGCGGCCCGGAGCCCGGAGCGCAGCCTCACGGGCCGCGCCCCGTCGGCGCGTCTGCTGGTCCGCTGGGTAGTCATGGTCTCGAGTCAAGACCGATATTGAGCCGCGTGCCAGTCCCTGCCAGTACCCCCGTACCGCAGGGTCTGCCAGAACTGCCGGGCTTCTGGTGATCTGGATGGACCACTGCATCCGACCCCCACATGGGAGCCATCATGACGACGACCACCCGCAGGACCGTCCCTGGCCTGGCCGCCGCGACCCTGGCCGGCGCGCTGCTGACCGGCTGCTCGACTCAGGACGAGTCCGACCCCGCGCCGGAGACGACCGAGACCACCGCTTCACCCGCATCCGATGGGCCGGGCATCGCCGTGTCCTCCACCGCGGAACGAGAGCCCACCGACGGCGACCCGGAGACCTTCACCGGCGACGTCGAGATCCAACCACTGTATGACCCGAACGACGCCTCGACCGGCGGTGCCGGACAGGTGACGTTTCAAACCGGTGCGCGCACTGCTTGGCATTCTCATCCCGCTGGCCAGCGACTGATCGTCACCGACGGCACCGGCTGGATCCAGGAGGAAGGAGAGAACCGCATCACGGTCTCCGCCGGCGACGTCGTGTGGTTCGCGCCCGGCGTCAAACACTGGCACGGCGCGACTGACGGGGAGGCGATGACCCACATTGCCGTCCAGGACACCATCGACGGGAACAACGCCGAATGGATGGAGCACGTGACCGACGAGCAGTACCTCGACCAGGCATGACCCGGAGGAGATCGACGATGACGCACCGACACCCCCGACGCCTCGTGCTCTCGACCGCCGCCCTGGCCGCCGGTGCCGCACTGCTGGCTGGATGCACCGGCCAACCAACCGAAGACGCCGACCCGACCGCCCGCACCGACCGCGTCGGATCCGTGGCCCCGGCACTGGAGCAGTATGACGCCGAGCAGGTGCAAGCCCTGTGGGACGACGAGAGTCTCTCTGCCCGCGACCGCGGACTGGTCACCATCGCCGTCCATGTGGCCAGCGGGAGCACCGACGACCTCGGGTTCTACGTCGACAAGGCCCTCGACGACGGCGCGGGGCCTGCCGAAGTGTCCGAGGCCATCACCCACCTCGGCTTCTACGCTGGCTGGCCCAATGCCGTGGCCGCGGTCGACCCGATCGCCGCCGTGTACGAGTCGCGCGGCATCGACGCCTCTGAGCTGCCCGAGACCGACCCTGAGCTGCTCGACCAGGACGCCGAGGCCGAGTCCGCGCGGGAGACCGACGTGCAGGACCAGCACGGCGACACCTCGCAGCGCCTCGTTGACGCCACCGATCAGACCGTCTTCGATGACCTGTGGCTGCGGCCCGGCCTCGAGCCGCGCGACCGCAGCCTGATCACCGTCGTCGCTCTGGTGGCAACCAGCCAGGCCGACCAGATCCCGTACCACCTGGGCCGGGCGATGGACAACGGGCTCACCGCCGAGGAAGTCGACCCGCTCATGGAGCACCTGGCCTACTTCACCGGCTGGCCCAAGGTGTTCACCGCTATGCCCGTCGTCACCGAGACCCTTGAGTCCCGATGACCCACCCGGCACCCGCGAGACCCGTACCCGAACGAAGGGAAGCATCATGTCGCGGATCGTCGTGATCGGAGCCGCCGGCGGGGTCGGCACCCGCCTCGTCGGCGAGCTGATCGCCCGTGGCGACGTCGTCGCCGCCATTCACCGCCGCCCCGAGCAGGCCGAGCAGCTTCGCGCCGTCGGCGCGGAGCCGGTGCTGCTCGACGTGGCCGACGAGGTCCGGTCCGGAGTGCCGGACCGGCTCGCAGAAGTGGCACGGGGTGCGGACGCCCTCGTGTACGCGGCCGGGGCCAGCAGTGCGCCCATCGACGTCGCCCGGGTCGTCGACGGCGACGGGGTCGCCTTCGCTGCCAGGGCGGCCCAGGCGGCTGGTGTCGACCGGTTCCTGCTGGTCTCGGCGTTCCCCGACGCCTGGCGCGGTCAGGGCATGCCGGCCGCGTTCGAGGAGTACATGGGCATCAAGAAGGACGCCGACGTCGCCCTCGCGGCCACGGGCCTCGATTGGGTCATCGTCCGCCCTGGCACCCTCACGACCGGGGCGCGGACCGGGCGCATCGCGCTGGGCCCGGCGATCGCCTATGGGGACGTGTCCCGGGCCGACCTCGCCGCCGTCCTGGCCGAGATCGTCCACAGGCCCGGGGTGTCACGGCAGGTCGTGGAACTGACCGATGGCACCGCCCCGATCACCGACGCGGTCGACGCCGTCGCCCGCCTGTAGGAAGGGATGACTTCGATGACTGACACGATGCGCGCACTGATCGCCGGACGGGGACCCGACTGGGTCCTCGACCGGATCCCGATCCCCGAGCCCGGTTCCGGGCAGGTTCTGATCCGCAACCGTGCTGCGGCGGTCAACAACGCCGACCTGCCGATGCTCGCCGAGGCTGATCCCACGGCGGGCGGGCATGGGGAGGAATTCGTCGCTGGGTTCGAGTACGCCGGCGAGATCGCCGGCGTCGGCGACGAGGCCAGCGGCTGGAGGGTCGGCGTCCCGGTGATGGGGTCGATCCCTTCTTCCTTCGCCGAGTACGTCGTCGCCGATCACCGGTTCGTCATGCCCCGACCCGCTTCGCTCGCGTCTGAGATCGCAGCGGCCCTGCCAACGGGGCTGCTGACCGAGCACGGTGGGCTCGCGGTCTCCGGGTTCGCGGCCGGCCAGAGCGTGCTGATCACCGGGGCGTCGACCGGCATCGGCCTCATCGGCGTCCAGGTCGCCAAGACCCTGGGTGCCTCTCGGGTGATCGGCACGACCCGCAGTCCGGATAAGCGAAAGCTGCTGGCCTCGGTCGGCGTGGACGAGGTCATCGTGACGAGCGAGCAGGACCTGTCCGTGGCGGTGCTTGCCGCCACCGACGGCCAGGGTGTCGACGTCGTCCTCGACCACATCGCCGGACAGGTCTTTGCCGAGACCCTGCCCGCCACTGCCCACGACGGTCACGTCGTCAATATCGGCCGGCTCGCCGGTCCGGCGTCTACCATCGATATCGATGCCCTGTCCTACCGGCACCTGAACGTCCACGGCGTCTCCTTCGGCTTCAGCCGCGACTGGGAGACCGTGGGCATCATCGCCGGCCTCCTGCCCGAGATGATCCCCGCCGTCGAACGAGGGCTGATCCGCCCGGTCATCGACATCACACTGCCGCTGAGTCGCCCCGACGAGATCGTGGGTCGCCTGCGCTCGGGCCAGGCGGCCGGGAAGGTCGTCGTCGCCATAGACGACTGATCCCGGCCCTCGTCGGGGAGCCTGAGTCAGGGGTGGTACCAGCAGGGTCTGCCACCGGCGCGGGAACCGGCCTAGCGTGGAATCACAAGCGATGAACAGGCACGAGGAGGGAACGACAAGAGCCATGGAGTACGCGCATCTGGGCCGGTCCGGCCTGCTGGTCTCGAGGATCGCGCTGGGCGCGATGAACTTCGGTGACGCCACCGGCAAGGATGAGGCATTCGAGGTCCTGGACCGCGCTGTCGATCTCGGTATCAACCACGTCGACACCGCCGACGTCTACGGCGGTCCGCAGACACCGGACATGAACCAGGGCTTCGGCACCTCCGAGGAGATCATCGGCGACTGGCTGATGAAATCCGGAAAACGCGACGAGATCGTGCTGGCCACCAAGGCCTACCAGCCGATGGGCACCGGTCCCAACGACCGCCGCCTGTCCGCCTACCACATCAAACGGGCCTGTGAGGCTAGTCTGCGCCGGCTGGGAACCGACCACATCGACCTCTACCAGATGCACCACGTCGACCGGGGTACCCCATTCGAGGAGATCTGGCAGGCGATGGAGCAGCTCATTGTCGAGGGCAAAGTCACCTACGTCGGCTCGAGCAACTTCGCCGGTTGGGACGTCGCTACCGCCCAACTGACCGCCCAGCAGCGCGGATTGTTCGGTCTGGCGTCGGAGCAGAGCTTCTACAACCTCGCTAACCGGGCCATCGAGCAGGAGATGATTCCCGCGCTGGAGCACTTCGGCATCGGCCTCCTGACCTGGAGCCCGCTGGCTCGCGGCGTGCTGGCAGGCAGTGAGCCCGGCCCCGACGCCGTGCGCCGCACCGTATCCGGAGCGCAGCAGCAGCGCCAGCAGTACGCCGCCCAGCTCACCGAGTACGAGGCACTGTGCAACCAAATCGGGCATGACCCATCCGATGTCGCGCAAGCCTGGCTGCTGCACCAGCCGGCCGTCACGGCCGTCATCGCCGGGCCCCGCACCGTCGCACAGCTGGAGTCCACGGCCTCCGCCTCGGCGATAGAGCTGGACGCCGAGACACTGACCGAGTTGGACCGGATCTGGCCCGGTCCCGGCGTCGCCCCGCAGTCCTACGCCTGGTGACCTGCCGGGCGCGCATGAATAGAAGGAGAATGTAATGAGTGAGAACGGATTCGACCAGATCTTCCCGACCGGGGAGTCCAACGAGGCCTTCGCACAGTACTTCATCGGGCAGAGTTACCTCGCCCCGCTGACCGATGGCAGCGTGCCCGTGTCTAATGTGTCGTTCGAGCCGGGGTGCCGGAACAACTGGCATATCCACCACGGTGAAAACGGCGGCGGGGACCAGATCCTGCTGTGCACCGCCGGGTCGGGGTGGTATCAGGCTGAGGGCGAGGAGCCGGTCAGCATGGTCCCGGGCACGGCGATCCGCGTGCCGGCCGGGACCAAGCATTGGCATGGGGCGAAGGCCGACGCGTGGTTCTCCCACTTGGCCTTCATCACCCCCGGCGAGGGCGTGAGCAATGAATGGCTCGAGCCGGTCACTGACGAGATCTACGGCCAACTGTCAAACAACGGAAAGTGAAATGATAATCATGAGCATTCTCAACGAAACCTACACCCTGCCCGGTGGTATCGAGATCCCCAAGCTGGGGCTGGGCACGTGGTTCATCGACGATGACCAGGCTGCTGACGCCGTCAGGGCAGCGGTCGAGATCGGCTACCGCAACATCGACACTGCTCAGGCCTACGGCAACGAGCGCGGCGTCGGCGAAGGTGTGCGTGCCTCAGGCGTCTCCCGGGAGGACCTCTTCGTATCGACGAAGCTCGCCGCGGAGGTCAAGGACTATGATGGCGCGGTTGCTGCGATCGACGAGTCGCTGTCGACGATGGGCCTGGACTACATCGACCTGTTCCTCATCCATGCCCCGCAGCCGTGGGAGGACTTCCGCAACGGCGACTATGCCGACGGCAACGCCCAGGCCTGGAAGGCCCTCGAAGAGGCGCACCAGGCAGGCAAGATCCGTGCGATCGGGGTGTCGAACTTCCTGCAGTCCGATCTCGACAGCCTGTTGGAGACCGCGACGGTCACGCCGCATGTCAACCAGCTGCTGGTCCATGCCGGCAATACGCCGTCGGAGCTGCTGAGTTACTGCGAGTCCAAGGGCATACTCGTCGAGGCGTACTCCCCGATCGCGCACGGCGAGATCCTCGACAATCCCGACGTCAAGACGATGGCCGAGGCGTATGGGGTGACGGTGCCGCAGCTGTGCATCCGGTACACGATCCAGTTGGGCACCGTGTCTCTGCCGAAGACCGCGAACCCCGACCACATGCGTTCCAACGCCGAAGTCGACTTCACCATTTCCGATGAGGACATGGGCGCCCTGCGGGGCCTGCACGACCAGGACTACGGCGAGTCCGCCGCCTTCCCCGTCTACAGCGGAAAGTGACCAACCGCGTTCCCGCTGCCGGAGCCATCTCGGCCCGGCAGCGGGTCCGTGTGAAAGGAGACTCGAGAACATGAGTACCTGGACAATCAAGCAGCTGAACACCATCGCGACCACCGACGATTTCCACATCGCCCCCTACCGGGCCGACAGTGTGACGCCCGGGACGCTGACCTGGATATGGTCCGTCATCGTCGACGGCGCGGTCTACGTCCGCGCCTACAACGGCACCGCCTCCCGCTGGTACCAGTCCGCACTGGACCAGAAGGCGGGCCGGATCACCGCCGGCGGCATCGACGCCGAGGTCACGTTCACACCGGTCGCCGGCGAGCTCGATGAGAGCATCGATGCCGCGTATTCCGAGAAGTACGCCGGCAGCCCCTACCTGCCGCCGATGGTCTCGGACCGGACTCGCGCGGCCACCGTCCGCGTCGACCCCCGATGAGCAAGAAGGCATGGGAATGAGCGCGCAGGAGCAGCGGCCGATCGGCACCGGCTTCGACGCGTCCAGCGACGTCGTTGACGTTCTGGACGGTGTCGACCTGACAGGGAAGACCGCCCTCGTCACCGGCGGTTCCTCCGGGCTCGGCGCGGAGAGCGTCAAAGCGCTCGCCGCCGCCGGTGCCCGGGTGATCGCGCCCGTCAGGCGGCCCGGCTCCGCGCCTACAGCTGAAGAAGTCGAGGAAGTGTCCGGCCTCGACCTCGGGGACTTGGACACCGTTGCCCGCGCAGCCGAGCACATCGCTGAGATCACCAGCAACGTGAACATCGTCATCACCGCTGCCGGGGTAATGGCCACGCCATTGCGCCGCGTCGGCCCGGGCTGGGAGGGCCAGCTCGCTGTCAACCACCTCGGCCACTTCGCCCTCCTCGCCCGGCTCTACCCGCTGCTGGCCGCACAGGGCGCGCGAGTCGTGACCTACTCGTCCTCGGCTCACCATGCCTCGGGCATCCGCTGGGACGACCCTCACTTCCTGCGCGGCTACGACAAGTGGAAGGCCTACGGCCAGTCGAAAACCGCCACCAGCCTCTTCGCCGTGGGCCTCGACGCCCGTGGCCGCGGCGACGGCGTAAGAGCGTTCACAGTCCATCCCGGCAAAATCCTCACCGGACTGCAGCGCGACGTCCCGCACGCCGAGCAGGTCGCCATGGGCTGGGTCGACGAGCAGGGCAAGTTCATCGGGGAGGGCTTCAAAACCTGGTCCCAAGGAGCAGCGACCGGGCTGTGGGCGGCGACGGCCGGTGAGCTGGAGGGCCAGGGCGGCCTGTTCCTCGAGGACTGCGACGTCGCGGCCGTCCTCGAGTCTGGTGGAGCAATGACCGGCGGAGTCGAGCCGTACGCCGTCGACCACGCTGGCGCCGAGAAGCTATGGCGGATCTCGGCGGCGATCACCGCCACCGATCTGCCCGGGTAAGCGCAAAGCAGCGGAGTTATTCCGCAGCGGACGCCCCTGCAGAGATGCGAGCGCCGCCGGTGCCGTGGACCTGCTCGGCCAGTCGCCGCATCCTCGTCTCCGAGGGCGTGTTCGGTTCGGCGCTGTAGGCGGTGAGCGTCAGCCCGTGTTGGGCGGGCATCTCCAGAGCATCCATGCTCAGGCGCAGGTCGCCGACCAGGGGGTGGCGGAAGTCCTTGTAGCCGCTCTGGTGCAGCCGCACGTCGTGCTTGGCCCACAGGGTGCGGAAATCCTCCGATTTCGTGTTCAGCTCTCCGACCAGCTCTGTCAATGCCTCGTCGGAGGGGTCTCGGCCGGCCTCGGTATGCAGCAGTGCGACCGCGATATCGGCGGCCTTCTGCCAGTCCGGGTAGAGCCGATGCGCGCCCTCGTCGAGGAAGCAGAAACGGGCCAGGTTCACCGGCCGCGCGGCGTGCACGAACGCCTCAGAGTAGAGCATCTGGCCCAGCGCGTTGATCGCCAGGACGTCGAGGCGGCCATTTCGAATGAACGCCGGGACGCCGGTCATGCCGTCCAGCAGCCTCTGGAGGCTTTCCGAGACTTGGCCGCGCTTCTTCCGCGCCGTCCTCGGCGCAGGTCCAGCGGCCCGGGCGAGGTCGAACAGATGCTCCCGCTCGGCGTCGTCGAGCTGCAGCGCGCGGACGAGGGCGTCGAGGATGCCGTCGGAGACCCCGGCGAGCCCGCCGCGTTCCACGCGAGTGTAGTACTCGACGCTGACCCCGGCCAGCAGCGAGACCTCTTCGCGGCGCAGGCCCGGGACCCGGCGGATGCCGCCGAAGTCTGGCAGTCCGGTGTCTTCAGGGCTCAGCTTTGCCCGGCGCGTCATAAGAAATTCGCGGGTTTCGGCTCGATTGTCCATGGTTCAACGATAATTCAACGGGTCGCCATGAGGCAGTCACTGCCAGGGCCTGGCACTGCACGTCGGCTTTCGATGAGGGCTCCACGTGTCAGGGCTGGACCTGCACACGGGGTAGGCGTCAGCTCCACCGATAGGGACGTGCGCCCGCCTGTCCTCAACTGATCGGTCCCTTGACGGTGTAGCGCAGCCAAAGGCTGCCATCGTCGAGCTTCTGTGCATCCTGCAGGTCGAACTCGGTCGGCACTGCGGCGCTGTAGCGGTCATCGGCTTCGAACAGCGTCTGGGCTCCCTTGGCACCGTCGGCGGCGGGGGTGAGCACGATGCTGACTTCGTCGCAGAGTCCGGCGCGAATGAAGGACCAGTTCACGCCGCCCCCGCCGCCGAGCATCAACTCTTCACCTCCGAAATTCTCCGCAATCTTCTCGACGGCCAGCTCCAGGTCGAGCGAGTCGTCTCCGGCGATGAGATAGGAGATCCCCAGTCGGCGCAGCAGATCCTTGTATGCGTTGCTGGCCCTCCCGGAGAGGATTTCGACGACATGGGCATTGGTATCGAAGTAGTCGATCGAGTTCTTCTCCCAGCCCAGCTGGCCGGACGGGTCGATGGAGAAGTAGTTCATAGTCGAATCCGGAACTGCGATGTAATCGCCGTCGGGGACGGTCGCGGCCGCTTCGTTCAGAGCGGGCTCGCGGTAATGGGTGAAGTTGTCCTCGGTGGTGATTCGGCCGCTGAGCCATCCTCTATGCCCGCGGTAGTGACGCTCGGGGCCGTAGGCCAGAGCATAGAACTCCCGCTGGGAAGCCATGCCGACGTCGGTCGGCAGGTAGTCGCCGACGATCTTTCCGTCGAGTGACATGTGCATGTGGCAGATGATGCGTGGACGAGTCATGGGTGTGACCTCCTGTGGTCTGACGTTCGTGAGCCGGGCACGGGACTTCGGACGAAATTGTATGAGAGTCGTTCAGACAGCTCCGGGGCGAGCCGGACCTCAATGGCACCACAGTTATGGTGTGTGAGGGAGTCCCGCTTGAAAGGTGTACTGCGAGAGACTCCCTCGCGTGCCGGGTCCTCGCCTGTCGTTGAACACTTGGACAACGGGGTGGAAGCTCGTGAGCTGCCGGCTTCACGTCGTTGTCGATCGTACGATCCAGTGCCCGCAGTCGGGAGCCCGACGGGGACTCCCGCCATTGGATAGGGTGGAGGTCGCAGGGGACGGTCCGGTCCCATCGACCCTCGAGTCAGGAGTATTCGAAATGAGTTTCACTGTCTACCTATCTGGTGAGATACACACTGATTGGCGTGCGGAGATCCAAAAGGGCGCCGAGGCGGCCGGCCTCGGCATCGAGTTCACCGCTCCGGTGACGGACCACCCCGCCAGTGATGCTGCTGGTGACCATCTCGGCGAGAATGACAGCTCATACTGGCGCGACCACCAGTCGGCGAAGGTCAATGCCATCCGCACTCGCACCCTGATCGAGAAGGCCGATATGGTCGTCGTGCGTTTCGGGGATAAGTACAAGCAGTGGAATGCCGCCTTCGACGCCGGCTATTGCGCAGCTCTCGGCACACCCTATGTCACCCTTCACGATGCTGACATCGTGCATCCGCTCAAGGAAGTCGATGCCGAAGCCAAGGCGTGGTGCCAGACAACCGATCAGGTGGTCGAAACCCTGAAATATGTCCTCAGAGCCTGAACCCGAAGAGGACTGAGCTCGATGAGCTGCGGCCGCTACGGCAGGGGATGATCTCCCTTGATCTTGAAGAAGGAGCCGCGGATCTCACCGGCGAGTTTCGACTTCTGACGGGCGAACTTGAATGCCGACAGCTCGGGAGGCACGTCCATTCCCTCCGAAAGTTTGAAGCCGACGGCCCGCTTGCCATCGTCTGCTCGTGTCCACAGGACATTGACCGCCAGTCCGGATTCGTAGAAGACGTGCACCCAATAGATGCCGTCGACATCATTGATGCTGACTTCGAGAGCCGGCGAGGTCGGTACGATCTCACGTTCGGAGGAAAGGATCTCCTCCACCCAGTCCAATGCTTCCTGTGCCTCGGCGACCGGGGCCACGGTGAACGTGTGCTTGTACTTGTTCGAGAAATACCGTGCCTCGTTGGCACGCAGGCCCGCCAGCGCCTCGGCGACGGGGGAGGACTCGAGCCCCGCGGTGGAGACATCGGTGAATGAAACGGCTTCGAACGGCATGGGTCAAGGATATGCCCGATGTGTTCGGCCGCTCACGCGTGGGTGGGCCTCGGCCGCATCGTCTGCGCCAGCAGCAGCGCGCAGGTGCATGAGTTGCAGGCGCGACTGCACGGCATCAACGGCCGAAGCCTGCGATAGAGTCGAACCACCAGATAGGCATCGACGAAGGAGTCTCGCCTTGGCCCTGCACGAAATCGATTTCACCTCGAGCAACGACCGCGACACGATCCATGCTTGGCTCTACACTCCGACGGCAGCCCCGAGCGCCATCGTGCACATCATCCACGGTCTCGGCGAACATTCTCGGCGCTATCTCCATCTCATCACGACTCTGCTCGACGCAGGGTTCGCAGTCGTCGCCGATGACCATTCCGGTCACGGTCGGACGGCCATGCAGTCGGGAATCTGGGTCGACTCCGGTGACGACGCAGCTCGAGTTGTTGTCGCCGATGAGCTTACTCTGCAGCGCAAGACCCGTGAGATCCTTCCGAACCTGCCCTACATCGTGTTCGGCCACAGTTGGGGATCGATGATTGCACGCGCGATGGCCTCCGATTCGACAGCTGACCTCGCCGGGCTGGCTCTGTGCGGAATCGCCGCGCAGATGCGCGGTATCGAGAAGACCATCGACCGCGCCGAACTCGCCGAGGCATCCACCGGCGACCGGCGCGCCGAGCCCGCATCCGAGCACCTGGTAGGTCAGCTCTTCGACGGGTTCATCGAACGCTTCGGTCCGGACGCGGGCCCCACCGCCTGGGTCGCCCTCGATGAGGCTGTCGTCGCCGACCACGGGCGCGACCCTTTCAATAACTTCGGGGCTGCGATGAGTGCACGATTCCTACAGGGATTCGTCGACCTTTATGACGAAGCCAACGCCGATTCCTGGTATGCGACAATCCCGTCCGATCTGCCTGTGCTCATCCTCGCCGGAGACCAGGACCCGGTCGCGAACTACGGCGAAGGCGCCTATCACGTGGCCAATCGTCTCCGCGAGACCGGACACGAAGATGTGCGAGCACGTGTCTTCACCGGAGTCCGGCACGAAGTCCACAATGAACCGTCCACCCGCGCCGAGGCGGAAGCCGAAATCGTCGATTTCGCCTCCCGCATCAGCAATCGGACGAGGGCCCGTTCAAACGAACGAGGGCCGAATCTGTGAACCCGGCAGAAAGCTCGAACGGCAGCGTGAATTGGCCACAGGCGACACCCACCGTCACCGACAGGTTGCAGCTTGAGCCGCTCGAAGTCCACCACGCGTCGGAGATGGTGGAGACACTGTCCTCACCCGACCTATACACCCATACCGGTGGGACGAGCCCGAGCCTGTCCGAACTTGAACGACTCTATGCACTCCAATCCGCAGGTGCCTCACCGACCGGTGACGCCGGCTGGCTGAATTGGATCGTTCGCGAAACGGCTGAGTTCACTGCGGTCGGATATGTCCAGGCCACAGTGACGAGAGCCGAAGCCGGTTATCAAGCCGATATCGCGTGGGTTATCGGCGTCGACAGCCAAGGGCAGGGATTCGCCACCGAGGCGGCCCGAGCCATGGTCGAATGGCTGGCGGATCGCCACGTGACCGCGCTGAGTGCGGCCATCCGTCCTGACAACGCCGCCTCCGCCAGAATCGCTGATCGTCTCGGACTTCACCGGACCGACGAGATCGACGACGGTGAAGGTATCTGGCGCGCAGATGCGTGGACAGACGAATGACCATGTTGACTCCGACCGCAATGGACCTGCCGGACATCATCGATACGGTCACGTCCTGGCAGCGAGAAGGTCTGCCTCTCCAGGTTCATCCCGGCGACCTCGGCTGGTATCAGCGTTTCGGAGCCGAAGCGCTCGCCTCGGCCCTGCGTGTGTGGTGGGTCGGTGACGAACCCGCGGCTGTCGGATTCCTCGACGAGTCCGAACTCATCCGAATGGCCATCTCACCCGATCACGCCGATGACCGAGCGCTCGCTGAGGCGGTCTTGGCCGACTTCACCGGAGGTCTCTCCGAACTGCTTCCTGCAGGGAAGGGTATCGTCGAAGCTCGATTCGGTTCCGCCCTGCAAAATACCCTCATCGAGGCGGGATGGGGATCCGATGAACCGTGGACCACTCTTCGCCGAGACCTGAGCGAACCGATCCCACCCGTTACCCTGCGGATCGAAATTGTCGACCCCGACAGAGCAGATAACCGTATCGCCGACCGTATCGCGGTCGAATCCTCGGCTTTTCCCGGGTCCTCATTGACCGCGGATCGTTGGCGGTCCATGGCCGGCGGTCACGCTTACAAGCAGGCCAAATGCCTTGTCGGCTATAACGCCGACGGCGCTCCAGCCGGTGCCACAACCGTCTGGTCGGCGGGCCCCGGGCGCCCCGGCGTCATCGAACCACTCGGCGTCCACAGCGACCACCGGGGTCACGGATTCGCGGTTGAGATGACACTGGCCGCGGCCATGGCGCTGCGCGGGACGGGAGCCTCGAGCATCACCGTGGCCACTCCTTCGTCGAACACCGCCGCCGTCGCCACCTACCGGTCTGCCGGGATGAGCATCCTCGGCGAAGTCAGAGACTTCTGCCGGCCCTGATCGAAACCGAAAATATCCCGGAAGCTGTCTCGCTGCTGGAACAGCCTCGGGCAATCAATTCTTCAGCGTTCCTTGGATTCTTGAATGTAGGTCGAATAGAGGAAATTCCCTCGCAAATGGCTTGGCCTTCTGATCAGCCGTGAAGGGATGAAGTGAGGCAACGAGCCGCTCATGCGTAGGCTCTGTACCGAGCATCTGGGTCGAGCGCTGAGAACTCCACGGACGACACCATCGTTTGGCACAGATTCGGCCCTCAGCCAAGGCGGCTTGTATTTGGTATCGTGACCCGCACTAAATCGCTTCCATTTGCTTCTTGAAAACGGAGGGACAAGCCATGTCAGGGTCGATTGTGATTCGCAGCTCGATCGGTGCTCTTGCTTGCGCGATGTTGTCGTTAGCGGGAGTTGCAGCAGTCGCGCCGCAGGCGCAGGCATTCGATATCTGCACTACATTCGATACCGCCTATCGATATCCGATCAAATATGGTGAGCGCGATGATCCGCCGGAGCTTCGGGGTGTTGCTCAGGCACAATGCTATCTGCTGGATCTTGGATATGAGGGCATTGATGTTACTGGGAAGTTTGATAGATCGACCTTGAGTGCAGTCAAGGACTGGCAGAAGCGCCACCCCTGGATCGGTCGCACGGACGGTGAAGTCGATAGCAAGACATGGGCGTCGTTCCAGGCCGCTGCCTCGCGGGTGATCTGAACGTAACTGAGCGCGTAATGGACGTCGGGAACCGCTTACTGCGGCCAGGTGACAGGAGCGAACCGAGTCACTTCGGGGCCCGGGTGACATGCCGGGAGAAGGCGACGAGCGCGTCCAGCTTCCGGACCAGGCCCTTCGTTGAGAAGGTGCCTCAGACCTTCAATATGACGAAGACTCGGTGTTGCGATTCAGCGTGTGAGTGCACCGGCAATGAAAGCCGCCTGTGCGACATGTTGGATCGCATCGTCGATGATCGAGACCATGCGGACGCCGCGGGTGACTACCGGTGTCCAGTTCTCGTCGATGATCTCGTCGAGATCGTCCTCGGTCAGTGTCCCCAAGTAGGTGGTGAACGCATTCAGTGTGGCTGCGAGATAGTCGACGAGCAGCTGCTGATCGGCGACACGGATCTCCGATGCCTGCTCCGGAGTATGTCCGAGGCCGAAGCCATCGCCGGCCTCGCCGAGGGCGAATCTGTCCCGGAAGTCCTCCCACTGTTCCTGCTGACCCGTGAGGTCGAAGAGTTGCACATCGATTTCGCGGCCGCTGTGCCACAGCAGCCAGGCGACGGAATTCGGATGCCCGCCGAGGTGGTCGTTGAGTTGTTCAGGGGAGAGGTCGGGCAGCGCCTGTGCCGCATGGAGGGGACGCTGGGACAGGTCGGTGAGAATGTCGATGCTGTTCATGTCGCCCATTCTGCTCTTCGACACCGCTGCTGTCACCATCGCATCGAAGGCAGTCCGGCGGATACGATTGTCAGCAACGAATGAGGTCAGGAGAACCGGATATGAGTGATACCGAACCGGATCTGAGAAATGGTGATGTTTGTGTGGTCGAGGGCGGCACCCATAAGGGGAAATCGGGGACGGTCGCTGATCTGAAGACTAGCGCGACCGGTGCAGTGACGATCACAGTCATTCAAGCATCAGGTGAGAGGTTCAAGACTCTGGCGAAGAACATTCGGAGGGTCTGAGCAGCGGAGAGTCAACGACCCGTGCCCGAGAGTTGATGCAATCAGTCGAGACGGGGCCTGCGGCGGTTGCGTTTGATCTCCGACCGCCGCTGTTCGGACTTCACTCGCCGGCGGCGGGAATTGCGGGACGGCTTCGTTGCGCGCCGCTGCACCGGCGGAGCCAACGCTTCACGCAGCAGCTGCGCCAGACGCAAGCGCGCATCCTGACGATTCTTCAGCTGCGACCGCTGCCTCTCCGAAGTCACGGTGACCACGGTGCCTGACAGGCGTGGCGCCAAACGAGAGAGCACCCGATCACGTTGAACCTCAGCGAGGAAGCTCGCCGCAGCCAGGTCGAGGCTCAGCTGCACTCGGGAATCAGAGGTGTTGACGTGTTGGCCGCCTGGACCGGACGACCGAGAGAACTGTTCGGACAGTTCGGATGCGGGGACGACCAGTCCGGCAGGAATCCCCGGACCGGCGGGAACACGCAGATCACCGTCCATCTCAGCTCGGCTCCACTTCGCCTTCGCGATCGTCACCGGCGGAGTCTTCCTCGCGCAGTCTCGGCGTGATCTGCAGGTGCGGGCGGATTCCACGCTTGTCGGCGTAGAATTCGCGGATCCGATTCATGTCTGCGGCGATGTCGCCGGTCATCTCCACGGTCGGGCCCAGCCCCGTGGTCCCGGTCGCGGTATCCAGGTAGCCCAACGTCACCGGCATGCCCGTGGACATCGCGATGCGATGGAACCCGGATTTCCAGTGCGTGTGTCCGCCGCGGGTGCCGTCCGGGGTGATGACGAGCGCGAAGACCTCACCGTCACGCATGCGGCCAACCACCTCGTCGACGATCTTGCTCGGATCCGAGCGGTCAACGGGAATCCCGCCGAGCCCGCGCATGATCGGTCCACGCCATCCGGTGAACAGGGAATGCTTGCCCAGCCAATGGACGTCGACGCGCATGCGCCACGCGATTGCGAGCATCACGACGAAGTCCCAGTTCGAGGTGTGCGGAGCTCCGACGAGGATGGTCGGACGGTTCGGAGCGGGCTCGGTGACGAGGTTCCACCTGCTGAAGGTCCAGAAGGCGCGGGCGAGGAGGCGTCGGATCATGAACTCAACGGTAGAGCACGCGAGTGGGCGAACCTACCAGCGTCCCTGGGACTGTGCCGAGAACCGGGCATGAGCGGCCGCCAGCACCGGATGCAGTCGGCGGTGGCTGAGGACGAATCCGCTGCGGACAAGGATGCGGGGTTTGAGCCCCCGTCTGCGCAATCGGCGGGTCGCTTCCTCGGTGAGGATGTAGGCGAGCATCTTCGGGCCGCGGGAGACGGCACGTTCGAACACGACCATCTTGATGTCATGCCACGGCAAGAACGTTGCGGGCAGGATCCGGCCGTTTCGGGCCAGGGAGACTCCTGCAGGAGAGAGGACGAGGGATTCTCGTCGGTGCAGTCGCAGGAACACGCCGATCGGAGCGACGACGAGGCAGCCGATGATGCCGACGACGAAGGCCCACATGCGCAGATTGGCGATGATGAGCCACCAGCTGCGGCCGTCGCTGATCGTGGCGGTGACGATCCACACGAAGGCGGCGAGCAGCCCGAATCCGATGATGAGAGCGAGGACCAAGGTGAGGACGATGTGTCGCGTCGACGAGGGGATCGATACGGGGCGTCCGCGCTCCAACCGGTGCACGACGGCGGCAGGCGAATAGTCCTCGGGCATAGGCTTCAGCGTACCGGCCGCTGTGACCGACCTGAGCATTCGGACACAAACCCCACGGGCAGGCTTCAGCGAATCCCCGTCGTCGACGGTGGTCAGGCGCTGAGTCCAACACTTCTCGGGCGGTGAGTGAGACCGTCGGGAATACGCGCGGCCGAATGATTGCTGTGCGAGGTACGACCATCACCAACAGCAGAGGAAGATATGTCTGAGTCAGCTCGTGTCGTTATTCTCGGCGGCCATGGAAAGATCGCCCTCCTGGCTGCGCCCAAGCTCAAGGCTGCAGGCTTCACCGTCGACTCGGTGATCCGAAATCCCGAGCAGTCGGCCGATATCGAGGCCGCTGAGGCCAACCCAGTCGTCCTCGACATCGAAACCGCCGACACCCAGGCGCTCGCCGATCTGTTCGCCGGCGCCCAGGCCGTCGTGTTCTCCGCCGGAGCCGGAGGCGGCAACCCGGACCGGACCAGGGCCGTCGACCTCGAGGCCGCCAAGCGCTCGGTCGACGCGGCAGGACAGGCGGGAGTCAAGCGCTTCGTCATGGTCTCCTACGCCAGCGCGAGCGTCGACCGTGATCGCGTCGACCCGGAGAGCTCCTTCTACCCCTACGTCGAGGCCAAGAGCGGTGCCGATGACCACCTGCGCGGCAGCGATCTCGACTTCACGATTCTCGGCCCGGGCGGTCTGACCCTCGAACCCTCCAGCGGGAAGGTCCTCATCGCCGATGCCGCCGGTGACCTTGAAGGGGAGCGCCCTGCAGACGAGGTGCGTGTGACCTCCCGCGAACTCGTCGCCGACGTCATCACGCACGTCATCGCCGAATCGGCGGCCGTGCGTGAGACCGTGAATTTCTACGACGGACAGACCCCCATCGCCGAAGCCATCAGCTGAGCTGAGTCCGACCACTCCGAGCCGTCACCCGGGTCCGAGCGGCCCACTGACCCGATGGCCCGCCGTTCCGATAGGGAACGGCGGGCCATCGGCATTGTCGCACCGGCAGGGACCGGACCCCGGAGTCCTCGGGCAGATCAGCCTCGGCGATTCCACAGCTGATGGGTCAGACCACTGTCCGTGGTGAGGCTCTCGATCGTGAAATCCTTCTCAAGTCCCTCGAGGCCCTCCCAGAGCGAGACGCCCCGGCCCAGAGTGATGGGTACGACGACGATGTGCATGAAGTCGATGAGACCGGCTGTGAGGAACTGCCTGACGGTCGAGGGTCCGCCTCCGATGCGGACATTGAGTCCTCCGGCTGCTTCGGTCGCCTCGGCGAGGACTTCGTCCGGGGCCGCATCGACGAAATGGAAGCTCGTCCCGTTGTCGAACTCCATGGGCTCCCGCGGATGATGGGTGAGGACGAAGCACGGGGTCTTGAACGGCGGTTCCTCACCCCACCAGCCCCGCCAGCCGTCGTCGGGCCATGGTCCCGTCTGCGGACCGAACTTCTTCCTGCCCATGATCTCGGCTCCGATGCCCTGCCCCCACATCGCGAACAGAGCGCGATCTGCGGTCACCGGGGCGTCGACCTTGTCCACACCCTCGATGCCGCGGCCGTCGAAGAAGGAGAACAGTGCTTCGGCTTCGCCGATCGGCTGATCGAAGGTGACGAACTCGCCGGCAGCGAAGCCGTCGAGGGAGACGAAGAGATTGTTGACACACGCTTTGGCCATGAGCACTCCGATGTGGTGGTTCGGCTGATGTATTCAGTCCGACGGATGGCGTTGGTTCCGGGGAAGTGGACCCAGTGTACGATCGGGTAGTTGTAGAATGCAATCACTGGAGGTGGAATGATGTCTGCACAGCCGCGCTCGGGATGTGCCATCAATGCCGCGGTCGAGGTGCTCGGGGACAACTGGTCGCTCATCGTCCTGCGCGACATCATCTTCGGCGATCGCCGCCACTTTCGTGAGCTGCTCACCCGCAATGACGAGGGCATCGCGTCGAACATGCTCTCCAGCCGGCTGAAGAAGCTCGTCGATGAAGGGCTGCTGACAAGGGCGGAAGCCACGCGCGGGCAGCGAGCCGAATACTCCCTCACCGAGGCGGGTATCCAGACCCTGCCGGTCATGGTGGCCCTCGGTACCTGGGGGATGACGCACCGGGAGACCTCCCCGGAGTTGACGATCCGGTCCCGCCTCATGGCCGAAGATCCACAGCTCGTGGATGGCCTCATGGATGAACTCCGGGAGATCCACCTCGGCGTGCCGCGTCCCGACCCGGAAGCTCCGCGTTCCTCAGAGCGGCTGCGGGCCGCCTACGAGGCGGAGATCTCCGGAAGTTGAATCAAGGTGAGGGCTGCTGCCCCGGCAGTCTCAGCTCCTCCAACAGCCTCCTTGATGTGATCGAGACGATACCGACCATTCTGCCGTCTGCCACGGTGCATGCCATGAGTCCCAATCGGTGACCGCTTGCGGTCGAAACGAGAAGACCCGGCTCGCCGTTGACGTTGACCTTGCGAACTTCGATCCTGTCCGGATCGCCTCGCCGAATCGCTGCGAGCACCTCGTTCGCACCCATCCGGACCATGTGGCCCCGGGCGTTGCTGCGGTGCCACGACAGTCCCGGGTCGAGAATGTGGAGCAGAGCGTCGAAGTCACCGTTCCGTGCGGCGGTGAGGAATGCGTCGACGACAGCACGACGTTGTGAAAGCTCACCTGAGGGACTCGGCGTGTCCTTGACCTTGCGCCGGGCCCGACTGGCGGCCATCTTCGCCGCCGCTTCCGAGGATCCGATGACGGCCGCGATCTCAGCAAAGGGCACCGAGAACATGTCATGGAGGACGAAGGCGACTCGCTCCTCCGGGCGCAGTGAGTCGAGCACGATGAGCATGGCCGGGCCGAGCGAATCCGACAACGTTGCGTTCTGCTCTGGCGTCGGGTCATCCTCGTCGACGATGGCTTCTTCGACCCAGGCATCAAGCGACGATTCTCCCCGCGTGGTGCGTCGGCGGAGCGCATCGAGGCAGATGCGTCCGACGACCCGGGTCAGCCACCCGCCGAGATTGTCGATGGACTCCGGCCCGTTCCTCTCCCAGCGGAGCCATGTCTCCTGAACGGCATCCTCGGCGTCCGAATGCGAGCCGAGCACTCTCGTGGCCAACGCAGTGAGGCGAGGGCGATGAGCTTCGAACTCCGAAGTCGACGATGACTGCGCGATGGCTGTTACCTTTCCTGGCGGCGGTGCGTCATCGGTATGAGAGTCCGACCGGGCTCTTTCGGCAAGGGAGAATTGCAATGATGGATATCGTACTATGGGTCGTCGCCGCCGCAATGGCAGTGGCTTTCGGCATCGGCGGAGCTTCGCAGGTCGTCCTGTCCAAGGAGAAGTATCGGTCGCTGGCTCGCAGCCAGCACTGGGTGGACGATTTCAGTTCGGGTCATATCAAGGCCATCGGAACAATCAAACTCCTCGGGGTGATCGGACTGATCGTGCCGCCGCTGGTGGGGATCCTTCCGATTCTCTCGCCGATCGCGGCGTGTGGACTCATGCTGGTCATGACAGGGGCGGCGACGACCCGATTTCGTCGCAGCGAATGGGGTCTGATGGCAGGGGACACCACCTACCTGTTGGTGTTTGCGTTCCTCGCATGGGGCCGGTTTGCGTTGGCCCCGTTCGGGGGCTGAGCTGAGCATCGCTCTTGTTCCTGGGTTCGATGTGTGCTTCCATGGAATAGGTGATTGCAGAATGCAATCACTCACCCTCAAGGCTGATCCCGAAGGAGCGATCATGATCACAGGGCTCATGGCCAATATCGTTGTCACCGGCGAGAAGGCGGCGACCGAATGGTATTCCCGACTCTTCGAAAGACAGCCGGATGACAAGCCGATGGCGGGGCTGGCCCAATGGCTCTTCGACGAGAGGTTCGGAATCCAGATCTGGGAGGACCCGCAGCGAGCCGGACGCTCCAACGTGGTTCTCGACGTGGACGACCTCGACAAGATGGCCGAGCGTCTGCGAGCGGTCGGAATCGACCACGACGAGCCGAGCCCCGGAGGCGGACAGCGCATCCTTCCGGTCAGCGACCCGGACGGCAATCTGGTGGTGTTCTTCGGTGAGTGAAACAGCATCCGATCAGCGCCTGCCGGTGACCGCGACGATCCGCCTCGGCGCTGATTTCGAGCACCCGATCTCGGTGGTGTGGAGCGCTTTCGCCGATACCGGGCAGCGCGTGCAGTGGGGAGTCCCCGAAGGTGAGGAGATGGTCTGTGACATCGACGAATTCCGTCCGGGCGGAGCGATCCGTGCCCGCTGTGGATCACGAGGAGCGCTGGAATTCGTTTCCACCGGTCAGTACTGCTCATTGGAACCGGAGCGTCATATCGTGACCACCGAGACTCTCACCAAAGACGATGGGATCCTCTCGACGGCCATCATCACCTGGACCCTGACCGCCATCCCGACAGGTACCCGGGTCGGGCTCGTCGACCAAGTCGTGTCCTTCGTCGGTGAGGGAATGATCGACGGACACCGCAACGGCCACGGCATCTGCCTGCGACAGCTCGGCGAGTTCCTCAGTTCGTGAGATCCGCGGCCCACGGAAGATCTGCGCCGCTGCGGCCGACGGTGATCCCGGCCAGCGCAGATGCACGATCCCCCAGGGCCATGAGCTCAGCCGCACCGAGGGAGGCCACCGGTGATGTCGAGGCATGCAGATCGTGGATGAGGGAGACCATGAACGTGTCTCCGGCTCCGATCGTATCCGTCACGTCGACCCGAGCCGAATCCACCGTCACCCGCGCCGAGGCGGTCGCCAAGATCGCGCCGTCACCTCCGCGAGTCATCGCCACCACGCCCGGACCAAGATCGAGCAGACGATCGACCTGTTCTTCTTCAGAGAGATCGGGATAGAGCCAATCGGCATCGACATCGCTGAGTTTGAGGACGTCGACCCGACGCGCCAACTCCTCGAATCGTGGCAGCACATCCTCGTGGGAACCGACGATCGACGGCCGGATGTTCGGGTCGAAGGAGATGAGCGTCCCTGCTCTCTGCAGGCCTGCCGTCTGCGGATCTGACTGTTCCGGGACAGCGTCGAGGAGTCGGTCGATCACGGCGGAGCCCGGCTCGAGGAAAGCTGCGATCGACGCGAAATGCAAGACCGAATGGGCGCTGCTTCCGAGCAGCGACGAATCGGGATCCCACCGCAGCTGGAACTCGTACTCGGCCGAACCGTCATCGGCCAGGCGGGCCAGCGCTGTGGAGGTGCCGCCTCGAGGGGTGGCGAGCACGTCAACCTGGGACTCCCGCAGGTGAGCGAGAAGGAATCCGCCGTGGAAGTCATCACCGACATCGGTGAGGAACTGGACCTCGTCGCCGAGGCGGCCCAAACCGAGAGCGACATTGGCCGGCGCTCCACCCGGTGCATAGCGGTCGGGAACACCGGGCGAACTGACGATGTCGATGAGGGCTTCACCGATGACGAGAATGCTCATGGACACGATTCTAAGCTGAAAATCTTTCCACGGCCGTGACCAGCATAAATAGGACAAAAATAGGTGAATGGTAGGAATCGACTTCATTTCATGTCAGTGCCGTCTGCAACTGTGTGGTCATGGACAAGAACACCATTGACAACGACGTCAGAACGATCATCGATGAGGAAACCGCCCGCGTCTTCGCACCGCGCCCCGGCGAATGCCTGGCCTGCTATGTGTTCCGCCAGCTCGGGGAATTCGGCTGCAATGGCACACACCGGTTCGCAGAAGGCTTCCGCGACCGTACGGCTCCACGTGCCACGGCGCTGCTCGCGCGGCTGAGCAGCATGGGTGCCTGCTGCTGCGACTGTGAGATGTTCCTCAACGCCTTCACCTTCGCCGCCAAACCGTGGATCACCAGCATGCCGTTCGGCGAGCTCATCGGCACTCCCTTCGGCAGTGAGGAAGCCATCGACATGAGAGAGAGGTTCGGAATCGACGAACCTCCTTCGACGAGGCTCTACCTCTGCTGTCGATTGGTGAGAAGGGGGTCCACGCAAGCCTGCGGAAATTGGGCTCGCGTCCGACGTTGGTGAGCGCACGCGTCCGGCAGAATGAGACCATGTCTTCCACTCTGCCGCTCTTCCTCGACTGCGACCCCGGAATCGACGATGCCATTGCGCTGGCCTACCTGTGCTGCCAAGACGACGTCGACGTCGTCGGCATTGCCGCATCCGGAGGCAACGTGGCCACCGCCCAGGTCGTCGAGAACACCCGCGGTTGGCTGACGCTGGCCGGGCGCAGCGACGTTCCCGTCCACGCCGGCCACAGTCTTCCACTGGCACGGCAGGCCCTGCAGGCGGAATCGCAGGCATCGGAGACGGCAACGGGCGAAGTCCTGGAATACGCCGACCTCACCCATGGCGAGACCGGACGCGGATACGCGCGGGTGCCGGACCCGAGCGCCCCGGCGAGTTCGGTATCGGCTGCTCAAGCGTGGGTCGATGCTGCTCACGCCCATCCCGGCCAGCTCCTCGGCGTCGTCATCGGTCCGGCCACGAATCTCGCCTTGGCCCTCGAGATCGACCCGGATCTGCCGAGTCTGTTCAAGCGCCTCTTCATCATGGGCGGAGCATTCAATTACCGCGGCAACACCCACCCGACGACGGAATGGAACGTCACCTTCGATCCCGAGTCCACGGCCCGAGTGCTCGAGGCATTCGGCACAGCGCATGCGAACAGTCACCTCGGACACCTGCCGGTCATCGCCCCCATCGAAGCGACCGAAGCCGTTGAGATGACACCCGAGCGCCTCACCACGATCCTCGACGGAGCCTCTGCCAACGGTGCCGATGACCACTGGCAGTCGGTCCTCGAACAGCTTTCCGAAGCTCTGCGCTTCTACTTCGAGTTTCACGAATCCGACGGACTCGGTTATCTCGCCCACATCCACGACCCTTTCGTCCTCGCCTGCGCCCTGTCCTGGGCGCGACAGAACACCGTTGCGTCGCTCGGGACAGCGCCCAAAGATCCGAACACCAACGTCTCGGAGGCGGCGGCTCCGGTGCCCGTACGAGGATCTGCGGGGGAGCTGCCGTGGGCGTCGACGCTGTGGGCACCAGTCGATGTCGAACTCACGGGTACACTCACACGAGGCGAAACCGTCGCCGATTGGCTGGGGCGGTGGAGCCGCCCCGTGAATGCAGAGATCATCCGCACCATCGACGCTCCTGCCTTCCTCGACCACCTCAGCTCCACCCTGATGAAAGGACCACCAGCATGACCGCACACTCCAGACAGTCTGGGCAGGGGCCGACCACCACGGTCGGTCCCGGACAAAACCGCAACCGCACCCTAGCTCTCGCCCTCACTCTGCTCGGCACCCTCATCGTCATCGGCACCTACGTCGCCGTGCTGCTGACCCAACCGGCCAACCTCGGTGTCGACCTCGGCCATACCACTCTGTGGGTCATGCTCGGCTATCTGGTCGGAGGCATTCTGCTCGCCGCCGGCACTCTCCCGCTGATTCCCCGCAGCGTTCTCGCCCTCATTCCGGTCGCCATCGCCCTCAACATCGTCATCGGGCAGGTCATTGGCAACTACACCCCCGTACCCCTCTACCTCGACTCCATCGGAACGGTGCTCATCGGCGTCCTGGCAGGGCCCGCCGCAGGTGCCTTCACGGGAATCATCTCGAACCTCGTCTGGGGCGTGACCCTGAGCCCCAGCGTCATCGCCTTCAGCTCCGGGGCCGCCTTCATCGGAGCTGCCGCCGGCTGGGCAGCACGACTCGGGGTCTTCCGCACACCCTGGACGGCGGTCATCGTCGGCGCCGTCGCCGGGGTTCCCGCCGGTGCCATCGGAGCACCCGTAGCCGCCTACGTCTTCGGCGGCGGACTCGGAGCCGGAACCGGGGGAGTCGTGGCCATCCTCCAAGCCGCGGGCCTCGAGATGTTCAACGCCACCTTCGCTCAGAGCATGGTCTCCGACATCGTCGATAAGGCGCTCATCTTCGCCCTCGCCTATGTCGTCATCCGGTCGCTGCCCAAACGCATCATCGGTCGCTACCCCTTCGCCCTGCACAGCCGCCAGAAGTCTGCGTCGAATGAGAGCACAGCGTCTGCCGGAGCGACAGTCGAGTCGGCGCCTGCGGCGGAATGATCGCCGCCGGTCCCAAGTCCTCCAGTACCGGAAGCGCCGCCGCGCCTCCAGATGACGGTCGCACTGACCTCGGTCGCCGGCTGCATCCGGCGACCGAGATCGTCATCCTCTTCAGCAGCCTCCTGCTCGTCTTCGGGGTGCCCTCACCCGTGGCGCCCATGGCCGTCATCGTCGCCACCGTGCTCACAGTCGTCGTCTCACCGGCGCTGCGTCTGCGGTCGTGGGCCCTCGGTGTCGCCGTGCTGTGCCTGCCGACGCTGTTCGTGCTCGTCATTGTGCAGGGATTCTTCTACCCGGGCGCCGAGGTGCATGTCCTCTGGGAGGCAGGACCGGCGCATCTCAGCGTCGAAGGACTGAGCATTGCAATCCAGATCTGGCTGCGTGTGGCCGCACTCATCGGCCTGTGTGCCCTCTTCGGCCTCGGCACCGATTCGGCTCGACTCTTCGATGGTCTGCGCATGCTCCGACTGCCCGACAGCATCGCCTATGTGTGCGCCTCCGCAATCGGACTCATCCCTCTCATCGGCGCCCGAACCCGCCACGTCATCGAAGCCCGCAAGGCCCGAGGCTGGGCGACGCAGCACTGGCGCGTGCGAATGCGGCTGTTGCCGGGCATCGTCACGGGCCTGTTCACCTCGGTGCTCATCGAGGTCGAACAGCGCCACGAGGTGCTCGAACAGAGCGGCCTCGGAGCGAACAGTCGCCGTGTCGAACTGCACGACTACCACACCGGTCGCGGACAGGGACTGCTGCGTCTCACCATCGCTGTCCTCGCGGTCGGTCTCGTCGCCGCCTCGGTGGCCGGTGTGCTGCCGCTGCCGGACTCCTCTCAACTGATCGGTGTCCGCTGAGGTGACGGCGATGACAGGTTTCGGATTGACCTACGCCGGTGAAGAGACCCAGGCTCTGACCGATGTCACCCTGTCGCTGCCGGCAGGATCGATGACCGCGGTTCTCGGTCCCGTCGGATCGGGAACTTCGACCCTTGCTCGGGCGTTGGCCGGTCTGCTCGGAGCCAGAGGAACATCGACCGGGCACGTCGATGTCGCTGGGACTGTCGGCCTCCTCGGCGATGATCCGGAAGCCCAATTGAGCGGAATGACCAGCCACGTCGAGGATGAGGTCCAGTTGGCGTGCAGATTGCGCGGCATTGCGGGAGCCGAGTCAGAGGAGCGGGCGCGGGCTGCGCTGGCACGGTTGGGGATCGACGACCTGTGGGCCCGCCGTCTCGATACGCTCTCCGGCGGTCAGCGCCAATTGGTGGCGTTGTCGAGGATCACCGCACTCGATCCCGATCTGCTCATTCTGGACCAGCCCTCGCAGTCACTCGACCCCGATATGCGTCGAGGTCTGGCGGCGGCCCTGCGGCAGACCTGTGATCGTGGGCGGTCGGTGCTCATCACCGGACACCAGATCGACGAGCTCGCTCTCTCCTGCCACGAGGTGCGTTTCCTCGACGCGGGCAGGCTGAGGCCAGCGCACGTCGCGCCCGGGGATTCCGGGGTCGACACTGAATCCGACACCGACGCCGACACCGATGCCGACGCTGGCGCCGACACCGACGCTGGCGCGGACACCGACGCTGACGCAGGTACAGGTGACGAACTGGGCCGTTCCGCACTGCGGCAGGGAGTCTGGGACACCCGTCCCGTTGACCCGCCCGGACCGGTCATTCCGACCGCACCCGTGAGAACGGAACCCGTGCTTAAGGTGAGGGACTTCGGCGTGGACCGCGCAGGCACAGTTGTGCTCAAGTGCGTCGACTTCGAACTTCACCCCGGTGAGCTGATCACCCTCACCGGCGCCAACGGAGCGGGGAAGTCGACTCTGCTGCGCGGGCTCATCGGACTCCTCGATCGGTCGGCTGACTGCGCGGGCACGGTCACGGCGAGCCGCCTCGGCGAAAGGACGAATCTGCTGGACCTGCCCGCCCACGTCCGCAGCGCTCATCTGGGATGGGTCGGACAGGATCCCGGCGTTCAGCTCTCGGCGGCGACCGTGCGATCCGAACTCATGCGTGCGGCTCCGCTGCCGCGCCACCGGCGGCGCGATCGGCCGGAAATGATCGAACAGCGTCGCCGCGTCGTCGACACGGCGTTGGACGAGGCCGATCTGGCTGCCGTGTGTGAGGAGCATCCATTCGACCTCGACACACCCCGGCGCAAAGACCTCGTCATCGCCTCGGCCCTTGTCACAGGCGCAGAAGTCCTGCTTCTCGACGAACCCACGATCGGTCGCGACCGAGCGGGAATGGACCGGTTGAGCGCGATCATCGATGGCTTCCTGGCCCGAGGCGGCGCCGTCCTCGCAACAACCCATGACCACCGGTGGGCCCAGGAATCCTCTCACCGTCGATTCCACCTCGCTGATGGACGAGGGAACCTGTCCTGAAGCGGCACGGCCCCTGCGACAACGGACCTCCGAACCGATTGTGTGGTGCAATGAGTCTGTGAGTTCTGTCGTCTGAAGGGAACGCAATGCGCGGACCGATCATGCTGTTCGCCGCTTGGGCTCTCCACGACGCGGAGGAGGCATTGACGTTCCCCGCGACGACCGACTACATCGCCGATCTCACTGGAATCGACGCTGTGCGGATGTCGACGAAGCAGAGCGTGGCCGCGATCGGAGTGGTCGGGGCCGGGCTCGCCGCTGCCGGCATCCGAGGGGTTCGGACAGGGGGAGCCTCACGCTTCTATCGGGCGTCGGTCGCAGGCCTCGAAGCTCACGTGTTCACCCACCTGCTCTCGGCAGTCGCAGCTCGACGATACACCGCGGGAGTGATCACGGCTCTGCCGATCATGTGGCCGGGCGCCGCTTATGCCCGACGGGAACTCGCCGTACTCGGCAGACCGCTGACCGCCGGCGACTGGGCCCGCGGTGCACCGACGATGGGCGCGGTGGCGGTGGCCGCCCACGTCCTCGTCAGGTTCGACTGGTCGTCCCTGTTCAGAAGTCGTATCCCGAGTCGGCGGTGACGCCGCTGGATCCGCGGAACCTCTGCAGATGCAGGTGCCGGATGAGTCGGATGACCGGGCGGATGAGCATTTCGATGCTGCCGATGACGAACAGCCAGGTGCCGGTGGTCATCAGAGCGTCGGAGAAGAACATGAAGCTGCCGATGAGGAACCACACGCCGATGAGCACATCATTGGCGATGCTGATGACCTGGTAGCGCTGGCGGATGACAAGCTCTTCGGGCCCGATATGCAGATGAATGTCGCCGTTGTTCTCAGCCATGTGACTCTCCTCTTCCGTCGCCGGGACGCCGCCCTGCTCAGTTCCTCAGTTCCTCATTCCTGGGATCTCGGCGGAGCCCTGCTACTGTCCTTGCAGTGCGAGCCTACTGGCAGACCGGCATGTCGTGCAGGTCCGGGGCTCGCCGAATCTCATGTCAGTGTCGAGTCCTAGATTGAGCGTATGGACGTAAACCCGCACTCATTCGACGCCCTCTACAGTGAGCCACGCGAGCGCAGCTCACTCCTGTCGTGGGACGAGCTGCTCTGTGTTGTCCGCCGGTCTCCCCAGCTCACAGCATTCGATGCGGCGATAGTCTCCCGATCCTGCCTGGAAGCGTCAGTCCCTCCCGCTGCGGGATCGACGGTCCCTCCCGCTGCGGAACCCTCAGTCCCTCCCGCTGCGGGATCGACGGCGTCCACCGAGTCGGCCGGCCCCGACACCGCGAACCGTGCCCCGACCTGGGACGGCCTCAACACGGTCATCGCCGCCATGCGCGGAAAGGATCTGCTGCCCGAGACGCTGCCGACGACCCGCAGCCCCACAGTGATGCTCGTGCACCTGATCGAGGAGTTGGCCCTCGTCTTCGCAGGTCACCGTGGCGATCGGCCGAAGTTCGGCGTCATCGGCAGTGAGCCCGGGATCGACAGGGCCCAGGTGCGTTTCGAAACCGAATGCATCACATGGTCCATCGCCGGTCGCCTCGGGCTGAGGGCAGCTGCGACCGGCTCACTCAAGCGCTACCTCAAGGACGGCGACCTCATGCCCTCGATCTCACGCGATCGAGTGCTGCACACCGTCGATGCGGTCGAAGGACTCTTCGGCGGGGCGCCCACCTTCGGGGAGACGATCAGGCACGAGATCCCGAGTCTGTTCTCCCTCGACGAGCCGTTGGCTGTCTGATCCGGTGCTGGTCGTTCTGACGAACAGGGAGGATGATGGGACCTGTGCGGTCCGGAAACCGGTGACTGGTCGGTGATGACACCGCTGGTCGGCGCGCGACCCTTACTCAGAGAGGAGAGACTGAGATGAGCAGAAGAGTCCAGGTCACTTTCGACTGCCATGACCCGGTGAAGACGGCGAGGTTCTGGGCATCGGCACTCGGCTACATCATTCCTGGCCCGCCGGGCGTCGAACTCGGCGACGACGATCCGTTCGACGCTTGGAAAGCCTTCATCGCCGAACTCGGGATCGAGCTCGGGCCGGAGAACATGCGCGCGGCCATCGAAGACCCCGAGGGCATCGGACCTCGCCTGTTCTTCCAGACCGTCCCCGAAGCCAAAACGGTGAAGAACCGCATCCATCTCGACGTCCGATCGGCACCGGGCCTCGAAGGCGAGGAACGGATGGAGGCGCTGGAAGCCGAATGCGTGCGCCTGTCAGAGTTCGGAGGACATCGGCTCAGACGTGTCGATCCCGATCCGCCGATGGAGCAGGGCTTCATCATCATGGCCGACCCTGAGGGCAACGAGTTCTGCCTTGACTGAGGATCCGAACTCATCGAACGCCGGCGCCTGGACGAGGCGTGCTCCGAGCTCGATGGAGAATCGGCGTTCGCGCAGATGAGACTTTTCTCAGAAGCTCTGTGGCCCGACGCGTTCGCTGCTAGCGTGAGCCCCATGAAGACGAAACGCATGGCATTGAGCACAGCGGCAGGACTCGCGGCTCTTTCTCTCGGTTTGGCCGGGTGTACCGGAAGCGGCTCCGGGGACGGCGGTGATGACACTCAAGACAGTCCCGCCGCCAGCGACTCGTCGTCGGACAACGCCGATGAGGCCACGGACGACAAGGATGAGAACGCCGACGACGACAGCGAGCAGGACTCGACGCAGGACTCGTCCGGACAGGGGCTCCCCGCCGATGCAGATCTGAGCAAAGATGCGCCGGCGGTCAGTGCCGGCGACGCGATCGAGACGGCGAAGAAGGAAGTCGGAGACGGAATCGTCCACGGCATCGAACTCGACTGGGACGAGAAGGACGGGGCCTGGCAGTACGACGTCTCGATCCTCGACGGCACCACCGACCACGACGTCGAGATCGACGCCGACTCCGGAAATATCGTCGAACACGAGCAGGATTCGACCGACGACAAGGAAGAGCCCATCGACCTCAACGACCCGATGACCTTCGACGACGCACTCAAACTCGCGCAGGAGAAGGCGTCCGGCAAGCTCGTCGGCTGGAAGCTCGAATACGACGACAGCATGCAGGAATACCAATTCGACTTCTCCGATGGCGGGGAGGAGACGGAAGTCACCGTCGACACCGACACCAAACGCGTCACCGTCGACGATGACTGACACCGGTCGCCTCATCGTCATCGCCGGGCCCATGTTCTCCGGCAAGTCCGAGGAGCTCATGCGCCGGGTGAGGAGGGCGACCATCGCCGGCGTGGCTGTCCTCGTGGTGTCCCATTCGCTCGACACCCGCTCGCCGATCTCGACGATCACCTCACATATCGGAGCACACATCCCCGCGGTGCCGCTGTCGGACGTGGACTCCCTCGCCGAGGCGGCCCGCTCTGCCGACTATGATCTCGTCGCCATCGATGAGGCTCAGTTCTTCGGACCCGAGCTCATTCCCATAGTCGAGGGGCTCCTTCGCGACGGGTTCGACGTCATCGTCGAGGGGCTGTGCGTGACCTTCGACGGAGAGCCGTTCGAACCGCTGCCGAGTCTCATGGCCGTGGCCGAAGAAGTGCTCAGGCTCACCGCGGTCTGCACGATCTGCGGCCGCGATGCCGTCTTCCATCAACGGCTCAAAGACTCGCAGCGCGGATCGAGTGCTGCAGAGGCATCGGAGGCGGCCTCGGATGAGGACCCACCGAGTCCTGTCGCCACCGCCATCGATGCCAGCCACGTCGGGGGCCTCGACGCCTATGTCGCCCGCTGTCGCGAACACTTCAATCGGAGGCGTGCCACAACGTCAGCTGTCAGCAGTTCTCAGACATAGCCGGTGACAGGACTCTCGCCTTTGCCGGTGGGGTGTTGCTTCTGACATGGGAGAACGTCGGTCAGGATTCTTATGTCAGTGGCGACCGATAGTGTTTTGGGCATGGAAGCAGAGCAGGTTCCAGACGTTCTCACCGAGATCCGTCGGTGGCGTGTCAGTCTGTCCGAACTGCCCCCGGCGAAGACCGAGGAAGAAGCCATCGATCGCATCACTGCACTCGAGGAACTCGCGTCGGCGAGTGCGGCCGCGCAGGCCCGTGAGACCCTGACGTTCGACATGCTCCGCCGCAATCGCGAAGCCGAAGACGGTGTCGCCAGCAAGAAGCAGGGACGTGGCCTCGGAGCCGAGGTGGCCCTGGCGAGGAAGGTCTCGCGCTCCCGCGGAGACGCACTGTTGAAGTTCTCCCGGACTCTGCTCATGGACCTGCCGAGGACGTTTGCGGCGATGAAGGGCGGTGACATCTCGGAAGAGAAAGCGCGGGTTGTTGCCAAGGAGTCCGACTGGCTGCCGAGGGAGAAGAAGCATGAGCTCGATGAGTGCATGGCCGAACGCCTTTCCGAGGTGGGTGTCAGGCGACTCGGCAACGAGGTGCGAGCGCTTGCGCAGAAGCTCGACCAGCAGGCCGCGGTCGACCACCTGGAACGCTGCATCGAAGAGCGTTCGGTGAGTGTGCGTCCGGCTCCGGGGAACATGGCCTACCTGACCGCGCTGCTGCCGATGCCGCAGGCGGTTGCCGCCTTTGCGAACCTGACGAAATCGGCACAGTCTGTCATCGCCACGGGTGAAGCCGACGGTCGCTCGCAGAGTCAGATCGCGGCAGACCTGCTGGTCGAACGCCTGACCGGGCAGGAATCGGCCAAGGCCGTGCCGACGGAGGTGCACCTGATCATGCAGGCGAGCAGTCTGTTCGCACCGGGGGAGGAATCGGCATGGTTCCCCGGAGTCGGACCGATCCCGGCCGAGGTTGCCAGGGATTTCGTGGCCGAGAATGATGCTGCGGTGTTCCTACGTCGCCTGTACACGCGGCCGGAGGACGGACAGCTTGTGCGGATGGATTCTCGCCGCAGGGAGTTTGCCGGACTGCTCCGGCGCATGATTGTTATGCGTGATGATGTGTGCCGCTCGCCCTGGTGCGACGCGCCGATCAAGCAGGCCGATCACGCGGTCTCCTTCGCCGCCGGCGGAGACACCGAATGGGAGAACTCCTCCGGCCTGTGCGCGGCCTGCAATTATGCGAAGGAACTCGCGGGGTGGCGGCATAGGGCAACGCCGGATGCGCTCGAAGTGGTCACGCCCACGGGCCACCGCTACCGCTCGCGCACCAAACCGATCAGCGAGCCCGACCCGGGCCTGGTCGGCGGCGAGAGCGTCGCCGAGACGACTGCTCCGCCGGGTATTCTCGCGGGAACCGGTCCGCCGACCCCGGCCGTCGGTTCCGACCCACCAACTGTTGAGGGCGGACCAACACCACCGGCCGCCACGGCCGAAGACAGCACAGCTGCAGGCCCTGTAGCTGCAGACACCGCACTCGGGTCTGGTGCGCCTGCGTCGGGAGAGTCGTCTGCATCGGGCGAAGCACCTGCATCAGGAGAGGTCGAGGGTGCTGACGAAGGTCCCGACGACCAGCAGCGGCGGATCTTCCTGCCGTGGCGGTTCATTCGTCGGGCCGAGCAGCCGCCACCGCTGAGAATCGGGACCACCACCGTCAGCGTTGATGTCTACGACGCGGACTTCGAGCCGCTGAGCCCGGTCGAGGAGCTGCTGCTCACCGGCATCCGGGAGCATGTCGGGTTCCGGCGAGCCGAGGCAGCGGCTGGAGGCCATGGTGGCAGCCAACCTGCATTCAGCTATTCTTTCCACAATTCTGCTGGGCGGAAGTCCAAAGGCGAATGAACGTGCCCTCCATCCTCGACAACGGGTTTCCGTGTCAGTCGTCGATGCTCTCCCACACCTCGCGCCAGATCCGGGCGAGGTCGGCGACCTGGTAGTGGGCGTTGAGCCCGCTGGGCTGCGGCACCACATGCAGAGCCACCTCATCGGGCCACCCTTCGATCAGCGTCGTATCCTGCTGACCGAGCTGAGCCTTCGGCTGTGCGAAACCAGTCCTGAACGCGGTGATCCCGGCGATCGCCACGGCACGGGGGCGGACATCGGAAAGACGTCCGATGAGGTGGGCCGCCCCCTCGCGCAGCTCCTGCCGGGAGAGTTCGTCGGCCCGGACAGTGGCTCGCCCGATGAGGTTGGTCAGGCCGATGCCGCGACGCAGCAGCTGCTGTTCATCCGCAGGCTCGAGCCCACGAGAGGCATCGACCTGGTGGTCGGTCAGGCCCGCCTGATGCAGAGACGGCCAGAACCGATTGCCGGGACGCGCGAACGGCGCATTCACCGCAGCCGTCCACAGCCCCGGGTTGATGCCGACGATGAGCAGCTTCAGCCCTGAGGAATCGCTCGGCAGAATATCGTCGATCGCATTCGGATCATCCGTCGCGAAATCCGCGAGATCGTCCTTGGTCGGTTTGCGGCCGCCCAGAGGCGATGGCCGACGATTGCTGACGAAGTTGTCCTCACTCACACCTTTCACACTACCGTCGTACCATGAGCCACGAACATGTGACCCCACAGCCCGGAGAGTCCGCACCCTTCCATTTCGACGACCGGTGGATCGTCGACGCCGGAATCGAATCGGTGTGGGCTGTTCTGGAACGGGTCGACCAGTGGCCGGGGTGGTGGCCGGGACTGACAGCAGCCGAAAAGGTCGGAGCAGCACAGGCTGACGTTGACGCCGCCGATCTTCCGGTGACCCCAGGCAGTCGAGCCCGCCTTCTGGTCCACGCACCGATCGGGTGGTCCCTGCGCTTCTCCATCGAAGTCGACGAGGTCGATGCGCCCCATCTCATCCGTTTCCGGGCGAATGGTGATCTGCGGGGCGAGGGCCGATGGACTCTGACCGCCTCGGCAGGCGTGACGACAATCGATTCTCTGTGGTGTGTGACGACGAGCAGAACGACTATCCGAGCGATGCGACCGCTGTCCGGACTCATGCACGGAGCAGTGATGAGAGCCGGTGAGCGGGGACTGCGATCACGACTGGCCGACCGGTCCGGCTCCTGAGCTAAGCGGCCGCTGGGCCGCTGAAGCTGCCGGTCACTGGTCCCTTTGGTCTGCCGGGGCCCGAGCGGCGGCCTCCCACGCATCGATGCCGCCGGCAAGGGAGCGCAGACGGAATCCGGCCGGCACCGAACCGGACAGTATCTGGGCGGCTTCGGCCGACCGGGCCCCGGACTTGCAGTGGATGACGATATCGACCGGTGACCCTGCTCGACCGGAGTCACCGAGCGCCGACTCCAGGGCCCGCCACCCGCCGTCTCGGAGGCCGCCGAGAGGCAGATGGACTGAGCCGGGGATGACCGCCAGTTCACGTTCCCAGTCCTCCCGCAGATCGACGACAAGCACATCGTCTTCGACGGACAGGAATTCGGCGACGTCGATCTCATCCGCCGCAGGCTCTGCCATGCCGCCGCCGTCAAGGTCCACAGCACAGGCGGCGGCCACCTCGGTGAGATCAGTGACCGGGGGACGGTCGGGATCGGGGGAGAACCGCAGGGTCGTGTACTCCCCGGTCAACGCCTCATAGCGCAGCAGCCGACCGATGAAAGGGGTGCCGATGCCGCAGATGAGTTTGATCGCCTCGGTCGCCATCGCCGAGCCCACGGTTCCGCACAGGACGCCGAGGACTCCGCCCTCGGCGCAGTTGGGCACCGAATCGGGTTCCGGGATATCCGGGAACAGGTCGCGCAGCATCGGCCCGTGACCGGGGACGAACGTGCTCACCTGACCGGCGAAGCGGAAGATCGTGCCCCACACCAGCGGGGTGCCGGTGAGTTCGGCGGCATCATTGGACAGGTACCTGGTCGCGAAGTTGTCCGCCCCGTCGATGACGACATCGTGTGCAGCGAAGAGACCGAGCGCATTCTCCGGGCTCAGCCGTTCCTCGATCGTGCGCACCTCGAAGTTCGGATCGAGCCGGTGCACGGCATCGGCGGCAGAGGTGACCTTCGGTCGACCCACATCGTCATCCCGGTGGATGATCTGGCGCTGCAGGTTCGACGACTCGACCACATCGTCATCGATGATGGTCAGCTGTCCGACGCCGGCAGCGGCGAGATTGCTGAGCACCGGTGAACCGAGTCCTCCGGCGCCGATGACCAGCACCGAGGCGGCCCGCAGACGCCGTTGTCCCTGAAGTCCGAATCCCGGCAGGCTCAGGTGCCGGGAGTAGCGTTCCAGCTCCGTCCGGGACAGGGAGTCCACGGGGTCGACGAGCGGCGGCAGCGACGGAGGAGTGGAGGCAGCGGTGGTCATTGTGCTGCGACCATTCCATCGAACGGCGATGATGCCAATGCCAACGGTCGTTTGGGGATCCTCCCGGCTCCGGCCGCCAGATGCCCGGCCTCGACGGCCAGAGCCATCGCCCGAGCCATGGCGTGGGCGTCGTGAGCGCGAGTGACGGCAGAGGCCAGGAGAACCGCGGTGCACCCGAGCTCCATCGCCAGAGCCGCATCGGAGGCGGTGCCGACACCGGCGTCGAGGATGACGGGCACCTGTGCACGGGAGACGATGGTCTCGATGTTGTGAGGGTTGAGGATGCCCAGCCCACTGCCGATCGGAGCACCTGCCGGCATCACCACGGCCACCCCGGCATCCTCCAGACGTTTCGCCAGAGCCGGATCATCGTTCGTGTAGGCGAAGACCGTGAACCCGTCGAGGACGAGCTCCTCGGCGGCGGTGAAGAGCTCGACGGGGTCCGGGAGCAGGGTGTCCTCATCGGCGATGACCTCGAGCTTCACCCAGTTCGTCTCCAGGGCCTCCCTGGCCAGTCGGGCGGTGAGCACGGCATCCCGGGCCGTATAGCAGCCGGCGGTGTTCGGCAGCACCCGGATTCCCAGACGCTGCAGCATGGTGAACACCGAGTCCCGGGACTCGGCGTCGAAGCGCCGCATCGCCACTGTGGTCAGCTCGGTTCCCGAGGCCACGAGGGCGTCTTCGAGGATGCTCAGGGAACTCGCCCCGCCCGTGCCCATCACGAGGCGAGACGACATCTCCACGTCATCGACCATCCAGCTCATCTCAGCCTCCCTGCACTGCGGTGACGATGTCGACGGTGTGCCCGTCGGCCAGGGCGAACCCGGACCAGGCACCGCGACGGATGACCTCGCCGTCGACGGCCAGGGCCAGCCCTAAGCGTCCGCCGTCGGCCGGTGTCCCATCGGGATTCAGTTCCCGTCCGGTGACCTCGGCGATGAGGTCGAGCGCCGAGGTGGCACCCGGCAGCTCATGATGGTCGCCGTTGAGGACGATGGTCGGTGGGTGGTCGCGATCGGTCATGAGTTGCTCCTCATCGGGTAGGCGGTGGTGTGGTCTGTGGTGAAGCGGTGTGGGGACACGGACTCGAGCGTCCCGTCAGGAGGCCAGTCGGAGGCAGCACCCAGGGCGAGCTCGGCGCCGAGCCGGCCGCCGAACGGGGCCAAGAGGATGCCATGTCGGAAGTAGCCGGTGCTCACAACGCAGCCGGGATCGATGCGCCCGATCATCGGCAGGTCGTCGGGAGAACCAGGACGAGCACGGGTGGTGATGTCGGTGATCTCCGCGTCGAGGATGCCCGGGACCAATCGCTGCCCGTCAGAGAGCAGCCGGTGGATCGCCCCGGCAGGGGTGCCGGAGAGCCCGTCCTCACGGGAACTGGCACCGAGCACGATCTCACCGTCGGGGCGGGGAACCAGGTAGACAGGACGACCGTTGACCAACCCGCGGATGGTCCGAGTCAGCAGGGGAGTCGCCTCGGCGGGGGCACGCAAGCGCAGCACATCACCCCAGACTTCCCGGATCGGCAGCGGCGGGGCACCGGCGATCTCGGTGGTGGCGCTGCCGGCGCAGACGACCACCTGGTCGGCTTCCAACCGGCGGCCGTCTCCCAGTGTGACGCCGGTTGTCGCCGCACCATCCCCCAGCAGCTCGGCCACCCGCTGCCGGATGAGGAGCGATTCTGAGCCAGCCGCAAGAGCAGACAGCAGTCCCGCCGATACACGACGCGGATCGATCGAGTGATCACCGGGAATGTGCACAGCCCCGGCCACGGCAGGCGACAGCGACGGTTCGATATGGCGGGCGGCACTGCCGGTGATGAGCTCGGTGGCGAAACCCGATCGCGATTGTGCTTCGCGCAGTTCCCGCAGAGCCTGCAGATCAGCCCGGTCACCCGCACACACCAAGGTCCCGGCATCTGTGAAACCGAGATCGGTGCCGGCGGCGCTCGCCACCTCGGCGGCGAATTCCGGAAACATCTGAGCCGAGGTCCGCATCAGCGGATACAGGGGAGTCTGCCCCCAGACCACCTCGGCAGCGGGAGCGATCATCCCCGCGGCGGCATGGCTCGCACCCTGGGCGGGGGCAGGATCGATGATGGTGACATCGGCACCGAAACGGCGCAGATACCAGGCCGTGGACAGGCCGATGATCCCGGCGCCGACGATGATGACTCTCACAGCTACTCCCTCCGGCGGCATGATCCGCATCAGGTCTGACGGTCGGCTCTTACGCCCTCTCAGCCTCGTTGGGAGGCTCCCGCGAACTCCTCTACTCTATGACCATGACCACACAGATGCCACCGCGCACCGCAGCGCGGCAGACGAAGAGAGCCTGGAGGCAGGCCCGTTTGGCCGAAGCGTCGCTCTACCTGTGCACCGATGCCCGGACCGCTCAAGGCGACCTCGCCGAGTTCCTCGACGCCGCCTACCGCGGGGGAGTCGACATCATCCAGCTGAGGGACAAGAGCCTCGAGGCCCGCGCCGAGATCGCAGCATTGGAAGTCCTCAGGGATGTCGCCGCACGCCACGGCAGACTCTTCTCCGTCAACGACCGCGCCGATGTCGCGCTGCTGACCGACGCAGATGTCTTCCACGTCGGTCAAGGCGACCTCACCAGCAGTCAGGCCCGGGCCGTGCTCGGCCCCGACGTCATCCTCGGACGCTCCACCCATTCCCTCGAGCAGGCGCTCGCCGCCGAGGCGGACCCGGAAACCGACTACTTCTGCGTCGGGCCGGTCTGGGAGACCCCGACGAAACCCGGCCGTGCCGCAGTGGGGACGGCACTGCTGACCGCTGCCGCCGCGAAGGCGAGCAAACCGTGGTTCGCGATCGGCGGCATCGCGGCAGGGGAGAGACTGGACGCGATCCGGCAGGCGGGCGCGAACCGTGCCGTCGTCGTCCGTGCGATAACCTCGGCAGACGACCCCGCTGCGGTCGCACGGGTGCTCACGGAGGAGTTGGAATGACCCCAGCAGCTGACAGCACATCCACCGGACGCGGTGCAGGCGCCGACCTGTCGATTCTCATCGCCGGGGCAGGCGCCACCGGCGGAGCGTTCGGCACCTATCTGCAGGAAGCCGGGCGCGATGTCACGTTCCTGCTCCGGCAGGCTCGGGCGGCGACGGTCCGCGCGGACGGACTGCGCTTCACCGCTCCCGGTGCCGATCGGACGAACCAGGTCGATGTCATCACCGCCGAGGAGCTCAGTGCCTCAACGCGGACCTTCGACCTCGTCCTCGTCGCGGTCAAAGCGGGTGGACTCGACTCGGTCATCGACGATATCGGACCGGCTGTGGGAGAGCAGACGACGATCATCCCGTTCCTCAACGGCATGGCCCAGATCGAGAAGCTTCACAACAGGTACCCCGGGCAGGTGCTCGGCGGGTTCGTCAAGATCGTCGGCACGATCAGAGACGGAGCCGTCGTCCAGCTCACCGACCTTGCGGTGATGACCATCGGCGATCTTCACGGCGCGGCCGTACCCACGCGAATCTCCGAGGCCCTCGACGCCCCCGGATTCAAACTCCAGATCGTCGATGGAGTCATCGACGGGCTGTGGGAGAAGTGGACCTTCATCGCCGCCGCGGGAGTCGTCACCTGTCTGTTCCGCGCCCCGGTCGGGGCGATCATGGCAGCAGGCGGCAGATCGCACGTGCATGCCATCATCGACGAACTCGAAGCCGTGGCGGCCGCGGCCGGACACCCGGTGTCGGAGGCCTCTCACGACATGACGCTGCAGATGCTCACCGAGGACGGCTCTGCCTTCACCTCATCCCTCTACCGGGATGTGACGGCAGGGCTGCCGAGCGAAACGGAGCACATCCTCGGCGATCTGTCGGCCAAGGCAGAGGAGCTGGGAGTCGCGACTCCGCTGCTCGACCTCACGCTTGTGCAGCTGCGGGCTGGGGAAGCCCAGAAGCGGCTCTGACCTCGGCTGTGCCCGTGCGCAGCATCGCCAGATACGGCTCCTGCGGCTGAGTGTGTTGGATGTCGGACGAACTGTGGGCAGCGGTGAATGTGACCATGGGGACGCCATCGGCGACATTGAGGACGAGCAGCGTTTCGTAGCCGCCCGGGCCCAGAGAATGGGAGCTGCCGGCCGGCAGGTCGAAGACGAGGCGTTCCAGCGGACTGTCGGGCTCGGGTGGGCGGTGCATCTCCTGGGCGGCCACATCGGCGAACTGTTCGGCGGTGATGAGGTAGGCCTTGGCCGGGGTCGGTCCGGGGACAGAATGATCGTAGAAGGCCATTCCGCCGCCCCAGACCTTCGATTCGCCGGCGAAGTAGATCGTTCCGGGCAGTTCGATCCCGGCTTCGGCACGGGGCAGTGCTGCGTCTCTGGCACCTGGATAAGTCACCTTAGCGCCGGGCGGTCGCCCGCCCTGCAGATAGCAGGCGAGCCGATCGCGAGCCATGTTCGATCCGTAGCTGACGTACCACACATGTGTTTGAGACATCCCCTCCATCATGACATCTCGGGCTCGGAGTTCGTCGAATCGGCGTCGGCTGCGTCCGCTGCGTCGGCGGCGTTCGCCGCGTCCGCTACGTCCGTGTCTGCGCCGGCGTAATCGTCGGACGAGTTCGGCCGCACCGGTGATGGCCAAGGCGATGCCGATGCCGAAAGCGACTCCGAGCAGCGGCCGGTCATCGAATATCGTGCCTCCGATGAGTCCGATACCCGTCGAATAGAGCGCCCAGGCCAGAGCCCCGATTCCGTCCCAGAGCAGAAAGGTGCGGGTCGGAGATCCGAGCAGGCCGGATCCGATCGTCGCCAAGCTGCGGCCCCCGGGAACGAACCGACCGGCGATGAGCACGGTCCCGCCTCGGCGTGAGAAGACCGTGCGGGCGGAGTCGAGGAGCTCCGCAATTCGAGTCCACCGCCGCCACCGGCCGACACCCGAAGCGGCCAAGCGGCCGACGAGGTGAGCGGCCAGATCGCCGAGGAGAGCGCCGCCGGCTGCGGCGATGACGAGTCCTGCCGGGTGAGGCTGACCCGCAGCGGCGAAGGTCGCAGCGGTGATGAGCAGAGTCTCCGACGGCACGATCGGCACGAGCGAGTCCAGCGCCGCAGCCACGGCGATGAGCAGGTACACCCACGGTGAGGTGAGTGTGGCGGTGAGCAGCTCGAGTGCGAGATCCATAGTCATCCACGCTAGGCACCGGGTGGCAGGGACGGTACGCGGTCGGGCACACAGTCGGTGCGGTCGACCGGCAGCCGCCATTGCGGGAAACCGGAATCCGAGACTGCGGTCGAACCCCTGTGAGCCGGTGTTGGGCGTTGCTACGATCGATTCATGCCCTGGCCGAGCGCGCTGTCCACCCGTCGTCCTCCCGAAGCCCGGATGTTCGCCGCGCGCTGGGCACGTTCCGTCCTCGCGGTGGTGTGGGGCGGTCTGCTGTGTCTTCCGCTCCTCGCCGCCTCCGTGCTCTCACCCTCATCACGAGTGGCCGCCAAGGTGCGAGACTGGGAGCTCGCCCGGCATTCTCACGGGTTCGGACTCGTCCTCGCTTCCGCACCGACCCACCGCCGGTTCCTGCTCGGCAACGGCCTCATCGCAGCAGTGGCAATCATCCCCACTGCAAACCTCCTCGGCGGATTCGTCGTCGTGACTCTCGGCTCGCTCTTCCAAGGATTCTTCATCGGGGGAGCCGTGAACATCGGATTCGACATGTGGTCGATCTCCCAGCCCACACTCTTCGTCGGAGTCCTCTACGGGGCGGCGAACCTCATCGGCGCCATCGCCCTGTCCGAGGCGGCAAGCTGGGCGCACGGTCGCATCGATGCGCGTTTCGTCGAGGTGAAGCGCCCCTTCGCCGTCTACACCCGCATCAGCGAACTGCTGACAACCCGCCGTGGAGTCGTTCTCGCCATCGACGAGGAACGACGCCGGATCGAGCGCGACCTGCACGACGGCGTGCAGCAGAACGTCGTCTCCCTGTCCGTGCTCATCGCCCGAGCCAGACGCGCGTCCGACCCGGTGAAGTCCCAAGCGCTGCTCGACGATGCTCTGGGCCAGTCCCAGGACCTCATCGACGAGATGCGGGAAGTCGCGTGGCGGGTCTATCCGACAGCGCTGGACGACCATGGACTGCGACCCGTGCTCGAAAGAATCGCCGGTCGCAGTCCTATTCCGCTGACCCTCGTGACCGTGCCGGAGGGCAGATTTCCGCCGGCAGCGGAGTCTGCAGCATATTTCGTCGTCCGAGAGGCCGTGACGAACGTCGTCAAGCACGCCGAGGCGGCCGCGATCACGGTGAGCATCGTCACCGAGGCCCGGACCGCGTTGACCGTGACCGTCTCCGACGACGGTGTCGGCGGAGCCGATCCGCGCGGGGGAGGACTCCAAGGGCTCGCGCGGCGGGTCGGAGCTCTCGACGGGAGTCTCGACGTCGACTCCCGTGAGGGCGCAGGCACCACAGTCAGCGCTCGGATCCCGCTCGGGACCGAAGCACAGGACGGCAGCACGACGAAGGAGAAGAAGTGAGCACGAGTGAGATCCAGGCCGAGAAACGGATGCGCGTCGTCCTCGCCGACGACGCGGTGCTGCTGCGCGAAGGTGTGCGCAGTCTGCTCGAAGACGAAGGGATCAGCGTCGTCGCGTCCGTCGGCGACGGAGGGGAGCTGCTGCGGGCGGTCGCCGAGCTGCGGCCGACCCTGGCCATCGTCGACGTGCGGATGCCGCCGACTCACACCACCGAGGGCCTCGAAGCGGCATTGGCGATCAAACGCCGCTTCCCTGACATCGGAGTGCTCGTGCTCAGCCAATACGTGCTGCGCGAATATGCGACCGAACTGCTGAGCACCGAATCAGTGGGCGTCGGCTACCTCCTGAAGAACCGGGTGACTGACATCGACCGGTTCCTCGAGTCGGTGCAGCGGATCGCAGAGGGAGGGACGGTCATCGACCCCGACGTCGTCCGGCAGCTGCTGACCACCTCGGAGAGGCATAACACGCTGTCGACCCTGACTCCGCGGGAAAGCGAAGTGCTCGAGGCGATGGCCGAAGGACTGTCGAATCGAGGCATCGGCGAACGCCTCTTCGTCTCGGTCAGCTCCGTCGAAAAGGCGATCAGCTCCATCTTCGATAAACTCGGCCTCCAGGCAGGGGAGACCACGAGCCGCCGTGTCGCGGCCGTGCTCGCCTACCTCAACCGAGAACGAGGAGAGAAATGAAGCGCCGACTGCCCGATGTGAGAGAACTCGCCCCCTTGCTGCAGTTCGACCTGCCCCGACTCGACCGGGTCGCAGCCCGATTGGAGTCGGCCGCAGACATCTGGGACCTCCGCCGCATCGCCAAGCGCGTGACACCGACCGCGCCGTTCGACTATGTCGACGGTGCCGCTCTGGACGAACGGACCTTGGCGAAGAACCGTGAGGCGCTCGGCAACGTCGAGCTCCTTCCCCGCATCCTCCACGGAGTCGATGCGCCGGATACGTCGACGACGATCGCCGGCGCCCGAGCCCGGCTGCCCTTCGGCATCGCCCCGACCGGCTACACGCGCATGATGCACTCCGCCGGCGAGGTCGCCGGAGTCCGCGCGGCAGCGAAGGCCGGAATCCCGTTCTCACTGTCGACGATGGGCACGACTTCGGTCGAAGACGTCGCAAAGGCGGCGCCGGATTCCACCCGATGGTTCCAGCTCTACCTGTGGAAGGACCGGCAGCGCAGCCTCGACCTGATCCAGCGGGCCGCCGGCAGCGGATACGAGACCCTGCTGGTCACCGTCGACACCCCGATCACCGGTCAGCGTCTGCGCGATCACCGCAACGGGCTGACGATCCCGCCCCGTCTGACACTGGGAACGATCCTCGACGCCTCCTATCGTCCCGGCTGGTGGTTCAACTTCCTCACCACCGAACCGCCGAAGTACGCGTCGCTGTCGAACACCTCCCAGTCCCTGGCGGAGATGACGAAGACGATGTTCGACCCGACCCTCGACCTCGATGACCTGCGGTGGATCCGCGACCAATGGAACGGACGCCTGTTCGTCAAGGGGATCCTCACCGCCGAGGATGCCCGGCGCGCCCGATCCGTCGGAGCCGATGGACTCGTCGTATCCAACCACGGCGGCCGCCAGCTCGATCGGGCCCCCGATTCGCTGACCTCCCTGGCCGAAGTCCGTGCGGAGGTCGGTCCTGAGATGGAGCTCATCTTCGACTCCGGCGTCATGTCCGGCACCGATGTCGTCGCCGCGCTGTGCGCCGGAGCCGACTTCGTGCTCATCGGCCGGGCGTACCTGTACGGGCTCATGGCCGGAGGCCAACGCGGAGTCGAGAGGGCGATTGAGCTCATACAGCAGGAGATCCTCACCGCCATGGGGCTCATGGGCGCCCGGAGCATCTCCGATCTGGGCCCCGACCTCGTCCGCGGCCTGCCCCAGGCACCGGCCCCGGACCGGCATCTGCCGGCCGACTCCGTGTGAGCCCGTCTCAGGCATGCAGCAGACGCGTGAGCAGCCTGAACTGATGGTCTGAGCTCTCCTCCGGGCCGACGGCTGCGTTCTCGCTTTCCGTCAGGTGCAGGGCCCATTCGTCGAAAGTCCGCAGCAGTGAGAACACCGCCAGAGTCTGGAGCTCGAGCGGACAATCGACATCGATCGCCTCGGCCTCACGCCCGACGATGAGCACGGCGCCCACCCATTCTTCGACGCTGTCGGCGAGGCGTCGCACAGCCGGACTGTCCGAATTCGCGTAGACGATGTGCCACAGGAGCATGAGCTCCGGACAGTCCGGCCATGTTCGCGCAATGTCATCCCAGACCAAGCGCGCACGGTCCCAGAACCCGTCCGAAAAGCTTCCCGGGTCAGGCGGCGTCCAGAACCCCCGTGCGGTTGCAGCGAGCTCGGTGACGACGAGGGCGAAGAGGTCGTCCTTCGAGTCGACGACATGGTAGAAGGAACTCTTGCTCATCCCGCAGGTGGAGATGATGCGATTGAGCGACGCCTCCTCGAACGTCCGCGCAGCGAATTCTCGCGCGGCGGCATCGATGAGCGCGGCGCGCTTCTCGGGGCGCATACGCGCCAACGCAGTCTCGGACACGACGTCAGTGTAGCAATGCTCGACACGCTTGTGGACCATGCGGTCCACCCGGTGTTACTGTTTATGGACCAGTCGGTCCACAAGGGGGTCGGCGAATCGGCCCGACGAAGGAGTCCACGCATGATCATCGCGGCAACGGTCGACGACCAGCTGAAGCACGTGAGCCCGGAAGAGCCGCGTATTCTCATCGTCGGAGCCGGAATCGCCGGAATTGCCCTGGCTCAGCTCCTTCGGGGCCGCGGGATGCACCCGATCCTCATCGACCGGTCGCCCGATTCCGGTCGGATGATCGGTGACAACCGGGCCGGATACATGCTCGCCCTCATGCCCGTGGTCGATCCCGTCATCGACGAACTCGAGTGTCGGGAGGCCTACCTCGAAGCCAGCGTCGGCATCGATCGCTATATCGCCCACGCGCGTACCGGGAAAGTCCTCCGACAGGACCACCTCGGTGATCTTCTGGCCGACTACGGCGACTATCGCGGAATCTCCCGCTCCGCACTGCTCGACGTGCTCACCGACGGCGACTGTCCGATCGCCTTCGGCACCACGGTGACCGGACTGTCCGACGACGGCGCCACTGTGGCTCTCGCCCAGGTGGGCCAATCCGGACAGCACCATGGAGGACGGACGCGGAGCCTGGGCCAGGAGGAAGTACTCGAATTCGATGCCGTCGTCATCGCCGACGGAATGAATTCCCGCTCCCGCCGGCTCGTGACCGGTGGGCCCGCCGCAACCGCCGCGAGTGAATCAGGCACGACTGCCGCTGCCGTCTCCGGTGAGACCTCGCCGGTGTCGTCAATGGACACGACCTGGGGCGGGTGGGTCTGCTGGGCCGAGGCCGATGGCGATCAGAGTGCCGTCGATGAGATCTGGGGTGATGGATTCTTCCTCGGCATGTACCCGGTCAAGGGAGCTGTCGGAGTCTTCCTCGGTTGCCCCGATGCCCGGCAGCCGCTCGGCCCCCGGCGATTCGCAGCGGAGGTTCGCAGGCGGCTGTCGGTACTGACTCCGCGGATCGACGCCTGCCTCACCGCGGTCGAGGAAGCTGAAGCACCGTTCTACTGGCCGCTGCGGGATTCCCGGGCGCAGAAGTGGAGGCATGGTCGCACGGTTCTGCTCGGCGATGCGGCCGCAGGGTTCCTTCCGACTGCCGGGATCGGTGCCGGAATGGCGATGGAATCGGCCGGGGTGCTCGCTGACGAACTCTCCTCCCTGGCGACTGGGACGAGTGCAGCCGCCGCACTCGAACGCTTCGAGACTCGCCAGCGGCCACGTGTCGAGGCCGCTCATGATAACTCGCGGTCTCTGGCCCGGCTGATGTTCGGCCGGTCCCGACTCTTCGCGTTCGTCCGCGACCAGGCGTTCCGCGTCATCAGCATCCGGTCGGCGCTCAAGCCGATACTGCAGCTGCTCGAATCCCCGCCTCGGCGGATGTGACCCTCCTCCCACCCGGCGCCTGCAGCGGCCGGGGGCGACCCCGGTTGTGGTAGGAATGGCCAGGGTCCTCGTGCGCGGACCTGCCGAACCACGAACGAGGATGACCATGGGAATGCCAGCCGCCTCGGCGAATGACGAACGCCGACTCCGACGGGGACTGAAGTCTCGCCACCTGCAGATGATCGCCATCGGCGGTGCCATCGGCACCGGGCTCTTCCTCGGCTCCGGCGGCACGATCTCACAGGCCGGCCCCGGCGGTGCCCTGCTGGCCTACGCCGCGATCGGCATCATGGTCCTCTTCGTCATGCAGTCCCTCGGTGAGATGTCGACCCACCTGCCCGTGGCCGGATCGTTCCACACCTACGGCACCAAATACGTCAGTCCCTCATTCGGCTTCGCCATGGGCTGGAACTACTGGTTCAACTGGGCGATCACCCTGGCCGCCGAACTCGTCGCCGCCGGCGTCATCATGTCCTTCTGGTTCCCCGACGTGCCGTCGTGGATCTGGGCGGCGGTCTTCCTCGTCCTGCTGGCCGGACTGAACTTCCTGTCCGCGAAGGCCTTCGGCGAAGGCGAATTCTGGTTCGCGGCCATCAAGGTCACCGCCGTGCTTGCCTTCCTCGTCCTCGGTGTGCTCATGATCGCCGGCATCCTCGGCGGAACCGCACCCGGGGTGAGCAACTGGACGACGGGTGAGGCTCCGTTCGTCGGCGGGTGGATGTCGGTCATCAGTGTCTTCATGATCGCCGGGTTCTCCTTCCAGGGCACGGAACTCGTCGGCGTCACCGCGGGGGAGTCGGAGAATCCGCGCAAGGACATGCCGCGCGCCATCCGCACCGTGTTCTGGCGCATCATGCTCTTCTACATCGGCGCCATCGCCGTCATCGGCTTCCTCCTGCCCTATACCGACCCCTCCCTGCTGGCCTCGGCGAACAATGAGGACATCACGGCCTCACCGTTCACTCTCGTCTTCGAACGCGCCGGCATCGCCGTGGCCGCCGGAATGATGAATGCCGTCATCCTCACCGCGATCCTCTCCGCCGGCAACTCCGGCCTCTATGCCTCCACCCGCATGCTCTACGCCATGGCGAAAGAGGGGACCGCGCCGAGGCTGTTCGCCCGCCTCAACGAACGCGGAGTGCCCGTCATGGCACTGCTGGCCACCGCCATGATCGGACTCTTCGGATTCCTCACCGAGATCATGGGTGACGGTGGGGCCTATACCTGGCTGATCAACGTCTCCGGGCTCTCCGGCTTCATCGTCTGGGTCGGCATCGCCTGGTGCCACTTCCGGTTCCGCAGGGCCTATGTGCGACAGGGCCATGCCGTCGCGGACCTGCCGTACCGGGCGCCGCTGTTCCCGATCGGCCCGATCGTCGCGCTGATTATGCTCATCGTCGTCATCATCGGCCAGAATGTGCAGGCCGTCGTGGGCGGGCAGCTGCTCCAGGTCGCCAGCGCCTATGCCGGGCTTCCGGCGTTCCTGCTTCTGTGGCTCATCCACCGCATCGTCACCGGTCGGCGCTCACGCATGGTCGCCCTCGATGAGATGGATGTCGAGGGGCTCGAGATCAAGGCTTCCTGATTCGATGGTCGGTCCCTCGCCGAGGCGGCCGCGCGGGGACGATCACGACATCCGGAAAATGAGTTAAGCTAGGCTCGCCTAACTACTCAAGAAGGATTCCATGCGCCGTATTCTCGCCCCAGTGATCGCCTCCGTCCTCGTCCTCGCCGGCTGCGGCGGAGGAGGTGCCGCCGAGGAGGCCTCCGGGCCCACCGTTGACACGAAGTTCGGTGCCGTCGAGGTGCCCGCCGAACCGCAGAAGGTCGTGGCTCTCGGGTGGGGCGATGCCGAGACCGCCCTGGCGCTCGGAGTCCAGCCCGTCGGTGCCTCCGACTGGGTCGAATTCGGCGGCAAGGGAGTCGGTCCGTGGGCCGAGGACCTCTATGATGAGGCGCCGGAGATCATCGCGACGATGGAACCCGATTACGAGGCCATTGCCGCGCTCGAGCCCGACGTCATCCTCGATACGAACAGCTCCGGTGAGAAGGAGCGCTACGACCGTCTCTCCGAGATCGCCCCGACGGTCGGAGTTCCCGAAGGCGGCGACAACTACCTGACGACGATGGACCAGCAGGTCGAACTCGTCTCCCAGGCGCTGGGCAAGGACGACGACGGGAAGAAGCTGCTCGACGACCTCGAGAAGTCCTACGCGGATGCGCGCGAAGCTCATCCCGAGTTCCAGGACAAGTCCGTGACCGTGGCGGCGAAGACCGCTGAGGGATGGGGCGCCTACGTCGAGGAATCAGGTCGCGTGCAGGTCATGAAGCAGCTCGGCTTCAAGCAGTCCGAGACGATAGCCGGAATGAAGGCCGAGGGCTTCTCCGTGCCGATCTCCGAGGAGAACCTCGATCAGCTCGACGCGGACCTGCTTCTGACATTCCCGATCTACATCGAGGACGCCGATGTCACCGGCGATGCCGCCTACAAGCGCATCCCGGCCGTCAAGGACGGGCACGACCTCGTTCTGACCAACGAGAACGACGACATCCGCAAGGCATTCTCGCTCAACTCGATCCTCTCGGCACAGTACACGGCGGAGAAGCTCCCGGATCTCATCGCCGACAAGGTGAAGTGACCGGCGACAGTACGCCGCTGCGCCGTTGCGCAGAACTCACACGGCGGCACGCCACGCATCGAGGCCGATGTCGATGATGCGGGCGTGCCGGACGTTCGGCAGCGAAGTGATCGGCAGCCATTCCGCCCTATCCGTCGTCCCATCGACTTCGAGGGTGCCCAAGGTGCCGCCGATGATCCGCGCCTCGTAGACGACCCGAACGCCTTTGAAGGGACGATCCGTCGAATCGCTGAAGGCCGGATTGCGGCGAGGCTCTGTGAAGGAATGAGTGGTCAAGGGGCGGACCAGTTCAGCGTCGAACCCGGTCTCCTCTTTGATCTCCCGGAGTGTGCCCGCTTCGATGCTTTCGTCGAACTCGATTCCGCCTCCGGGCAGCGTCCAGATCGCGTGCAGGCGGTCCTTTCCGCCGTTGAACCAGCTGAGGAGGATTTCGTCGTCGTCATTGACGATGACCGCGTAACCGGCAAGTCGGGTGTCGTATTCGGAGAAGTGCATGACCTCACCCTACCCGCGTGTGCCGGTCGCCGAAGTCGGCTGAACTCACTGAAGTCTTGTTCGGCCGACGTCGGATACTTAGTGTGAAGATATGAGCGAACAGCCGCAGACGCCGAATGACAGGCTCGTCCGTACCCGCACGATCCCCGCCTCCGTCGACCAGATCTTCACACTGCTGTCCGATCCGCGACGCCACCATGAGACCGAACCCGGCGACTGGGTCCGCGGCGCCATCGACGGCGCCCCCATCACGGAAATCGGTCAGGTGTTCTCCATGGACATGTATCTCGACGTCGTGGGCGGGGCCTACCGCATCGACAACACCGTCACCGCCTTCGATCCTCCGCACGCCATCGCCTGGGATCCAGGCCAAGCCGACGAATCCGGACGGGTCGTCCCCGGCGGGTGGCGGTGGCGCTACGACCTCACCGAGACCGATTCCGGCACCGAGGTGGCTCTGACCTATGATTGGTCCGCAACGACGGACGCCACCCGGGAGGAGTTCGGCGGCTTCCCTCCGTTCCCTGCCGAATTCCTCGACGCCTCACTGGAGAGCCTCGAACGTGCCGTCACGGGCTAGGCTGGGATCGTGACCACCATCAACAGCACTCGCGTCGGCGAATCCGGGCGCCTGGTCGTCTTCCTCCACGGGCTGTTCGGCCGAGGCAAGAACTTCACCCGCATCGCCAAGGACATCGAGCCCGATTTCTCCAGCCTGCTGGTCGACCTGCCCAACCACGGCGAGTCCGAATGGACCGAGACCTTCGACTACGTCGAGCTCGCCGATGCCGTGGCGGCCCATATCGCCGAGGCGGTCGCCCCCGATGATCAGCCCGTGCACGTGGTCGGACATTCCCTGGGCGGAAAGGTCGCGATGGTGCTCGCCCTGCGACACCCGGATCTCGTCGACCGGCTCGTCGTCGTCGACATCGGCCCCAACGCCGGCGGGTCCACCGGAGTCTTCGACCACCTGCTCTCCAGCCTCGCCGCCCTCGATCTCGACCGGATCGAATCACGCACCGAGGCTGATGAGGAACTTCGGGACCCGATCCCCGAGGCCGCGATCAGGGGATTCCTGCTGCAGAACCTGCGCCCCACCTCGACGGGGTATTCCTGGCAGCCCAACCTGGCGCTGCTGCACTCGAGCCTCGATGTCATCGGGGACTTCCCGGACATGGGCGAGACCGTGTTCGACCATCGCGTCCTCTGGGTCGCCGGTGAGAAATCGGACTACGTCGACCGTGACGACCTGCCGCAGATGCGCAGTCTGTTCCCACGCACCACACTCCTCACGGTCAAAGGCTCGGGACACTGGGTGCATTCGGAGAAACCGCGGGAGTTCGTCTCAGCGCTGACGGCATTCCTCAGCCGACCCTGAAAAGGAATATGCTGAACGCGCTCGACGTTGCCACATCGAGCACAATTGGACTCAAATTCTCAGGAGGAATGCGTGAGCACTGCGATCCCGGCCGATCCCGCACAGAAGTTCGCCGAATACGCGGACGGAACCCGACTGGTCAGCACCGACTGGGTGGCCGAGCATGCAGGCGATCCCGGACTCGTCATCGTCGAAAGCGACGAAGACGTGCTACTCTACGAAACCGGACACATTCCGGGAGCGGTCAAGGTCGATTGGCACACGGAACTCAACGATCCCGTCACCCGTGACTACGTCGACGGCGAGGGATTCGCCGCGCTCATGTCCGCCAAAGGCATTTCCCGCGATGACACCATCGTCGTCTACGGCGACAAGTCCAACTGGTGGGCGGCCTACGCGCTGTGGGTCTTCACTCTCTTCGGTCACGAAGACGTCCGGCTCATGGACGGCGGTCGTGCGAAATGGCAGGCCGAAGGCCGTGAGATGACCACGGAGAAGCCGCAGCCCGCACCCACCGAATACCCTGTCGTCGACCGCGACGATTCCGTCATCCGGGCCTTCCTGCCCGAGGTTCGCAACAGCCTCGGCGATGTGCCGCTCATCGATGTGCGCAGCCCGGAGGAATACACCGGCGAACGCACCCATATGCCCGCCTACCCGGAGGAAGGCGCACTGCGCGGCGGCCATATCCCCGGCGCGAAGTCGATGCCGTGGGGCAAGGCGGCCAACGAAGACGGCACCTTCAAGTCCGCAGCCGAACTCAAGGAGCTCTACACCGAACAGGCGGGACTGGGCACCAGCGATGAGGTCATCGCCTACTGCCGGATCGGCGAACGCTCCAGCCACACCTGGTTCGTCCTCAAGCACCTCCTCGGATACAGCAACGTGCGCAACTACGACGGCTCCTGGACCGAATGGGGCAATGTCGTCGGCGTGCCGATCGTCACCGGAGCCGAACCCGGAGAGGTGCCCGGACGCTGATGGCGGAGACGACGACACCCAAGACCGACGACCTGCCGGAGGCGCTGGCAGAGATCGTCACAGACTTCGCCGAAACCCCGGCCGACGACCGCCTCCAGGTGCTGCTGGAGTTCGCGACGGACCTGCCCGACCTGCCGGAGAAGTACACCGACCACCCGGAGCTGCTCGAGCCCGTGCCCGAGTGCCAGTCTCCGATCTTCCTCGTCACCGAGGTGGCCGACCCCGAGGCGGGGGAGCAGGCGGAAGTTCGCCTGCACTTCTCCGCTCCTCCGGAAGCGCCGACGACACGAGGCTTCGCCGGAATCCTGCACGAAGGGCTCGACGGAGCCAGCGCCGGGGCGATCCTGTCGGTTCCCGCCGACCTGCCCCTGCGGCTGTCGATGTCGGAGGTCGTCAGCCCGCTGAGGCTGCGCGGAATGAGCGGAATGCTCTCCCGGATCCAGCGACAGGTGTCCGAGAGGATCGGCAAGATCACAGCGGAGTGAGACCTCTCTCGCTTGGCTGAGGTGGTCCGGTGAGTTACAGTGTGGTTAGCCTGCCCTTAGTCACCTGACCGCCATTTCACTCAAAGGACCACCTCGATGACCGGTTCCGCCACCTCTGCCGAGGCGAAACCGCATACCGACACCAGTCATCCGGCCGGTGGCGGCCTGCGGATCAGGCGAGTGCTGGGGCTGGTCGCAGCGATCATCGCGCTGATTCTCGTGATCGCAGCGTCTCTGGCCATCGGCGCCAGGGACATGCCGATCTCGGAGGTCCTCGGAGCCTTCTTCGCCCCCACCGGCAGCGACGATCAGCTCGTCGTCCTCGAACTGCGCCTGCCGCGCACAGTGCTCGGCATCCTCGTCGGCATGGGGCTGGGTCTGGCCGGTGGACTCATCCAAGCTCTCACGCGCAACCCGCTGGCCGACCCGGGCATCCTCGGCGTCAATGCCGGAGCGTCCCTGGCGATCACGATCGGGGTCGCGTTCTTCGGTATCTCCTCGATCACCGGATACATCTGGTTCGCCTTCGCCGGTGCCCTCGTCGCCACCGTCGGGGTCTATGTCATCGGGTCCGCGGGCCGCAGCCGCACGGTCGATCCGATCCGCTTGACCCTGGCCGGAGTCGCCGTCGCCGCGGTCCTCACCGGGCTGACCAAAGCGATCCTGCTGACCAACGAACGCGCCTTCGATGCGTTCCGATCCTGGGATGTCGGTGCGATCGCCGGCCGTGATTTCGATACGATCACCGCGATCCTGCCGTTCATCGTCATCGGCACCGTGCTGGCTCTGGCGCTGTCCCACTCACTCAACGCCGTGGCCCTCGGCGATGACTTGGCCGCTAGTCTCGGCACCTCGGTCAACCGCACCCGAGTGCTCTCCATCCTCGCCGTGACCCTCCTGGCCGGAGCGGCCACGGCCGCGGCCGGGCCGATCGGATTCATCGGTCTGATGATTCCGCACATCGCGCGGTGGATCGTCGGTCCCGACCAGCGCTGGATCCTCGGCTACTCACTCGTCCTGGCACCCATTCTGCTCCTGGCCTCGGACGTCATCGGCAGAGTCGTGATGAAGCCCGGCGAACTCCAAGTCGGAGTCGTCACCGCGTTCGTCGGTGCACCAGTGCTCATCGCCCTTGTTCGACGGAAGAAAGCGAGCGGTCTGTGAGATCCACCAACCTCGCGGTTCCCGAACGCACCCTCACCGCGCATCCGAACGCCCTGCCGGGGGAGAGGGTCGATTTCGGTCGTCCCATGCTGCGCGTCTTCGGATTCCGCATCGACATGAGGGTCGTCATCACTGCCGGAATCATCACTCTTCTCGCTCTGGCCTGCGGTTTCGCCGGTCTCATGCTCGGCAAGTTCTCGGTGACTCCGACCGAAGTCTTCCAAGGGCTGTTCGGTGCAGCAGACAAGCGCATCGTCAACACCGTCGTCGGAGAATGGCGGGCGCCGCGCATCATCGCCGGAATCGTCCTGGGCGCCGGACTCGGAGTCTCCGGAGCGGTGTTCCAATCGCTGACGCGCAACCCACTCGGCTCTCCGGACATCATCGGCTTCTCCACAGGTGCCTACACCGGAGGCATCGTCACGATCATCGTCTTCGGCACGAGCTTCGTCTCCACTGCGGCAGGTGCGATCATCGGCGGGCTGCTCACCGCAGTGGTCGTCTACCTGCTCACCTGGAAAGGCGGGGTGCAGGGGTTCAGGCTCATCATCGTCGGAATCGCGCTGACAGCGATGCTCAACGCCTTCAACACCTGGCTGATCATGCGTGCCGATCTCGAGCTCGCGATGGCCGCGGCCACCTGGGGCGCCGGCACCCTCAACGGAATGAGCTGGTCGACGATCGTCCCTGCGGCCGTGGCCGTGATCGTCCTCGGACTGGCCTGCGGACTCTTCTCCAGAGATCTCGGAACCTTGGAACTCGGCGATGATACGGCGAAGGCATTGGGTGTGCGCAATGAGCCCATCCGTGCCGTGCTCATCGTCATCGCCGTCGCCCTCGTCGCCGTGGTCACAGCCGCCGCCGGCCCGATCGCCTTCGTGGCCCTGGCCGCCCCGCAGATCGGACGGCGAATCGCTCGGGCACAAGGCACCAGCCTGCTGACGTCGGCGGCTGTCGGAGCGCTGCTCCTCATCGCCGCCGATCTCGTCGCCCAGCATGCGTTCGGCGACATCCAGCTGCCCGTCGGCGTGATCACCGTGAGCATCGGCGGCATCTACCTCATCTGGCTCCTCATCCACGAAGCTCGGAAGGCATCATGAGCAATCCCAACGCTGCGAGCACAGTCTCCCCGCTGATCGCCGAGAGCCTCGATCTGGCCTATGACCAGCGCCAGATCGTCAGCGATCTCGATGTGAGCATTCCCGATGGAAAGTTCTCGATCATCGTCGGCCCCAATGCCTGCGGCAAGTCGACATTGCTGCGCGCTCTCGCACGGCTGCTGCCGCCGGCGAAGGGCACTGTGCTTCTCGACGGGAACAATATCGAGAAGATGAAGACGAAGAAGATCGCCCAACGGCTCGGTCTTCTCCCGCAGTCATCCATCGCCCCGGACGGGATCACGGTCGCCGAGCTCGTCTCCCGTGGACGGCACCCTCACCAGTCGTTCCTGCGCCAGTGGACCGACGCCGATGAAGCCGCTGTGCTGTCGGCGCTGCGGGCGACGAACACCGAAGAGCTGTCCTCACGGCTCGTCGACGAACTCTCCGGTGGTCAGCGCCAACGCGTCTGGGTGGCCATGGTGCTCGCCCAGGAGACATCCCTCCTGCTGCTCGACGAACCGACGACCTTCCTCGACGTCGCCTACCAGATCGAGCTGCTCGACCTGTTCTCGCAGCTCAATCACGAATACGGACATACGCTGGTCGCCGTCCTCCACGACCTCAACCAGGCCTGTCGGTACGCCGACGAGATCATCGCCATGAAGAACGGCGCCATCGTCGCTCAGGGGCCGCCGGAGGCGATCATCACCTCGGAGCTCGTCCATGAGGTCTTCGGCATCGACTGCACGGTCATCGACGATCCGGTCACTGGTGCTCCGATGATCGTGGCTGGAACACCGAAGAAGACCTTCGCTCAACGCTGATTCTGCGTGTTCTTCTTCCCCGTGAACACGGCCTTGGCGCCGAAGATCACTGCGACGACGGTCCCTCCCCAGATCGCGCCGAGGATGAGGGAGAAGAACGTGTTGACCAGCCAGCCCAGGAAGCCGCCGACGGCTGCGATCGCGGCGACGGGTTCTTCGAGGTGGTGGACGAAGCCGTAGAGGGCGTGGAACCCGAGCTCGTCGGTGCCGACGAGGATGATGTGGCCGCCGACCCACAGCATGGCGAAGGTGCCGACGACGGAGAGCAGTGCGAGCAGCTTCGGCATGGCCCGGACGAGGAACCGTCCGAACTTCTGCTGCCCGGGGGAGTCCTTCTTCGCCATATGCAGCCCGATGTCATCCATCTTCACGATGAGTGCGACGACGCCGTAGACGCCGAGGGTGATCGCAACGCCGACGATGGCGAGGATGACGGCACGGCTGGTCAGGGACTCGGCGGCCACCTCGTTGAGGGCGATGACCATGATCTCGCAGCTGAGGACGAAATCGGTGGTGATGGCCGACCGGACGACCTTCTTCTCTGCCGCCTTGCCATCGGTCGACTGTTCGGCGGCCGGGGTCTCTTTCTCATGGTGGGCGATCCAGCCGAGTTTCTCGAAGATCTTCTCGGCGCCCTCATAACAGAGGTAGGTGCCGCCGATCATGAGCAGCGGGGTGAGGAGCCAGGGCAGGAACTGGCTGAGCAGCAGAATGATCGGGAGAATGATGATGAGCTTGTTGAACAGCGATCCCACAGCGATGCGCTGGATGATCGGAAGCTCGCGTTTCGGGTCCACCCCCTCGACGAACTTCGGGGTCACCGCCGCATCGTCGATGACGACTCCCGCGGCTTTCGCGCCGGCTCGCGATGCGCCCGCTCCGACATCGTCGAGGCTGGCCGCCGAGAGTCTGACGAGTGCGGCGACGTCGTCGAGGAGCGCGATCAGGCCCCCGGCCATCTAACGACCGCCGAGCTGATGCGTGGGTCCTGGCGGCTGACGATGAAGGTCGCCGAGGTGGTTGTCCGCAGCGTCGAAGAGCCGCAGACGGTCGCCGTCGGGTTCGACCCTCCTGGCTTTGGGCACCCAGGTGAGCATTCCGGGAGCGGCCTTGAGCGTCGTCATCGAGGACTTGATCATGAGGCCCTCTGGTTCGGCCGACCAAGTGGTCACGAGGTTGTTGGCGCCGTCACTACCTCGCAGCGAACCGTCCTCGGAGAACTCGAGGAAGGCCCGTTCGTTCGACTCAGCCACCCAGCGGCCGACGAGTTCCTGTGTCATTAGTCTTCTTTCTCGAGTCCGCCGATGACTTTGCCGTTGCTGTCCTTGACCTTCATGACATCGCCTTCGATGGTCGCAGTCGAGGCCTTGCTCAGCCAGGTGTCGACACCGGCGCACGCCTTCTGAGTGGTCATGAAGGAATCGATGGCGATCTCATCGCCTTCGACCTTCCAGCTGGTGACGATCGCATTGCAGCCGTCCGATCCTTCGAGCGAGCCGTCTTCGGCGAATTCGAGGAACGGGTCGCCCTTCTCCGGTGAGGTCCACCTGCCGGTGGGATCGAGGTCAGAGGCTTCTTCGCCGGGCGACGCAGTTTCGCTGGATTCAGTGGGGGAGGAGGAATCGGGATTTCGTGGGTCGACGCCGGTGTCGCACGCTGCCAGGGGCAAAGTGAGAGCAAGTGCGGCAAGTCCGAGCGCGAGCCTCGAAGCGGGTCGTGCAGGGGCCGGAGTGCGAAGGGTTGTGTGGTTCGGCATGTCCCTGATCATAACGGCACCGGTTCTGAAGCCCCTGGAAGAACACAGGACAGCTTGTGTAGTCCGACTTCTGTAAGTTGTGTTCACCTGCGACTCTGATGGTTCTTGCACTGCGTCGTGATCAAACCGTAACCTTTCACACGGTTGGAAATCTGACACCGGAAACATGAACCGTCGAGTCGCGGCGAAGCCTGTTGACGGGGTCGGGCAATCGAAGCATCGACAACGATCAAGGGAATCAACCTTATGCAGAAGAAACTCGTGCAGAGTTCGCTGGCCATCAGCGCCGCCGCGGCGCTGGGCCTGAGCGGCGCGCTCGTCGCCTCGCCGGCGATGGCTGACAACGCACCGCAGAAGCTGGACCTCCAGAGTGAAGCTCACGTCCAGAAGGCACTGTCCGGCATCGAAGGCGTCAACGCCTACGGCACCGACGGCGGCGAGCTCAGCATCGGCGTTGCCAAGAAGACCGACGAGATCAAGAAGCTCGAAAAGAAGTACCAGAACATCAAGGTCACCGAGGGCGTCAAGGAACTGAAGCCCTACGCGAAGAACGACCTCGTCGGCGGTGCCGGCTACCTCGTCAAGGCCGGCGAGAGCGGCGGAGCCTGCTCGACCGGCTTCTCCGGTTGGGATGGAGATGGCAAGCCCGTCGTCCTCACCGCCGGACACTGCTCGAAGATCATCAACGAGCAGACCAACGAGTTCGACGGCGACACCACTGTCGACCAGACCGAGAAGCCCTCGATTGCTCAGGCCAACGGCGGAGAAGGCTTCCAGGCCTCGGGCAGCGGCGTCATCGGCAAATGGGGCTTCCACAACTTCGGCGGCGACCTGCTCGAAGGCGCCGATGAGGACCAGTGGCCCGAGCCCAGCGAGTCGGACATCGACTTCGCCGTGATCAATGTCGATGAATCGAAGTACAACGTCAAGAACGGCATCACCGACTGGACGACCGCCGATTCGGACGACCTGGCCAAGTCGACCACTGAGATCACCGAGGTGGGCGCACACAAGGAAGGTGCCATCAGCAAGTCGGGGCGCACCACCGGCAAGACTGACGGCAAGGTTCTGCCTCGCGAGGCGTACGACTTCGATTACCAGAATGTCGGTGGCCGCTGGGTCCACGGATTCGGCGTGACCGCTCCGATCGACAAGCCCTTCTCGCAGCCGGGCGATTCCGGCGGTGGCGTCTACCAGGGCAATACCGCTGTGGGTGTCATCTCCGGCGGCGGCGACCTCGATGCGAACACCTCGTTCACTTGGGTCGCCGACCTGGATCACTCGCTCGAGGAGTCCGGCACGGACTTCAATCTCGAGAAGCCCGGCGAGGAGACCCCTGAGGCTCCTGCTGCTCCGAAGGCCGAAGACCAGACCATCGAACCCGAGGGCAAGATCAAGGGCAAGGCCGAGGCCGGCGCTGAGGTCGAGGTGAAGTGGGAAGCCGCTTCCGCTGCTGACGATCAGAAGGCCAAGGCGCAGGCTGCTGAGGACGGATCCGAAACCGTCAAGGCTGACAAGGACGGAAACTTCTCCGTCGAAGGACCGAAGGCAGAAGGCGACTACCACTTCACTGCGACTGCGATCGTCGATGGAGAGAAGTCTGAGCCGACCGAGTTCGACGTGACCGTTGAAAAGGACGAGTCCGAGACTCCCGCTCCCGTCGAGCGTGAGATCAACGTCGACCCCAAGCAGATCGCCGCTTCCGACTTCGTGAAAGAAGACGAGGGCGTGACGATCACGGTCCAGGGCTTCGACGAGGGCGAGAAGGTGACGCTCGAGGTTGCCAACGGACCCGAAGGCGTCGAGGGCATCACCCTCGATGAGACCGCGAACGAAAACGGTGCTGCCGCATTCTCCATCTACGGCACCAGTGCGTCGAACCCCGAGGCCTACCTCGGCAAGTACGACGTCGAGGTCATCGGTGCCAACGACACCGAGGATGAGTCGGCCCTGACCGGTTCCTTCGAGGTTCTCGCTGACGAAGACGGCTCCGGTGGCGGATCCGGCGGCGACGATGATGGCAACAACGACGACGGCGACGCCGACGGCGGAGCCGGCGACGGAAACGACGATGACGGAAACGGTGACGGCGGTTCTGACCTGCCGCGCACCGGTGCCGAGCTGACCGGCCTCGCTGCCGGAGCCGGACTGCTCCTCGTGGGTGGCGCCGCAGTCGTTCTGACGATGCGTCGCAAGAACAACAACTGAGTGCAGTGAGACTGACCGTCTGACGGTCTGCTGAACACTCACAGACGATGCCCCCCGGTCTTCTGACCGGGGGCGTCGTGTATTCATTGTGGGGGTCTGGTGGATGATACCGGCAAGTCGCTTTGTACATCTGATGAAGTTTCGGTCATTAAGTTCACAGTTTCGGGCGTACTTTTTTGGTAGTTCCTGAGTGCGACCCGTAACCTTATCGTGACTTAGGTCATCAACTTGTGACATTGATCCCTCAGAACAGAGAGACAACAACTTATGCAGAAGAAACTCGTGCAGAGTTCGCTGGCGCTGGCAGCAGCGACAGCACTCGGCCTGGGCGGCGCATTCGCAGCCTCTCCGGCCGTCGCAGACAACGGTCCGCAGAAGCTGAACGTGCAGAGCCAAGCGGCTGTGCAGAAGACTCTGGACAAGGCGTCCGGCGTCAACGCATACGGCGCCAAGAACGGCAAGCTGACCATCGGCGTCGAGAAGGCCGACGACAAGACCAAGCAGCTCGAAGAAGATTACGCAAACGTCAAGGTCGTTGAGGGAATCAAAGAGCTCAAGGCCTACGCTGGAAATGACCTGGTCGGCGGCGCGGGCTACCTTGTCAATGCAGGAGAAAGTGGCGGAGCCTGCTCGACCGGATTCTCCGGCTGGGATGCCGATGGAAAGCCGATCGTCCTCACCGCCGGTCACTGCGCGAAGATCATCAACGAGCAGACCATGGAGTTCGAAGGCGACACAACGGTCGACGAGACTGAACAGCCTTCCACTGCCCCTGCGGTCGGCGGAGAAGGATTCAAGCAGACGGGACTCGGTGTCATCGGCACCTGGGGTTACCACAAGTTCGGCGGAGAACTGGTTCCTCCGGGCTCGGACGCACAGCCCAAGGACGACGATATCGACTTCGCGGTCATCAATGTCGATGCTTCGAAGTACAACGTCAAGACTGGTGTGACTGACTGGTCGACCGCGGGCGACGACGATCTGGCTGCGAAGCTCGCTACCGATATCACCAAGGTCGGCGCTCACAGCGAAGGTACCGTTCAGAAGGCCGGCCGAACCACCGGACTGACTGAGAACGAGACATGGACTGCCTACAACGAGCAGTTCGACTTCGTCAACGTCAGCGGACGCTTCGTCCACGGTTTCGGAGTCAAGGCGCCGTCCGGCAAGCCGTTCTCCGCACCCGGCGATTCCGGTGGCGGCGTCTTCCAGGGAGACACCGCAGTCGGCGTCATCTCCGGTGGCGGTCCTGCAGAGGACGAGAACGGCCAAGAGATCGACTTCAGCTGGGTAGCCGACCTCGACTACTCGCTCGAAAAGTCCGGACAGACGATTTCCTTCGACGACCCGAACGAAGAGCCTGAGGCTCCTGCCGCGCCGACGGTCGAGGACCAGACCATCGAGCCCAAGGGCGCGATCACTGGCAAGGCTGCGGCCGGTGCTGACGTGAAGGTCACTTGGACCGGTGCTGCGGAAGGCGAAGCCACCGCGAAGGCCGATGACAGCGGAAACTTCACTCTCGAGGGTCCCGAAGCAGAAGGTGACTACGATGCGAAGGCCGTTGCTACTGTCGACGGTCAGACTTCAGAAGCCGCCACCTTCACAGTGACTGTCAAGGCATCGGATGACTCCGACGGCGGTGCTGACGCCGACGGCGCCGATTCGAATGCCGGGGCTGACGCTGACGGTAAGGATGCAGACGCCTCCGCTTCTGCCGACGGCGACGACGCAGACGCTTCCGCCGCTGCAGACGGCAAGGATGACAAGGCCGATTCCGACGCAGACGGTGACGAGAAGCCTGACGCTCCCAAGGTCGGAGACCAGACGGTCGTCGAAGGTGGAAAGATCACCGGCAAGGCCGCTCCGAACGCCGAAGTGAATCTGACCTGGAAGGCCGCCGGCGATGCCCAGGCAGGTTCCGCTCAGGCTCAGGCCGCACCGGCTGAGGGCAGCGTCACGGTCACGACCGATGCTGACGGAAACTTCTCCACCGAGGCTCCTGCTGAGGCTGGCGAATACGCGTACTCCGCCACGGTTACCGCCAACGGACAGACCTCGGAGGCCACGAACTTCACGGTGACTGTCCAGGCTGCTGAGGCCGAGCGCAAGCTGACCGTCGAGCCGAAGGAGATCGCAGCTTCGGACTTCGTGAAGGAAGACAAGGGCGTTCAGATCACCGGTGAAGGCTTCGACGAGGGCGAGAAGGTGACCCTCGAAGTTGTTGGCGGTCCTGAAAACGTCGAGGGCATCACCCTCGAAGAGACCGCTGACGCTGACGGAGTCGTTGGATTCTCGATCTACGGCACCAGCGCCTCGAACCCCGAGGCCTACCTCGGTAAGTACGACGTCCAGGTCACCGGCGCCAACGACACCGAAGACGAAGAAGCCCTCACCGGCTCCTTCCAGGTCGTTGCCGACGAAGACGGCAACGGCGGCGGCGACGATGGTGACGACAACGGCAACGATGATGGAAACGGTGACGGCGGTTCTGATCTGCCTCGCACCGGTGCCGAGCTGACCGGCCTGGCTGCCGGAGCCGGACTGCTCCTCGTCGGTGGAGCCGCTGTTGTTCTGACCATGCGTCGCAAGAAGAACAACTGAAACACACTCTGACAGTCACTCGCTGACTGACTGAGAGAAAGTGCCCCTGGCCGGAAGGCCAGGGGCACTTTCACCTCATCGGACGAAAGCACGGACCGTCGCTCCTGCCGACGGGGCGGCCTCGCTGAAACCGAGCGACGTGTAGAACACAGTCAGTCCGGGATCGGCGTCGGTGAGCAGGACGGTCTGCCGGACATCGGCGAAAGGTTCGAGGGCGCGAACGACGAGTTCACCCCCGATGCCGCGCCGCTGCTTTCCTGGATCGACGAGGACGTCTTGAAGGTAGACAAGCGTTCCGAAGTCACTGACCACGCGCGCCATTCCCACGAGCATCCCTGCCTGGCGAGCACAGACGACGTGCGCAGAGTTGAGCACGCTGCAGACCAGCCGTTCCGGGTCGCTTGTATAGGCAGACCAACCCACCGAGTCATAGAGCTTGAGCAGCTCACTGCGCGAAGGCAGAGTATTCGACGAATACGTGATCCCAGATCGAGTCTGCTCACGAAAATGACGGCGATCATGCCAGTGCAATTCATCCCTGACGCCTGTCTCCCACTCCTCGCGCAGGACCGCATAGCCGACTGAATCCAGCGGATCGCCACCAATGACTGGCCACGAGCGGCGGTAGTGAGCTTCTTTCGTCCAGCCTGCCCGGTCGAAAACCGACCTCATGGCGTGATTGTCTTCGCGTGTCTGACCCTCCAGTCGAACTGCTCGCGTGGTGGAGAAGACTTGAGCGGTAATGGCGGTCAACGCTTCAATGCCGAGGCCCCGACCTCGAAATCGCGAAGCTAATCGGAGGTCGAACAGCGGAGTCTCGTCGTGAAGATCCTCGAGGCGGACGATGCCGATCCGCCCTAACTCGCTGTGGACGAGCCAGAACGATTCGGTCTCCTAACTGATGAAGTAGCCATCCGCGATCCGTTCACGCACTTCTTCCGTCGACCAGACGGACAACTTGGCGTGAAAGGGGAACTCTTCCGTGGTGTAGAAATCAATAAGATGATCATCGTCGCAGCCATGTGGATCGACCCGGGTCAGCTTCACACTCATGCGCATAGACTAGTCGGTGCGCTCTCGCCGCGGTTCAATGAAGTGGTTCGAGAGCCTTAGCGCGCGATATAGGAGTCCAGTCATGAGCCTTGAAGGTGATCCATTCGATTACCAAGTCACCAAATCCGGAGTCCTCCTCATCCGCCGAGGCGGCCGAAACGTCATGGAGCTCGGCGGGAAGAAGGCTGCCGCACTCATCCCCAAGCTCGGCCGAGACGACGAGAGCGATCAGCAGCTATTGGCACGGGCGACAGGAAACTACCGGCACGGCAACGAACGGCAACCCGGACGGCAGTGAATCTGGCTGGACGTTCGTTCAGCTCTTGGTACTGTATGCGTTATGAGTCAATCGACCGTCAGTGAATTCTCCCGCGCCATCGCAGTCACCCGTCACGGTGACCACAACTTCACCGCCGAGCTCGACGCCGGCTGGAAAGTCGCCGGTGCCGTCAACGGAGGCTACCTCCTTGGAGTCGCCGGACAAGCCCTACGCACCGTCAACCCGAGCACTCCGGACCCTCTTGTCATCTCGACCTTCTACCTCGGGCCCAGCAAAGAGGGGCCGGTTGACATCACCACGCGCACGCTGCGCGAAGGCCGATCGACGGCTAGCTACGGCATCGAACTCGTCCAGAACGGGGCACCGACGATCTCTGCGATGGCCACGATGGGCAACCTCGGCGAGCTTCCAGACGATGTCGGCACGACAGCCACCCCGCCCCACCTGCCACCACCGGAAGAATGCGTCGGTGTTGCCGAAGCCAGCGAGGACTTCAAGAAAGCGGCACCGCTGGTCGAACGGTTCGATATGCGACTCGACCCGGCCACCGCAGGATTCGCAGTCGGCAAACCCAGCGGACGCGGAGTGCTCCAAGGCTGGATTCGGTTCATCGACGGGAGTGACCCGGGCCCTCTGTCCCTGCTGACGTTCCTCGACTCGTTCCCGCCGGTGATGTTCGACCTCGGTCGTTTCAACTGGGCGCCGACGATGGAACTGACCGCACACGTCCGCGCTCTGCCTGCTCCCGGATGGATCAGCGCACGACTGTCCACTCGAAACATTGCCGGCGGCATGTTCGAAGAGGACTGCGAACTGTGGGACTCGGCCGGTCGCCTCGTCGCTCAGTCGCGGCAGTTGGCGCGCCAACCCCGCGGTTGACGTGACGATGACGGCGGATAACCGATGATGACGCCTTCGATGTGCCATGTCGGTGGGGTGCTCTATAGTCGGGTCAACACCTATCCGACTGCGAAAGGACCGCGCTCATGGCGTCGCTGGCATCTTTGAGCATCACCTTCGACTGCCTCGATGTGGAAGCTCAATCGATCTTCTGGGCGGACCTCCTCGGCGCCGACATCGATCCCGGGGCCAACGAATTCGTTGCGAGCATCGGGGGAGTCCACAACAGCGAGTCACCGACTCCGGGAATGCTCTTCCTCAAGGTCGACGAGCGCGCCGAGGGGAAGAACCCGCTGCACATCGACCTCGACGATCCGCATTATCCGGCGGACGTCGACCGCGCAGTCTCCTTGGGCGCGCACAAGCTCGCGTCCTTCGACGAGTACGGGATCGAATGGACGACACTGAAAGATCCCGAAGGAAACCTCTTCGACATCGGCCGGCGAAAACTAGACTGAGCTTCACACGCCTGGTGCGAACATCAGGCCGTCTGCATGATCAGAGAGGCTCAGCATGACCCTGACGTTGACCGATCCGAGCAATTCCCCGAACGAACGACGAGGGCTCGAAGAGTTCCTCGACTATTTCCGACAGGTGGTCCGGCGCAAAGTCGATGGACTGTCGCCGGAACAGCTCAACCACACCGTGGCGTCGTCGTCGCTGACGATCGGAGGCATCCTGCGACACCTCACCCTCGTCGAAGAGAGCTGGTTCGTCGAAGTGCTGCAGGGCAGAGAACTGGGGGAGCCGTGGTCGAGCGTCGACTGGAACAGCGACCGTGATTGGGACTTCGAGTCTGCGTCAGGGATGACCGCGGACGAGCTCCTGGCGGACCACGAGCAGGCCTGTGGGAACTCCCGCGAAATCCTCGCCGAGGTGACCGACTTGGACACCCTGACCGCACGAGGAGACCGTGACGGCGAGAAATTCAACGTCAGATGGATCCTCATCCATCTCATCGAGGAGTATGCCCGGCACGCGGGCCATGCGGACATCTTGCGCGAGGACATCGATGGTGAGATCGGCGACTGAGTCGTGGGCACTGTGCAGAGGGCGGATCAAATAGGCTGGGAGGTATGACGAACATCCCATCGACCGGAACCGACACTGCGCCGAAACGGTCCAAAGCACTCCTGCCGCTCGACCTGATCCGCGGATTCCTCATCGGCAGCGCCGAACTCGTCCCCGGGGTCTCCGGCGGAACCATTGCCTTGGTCACCGGAGTCTACGACCAACTGATCGATTCCGCAGCGCACGTCGTAGCCGCGGCGAAGACCTTGGTGACCGGCCCCAAGCGTGTCAGCGGAGCACTGGCAGAACTGCGGCGCACCGACTGGTTCCTCGTCATCCCGGTTCTGTTGGGGATGGCCGTGGCCGTATTCACCATCGCCGGTGTCCTGGAATCCTTCGTCACCGGCAACCCCGAACTCTCCCGCGGACTGTTCTTCGGCCTCGTCGCCGCCAGCATTGCGGTGCCGTTGCGCATGTTGCCGGCACGTTCCTCGCGGCAACCGGCGCTCCTCGGCGTTCTGGCCTTCATCGTCGCTGCCGCTCTCGCATTCTTGATGACGAGTCTGGCCGGCGGGGCAGACGTGGAGAACCCACCACTCATCGCTGTCTTCTTCGTCGCTTCGATCGCCATCTGCGCACTTGTGGTGCCAGGAGTGTCCGGATCATTCTTCCTGCTGGCAGTCGGCATGTACTCGACCACACTTCGCGCCGTGGACTCACGTGACTTCGGTTATCTCGGAATCTTCCTTCTCGGCGCAGTCCTCGGCCTGGCGGTCTTCGTCAATCTCCTCAAATACTTCCTGCACAATCACCGGTGGTGGACACTCATCGTCATGGCAGGACTGATGTTCGGGTCCCTGCGCGCACTCTGGCCCTGGCAGTCATCTGCCGAGGTGGGCGCCGACGGCGAAGAGCACGGGGCGGGCGGTCTGTTGGCTCCCGTCGACCCGGTTCTCGGCCCGATTCTGCTCGCCGTCCTCGGCGCTGCTGTTGTCGTCATCCTCATCGTCGTCGAGGCGAAATTTGCATCATCGAAGGATGAGGCCGGCGGCGCTGATTCCTCTGTGGCGTGAGCGCAATAGAGTTTGTTCAAATTTCTCTCAAGATCCATTCAGAAACCGGTCAGCGCCCACTAGGGTGAGAGAGTTGAATCACTGCCATCCTCGTTGACCAGTTCTCTGGAGACATATGCGCCTGCGCACCCTGACCTCGTCCTTGCTCGCCCTCGCTCTGGTCATCACTGGACCCGCGGCCGCCTCCGCGACCGGCCTCGGCAGTGCCCATGCGCCCACCGACTCGCAGGTGGCCGAGACCGGGGAGCTGACTCTGTTGGCGACGACGGATGTTCACGGCCACGTCCTCAACTGGGACTACTTTGCGAACAAGCCCTACCCGGCAGGGGAGGAGCTGGGCATGTCCCGAGCCTCGACGCTGATCAAGGGAGTACGCGAGGACAAAGGTGCAGAATCCGTGCTCCTCGTCGACAACGGCGACACCATCCAAGGCAATCCGTTGGCCTACTACTACGCCAAACAGGAGCCGATCACGACCAGCGGCCAAACACACCCGCTGGCCAAGACCTACAACCATCTGGGATACGACGCACAGGTGGTCGGCAACCACGAATTCAACTACGGCCTCGACCTGCTGGCCACCTACAGCGACCAAGTCGACTTCCCGCTTCTCGGCGCCAATGTCATCGACGACGCAGACGGTCAAACCCATCTGGACCCGTACGCGCTGGTCGACAAACAGGTCGATGGTGAGACGATCACCGTCGGCGTCCTCGGCGTGACCACTCCCGGCAGCCGAATCTGGGACAAGAACAACTTGTCCGGAAAGGTGCACTTCGACGATCCCGTCGAGACAGCCCAGAAGTATGTCCCCGAGATGAAACAGAAGGGCGCCGACGTCATCGTCGTGCTCTCCCACTCCGGCAAAGATCCGAAAGGACAGAACTGGGATCCCGACCGACTGCAGGAGAACGTCAGCACTTCAGTGGCGCAGGTTCCCGGAATCGATGTCCTCGTCGCCGGCCATACCCACCAGAACGAACCCAGCCAAGTCGTGACCCGCGACGACGGCAGCCAGGTGCTCATCACCCAACCGAACTACTGGGCCCGTTCGGTCTCAGAGGTGGGACTGCCGATCAACCTCGACACCCACCACGTCGACTGGGGCGAGGCCGAGCCGCACGCGGACGCTCTCGCCGCCCAAGGCGAAGTCACTGAGGATCAGGAGATCAAAGACCTCGTCGAAGAGCAGCACCGGACCACGATCGATTACGTGAACACGAAGATCGGCTCGGTGACCGAAACGCTGTCGGCGAAGACCTCATACTATGAGGATACGGCGATCCTCGACTTCATCTCTCACGTCCAGACCGAGACGGTGGAAGAAGGACTGAAAGGAACGGACTATGACGATCTTCCCGTCATCTCACAGGCATCTCCCTTCAGCCGCACCGCAGAGTTCCCGGCCGGCGACATCACGATCCGAGACGTGGCCGGACTCTACGTCTACGACAACACTCTTGCCGGAGTCGAGATCAACGGTGCCCAGCTGCGTGACTACCTCGAATACTCGGCACGCTATTTCAAACAGACCGAAGAAGGCGCCGAATTCGACCCGGTCGACGGCACCAACGCGATCGACGAAGTCTCTGAATCTCCGATCCCGGACTACAACTATGACGCTCTGGCCGGAATCGACTACGACATCAATGTCTCCAAACCGATCGGGGAGAGGATCGAGAACCTCAAACAGGCCGACGGCAGCGAAATCGGAGACACCGACCGGTTCATCCTCGCGATCAACAACTACCGACAGTCCGGGGGAGGCGGCTATCCGGTCGACGGACTCAAGGAGGTCTACAACGAACAGGTCGAGGTGCGCCAGGCCCTCATCGACTGGGCCGAGGAAAAGCAGATCGTCGACCCTGCCGACTTCTTCGACGAGAACTGGCAGGTCGTCACCAGCAGCCGTTCACCCGGCGGAGATGATGACGATTCCACTGACAGCGAAGATTCCGACAGCTCCGGCGAAGTCACTGCCGAGGCGGATTCGAATGGATCCGATGGTGCTGAGTCCGACGCCGGTGCGACCTCCGACAGCTCGGGTTCCGGGAGTTCCGGAAGCGCTGACGGGGAGGACAACGCCGGAGAGGCAACATCCGAGAACGACGACTCGGCGAACAGTGCATCGGACGGCAATGCTGAAGGCGGCGAAGCTGACGACTCGGCAGCCGGCGCAGGCGGTGGCGCTGACCTGCCACGGACCGGTCTCGAGCTTGCCGCAAGCATCGGCATCGCCGCCGCGATCATCGCACTCGGTACGGCTCTCGTGTACTTCTCACGCCGCCGTCGCCGTTGAGCGACCGGCTGCAGCGGGTGGGACTCAACGATCAGAAAGTCGGTCGAGCGTCCGGTCCATGTTGATCGGGTTCGCCTCGGCGGCAACTCACGTAGAGTGAGAGTGACAGCAGTCAGCTTTGAAGAAGGAGAGAGTCAAGCATGGCCAACACAGCATTTCAGGGATCTCCGGTCAAGACCGTCGGCGACCTGCCCGCCAAGGGCGAGCAGTCTCCGGCCTTCAGCCTCGTCGGCAGCGACCTCGGCGATGTGAATTCCCAGGATCACTCGGGCAAGCGCGTCGTGCTCAACATCTTCCCCAGCCTCGATACGGGCGTGTGCGCCGCCTCGGTGCGCAAATTCAATGAACTCGCCGCGGGTCTGGAGAACACCACCGTTCTGTGCGTGTCCAACGACCTTCCATTCGCCCAGGCTCGCTTCTGCGGTGCCGAAGGCATTGAGAACGTCGTCACGGCATCGGGATTCCGCAGCTCGTTCGGCAAGGACTTCGGCGTGACCATGGTCGATGGCCCGCTCGCCGGTCTGCTCGCACGGTCCGTCGTCGTCCTCGATGGGAAGGGCACCGTAACGTACACGCAGCTCGTCGACGAGATCACGACCGAACCCGACTACGATTCGGCAATCGCGGCTCTGGGAGCCTGATCTCCTCTTCGCAGGTCGGAACTTCGCCCTGCGAATAGTGAACCGGGCGGGTCTCACGCGAGTCCCGCCCGGTTCGCTTTCTGTCAGCAACGTGTGCCGATACGAGTCGTTGCCTTGTTTGCCAACAGGCAGCACATGCCAATAGCCGGCACATGCCGACGTGCTCACATGTCGATGACGGTGATCGGCAGGGCATAGTCGACGCCGGCGAGTTCTCCACCGCTCGTGGTGATTCCGGGAATCATGTCCTTCGGTGCCGGATGGTCGCCGAGCGCGTTCAAATAGACCTTGTGCGCCTCGAGGGAGCGCACACCACGATTGACGTGCTCGGCCGTGAGCGCCACGGCGTGTGTGGGCTGTCCTCCGTTGATGAGCAGTCGATCCGCCTTCCACGCTTCGAGTCCCTCGTACTTGAGGTCGGTGAAGACCCAGGGATTGTCGGCATCGCGGATCGCATCGACGGTGGCGACGCCGGCATGGCGATGGTCGACATGATTGAGTCCCCACTGAACCTTGAGGTCGAAGGTTGTCACGACGACCGCGTTCGGTCGGAACTCACGAATTTTCCGCGCAATCGCCTTTCGCAACTCGTGCGTGGATTCCAGCAGACCATCCGGGAAGTCGAGGATCTCCAGATCGTCGACGCCGACCATATTGCACGCCCGACGCTGCTCATCCGCGCGCAGCGGTGCCACCTCCTCAGGGGGCATATTCCGGATCCCCGCCTCCCCGCGGGTGAGCAAGAGATAGGCGACCTCCTTGCCTTCATCGGTCCATTTTGCCACTGCCGCCGAACCGCCGTATTCCATATCGTCGGGGTGCGCGACCACGCAGAGCACACGGTTGATATCAGAGTCATCGAAAAGCGGGATCTCAGTCATGATTCCAGGCTAGGCGGCAGCTCGCAGTTGCGCTAGAGAGCGGGGACGGGTACGCGATTGGGTACGATATGGATGACCCACGGATCGAGTGAAGGCAGACGATGATGAACAGACCACTCGTAGCGGTGACTCTGGCCCTGGGGCTGGTTCTCACCGGATGTTCGGCGTTCCGGGTCAGCAGCTCGGACGATGCGGGATCCAAGCCGGCAAACGTGGGGATCGGTGACGGGCAGTCACCTTCGCCGACAGCAACCGGTCCGACGATTCCCGATGGCATGAGTGAGACCACTGTCGAACTGGGTGGACAGTGTCCCGTCGAAGTCAGCTTGGCCTTGAGCGCTGACTGGGCTGACGGGTCCGGATACGACGGATATCGACTCTATGAAACCGATTCCGGAGCGATCATCACGGTCAACTGTCTCGATGATGACGAGTCGACACCACAAGCATTGGTGGACAAGGCACGAGAGCGGATGTTCAGCACTTCGGGATCATCCATGGGCAGCGAGTCCACCGGTTCACTCAGCGGGGGAGAGTACTGGGTCTTCCATGGCACGCTGGCTCCCGACGATATGCGAGCAGTCGACAAGGAAGATTCCGTGATCTTCGGTGCCGTTGCCGGAATATCCGTCGAGGGTCGGCTTTTCAAGGTCAGCGTCGACATGCTCGCGCAAGCCGATGACACCGAGGCGCAGGACCAGTTCAGACAGATGCTGCCGACGGTTCGCCTCGACGATCAGGTGCTCAAAGCCCCAGACCTGCGCTGAGCCTGCCGACCGTCGGACATGCGTTTGAGCAGTTCCCGGGCCGCAATCCTTCCCGCTCTGGTGGCTCCGACCGTAGAACTGGCTGATCCGTAGCCGACGAGGAACAGCCGCGGATCGTCTTTGACCGCGACCTCGGTGTCCATGGAGATCCCGCCATCCGGTGTGCGAAGACGCAGCGGTGCAAGGTGTTTGAGCGCCGCCCGGAACCCTGTATTCCAGAAGATCACGTCGATCTCTTCGTCTCGTGGTTCGTCGAATGGAGCCCATGACTCGGGCACTGCCAGATGGTCGCTGGCTGAAGGACCGAGACCCTCCGCCGAGGTCGGAGGTTCGGAGTCGCCGATTCCGGGGAAGTGGACACCGTGCGGAAGGATGCGGTCGAACATGCCGCGAGAGACCAGAATTCCCGAGTCGATTCCGACTCGGAATTCGCGGCGGATCGGCAGTCCGGTGGTTCGGACGACGCTGGCAGGGGCCATACCGGACAGTGTTCGCTCCCGGACGGCCCGTTCGACTTCGAGGCCCCACTGGCCGTCGAATTCTCTGGACGTGAAGTTCGGGGGACGGCGTGTGGCCCAGAGAGCGTCGGTCACCTCGGCGAGTTCGAGAAGAAACTGGGTGGCGGAGATTCCGCCGCCGACGACGAGTGTGCGCAGTCCCCGAAAGTCTTCGACGTCTCGGAAGTTCACGGTATGCAGCTGGTGGCCCTCGAACTCGCCGATGCCAGGGACGAAGGGGACGTAAGGCTGGGTCCAGGTGCCGGTCGCGTTGATGAGAAAGTCGGTGGAGAGCGTCACCTGTCCGCCGTCGATGGTGGCAACGATGGTGAACCGTCCCTGTCCGGGTTCTTCGGACCGAACGGTCTCCACTTCAGCCGGGCGGATGACACAGAGTTCGAGCTCGCGTTCGAAGCGGGAATAGTAGTCGGACACGACCTGCGAGGCGGGGACGTTCGGGTCGGGACGTCCGAGAGGGAATCCAGGCAGGTCGGAGATGTGGTTGGTGGTGCCCAAGGTCAGGGAGTCCCACCGTTCGCGCCAGGCTCCACCAGGGCCCTCTCCGGCATCGAGGATGATGAAGTCTTTGCCCGGTGCGAGGCCGTCGCGCCAGAGATAATGTGCTGCGGACAGTCCGGCTTGGCCCGCGCCGATGATGACGATCGGCCAATGAGAATCGATCAGGAGCTCGTTGATTCGGCACACCATGTGGCCATTGTTCCAGGTTACTGTCGTCAAGGTCTTACTGCCCACACGTATGCGATGTTCTGATCAATTCCGGCCGACGTTCTTAGGGCATCATCGAGCAGATCTGGCGCAGTCTGGCCCGCGGGGATTGGAATAGCAGTCTTCGTCGACGAGGTAGCGGTGATAACGGTAGACCTCGATGCCGATGTCGTTGCTGGCGACGTGAGCGAATCCGTCGATAGGAAGCCAGGGGCCACCGTCGACGGAGAATTCTCCGCTGAATGTTGCAGTCATCGAAGCCGACACTTTGCCCGATTCTTGGTATTCGTGTCCGATCTGTGGGGCGCCGCCAGGCAGCGGCCTCGCACCCTTCGCGGTGGTTGCCGTGCCCGATCCGTCTCCGAAGTCCCAGTTGAAGCGCTCTGGGGTGACTTTGACTTTGACGGCATAGGTCAGCAGTGTCATGTCGATATAGCTGACATCGGTGTCCGTCCAGAAGGCGGCCGGTTTACCGACGACGGCCCAATCCTTTGGCCAGGCGTAGATTGTGGGTGCCGGAATGTCGAAGTTCTGAAACTGCGATTCCGGGATGTGCGTCGGGGGATCGGGCCGAGCCGGAGCGCCTCCGCCACCGCCTCCACCGCCGGGGCCGGGTTCGCTCACGCACAGATAGCCAACCTCTTCCGTCGGACAGTCAGGCAGTCCACCGCCGCCACCTCCGCCGCCGCTACCGCCACCTCCGCCGCCGCTACCGCCGCCTCCGGAGCCGCCGCCATTGCCGCCTCCGCCAGAGCCGCCACCTCCGGAGCCACCGCCACCGCCAGAGCCACCGCCACCGCCAGAGCCGCCCCCGCCGCCTGGGGTGTCAGCCGAGCAGCTATTGATATTTCGCATATCGCAGGTAGGAGAAGCCAACGCAGGTGGCGGCAGAAATAATACTTGGGCCAGGACAACTGCGAGGAACACACCCAAAAGAGCATTCGCCTTCAACATTTGCGTTCTCGAAGGGTTTGTTCCGTGACTTTCCAGTTGCCAGATTCTTTGTAGATGTTGTGTTCCATTGTCACCAGCTCATCGCTATTGGGTGTTTGCGATTCGTCCTTTGGCAGCAATGACCACTTCGAAAGGTCGAAACAGAAGTGGACTGTGACAGCAGTGGGTGAAACAGATCCCGCCTCGGACTCAACTTTCTCTATTTCGATATTGCTGGGGGTGACGTCGCCGGTGAATCTATACGATCCATCTTTGATGACCTCAACATCTCCGTTGACGGATTTCAGCGCTTCACCATCGGCGTATTCTGGAAATTCATCTGCGGCGGCGAAATCCCCTGAATAGGCCTTATTGACTGTCTGAAAGTACCCGACGAACGCCACCAACGCGCCCTCGACGGCCTTCTTCTCCTCTTGATCGAGGTCGAGGTCGGTTTCGTAGTCGGGGATGGCCACCTCGGTGGGGTCATCAGTCGCCCCTCCGTCCGACTGCTGCGCAGGCAAGGTCGACGTCGGTGCGGCTACCGGGGAATTATCGGCGCAGCCGACGACCGAGACCAAACTCAGCGCGGAGAATACGGCAACGAATACTTGGGCAGGTCGACGATACGGTCGGGACGATCCAGTTCTCATTCCACGCCTCTGTGGTCTGCAACTGCGGCGCGACCCGGTCGGTCGACACCCGGATTCCCTACATTATTCGACAGGCACGCTTTTTAGAACAGGCGAAGTCGAATCTGTGGATAACTCACGTCCGAGTGCGTGGACGCATGTGTCTTTCGGCGACTACCCCACTATATGTTTGCAGCCTTTGCCGCCTTGGCCGCAGCCTTCTGCTGCTTCTTGAAGGCACGCACCTCTTGCAGAGTGACGTCATCGCGGACATCGGCGATCGAACGGCGGGCATCTGGGTCTCCGTAGTCACCAGCGGCCTTCTGCCAGCCCTCGGCCCGAAGTTCGAACTGCTTGCCGAGCAGGGCCAGGAAGATCTTGGCCTTCTGATCACCGAAACCGGGCAGCTTCTTCAGACGTTTGAGCACCTCAGCGCCGCTGGGATCACCCTCAGTCCAGATCGCCTCGGGATTCCCGTCGTAGTCGTCGATGATGGCTGCCGCGAGCTTCTGCACGCGTCCGGCCATCGACTTCGGAAACCGGTGCACCGCGGGAGTCTGCGCGAAGATGTCGAGGAAATCATCCGGATTCATCTCTGCGATCTCGTCGATGTCGAGATTGCCCAGTCGTTCAGCGAGCTTGGCCGGACCCGCGAAGGCACTCTCCATGGTCACCTGCTGATCAAGCAGCATTCCGACGAGCAGGGCGAAGCGGTCTTCGGCCAACAGCGCATCGGCCTTCGGGTCTCCAGACAGGAACAGTGAAGTCATGTCCCCATCTTCGCACGCCTGCCCCTGCTGTCCACGCCCGGTATCATCGACAGATGACCTGCCCCTGCTCCGGAATGCCTCCGGGTACCGACTACGACGACTGCTGCCGTCCAGCCCTCGACGGCGAAACGTGGCCCACCACCGCCGAGGCGCTCATGCGCTCCCGCTACACCGCCTTCGTCTGCGGCAACGAAGACCACCTCTTCCGCACCTGGCACGCCAAGACCCGACCCGACGATGTCGGCGTCGATGACGCCACCACGTGGCTCGGTCTCGAAATCGAGGCAACCACTGGCGGGGGAGTCGACGATTCCACCGGCACTGTGCACTTCCGCGCGCGATTCCGGGACCACCTCGGCGATCATGTTCTCGAAGAGAACTCCTCCTTCGTCCGCAGAGCCGGCCGGTGGATGTACCTCGAAGCCCTCGAAAGCTGACCCAACCACTTCGAGATCCGACGACGGCTATGCCTATACTGGTGGTCGGCGCATCCAACGCCCAGCCGAGGTCGTGTTCCCAGCACACCGACCGCATGGCGAAGGGGAGAAAATCCTCGGACGAAACCGGCACGGTGATTTCCTGACCAGGTTTCGTGCTGGGGGAGACTTGGTCGCCACAGGAAGTGACACCATGACCAAGGACAACGATTTCAAGAAACTCGTTCGCACGCGGATGACCGAAACCGGTGAGAACTTCACCACGGCCCGCACCGCGCTGATCGCCGCGAAACAGAACGCGAACCAGAGTGCAGTGCCCCGGTCGACTACCGGCCGCGGAGCCACCATCGACTCGGAGATCGCACGGTTTCGGGCGAAGACACTGAGAACATTCATGCCCGACGGCCGCCTCGTCGCCATTCCGACGAAACGCCGTGCCCTCGTACTCGTCCTCATCGAAGTCCTCGCCGCCATAGAACCAGACCGGGTCTACAGCGAGAAACGGCTGGGCGCCATCCTCAGTGATTTCCACCCGGACTTCGCCCTGCTGCGGCGTGAACTCATCGACTATCGGCTGCTCGAACGCAATGCCCACACCGGCGAATACTGGGTCAACCCGAACCCGCCGACTCATACAGGCTCACAAGCCCAGGAAATGGCCGGGCTCGAGGTATTTCTGCGCTGAACCGGCGACGGCGTATCCTTGAAGCTCGAACCACAAACAGGCAGACACGAGGAGCATCCATGGCCTACCACGCCGATTCGACCGATCTCGACGAAAAAGAGATTCTCAGCTGGGACATGTTCGGCCGGTCGGCGCGGGAAATGGCGCAGACCATCGCGGATTCCGACTACGATCCCGAGATCGTCATCGCCGTGGCCCGCGGTGGACTGCTGCCTGCCGGAGCACTGGCCTACGCCCTCGGGCTCAAGCTCTCCGACGCCATCAACGTCGAGTTCTACACCGACGTCCACGAGACCCTGCCCGACCCGATCCTGCTCGCCCCGATGCTCGACATCGAAGCGATCAAGGGTAAGAAGCTGCTCGTCGTCGACGACGTCGCCGACTCCGGCCGCACCCTGGCTCTCGTCCTCGAACTGCTGCGCAAACACGGTGCGGAAGCCCAGTCGGCCGTCATCTATGCGAAGTCCGCATCGATCATCGACCCGGACTTCGTGTGGAAGCGCACCGATCAGTGGATCGTCTTCCCCTGGTCGGCCGAGCCTCCCGTCGAACCCAGCAAGTAAGCTGACCGTATGGAGGAGACACGGGACATCGCGGCCCCGTGCGGACGCGTGCGCGCCTACGTCAGCGAGGATGTGATCCGGGCACGAGGCATCCGCTATGCCCGCGCAGGTCGTTTCCTCCCTCCCGTCGATGAACCTCCGGTGGACGTCATCGACGGCGGTCAACCGGGCCCGGCCAGCCCGCAGCTGCGCCGCGACCCGAACGCCGGAATGACCTTCGACCAACTCGGTGGGCTTCCCATCAGCGAAGACTGTCTGCGCGTGAGCGTGACCATGCCGAAGGGCTCCGCCACCGAGGCGGGACTTCCCGTCCTCGTCTGGATCCACGGCGGAGCCTACGTCGCCGGTGCCGGAGACGCGGAGATCTACGATCCGCACGCCCTGGCCGCCGAACAGAACATCATCGTCGTCTCCGTGACCTACCGCCTCGGAGTCCTCGGATACCTCGGAACCGGGCGAGACGAACACCTCAACCTCGGAGTGCTCGATCAGATCTCCGCCCTGCGCTGGGTGCAGAGGAACATCTCCGCCTTCGGAGGCAACCCGGACAATGTCACGGTCGCCGGACAGAGCGCCGGGGCCGACGCCTGCGCTCACCTCATGATCGCCGACGGCACCGCAGGACTCTTCCGCCGGGTGCTCATGGCCTCAGCTCCCTTGGGACTGGCCGGCGGCACGGACGCAATGAACTGGGCAATGGGGAAAGTCGCCCAGAAGATCGACCCGGCAGCCAGCATCGATGACATTCTCAGAGCGCAGGAGGAGGTGCACAAGGCCGCCCTCGTCGGAGGCCTGCATGCCGGAATGTGCTTCGGAGTCCGCTACGGCCGGTACCCGCTGCCATCACGAACGAAGGCAGACGAAGCCTGGGCCACAGTCGCCCCGAAATTCGACGTGCTCATGACGCGCACGGAACGGGAGATGGCCTTCTTCGCCGGCTTCGTTCCCGCGCTGCGTCGCCTCCACGACCGCACACTGACCTCCCCGATGCTCGAATCCCTCATCTCCGGCATCACGTCGGCGGTCTACACTCGGGCCGGACGCGAATTCTACGACCGCCACCGGATGTCCGGCGGTCAGGGCGCACGCCTGCTCATCGTCTCCCGCGGGGACGGCAGCTTCTTCGACGCCGCCCACTCCGGAGACCTGCCGCTGATCTTCCCCGGCGAGATCTGGCACGATTCCTTCCTCGACTACGGTGCGACCACTGATATCGCCGGTCCCGAGCTGCGCCGGATCTGGGGAGAGTTCGCCACCTCGGGCAGCCTGCCGCGCGTGCGGGTGCCCGGACTCATCGACATCATGGGCTGACCTGTTCGGCTTCGCGATCACCGTCCTGCGTCCCCGGTCTGTCGTCTTTTCACAACCGCCATGTCACCGGCGTGAACTACCGTTGGACCATGGACGCACATCAGATCTCGGCAGCCCGGCTGATCTCGCAGGGACTCATCGGACCTCCACCTGAGTCACCGACAGGATCCGACCTCTCACCTGCCGGAGCCGTCGTCGAGCATCTCGGCTGCGTCCAAGCCCAAGCCCTCGGCGGAGCACTGGTCTCCATCGCCCTGCGCTCAGGGCCGGATGTCACTGACGGTGTGGCTGCCGTCCGTGCCGCCATCGATTCCGGAGAGATCGTGCGTTCCTGGACCCAACGCGGCACCATCCACCTGACCACGGCCAAGGACATCGGATGGATCCTCGGCCTCACCGGGGCACGGACCATGAAATCCACGGCCAAGCGGCGTGAGCACTTCGGCATCACCGACGCCATGCTCGATACTGCAGCCGAACTCGCCACAGCAGCCATCCGGGAACGGGGACCGCTGACGCGCTTCGAACTGCTCGACGCATTCGCTCCCATCGGCGCCGGAGACGAATACGGCCACGCCCGGTACCTCATCACGTCCCTGGCACTGCAGAACATCATCGTCCAAGCCCCCATGATCGAGGGCAAGGACGATATGAAATACGTGCTCACCGCAGATTGGGTGCCTGCCCCCACGGAGTTGGACACCGAGGCGGCCGACCACGAATGGGTGAGACGCTTCGTCACCAGCCACGGCCCGGTCACGGTCGACGACGCGACACGCTGGACGGGACTGCCGAAGACGAGGATGAGAAAGGCCATTCAGGCCGGAATCGTTGCCGGTGAGATTGTGAGCTCCGACATCGACGGCACCGAATACGTGCACGCACCGGATCTGGAGGACCGGCTGGCCGAATGGGAGACTGCGGCGCAGGAGACCATGTTGCTGCCGGGATTCGACGAGATCATCCTCGGGTACAAGGATCGCAGCGCCACTCTCGACCCTGCCCACGAAAGACTCGTTGTGCCCGGAGGCAACGGAATGTTCAAGAACACAGTTCTGACCGGCACACGTGCGCGCGCCACGTGGAAGCGATCACCCCGCAAGACCGGTCCGCGAGTCCTTGTCGACACCTTCCCAGGGGAGAGAGTTGACCTCGAGGCCGTCGAAACGGTGAGCGCAACCCACCCGGCCTTCGTCTGAGAACGCAATCGCGACCGACGATGAACGAACTCCACACGACACGCACACCGTTGGCCGGCCAGATGACCGCGGCTGACCGACCGGGATCGACGCCGCAGAGCATCGCCGTAGGGATCATCCTCAACCCCAAACACCCGGCGACCCTGCGGGCGTATGCCGAGCTCGTGCCGGAACTGCGCAATGTCGGCGCACACTACCGAAGCATGACCACCAGCGTCGAACGCTCCGGTCGGTGGCAGGCCGAACAGCTCATCGCGTGGGGAGCCGACACCATCATCATCCTCGGTGGTGACGGCACCATCCGGGCGACGGCGGCGGTGCTCGCCGAGGCAGGGACTCCCACATTCCTCATTCCGACCGGGACCGCGAACGTGCTCAGCCGTCATATCGGCTTCCGATCCTCCCGACATGCAATCGACCTGTGCGTGGGTACTATCGCGTCGATCATCCGTGTCGGCGATCCGCCGAACCTCCGGAACGTTCCGATCAATACTGCCGATTTCCAGACGGCCGATGGCGCTCGACATCGCACCGAGTTCATCAGCCTCGCCGGCATCGGGGGAGACGCCCGGGCCGTGGCCCACCACCGCTCCGCTCCCGGACTGCTCGGCTACGCCTGGGGAGCCGCGCGAGCCCTCTTCGCCGCGGACTTCACCGCGAGTACGGCAGACACCGCAAGCATGAGGGACACCGCGAGCACACGGGAAAGAACCGCCGGCGCAGGGGAGGCAACCGCCTCGGGGCAGGTGTGGTCGGTGATGGTCTCGAAGGTGACCCGGCCTGCAGGACCCATCGCTGTGTTCCCCGAGGCGCGGATCGGTGCTCAGACCTTCTCCATGCTCACCGTCGGTCCGTTCCCGCTCTCACCCATCGGGCGGTGTCGAGCCTGGGCAGGAATCGCCGCAGCATGCCTGCGGGGCAAGCCGGACGCCCACCGGCTCATGAACTATCGTCGTACGACCGAGACGACAGTCGCGGTCGAATCACCGGTACCGGTACAACTCGACGGAGACCTCATCGGCGACTGCCTGGATCTGCGGGTGAGCGCCGGTGAGAAGACACTGCTGGTCTCAGCGCCGACGGCGTGACGTGCCGAAGATTCCGCGCGCGATCTCGCGTGCCGCGGTCCTTGTGAACTGTTTGAACGCCGAGGACTTCACGACCTGAGTGAACAGGTTCTCGTCGTCGTTCTTCGCCGGCTTCTTGCCGCCGGCACCGGGCTCCTCCGGGAAGTCGATCTTGTCCGCCGGCGCGGACTGCTGTTCCTCGGCGTGAGCTTCTGAACCGCCTTCGAGGCGTTCGGCGAGGATTTCGCGGGCAGATTCGTTGTCGATCGCGGTGCCGTACTTCTCGCGCTGGGGCGAAGCCGCCACAGCCGCTTTGATCTCGTCTTCGCTCATCGGCCCCATCTTCGACTCCGGAGCCCGCATCCGTGTCGGCGCCACCGGAGTCGGAGCGCCGTCGGGGTCCATGACGGTGACCACGGCTTCGCCGATGCCCAGTGATGTGAGCAGCTCTTCGAGGTCGTAGTCGGACTTCGGGAAGGTCTGCACAGTTGCCTTGAGTGCCTTGGCATCGTTGGGTGTGTGCGCCCGCAGCTGGTGCTGAATGCGCGAACCCAATTGTGCGAGCACCTCTTCTGGAACATCCTTCGGCGTCTGCGTGACGAAGAAGATGCCGACACCCTTCGACCGGATGAGCCGCACCGTCTGCGTCACCGACTGGAGGAAGGCCTTCGACGCGTCGGCGAAGAGCAGGTGCGCCTCGTCGAAGAAGAACACGAGGGAGGGCTTGTCGGGGTCGCCGACCTCCGGCAGGTCCTGGAACAGGTCGGCCAGCAGCCACATGAGGAACGTGGAGAACAGTGCCGGCGACTGACTGAGCTTCTGCAGCTCGAGCACGGAGACGATTCCGGCACCGTTGTCGTCGGTGCGCAGCAGATCGGCGGTGTCGAATTCCGGTTCTCCGAAGAACACGTCGCCGCCCTGAGCGGCGAGTTCGGAGATCTTGCGCAGGATGACGCCGACGGTGGCCTTCGACGCTCCGCCGATGCCTTCGAGATCGGCCTTGCCCTCGTCGGAGGTGAGGAAGGTGAGGACGGCTTTGAGGTCCGAGAGGTCGAGCAGCGCCAATCCTGCCTGATCGGCATAGTGGAAGACCAGAGAGAGGACGGATTCCTGAGTGTCGTTGAGTTCGAGCACCTTGGCCAGCAGGATCGGACCGAACGAGGTCACCGTCGCCCGCAGCGGAGTGCCCAGTCCCGAATCCCCGAGAGTGTAGAACTCGGTCGGATTGTCCTTGGGCTGCCAGTCCTGACCGGCGGCATCGAGGCGCTTGCGCAGCTTGTCGGATTCGACACCGGCAGCGCCGATGCCCGACAGGTCGCCCTTGATATCGGAGGCGAAGACCGGCACCCCCGCCCGGGACAGCTGTTCGGCGAGCACCTGAAGAGTCACGGTCTTTCCGGTTCCCGTGGCCCCGGCGACCAGTCCGTGCCGATTGAGCATGGACAACGGGATGGAGATCGGAGTCTCCTTCGAGGGGTCCTCACCGTCGAGGGCGACCCCCAGGTCGAGGGTCGCCCCATCGAAGGTGTATCCGTCTTTGAGTGTCTGCAGTGCCTGCTCAGTCATGAGTCAATCTTTACACAGCAGCACCGAGGTGGTGGAGGAATTCTGCATGGATCCGCAGGTCCGTGCCCAGCTCAGGATGGAAGCTGGCTCCCCACACCGAACCCTGCCGAACGAGGACGGGCACATCGTCATGACGAGCGAGCACCTCGGTGCCGGGCCCGAGTTCGAGGATCTGCGGGGCCCGAATGAATGTGCCCTCGACCGGTTCGTCCAGCCCACGTACTGCCAGCGGAGCGGTGAAGGACTCGCGTTGTCGACCGTAGGCGTTACGGGCCACGGTGACATCCAGGCCGCCGAGGCGGTCGTATCCGCCCAGCGAATCGTCGCTGAGCCGGTCGGCCAGGAGAATGAGCCCAGCACACGTGCCGAAGACCGGCAGACCGCCTGACATGCGTTCGCGCAGTCTCGCGAAGAGATCCGTGCCGGCGGCGATGCGCACCATGGCCGTGGACTCTCCGCCGGGCAGAATCAGCGCATCGAGGCCGGCGAGGTGTTCGGACTTGGTGACCTTGAGGGTGTCGACCCCCAGGGAGCCGAGCATGAGCAGATGCTCACGGAAGGCTCCCTGGAGGGCGAGGACGCCGACTCTCACCAGCCGCGCTCGGCCAGGCGGTGCGGTGCGGGGACATCGGCGACGTTGATGCCGACCATCGCATCGCCGAGCCCGCGTGAGGCCCTGGCCACTGCGTCCGAGTCGTCGAAGTGCGTGGTCGCCTCGACGATGGCCTTCGCACGGGCCTCCGGGTTGCCGGACTTGAAGATGCCGGAGCCGACGAAGACGCCGTCGGCACCGAGCTGCATCATCATCGCCGCATCTGCCGGGGTGGCGATGCCGCCGGCGACGAAGGTCACGACCGGCAGACGGCCGAGGCTGGCGACCTGCTTGACCAGATGGTACGGAGCGGCGATCTCCTTGGCTGCGACGTAGAGCTCGTCTTCGCTCTTCGCCCCCAGCGCACGGATCTCGGAGTTGATGGTGCGCAGGTGGCGCATCGCCTCCGAGACGTCGCCGGTGCCCGCTTCGCCTTTCGAACGGATCATCGATGCGCCCTCCTGGATGCGGCGCAGTGCCTCACCGAGGTTGGTCGCACCACAGACGAACGGCACTGTGAAGACGGACTTGTCGATGTGGTTGACATAGTCGGCGGGGGAGAGGACCTCGGATTCGTCGATGTAGTCGACACCGAGGGTCTCGAGGATCTGGGCCTCGACGAAGTGTCCGATGCGGGCCTTGGCCATCACCGGGATGGATACGGCGCCGATGATCGAGTCGATGAGGTCGGGGTCGCTCATCCGAGCGACTCCACCCTGTGCGCGGATGTCGGCGGGGACGCGTTCGAGTGCCATCACGGCGGAGGCTCCCGCCGCCTCGGCGATGCGTGCCTGCTCTGCGTTGACGACGTCCATGATGACGCCGCCCTTGAGCATCTGAGCCAGTCCGGTGTTGAGCAGGGTCTGTGTTTCGGTCATTGTGGTGCAAGTCCATTCACTGTCGCGGAGTCGATCCGGGTCGACGAAAGCGAACAGAACCGAGCGATCTCGGTCTGCTGCCCAACGTCGGAGGGATCGTATTTCTTCGGGGTGAACGGCCGTTCCCGACCAGCCTAATCCGAAGAGTGGCTCAGTCAGAGAGCCAGAAATATGCCAGTATTTTAGGCCAGATGGTGGTGATCGTTCTATGATCGACTGATGGTCACGAAATCGCGGCACGGCACCCGGGCCGAGGGCATCGCTCTGCCGGTGAACGTCGACAGGCGACTGCCGACTCCACTGCCGGATCAACTCACTCAGGAGCTGCGTCGTCTCATCTCGGACGGGACTCTGCACCCGGGGGACACGGTGCTGTCGAGCCGTCGTCTGGCCACACACTTGGGGATCTCCCGCGGCAGTGTGGAGACAGCGTACGCGCAGCTCGCCGTGGAGGGATTCCTCATCGCCGCCGAGCGTTCGGCGACGCGGATCAATCCCGAGCTGCCGGCCGCTTCGACACCTGTGCCTCAGCGCAGAAGCATCCCGGACTCGCCGAGGCGGCGCCTGCGCAACTATGTCGACCTGCGTCCGGGATTCGGCGGTGACGATCCTCTGCGTGAGCCGGCATTTCGCCGGGCGTGGCGGGAATCGCTCGACCTCGATCCAGGGCCGATCGATCCCTTGGGCCAGCCCCGTGCCCGGTGGGCGATCGCTGACTACCTGCGGCTGACGCGTGGAATGGCCGTCGATCCGGACGAGATCATCCTCACCAGCGGGTCTCGCGACGGTCTGCGTCTGCTGCTGAGCGTCGGCGTCTCCGGCTCCATCGCCGTGGAGAACCCCGGATTCCCCGGTCTGCGTCAGGCGATGACCGACCAGCATCTCGTGCCCCTGGACATGGTCGGTTCCTCGCCGGCGCCGGCCGATGTGGGTGCGGCCGTCGTGACACCGAATCATCAGTTCCCGCACGGAACGCCGATGCCGGTCGACCAGCGTGCGCGTCTGCTCGACTGGGCGGCGCGGGGTGATGCGCTCCTCATCGAGGACGACTACGACAGTGAGGCACGGTTCACCCGCACCGTGCTGCCGACCCTCTTCGATCTCGCCTCATCGACCGGCAGCAGCGCGCAGGTCGTCCACATAGGCACCTTCTCCGCTCTGCTGACCTCGGCCGTATCGACCGGGTACGTCATCGCTCGCGGACCGATCTCGGAGCGGCTCATGAGCATGCGTGCGGCTCTCGGGCCTGCGTTCTCACCGATTCTGCAGATGGCCATCGCCTCCTACCTCGGCTCCGGTGGGCTGCGCCGCCGCATCTCCCGCGGTCGGCGACGACTCCGGGCCGCCGAGGAGGTCGTGTCCGAGATCGGTCCGATCCCCGGTCTGGTCCATGACGGTCGCACGCTCGTCATCGAAACGTCTCAGGAACAGGCCGCGACACTGCTGCGTGAGCTGGCCGAGCGCGGCATCCTCGTCGCCTCTTTGGCCCGCGGCTGGACCGGCGGCGATGAAGTCAGGCACGGTCTGGTCATCGCGCATTCGAATGTCGAGGCAACTGTGCTGCGGGAGGCCTTGGGAGAGGTGAAGACCCTCTTGAGTAGGATTCAGTCATGAGGAATTCCGGATTTGCAGTCGACGGCATCATCAAGCTGCTGCTGGCCGTGGCCGGCTTCATCTTCCTCGGCGGACTCGAGGACTTCTTCCTCGCCCCACGCTGGCTGGTCATCACCGCTCTGGTGCTGCTCTTCCTCAGCGCCGCCACCCAGATCTCCTATGCCGTGACCAAGGGAGAGAGGCGCTATCTGAAGTTCCCGATGGTCTTCGACGCCCTTCTCATCGTCGCTGTCGTCGTCGGCCTCATCCTCGCGGCTGCGAGCAACCCGGCCGGTGCCTGGATCCTCTTCGGCTTGGTCGGTGTGGGCTCATTGGGCATCGCCGTGGTCTTCACGACCGGGGAGAACGGCCCGTCCTTCAGCGAAGAATAGCCGCAGAACCCCTGACCGCCAGTTGCGAAGGGTGACGAGCTCAGCGGTTGAACGCGATGGCCGCGATATGACCGTCCGGAATGCCGTCCTCGAGATCGTGGATGTCGACATCAGGGTGCGGTGAGTTCGGGTGCGGCCCGGCACCGATGTAGTCGAGACCCGGATCGCGAGCCAGGCCGGTGCTCAGTGCTTTGAGGAAGGCTTCGGTCCGCGCCCACACGCGGACGAAGCCGGCAGCGAAGTCGTCGTCGGGCAGCTCGTCGAGCTCAGCCCGTTCTCTTTCGTGAAGCAGCTGCATCGCCTCAAGGGCGACCCCGCGCTCGGGGATCGGTTCGATGTCGAGTCCGACCGGATCGTCGGAGACGGCGACGAGGACGAGGCGACGAGACCGGGACACCGAGAACTCGCACTCGTCGTGGCGCGGTTTGCCCGCCGAATCGAGGCGGATCTCGATCGCAGCGGGATCCTGATCCAGATGCGCTCCGAGGACGTGGCGGAGGACGACACGACCGGCAGACCAGGTGGCGGCCGCCTCGGCGTCGAATTCCTTCGCATAGTTGCGTTCCTGCTCGGTGAGCACGGAATCGTCATCGCGCGCCCACGCCGCCTCCGCCGAGGTATCGGCGAGGACGAGGGTGACGGGAAGGTCTGTGCGCAGTTCGGTGAAGCTGGGGTGGTGCGCCATCGATCAGCGGCCCAAGGCCTTGTTGATCTTCTTCAGTTTGCGGCCCAGGACGAAGATCCGCACCGAACCGATGATCCCGGCGATGAGGATGCCCCCGATCGCAGCGAAGAGCATGGCCACGCCCAGGGGCAGTTCGAACTGCCAGCCGAAGTACTTGAACTCGGCCGGGACGTTGTTCTGCAGAATGAAGATGAGCAGCAGGACGACGATGACGGCGCCGAGGATGAGGGAGATCCACATGCCCGCCGACATTCCTGACCCCGCCTTCGTCGACGGCAGCTCACCGGTGTGTCCCGCCGGAGGCTGCGTCTGTTCATGCTGCTCGTGCGGTGACATCTCCCGAGTCTTATCCACCGCAGCGGTCTCGCCCGTCGCGGGAGTATCGCTGCCGAGGACTGAATCGGTTTCGGCCAGGAGCTCTTCGGGCGTCTGCGAATCGCCACGCGGGTCTTGAGTACTCATGCGCCCCATCATAACTGCTGATAGGGAGGTGAGGTCAGGAACAGAGAAGGAGAGTTCAGGAACAGAGAACGAGTCCCGGCAGATGACTGCCGGGACTCTTTCTGTCGTTCCTCTCGGACGATCAGATGATCACCCGATGACTCGTCCAGTCGATCAGACGGTCTTGCTCAGCGACGAGATGATCTCGTTGAGCGTGGCCGAAGGACGCATGGCGGTTTCGGTCTTCACGTCGTTCGGGTAGTAGTAGCCTCCCAGATCGACGGGGCTGCCCTGCACCTCGAGGAGCTCGGCCACGATGGCGTCCTCCTTCTCGGTCAGTGCCTTCGCCACGGGAGCGATGGCCTCGGCCAGGGCTTCGTCCGAGGTCTGCTCGGCCAGCTGCTGGGCCCAGTAGAGAGTGAGGTAGAAGTGGCTGCCGCGGTTGTCGATCTCGCCGACCTTGCGCGACGGCGACTTGTTCTCCTCGAGGAACTTGCCGGTCGCGGCGTCGAGGGTGTCGGCCAGCACACCGGCCCGCTCGTTTCCATGGACGTTGAACTCGTGGCGGAAGGACTCTGCCAGGGCGAGGAACTCACCGAGGGAGTCCCACCGCAGGTGGTTCTCTTCGACGAGCTGCTCGACATGCTTCGGAGCCGAGCCGCCGGCACCGGTCTCGAACAGTCCACCGCCCGCGATCAGCGGGACCACGGAGAGCATCTTCGCCGAGGTGCCGAGTTCGAGGATCGGGAACAGGTCGGTGTTGTAGTCGCGGAGCACGTTGCCGGTCACCGAGATGGTGTCCTTGCCCTCACGGATGCGGTCGATGGAGAACTGAGTGGCCTCCACCGGGTTCATGATGCGGATGTCCAGGCCCTCTGTGTCGTGGTCACGCAGGTACTCCTCGACCTTCGCCTTGATGTTGCGGTCGTGGGCGCGGGTCTCATCGAGCCAGAACACGGCCGGGGTCTCGGACAGGCGGGCCCGAGTGACGGCGAGCTTGACCCAGTCGCGGACGGGGATGTCCTTCGTCTGGCAGGCACGCCAGATGTCACCGGCGGCGACCTCGTGGCTCATGAGCACATCGCCGGCGGAGTTGACGACCTCGACGGTTCCGGCCTCCGGGATCTCGAAGGTCTTGTCGTGGCTGCCGTACTCTTCGGCCTTCTGCGCCATAAGACCGACATTGGGCACGGTGCCCATGGTCCGCGGGTCGAAGGCGCCCTTGTCCTGGCAGTCCTCGATGACGGTCTGGTAGACGCCGGCGTAGGAGGAGTCGGGGATGACGGCCAGGGTGTCCTGGGTCTGGTCGTCCTTGTTCCACATCTTGCCGCCGACACGGATCATCGCGGGCATGGAGGCATCGACGATGACGTCGGAGGGCACATGGAGGTTCGTGATGCCCTTGTGCGAGTTGACCATGGCCAGGTCGGGGCCGTCTGCCAGGCCCTTCTCGATTCCGGCCTTGACTCCGGCGGCTGCGTCGGCAGGCAGGGTGTCGAGTCCGGCGAGGATGGCGGCCAGCCCGTTGTCGGAGGTCAGCCCAGCCTCGGCGAGGACGTCACCGTATTCGGCGAAGACATCGGGGAAGAAGGCTTCGATGACCTTGCCGAAGAGGATGGGGTCGGAGACCTTCATCATCGTGGCCTTGAGGTGGACGGAGAAGAGGACGCCGTCGGCCTTGGCCGCGGCGATCTGATCCTTGACGAACTCGTCGAGGGCGGCGGCGTTCATCTTCGTCGAATCGACGATCTCGCCGGCCAGGACGGGCAGGGACTCCTTGAGGACCGTCGTCTCTCCCGCGGCGGTCCGCAGGCGGATCGACAGGGTGTCATCGGCCTCGATGATCACAGACTTCTCGTTGTCGCGGAAGTCTCCCGATCCCATGGTGGCGACGCGGGTCTTCGAATCCTTCGACCATTCGCCCATCGAATGCGGGTGAGCTTTGGCGAAGTTCTTCACGGCCTGCGGAGCGCGACGGTCGGAGTTGCCCTCACGCAGCACCGGGTTGACGGCCGAACCCTTGACCTTGTCGTAGCGTGCCCGAACGTCCTTCTCCTCATCGGTCGAAGGCTCTTCCGGGTAGGCGGGCAGATCGTAGCCCTGGGACTGCAGCTCGGCGATCGTCGCCTTCAGCTGCGGGACGGATGCCGAGATGTTGGGCAGTTTGATGATGTTGGCATCGGCGGTCTTGGCGAGATCACCCAGCTCCGCGAGTGCGTCGCCGACCTGCTGGTCTTCGGGCAGGCGGTCGCTGAACTGGGCCAGCACGCGTGCGGCGAGAGAGATGTCCCTGGTCTCAACCTCGACACCGGCCGACGTGGCGAAGGCTTCGATGATCGGCTTGAGCGAATACGTCGCCAGAAGCGGCGCTTCATCCGTGCGCGTGTAAATGATTTTAGCCATAGTTAAGGACCACTCCGCATCTTCTTGGGGTTTATCGCCCTCCATCCTACCTTCTGGGCCATTTCGGTAGGCGGCCCAATCCGATGACGGTGCTCACATCTGCCGGTGGCACCCGGTAGTCTTCTGTGTCGGCACGGACACCAGAAAGAGGACGACAGTGGCCAAACTCTACTTCCGGTACGGGGCGATGAATTCCGGCAAGTCGACCGCTCTTCTGCAGGCGGCTTTCAACTACGAGGAACGCGGCCAGCGCGTCCTGCTGGCCAAGCCGCTGATCGACACCAAAGGCGCATCGCAGATCGTGTCCCGATTGGGCGTCACCCGCGAGGTCGACTTCGTCATTCCCGCCGACGGTGACGTCGAACGGATCTATGCCGAACACGCCGACTACGTCGACCACGACGCCCTCATCGAGTCCATCGACGCCCCGAAGATCCCGGTCGCGTGCCTGCTCATCGACGAAGCGCAGTTCCTCAGCCCCGTCCAAGTGGACTCGCTCATGCGCATCGCGACCGCCTCCTCGGTGCCGGTGATGTGCTACGGAATCCGCACGGACTTCCAGACGAAGGCGTTCCCCGGTTCAGCGCGACTGCTCGAGATCGCACACACCCTCGAAGAGCTCAAGACGATCTGCCGCTGCGGACGCAAGGCCATGTTCAACGGCCGCCTCGTCGACGGAGCGTTCATCTTCGACGGCGATCAGGTCGCCATCGACGGCAATTCCGTGACCTATGAGTCACTGTGCCCGAGCTGTTATCTCGAGTACTCCGGCGGTAGGCTGTCAACGACAGACTCCTGACCGATCCCTACTCAGCTTCCCCGTCGAATCCCGCTCGTCGACCCCATCGTCACCAGTCGAAATCCTCTCGCACCTGAAGTTCTCAAGGAGCCTCCATGCGCATCGCCGTCCGTGCCTTCAACGACAATCCCGGTTCTCCCGTCCTCGTCTTCGGCAACGCTCTGGGCACCAGAATGCCCTTGTGGACGCCCGTGGCCGCGCGTCTGGCCGACGATTTCCAGATCTACCTCACCGACCTGCCCGGACATACCCTTCCCGCCGACGATTCCCTCGCCGAGGCGGCCGCCCCGCTGACGATCGAAGCGTTGGCCTCCGGTGTCGTCGAGTCCCTCGCCGAACTCGGGGTGGAGTCCTTCACCTACTGCGGAGTCTCGATCTCCGGAGCCGTCGGACTGACCCTGGCACTCAACCATCCCGAAACACTCACCGGACTCGTCGCCTGTGCGACGGCGGAGAAGTTCGGCACCGCGGAATCCTGGGACGAACGCATCGCTGAGGTCCGCTCCGACGGAACCAAGAGCCTCGTCGATGACACCGCCGATCGGTGGTTCGCCGCCGGATTCCTCGGCGAGGACATCGCCACCGGTCACCTCATCCTGTCCGACCTCGCGCTCGTCGACGATGAGGCCTATATCGCGGCCGCCTCGGCGCTGACAACCTACGATCTGAGCGGGAAGCTCGGATCGATCACCACCCCGACGCTGGTCATGGCCGGTGCCCAGGATCCCGGCTGCACGCCGGAGGCGATGTCGGAGATGGCCGACCAGATCGAAAGTTCGCACTTCGTCACGATCCCGGACGCAGCTCATCTGCTGATGGTCGAACACCCCGATATCGTCGTCGACCACATCCAGGAGTTCTGCGGCCAGCTCTAGGCACATCCGCGCCTCCGGGTACAGATGCGGCCGCACACACGGGCCAAGGTCGAATCTCCCGGTAGCGGGATCACATCTGGCGTAGGCTGTGCGAAAGCACAGGCACACCTGCTCGAAGAGGAGTGAGAATGTCCCCGCGCCCGAATTCCGCTGAGTTCACATCCACCGAGATCGGTCTGCGCTCTCCCGGGGAACAAGAACCCGGCATCAGCCGCACCACCCTCCGAATCCGTTGGACCGGATTCCTGCTCGGCCTCATCTTCTCCACCCTGATCTACGCGATCATGCCTGCCGACGTCGGTCATGGAGCCAAACTGACTGCGGCAGTCGCGGTGCTCATGGCAGCCTGGTGGATGACAGAAGCGCTGCCGATCGCGGCGACGTCCCTCGTCCCGCTCGTGGCGTTCCCCGTGCTCGGCACGGACGTCGAGATGGAGACTGTCGGCGCCTCCTACGGCAACCCGATCATCTTCCTCTTCCTCGGCGGCTTCCTCATCGCCCTTGCCATGCAGCGATGGAATCTGCACCGCCGCATCGCACTCGTGACGCTGAGCATCATGGGCGACAGGCCGGGACCGATGATCGCCGGATTCATGATCGCCACCGGGTTCATCTCGATGTGGGTCTCGAATACGGCGACTGCGGTGATGATGCTGCCGATCGGAATGTCGGTGCTCATGATCGTGTCGAAGGTCATCGGCACAGCCCTGGGCGGCGACGCAGGCGCACCAAGCAAGGACGGGCGAGCAACCGACGGCGCAGCCGAGAACCCGAGCGACGGCGGCGATGACACAGGCATCGGCGCGGTCGTGAAGTCGAACTTCGGCACCGCCCTCATGCTCGGCATCGCCTATTCAGCATCGATCGGGTCGTTGGGCACCATCATCGGCACTCCTCCCAACCTCTTCCTCATCGGCTACCTCAAGGACAACCACGACATCTCCATCGGCTTCGGCCAGTGGATGATCGTCGGTGTGCCGCTGTCGGTGGTGATGATGGCCATCGCCTGGTTCCTGCTGGTCAAGGTGCTGTTCAAACCGGAGATCGACAGGATTCCCGGCGGACGTGAACTGATCCGTGAGGAACTGGCCAAACTGGGCCCTATGTCCACAGGTGAGAAGCTCGTGCTCGCGATGTTCGTTCTCGCAGCCGTCAGCTGGATCTCGCTGCCGCTGATCTTCGAGGAACCGCCGATCAGCGACGAAGGCATCGCCATGGCCGTTGGCCTACTGCTCTTCCTCATCCCCGGTGGGGCGAACCGCGGCGTGCGGCTCCTCGACTGGGACACCGCGGAGAAGCTGCCCTGGGGAGTCCTTCTGCTCTTCGGGGGCGGACTCGCGCTCTCCGCTCAGTTCTCTGACTCGGGGCTGACCGAATGGATCGGTGAGACCACGAGCGGTCTCGGCGTTCTGCCGACGATCCTCGTCGTCGCCATCTTCGCAGTCATCATCCTGTTCCTCACCGAGCTGACGTCGAACACTGCGACGGCAGCGACGTTCGTTCCCGTCGTCGGGGGAGTGGCGATGGGACTCGACCTCGACCCGCTGTTGCTGACGATTCCCGTCGCACTGGCCGCAACGTGCGCGTTCATGCTGCCGGTCGCGACACCGCCCAATGCGGTGGCATTCGGCTCTGGGTACGTCACCGTGGCGCAGATGGTCAAGGGCGGCCTGTGGCTCAATGTCATCGGCATCGTCCTCATCACCGCGACCGTGTATCTGCTCGCCGTTCCGGTATTCGGGATCACTGTCTGAGCTCGCGCGGAACTGGCAGACTGATGGCATGACTGAGCTGTTCGAACCGCTGACACTGCGCGGCACTGAGATTCCCAATCGCATCTGGCTGGCCCCGATGTGCCAGTACTCCTGCGAAGCCGAGGACGGAATGCCCGGCCCCTGGCATCTCGTCCACCTCGGCGCTCGGGCGCAGGGCGGATTCGGGCTCATCCTCACCGAAGCCTCCGCCGTCGTCCCCGAAGGCCGAATCTCACCGCAGGACGCCGGGATCTGGAACGACGACCAAGCCGAATCATGGTCGGCCGTCGTCGACTTCGTCCATTCGCAGGGTTCTGTCATCGGCATCCAGCTCGCCCATGCCGGCCGCAAAGCCAGCACCTATCGACCTTTCTCAGGAGAACCGAAGGGCAGCGTCCCCGAGTCGGAGGGCGGATGGCCCACATTCGGTGCCAGCCCCATCGCCTATCCGCAGCTGGCCGAGCCCGCGGAGATGACGAAGGACGACATCGCCGAGGTGGTCGCCGCCTTCACAGCTGCGGCCCGCCGTTCGATCGACGCCGGATTCGACCTCGTCGAACTCCACGCCGCCCACGGCTACCTGCTCCATTCCTTCCTGTCGCCGCTGTCGAACCAGCGCAGCGACGAATACGGCGGCGACCTTGCCGGCCGGTCCCGTCTGCTTCACGAGGTCTATGCGGCCGTGCGAGCCGAAGTCGGTGACGACGTGCCGGTGTTCGTGCGCCTCTCGGCCAGCGAATGGACCGAGGGCGGATTCGACGTCTCCGAAGCCGCCGAGGTCAGTCGTGCACTGTCGGAGGTCGGGGTCGACCTCATCGACGTCTCCTCGGGCGGCAACTACCCGGTGCGGATCCCCATCGGTCCCGGCTACCAGGTGTCCCTGGCCGCAGCGATTCGTGCCGAAGGGGTGCCGACCGGTGCCGTCGGACTCATCACCGATCCGAAGCAGGCCGAGACCATCCTCGGCACGGGACAGGCCGATGCGATCTTCATGGCCCGAGCCGCTCTGCGCGAACCCTCGTGGCCGCAGCGTGCCGCCCACGTCCTCGGAGTCGAACCCGGACCCTACCCTCCGCAGTACACCCGCGGAGCCTGGTGACCTGTCCCTGAACCTCGGAAGCATCAGCCCAGATTGAGGAGTGTGGAAATGAATACGATCGAGACCGAACACGTTGTCATCCGCTCTATCGCGGTCTCCGAGATGGCCAACAACGTCTATCTGCTCACCGCCAAGGAAACCGGCTCTCAAGTGCTCATCGATGCCGCCGACGACGCCGAGGCGATCACCGAGCTCATCGGCTTGAGCGCACAGGACACCGAGGCCGAACCCACGCTGCGGGCGATCATCACCACCCACCGGCATTGGGATCATATTCGGGCACTGCCGGCCACCTCGGCGGAATATCCGGAAGCGATGACCATCGCCGGCGCCGCGGATGCGGCTGCCATCACCGAGGCGGAAGGAGTGGAGATCGCGCATTCCGTCGATCACCTCGATGTCGGGGACTTCGGCGGTTTCGTCCTCCAAGCCATCGCCCTGCGGGGGCACACTCCCGGCTCGATCGCTCTGCTTCTGCGCGACGGGGGCCAGACGATCCTGTTCTCCGGCGACTCGCTGTTCCCGGGCGGGCCGGGTAAGACCTGGTCGGCCGAGGACTTCACCTCGCTCATGGACGACCTCGAGGACCGGGTCTTCGATGAGCTTCCGGACGAGACTCGTGTGCTGCCCGGGCATGGGGACTCGACGACCCTGGGCGACGAGCGCCCGAAGCTGGGGGAGTGGCGCGAACGGGGCTGGTGACCTCAGCTCGGCAGCGCCGCGAAGCCGATGAGCGCCCAGGCGATGGCTGACAGACCGACGGCGATGATGCCGATGTTCCATCGCGTCTCGATGACACGCTGACCGCCGGGGTTGGCCAGTTCTGCGTCGCTGAGCGACGAATAGCGTTCGAGCACGGAATCGACGGCCGGACTCGGATCCTCGACGAGCCGGCGCATACCGTTCTCGTCCTTCTCCCACTTCTTGCCCCTGCCGGCCAGCGGCCATGAGGCGAACTTCTTCTCATGGGTGCGCACGCTCAGCCCGAAGTGGGTTTCGAAGCCGTCGACGAGGTTCCACGGAATCGTCACGGTCTGCAGGGGATTGACCAAGACGAGCTGCTCTCGGTGCAGCTCGACACGGGGATACCGGTAGAAGACGAAGACCAAGGAGCCGACGGCCAGCGGGATGCCCGCGGCGGCGAGACCGCGCAGCGTGAAATCACCGAAGAGGATGGAGAGGACGCCGACGGCGCAGAGGCCGCCGACGATGAAGAACAGGGCCGTCGAACTCGTCGTCCGCACGACGGTCGGGTCGGTGTCATTGCGATCTATCTCACTGTCAGCCACCTGATCATCCTATCCATTGAGACTGAACAAAAGTTGTCTGTTGTCTTGGTCTCGAAACGGTAACGATTCACGAATTTGCTCATTATGTGGACTCCGTCACAGTCACCGGTGGATTAACTTTGATGCATTCCATGTGAAGAACATGAACGCGGTCACATGCGTCTCGGCCCCTGCCGACCCGTTGCCTGTGACCGGAATGCACTCCGGACTTGGGGTGCAAGTACGAGGGTGACTCGCCCTAGAACAACAAGGAGAGAACGTGAACAAGCGCTTCCTCGCGGCTGGTGCCTCTGTGGCTGCCGCTGCAATGGTGCTCACCGCCTGCACACCCCCTGGCGGAGGCGATGACGACGAAGCATCGAAGGACACCGCCGTCAACATCGGTTGGAACGAATCCTTCCGGTCGATGAACACACTGACCGCCAACGGCAATGCGACCTCGAATGCCATTCTCACCTACATGATGAATGACAACTTCGGGTACTACGACGGCGACCTCGAAGTCCAGGACGGAGCCCTCGGGAAGGTCGAGCAGGTCTCCGAAGATCCGCTCAAGGTCAAGTACACCTTCAACGATGATGCCAAGTGGTCCGACGGCACCCCGGTCGACGCCGCGGACCTGGCGCTGACCTGGGCAGGCACCTCGGCGAACTTCAACACCGTCGAAGCCAACAACAATGACGACGGATCGGTGAAGAAGAACGACGCGAAGACCGTCTACTTCGACTCCTCCACCGCGGGTTCGGCTCTGGTGAAGAAGTTCCCGGAGATCTCCGACGACGGCAAAGAGATCACGCTCGAATACTCGAAGCCCTATGCTGACTGGCAGACCGAATTCGGCACCGGTGCCGACGGCGTCGGCGTGCCCGCCCACATCGTGGCGAAGAAGGCCCTGGGCATCGACGATGCCCAGGAAGGCAAGGACGCGATCCTCAAGGCCATCAAGGACAAGGACACCGAGCAGCTCTCGAAGATCTCGAACACCTGGAACACCGGATTCGACTTCACCTCGATGCCGGAGGACGAGGATCTGCTGGTCCACAACGGTCCGTACAAGATGACGAAGTTCGAAGAGGGGCAGTACGTCACCCTCGAACTCGATGACAAGTACACGGGACCGGTGAAGCCGAAGGTCAAGACCGTCACGGTCCGCTACAACGGCGATCCGATGGCCATGATCCAGGCCATCGAGAACGGCGAAGTCGACATGACTCAGCCGCAGGCGACCGCCGACGTCCTCTCCGCCGCCGAGAAGATCGACGGTGTCACGGTCGATGCCGCCGATGGTGCGACCTACGAGCACGTCGACTTCACCTTCGACAACAAGGGTCCCTTCGATCCTGCTGCCAACGGCGGCGACGAGGAGAAGGCGAAGAAGGTCCGTCAGGCTTTCCTCAAGGCCATGCCGCGTGAGGACATCGTCGACAAGATCATCAAGCCCCTCAACGACAAGGCCGTCACCCGTGATTCGTACTCGCAGGTGCCCGGCTCGCCGATGTATGACGCGATCACCGAGGTCAACGGCGTTGCCGACGCTGCCGATGGTGACGTCGAGGCTGCGAAGAAGCTTCTGGAGGAGGCCGGAGTGGACTCCCCGACCGTGCGGGTCATGTACGACAACACGAACTCGCGTCGTCAGCAGGAGTTCCAGCTGATCAAGGAATCCGCCGAGAAGGCCGGCTTCAAGATCAAGGACGTCGGCGACGTCAACTGGGGCACCCGCCTCGGCGACGGCACCTACGATGTCTCGCTGTTCGGCTGGCAGTCGGAGGGCACCGGCGTGACCGAGAACGATGCGAACTTCCGCACCGGTGCTCAGAACAACTACGGCGGCTACTCGAACAAGGAGATGGACAAGATCCTCGACAAGCTGCTCGTGTCCAAGGAGGATGAGCAGCAGGATCTGCTCATCGACATGGAGAAGCAGCTGACCGAGGACGCCTTCGGCGCGCCGATCTTCCAGTTCCCCGAACTGACGATCTACCGTGACAGCGTCAAGAACGTGAAGTCGACCGCTGTGTCGCCGACGATGTTCTGGAACTACTGGGAGTGGGAAGTCAACTGATCCGCGACTGACGCGATCGGTTCTTCTCCACCCAAGCCTTCTGTGGGGATCACTGTGTGATCCCCACAGCGGCGTTTTCGGAAGATTGAAACGGAACCCCCATTATGATCAGATTCATCCTCCGACGATTGCTGTCGACGGCACTCGTGCTCCTCGTCGTCACCTTCGTCCTCTACCTGCTCCTCAACGTCGCCCTCGACTTCTTCTGGGACCTGCGTGCGAGCACCTCACCGAACATCGAGGCCCTCTACGAGTCGCGTCGCAGGCTCCTCGACCTCGACACCCCCGCGATCGTCCGCTACTTCAAGTGGCTGGCCGGCGTCGGCGGCTGCGCCATCGGCCAATGTGACTTCGGCATCGCCTGGAAGTCGGGCCAGGAGGTCACCGACCAGCTCCAGGGTGCGATCATCAACACGATCAAGCTCATCACCGCCTCGACGATCGTGGCCATCATCCTCGGCATCGCCGTGGGCATGATCTCGGCGATCCGCCAGTACTCGGGCTTCGACTACTTCATCACCTTCGTCTCGTTCCTCCTCTACTCGCTGCCCGTCTTCTGGGTGGCGGTGCTGCTCAAGCAGTACGGGGCGATCGACATCAACAACTTCATCAACGATCCGACCCTGGAATCCTGGTGGCCGATCATCATCGGCTGTGTGGCCATGGGACTGTTCTGGATGGGTGCGCTCGGCGGCAGCGCGAAGCGTCGCATCATCACCTTCCTCGCCGCAGCCCTCATCACCTTCGCCACCATCTACTACATCCTCGCCAGCGGCTGGATGCAGCACCCGTCGATCGGCCTCCTCGGTGTGATCGTCATCGGAGCCGGCGCAGCCATCGTCATGACGTATCTGTCGACGGGGCTGAAGAACCGCCGGGTGCTCTACGCCTCGCTGACCACAGTCGTCGTCGGAGCGCTCCTGTACTGGCCGCTGATGAACCTCTTCTACTACGTCGACATGAACTGGCTGTGGATGTTCGGGCTCTTCATCGTGGCGATCGCCGTCGCGATCGGCATCGGTCTGGCGTTCCGCGGTCCGGATCCCTGGGACACCGCACGCACAACGAGCTTCACCGCCATCATCGTGGCCGTGCTCATCTTCGCCGACAAAGTGTTTCAGGGCTGGCAGGAGTATTCCGACGACCCGGCCATCAACAATCGTCCGATCGCGACGATCGGCGCGTCGGCGCCGAACATCGACGGAGACTTCTGGATCACGAACCTCGACTCGTTCACTCACCTGCTGCTCCCGTCGATCGCGCTGGTCCTCATCTCCTTCGCCTCCTACACCCGCTACACCCGCGGTTCGATGCTCGAGGTCATGGGACAGGACTACATCCGCACGGCACGCGCCAAAGGTCTTAACGAACGTACGGTGATCATGCGCCACGCTCTGCGCAATGCGCTGCTGCCGCTGGCCTCGGTCATCCCTGTCGACATCATCACGATGATCGGCGGTGCCGTCATCACGGAGACGATCTTCGGCTGGAACGGCATGGGCAAGCTCTTCATCGACTCGCTGCACAACGCGGAGCTTGATCCGGTCATGGCCTACATCCTCATCACCGGTCTGCTCGCCATCATCGCCAACCTGGTCGCGGACTTCCTCTACGCCGTCCTCGACCCGAGAATCCGAGTGAACGCATGAGTACCAACAACGACAAACAGAACGCTCTCGCCCTCGACGAAGTCGGGGACAATGCGATCGAGTCGAAGGAGACCGAAGGTCTCTCCCAGGGCAAGATCGTCCTGCGCAAGTTCCTTCGCCACAAAGGCGCGATGATCTCGATCGTCGTCCTCGTGCTGGTGGCGATCTTCGCCTTCAGCGCACAGGGCTTCGGTGCTGTGCCGGGCTGGTGGAAGTTCAGCCATACGGCCTCCGGGCCCGTGGTCAACCCCGGGGGTGCCCCCACGTGGTCATTGGCGAACTTCTTCTCGCTCGGCGACCATCCGTTCGGACAGGATGAGATCGGTCGTGACAACTTCGCCAGGGTGATGAAGGGAACGCAGATCTCCCTGGTCGTCATGTTCATCATCGGCATCGTGTGCCTGATCATCGGCACAGTTGTCGGCGCGGTCGCCGGTTACTACCGCGGTTGGGTCGATTCGGTGCTCATGCGCATCACCGACGGCTTCGTCATCCTGCCGGTCATCGTGGTCGGCTCGATCCTCGGTGTGCTCGTCGGCGGAGCGAACGGCCCTCTGCTCGGTGTGGCGCTGGGCTGCATCCTCTGGGTCGGCCTCGCGCGACTCGTCCGCGGTGACTTCATGTCCCTGCGCGAACGCGAATTCGTCGACTCGGCCCGTGTGGCCGGGGCCAGCGACTTCCGAATCATGTTCAAGCACATGCTGCCCAATGCCATGGGCGTCATCATCGTCAACACGACACTGATCATGAGCCAGGCGATCGTCCTCGAAGCCTCCCTGAGCTACCTCGGCTTCGGCATCAAACCGCCCGGCATCTCGCTCGGTCAGCTCATCAGCGAATACCAGACCTCCTTCGCCACACGCCCGTGGCTGTTCTGGTGGCCCGGCCTGTTCATCATCGTCATCGCTCTGTGCGTGAACTTCATCGGCGACGGTCTGCGCGACGCGTTCGACCCGCGGATGAAGACGATCCCGAGCTGGAGAAAGATGAAGAAGGCCGAGCGCATGGCACAGAAGGAGGCGAAGTGATGGCCGGGAAGACAGCAGATACCCAACCGAAGAAGGGCTCCCCGATCCTTGAGGTCAATGACCTCGGAGTCCAGTTCTGGGTCAGCGACGAATGGTGGATGGCCGCCGAGCACCTCGACTACACCGTCAACGCCGGTGAAGTGCTCGCGATCGTCGGCGAGTCCGGTTCGGGCAAGTCGCAGTCGAGCATGTCCCTGCTCGGCCTCCTGCCGAGCAACGGCCGCGCGACCGGCTCAGCGAAGCTCAACGGACGTGAGCTCATCGGGATGCCGCCGGAGAGGATGCAGGCCGTGCGCGGCAACGACATCTCCGTGATCTTCCAGGAGCCGATGACGGCGCTCAACCCGGTCTACACCGCCGGGTACCAGATCGTGGAGACGCTGCGCGTCCACCTCGAGATCGGACCCAAGGAAGCCAAGGAACGAGCCCTCGAGCTCATGCGGCTCGTCGAGATCCCGGATCCCGAAGACCGGTTCCATTCGTTCCCGCACCAGCTCTCCGGCGGTCAGCGTCAGCGCATCATGATCGCGCAGGCTCTGGCCTGTCAGCCGAAGCTGCTCATCGCCGATGAGCCGACCACGGCGCTCGACGTCACGGTGCAGGCCGAGATCCTCAAGCTCATGCGTGAGCTGAAGTCGAAGCTCGATGCCGGGATCATCCTCATCACGCACGATATGGGCGTGGTCGCTGATATGGCCGACCGCATCATCGTCATGCGCGCCGGCAAGGTGGTCGAGTCGGGCACCGCGGAGGAGATCTTCTATCATCCGCAGCATCCGTATACGAAGCAGCTCCTCGAGGCTGTGCCCCACCTCGGCGCGGGTACCGAAGGCGAAGTATTCGGCGGCAGCGTCGGCGATGTCAGAGCCTCTCTGTCCGATATCAGCTCCGACCAGGTCTCGCACGCGGATGACCCGGTGGGGCGGCCGGAGGCCGGCGCGGGCGGAGATGGTCTCTCCGAGGCCGGGGCTGCCGATATGGCCGTGGCCGAGGCGCGTGCCCAGGCGACCGAACCGGATCGCCCCGACATCGAGATGGACTCCACGGACACGTATTACCATCCCGGTTCGCAGGCGGACTTCTCGAAGCCTTCGGCACTGCAGCTGCGTGACGCCGCGATCGAGTATCCCGCGATCGGTCGGAAGAAGGCCTTCCGTGCCGCTCACCACATCAACCTCATGATCGCCCCGGGCGAAGTCGTGGGCCTGGTGGGAGAGTCCGGTTCGGGCAAGACCACGATCGGGCGCGCGGCTCTGGGGCTGCTGCCCACGGTCGAAGGCGATATGGTCGTCAACGGCACGAGCATCAAAGGCCTGAGCAATAAGCAGATGAGGCCTCTGCGCAAGGAAGTCGGAATCGTATTCCAGGATCCCGGCTCCTCGCTCAATCCGCGACTGCCGGTCGGGGAGTCGATCGGTGAGCCGCTCTATCTCCATGAGGGGTTGAAGGGCCCGGAGCTGAGCAAGCGGGTCGAGGGGCTGCTGACCGCAGTCGAACTGCCGACCTCGATGCGCAACCGCTATCCGCATGAGCTCTCCGGCGGTCAGCGCCAGCGCATCGGCATCGCCCGTGCTCTGACTCTGCGACCGAAGCTGCTCATCGCCGATGAGCCGACGTCGGCGCTCGACGTGTCCGTGCAGGCGAAGGTCCTCGACCTGTTCGAAGGTCTGCAGAAGGAATACGGCTTCGCGTGTCTGTTCATCAGCCACGACCTGGCCGTGGTCGAACGCATCGCCGAGCGCATCGCGGTGATGCGCCACGGCTACCTCGTCGAGATCGGCAAGTCCTCGCAGGTCGTGGCGAACCCCGTCCACCCGTACACACAGCGTCTGCTGTCGGCGGTTCCGGTTCCGGATCCGACGGAGCAGCGCAAGCGCCGCGAGGCCCGCGACGCGGTCCTCGAGGCCACGATGAACGCCTGAGTTCGCCCCGGCTGACGGCCACCTGCACGCGAGAGCGTGCGGGTGGCCGTACAATTGTCTTTTGGGTCCGGGCTGGACCGATCTCTCTATCTCAAAAAGGTTCTTGATGACTGAAGCCATCACACGACGGGACAACCGCCGAAACGTAGCAATCGTCGCACACGTCGACCACGGCAAGACCACGCTGGTCGATGCCATGCTCCGGCAGACCGGTGTGTTCAGCGAACACGGCGACTTCGCCGAACGCGTCATGGATTCAGGCGACCTCGAACGTGAGAAGGGCATCACCATTCTCGCGAAGAACACCTCCGTCCTCTACAACGGTCCCTCGGCCGGCGAGGACCCCATTGTCATCAATGTCATCGACACCCCGGGCCACGCCGACTTCGGCGGAGAGGTCGAACGCGGGCTGTCCATGGTCGACGGCGTCGTCCTCCTCGTCGACGCATCGGAGGGTCCGCTGCCGCAGACCCGTTTCGTCCTGCGCAAGACGCTGGCCGCGAAGCTGCCCGTCATCCTCGTGATCAACAAGACCGACCGTGCCGATGCCCGCATCGACGGAGTCGTCGAGGAAGCCCAGGATCTGCTCCTGGGACTGGCCTCCGACCTCGCCGACGAAGTCCCCGACCTCGATGTCGACTCCGTTCTCGACGTTCCTGTCGTCTTCGCCGCCGCGAAGGCAGGTGCCGCCTCCCTCGAACAGCCCGCCGATGGAGCGGTCCCGGACAACCCCGACCTCGAACCGCTGTTCAAGACGATCCTCGAGACGATCCCGGCACCGGAGATCAACTCCGACGGCATTCTCCAGGCACACGTCACGAACCTCGACGCCTCGCCGTTCCTCGGTCGTCTGGCGCTGCTGCGCATCTTCGGCGGCACGCTGAAGAAGGGCCAGCAGGTCGCCTGGGCACGCGGTGACGAGATCAGCTCGGTGAAGATCACCGAACTGCTCGAGACCCAGGGCCTCGACCGAGTGCCCGCCACGGAGGCTTCGGCCGGTGACATCGTCGCGGTGGCCGGCATTCCCGACATCATGATCGGTGACACGCTCACCGACATCAACAATCCGAAGCCGATGCCGGCGATCGTCATCGACGATCCGGCGATCTCGATGACTGTGGGCATCAACACCTCCCCGCTGGCCGGCCGTGAGAAGAACACGAAGGTCACCGCCCGCATGGTCAAGGACCGCCTCGACCAGGAGCTCGTCGGCAACGTCTCACTCAAGGTCGTCCCGACCGAACGCCCTGACGCCTGGGAGGTCCAAGGTCGCGGTGAGCTGGCTCTGGCCATCCTCGTCGAGCAGATGCGCCGTGAAGGATTCGAACTCACGGTCGGCAAACCTCAGGTCGTGACCAAGCAGGTCGACGGCAAGGTCCACGAGCCCTTCGAAGAGCTCACGGTCGACGTGCCGGAGGACTACCTCGGCGCTGTGACTCAGCTGCTGGCTGCACGCAAGGGCGTCATGTCGACGATGACGAACCACGGCACCGGCTGGGTGCGGATGGAGTTCAAGGTTCCCGCCCGCGGCCTCATCGGCTTCCGCACTCGGTTCCTCACCGAGACCCGCGGCACCGGAATCGCGAACACGATCTCGGCCGGATACGGACCGTGGGCCGGCAATATCGAGTTCCGCATCAACGGCTCTCTCGTGGCCGACCGCGCCGGAACGGTGACCCCGTACGCGATGATCAACCTGCAGGACCGCGGCACCTTCTTCGTCGAACCGACCTCCGAGGTCTATGAGGGCCAGATCGTGGGCGAGAACTCCCGCGCCGACGACATGGACGTCAACATCACGAAGGAGAAGAAGCTGACGAACATGCGTTCGGCATCGGCTGACAGCTTCGAGAACCTCACTCCGCCGCGCAAGCTGACCCTCGAGGAGAGCCTCGAGTTCGCTCGTGAGGACGAGTGCGTCGAGGTCACCCCGGGTGCCATCCGCATCCGCAAGGTCGAACTCGATCAGAAGGAACGCGCCAAGCTCTACGCGAAGATGCGCCGCCAGAACGCCTGAGCCGGAATCCTTGATCCGGCAGCACCGAATGACCTCGAGCACCCAGGAACCAATGACTGTTACGCCACGCGTCCTCCTCGTGCACGCTCATCCCGACGATGAGACGATCACGACGGGCGGCACGATCGCCGCATTGGTCTCCGAGGGTGCCGAGGTCATGGTGCTCACCGCCACCCGCGGTGAGGGCGGCGAGGTCATCCCCGCAGAGCTGAAGCAGCTCGAGGGCGACCGGGCCGGTCTCGCCCGGGCCCGGGAGCAGGAGATCGCCGAAGCGATGCGTGCCCTCGGCGTGCGCATGCACACCTTCCTCGGCGGGACCACGCGCACCTTCGAGGATTCGGGCATGGAATGGGGACCGGACGGTCATGCCCGACCGGCGTCATCGATGACCGACGATGCTCTGTGCGCAGCTGACATCACGACCGTGGCCCGGCATATCGCTGCCGTCATCGATGCCTTCGAACCGCATGCGATCATCACCTATGCCGCCAACGGGGGCTATGGTCACCCCGACCACGTGCGGGTGCACGAGGCCACGACTGCGGCATTCGACTTCGCCGAATGGCGGACCGGTCGGCTCCTGTACGTCGACACCCCCACCGAGGTGGCCCGCCGATCGTTCGACCCCAACCAGGACGGGTTCGCCGACACCGGGTTCGCTGCCGCCGAGACGATCCCGGCCAAACCACCGGTCGGTCAGATCGTCGTCGACCAGGACGTCGCCTCGGTGCTGCCGGCCAAACGGGCGGCACTCGAGGCTCATCGCACCCAGGTGAGCGTGTCCGGCGGCTTCTTCGCCCTGTCGAACGGTGTCGGTCAGAGGATCGGCGATCGCGAATTTTTCTCCATCGGGGCAGGCACTCCGATCCCGTCCGAGATGCTGACCGCCGGACCGGCCCCGCACGTGCTCGCCGGACTCGACATCGCAGCGGTCGACAACCAGGAGAACGCGGCAGCGGCCGCGCCTGCCCGACGTCGTCGCGAGCCGCGGAAGCCCGGAATCTTCGCCTACCTCCACGCTGCCGTGCTCGGACTGCTCATCGCCTTCCTCGGCACCATGCAGCACCTCAACGTCACTGTCGTCAATTTCGGCGACACCCCGATCATCGTGCCGTGGGGACTCGCGTTGGCGCTGGCCCTGGCCGCGGCGAGCCTGTGGCATCTGAAGACGATGTACCGCAGCAGCGCCCCGATGCTTCTGGCCGCCGTGATCATCGCCGTGCTGTCCTTCGTCTTCGGCCAGCCGAAGTGGCTGCCCGGCGCCGATATGATCGTCACCGGTCTGCTGCGTTCCGTTGTGTGGCTGCTCGGACCGATGGTCCTGGCCGCTGTCTTCTCCTTCATCAGCGTGCGCGGGCGCGGTCGCACTCGCTAGACTCGTCCGAACCGCACCGACACAGTCGATATCGACACCCTCGGGAGAATGATGCCGACCAACACCTTGTCCGATGGAACCTCGAACGCAGGCGGGCCCGACCCGTCCCGCAGCGACGCCCGGAAGAAGAAGATCTGGCCCTTCATTCTCCTGACCGTTCTCGTGCTCGCCGCCATCTACGTGGTGATCGGCTTCTTCAGCGGACGTGTGCTGGCACCGGGCACGACCGTGGCCGGAATCGACATCGGCGGCAAGTCCGCGACGGAGGCCGAGAACACCCTGCGCAATGATCTGCGCGACGACGCAGAGAAGGGAATCGTCTTAAAGGCCGGCGAGCCGACCGCGGAGCTCGACCCGGAGAAGGCCGGAATCTCCTTCGACGCCGGAGCCACCGTCGATCGCGTCACCGGCTTCAGCCTCGATCCCACCGTCATCTGGCACCGGCTCTTCGGTGATGACGACGTCGACCCTGTCATCAAGGTGGACGAGAAGAAGTTCGACAAGGCAACGGCGAAGGTCACCGAATCACTGGCCGCCGAACCGCAAGACGCCGAACTCGAGTTCGACAAGACCACCCCGAAGGTCACGGACGGCAAGAACGGCCAGACCGTCGACACCGCCGCCGTGCGCAGCGCCGTCGACGAACATTGGCTGCGCACCGAGGATGCTCTGCCGGTCAGCCCGACGAGCGTCGAACCCGATATCACCACGGCAGAAGCCGAAGACATGGCCGACGGGTTCGCGAAAGACGCAGTGAGCAAGGACCTCACGATCACGGCGAAGCCTGGGAAGGATGCGGACTCCGAGGTCAAGGGCGGTGACCTCACCGTGTCCCCGAAGACCATTGCGAAGACTCTGACCTTCAAAGCCGAGGACTCGAAGCTCACGCCCGTCTTCGATCAGGAGGCTCTGCAGAAGTCCGTGCTGGCCGCGAACAAGGACATCGGGCGACCGGCCGAGGACGCGAGTTTCGAGATCAAGGACGGCAAGCCCGAGGTCGTGCCTTCCCGCGATGGCATCGGCATCAAGGCCAAGGAGCTGACCGGCGCTGTCACCGATGCCATCAACGGCAAGGACGACAAACCGAGCGTCACCCTGGCCTCCGTCAAACCCGATTTCACGACGAAGGATGCGAAGAAGGCCGATGTCTCCGACACCGTGTCTCACTTCTCCACCGGCTACAACTCCGAGCCCAACCGCGATACCAATCTGCGTGTGGCCTCGAAGAAGGTCTCCGGCACCGTGCTCCAGCCCGGCGAGCAGTTCTCCCTCAACGAAGCTCTGGGCCAGCGCACAGCGGCGAACGGCTACAAACCTGCCGGCGTGATCTCCGAAGGTCAGATGAAGAAAGACTACGGCGGCGGAGTCTCACAGGTGTCGACGACACTGTTCAATGCCGCGTTCTTCGCCGGTTTCGACCTCGACGAACACCAAGCGCATTCGCGCTATATCTCCCGTTATCCGGAGGGCCGCGAGTCGACCCTCGACTGGTCCTCGATCGATATGAAGTTCACGAACAACTCGAAGACCCCGGTCGTTCTCGATATGTACCTCAAGGACGGAGAGGTCCATGCGAAGGTCTTCGGCGTCAAGAAGTACGATGTGTCGGCCAGCGCCTCGGATCGGTTCAACCACACCTCACCGGGTTCGATCACCGAAAGCGGACCGTCGTGCACCCCGCAGTCGCCCAAGGGCGGCTGGTCGATCCGGATCACCCGGACCATGAAGGGCATCAGTTCGGGTCAGACCACGAAGGACGGATTCACCACGGTCTACCGGCCGGTGAACAAGGTCGAATGCAAGGGCTGAGCCCTCGCAGCAGGATTCCGGCCGGCTGACCGGTCAGCGGGCTTCGGCGTACCAGGACCGATGGCGGACAGTCGCGCCGAGAGAGGCGAAGAGGTTCAACGATGCCTCATTGCTCGACTCGATGTCGACGAGGTAGGACCGAACCCCGCGCTGAGCGAGCAGCGCCGCCGCAGCTGCGGCCACCGAACGCCCGGCACCGCGACGTCGCAGATCGGGACGGGTGATGAGGTTGGTGATGACTCCCCATTTGCTGCGCTCGACCACTCTGCATGCCGCTACCATCGATCGGGAGCCGTCGGGATGCTCGGCATAGGCGGTGACGAACTCACACGGCTGATCGGCTTCGATGAGTGTCTTGAACGCCTCAGCCGAACCCGGTTCCTCTCCGGGGCTGCGCTGCGACGTCCACGCCGCGAAGTGCTCGGAGGACGGTGCATCGTTCACGTCGATGAGCAGACCGGCAGCGGCCGCCTCGGCGGGGGAAGACACGCCGCCGGCTGCCTCGCTCGTGGCGCCGGTGAGCAGCAGGGTGGCCTCTGAGGGGGTGTAGCCGCGGGCCGAGAGCAGGGGAGCGAGCCCCTCGCATTCTGGAGCAAGCGCGGTGGAATCATCGGCGGAATAGATCTGGACGCGACCGGGCTCGCCTCGGGTCCGATACCACTCCTCGACTGCGTCGAGCCCCTGCTCCCACCCGAGACCGGTGTCGGAAATGGGCAGACACGAATTGGCTCGGCGGGTCGCGGACTCCGAATGGCGCAGCAGCCAGCCCTTCTGCAGCAGGCTGACCTCGGCGGCCGCCTCGGTGCCTTCGTTGCGCAGATTCTCCACGTGCAGCCAGGACACATCGCGGGGGAGCCAAGCGGCCGCGGAGATGCGCCGCAGATCCACGGCGGAGACGATCTCGTGGGTGCGTCCGGCTTTGGTCGGAGCCGGGGGCACCTCGTGGACGAGGAGGATCTGGGCACGAGCGATGCGCAGGGGACCGCGCTTGGTATCGATCTCGAGCCCCTCCTCGTCGACGGCTGTGACGACGCCGAGGGCGTCGGACGTCGAATGGGTGTCACCGGGGTCGAGCGAATACCGCACGACCACTCGTCTGCCGGGCTGCAGATCGTCCACGTCTGGCCTTCCTCCGCGAAATTGATGCCCTCCCACCCTATGACACGCACGCCGCGGTCGGGCGCAGGCGGGAGCGGCGATGTCAGATGCAATGCGAATCACCTGGGACCGGTGAGCACGGGAATCCCGCGGAGGCGTATTGTGGGAGGTACATGCGCACCATCTGTGAGTCTTTCGAGGAGTCAGCCCAGTGACGTACATCATTGCCCAGCCCTGTGTCGACCTCAAGGACAAGGCCTGCATCGACGAATGTCCCGTCGACTGCATCTACGAGGGCGAACGCAGCCTGTACATCCACCCCGACGAATGCGTCGACTGCGGTGCCTGCGAACCCGTGTGCCCCGTCGAAGCCATCTTCTACGAAGACGATGTGCCCGATGAATGGGAAGAGTACTACAAGGCCAACGTCGAATTCTTCGACGACCTCGGTTCGCCCGGCGGCGCCGCGAAGCTCGGCAACACCGGCAAGGACCACCCGATCATCTCCGCCCTGCCTCCCCAGAACCACGACGACTGACCGATGACGAACGCATTCGGACTCAACCTCCCGGACTACCCCTGGGACCGACTCACGGAATACCGCAACCGGGCCGCCGAGCATCCCGACGGAGTCTGCGACCTCTCCATCGGTACGCCCGTCGACCCCACCCCTGAGGTGATCCGTCGCGCCCTGTCGGAGGCAGGGGATGCCCACGGCTACCCGACGACCGCCGGAACGGCGCAGCTGCGTGAAGCCATCGCTCGGTGGTACGAGAACTGGCATTCGGTCAGCCTCGACCCCGCTGCCGAAATCCTGCCGACCGTCGGCTCGAAAGAGCTCGTCGCCTGGCTGCCCACTCTGTTGGGGCTGCGCGAACGCGGGCTGACCGTCGCCTGCCCCTCCGCCGCGTACCCGACCTATGAGATGGGGGCGACCATTGCCGGGGTGGAATGCCGCCGCATCGATGCCGCCCAGGTCGTCGACGGAGCCTCGTTGGACGGCGTCGGTCTGCTGTGGATCAACACCCCGAGCAATCCGACGGGAGAGGTCCTCGACGTCGGCACCCTCGCCGAGGTGGTTCGCCGTGCTCGCGCCGCCGGAGTCGTCGTGGCGTCGGACGAATGCTACGGACTGCTCAACTGGGAATCCGATGAGCCGGCGCCGAGTGTGCTCAAGGCCGCGGGGGAGTCGAACGCCGGCGTGCTGAGTGTGTACTCGATGTCGAAGCAGTCGAACCTCGCCGGCTACCGAGCGGCGTTCGTCGCCGGCGATGCCGAGCTCATCTCGGATCTCACCCGCTCGCGCAAACACGCAGGCATGATCGTGCCCTTCCCGATCCAGGAGGCCATGGTCGCCGGGCTGCGCGACACGGAACACGTGCTGGCGCAGAAAGAGACCTACCGGGCGCGGCGCGAGCAGCTGCGAACCGGGCTCGAGGAGTTCGGATTCCGCATCGATCATTCGACCGCGGGTCTCTACCTGTGGTCGACAGCAGACAAGAACTGCTGGAGGTCCCTGGCTGACCTCGCCGAACTCGGCATCGTCGCAGGTCCCGGAGAGTTCTACGGAGCCGCGGCTGCCGACCATGTGCGAATTGCGCTGACCGCCACCGACGAACGGATCCGGGCCGCGGCCGAGCGTCTTCGGGCCGCCTCGAAATGATGGCGGGGGTGGGGCAGGGTGCTCGGAAACCACCGGTTTCCGAGCGTCCGCTAAGTTCCCGCTAAGACTTCATGCAGGCCAAAAAACTGTTATTTTCCCTGGTCAGACGTATTACCGACCAGTATATGAAGCGTGCAGTGATTTTCTGATTCCCGCAGTTGTCGGTAGTCTTTGAAAGAACTGTGCAAAACACCTCAGGAAGTTCTTGGGGTCGGTCAACGGTGAGGAGATCGAATGACTTCGGAGGCGAACCTCAGGATCGCTGATACGGAGCTGACACTGCCCGAGGTGTCAGCAACAGCGGGCAACAACGGATACCGTATCGGTTCTCTGCTCAAAGAGACCGGCGCGGTCACATACGATCCAGGGTTTGCCAACACTGCAACCACCTCGTCGTCCATCACCTACATCGATGGTGACAACGGTGAGCTGCAGTACCGCGGGTACCCGATCGAACAGCTCGCGGAACAGTCGAACTTCGTCGAAGTCTGCTACCTCCTCATCTATGGTGAGCTGCCGACTCAGGAACAGTACGACGCCTTCGACGCTCGCCTGCGCGGACACACCATCGTCCACGAGGACCTGCGACGCTTCTTCCGTGCGTTCCCGTACGACGCTCATCCGATGCCTATGGTTGCAGCTGCCGTCGCGGCTTTGTCGACGTTCTACCAAGATGACCTCGATGTCTTTGACGAAGACCAGATCGACACGTCGTCATTCCGTCTGCTCGCGAAGATGCCGACCATCGCAGCTCTTGCGCATCGGAAGAACATGGGGCTGCCGGTCATCCACCCGGACAACTCGCTGAGCCTGGTGGAGAACTTCCTGCGCGTGAACTTCGGCGTTCCCGCTGAGGAATACGAACCGGATCCGCTGGCAGTCAAGGCCATGGATCAGCTGTTCATCCTCCACGCCGATCACGAGCAGAACTGCTCGACCTCGACGGTTCGTCTCGTCGGCTCATCGCAGGCCAACGTGTTCCAGTCGATCTCGGCCGGAGTCAACGCCTTGGCCGGACCGCTGCACGGCGGCGCGAACTCCGCTGTGCTCGAGATGCTCGAGCAGATCGCGGCTTCCGATGACGGACCGAAGAAGTTCATGGAGCGCGTGAAGAACAAGGAAGACGGCGTTCGTCTCATGGGCTTCGGTCACCGCGTGTACAAGAACTACGATCCGCGCGCGAAGATCATCAAGAAGACGGCCGACGAGGTTCTCGCCCGTTCCGGCGGCGACCCGCTGCTCGAGCTGGCTCAGCAGCTCGAAGAGATCGCGCTGGCCGACGACTACTTCGTCGAGCGCAAGCTCTACCCGAACGTCGACTTCTACACGGGTCTCATCTACAAGGCCCTCGGATTCCCGACGAATATGTTCACTGTGCTGTTCTCGGTCGGTCGTCTGCCCGGCTGGATCGCTCAGTGGCGCGAGATGATCAAGGACCCCGAGACGAAGATCGGCCGTCCCCGCCAGATCTACACGGGCGAATACAACCGGAACTACAAGGACATCAGCGAACGCTGAGTCCCGGGGATCAGCCGGCCGCACGTCAGCGACGTGACAACGGACGACTGAGTCCCACCTCGGCGCATGTGTCGTCGAGCCCACGCAATGGCGTCGGAGCAGAATCATCTGTCCGACGCCGTTGCGCATTCATGGCTCGGTCTCGTACAGCCGCTCTTTCCCCATCCCGCACCGGTAGTGCCACTTCGCGTCGCAGGAGGCTTGTCCTACAGGTACTGACGTATCCATCATCCTCCGTGCCACAACCCCCTGCAGGAACACGGTGGTATGCCAGTACGGGTGGCGGATGTCAGGCGTCGTGGCGAAGAACCGTCGAAGGCACGCTGCTTCTGCCGCCGGCAGCAACTCTCACCGCTGGCGACTGTTCATACAGCTGCTTGAGCATCCATCACCTTTCGTTCCGCAACCCCCTGTAGGAACGGGGCGTTATGGCACTCGCGAGGAGATTTGCCGCCAGCAGGGTGACTCGCTGCGAAGCATGTGGGATGCCTGGCCTCGGCGAGGAGTGAATGCGCTGAGGGCGCGTCCACATGATGTGAACGCGCCCTCTGCTGCAGTGCGGCGTGTGACTCAGTGCAGGTCGGGGTTGAGCTCGATGCCCTTGGAGTCGCGGGCGATCGCCTCAACGGCGCCGGTGACCGAATTGCGTCGGAAGAGGATGTTGTTCTTCCCGCTGAGCTCGGCGGCCTTGACCACGGCATCGCCTTCGCCGGGGACCGTCACGCGGGTGCCTGCAGTGATGTAGAGACCGGCTTCGACGATGCAGTCATCGCCGATGGAGATGCCGACTCCGGCATTCGCTCCGAGGAGGCTGCCCGAGCCGATGGAGATGCGGTGAGTGCCGCCGCCGGAGAGCGTGCCCATGATCGAAGCTCCGCCGCCGATGTCCGATCCGTCGCCGACGACGACGCCCTGCGAGATGCGGCCCTCGACCATGGCCGAACCGAGGGTGCCGGCGTTGAAGTTCACGAAGCCTTCGTGCATGACGGTGGTGCCGGGAGCAAGATGGGCGCCGAGACGGACACGGTCGGCATCGGCGATGCGCACACCGGAGGGGATGACGAAGTCCGTCATCCGCGGGAACTTGTCGAGTCCGTATACGGCGACGGGACCGCGGGCAAGCAGTTTGGCGCGAGTGGCCTCGAAGCCCTCGGGCGAGCAGGCGCCGAAGGAGGTCCACACGACATTGGCGATATGACCGAAGATGCCGTCGAGGTTGACGTCGTTGGGGGTCACGACGCGGTGGGACAGTGCGTGCAGACGCAGGTAGGCATCGGCCGCCGAGGCGGGACCGGCGTCGAGATCGATTGTGGTGGTGACGACTTCTGACCGGGTGCCGCGGGCCTCATCGGCGCCCACGAGCGCGTCGAGTCCGTCGTCGGCGGCGCGGGCGGTGGCGGCCGCCTCGGCGGTGTCGTGGGTATCACCGGTGCTCAAGGCGGGGTACCAGACGGAGAGGACGGTGTCGGAATGGATCGTGGCGAGTCCGCGTGCGGAAACAATGCGTTCTGTCATGTCTCAAGCCTAGACGGTGGCGCCGTACTAGGCTAAGAGACATGACTGTCGATCCATCTGCTGAGACTGATGCCATATTCGCGCCCACCGGAGACTTCGGTGAATACCTGTTCGCCGCACTGGGTGACCCGGCCGAACTCACCGGTCGTCTGTGCGCCGTCGAATCCGTGTCGGGGAACGAAACCGTCCTCGCCGATGCCGTCGTCGACGTGCTGGAGAGGATCAGCGCAGGGCCGGGCCCGGATCTGGAGATCCTCCGCGACGGAGACACCATCATCGCGCGCACGAACCTCGGCCTGGCCGAGCGCATCGTCGTCGCCGGCCACCTCGACACCGTTCCCGTCGAAGACAATCTTCCGCCTGTGCGCACCCATATGACCGGAGAGAACTACCCCGCTGATGAGGTCATCTGGGGTCGGGGCGCCTGCGACATGAAGGCCGGAGTGGCGATGCAGCTGGCCACGGCGGCCGCGCTGACCGCACCGAATCGCGACGTCAGCTGGGTCTTCTACGACCACGAAGAGGTCGATGCCTCACTCAACGGGCTCGGCCGCGTCTCCCGCAATCAACCCGATTGGCTCACCGGTGACTTCGCGATCCTCGGCGAACCTTCGAACGCCTCCGTCGAAGGCGGCTGCAACGGAACCATCCGCGTCGACGTCACCACCACCGGAGTCCGCGCCCACTCGGCACGTGCATTCATGGGCGTCAACGCCATCCACTCCGCCGCCGAGGTGCTCACCAGGCTCGCCGAATTCGAGACCGACACCGTCACGGTCGACGGCCTCGACTACCGCGAATCCCTGTCCGCTGTGAACATCCGCGGGGGAGTCGCCGGCAATGTCGTGCCCGACGAATGCGTCGTGTCCGTGAACTACCGCTTCGCTCCGAGCAAATCCGCCGCCGAGGCAGAGTCCTTCCTACGCGAGTTCTTCACCGGATTCGACGTCGTCGTCACCGATGCCGCCGAGGGTGCGCGTCCCGGGCTCGACAGGGCCATCGCCCAGGACTTCATCGATACGCTCGGACTGTCCCCGGCCCCGAAGCTCGGCTGGACCGATGTGTCCCGATTCAGCGCACTGGGAGTTCCGGCGGTGAATTTCGGTCCTGGCAACCCTCTGTACGCCCATAAGTCGGATGAGCATGTGAAAGTCACCGAGGTGGACCAGGCCACCGCAACTCTGCGCAGCTACCTTCAGGGCCGGTGAATGAGATGACCAGATCGACAGACGATTCGACCGGCGACCCGGCAGGCGATTCGACGGACGACCCTACCGGCGACCCGGGTTACTACAGCAAGGGCCCACTGCGGCTGAGCGGTGACCAGGTGCCGGAGACGACGACGGACCAGCGCCTCCTCGAATCGAAGTCCGGCACCGACTGGGTGCATGAGGACCCGTGGCGCGTCATGCGCATCCAAGCCGAGTTCGTCGAAGGATTCGGCTCGCTGGCCGAGATCGGCCCGGCCGTGTCGATTTTCGGGTCCGCCCGTCTGAAAGCCGGCACCCGGGCGTATGCGGACACCCGAGAGATCGCTCGCCGCATTGCGGAGAACGGCAACGCGATCATCACCGGCGGGGGACCCGGAATCATGGAAGCCGGTAACCGCGGTGCCTGTGAGGGCGGGGGAGTGTCCATCGGGCTGGGCATCGAGCTGCCCTTCGAAACCGGGCTCAACGAGCACGTCGAACTCGGCGTGAACTTCCGCTACTTCTTCGTCCGCAAGACCATGTTCCTCAAGTACTCGCGCGGATTCGTCGTCATGCCCGGCGGCCTGGGCACACTCGACGAGCTGTTCGAAGCCCTCACCATGGTCCAGACCGGCAAGATCACGTCATTCCCGATCGTGCTCGTCGGCACTGACTACTGGCGCGGGCTCGTCGGTTGGATGCAGAACACCCTTCTGGCCGCGGGGACGATCAGCGAAGCGGATCTGAACATGTTCACCCTCACCGACGACATCGACGAAGTCGTTGCCGCGATCGGACCGGGACACGGCACGGACTCCGCGGTGTCGTCATCTGCGAACGGCCGACCGTGAGGGGTGACGCCGCCGGCCAGCCGGAGGCCGAACGATTCGAGCTGGCCCGGGCCCGGCCCGGAACCCCGGCTATCATGGCCGTGATCAACCGCACAACCGATTCCTTCTACGAATCTGCCGCCACCCTCGACGAGGCGATCGCTGCGGTGGGGGCCGCCGCCTCCGCCGGTGCCCAGATCGTCGATATCGGAGGTGTGCGCGCCGGCCGCGGTCGGGAGATCTCCGTGGCCGAGGAGATCGACCGCGTGTGCGCGACCATCGAAGCCGTCGCTGGGTCCCACCCGCACGTGCTCATCAGCGTCGACACCTGGCGCCATGAGGTGGCCGACGCGGCCTGCAGGGCCGGCGCGGGACTGCTCAATGACACCTGGGCAGGGGTCGACCCGAAGCTCGCCGAGGTGGCCGCCCGGAATGACGTCGGCATCGTCTGCTCCCACACAGGCGGTTTGGATCCGCGCACCGACGCCCACCGCAACCGCTATGGTCTGCAGGCCGGTGACGTCGTCGACTCCACCGTCTCCGGCGTCATCGAGCTCGCCGAGGCGGCCCGTGCAGCAGGGGTGCGTGAAGACCGGATCATCATCGACCCCACTCCGGACTTCGGGAAGAACACGTACCATTCGCTGCGGCTGCTGCGCGAACTCGAACGGTTCACCGCCACGGGCTACCCGGTGCTGCTGGCGATCTCACGGAAGGATTTCGTGGGAGAGTCCATCGGCGAGGTCGGTCCACAGGATCGACTGTACGGGACGATCGCCGCAACCGCGCTGGCCATCGAGAAGGGAGCGGCGCTGATCCGCACACACGACGTGAGAGCCACTGCCGACGCGATCGACGTGACCGTGGCAATCACCGGTGAAGCGGCACCGAAACACACCGTGCGCGGCCTGCGCTGAGCATTCCGCGCAGGCGCCTATGCGAAAATGGGGGCATGCCTCTGTGGATTGTCATCGGTGTCGCTGCCGCGGTCTTCGTCCTCGTATTCGTCGTCGCAGCGACCTTCAACGTCTTCTCTTCCGAAACCATCGACGAGGCCGAAGAGCGCTGGACCGGGCTGCCTGCGGAGTTCACCGGCGAGGACCTGGAATCGGTGCGGTTCCGGCCCGCCCTGCGCGGCTACCGGATGGACGACGTCGACGAGGCCATGGCGATGCTACGCGCACGCCTGATCGAACTCGAATCCGCAGCTGCCTCTGACGGACCGGAAACGGCTGCCGGACCACGATGAGTCGCCCCGCAGATCTGCCCGGAATCACCCTCGCCCCCGAAGTCTTCGATTCCTCGCGCTGCAGCCGCCTCAGCGCTCTGTTCATGAGCCTGCCCGTGTGGCTGCAGGCGGTTTCCGTGTACTTCGTCTCCCGCGTCGTGAGCATGTCGATCTTCGCCGCGGTCCTCAAACGTCAGGACCCGGCGAACTGGTCATCGTCACCGGTGACGACGACGCTCAATGACTTCCTCAACTTCTGGGACGGCGGCTGGTACGGGCGTGTCGCCGACGAAGGGTATCCTCGCGTTCTGCCGGTCGACGAATCCGGATCTGTCGCGGAGAACCAATGGGCGTTCTATCCGCTGCATCCCTCGATCGTGGCCACTGTCTCGGACCTCACGGGGCTGAGCTACGAGGTCATCTCGCCGATCGTGTCCACGATCGCCGCGGGGCTGGCTTCGATCGTCATCCTCCACCTCTTCCGCAAGTACGTCGATGGCGGTCAGGCGCTGATGGGGCTGGCCCTCGTCATGTTCTTCCCGCCCGCCGCGATCTTCTCCACCGGCTATGCCGAATCTCTGACTCTTCTGCTGCAGGCGACGGCGCTCTTCCTCGTCGTCGAGCGCCGCTATCTCACCGCGATCCCGGTCGTCGTCTTCATGGATCTGTCGCGGCCGATCGGCGTCGCGTTCTCGTTCTTCATGCTCTTCCACCTCATCGACCGCTTCCTTCGCCGCCGCAGCGATCCGTATCCGACCGGCGAGGTGGTCCGGTCCTGGACGCTGGGCGTGTCCTCCTGCGCGGCGGCACTCATCCACCCGATCCATGCGTGGTGGGCGACCGGATCGCTGACTGCCTATACCGACACCGAGGCGGCTTGGCACACCGGCGAGACCAGCTTCGTCGTCCAGTGGGTGGCCCGGTCGATCAGCCTCATCGGTCCGCTCGGTCCGGTGCTGCTCGTCATCGTCGTCGCCGGAATGCTCGCCTTGATCTTCTCACCGGCGGGAGCGCATATGGGTCGGACGCTGCAGCTGTTCTGCCTCGGCTACGGGCTGTACCTGCTCATCTTCTTCAATCCGCAGACCTCCACCCTGCGTCTGCTGCTGCCGCTGTTCCCGTTGGCGCTGACACTGGCGCTGGTACGCTCACGAGGCTATCGGGCCGTGCTGCTGGTCGCCTATATCCTGCTTCAGATCGTGTGGGTCGCCTATCTGTGGCACTTCACTCCGCCCGCCGACCTGCCTCCGTGACCGTCAGCCGATCTGCGCCGTGACTGCCCGCAGGGTGGAAGAGTTGCGAAGAGTTACCGGGAACGCGCGGATCATGGAATAATCTTAAGTACATCATTCGGTCCACCTGGTGTGAACCGTCTTTGCATGACAACGGAAGGAAGAGCCCATATGGCAGCCCAGAAACCCCGCACCGGCGACGGACCTCTGGAAGTGACCGAAGAAGGCCGAAGCATGGTGATGCGGCTTCCAGTCGAAGGCGGAGGCCGCCTGGTGATCGAACTCAGCAGAGACGAAGCCACCGGACTCCACGACACCCTCGCCAAGACACTGGGGCTCTGAGCCGACGGCCGCAGCATACGGCCGAGCGGAGACTCACGAACAGCAGAGACTTACCTGTAAGTCTCTGCTGTCGTCGAATTCACCGGGCCTTCTGCAGAAGCAGCAGCCCTTCGCCGATGGGCAGCAGCACCCGTTCGAGGCCTTCCTGTTCTGCGATGCGATTGAGCAAGCTGCGGGCAGCCTGAGTGCGAGGACTGCGATCGACGGGATCGGCGACGGCGCCCTTGAGCAGAGTCTTGTGGATGACCAACAGCCCCTGAGCGTCGAGCAGCCGCAGAGAGGGCTCGATCATCCTCTCCAGGCTGCCCGGCTCCACGTCGATGAAGACCATGTCATAGGCCGACGGGGCGAGTCGCTTGAGCACCTCTTCGGCGCGGCCGCTCATCAGACGCAGCCGACCAGGTCTGATCCCGGCCATGTCGACGAGATCCCGCGCGGCGCTCTGGGTCGTGGAATTCGTGTCGATCGACGTCAGTATCCCGGCGGTGGGCATTCCGCGCAGCAGCGACAGGGTCGATGTTCCGACTCCGGTGCCGACTTCGACAGCTGCGACCGGAGTGAGGAGGCGCGCCAGGAGAGTCAGGGTCTTCGCCGTGGTCTGGGAGACCGGCGCGATCCCGAACTCATGTGAATGGGTGCGAGCGGCGTCGAGCAGCGGATCGGGACCGTTGAACTGTTCCGAGAAGGTGAGATCACCTGCATTTTCGCGTGCCAACCGGCCCCTCCCTTCTGGTGCTGAGTTCTCCCAAGTCTAACCGCATTCGGGTTCGATTCCGTGGGTGCGCCACAGCCGATCGAGTTCGTCGACGTCGAGGAACGCTTCGCGTTCGACGCGCGCATGTGAGTGCGCAGTGCCCTCAGCATCCCAGTGGATGCGGGCTCGGGCGAAGATCTCCGGCGGCAGGATCCCGGCCGCGTTGACGACTCGCCACCACGTGACGTTCGACCCGAATTCCCGCATCACCCGACCGACGTAGCGGGGTGAGCAGTCGGCGACGGCACCGACCGTGCCGTAGGCGACGACACGAGCGGCGGGAACGAGTTCGACGATGCGCAGCACCCGTTCGACGGCTATCTCGTCCACTGGGCCTCCCGGCGGGATCGGATTGTCGAACCTGTGCTGACCATGAGTCGATGCTACCGCCGTCCACGGTAGACTTGAGATCATGTTCGGTATCAACGGCACCGAAATGGTGATTCTGGTCGTTGTGGCCTTGGTCGTGATCGGACCCAAACGCCTGCCCGAATACGCTCAGAAGCTGCGGGATTTCGTGCGACAGATGCGCCGCATGGCCGAAGGCGCGAAGGACAGCGTCCGACGCGATTTCGGCGACGACTTCAAGGACGTGGACTGGCAGAAGCTCGACCCGCGTCAGTACGATCCGCGCCGGATCGTGCGTGAGGCCCTCGTCGAAGAGGATGCGGCCATCCGCGAATCCAAACGTCAGGAACGTGCAACTCAGGAATCGTCGCCCACTGAGTCCGCAGGCGCTGCAACGTCGACTCAGACCGACACCGAGGCGGCCCCCACCCGGGAGCGGTCACCCATCGAACGGTTCCAGGCCCAGGTCACCCTGCGCGATCGCGGGGTTGCGGCGCCGTTCGACCCCGAATCCACCTGAACCCGGGGTCATCTCACAGCGCCGAGGCGACGGCGCCGACTCACACCGGGCTCAGGCCCAGAGATCTGCCGGACAGGCCCCTACTGCGTCGCCGCAGCGACTCTGCGAGAGCGTCGAAGGCCTGAGCCGCAGGAGACTCGGGGCTGCCGAGCACGACCGGGGTGCCGGCATCCGATCCTTCCCGCAGACGGGTGTCCAAGGGGATCTGAGCGAGCAGCGGAACCTCGTGTTCGACGGTGGCGGTGAGGTTCTCGGCGACACTGGCACCTCCGCCGGATCCGAACACCTCAATTCGAGTGCCGTCGGGCATCTCCATCCACGACATGTTCTCGATGACTCCCGCCAACGCCTGCTTCGTCTGTGTGGCGATGGATCCAGCGCGTTCGGCGACCTGAGCGGCCGCTGACTGAGGTGTGGTGACGACGAGGAGCTCGGATGCGGGAAGCAGCTGTGCCACGGAGATCGCGATATCTCCTGTGCCGGGAGGCAGATCGAGCAGGAGCACGTCGAGGTCGCCCCAGAACACATCCGTGAGGAACTGCTGCAGGGCGCGATGGAGCATCGGACCGCGCCAGACGACGGCCTGATTCGGTGGGACGAACATGCCGATGCTCATCACCTTCACGCCGTGGGAGATCTGCGGCAGGATCATCTCATCGACTCGGGTCGGCTTTCCGGAGAGTCCGAGCATGCCGGGGATGGAGAAGCCGTAGATATCGGCATCGACGACGCCGACGCGCAGCCCCTTCTCCGCCAGAGACACCGCGAGATTCGCCGTCACCGAGGATTTTCCGACTCCGCCCTTTCCGGACGCAACGGCATAGACCTTGGTCAGAGACTCCGGGCGGTTGAACGGGATGTCGCGGGTGCCGGAGCCCTGCAGCTTCTCCTTCATCGCCTTGCGCTGCTCGGGGCTCATCGTGCCCAGCACGACAACGACCTCGGTGACCCCGTCGACCCGGGCCACTGCGGCCTCCGTGTCCTTGGTGATCGTGTCCTTCAGCGGGCACCCGGCGATCGTGAGGAGAACGGTGACGGTGACCTTGCCGTCGTCGATGTCGATCGATCCGACCATATCGAGTTCGACGATGCTGCGGCGGATCTCAGGATCGATGACCCCGGTCAGCGCCTGAATCACAGCGTCCACAGAGGGATCAGCCATACCTACGTCCTTTCCTTCCCGGATCCGTGCTCCCGGGCCTTCAACCCTACCTTTCGGCCGTCGTCTCGTCATCCGCCGCGGGGGCCGCCTCGGCGCTGTTCCGAGGCTGGGGAGTCGAGATCCTCGGCGCGGTGGCCGTCCTGCTTCTCTTCTTCCAGCTCCTTGAGCAGATCTTTCAGCTCCGAGCGGATGAAGTCGCGGGTGGCGACCTCACGCATGGCGATGCGCAGCGCCGCGACCTCCCGTGCCAGGTACTCGGTGTCGGCGAGGTTGCGTTCGGCGCGCTGCCGATCGTGTTCGAACTCGACGCGGTCCCGGTCGGTGCTGCGGTTCTCCGCGAGCAGGATCAGCGGAGCTGCGTAGGAGGCCTGCAGGGAGAGGATGAGGGTCAGCAGAGTGAAGTTCAGCGACCTCGGGTCGAACTGCCACGACTCGGGCAGCAGGGTGTTCCACAGCAGCCACACGGCACAGAACACCGTCATCCCGACGAGGAACGCCGGAGTGCCCATGAACCGGGCAAAGGCTTCGGCTCCGCGGCCGAAGGTCTCGGGGGAGACGGTGAAGCTCGGCAGTCGGCGTTTGCTCGACCTCGGGATCTCGAAATCATCGACGGCCATCTCTACCCCCTGCTGCGATCGTCACGACCGGTGGTTCGCCAGTCCTCGGGCAGAAGCTCGTCGAGGACGTCATCGACGGTGACCACACCGACGAGGCGATCGTTGTCATCGGTGATCGGCACCGACACCAGATTGTACGCGGCCAGCAGCTTCGCCACCTCGCCGAGGGGAGTCTCGGGCGACAGCGGTTCGACCTCGGTGTCGAGCATGATGCCCACCGCCTCGTGCGGCGGATGGCGCAGCATCTCCTGGATGTGGACGAGACCCAGATACTTGCCCGTCGGGGTCTCCACCGGCTGGCGGCAGACGAAGACCGCAGCGGCCAGGGCAGCCGGCAGGTCTTCCCGACGCACATGGGCCAGCGCCTCCGCGACCGTGGCCTCCGGGGTCAGGATCACGGGCTCGGTCGTCATCAGGCCGCCCGCGGTGTCGTCATCGTAGGCCAGCAGCGTCCGCACATCTTCGGCCTCGTCGGGCTCCATCAGCGTCAGGAACCGTTCGGCCTGTTCATCACTGAGCTCGCCGAGGAGGTCGGCAGCATCATCGGGTGCCATTTCTTCGAGCACGGTCACGGCACGTTCGGTGTCGAGTCCTGTGAGGATCTCGATCTGGGTTTCGGCCGGCAGCTCCTCGACCACATCGGCGAGACGTTCGTCATCGAGGGCTCGGGCCACCTGAAGGCGCCGGGCCGAGTTCATCTCGAAGAGCACATCGGCGAGGTCGGCAGGCTTCGTGTCCTGATAGGCGGCGATGAGCTGGGTGGCTTCCTGGTCGACCTCGGAATCCACCGGATGGTCGGCGTCCGTCCAATCGATCTGCTTGGTCTCACCACGGCGGCGGAACGCGGCGAAGGCGCTGCGTTCGGGCACGCGCCGCACGAACAGGCGGGTGACCTCCCAGTCCTTGTTCACCTGCTGCTCGATGCCGACGTCTTCGATGAGCACCGGTGAGTTGTCCTCCCGCAGCCGCAGGCGCCGGTCGAGCAGATCATTCATCACCAAAGTCTCGGACTCGCGCTGCTCGAAGCGCCGCATATTCACCAGACCGGTGGTGATGACCTGACCGGAATCGATTGCGGTGACCCGGCCCATCGGCACGAAGACACGGCGCCGGCCGGGCACCTCGACGACGAGGCCGATGACGCGGGGGGACTGCCGCATCGTCGCACGGTAGACGAGGACGGCGTCGCGGACACGGCCGACCTGATCGCCGAGTGGGTCGAACACGGGGGCGGAGACGAGTCGAGCGACGAAGACTCTTTTCGGTGGACCACTCATGGTCTCAGACTACGTGGTGGGTGGAGATTTCAGTGGTCGCTTCCAGGAATTGAATCCAGATCACATTCGCCGCGGGTGGACGCACTGGGTGTCGGGTTCCACCCGGACTCTTCTCCTATTCATCAAGCCGTCTTGTCTGCTTCATCTCGTTGTCGCCCCGCCTCCCTAGGGTCATCTCTCGGCAGTACCCGCCACAGTCGAATACAGGAGAAATCCATGCAGACACGACGAATCCGCCCGCGCACCGCTGCCGCAGGCCTGGGAGCCTGCGCCGCACTCGCGCTCTTCGCCCCGTTTCTCTCGCCCACGGAGGCGATCGCAGCAGACGTTCCGGCCGAGCTCTACGAAGGCCACGTCCAGGTCGACCGCGGCAAGGCCGCCGACCCGCAGAAGTTCACCGGTCAGGTCTTCGACGACGTCAATGAGAACTCGAAGCTCGACGGTGATGAGGAGGGCGTCTCCGGCGTCGCGGTGAGCAATGGAGTCGACGTCGTCCTCACGGACGGAGGCGGACGCTACGAACTGCCCGTGCGAGAGAACATGACCGTCTCGATCACTCAGCCCTCAGGATGGCAGGTGCCCGTCGACGAGGACAAGATCGCACAGTTCAGCTACAACCATCTGCCGGACGGCTCCGGAGACCTCGAGTTCGGAGGCATCGAACCGACCGGTGAGACACCGAAGGCCGTGAACTTTCCGATGATCGAGTCGCAGGCCTCGGCGCAGGACGACCAGAACTGCCCGATCGCCTCCGATACCCAGGCGTATGACACGACCGAGATGGGCTACGCCCGCGACGGTGCCGTCGGCGACCTCGCCGACCGCAGCGATTACGGGGCCTGCGGTGTGCTTCTGCTCGGCGACAACGTCGGTGACGACCTCAGCCTCAATGACGAACTGCGAGATATCTACTCGCAGATGAACGGCCCCGTGCGAGTGGCACCGGGCAACCACGATCAGGACTACGACGCGGTCGACGATTCGCACGCCCTCGATACCTTCCGCGACCAGTTCGGTCCCTCGTATTTCTCCTATGACGTCGGCAAGACCCACTTCGTCGTGCTCGACAGCATCGAGTACGAAGGCAAGGCGAACCGGAAGAAGTACAAGGAGAAGATCAGTCAGGAGCAGCTGACCTGGCTGGAGAACGATCTGAAGAACGTTCCGAAGAACGCTCAGGTCGTCATCGCCACCCACGCGCCCATCCTCACGCACAAAGACGTCGTCGTCGACAATGCGAAGGACTTCTACGACGTCATCGCCGACTACCCGAACGCGGTGACTGTCGGCGGGCACACGCATACTCAGGAGAACCTCGTGGCAGGTCAGACGCGGAAGGAATGGGCCGCGGCCGGGATCGAGAAACTGCCGAATACACAGATCGTGGCCGGCGCCGTCTCCGGAGACTGGTACTCCGGCGGACTCAATGCCGACGGACTGCCGTACGCATTCACCCAAGATGCTTCGGAGCCGGGCGTGCTCACCCTCGAATACGACGGTGCTTCGCGCAGCGAACGCTACACCGTGCGAGGCGAGTCCGATGATCACCAGCTGCTGCTCGGAGTGAATTCGCCCGAGTGGCGCGACTGGGCGCAGAAGGCACAGGAGTGGCAGGACGCGGACAGGGAAGGCGATGCCCCGGAGGCGGTGTCCGAACGCGTCGTCACCCGCGATGACCTCAAGCAGGGCGAGACCTGGCTGACCTCGAGCTTCCTCGCCGGAACCTCAGACGCCCGCGTGGAGGTCAGCTTCGACGGCAAGGCGCCGAAGCGGTCCGAGCACACTCAGCCGGGCAAGGGTGAAGCCTTGGCCAAGGGCTGGGAGTACACCGACCCGTACACGGCCTCGCAGAACCTGCGGACGTCGGGCAATGTGGGCCAGTCGAGCTCGCATCTGTGGCGGACCGCGATCCCGTCGGACCTCGATCTGGGCACTCACACCGCCGAGGTGACCGGAACCGATCGCTACGGTCGTGACTTCACCGAGTCGGTCCGGTTCACCGTGGTCGAGGATGAGGCCGCAGCGAAGACCGAATCGCAGAAGCTGCTGCGTCAGGACGGCTTCGATGCTCAGCAGAAGAAGGAAGTCCGGGATCCGTCGGGTCTCGACTCCGACGAGGCTCAGTCGGCACGCAACGACTGAGCGCTGAAGAAGGAGCTGCAGCTCAGCGCGGCAGACGGATGACGATGTCTGCGAGCTGCGGAGAACTGAGAGGAGCGGGGCCCGCCGAACGGCGGGCCCCGTCTCCGTGATCAGAGCGCGGTGAACTTCGAGGTGAAGCCCGGTGCGATCTCGCTCAGCGTCGGCGGCTGTCCCCAGGCGCTGTCGACGGGGGTCGCCGAAGCATGGGCGTCGAGGATCGCCAAGCTCAGCGCATCGGCCGCCGCAGCGGAGATCATCACGAGCTCTCGGGTGGCGGCGTCACGATCGGAGGGCAGATCCTGGGCTCCGGTGGCGATGCCGAAGACCGTATCGCCGTCGAAGAGAGTGTGCGAAGGCTGCACGGCTCGCGAGATGCCGGCGTGTGCTCCCGAGGCCATCCGTGTGGTCTGGGCCGGATCGAGTCGCGCGTCGGTGGCGATGATCGCGATCGTCGTGTTCTTCGCCGAGGCAGCCGAGCTCGGTGGCGGTGCAGCGGGAAGTCCGTGGACCGTGGGCAGATCGAGGCCGACTGAGCGCAGCAGCGGGTCCAACCACAGACCGCCTGACGGTGTGCCGATCGTCCCCAGCGAATTCGCCGCGACAAGAGCCGCGACAGTGGTCCCGCTGGGCAGACGGACGGCGAAGGATCCGAGTCCACCCCGCAGGGTCTGAAGCCCGGACCGTGCTCCTGTGCCTGCCCCGATGCTGCCTCGGACCTCGCCCGTCTGTCCGGACAGTGCCGCTCGTGTCGCCTCGGTGCCTTCGTCCGGTCTCGGCGGCGCCACGGAACCTTTCCCGCGGCCGAGATCGTAGATCGCGGCCGCGGGAACGAGCGGAATGACCGTATCGGCCAGTCCGGGAGCGGGGAACCCGAGTCCCGCCTCGGCGAGGGTGTCGACGACACCGGATACGGCGCCCAAGCCGAACGCGGATCCGCCGGTGAGGACGATGGCATCGGCACCGTAGGAGTGTGTTCCCGGCGCGATGACATCGGTCTCACGGGTGGCGGGACCGCCGCCGCGGACATCGACGCCGATGGTCGACCCTGGTGGGGGCAGCACAGTGGTGATCCCGGTCAGACGGGTGTCGGTGAGTTCACCGGCATGACCGAGGCGGATGCCGGGGATCTCGAGGATTCCGCGCCCGCGGACCGGGCCGGAGCATGCGTCCGAACCCGGCCTGCTGGCGGCATCCGGGGTCATCAGCGGTCCCGGTCCCGTCCCTGCACCCAGGCTTCGATCTCGGTTCGGGTGCGGGGGAAGTCGGCGGAGAGATTCTCCACTCCGTCGGCGGTGACGAGCACGTCGTCCTCGATGCGGACACCATTGCCGCGGAACTCCTCGGGCAGCAGCAGGTCGTCGGACTTGAAGTACAGTCCGGGTTCGATGGTGAAGATCATTCCCGGCTCGATGGTGGCGTCCAGGTACATCTCCGCTCTCGCCTGCGCGCAGTCATGGACGTCGAGGCCGAGGTGGTGGCTGGTGCCGTGGACCATCCACCGGCGGTGCTGCTGTCCTTCCGGCGACAGCGAAACGGCGGCGGAGACCGGCAGCACGCCGAACTCTTCGAGACGCGTCGCGATGACCTCCATGGCCGCCTCGTGGACCTCTCGGAACTTCACGGGACGGTCGGTGTGTTCGGCGGCCACGGCGAAGGCGGCGTCGGAGGCTTCGAGTACGGCATCGTAGATCTTCGCCTGCACCTGACTGAATGTTCCTGAGACGGGCAGGGTGCGTGTGATGTCCGCTGTGTAGAGCGAATCCGCTTCGGCTCCGGCGTCGACGAGGATGAGGTCACCGTCCCGGACCTGGCCGTCGTTGCGGATCCAGTGCAGTGTGCAGGCATTGTTGCCCGAGGCGGCGATCGTGTCATAGCCGACCCCGTTGCCGTCGGAGCGGGCAGCGGTTTCGAACGCGGTTTCGACGATTCGTTCTCCCCGGCGGTGTCCGAGTGCGGTCGGCAGCGATGCCACCACATTGTCGAATCCGGCTCGGGTGATGGCGACGGCTTCGCGCAGCTGGGCGATCTCGTGGTCGTCCTTGATCAGGCGCAGCTCGGAGAGCATCTGGGCCAGTTCCGCATCTCCGGCCTCGGACGTCTCGAGATCGGCTTGGACCTGGGTGCGAGCGAGGTCGATGACTCCGTCGATGCGAGCATCGGCCTGACGGACGAGGCGGACGGAGATGGCACCGAGGTCTTTCGTGATGGCGTCATCGACGGTGGCGGAGTTCGCCGTGGCGATGCCGGTCATGAGGGACATGGCCTCGAGGTCGGCACGGGGTCCGACCCAATATTCGCCGTAGCGGGAATCGGAGAAGAACTCTTCGGTGTCGGCGCCGGCTCGAGGACGGAAGTACAGTGTCACGTCGTGGCCGTCGCCCTCGGGTTCGAAGACGAGAACGGCGTCGGGCTCGGAATCGGCCTCCAGGCCGGTGAGATGGATGAACGCGGAATGGGCGCGGAAACGGTAGTCGGTGTCGTTCGAGCGGACCTTGAGTCCGCCGGCGGGGACGACGAGCCGCTCACCGGGGAAGGCTGCCGAGACGGCGTCCCGGCGTGCCGGGGTGAAACCGGCGGCGGCGAGAGCCTCGGCATTGAGAGGTGTGCGATCCCAACCGGAGGCGACGAAGTCGCGGAAGGCGGTGGAATTCGGTCGATGCGAGCGATTGTTCACGCGGTCTGCGAGGTCCTGTGTCGAGTCTGGGAGTTCTGAATTGTGCTCTGTCATGCGGCCAGTCTAGACGGGTGGAGTGACATGGAGTGCACATGTGGAAGTCGGAACGACAGATGCAGATACACTGTGACCATGGTCATCGATCTCCATGTGCACACCGCATTCTCGGACGGGACCCAGACTCCTTCCGAACTCATCTCAGAAGCCTCGATGGAGGGCATCGACGTCGTCGGACTCACCGACCACGACACCACCGCCGGTTGGACCCTTGCCGAAGATGCTGCCCGCGTCTACGGGCTCGGACTGGTGCGGGGAATGGAGATCTCCTGCCGCTACGAGGGCATCAGCGTGCACCTTCTGTCGTACCTGCACGACCCGTACGACACGGGTCTGGCCGAAGTCGTGCAGGAGACGAGGCGGGCCCGCCTCGACCGCACACACCTCATCATCGAACGATTGGCCGAAGACTATCCGATCGATATGGATGCGGTGCTCTCGGTCTCCGGCGAAGACGCCACGATCGGACGTCCGCATATCGCCGATGCGCTGGTGGCAGCCGGTGTCGTCGAAACTCGCACCGAAGCGTTCTCGTCGATTCTGTCCAGCCAGGGAAAATACCATGTGTCTCTGCCGACGATCGACCCGATCACTGCGATCGGACTCATTCGCGAAGCCGGGGGAGTCTCGGTCTTCGCTCACCCGCGCGCGGCCATGCGCGGCCGGGTGGTCCCTGATTCGGCGATCACCGATTTCATCGCCGCAGGCCTCGACGGACTCGAGGTCGACCACCGGGACAATCCTCCGCAGGAGCGCGAAGCGATGCGGCGGCTGGCGCATGAGCATGACCTCATCATCACCGGCTCGAGCGACTACCACGGCACGGGCAAACCCAATCGTCTCGGCGAGCACGTCACCTCCGACCATATGCTCGCAAAGCTGCTCGAACGCGCCGCGTCACGGCCTGGTGGGGTCGACTACATCCAAGGCTGAGCCCATACGACAGACCGGCCACGAGCGCGAGAAGTCCGACAGACTGGAAGACGAGCAGGACCGGCGCCGCATCGACATCGACGAGGGGCCCGACCACGCGGTCGGGCCCCTCGTCGGGGTTGTGCGGGGACTCGGTCTCGCCCGCGCACAGTTCAGTCCTCGCTGGAGTCGGCGGACGCCGGGCCGCCCTGACCCGACTGTCCGCCCTGCGCACGGTTGACCGGCTTGCCGCCGCGGGTGCGGCGACGATTGCGCTGGCGACGCGGTTTGCGGCCGTCCTCACCAGCTGCCGACGAGGCGTCACGACGTTCGGATGAGCCGCCTCGGCGAGAGTCGGAACGGCTGCGGCCGGATCCGCGACGGTCGGATCCGCGGCCCTTGCGTTCTCCGGTGGACTTCTCGTCCTCTGCATCGGAGTGCTGGCGCGGCAGGCGGCCCTTGGTGCCCTTCGGGATTCCGAAGTCGGAGAAGAAATGCGGGGACGTCGAGTAGGTTTCGGCGGGTTCGTCGAAATCGAGTCCGAGGGCCTTGTTGATCAGTCGCCAGCGGGGCATGTCATCCCAGTCGACCAGAGTCATGGCGACACCGGAATTGCCGGCCCGACCGGTGCGGCCGATGCGATGGACGTAGGTCTTCTCATCCTCGGGGCACTGGTAGTTCACGACATGGGTCACATCGTCGATGTCGATACCGCGGGCGGCGACATCCGTGGCCACGAGCACGTCGACCTTTCCTTCGCGGAAGGACTTCAGGGCCTTCTCGCGCTGTGACTGGCCGAGGTCCCCGTGGAGGGCCTTGACCGCGAAGCCGCGATCTTCGAGCTCGGCGGCGAGCTTGTCGGCGGTGCGTTTGGTGCGGGTGAAGATGATCGTGCGACCGCGGCCCTCGGCCTGGAGCATGCGGGCGACGAGCTCGGACTTGTCCATCGAATGGGCACGATAGACGAACTGTGTCGTGTTCTTGCCCGTCAGCGACAGATCCTCATGATCCTGAGCGCGGATATGGGTGGGCTGATTCATATAGCGGCGGGCCAGGGTGATGACCGCGCCAGGCATGGTGGCGGAGAACAGCATCGTCTGACGGTGCGCGGGCACCGCGTTGATGATCTTCTCCACATCCGGCAGGAAGCCGAGGTCGAGCATCTCATCGGCTTCGTCGAGGACGACGGTGCGGACGCGGTGGAGCTTGAGGATCCTGCGGCCATAGAGGTCGAGGAGGCGGCCGGGGGTGCCGACGACGACGTCGACGCCGGACTTCAGCCGGTTGATCTGCGGATCGAAGTCCATGCCGCCGTAGATGGTCATGATATCGATATCGCGCTGCACCGAAGCGGTGACGAGATCGGCCGCGACCTGCTTGGCCAACTCACGGGTGGGGACGACGACGAGGGCCTGCGGCAGCCGCGGCTCCTTGGCATCGCCCACGCTGTCGGGAGTCGAGTCGGGGTCGGAGGTGACCGACGAGTCCTCAGTCTTGCCGACGACGCGCTGGAGCAGGGGGATGCCGAATCCCAAGGTCTTCCCGGTGCCTGTCTTCGCCTGCCCGATGATGTCGGCTCCCGACAGTGCCACGGGCAGCGTCAGCGCCTGAATGGGGAAGGGGTGGGTGATTCCTGCCGAGGCCAGCGAGGCCACGATCGGTCCGGCGACTCCCAGTTCCGCGAAATCCGCTTCCGTCTCCGCCATATTCCAAACTCCTTTTAGCGCGTCTGCGCTTGTCATGGTGCGAACCGGTAGTCTTGAACCATGCCCGATTCTGTCCCATTGGCCGGTAATGATGCTGCAACGCTCGCGCTTGTCGCGTTCGGCGAGCTGACCGGTTTCGAACGTATGGCCACAAACGCGACGACCGCAGCGGATCTGGATGACAAGGTCATCCTGGCGCGGCTGGCCTCTCAGTCATTCGCGAACTTCGAACAGCTCTCACAGCACATCGATCAGATGGGCCAGGATGTGATCGAGCTCTGTCAGCATTTCGAACCGACCTTCAGCACTCTGGCTGAAAGGACTCGTCCTCGCGACTGGTACGAAAGCCTCATGAAGGGTTTCGTCTTCGACGGAATCATGAATGATTTCTACCGCACGGCGGTGGACGAACTCGCGGAGCCCGGATACAGCCTGGCTATTGCAATTCTCGATGATACACGTGCCAGCGAATATGCGCGCAATCGTCTGACCACCGAAGTGGCCGTCGACACACAGTTGGCCTCACGATTGGCGCTGTGGGGGCGCAAGCTCGTCGCTGAGACCCTGGGCCGGGCCCGCAGTCTGCTCACCGACCCGTTCCTCGGGCTCGACGAAGATCTCGTCGTCGAACTGATCCCGGCGGTGACGTCGAACCATTCGAAGCGGATGTCGGCGCTCGGCCTCGTCGCCTGACTCCACATTCCGACACCGGCTTCCACGGCGGACGCAGCAGGACCCCGGCCAGGATGACCGGGGCCCTGCTGCTGTTCAGGCGTGCAACTCAGGCGCTGAAGCCCACGCGACGCGACGTCTCGGCACCGATCTCGAGGTAGCCGAGCGAAGCGGAGGGAACGAAGACCTGACGGCCCTTCGTGTCGGTGAAGGTCAGCAGTCCCTCGGACTGGATCTTCTCTTCGATGCGGGCGACGAGTGCCTTCGCATCCTCATCCGTTTCGACGATGATCTCACGCTGGGTCTGCTTGACGCCGATCTTGATTTCCATGGTGCTCCTTGTGCCGATGCTCGGTGACCGATGACGGATTGGACTGTGTTCAGCTTAACGTCCGCAGGCAGGGGTTTCTTCCCTGCGGATTCCGCTGAGGGCTGAGGGGCGGGTGGGAACTCAGCGTTCGGCGAACGACCGCAGACCGCCCCAACTCATCTGGGTGAGCAGTTCGACGGCCGTGTCGACGTCGATACCGCGCTGTGAGTCGATCTGCTTGACGACGACCTCAGCGGTGCCGATGAGAGCCCGACACAGCAGCTGCGCCTCATCGTCGCTGAGGCGGGCGAAGTTCTTCAGCGCCGAGACGACGCGTGTCGCCGAACTCTCACGCAGCGCGCGCAGCTTCTGCTCGGCCTTCGGCTCGTAGACATCCGAATTGAAGATGATGACGAACTCCTCGCGGTGTGAGACCACGAAGTCGAAATAGGCACGGTAGGTCGCGTGGATCTGCTCATGCGGATCGGTGGTCGACCCCAGAGCCTCGGCCAGACGGGAGTCGAGGTGCGCCGCCGAGGAATCGATGAGAGCCAGGTAGAGGTCCTGCTTGGAATCGAAGTGCTGATAGAGCACGGGCTTGGACACACCGGCAGCCTCGGCGATCATGTCCATCGAAGTCGTCCGATATCCACGGGTGGCGAAAACGGAGCGTGCGACACCCACCAATTGGTCGCGGCGCTGGTCACGGGGCAATCTCTGTTGTGGACTCGACATTCTTCAATGCTACGCGAAGTCGGGCCGTGCTCCGGGCATCCGCGCTGACTTCGACGACGCGCCGGTTCCGGTCTCGGAATTCTCATGTCAGTCGGCCGTGATGGAATACGAGTATGGATGAGATGACGCAGCGAATGGGCAGCACTCTGCTCTCCGGTGGCTGCCTGAATATCATCGGGCGACCGGGAACCGGGAAGACGACTCTGCTGGAGTCGGTCTATGCACAGCTGGTGGCGACGGTCGAGCCGGCATCCGTCCTCGTGCTCACTCCCGATCGTGACCACGCAGATGTGCTGCGCAATCGTCTCCCGCTGCCCTCCGATGCTGTCCTGTCCTCGGCTCCGGCCCGCAGCCTGGCCTCATTCGCGTACGGGATCGCCCGTGCCGCACATACGACGCGGACCGGGGACGACCTCGAATTCATCTCAGGGGCCGATCAGGATGTGTTCCTCGCCGACCTCCTCGCCGGTCACGAACTCGGTCGCTCCCGCGGCCCGGCGTGGCCGTCGGAGATCACGGCCGAGGTGCGGTCGACCTCTGCCTTCCGCACCGAGGTCCGCGACGCGCTCAACCGCGTGATGGAATTCGACTTCGGAATACGTATGCCGGAGGCGTCGTCCGAGACTTCCGAGCATGTCTTCGACTTCGGTCGCGGAGCCCTCGACCGTGCCCTGGCAGACAACCCCGATCCGCGGTGGCAGGCCGTGGCCGAGATCCTCGATGAATACCTGGGCATCATGTCCATGCCCGGCTACGGGGGCATCGACTCCGCGACCGTGCTGGCGCTGGCCGCCTTCGAGATCTTCCGTGAACCCGCCGAGGTGACCGCGGGCCGATCGTGGACCTTTGCTCCCGATCGGGTGCCCACCGTGGTCCTGGCCGACGGTGTTCAGGACTTCCCCGCCGCCAGTTGGGGAATCCTCGAACAGCTGCGGGCGAGGGGGAGTGCGATCGCTCTGTTCGGCTCTCCCGAGACGGTGACCGGGCGATTCCATGGTGCGGACGCGTCGATCATCGACCGAGCCTCGGACGATGCGGCGTTCGAGACGGTCGTCCTCGACCGTCAGTGGGATGTCGAGACTGCGTTGGCGAAGGTCATCGACGGCTTCGGGGCCAGGATCACCACTCGCTGGTCGACCGGTCACATGCCGCGCCCGCGTCCGGAGGAGGACGAGACCTCACCTGCGGCTGCGGCCGAGGCGCCCGTGGAGACGCACGTGTTCGAAGGCAGCGCCTCCGGACATCGGTATCTGGCCCGGCGGATCACGAACTTCGTCGAACAGGGCCACGCGTGGTCTGATGTCGCTTTGATCTGCCGCAATTCCTCGAGCGCACGTGTGATCGCCAACGAGCTGCGAGCCGCAGGGGTCTCGATCGCCACCCTGATGCAGCCGCTCAACGTCGACCCGGCGACCGCACCGCTGTTGGACCTGCTGTCGGCCACTCCGGATTTCGATGATGACGAGTCGATCGCGGAACTCGCGCTGACGCTGGCCGGCAGCATCTACGTCCGCCTCGATCCCGTGCAGATCCGCCGCTTCCGTCGAGCCGTCCGCAGGCGGTTCCCTGCGCCCAGCAGCACGGCTTCGCTGGCGCAGGCACTGCGCAGCCCCATAGATGAATCGTCCCCTCAGGGACTCGCCACGATCTCACGAATGCTCCACGCCGCGGCGGAGGTCGGCACGAGCGACCCCCACCAGGCGCTGTGGACCATCTGGGATGCAGCCGGCGTCGCGGAAAGATGGCAGACCGAAGCGCTGCGCGACCCGGAATCGGCAGTCGACGGCTATCTCGACTCGGTGCTGCGACTGTTCGCCTTGGCCGAGAAGATCGCTGACCGCGGTGGATTCACTGCGCGCTCCTTCGCCGGCATCGTCGCCGAACAGGACATCGCCCAGGACTCCCTGGCCGATACCGCCGGGTTCGCCGATCACGTCCTGGTGGGAACTCCGTCGTCGCTGGCCCATATGCGTGTGCCTCTGGTGATCATCGCCGAGGTCAACGACGGCGTCTGGCCGAATCCTAAGCTGCGCGGCGGAATCCTCGGTCTCACCGATCTCACGGCGGTGCTCGACTCGGGTGAGACGGTCACCGGCGATCCCGGCTACCACGCACATGCGAAAAGGACGAACCTGCGCGAAGAGGGTGAGCTGTTCTACACCGCGCTCAGCCGGGCCCAGCAGCGAGCGATCGTCACCGCAGTCACCGATGCGGAGACCGAACCGTCCCCGTTCTTCGACGTGCTCGCCGCAGGCTCGGCCGAGGGCACCGATGCGGGTGACGGCTATGCGATCACCCACGAGGATGAGCTTCCGCCGCTGACGCTGCCGGAGATGGCCGCCCATGCCCGCGCCCAACTGCTGCATTCGGCCGCAGCAGCCGATGGCGAGTCCTCGGGTTCGGCATCGGCGGATTCGCCCCTCGGCACTGCCGAAGACCAGAGAGACTCTGAGACTCAGGACTCCGAGACACAGTCTTGGGCCGCCCTGATGCGGGCGCTGTCGAATGCCGGTGGAGTGGTCGAGCCACCGTCGCAGTGGCGCGAGGCAGAGGACATCACCACGAACGAGCCGCTGTTCACCGACTCCGATACGGTCCGCGTCTCACCGTCCCAGGTCGAAGCATTCACCGACTGCTCCCTGCGCTGGTTCCTCACCCGCCACGGCGGGGACCGCCCGATGTCGACAGCGCAGAGCCTGGGAACCATCATCCACGCCGCAGCCGAGAACTATCCGGAAGGACCGACCTCCGCGATCCGCAGCTTCGTGGAAGGGGAGTTCGCGTCTCTGGACTTCGATGCCGAGTGGGAGCGTGAGCGGGAATTCGATGTGGCGATGAGCATGGCCGACCGCCTCGGCGAGTACATCAAGACGACCCCCGGTCGTCTGGTCGGCGTCGAAGCACAGGTCTATGCAGCAGGCGTCGACGCCGACGGTCGCGAATGGAAGGTCACCGGTCGACTCGACCGGGTCGAGGAAGTCGAGGGCGGGCTGCGCATCGTCGACTTCAAGACAGGACGGAACGTCGTCCCGGGCAAGGAGATGGACCGGCACGCTCAGCTGGGTGTGTACCAGGAAGCGATCAACTCCGGCACCATCCGCATCGGTGAGGACCAGGAGATCGATGCACACGCCTTCGGGGCCGAACTCGTGTTCCTGCGCAAGTCCGCCCGCACAGTCCGGGAGCAGTCGGCGCTCGACGTCGATGAGAATCCTGACTGGGCACTTGAACTCATCGACGACGTGTCCGGCAGGATGCGTGCCGCGAGCTTCCCCGCCCGGGTGGAGCCGCAGAAATGTCAGTCCTGTCCCGTCCGCTCGTCGTGCCCCGCGATCGGTCCGAAGATGTTGGAGGAGAACTGATGCGCTTCACCGCCGAGCAGCTCGCCGAACTCACGGCAGCCGATCCTGCCCAGGCCTTCCCACCCAGTCCGGAGCAGAAGGTGATCATCGAAGCCGACCCCGCACAGTCGATGAAGGTCACCGCCGGGGCGGGCTCAGGAAAGACCACCGTCATCTCGCAGCGCGTGGTGTGGCTGGTCGCCAACGAGTTCGTCTCTGCCGAAGAGATCCTCGGCCTGACCTTCACCCGCAAAGCCGTCGGAGAACTCGGCGGGCGCATTCGCGTGCTCCTCTCCCGTCTGCGGCACAATCTCGGACACGGACAGGACCTGTCCCTGCCCGGCCTCGACAACCCCACGGTGTCGACGTACAACTCCTATGCCGCATCGATCGTCAGCGAACACGGTGTGAGCATCGGCATCGAACCCGAGACGGTCCTTCTCGACGACGCTGCGGCACACACCATCGCCGGGAATCTCATCGATGCGACTCCACCGGAGGAGATCCCCGGAGACTTCTCCCGCGAGACGATGATCGCCGACATCATCGCGCTGGCCGGGCAGATGAATGATCACGGAAGAGACGTCGATGAGGTCACCGACTATCTCGAACAGTGCCTGGCCGCTCTGGTGTCGAGCAAAGGAAAGCCCATCGATCCCAACGGACGACGGGCGAAACTCGAAGCGAAGATCCGAACGGCTCGACTGGCCGACGCCTATATGCGTGCGAAGCGACGCAATCTGGCCATGGACTTCTCGGACCAGGTGCGTTTCGCTCAGCGCATCATCGACGAGGTGCCGGCGGCAGCGGAGGCCGAGAGAGCCCGGTGGAAGATCGTCCTCCTCGACGAATTCCAAGACACGTCGGTGGCTCAGCTGACGCTCCTGCGCGACCTCTTCGCCTCCACCGCCGTCACCGCGGTCGGCGATCCCCGCCAAGCCATCTACGGTTGGCGAGGCGCCAGTGCCGACAACATGGTCCGGTTCTCCGCGGACTTCCGCGATGTCGAGTCTCTGTCGCTGAGCACAAGCTGGCGCAACGACCGCTCGATCCTCCAGGTGGCCAACCGCATCGCCGCCGGCCTCGACGACAGCGATGAGACTCCGCTGTCGGCCCGCGACGGTGCCGGCGACGGCGAAGTCAGCGTCGAGATCAGCTCGGGTGCCCACGATCCCGAATTCCTCACCACCGGGCTGCGCGCCCTGACGGAATGGTTCGGCACCATCCCCGCCGGATCGTCGAAAGCCGTGCTGTGTCGCAAACGCGCCCACTTCGCACCGGTGGCGGCGGCGCTGGAAGCGGCCGGATTCGCGGTTCATGTGCACGGGTCCTCCGGGCTGCTCACCGACCCTTTCGTCGCCGATCTGCGTGCGGTGCTCACGGCCGCGGTCGATCCGATGGCCGGCGACGAGATCATGAGGCTCATCAGCGGCCGAATGCTCGGCCTCGGTGCGGGTGACATCGCGGGGCTGCAGACCTTCACTCGTCGCCAGACCGAGAGACGAGCGTCGGAGCGAGCCGAGCCGGACACCGAGGAGGTCGTCGCCGAAGCCATCGACCAGGCGACGATCGTCGAAGGCGTCGATGAACTCATCGACGTGCAGCGAGCCCTCGATCAGGGGGCTCGGACGGGGGCGGACAAGGGTCTCGTCGCCGACTATCAGCGGTCCGGTCTGAGCACCGAGGGGCTGCATCGTCTGGTCCGTCTGGCTCGCGCGCTGCGCGCCACCCGATCCGGCACGGGCACGGTCAGCTCGATCATCCGCACCGCGATGTCCGAGACCGGAATCGACTCTGACATCTGGGGACTCAGCGGCTCGCTGCGCAATCTGCACCGAGCCTCCGTCGACGCGTTCCTCTCCGCTGCCAGTCAGTACTCGGCCACCGATGACAAGCCCTCGATCTCGGGCTTCCTGTCCTGGCTCAGCCTCATGGAATCCCATGATGCGCTGAGCGTCGCCGAACCGACGACGGCAGCCGACGCGATCAACATCATGACCGTCCACGCCTCGAAGGGGCTGGAGTTCGACGCCGTGGCCGTTCCCTCCCTGGTGGTCAAGGACTTTCCGACCGAACCGCGGGACAAAGAGGGGTGGATGGACCGCACTGCGCTGCCGTACCCGCTGCGCGGCGATCGCGCCCACCTCGTCGATTTCGATCTGCGGGAAGCCGAATTCGAGACGAAGAAGGAGCTGGACGAGTGGATCGGAGACTTCATTCGGCCTCGGATCGCCGACGCGCACGTGGGGGAGGAGCGGCGACTGGCCTATGTGGCGTTCACCCGTGCGAAGAGGCATCTGTGGCTCGGGGCGGAGCTGATGGGTTCGCGAACCGTGCCCGATGCCCCGTCGCCCTTCCTCACCGAAGCGATCGAAGCCTCAGGGCAGGAGGTGGAGACTCCGGAACCTGCAGACGAATCGGCAGAGGACCGGATCGAGACCACTCCCTGGCCGGTACCGCGCACGAGGCAGGTCGCCGCCGCACAGCGAGCCGCGGACTGGGTGGAAGCAAGCCCCGAAGTCAGCTTGGAGTCCTTGGCCGAGGTTCCAGGCGTGATCGGACGCTACGCTGCTCAGGCCCTGCGCATCGGTGACCGCCCCGAAGCCGTATCCGCGGCCGCGATGCCCGACCGCCTGTCTGCCACGGCTCTGGTCGCATGGCGACGAGACCCGCAGGGCTTCCGGACGCAGACCCTGCGCCCGATACCGACCCCGCCGAGTCGGGCAGCCGAGATCGGAACGACCTTCCATTCCTGGGTTGAACAGCACTTCGGTCAGTCGAGCATCGACGTCGTAGAGGACGAATCGGTGCGACCGATCGACGCCGCGACGGTCGAACGGCTGCAAGCGACGTTCTCAGCCTCCGAGTTCGCGACTCGTCGAGCCGATCATGTGGAGATGTCCTTCGAACTCGTCCTCGGCAGATTCCGGGTACCGGGGAAGATCGATGCTGTCTTCATCACCGGGGACCACGCCGAGGTCGTGGACTGGAAGACCTCGAAGAAACCCGATGCCGCGGTGCTCGAGGTGATGAAATGGCAGCTCGCGCTCTACCGGTTCGCGATTCTGCGCGTCCATCCGGAGATCGCCGAGGTGACGGGAACGTTCTACTTCGTCGGCAGTGATGAGGTTGTGCGGTTCACCGATCTGCCTGATGAGGACGACGTCGTCGAATGGCTCGAAGCCAACGACGTCGACTGAGATCAGCGGCTGCTGCCGGTGTCGTCGCCGATTTCCGGGTCGTCGGAGTCCCGAGTCGGTTCGGTCCTCACCTGCGAGCCCGGTTCGGAATCGAACTCCGAATCATCTTCGGACGATGTGGCCGTCGGTTGAGCTCGTGGAATGAACACATCGGCGGACTCGGTCTCCGTGATCGCGGCTTCGACATCAGGGGCATCGGCACCCGCTGCTGCAGTCGCTGATGCCGAACTGCGAGTTGCTGCGTCGTCTGCTTCGTCGACGGGCCCGGAAGCGGAGTCCGTGGCAGGTCCGTGAGCAGAGGTGGGTCCATCGGATGCGCTGCCGAACAGGACTTCATCGAATGACGTGAGGAGCGCTGCGGCGTCCTCGACGGCCGTCTCATCCCCGGAGTCGACTGCTTCGAGCAGCCAGTCGACCACCGCGAATTCGGCCAACAGCTCGGCACGGGAGATGACGTGCTCATCGGCGCGGGGCCGGGAGCTGCGGTATTCCTCGTAGAAGGTCGGCAGGGCGGCAGGATCGATCAGTGCCGATGCCGCGGCCAGATCGATGGCCGGGTCGGCGACGCGCAGACGGCCGATCTCAGCAAGAGCGAGCACCCGTTCCTGATCGGTGTAGACACTCGTCTCATCGAGACAGCCGTGGATGGGTGTGGCGAGGAAATGCCACAGTGCGACCTTTTCGAACTCCTCCTCCCAATGCTGGAGCAGAGACGACGGCACTCGACCGGTGCTCGCCGCCTGATCGAGTCGTTCGAGGATGAGGAACTGCGACCGCGAGGGATCCTCCACAGGGAATCCCGCATCGGAGACGGGCTCGGGCGCGGCCGAATGCAGAGTCGCCAGAGCCTGCGCAAACGAACTGGCCCGTGCCGTATCGGCGATGGGAACATCACCGAGGGGTGCGCCCGGGAGCGGATCGGCCAATGTCACCGTCGTCGGCGTGGCAGTGTCGAAGTAATCGGAGTCCACCTCGGTGATGGCCCGCAGGCGCGGCCAGGTGAAGTCTGCGTGCGGATACAAGGTCTCATAGATTCGTCCGGCCTCTGCGGCCGAACCGATGTCCGCGGAGCGATCGAGTCGTGTCTGGGCCGCTGCGACGAGCTGCTGATCGTCGTCGCCGAGGAGGACTCTGACTCCGGCGTCGAGCGGCGGCAGGGGTGTCCATGTCGTCGGGACGAAGCCGTCGAGCATCGTCGCCGCGATCGCAGTCAACTTGAGCGCCTTGGTATCCACCTTCCCCAATCTACCGCCTGGGTTCGGCTGAGACACGGGACTCGCCGTCGAGCGTGTCTGTCGAGGCGACATTCGCCGACCTGTCGGGTACCTGCGCTCGCGGGCGCTGAGTCAGGACGCTGGGATATCGTGGAGGATATGAAGCCATTGCCTCCGGTGCAGCCGATCAGCCTCGCCCGTCACGGAATCGATCGCGACCATCTGACTCGGGGCCAGGACGGCGATCTCAGTGATATCTGGGCCTCGGGAGCCCGAGCCGTCTTCGAACACCGCGGGACCCTGCTCGTCGCCGGCGGGGGACTCTTCCTGACGGATCGGGAACTGGTGCCGGAGGGACAGACGGAGGTCTACCTCGGCCGTGATCCACGCGGCACTCGGTATATCGGAGTGTCCTTGGACGATGACGGTCGCAGCCATATCGACGCCCGACTGGAGGCCTCGCGCGCCCGGGACGCCACCGATCAGCTGACCGCACCGGGAGAGGGCATCGACAGTTCCGAACCCATCTGGCTGCCCCTGCGCCACCTGGCCGAAACCCTCGACGATGTGCAGGTGTCCCTGGCCTGCGAGATCGTGGGTCTCGGAAACTGGCATCGCGCACACCGGTTCTCTCCACGCACCGGCACTCCGACGAGCCCAGTCATGGGCGGATGGGTCCGCCGGGACCTGGAGACCGGAAGCGAACACTTCCCCCGCACCGATCCAGCCGTCATCGTCGTCATCGTCAACACCGATGAGGACGGCGTCGAACGCGTCCTGTTGGGCAACAACGCCGCCTGGGAATCCGACCGGTACTCGCTCTTGGCCGGATTCGTCGAACCCGGTGAGACCCTCGAACACGCCGTGGTCAGGGAGATCTGGGAAGAGGCCCATCTCGAGGTCACCGATCCCCGGTATCTGGGTTCCCAGCCGTGGCCGTTTCCGTGTTCGCTCATGCTCGGGTTCTCGGCAGCGGCTCCCCGCCGGGACTTCGCCGCAGACCAGGCGGAGATCGCCTCCCTGCGCTGGTTCACTCGAGCGGAGCTGCACAGTGCCATCGCGGACGGTCAAGTGCGCGCTCCGTCGACGATCTCCATCGCCGGGCAGCTCCTGTACAGCTGGTTGGACAACGAATGAACGCCTCGGCCACGGCCCTGCTCGAGGCCCTGGATTCCGAACAGCGCGCAGTCGCGACCCACTTCGACTCACCGGTGATCGTCCTCGCCGGTGCCGGCACAGGCAAGACCCGCGCGATGACTCACCGGATCGCCTATGGAATCGCGTCCGAGGTGTTTCCGGCCAACCACGTCCTGGCTCTGACCTTCACCGCGAAGGCGGCGGGGGAGATGCGCTCACGACTGCGCGGCCTCGGCGTCCCCGCGGTTCAGGCCCGCACGTTCCACTCCGCGGCACTGCGCCAGCTGCGCTTCTTCTGGGACCGGTTCGCCGAAGGAGACTTTCCGCGGATCATCGAGAACAAGGCGGGCATCATCGGCTCGGTCATGCAGAGTCTCGGCATGGAGACCAGTCGGGAACTGACCAGAGACGTCGCCTCGGAGATCGAATACGCAGCTTCTTCCCTGTTGGGCGTCGACGACTATGCGACGAAGGCGGCGGCCCGCGAACTCCCTGGTCAGCTGGGCGTCGAGGACATGGTGCGGATCTTCGAGGCCTACGGAGAGGCGAAGACCCGAGGACGGCTGCTCGACTTCGACGACGTGCTCCTCGTACTCTCGGGTGTCCTGGCAGAGCACCCGGCGATCGCAGCCGAGATCCGCGACCAGTACAGGCACTTCGTCGTCGATGAGTTCCAGGACGTCTCGCCGCTTCAATTCGATGTGCTCTCCCGATGGTTGGGGCCCCGCGACAATCTCTGTGTCGTCGGCGACCCCGCCCAGACCATCTATACTTTCGCGGGAGCCGACGCGAGCCTGCTCGGAACACTGAGCACGGCGATGCCCGACGCCAGAACTATTCGTCTGGTGCGCAACTACCGCTCGTCCCAGGCCATCGTGTCCACGGCGAACAATCTGCTGCGGCACACCTCCCGGACCGCACTGACGCTGCGGACCGACAACCCGATGGGCCGGCAGCCGCGCATGGTGGAGTATCCCACCGACGAAGCCGAGGCCGCCGGTGTCGTGCGATCGATCTCTGCAGAGATCGAAGCCGGACGTCGTCCTCGCAACATTGCGGTCCTCTTCCGTACGAACGGTCAGAGTCCCGCCTATGAGCAGGCGCTGGCCGCGGCCGGAATTCCCTATGTGCTGCGTGGCGGAGAACGCTTCTTCGCACGCAAAGAGGTCAAAGAAGCCGTGCTCATGCTCAAAGCCGCACGTGCGACCTCAAGTGGGCAGCGTCTGCCCGAGGCCGTGATGGAGGTTCTCGGTTCGCTCGGGTTCACTCGGGAGCCGCCCGCGGCCGGAGCCGGCAGACAGCGCTGGGAGTCGCTCAAAGCCCTCGTCGACCTCGCCGAGGAACACCAGCGCGGGCAGGAGCTCCCCGTGCCCATGGAGGTCTTCCTCAGTGACCTGTCGGACCGTGCCGAGCACCAATTCGCTCCGGACATCGAAGGGGTCACTCTGGCGTCCTTCCACGCTGCGAAGGGCCTCGAGTGGGACAGCGTGCACCTGGTCGGCCTCAGCGAGGGTCTGCTGCCGATCAGCTACGCCCAGACACCGAAAGCCATCGCCGAAGAACGGCGCCTGTTCTATGTGGCACTGACTCGCGCCGGCACAGACCTGCGGATGAGTTGGTCACTGGCCAGATTCGATTCCAAACAGAAACCGCGGAGGTCCTCCCGGTTCCTCGGCGAACTCGGTCAGACCGGACCGTCGCTGGGAGACGGCCGCGCGGCGTCGAGCTCGGCGGCGCTCAACCGCTGTCGCGGATGCAACAGGGCGTTGGTCTCGCAGATCGATCGTGCCGTCGGACGGTGCTCCGACTGTCCCGCTGACATCGACCTCGAGCTGCTGGACCGTCTGCGCCGGTGGAGGGTGCGCATCGGGATGGAGCAGGGACTGCCGCCGTACCTCGTGCTCACGGACACCTCGCTGTCTGTTATCGCGGAGGTCCGTCCCCGAAATCTCGACGAACTTGCTCGAGTCCCCGGCATCGGCGCCACCAAGCTCGAACTCTACGGAACCACCCTACTGAGCCTGCTCGGCGACTGACCCGAAGTCGGGGACCGGTGTGCGGCACTGGCAGCGATCGTGGAAGCTCAGTCCGGTGTCTGTGACCTCTCCCATGTCCAAGGTGACCACCCGACGGATCGGTGCCGATTCGGGTCGCAGCAGAGCGTGACGAAGCATCTGGACGACATGAGCCGCGCCGAGGATCCGGGCTGCGGGATCGCTCAGGCTCTCCCGATCGGGCAGGGCGCGCAGACGCGGATGCTGAGCGAGCCAACCGGCATCGCGGTCCTTCCTGTGCAGGCAGGAGCAGACCGAGCACGGCGTCGACCCGGGACGGATGAGTCCCGTGATCTCCACAGACTGCTCGCCGAGGACGACCTGGCAGTGATCGACCTCGCGATCACTGAGCCACATAGCGGAATTGAGATCGGGAACCAGATGCGAACTCGTGACCACCAGCGGAGCTGTCATGAGGTCGAGTTCTTCGACACGGTGGGCCGTGGCGACGGCGAATCCGAGTGCGGCCAGCTGACCGTCGACATGGGAACGCAGTGGACCGGTGACCAGCACCGGCCGGGATCCGAGGACCTGTGAGACGCGATCCGGCGACAGATCGAATGTACGCGCAGCGGCGAACACCGGTGATCCCTTCGGCACCGAACCCGTGTCCGCATCGTCGGGGACGAGCACCTTCGCCTCACCGAGCAGCGTGATGAGAGAGCTTGCCCGACTGAGGTCGACCCCGAGCTCTTGAGCGCGCGCATAGAACTGAGCCGAGCCGATGCCGAGGCGGAGATCTTCGATGAGACCGGCGTCGCCAGGCAGCAGACCATCGATGAGCACAGGATCCTCGGCACCGAACTGGATGCATGAGGACGACCGCCATGTGATGGGAACACTCGGAAAGATCCTGAACATCTCGGCCCTTTCGCCTCGGCATCGTGGAGACTTCCACGGTAGTGAACGCGAGACGGAATAGCCACGGCAGGGCACGAGTTGTGGATAACCTTGTGGAAAAACGGCTGAGGACAGGCCGGGAAACGTGTCCCGACATGCCCTCAGCCGCATAGTGCCCCAGGCGCTCGCGAGGACTCGTGCGGCTTCCCCTTCCGCACGCATCCTCGGGTTTTCCGGGGTCAAGCATAGAATTTATTCCGCAAACGCCGCCGCGTCAATGCATCGTCATGCACAGATACGTCAACAGCTTGTGGATAAGCTGTGGGAATCGCCGCGCGGTCTGTGGAGGAAAGGCGCCTTGAATGCCGGCATAGCTGTTGATAACCAGGCGCCGGGGTCGGATCAGCTCCTGTTCTGCGGGGCAGGCGATCGCCGAGGCGCCTGTGGACGGGGGATTCGACCCCGAGATTTCGACAGACTCAGGAAACTCACAAACTCGAGGGTCGGAAGCTCGTCCGTGTTGAGAGCCATTCCAGCGACGCTGTCACCGTGTCAGTGACGTTTCCTATGATGGTCCAGTGAGCAGAGCACAGCGGTGGAGCGAAGAAGAGGTGTTGCGAGCGATCGCGCGCGGCGAGATCGAAGTGCGCCGATCGCCGAGGCGGAAGAAGACCGTCGCCGTCTCAAAGGAGATCGAGACCTACGTTCTGCGCACTCCCGTGCGCTACAGCGTCGAGCACAACATCCGGTCGCTGACGGACCTGTTCAATCGCCTCTCCGCTCGCGACCATTCGTCGGATGCCGACCTCGTCGATCTGGCTGATGAGATGAATCGACGCTATTTCGGCGGCCGACTGCGGCCGGCGTCGATCCGCTGGGTGAGAAATCAGAATGTCAGCAGATGGGCGTCGACGACGACCTCGACGGGTGACATCCGCGTCTCGCATCGACTGCAGGCGGTGCCGCGCTGGGTGTTGGAGACCGTGGTGGTCCATGAGCTCGTCCACCTGCAGATCGGCCCGCATTCGAAGGAATTCCACGAGCTGGCAGATCGGCATCCGCGGCAGTCGGAGGCGAAACTCTACCTCGAGGGCTTCAGCGACGGGGAGCGATTCAGCCGCGGGAGATGAGCGCTGCCGCGGCGGAGCGGAAGAGGCCGGGCAGTCGTTTCGGCAGATCGGGCATGAGGTTCTCGGGCAGGCGGCCCAACGGGAACCATGCAACGTCGAAGGACTCGTCCGAGACATGTGGCGAATCGTCTGTCGACGCCTGGGCCGCATAGACGACGTCGAAATGTCGGGTACAGGCCCCGAATGCGGCCGACAGGTCGTGCACATGCAGATCGATCGGTGCGGCCGTGACTCGATCGAGCGGGTACAGACCGCTCTCCTCTTCCGCTTCCCTGCGCGCAGCACCACGGAGTGAGGCATCGTCGGACTCGAGATGGCCGCCGAACTGCCCCCACAGCCCGGCCTTCCGGTGGTGGTTGAGCAGGACTGCCTCGGCAGTCGGGTCGACGACCAGGCAGCTGGCTGTGACGTGGTGCTCACCGCCGGAACGGCGCAGGGACGCGGAGCCCTGCAGGTCGAAGAGCTCCGTGAAGGCCGCGGAGAACGAATTCCGAGGCCCACTATCGACTTCCTGCCGGGCGGTGTCGAGGTCGATCATTCAGCGACCGTCGGGATCGTCGGAACCATCATCGTCGGTCGACTCGGAAGCATCGGAATCCGAATCCTCCGACCCCTCGGCCGCCTGTGCGTCATTGCCGCCGGTTCCCTCGAGTCCCTCGGCAAGGATGCGGGACAGGGCCTCATCGATGCTCGATTCGTTGGTCCATTCGGCATGGCGACGTTCGGAATATCCCAGTGGGTCGTCCAGATCCTGCGTGGTCGGCAGCAGATCCGGATGAGAGAACACGCGATCGCGGGCTTCGGCGCCGCCCTGCGTCTCGAGGTACGCGAAGAGCGCGGCAGCATCGCGGAGGCGACGGGGGTTGAACTCGAGGCCCACAAGGGTTGAGAAAGTCTTCTCGGCCGGCCCCGCGGTCGCCCGGCGACGGCGCAGAGCCTCGCGGATCTGGTCGCGACCGGGCAGATGCTTGCAGGCCTCATAGACGACGACATCGACCCACCCGGCAATGACGGCGAGGAGATTCTCCAATGACGTCAGGGCCTTCTTCTGGTCATCGGTCGTCGGCGGGTTGAACAGTCCCTGGCGGATGTTGTCGCTGAGGTCGGAGATGTTCGACGGGTCGATGTTCGACGCCATGTCCTCGATCTGCGAAGTGTCGACCTTCAGACCCTGGGCATAACGGGTCAGGGCAGTCTCGACCTGGGCACTCAGCCACGGGGCGCGCTCGAACAGCGCGAGGTGGGCGAGCTCCTGAGCCGCAAGGTAGATGCGGACCTCGGAAGCATCGACGTCGATCTCGGACGCGAACGACTCGACGTTCTTCTCGATGACCACAGCGGTGTCGTGGGGGAGCAGCGGCAGTCCCACCTCGGTGCCGGTCAGCACGCTTTCGGACAGCGCTCCGACGGCCTGACCGATCTGCATGGCGAACATCGAATCGCTCATCGATCCGAACATCGACGAAGCACCCGCAAGGATGCCCTTCATCTCGGCCGGAACCTGGGACTCGAGCGTATCGGTCAGGGCCGAGGACATGTTCTCCTTGATGGGCAGCACGAACTTCTGCCAGCCGGGCATCGTCTCCTTGACCCAATCGGTGCGGCGCAGGGGACGGGCTGAACGATTGGCGACGGAGAAGTCGGTCGCCTCGGCGAGCCAGAGTTCAGCCAGACGGAACGCATCGGTCGTCGCCCGCTCGGCTTCTTCGGATATCGAGGGATCGGGGGTCGGCACGGCCTTCTCGGCGATCGAGACGGCCTGGGCCTGCGGATCGGCGCCCTGGCCGAAGAGCCCCTGCATCTGGCTCATGATCGTGGACATCATCGCCGGATCGATCGAGAAGCCCTGCGGCATGCCCGAGCTGTTCTTGTCGTCTCCCTGACCGGATCCGGGACCATTGGCGCCGAAGAGCATTCCGAAGATCTGCTCGAACGGATTCTGCTCGTTGTTGTTGTCATCGGTCATTGTTCTACAGCCCCTAAGAATCGGTTTGACATCAACGTTAACGGTTCCGAATGTGCGAAGCTTCCCAATTCCGGGAGGTTTCGCAGGATGTTCGCACCGGGCGAAAGGAGTCTGTGAAACTCATGCTGAGGTTTCAACTAGACTGGTGGGGCGGTGCAGCGAAAGGACTACATGACAGAGAACGCCCCTCGGGCCGTGCCGGCGTCACCGGCACCGACACGCGGCACCAGACGACGACGGAACCCACGTCTGGCCACGACTTCGGGCGTCCTGACCTACGTCTTCATCGCGCTGGCCGTGCTCCTTCCGGTTCCGTATATGCTTCAGCTGCCGGGGCCGGTCTTCAACACCCTCGGCGACTACCAGGGCGATCCGATGATCAGCGTCTCGGGAGCCAAGACCTATCCGACGGCAGGTCGCATCGACATGCTCACGGTCGCCGTCAGCGGCGGTCCCGGTCGTGACGTCTTTGCCTCTCAGGCGCTCGGCGCACTCATCAGCGACGACCAGACCGTGGTGCCCACGGAGGCGTATTACCCGCTGGACACCACGCGTGAGGACGTGACCGAATCGAATGCGGTCGAGATGTCCTCGAGCCAAGACGTCGCTGTCGCAGCCGCGATGGAGCAGATGGGCAAGGCGTATACCGTGCATCTGTCGGTCGATGAGGTCGTCGCCGATGCTCCGGCGCAGGGCAAGCTGCGCAAGGGAGACCGACTCATGTCGGTCAACGGAAAGAAGCTGGACTCCGACCCCGAAGCTGCGCAGATCATGAGCAGGACCGTACAGGAATCTGATTCCGTCGAGCTCGGCATCGAACGCGACGGGAAGACGAAGACGATCAGTCTGACTCCCGGAACGGTCGACGACCGCAAGGCGATCGGCATCACGATGAAGCAGGACTTCGAGTTCCCCGTCGACGTGAGATTCAATGTCGACGGAGTCGGAGGGCCCTCCGCCGGAACGATGTTCGCTCTGGCCATCATCGATGAGCTCACCCCAGGTGCGATGACCGGCGGCAAGCATGTGGCCGGCACCGGGGAGATCACCCCCGACGGCGCGGTCGGGCCGATCGGCGGTGCTCGGCAGAAGGTGTCCGCGGCCACCGCGAAGGGGGCGACGCTGTTCCTCTCACCGGCCGACAACTGTGCGGAGGTCATGGCCGCCGCAGACCAATCCAAGATCACGGTGGCGCGCATCGACACGCTCGATGACGCGCAGACCACCGTGGAGCAGTACGCCGCCGGCAACGCTTCGGATCTGCCGAAGTGTCCCGCCGACGGTGCCGACAACAATGAGAAAGGGCAGTAGTGAGCACCTCGTCCTCACCCACCTCCGCACGCATGCCGGCGAATCGGCCAAGACGTTCGCCGCTGCTGCTCACCCTCGTGTCTGTGGCGATCCTGCTGATCGCCTTCATCGCCTTCACCCAGGTCTACACCGAGGTGCTGTGGTTCCGCCAGATCGACGCTGCGGAGGTCTTCCGCACCATGTGGCTCACCCGCGGGCTGACGTTCCTCGGCGGTTTCATCCTCATGGCAGTTCCGGTCTGGCTCAGCCTGCACTTGGCCTACCGGCATCGTCCCGTCTATGCGCCGACGACTCCGCGACAGGAGAATCTCGACCGTTATCGCGAGGCCATCGAACCGCTGCGTCGGGTTGCGACGCTCGCGATTCCCGCGGTCATCGGCGTCCTCGCTGGCATCACCGCCTCGGCGAACTGGAACACGGTCCTCGAATGGATCAACTCGACGTCATTCGGTTCGAAGGATGCTCAGTTCGGCCTTGACAAGTCGTTCTTCGTCTTCGTCCTGCCCGGGCTGCGACTCATCGGCAATCAGCTGGGCATGGCTCTGCTCATGGCCCTCATCGCGGCCCTCGTCGCCCACTACCTCTTCGGCGGAATCCGTCCCGGGGAGCAGAAGGGCGTCATCCTGACGAAGGCCGCTCAGTGGCAGCTGGGCATCACCGTGGCCGTCCTCATCATCGTTCAGGCCGGTCGGCTGTGGCTCTCCCGCTACGACAGGATGACTGCTGCCGGCGGAATCGTCCCCGGCGTCACCTACGTCGACGACCATGCCGCCCTGCCGGCGATGGCGATCGTCGCCATCGCGGCCGTCCTGGTGGCACTGCTGTTCGTCTACACCGCGTGGAAGGGAAACTGGCGGATCTCGATCATCGCCACGCTCACTCTCATCGTGCTCGGCGGCGTCTCGATCATCGCGTACCCGGCGCTGCTCCAGCAGTTCCAGGTCAACCCCTCACAGCAGAGCAAAGAGTCGGAGTACATCCAGCACAACATCGATGCCACTCGTGAAGCATTCGACTTCGATGACATCGATGTGACACCTTACGAACCGAGCACCAGCGGCAAGAAGGGGGACCTGCGCAAGGACGCCGAGACCGCGGCCTCGATCCGTCTGCTGGACCCGAATCTCGTCTCCGACACCTTCCGCCAGCTGCAGCAGGTGCGCCCGTACTATTCGTTCCCGCAGAAGCTCGATGTCGACCGCTACGACATCGACGGAGAGATGCGAGATACCGTCATCTCCGTGCGTGAGCTGGCTCCGAGCTCGGTGAACAACCAGAGCTGGTTCAACCGGGCCATCGTCTACACCCACGGTTTCGGAGTGGTCGCGGCCAACGGCAACCAGCGCAACCCGGACGGCGAACCGCTGTTCATGGAATCGGACATCCCGCCGAAGGGCGACTTCCCCGAATACGAGCCGCGTGTGTACTTCGGCGAGTCGTCGCCGGACTACTCGATCGTCGGTGCGCCGAAGGGTGCGACTCCACGCGAGCTCGACTATCCCTCCGATGAGAAGAGCGGCTCCGGTCAGGTGAACAGCACCTTCGCCGGAGACGGCGGACCGTCGGTGGGCAACGTGTTCAACCGTCTCGCCTACGCTCTGAAGTTCCAGGACGAGCAGATCCTTCTCTCGGACGCTCTCAACGACGAATCTCAGATCCTCTACGACCGTCATCCGCGTGAACGCGTGGAGAAGCTCGCTCCCTTCCTCAAGGTCGACGGCGATCCGTACCCGGCCGTCGTGGACGGGAAGATCAAGTGGATCCTCGATGGCTACACCACTGCCGAGGACTACCCGTATTCGACACCGCAGCCGCTTCAGCAGGCCACCGAGGATTCGACCACGGCATCGGCTCCGAATTCGGTGGCGACTCTGCCGGACGATGAGGTCAACTACATCAGGAACTCGGTGAAGATCACCGTCGACGCCTATGACGGCTCCGTCGACATGTACCAGTGGGACAAGGACGATCCGGTTCTCAAGACCTGGATGAAGGTGTTCCCCGGACTCATCAAGTCCTCCTCGGAGATGTCCGGTGATCTGATGAGCCACGTCCGGTATCCGGAGGACATGTTCAAGGTCCAGCGCGATCTGCTCACGAAGTACCACGTCACCTCCGCCAGTGAGTTCTACTCCGGTCAGGACTTCTGGACTCTGCCGACGGATCCGACGACGAAGGCCAGCAGCGGACTCACGCAGCCGCCGTTCTACATGACCCTGCAGATGCCCGGCCAGCAGTCTCCGTCGTTCTCGCTGACGAGCTCGTACATTCCTGCTCGTTCGTCCGAGGGACAGTCGCGGAACAACCTCACCGGCTTCCTCTCGGCAGATGCCGATGCCGGAAACAAGAAGGGTGAGACCGCCGAAGGCTACGGCAAGCTGCGACTGCTGCAGCTTCCGCGCAACACGACAGTCCCCGGACCGGGCCAGGCGCAGAACAACTTCAACACCGCACCCGATGTGCAGCGCAGCCTCAACCTGCTGCGTCAGGGTGAGTCCGAAGTCGAGAACGGCAACCTGCTGACTCTGCCGATCGGCGGCGGCCTGCTCTATGTCCAGCCGGTCTACGTCCGGTCTGCGGGCGAGACCTCATATCCGCTGCTGCAGCACGTGCTCGTGGCCTTCGGCGAGGACATCGGATTCGCTCCGACCCTCGACGAGGCGCTCGACCAGGTGTTCGGGGGAGACTCCGGTGCCTCGGCCGGCGATGCCGGCACCGAGGACAGCGGGGACGGCGAATCCGGATCCACCTCCGGCGGCGAGGACGCGGATTCGAACTCCGGTTCTCCGGACAAGGCCCTCAATGACGCTCTGCAGGAAGCGAAGAAGGCCATGGAGGATTCCGATGCCGCACTGAAGGACGGCGACTTCGCGGAGTACGGAAAGGCTCAGGATCGGCTGAAGAACGCGCTTGAGGATGCCGTGGCCGCTGATCCGTCACTGGCCGAGGACGCGGCGGGCGAGGGGTCCTCCGCTCCCGCCTCGGAGCCAGCTGACGAAGGCGGCGACTCGGGCAACTGAGTCTGAGGCGAACCGGTACGGCGCTGAGAGGCCGTGCCGACCGAGTTCGGGCTTTCTGCGACGAACGCCCCTGGGACATCCCAGGGGCGTTCGTCGTTCTCACACAAGCAGAATCGGCTGGGGCCTACTGCCGAATCGCCGAGCGCTCGAGTTGTCGTCGCTGTACCGCGTTATGAGGTGAGCGGTCGGTGCTGAGTCGAGCGGTCGGCGGGGAATCGGGGCACGCGTGCGGTGAATGAGAAGAACCCCCAGTCAGAGAACTGACTGGGGGTTCTGCCGCTATCGTGGCGGGGGAGGGATTTGAACCCCCGACCTCCGGGTTATGAGCCCGGCGAGCTACCGAACTGCTCCACCCCGCGGCGTGTTCTTAACTCTACACGAGGGGTCACCTGGCGGCCAAACCGAAGACAGGTGACCTCCGCCACATGGTCACTTGCCGTTCACCTGCAAGGCCTGAGGCTGCATTGCAGTACTTCCGGAGGGCGAGTCCGAGGGGCTTGCACATGATTGAAAGTTGAACTATAGTCATTCTTGTACTTCAAATTTCAACCAAAAGGAGAAATCATGACTGCTCTGCCTCAGGGACTCGCCGCCGGAACCTGGAACATCGACCCCATCCACTCGGAGTTCACCTTCACTGCTCGCCACGCAGGCGTGTCGAAGGTCCGCGGCCACTTCGAAGAGATCGCCGGCAGCGTGAATGTCGGGGAGACACTCGAAGACAGCATCGTCTCCGCAGAGGCCTCTGCGGACTCGATCAACACCCGCAACGAACAGCGCGACGGTCACCTCAAAAGCGGCGACTTCTTCCTGGCCGAAGAACACCCGAAGCTGAGCTTCACGTCGACCGCGATCAAGGCCGACGCCGCTGATGAGTTCGAGACCGTCGGTGAGCTGACGATGCGCGGCGTGACCAAGGAAGTCACCTTCGCCACCGAGTTCGCCGGCGTTGCGACCGACCCGAACGGCAACCAGGTCGCCGGTCTCTCGGCCACCGCCACCGTCAACCGCAAGGACTTCGGCATGTCCTTCGAGGCTGTCCTCGGAGGCGGCGAGCTCCTCGTCTCCGACAAGATCAAGATCGAACTCGAGCTCGAGCTCGTGAAGGCCTGATCTGACCTGAGCTGGGCTGCTGATCGGCGCGTGCGCCGACACGGAGCAAGACTCAGCGGGCAGCGCCGCCGCCCGATACAGAAGGGGCGAACCGCGTCGGCGGTTCGCCCCTCCTGGCGTCTTTCGGCGCGGCGACTCCTGTGCCTTCCTCGTATCAGGAACTCATTCTGCCTCGACCACGAAAGCGGGTGATGCTCATCGTCTCTGCCGCAGAGCCTCCGGGTGCTCCCGCAGATGCCCGCCGAGGGCGATGAACAGCTGGGCGCCCTTGTCGACGTCTGCGACGGACTTGCAGAAGGAATACCGGATCGATGACCGATACGCCTCATAAGCCGGGCTGCCTGGCCTGCACAGAGCAGGCACGGGAATCCCGACCAAGGAGTATTCCCTGGCCAGCAGATCGTTGAGCTCGAACGCATCGAGGTCCGTCAGCGCAGAGAAGTCCACCACCGTGAAATACCCGGCCCGCGGAATGGACACGTCGGCACCCGGCACGGTGCGACAGGCGGGCACGAGAACTTCGGCGCGTGCCCGCAGCGAAGCACGGTTCTCGGCGACGAACAGCGAATCACCGGTGAGCATGTCGGCCATCCCGATCTGCATCGGGCCGCCGGCCGTGAACGACAGGAACTGCTTGACCGTCTGGATGGCCTGACGAACCTCGGGGGGAGCGATGACCCAGCCGATCTTCCATCCCGTGGTGTTCCAGGATTTGCCCGCCGAGGAGACCGTGACGACCCGTGCAGAATCCTCGATGGCAACGGCGGGAGGAACATGCCCCTGATCGGTGAGGACGAGCTGTTCGTAGACCTCGTCGGAGACCACCCAGGCGTCGACCGCCGCGGCTGCTCGACCGATCCGGGCGAGATCTGCAGCGGAGAAGATGAACCCCGTGGGATTGTGCGGAGTGTTGACGAGGATGATCTCAGGCGCGACCTCGGCGATGACGGAATCGAAGACATCCCAATCAGGGGCGAACCCGCCATGGCCATCCGGCAGGATCGGCACCGTGTGCAGAGTTCCGCCGGCGGCAGCGATCGCTGCCGGATAGGAGTCGTAGAACGGTTCGAAGGCGACGAGGGAGCCGCCCCGCGGCAGCAGCGCGAGGATCGCAGCTGTCAGGCCTTCCGTGGCACCCGCAGTGTAGAGCACCTCGCCCGGATCCACCCGCTGACCGAAATCACGACCGCGCTGAGCGGCCACCGCCTCGAGCAGCTGTGGGAAGCCCTGACCGGGGGCGTACTGATTGAATCCGGCTCGCATCGCCTCGGCCGTGGCGGCGATGAGCGCATCCGGAGGGTCCGTGCCCGGAGCGCCCTGCCCGAGATTGACGGCGCCGACCTCAGCGGCGAACTTCGTCATCTGGCCGTAGATGGTCTCACCGATCGACCCGTCAGGATTCGTCAGACCTGCAGAATCGGCCATCGAATGCCACAGCGGGGCCCTCATGATGTCCGGCATCACGACACCTCAGCCGGGGCGACACGCCCGAGCCGATCGAGTGCGGCTTCATGGAGGCGAGAATTGCTGGCCAGCGCATTGCCGCCGAACGGCCCTGGCACACCAGCCGTGTTCGTGAAGGTGCCTCCGGCCTCGAGGACGATGGGCACGAGCGCGCCCATATCGTAGAGCGCGAGTTCGGGTTCGCAGGCGAGGTCGACAGCACCCTCGGCCAGCAGCATATAGGAGTAGAAGTCGCCGTATCCGCGAGTGCGCCACAGCGAATCGCAGAGGCCGAGGAACTCATCGAGGATGCCGAGCTCCTTCCAGCCCGACAGCGACGAATACGACAGGGACGCATCGGCGAGAGAGTCGACCGAAGACACGCTGATGCGCTCGGCCGGGGACCCGAGCTCGGTCGCATAGGCGCCGTGGCCCGCTTCCGCCCACCACCGGCGTCCGAGGGCGGGAGCGGAGACCACTCCCAGCAGCGGCTGGTCACCGTCGTAGAGCGAGATGAGCGTCGCCCAGACAGGAACCCCGCGCACGAAGTTCTTCGTTCCGTCGATGGGATCGATGATCCACCGTCGCGATGACTGCCCGTGCGCGCCGAATTCCTCACCGAGTACGCTGTCGGCGGGTCGAACTTCGGTGAGGCGATCCATGATCGTCTTCTCCACCGCACGGTCGCACTCGGTGACCGGAGTCAGGTCGGGTTTGGTTTCGACAGCGAAGTCCTGTGCCCGGAAGTGCGGGTGGCTGATGGCATCGGCGAGGTCGGCGAGGTCGATCGCCAGGTCGAGGTCGTTCATGCCTCCAGCCTATCCAGTCGACGGCAGGAGCCGGCGCAGGGACTCCAGCCGTGAGACTCCTCCCGGGCCGGCTTTGCCGTCGGCCACCCAGTCATCGAGGCGACAACCGGGTGAATCGGCGAGGTGAGTGCAGCCGCGGGGGCATTCGGCCGTGGCGTCGACGAGTTCCGGGAACGCGGAGAGCAGGGTCTCCCGGTCGACATGGGCCAGTCCGAAGCTGCGCACTCCGGGGGTGTCGATGAGCCATCCGCCGCGTTCCAACGGCAGGCACACGGCCGACGACGAGGTGTGCCTGCCTCGTCCGGTGACATCATTGACATGGCCCGTCGCCCGGTCGGCGGCGGGCACGAGGATGTTGGTCAGGGTGGATTTGCCCACCCCGGAATGGCCGACGAGGACGCTGATGCGTCCGCGGAGGTGTTCGGCCACCTCGGCGTGGGGATCGGCCGCGGCCCCAACCGAATCTTCGGCGCTCGACCGAGCGACGGCGTCATCGCTCGGCGCGGCATCGGGGTCGATGGAGGATTCGACGATGTCGACTCCGGCAGCAGACAACCGTTGCCTCAGTTCCGTGGCCGGGTGCAGATCGGTCTTCGTGACGATGAGCAGGGGAGTGATCCCCGCGTCGAAGGCCGCGACGAGGGCCCGGTCGATGAGACCGAACGAGGGTTCGGGGTCCACCGTGGCGGTGACGATGCCCATGACATCGACATTGGCCACGAGGACGCGCTCGGTCGGGTCGGTGTCATCGGCGCTGCGGCGCAGCAGGGTCTGCCGCTCGGTGACCTCCACCAGCCTGGCCAGCGTTCCCTCGGCCCCCGAGGTGTCGCCGACGAGGCGGACGATGTCGCCGGGAACGATCGCCTGCTTGCGCAGGTGGGAGGCGCGCACGGCCGTCACCGAGGCGACCCGCCGAGATCGCTTCCCCTTCTTCCGGGACGGGGGAGCCGAGGGGAAGTTCCCGTCGTCGTCAGCGAGGATGACGCGGTACCTGCCCCGATCGACGGCAGTGACCAGACCGGAGACTGCATCCTTGTGATCCGGACGGTTCTTCGTCCGGGGGCGTGAGCCGCGTCGGTTCGGTCGGGGACGATAGTCCTCATCGCGGAAGATCTTCGCCATCTCAGGCTCCGGCGGTGAGCATGGCTTCCCACAGCTGGGTGAAGGCCGGGAGGGTCTTTGCCACAGTGCCCGCGTTCTCGATGACCATTCCGTCGTTGCGCAGGGCGAGGACGGCGCCGGCCATGACCATGCGGTGGTCGTGGTAGGTGTGCCACAGTGCTGGGCGCAGCTGCGTGGCGCCGGTGATCGTCAGCGAATCGGCGTGCTCGACGACGTCGACGCCGATGGAACCGTACTCCCGAGTCAGAGCGGCCAGGCGATCGGTCTCGTGTCCGCGCAGATGTCCGATCCCGCGCAGCTGCGACGTGCCTTCGGCCAGTGCCGCGAGGGCCGAGACCACCGGGGTGAGCTCGCCGACCGCCGACAGGTCGAGGTCGACGGCGGTGAGAGTCTCCGGGCCCTGCACATGCAGTCCGTCTCGGTCGAGGCGCACCGTCGCACCGAAGGCTTCGGCGATCTCGCGGAAGCCGTCTCCGGCCTGCGTCGTGTGCGCGGGCCATGCGGCGATGGTCACGGAACCGCCGGTGGCAACGGCTGCGGCGGCGAAGGCGGCGGCATTGGAGAGGTCGGGTTCGACCTGGACGTCGAGGCCGCGCGGCAGTCCGGGTTCGACGATCCAGCGTTCGGGTTCGGGTTCGCTGATGTCGACGCCGGCATCGCGGAGGACCTCGATCGTCATGTCCACATGCGTCCGACTGGGCACTGTGTCAGCAGTGTTGGTCAGTTCGAGGCCGAGGGGCATGACAGGCGCGGCGAGCAGCAGACCGGAGACGAACTGGCTCGAAGCGCTGGCATCGATGCCGAGGTGGCCGCCGCGCAGCTGCGAGTCGGCATGGATCGTCATCGGCAGGGTGCCGGCGGCGGAGGTGATCGAAGCACCGAGCTCCCGCAGCGAGTCGATCGTCACGGACATCGGCCGCACCCGGGCCTGCTCGTCACCGTCGAGGACGATCTCACGTCCCGTCAGCGCCGCGAGCGGAGGGATGAAGCGCATGACGGTTCCGGCGAGACCGCAGTCGATGGTGATCGGAGAATCCGGCCCACCATCGCGCGCGTGCGCATCCGAACCGGCGAAGGGAATCGGCTCGACGTGGAGCTCATCGCCGTCTTCGTCGATCACGGCACCGAGGCGGCGCAGGGCTTCGACCATCAGCAGCGTATCCCGGCTGCGCAGCCACCCTGTCAGGTCGGAGCCGGAACGGGCCAGGGCCGCGAGGATGAGATAGCGGTTCGTCAGAGACTTGGAACCGGGAACGGAGACAGCGGCAGAGACGGCGGAACCGGCGACCGGCGGCTGCCAGTCGCCGGTCACCGGGGGAGTGTGCGTGGAGATGTCAGTCAACTCCGAGTGCGTTCAGGGCCTGCTTCGAGGTGTCTTCGACGCTCGACCACAGGTCTTCGGCCGCGTGCTGGGTGCGCCACCACAGGCCGGGTCGTCCGGCGGTGTCGACTGCGGCGAGCAGAGCGCCGCCGAGCATCGAGGTGCGCAGCAGAGTGCGTTCGTTGCGCACCTTCTTCTCCTCTTTCGACGTCGTCTTGTCGGCAGACAGACGTTCACCGACGGTGTCGAGCAGATAGGTGCCGACGAGGATCGAAGCGCTGAGGCGGGGGAATCGCCCGATGGCCAGCAGCGAACCTGCTGCGACCTGCGCAACACCGGTGGCGCGGGCGAGAGTCACTGCGTCGACGGGGACGTCGGCCTGCTTGCGGGCCTGGTTGAGAAGCGGGCCGACCGATGCGGCAGCCGCTTCCGGCTTGCGCAGTCGTTCGACGCCGTTGAGGATGTAGCCGGCGGCCAGCATGGGCCGTGCGATCAGGCGAATGGGAGACACAGTGGTCCTTCCTACGTGGCGGTCATCTCACTGGCAAGCATAACTGCTGAGGTGGGAATAGTGGGACGCCGACCCGATGTTGTACAGGGCGAAGCCATTCGACGGGTGGACCGTCGCGAAGTCGACAGGCAGAAGGAGAAGTCTATGAGCGCCACTGCCGTCCTGGAGAGAACGGGCGTACCATTGACTGCGATGACCGAATCAGTCAAAGATGCCCCCGAAACCGCCGCCGAGAGGTCGGAGCGTTTCGAGCGGGATGCTCTGGAATATGTCAACCAGCTCTACGCTGCCGCCCTGCGTATGACGCGCAACCCGGCAGATGCGGAGGATCTCGTCCAGGAAGCCTATGCGAAGGCTTACGCGGCCTTCCACCAATACAAACCCGGCACCAATCTCAAGGCCTGGCTGTACCGGATCCTGACGAACACCTTCATCAACAACTACCGCAAGAAGCAGCGCCAGCCCCAGGAGCACGGCAGCGAGGACATCGAGGACTGGCAGATCGCGCAGGCGAACAGCCATTCGTCCTCCGGAGGGCGGTCGGCCGAACTCGAAGCCCTCGACCACCTTCCCGACTCAGACGTCAAGGAAGCGCTGTCGGCTCTGCCCGAAGACTTCCGCATGGTCGTCTACTACGCCGATGTCGAAGGCCTGCCGTACAAGGAGATCGCCGAGATCATGGAGACGCCGATCGGCACAGTGATGTCGCGGCTCCACCGCGGGCGCCGACAGCTGCGGGAGATGCTGGCCGACTATGCCGCCGAACGCGGTTTCGTGAGTCATGAGGGAGGTGCGAATTGAGCAACGAGGGATGCTGCGAAAGCGTCAGGGCCGAGTCTCTGATGCGCATCTACCATTATCTCGACGGAGAGCTGACGACGACGGAGATCCGTGAGATCTCGATCCACCTCGAACAGTGCCCGTCGTGTCACGACGAGTACGAGATCGAAGCGCTGCTGAAAGAGCTTGTGCGTCGTTCATGCAGCCACGACCGAGCCCCGATGGGACTGCGTGAGAAGATCCGCCAACGGATCGCATTGGAGCAGAACTCCTGACTCAAGTCTCGACCAGAGCCTGAGAGCTCCGGGAACAACGAAGGCGGGAAGAGAATCGAATCTCTCCCCGCCTTCGTCTTTCGCCGAACGAATCAGCGAATCATGCGTTTGGACGCTTGCCGTGGTTGGCTTTCTTACGGCGGCGATCGCGACGCTTACGGCCACGCTTGCTCATTGTGCCCTCCTTTGATAGACGGTTAATTGTCTCATGATCGTCCGAGCAGAGCAAAGTCGGGCCAGGTCACACAGTCCGCAGGCTCAGCTGTCGCCGAGGACGTCCTGGACCCCCAGCCAGTTGAACCAGCCGCGATGCAGAACCAGCCAGGCCAGCAGGCCATAGCCTTCCTGCGCCGGCAGATGGTCCCGTGACGAAGCGACCTCGCGCTGCCATACAGGATGGCCGAGGAGGGGAGTGAAGGTGTCGACGTAGGTGATGCCGCGCCTCTTGGCCACGTCCGAGAAGCTGGTGTTGAGCTCGGCGATGCGACGATTGCGATCCCCATCGTGTTCCGGCGGCGGACCGAGCACGAAGGTCGAGACCTTCCGGGCCAGAGCCTCGTCGAGGATATTCGCGACGTCGAGGCGAGCCCTGGCCACCGAACGACCCGAGTCGAGGTCACCGGAGCCCAGCGCCAGCACCAGACGGTTGTCACCGTCGGGCGTGAAACGCAGAGACGCCTCGGCGATCGTGCGCGCATGGAGACCGGCCGAATCCTCGGTGGGCACCGCCAGCGGATACACCTTGAGTTCCGGCACGCTCGGCAGAGTCCTCGCCGTGACTCGACCGACCCACCCGAGGCCACGACCATCGCCGTGGCCGGCGACCAAAGGGCCGCCGACCACGGCGATGGTTGTGGTGATGTCGCTGCTCACCGGCTGAAGATCCGGTCGACGAGTTCCTTCTGCTGAGCCTCGTGGAAGTGCTTGAGCCCGGTCGAGGTGGCCGCCGAGGCCGCACGGGAGATGACCTTGACCTCACGGCCGCCGAGGAGCTCGGGCAGGTGCAGTGCCATGAACGGCCAGGCGCCCTGGTTCTCCGGTTCTTCCTGAGCCCAGACGATCTCCGCGCCGGCCGGGAACCGATCGAGCACGGCGGTGATGGCAGCCTCGTCGAGCGGGTAGAGCTGCTCGAGGCGGACGAGTGCCATCTTCTGGTCGTTGTCCTTTTCGCGCTTGGCCTTGAGCTCCCAGTAGAGCTTGCCGGAGACGAGGACGACGCGCTCGACCTGCGAGGCATCGACGTCCGTATCGTCGATGACGGCTTCGAACTTGCCCGAGGTGAATTCCTCCGGCGAGTTCGCCGCAGCCTTGAGGCGCAGCATCGACTTCGGGGTGAAGACGATGAGCGGACGCTTGTTCGTCGTCGAGGCGTGGCGACGCAGCAGGTGGAAGTACGAGGCGCCCGAAGACGGGTAAGCCACCGTCATATTGTTCTCAGCGCACAGCTGGAGGTAACGCTCGATTCGACCCGAGGAGTGGTCAGGTCCCTGTCCCTCATAGCCGTGGGGCAGGAGCATGACGACACCGGAGTTCTGCTGCCACTTCTGTTCGGAGGAGGAGATGAACTCGTCGATGACGGTCTGCGCACCCTGTGCGAAGTCACCGAACTGAGCCTCCCACGCCACGAGAGCATCCTTGCGTTCGACGGAGTAGCCGTATTCGAAGCCGACGGCCGCATATTCGCTCAGCAGGGAGTCGTAGACCCAGAAGCGGGCCTGATCCTCGGTGAGGTTCTGCAGCGGCGTCCACTCGTTGCCGTTGACCGAATCGATGAGCACGGAGTGGCGCTGGACGAACGTGCCGCGACGGGAGTCCTGGCCGGCCAGGCGCACCGGCACACCGTCCATGAGCAGTGAGCCGAAGGCCAGCAGCTCGGCGAAGCCCCAGTCGATTCCGCCCGAGACCGACATCTCCTTGCGCTTCTCGAGCAGAGCGCGCAGCTTCTTGTGAACAGTGAAGCCCTCGGGGATCTCCGTGAAGGCCTCGCCGATGCGCTGGAGCGTCTCGGGGCTGATGGCCGTCTCGACATCGTTGAAGGTCTCGATATCGCTGGGCTCGTAGGGAGCGTTGAACGCCTCTCCGTCGTAAGGCCCGGTCTCGGCCTCCTTGGTCTCGGCGAAGGCCGATTCCAGCTTCGACTGGTAGTCCTTGAGCGCCTCGGCGGCCTCTTCGTCGGTGATGCACTTCCTGCCCACGAGCGATTCGGTGTAGAGCTTGCGCACCGAACCCTTCTTCTCGATGAGCGAGTACATCGTCGGCTGGGTCATCGACGGATCGTCGCCCTCGTTGTGGCCGCGACGGCGGTAGCACACGAGGTCGATGACGACGTCGCGGTTGAATTCCTGGCGGTATTCGAAAGCCAGGCGTGCGGCCCGGACGACGGCCTCGGGGTCATCGCCGTTGACGTGGAAGATCGGGGCGTTGATCGACTTGGCCACGTCGGTGCAGTAGAACGAGGAACGCGCCGAGGCGGGGGGAGTGGTGAACCCGACCTGGTTGTTGATGATGACGTGGACCGTTCCGCCGGTGCGGTAGCCGCGCAGCTCCGAGAGGTTGAGCGTTTCGGTGACCACACCCTGGCCGGCGAATGCGGCATCTCCGTGGACGAGGACCGGCAGGACGGTGAAGCCCGCCTCACCCTGGTCGACGAGGTCCTGCTTGGCGCGGACGATTCCTTCGAGGACCGGATCGACGGTCTCGAGGTGGCTGGGGTTGGCCGCGACGTAGACTCCGGTCGTGTTGCCCGCCGGCGAGGTGAACGAACCCTGGGTGCCCAGGTGGTACTTCACATCGCCCGAGCCCTGGACGCTGTCCGGGGACATGGTTCCGTCGAACTCGCGGAAGATCTGCGCATAGGACTTGCCGGCGATGTTCGTGAGCACATTGAGACGGCCGCGGTGAGCCATGCCGATGGCGACCTCGTCGAGGCCGGTGTCGGCGGACTGATTGAGGATCTCGTCGAGCAGGACGATCGCGGACTCTCCGCCTTCGAGGCTGAAGCGCTTCTGCCCGATGTACTTCGTCTGCAGGAAGGTCTCGAAGGCCTCAGCAGCGTTGAGGCGACCGAGGATGTGGCCCTGCTCCGAGCGGGTGAGCTCCTGATGCGGGACTTCGATCTTCGACTGGAACCAGCGGCGCTGGACCGGGTCGGCGATGTGCATGTACTCGAAGCCCGTGGTCCGGCAGTAGCTCTCGCGCAGCAGACCGAGGATGTTGCGGAAGGGCATCATCGGCTTCGCACCGAAGCCGCCGGTGGGGAATTCGCGTTCGAGATCCCACAGTGTCAGCCCGTGCTGATTGATGTCGAGGTCGGGGTGGGAGCGCTGACGGTAGACCAGGGGATCGATGTTGGCCATGAGGTGTCCGCGCGTGCGGTAGGCATCGATGAGCTCGATGACGCGGGCGGTCTTGTTGACATCGTCCTGGTCCTCGGCCGAGACGTCGGGAACCCAGCGGACCGGCTCATAGGGCAGGCGCAGGGATTCGAAGACATCGTCGTAGAAGCCGTCTTCACCCAGCAGGTAGCTGTGGACGAGCTTGAGGAACTCGCCCGAACCGGCGCCCTGGATCACACGGTGATCGTAGGTCGAGGTCATGGTCAGCACCTTGGACACGGCCAGGGAGTTGATGGTCTGCTGGCTGGCACCCTGGAATTCGGCGGGGTAGTCGAGCGCTCCGACGCCGATGATGCAGCCCTGGCCCTTCGTCAGGCGCGGCACGGAGTGGACGGTGCCGATTCCGCCGGGGTTGGTCAGCGAGACCGTGGTGCCGGCGAAGTCGTCGGCGGTGAGCTTGCCCTGGCGTGCCTTGTCGACGAGGCCGTCGTAGGCGTCGACGAACTGGCGGAAGGTCAGCGTCTCGGCCTTTTTGACGTTGGGCACCAGCAGGGTGCGAGACCCGTCCTTCTTCGGCACGTCGATGGCGAGGCCGAAGTTGATGTGAGCGGGGGAGATCATCACGGGCTTGCCGTCGCGGACATCGTAGGAGACGTTCTGCGAGGGGAAGTTCTGCAGCGCCCGGATCACGGCGAAGCCGATGAGGTGGGTGAACGAGACCTTTCCACCGCGGGTCCGCTTGAGGTGCGAATTGATGACGATCCGGTTGTCGATGAGCGCCTTGGCAGGCAGTGCCCTGACCGACGTGGCGGTCGGGACTTCGAGCGACTCATCCATGTTCTTCGCGATGAGCTTCGCTGGGCCGCGCAGGGGAGTGATCGTCTCTTCAGGGGCGGGCTTCGGTGCAGTCTCCTTCGGGGTGACCTGCGGCACGGACTTGGTCTCGGCCTTCAGCGTCTCGGACTCGGCCGAGGACGGGGTGACTCCGCGGGATGTCGCCGGCGCTGCGGCAGGAGCAGGGGACTTGGCATCCGACTTCTTCGCGGCCGGCTTCGCCTCCTGCTTGGCGGCGGGCTCGGCAGCGGACTGAGCGCCTCCGCCGTTCTTCTCGTACTTGTCGAAGAAGGGCCACCAGGACTGGTCGACCGAATTCTTATCTGACTTGTACTGCTCATACAATTCCTCGACCAGCCACTCATTCGACCCGAAGTCTTCAACGGTGCGGTTCGGAGTATTGACGGACACGGCGTTGATCGCCTACTTCCTGATTCAAGACTTGCTGCTTAACGACATCTCCAAGCCTAACGTGATGTGCCATCGAATGTGCAGTTAAGGGACAATAGTGTTATGCGTTTCATCTCAAATGACCCGAACACCGATCTCACCTACTCCGATGTGTTCCTCGTCCCGAACTCCTCGGCCCTGACTTCGCGCTTCGACGTCGACCTCACGACAGCCGATCCGACCGGGTCGACGACGCCGCTCGTCGCAGCGAATATGACGGCTGTGTCCGGTCGGCGGATGGCGGAGACGATGGCCCGGCGCGGGGGACTGGCGGTGCTGCCGCAGGACATTCCGCTGACCGCTGCGCAGGAGACCATCGCCTGGGTGAAGAGCCGTGACCGGATCTTCGAATCCGCTCTGCGCTTCGCCCCGGAGGACACTGTCCTCAATGCCCTGCACGTGCTGGCCAAGCGTCCGCACGGCTTCGGCGTCGTCGTCGACTCCGCGGGCAGGCTCGAAGGCATCATCAATGCCGCGGATCTGCGCGGGGTCGACCGCTTCACCTCGGTGTCGGATCTGTTGGACTCCTCACCCCATGTCATCCGCGCCTCCGAAGTCGACTGGGAGGACTCCGCACAGCTGGAGTCCCTCTTCGAATCGATGACGGAGTCCCGGGCGGAGTTCGCCGCTGTCGTCGACGACGAGAACACCGTGCTCGGCAGCCTCACTCCGAAGTCGCTGCTGCGCTCCTCGATCTACACCCCCAACGTCGATGACCAGGGGCGGCTGAAGATCGCCGTGGCCATCGGAGTCAACGGCGCCGCGGTCGAACGTGCCGCGGCCCTGGTCGAAGCCGGCGCCGATGTCCTCGTCGTCGACACCGCACACGGCCATCAGGTGAAGATGCTCGACACGCTGTCGGCGATCGCCGATGCCGAGCTCGGGGTGCCGATCGTGGCCGGCAACGTCGTCACCGCCGAGGGGGTCCGTGACCTCGTCGCCGCCGGTGCCGACATCATCAAGGTCGGGGTCGGCCCGGGAGCCATGTGCACAACCCGGATGATGACCGCCGTCGGTCGTCCGCAGTTCAGTGCAGTGCTCGAATGCGCCGAGGCGGCTCGCGAGTTGGGTGCGCATGTGTGGGCAGACGGCGGAGTCCGCTACCCCCGCGACGTCGCCCTGGCACTGGCGGCCGGAGCCTCGCAGGTGATGGTCGGGTCCTGGTTCGCCGGCACCCACGAATCCCCTGGCGACCTGCTCGTCGACGGCGAGGGCCGGAAGTACAAGGAGAGCTTCGGAATGGCTTCGGCGCGCGCCGTGGCCAACCGCACCCGCACGGAGTCGGCCTTCGCTCGGGCGCGGAAGGGGCTGTTCGAAGAGGGCATCTCGTCGTCGACGATGTACATCGACCCCGCATCTCCGGGAGTCGAGGACCTGCTCGACTCAATCACGTCGGGCGTGCGCAGCTCCTGCACCTACGCCGGGGCCGGTGACCTCCGGGAATTCGCGCGTCTGGCCGCGGTCGGAGTCCAGAGCGCCGCCGGTTACGAAGAGGGCCGACCTGTGTCCGGAAGTTGGTAAGATCTCCTCATGCACAGTGACAGTCCCGGCCGGCGGGAAGCCGGCGCCCCAGATGACGATCCTCACCCCGCGAGGGTCCCACACTTCTTCCGGTCTGCTCAGCAGATCGTCAACGGCGGGGACAGTCACTGATGGAATGGATACTCCTCGCCCTCGCGCTGCTGCTCATCCTCGGCACCGGCGTCTTCGTCGCAGCCGAGTTCTCTCTGCTGACCCTCGACCGCCATACGGCCGATCAGGCGGTCGAGAACGGCGTCGTCGGCGCGAAGACGCTGCGGCGCTCGATGACCCACCTGTCCACCCAGCTCTCGGCGGCGCAGGTGGGCATCACAATCACCACCCTGCTCACCGGTTACCTCATGGAACCGTCCTTGGGCAGGCTGCTGGCGCCGCTGTTCGAGGCCTGGGGCGTCGGTCCCGGACTCGCGGCACCGCTGGCGCTGACCATCGCGCTCATCGTCTCCACCGTGGGATCGATGATCTTCGGAGAGCTCGTGCCGAAGAACCTCGCCATCGCCGTGCCGCTGGCGACCGGCCGCATCGCCGCACCGATGCAGTACGTCTTCTCGATCGTCTTCAAACCGGTCATCGCGGTCCTCAACGGCACGGCGAACAAGATCCTCATGTCGATGGGCATCGAGCCGCAGGAAGAGGGGTCGGTGGGTCGTTCTCCGGAGGAGCTGACCTCCCTCGTGCGTCACTCCGCCGAAGAGGGCGTCCTCGACGAGCAGACGGCGGGCCTGCTGGAGAGGACGCTGAGCTTCTCCGAGCGGACCGCTGAAGACGTGATGACCCCGCGCACACGCATGTCCACGGTGGACAAGGACACCACGGCCCGACAGATCATCGAGCAGGCTCGGGACACCGGATTCTCCCGCTTCCCCGTGGCAGACGAGGACAAAGACCACATCGTCGGCGTCGTCCATGTCAAACAGGCCTTCGCGGTGCCTCCGGGCAACCGCGACGACGCCTATGCAGGAGGGCTGATGACCGAGGTCCGGGAGATTCCGGAGACTCAGCGTCTCGATCCGCTGCTCTTGGAGCTGCGGGCGACGGGCCTGCAGATGGCCGTGGTCGTCGATGAGTTCGGCGGCACTGCCGGAGTCGTCACCCTCGAAGACGTCGTCGAAGAACTCGTGGGCGAGGTCGCCGATGAGCATGATCGGATGCGCGTCGCGGCACGACCGGCTCGCGACGGCTCCTGGATCGTGCCCGGTCAGCTGCGACCCGATGAGATCTCGTCGACGATCGGTGTGACCATTCCTGAGGACTCGGACTACGAGACTCTGGCCGGATTCGTCCTCAAGGAGCTCGGACGGATCCCCGAACCGGGTGACGAGGTCCGCACCGAGGACGCGCGAATCGTTGTCGAAAGGATGCACGGTCGACGCATCGAACGCCTCCGGGTGGTGCTGCGCGCCGCCGACGCAGGAGCATTCGAAACCGGAGGTGAGGCCCGATGAGCGCCGATTGGTTCGGACTGGTCTGGCTGGTTGTTCTGCTGCTGGGCAACTCCTTCTTCGTCGCCGCGGAATTCGCTGTGGTCGCGGCCAAACGCTCACAGATCGAACCGCGAGCGGACGAAGGCTCTGCAGCGGCGAAGACAGCTCTCTATGCGATGGAGCATGTGTCATTGATGCTGGCGATCTGCCAGCTCGGGATCACCGTCTGCTCTCTGCTTCTGGGCAACGTGGCCGAACCGGCCATCCACCATCTGCTCGCCGGTCCGCTCGAAGGCTTGGGCATTCCTGCAGGGCTGTCGTCGACGATCTCGTTCGTTCTGGCACTCGGAGTCGTGACCTACCTGCACGTGGTCATCGGCGAGATGGTGCCGAAGAACTTGGCTCTGGCGGCATCCGGCCAGGCTGTGATGCTGCTGGCGACTCCGCTGGTGTTCCTGGCCCGGGTCTTCGGGTTCGTCATCCGGCCCCTCAACGGCCTGGCCAACGGGGTCCTGCACCTGTTCAAGATCGAGGCCCGCGACGAGGTCAATGAGGCCTACACGATCGAGCAGGTCGAATCGATCGTGGCCGAGTCGAAGCGCGAGGGACTGCTCAGTGATGACACCGGGCTGCTCAAGGGCGCCATCGAGTTCAGCGACAAGACTGCGTCCGACATCATGGTCCCGATGTCCGAGCTCATCACGATCTCGGACAAGGTGACCCCGAACGAGCTTGTGACCCTGGTCGGAAGGACCGGCTTCTCTCGGTACTTCGTCGTCGGTGACGACGGTTATCCGCAGGACTACCTCCACATCAAGGACGTCCTCTACGCGGACACAGAAGAGGCCTTCGACTCTCCTGTGCAGAGCAAGCGCTTCCGTCCTCTGTTCACGGTCACGGCCGATGACGAGGTCGAGGAGGCTCTGGCGCAGATGCAGAAGGCGGGAATCCACGTCGCCCGCGTCATCGACGCGCAGGCGCAGGTGCTCGGCCTGCTGTTCCTCGAGGACGTGCTCGAAGAGCTCGTCGGCGAGGTCCAGGACGCGATGCAGCGGGGACGATTCGACTTCCGCAGCTGAGCATTCCGCAGCGACGGAGCGGTTCGCTTCACCACTCGCCTCGACGGCGGTCTCCGGCAGTACGGAGGCCGCCGTCGACGTGTGGTGCGGACGGTCCCGGAGAAGGCGTTGGGCGCGGAGTCCCATTCGTGACCGACTGTATAACGGTTCGTAACGAAACAGTGATTCAGGACACCTGGAGTAGAGCGCCTGTAGTGGTTCGCGATGACTTATCGTCAGCGAATGACCTGGTCACACGCTGTGTATGAACTGAAGGTGACATTCTGTAACGATGTCGTTATAGTGTTGTGACATAAGCTTTCGGGTGCCCGGCAGAGGGCCTCCACCGCACAATCTTCACCAACAGTATGGAGCACTATGTCGAGTGAGCTCTCGACCGTCGAGGCGCCGTCGGTCCGCCGACGTGATCTGCGCAAGCAGAACGCCTCCACGCAGGTTTCGACGATCAACTCTTCGCCTTCCGTGACATCGCAGTCGCGGAGCAGCGCATCCGCAGCCCTCTCTCCCCGTCGTGCGGCCATGGCCGCCGAGGCCCGCGCCGCAGCGGGCTCACCCCGACGTGCTGCGATGGCCAAGGAGGCTGCGCAGCCGCTGACACCCGCGGGCCATACCTCGACGCTGGCTGCGACTCAGCTGGGCAGGCGCGGTTCCGACGGTTCGCTGCTGCGCTCGGTCCGCCGTCGCCAGGTCACGACCTTCTCTGCTCTGGCCACGGTCTCGGTGACCGGCACCGCCATCGCCGCTGTGATGGTGGCCGGCAACATGAGCGGCAGCCAGGAGGTCAAGGTCGATGACTCCGCCGCGCAGTCCCAGCCGCGTGCGATCAACGCCGAATCGGTCTCCGCCGACATCAAGGTCGACCGGGACGACAAGACTTCGATGACCATCGGCGCCCCCAGCGCCAAGCAGACGAAGGTCGACGCCGCGTCCAGGGCGATCACGAAGACCGTTCTGCCCGGCTGCGACGAAGCCGCGCCGAAGGGCGACGCGAGCAACGGCGAACTGCCCGACGAGTGGCTGTGCGAGATCGGTGTGGGCAACCACAAGCTGCGCTCCGATGCCGCCGTATCGTTTGCGAAGATGAACGCAGCCTTCAAGAAGGACACCGGCAAAGACCTCGCGGTCACCGATTCCTACCGGTCGCTGGAGTCCCAGGTCTCCGTGGCCGCACGCAAGCCCGGGTTCGCGGCCCGCCCCGGAACCTCCAACCACGGTTGGGGCCTGGCCCTCGACCTCGGTGCGGGAACGCAGAACGGCACCGGTGAGCAGTACGAATGGCTCGTCGCGAACGCCGAGAAGTTCGGGTGGGAGAACCCTGACTGGGCCAAGCGCAATTCCTATGAACTCTGGCACTGGGAATACGTTCCCGGCCGCAAGGCCATGAAGGGCGCCTGATCTGCACTGATATCGCTGATCACAGCCCCATGACACCGCGTGCAGTCCTGGCAGGACTGCACGCGGTGTCGTTTTGGGAGGTGGTGCCCAACGGTGATAGAGTGGCATCCGTTGCCCGCGTAGCTCAGTGGATAGAGCGTCTGCCTCCGGAGCAGAAGGTCGTAGGTTCGAATCCTGTCGCGGGCACCACAACACCGCCCATCTCAACTGCTGAGGTGGGCGGTTCTGCATACGCGGTCCGAACGGTCGGTGGTGCAGACAGGATCTAAGGTAGTCGGAGACGAGACCCGGACCGTGATGTGAGGCATGCGATGTCGGAACCTGCTGATGAGCCCGTCGAGACCAGCACGGGGGAGGACGACATCGTCCTCCGTGCGCAGAGTCTGCGCAAGAGCTTCGGCCGCGGCGATACGGCGGTCGAGGCGCTCGACGACATCAGCGTCGACTTCGAATCCGGTCGCTTCACCGCCATCATGGGACCGTCCGGATCGGGAAAGTCGACATTCATGCATGTCCTCGCCGGTCTCGATCGCGTCGATTCGGGCTCGATCATCATGCGCGGCCAAGACATCACTCGTCTCAACGACCGGCAGCTGACCCAGCTGCGTCGCGACCGCGTCGGCTTCATCTTCCAAGCCTTCAACCTCGTCCCGACGCTGAGCGCAGAACAGAACATCGAACTGCCGGTGTCACTGGCCAGGAAGAAGATCGATCGCGAGTGGAAAGCCGAAGTCGTCGAACGACTCGAACTCGGCGATCGCCTCCAGCATCGTCCGCACGAGCTCTCCGGCGGTCAGCAGCAGCGAGTCGCCGTGGCCCGCGCCCTGCTGACCCGGCCGGACGTCATCTTCGCCGATGAGCCCACGGGAAACCTCGACTCCCACGCCGGAGCGGAGGTCCTGTCCCTGCTCGGCCGGGCCACTACCCTGTACGGGCAGACGATCATCATGGTCACCCACGATCCCGTGGCGGCATCCCATGCCGGTCGGGTCGTCCTCCTCAAGGACGGCCGGGCCACGGGTGAAGTCCGACAGCCGACGCGGGAGAGCGTGGTCACGGCGCTGAGCGAACTGAGCTCTCTGTGATCGCAGTCGCTCTCGCGCAGATCCGGATCCACTGGGCCCGGTTCCTCGCAATCGGTCTCGGCATCGCCCTGGCCGCAGGATTCGTGGCGACGACCCTGATCATCAACTCCTCGCTGCAGGACAGCCTCGAACATGCCGTCGGTCGTTCGTTCGAGAACGCCGACCTCGCCGTCATCCCGGACAGAGACGTCTTCGTCGGGGGAGACGAGGCATCCCCGCTGTTGGGACCCCTGTCGGAAGTCGACGGGGTGAGCACTGCGTCTCTGTCGGCCCGCACAGTGACGACCGGCAGAGGCGCTGCATTCTCCGAAAGCTCCTTTGCGCTGTCCCCGGTGCCTGCCGAAGAACGTCTGGACACCTTCGACATGGTCTCGGGCCAGCGACCGGACGCCAGAACGGACCTCGTGCTCGACACCCGCACGGCACGCGACCTCGACGTCGGCATCGGTGATGAGATCCGGTTCACCGTCGACGCCGTCCCGGTGGGCAGCGGAGACGATGACATGCCCGTCTATCGGGGGCCGAGCCAGAGCAGCGTCACCTTCTCCGTCGTCGGCATCGCCGAGCTGAGGCAGGATCCGGCGCTGCCCGGAGCCACTCGGGCACTGACGACCGCCGCGGGCTACCAGGAGTACTTCGCCCAGCAGGGTGATGTCATCGCCATTCAGATCGCCCTTGAAGACGGTGCGGACCCGGAGACGGTGCGATCACAGCTGCAGAGGGCCATCGACGAATCGGAGCTGGACGGCAGTCTCGAGGCGCTCACCGTGGACGACGCCGTGAGCGCGAAGACGGATCGGCTCTCCGGCGGCAATGTCGTCGTGACCGGTTTCCTGCTCGTATTCGCTGGAATCTCCGTCATCGTCGCCATCCTCGTCGTCTCCAACACCTTCTCGGTCATCGTCGCCGGGCGTCGTCGCGAATTCGCACTGCTGCGTTGCCTCGGCGCCACCCGCGTGCAGATGTACGCCTCCGTCGTGGCCGAAGGGCTCTTCGTCGGATTGCTCGGATCGATCTTCGGTGTCCTCGCGGGGATCCTCGTCAGTCGCGGACTCATGGCCGCCGCGGTGCGGTACTGGCCGGCGGAATTCCCCTACGACACGCTCACGATCCCCGTCTCCGCTCTGATCAGCGGCATCGTCGTGGGTGCCGTGCTGACGATCGTGGCCACCATCCGCCCGGCTCGCAGCGCCATCGCAGTGACACCGCTCGAAGCACTCCAGCCCTTCGATGTCTCCATCTCGCCGAGAACTCGCGCCCGACCCCGCCACCTCGTCGGCTTCGGCCTCATCGGCCTGGGCGCACTTCTCGTCATCGTCTCCGTCTACGCCGTGTCGACCACCGAGTTCTGGATCCTCGGAGGTGCGCTGGGCGGGGGCCTCGTGGTCACCGGACTGGTCATCAGCTCCGCGAAGATCATCCCGCCGGTCGTCGCGTGGGCGGGGGAGGTGCTGTTCAGCCCCTGGGGCGTGCCCGGGCAGCTGGCGACCTTGAACACGCTGCGCAATCCGCGCCGCACCGCGGCCACGGCCACGGCGCTCATCATCGGTGTGACCCTGGTGGCGACGATCCTCGTCGGCGGCATGTCGACGAAGGCGACGCTCAGCCACGGACTCGACCAGCGCTATCCCGTCGACATCTCCGTGCCGCTGTCCGGCCTCGTCGACGATGATGAGCTCGACGAGGTGCGCGAGATCCCGGGCGTGTCCACAGCGGTCATCGCCCACCGCGCCGAGGCGGTCGAGGATTTCAAGGGCTCCCGTCCGGAGATCTTCGTCCTCGACCCGGACAGCGCCGACACCGTGCTCGGCGACGCGGCGGCCGACATCGTGTCCGGACGGGTCACCGTTCCCGAGGACTACAGCTCTGCCACCGTGCGGGTGAAAGGGCTCACCGAGATGAGCGTGCCCGTGCACAGGGAGGGTCTCTCCAGCCTGGCGTTCTTCACCACTCCCGAGGTCGGCAACGACCTCGGGATCTCGGCGACGACGACGGCTGTGCTCGTCCGCCTCGACGAGGACGTCGACGTCGACGAGATCGCACGCATCCGCCAGTCCGTGGCCGAGGCACTCGACGTCTCCAGCGAGGAGGTCGGCGGCTCCGCCGTCGCTCGGGGCACCTATTCCGAACTCATCGACGTCATGCTCGCCGGTGCCGTGGCCCTCCTCTTCGTCTCCGTGGTCATCGCGCTCATCGGCGTCTCGAACACGGTCAGTCTCTCCGTCATCGAACGCCAGAGGGAGAACGCGCTCATGCGCGCGCTGGGCCTGAGCATCTCGCAGCTGCGGACCCTCCTGGCGCTCGAAGCGGTGCTCATCTCATCGGTGGCTGCGCTGCTCGGGCTCGTCCTCGGCAGCGCCCTGGGCATCGTCGGCACACGCTTGGTCACTCATGACTACTCCACCGACCTCATCGTCGACGTCTCCGTCATGTCCTTCCTCGGCATCCTCGGGGTGGCGGTCATCGCCGGGATCCTCTCCGCTCTGGCACCGGCCAGGCGGGCGTCACGGCTCTCACCTGTCGAAGGGCTCAAACTCGACTTCTGAAGCGGGCCGGCCATCGGTTGTGATGTCGGCGTCTGATAGGAAAGACCTCATGAACCCCGCGCGCATCCGTATTCTGATCGTCTTCGGAATCGTCTTCGCCGCCTTCAATCTGCGGCCCGGAGTCACCGGGCTCTCACCGCTGCTCGATGCCATGGGCGAAGAGATCGAACTGAGTGCGATATTTCTGGCGCTCATCGGCATGCTGCCTCCGCTGCTCTACGGCCTCAGCGGTTTCCTCACACCACGGCTCTACGCCCGCTTCTCCGGGCTCGGTCTGACCCTGGCTGCAATGGTCATGGTCATGATCGGACTGGGAATCCGCGCACTCGTCGAATCGCCGGGCCTGTTCCTGGCGCTGAGCGTGCTCGCCCTGCTGGGGATGGGCATCGGCAACGTCGTCCTCCCACCCCTGGTGAAGTCGTACTTCCCCGACAAGGTGGCGCTGATGTCGACCGTCCACGTCGGGCTGCTCCAATTCGGCACGTTCATCCCGCCGCTCGTCGCGGTTCCCCTCGCCACCGGTGCCGGATGGAGGGGATCCCTGCTCGTCTGGGCCGCATTCGCGGCTCTGGGCGCGATCGCCTGGATCGTCATCGCCATCGTCAGGCCCGCACCCGCCGACGAGGTGGCCGCCGCCGTCGTCGGAGGCAGCGAGCTCTCCCGCCTTCTGCGCAGCCCGCGGGCATGGGCACTGATGACGATGACGGGACTGACGTCGTTCAACAACTTCATCCTCTTCACCTGGCTGCCGAGCCTGCTCACCCGCTCCGGATTCGATGCTGCCTTCGGCGGAGCGATGCTGGCGCTGGTCACTGCCATCCCGCTCGTCCTCGGCTTCGTCCTGCCGACCCTCGCGCAGAGGATGAGATCGGCGTATCTCATCGTCGTCGGCTTCTGCCTCAGCCTGGCCGTGGGCTACCTGGGGCTGTGGCTGCTGCCGACGGCGGCCCCCGTCCTGTGGACCGTGCTGCTGGGGATCGGCATCTCCACGTTCCCGCTCGCGCTGACACTGATCACTCTGCGCGCCCGTGACGCCGAAGCGGCGGCCTCCCTGTCCGGCTTCGTCCAGGGCGGCGGTTACCTCCTGGCGGCCACGGGACCCCTGATCTTCGCGTTTCTCATCCAGAGCTTCGACAGCATGTGGCCGGCATTCGCCGTGGTGCTGGCCTCAGTGGTGGTCAAATTCTTCGTCAGCCACGCCGCCTGCCGACCCGGCGCCATCTGAGGCCGTCTGGGCAGCCGTCTCGTCATGAGAGCGAAGATGACGCCGGATTCGTCCCCGCAGTCCGGCCCCGAGTACTCTGTTCGAGTGACCCCGGAAGACCTGCAGACTGCACTCGCGCGCGCCTTGATGACAGCGCCGGCAGATCTCGTGGCACCGGGATCCGCCGCAGCCATCGACGTTCGGCCCCCGACCCGTCCCGACCTCGGCGACTGGACGACCCCGGTGGCGCTGCGCGCCTCCGCCGAACCCGAGCAGCGAATCGCACTCGCGGCACATCTGTGCACCGAGCTGCGCACCCACCCCGAGGTGGCTGACGCCGTCTTCGCCGGACCCGGATTCGTCAACGTGACCCTCACCCCGGCCGCCCGTGCGCGGGTGATCTGCGACATCGTCAGCGCAGAGAGGGGAGCCGACGCCCGCAGCGGAGCGGGACAGGACCGGACGCCGTTCCGAACGCTGGTCTCCGCGTCCGACCGGCAGCCCGCACCGGGTCTCCGCGCCGGCGGCCGCGGCACCGATGTCGATCCGGTCGCAGTGCATGATCTCCAGCGCGGCCATGCCGCGGCCTGCCGTGAACTGCGGCGGGCACACAGAGCGGGAATCCCGACCGCGGACATCGACCTGGCGACGCTTGCGCAGCCGAGCGAGACCCGGATGCTCACCATCATGGCGGGGCTGCCGTCCGCGCTGGAACGTTCGCGCCGCCTCGGCGAGGCCGAACCGCTGCTCACGGCGCTGCTCGAGCTCGGCGCAGCCGTCGAGGAGTGGCTTCGTCGCTGCCCGGCCACTCCGACGGTCGATGAGGACATCACCGTCACCCATACCTCGAGGCTCCTCGCTCTGAGAGCCGTCATCACCGTCCTCGCCGCAGGACTACGACAATTGGGTGCTTCGGCCCCGGAGAGGATCTGATGCCCGCACATATCGCAGGGACACTGCACGCGACCCCGGCCCCGGTGTGGCTGCCCTATCCCGACGACGTCAATGCGCTGCTGCCGAGTCTGTGGTCGGACAATGTCACGAAGACCGCCGAGGGCGTGCTCACCATCGCCGGTCACACCGTGACGGACCTGGCCGAGAAGTACGGCACCCCCACCCTCGTCATGGACGTCGCTGACTTCCGCAGTCGCGCCGAGGCCTACCTGAGCACGTTCTCCAACGCGTTCTCCGTCGGGAAGGGACTGGCCGGAGCCGACGTCTTCTACGCCGGGAAGGCCTTCCTGTGCACGGCCGTGGCCCGGTGGGTGCATGAGGCCGGTCTCGGCCTCGACACCTGCTCGCTGGGGGAGATGATGATCGCCCGCGCCGCAGGTGTCCCCGGCGACCGCGTCGGCCTGCACGGGAACAACAAATCCGCGGCCGAACTCGAATACGCCCTCGACTACGGCGTGTCCAGGATCTTCGTCGACAGCCTCGATGAGGTTGCTCGCCTCGAATCCATCGCCGCGGCCAGACGAACCGTCGCACCGGTCATGCTGCGGGTCACGGTCGGCGTCGAAGCGCACACCCATGACTTCATCGCCACGGCCCACGAGGACCAGAAGTTCGGGCTCTCTCTCGCTGACGGCACCGCTGCCCGGGCCGCGCGTCTGGTCGCGGAATCCGACCACCTGCGTCTCGACGGCCTCCATTCGCATATCGGCTCGCAGATCTTCGACATCTCCGGATTCCAGGTCGCCGCCTCCCGCGTGCTCGCCTTCCGTGCCGAGATCATGGGCGAACACGGCATCGACCTGCCCGATGTCGACCTCGGCGGCGGCTTCGGCATCCGCTACACCTCCCAGGACACCCCGATCCCGGTCACGGAGATGGCCGAGGAACTCGCCTCCGTCGTGGCCAAGGAATGCCGGGGGCTGGGCACGAGCGTCCCGCGGATCTCCATCGAGCCCGGACGTGCCATCGTCTCGCCAGCGGTATTCACGCTCTACGAGGTCGGCACCGTCAAGCAGGTGAGCACCGACAGCGGCACCCGCACCTATGTCGCCGTCGACGGGGGCATGAGCGACAACATCCGCACCGCACTCTACGACGCGGATTACTCATGCACTCTGGCCAACCGGAATTCTTCCGCGGAGCCGGCGATCGTGCGGGTCGTCGGCAAGCACTGCGAATCCGGCGACATCATCGTCCGCGACGAATACATGGGCGCCGATGTGACCGCGGGCGACCTCGTCGCAGTACCGACCACCGGAGCGTACTGCCGGTCGCTGGCCAACAACTACAATCACCTGCCCCGGCCGGGAGTCCTCGGCGTCGAGGCCGATAGAGTTGAGTGGATCGTGACCCCCGAGGACCACACGCAGATGTTCGCCACCGACCCGGGGATGGTCGGGGGAGAAACGCCACACTGATGAGCGTGAGAGACAAGAGCGGAAAGGTGAGGAAATGCAGGCACTGAAGGTAGCCATGCTCGGATGCGGAGTCGTCGGCACGGAGGTCGCCGCGAGGATTCAGAACCGCGCAGAGGGCCTGGCCGAACGCATCGGCGCTCCGCTGGAGCTGAGCGCGATCGTCGTCCGCGATGCCTCGAAGTCCCGCCCGGGAATCGATGAGAAGCTGCTGACGACCGACGCCGAGGCGGCCATCGCCGGAGCCGATATCGTCGTCGAGCTGATGGGCGGGATCGAACCCGCCCGCTCGCTCATCACCGCGGCTCTGAGACAGGGATCGTCGGTCGTGACCGCGAACAAGGCGCTGCTGGCCGCCAGCTACGGCGAACTCATGTCCGCAGCCGATGCCGCCGGCGTCCGGCTCGAACACGAAGCGGCTGTGGCCGGCGCGATTCCGATCATCCGCCCCGTCGGCGATTCGCTGGCCGGTGACCGGATCGAACGCATCATCGGCATCGTCAACGGCACGACGAACTTCATCCTCGACCAGATGGACTCCGAAGGCTGGGACTTCGGCCACGCGCTGGCCACCGCACAGGAGCTCGGATACGCCGAGGCCGATCCGACCGCCGACATCGGCGGACACGATGCGGCTGCGAAGGCTGCGATCCTGTCCTCCCTGGCCTTCCACGCCCCGGTGTCGATCGATGATGTCCATGTCGAAGGCATTGAAGGCATCACGGCCGAGATGGTCGAGACAGCCCGGGACCAGGGCTTCGTGATCAAACTCCTGGCCGTGTGCGAACGCGTCGCCTCCTCACCGGCCGGAGCCGGTCTCTCTGCACGTGTGTACCCGGCACTGCTCGACCGGGGCCACGCCCTGGCATCAGTGCGGGGTGTTTTCAATGCCGTGTTCATCGAAGCCGAAGCCGCCGGCGAGCTGATGTTCTACGGGCAGGGAGCCGGCGGAGCGCCGACGGCGTCGGCAGTGCTCGGAGACCTCGTGTCCGTGGCCAGGCGCAAGGTGCTCGGCGGACGCGGACAGTACGAACGTCCCTTCCACGACGACTACCCGATCCTGCCGATCTCGGCGATCACGACCAGGTACCACATCACCCTCGACGTGGTCGATCGTCCCGGTGTGCTCGCCGCGGTCTCCGAGGTCTTCGCCGACGAAGGAGCATCCATCGAACTCATGCGACAGACGATCGGAGACATCGACGACGACGGCGTCCAGCACGCGAAGCTCGTGCTCGCCACCCACTCGAACACCGACTCGACTCTGCAGAAGACGGTCGATCGCCTCATCGATCTGCCAGTCGTCCACACCGTCAAATCCGTGATCCGCGTAGAAGGACAGTGACAATGAACTACCCCAGACACCAGTGGCAGGGCGTCGTCGAGGAATACCGCAGCCTCCTCGACATCTCCGCCGACACGCCTGCAGTCACCCTCGGCGAAGGCGGGACCCCGCTGATCCGGGCGGAGAAGCTCAGCGCGCGCACCGGTGCCCAGGTATGGGTGAAGTACGAAGGTCTCAACCCGACCGCGTCCTTCAAGGACCGGGGCATGACGATGGCGATCACGAAGGCCGTCGCCCATGGCGCCAAGGCCGTCATCTGCGCGTCGACGGGCAACACCTCGGCCTCGGCAGCTGCCTATGCCACGAAGGCCGGACTCACCTGTGCTGTGCTCGTGCCCACCGGCAAGATCGCGCCTGGGAAGATGAGCCAGGCCATCGCGCATGGAGCGACTCTGCTCGAAGTCGACGGAAACTTCGACGACTGTCTGACGCTGTGCCGCAAGCTCTCCGAATCCTACCCGGTCCACCTCGTCAACTCGGTCAACCCCGATCGCATCGAGGGTCAGAAGACCGCGGCCTTCGAAGTCGTCGATGTCCTCGGCGACGCCCCCGACATCCATGTTCTGCCCGTCGGCAACGCCGGCAACATCACGGCGTACTGGAAGGGCTACAACGAATACCGCGAACATGGGGTCTCCACGCAGCTTCCGCAGATGTGGGGCTTCCAGGCCGCCGGTGCCGCACCGCTGGTCCTGGGGCATCCGGTCGACGAACCGGACACGGTGGCAACCGCCATCCGCATCGGCAATCCCGCCAGCTGGACGCAGGCCGAAACGGCGCGTGACGACTCGGGCGGTCTCATCGATTCGGTCACCGACGACGAGATCCTCGCCGCCCACAAGATCCTGTCCAGCGAAGAGGGCATCTTCGTCGAACCCGGTTCGGCCGCCTCGGTGGCGGGTCTGCTGAAGATGGCCGACGCCGGTCGTGTCCCTGCTGATGCGACGATCGCGGTGACCGTGACCGGTCACGGTCTCAAGGACCCCAGCTGGGCCCTGCACACCGCAGACGGATCCGATATCGAGACCCAGCGGGTCTCCGTCGACGCCGTCAGCGCCGCACGCGCGCTGGGACTCGAGGACAGCTGAGCGTGCGCGTGAGACTCGAGGTCCCGGCCACCTCGGCGAATCTGGGGCCCGGCTACGACTCGTACGGGCTGGCGCTCGACATCGTCGACACCCTCACTCTCACCGTCGAAGACGCAGCGGTCGACGCTGACCGCTGCGTCGAGGTGACGGGGGAGGGCGCCGAGGTGCTGCCGCGGGACCGTTCGCACCTGATCATGCGGATCATCGGTGAGGTGCTCGAGGCCGAATTCCCCGACGTCGCGGCCGATCTGTGTCCGCGTCTGTCGCTCGAGTGCGTCAACCGGATCCCTCATTCCCGCGGGATGGGCTCCTCGGCGGCCGCAGTCGTGGCAGGGATCGGCCTCGCGGCGGAACTCGGAGCCTGGTCGACCGGAGCGAAGATGAGTCGCGACCGGATCCTCGAGATCGCCACCGCAATCGAAGGCCATCCGGACAATGCCGCGCCCGCGATCTACGGCGGTCTCACCGTCTCCCTGTCTGCGCCGGTCAAGTCGTGGCAGGTGCCCGTGCGCACGCTCGAGTACGTCACCGTGCTCGTTCCCTCCGCCCGCCTCGACACCGAGGTCGCCCGTGGACTCATTCCCGCAGGCATCGATCACGCGATCGCGGCGGACAACTCGGCTCGGGCCGGACTGCTCGTCCACGGACTGAGCAACGACGCGCAGGTGCTCTTCGACGCCACTCGTGACCAGCTCCATCAGGAATTCCGCCGCAGCGCCTATCCGGAGTCGATGGCGCTTGTCGACTCCCTGCGTGCCGAGGGATTCCCGGCCGTCATCTCCGGAGCCGGGCCGACGGTGCTCGTCCTCGCCGAGGCGGTGCCCGACACCCTCGTGCCGGCAGGCATCGTCGCTCGGCGCACCGCGATTGACCTCGGCGGTTATCGGGTGAGCCGAGAAAATTGAGGAAACGATTCGCCAGATCGTCTCCGAACAAGTAGACTGTGGGTGTTCCGACAGGGCACGGCTTCCCGCTGTTCTTCACAGATCCGTCGCCGATGTCATAGATTCTGGAACATCTCCTGCTCATTCTTTAGCAGGTTTTCTTTCACAACGCACCGTCAATGGTGTTTCCGTCGCCGTGAGCAAACGGCACATGCCGCACGGCCGAAAGAGGGAGAAGGACCTTCGTGTCTGAAACCACCACTCAGGATTCCACCCCGCGCACCGGCAGCCTCACAGCGCTGCGGCTGCCTCAGCTCCAGGAAATGGCTGCCGGGCTGGGAATCAAGGGTTACCGTCGCCTTCGCAAGAGCGAACTGATCGACGCCATCAACAGCCACTCGGGCGGATCCGCTGAGCAGAAGTCCGCCGCCACCGAGAAGAAGCCCACCGAGAAGAAGCCCGCCGCAGAACCGGCCGCCAAGGCCGAGAAGCAGGCCGAGAAGCAGGAGTCGGCGAACCGTCGCTCCTCGCGTCGCTCCGCCGCTTCCGCATCCGAGGATGCTCCGGCGCTCATCATCGAACCGAACTCCGACGACTCGTCGACGAACGAGTCCGGTGCGCAGCAGACCGGGGGAGCATCCTCCGACGAATCGAACGGCGACCAGGACCGTCAGCGCTCGCGCCGGAGCCGTTCGCGTTCCCGGGGCTCCGAGCCCCAGGCCGCGGAATCCCGCGCCGAAGAGCGCGACGGCAGCGGCGAGGACGCCTCCGACCGCAACGGCGGCCAGGATCGTTCCGGGAACCAGGAGCGTTCCGGGAACCAGGATCGCTCCGACCGTGAATCCCGCGGAGGACGCGACAACGATCGTCGCAGCAAGAACAACGACCGTTCCGACGACAATCGAGGCGGCAGCGACCGCAACGACCGTAACGGCGGCAACGGCCGGGGCAACAACGACCGGGACGGCGGAAACGACCGCGGGAACCGCAACGACCGCGGCGGCAACAACGACCGCAACGATCGTCGCAACCGCAACAACGACGATGACGACCGCGGCGGCAACCGTCGCGGACGGGGTCGGGACCGGAAGCGTCGCGGCCGCGGCAACGACGAGCCGGAGATCCGCAACGACGATGTGCTCATTCCCGTCGGCGGCATCCTCGACGTCCACGACAACTACGCTTTCCTCCGCACGTCCGGCTACCTGCCGGGGCCGAACGACGTCTATCTCTCGGCCTCCATGGTGCGCAAGAACGGTCTGCGCAAGGGCGACGCCGTCGCCGGCGCGATCCGTCAGCCGCGTGAGAACGAACAGCGGGGCAACAAGCGTGAGAAGTTCGACGCCCTCGTCCGTCTCGACTCCGTCAACGGACTCACCGTCGACGATGCGCGCAGCCGCGTCGAGTTCTCGAAGCTGACTCCGCTCTACCCGCAGGAGCGTCTGCGTCTCGAGACCACCTCGAAGCTGCACTCGACCCGCCTCATCGATCTCATCACCCCCATCGGCAAGGGACAGCGCGGACTCATCGTCGCGCCTCCGAAGGCGGGCAAGACGACGATCATGCAGCAGATCGCCAACGCGATCACCGAGAACAATCCCGAAGCACATCTCATGGTCGTCCTCGTCGACGAACGTCCCGAGGAAGTCACGGACATGCAGCGCGCGGTCAAGGGCGAAGTCATCGCCTCGACCTTCGACCGTCCGGCCGATGACCACACCACGATCGCCGAGCTCGCCATCGAACGGGCCAAGCGTCTCGTCGAGATGGGCTCCGACGTGGTCGTGCTTCTCGACAACATCACTCGCCTGGGACGTGCCTACAACATCGCGCAGCCGGCATCCGGTCGGATCCTCTCCGGCGGTGTCGACGCCAATGCGCTCTACCCGCCGAAGAAGTTCTTCGGTGCCGCACGCAACATCGAAGGCGGCGGCTCGCTGACCATCCTGGCTACGGCTCTCGTCGAGACCGGTTCGAAGATGGACGAAGTCATCTTCGAGGAGTTCAAGGGCACCGGCAACATGGAGCTGCGTCTGAGCCGTCAGCTCGCCGACAAGCGCATCTTCCCGGCCATCGACGTCAACTCGTCGAGCACGCGTCGCGAAGAGATGCTCATGACCACGGAAGAGACGAAGGTCATGTGGCAGCTGCGCCGACTGCTCTCGGGACTCGAGCAGCAGCAGGCAGTCGAGCTGCTCATGTCGAAGCTCAAGGAGACCGGCTCGAACGTCGAGTTCCTCATGCAGGTGCAGAAGACGACTCCGCTGCCGAAGTCGTCGACCGACAACAGCTGAGATGGTCGACGACACCCTCACGGCCAGCGTCAGTGCACTGCTCGATGAGCATGCGCGGGTGCAGGAGGAACTCTCCGACCCCGCGGTCCACGCTGACGCCGGCCGGGCCAAGAAGCTGACCAGGCGGTACGCGGAACTCGACAAGGTCGCCGCGGCCGCCCGGCACTTCGCCCAACTCGAGGCCGACCACGCCGCCGCGGTGGAACTGGCCGCGGACGACGCCGATTTCGCCTCCGAGGCCAAGCGGCTGTCGGCGGAGATGGACACGGCCGAGGGTGAGCTCAAGGATCTCCTGGTTCCCAGCGACCCTGACGACTCCCGAGACGCGATCATCGAGATCAAAGCCGGCGAAGGCGGAGACGAATCCGCACTGTTCGCCGGCGATCTGCTGCGGATGTATCAGCGGTGGATCGACTCGCGGGGCTGGTCGAGCCAGATTCTCGACGCCACGCATTCGGATCTCGGCGGATACAAAGACGTCACCATGGCAGTCAAGGCGAAGAACGACGGCGCCTACGGCTGGGTGAAGTTCGAAGGCGGAGTGCACCGGGTCCAAAGGGTCCCGGTCACCGAGTCGCAGGGGCGCATCCACACCTCCGCAGCCGGCGTGCTCGTCTTCCCCGAAGTCGACGAGCCCGAAGAGGTGCAGCTGGACGAACACGATCTGCGCATCGACGTCTACCGGTCGTCCGGCCCCGGCGGCCAGTCCGTGAACACCACCGACTCCGCTGTGCGCATCACCCACCTGCCGACCGGAATCACCGCAAGCTGTCAGAACGAGAAGTCGCAGCTGCAGAACAAAGAGGCAGCGATGCGCATGCTTCGGGCCCGGATTCTGGCCAAGCAGGCCGAAGAGGCCGCGGCGGAGGCTGCGGACATCCGTCGGTCTCAGGTGCGCACCGTCGATCGCTCCGAACGCATCCGCACCTATAACTTTCCGGAGAACCGGATCACCGATCATCGCACCGGATACAAGGCCTACAACCTCGATCAGGTGCTGGCAGGCGAACTCGATCCCGTCATCGGGTCCTGCCGCGACGCCGACAAGGCCGCTCGTCTCGACGCACTGGGGGACTGACCTGGACACCGACAGGCCGAGGATCGTCTCCGATCTCCTGCGCGGGGCCACTACACTCTTCACCGAGGCGGGAATCGCAAGTCCCGAAGCCGATGCGCTCGAGCTGCTCGCCCACGCATGGGAGATCGACCGGGCAGCGCTGAACCGCCACCGTCTCTTCGACGACCCGGTGCCGGGATCCGTGAGTGCACGATTCGCCGAACTCTGTGACCGGCGCCGGCAGCGGACACCGCTGCAGCACCTCACCGGCATCGCCTACTTCCGTCACCTGCAGCTGCAGGTCGGTCCCGGGGTCTTCGTCCCCCGTCCGGAGACCGAACTCCTCGTCGGCAGCGTCCTCGCCGAACTGTCCGAATTCTCCACGCCTGACTCGACGACCGAGACCGAGGAGGTTCGACGTCCGATCGTGATCGATCTCTGCTCCGGGTCAGGCGCGATCTCACTGTCCGTGGCCACCGAATTCGATGGCGTCGACGTCCTCGGCGTCGAACGCGAATCCGCCGCCCTCGACTGGTCACTGACGAACCTCGAGCACAGCCGCCTCGGCGAGTCGAGAGTCGAGTTCATCGGCGCAGACGCGACGAGGATCACCCAGGCGCGGCCCGATCTGCGCGGGCGTGCCGACATCGTGGTGACGAACCCACCCTATGTCCCTGATGCAGCGGTGCCGCGGGATCCCGAGGTGGCCGACCATGACCCGGCGGCCGCGCTCTTCGGCGGAGACACAGGTCTGGAGATACCGGGGCGCATCATCAGCGAGGCCGAGCAGCTGCTGCGACCCGGTGGGCTCTTCCTCATGGAACACAGCGAGGAACAGGGCGCCGGGGCACGGGAACTGCTGGAGGCCACGGCCAGTCTGAGACACGCCGCCACCTTCCAGGACTACACTGGACGCGACCGCTATACCGTGGCACGCCGCCAGGCGTAGGAGGCGCGGGGACGAATCCGTGTCATGCACGGCCCTGCACCGCGACCACACCGAACATTCGAAACGGAGAACTCGTGTCGAGACGATTCGACGTCAGCCAAGCCGAAATCCGTGAGCTCGTCTTCGACGAGTGCGCGCGAGTCGTCGACACGGGCAACCTGCTCGTCATTCCCACCGATACCGTCTACGGGATCGCCGCCGATGCCTTCAGTGCTTCGGCGGTCGCGGCACTGCTCGCTGCCAAGGGCCGCGGCCGGGACATGCCACCTCCGGTTCTCGTCCCACGCGCAGAGACCATCTTCGGTCTCGTCGATGGGGTCGATGAGACCGTGCTGGCGCTGACGGCGAAGTTCTGGCCCGGACCGCTGACGATCATCGCCGATGCCCAGCCCTCTCTCGATTGGGACCTCGGCGACACCCACGGAACCGTGGCCGTGCGCATGCCCGACGACGAATCGGCCCTGGCTCTGCTCGCCCGCACCGGACCGCTGGCCGTGTCGAGCGCGAATATCTCCGGACAGCCCGCAGCTCGGACCGCCGATGAAGCGCAGGAGATGCTCGGCGACGACGTCGACATCTATGTCGACGGTGGAGTGCGGGAATCGGGGATGTCCTCGACCATCATCGACCTCAGCGGTGACGTGCCCCGCATCCTGCGCCGTGGGCCGATCACCGCCGAGGAGCTGCGCGAGATCGTCCCCGAGCTCATCGACCTGGACGGCTGAGTGCGCGCCTACCTCTTCATCCTCATCGTCTCCGCCCTCGTGGCGTACCTGCTGACGCCCATGGTCAAACGGGTGGCCGAACGAGGAAAGATCTTCTCACCGCTGCGTGCCCGCGACGTCCATTCCGTTCCGACGCCGAGGCTGGGCGGAGTGGCGATGTTCGGCGGGCTGCTGGCCGGTCTCATCTTCGCCTCCCAGATGCCCTTCCTCAATCGGATCTTCGTCGAACCGGGACCGATCGTCGGCATCGCCGGAGCCGCCGGCCTGCTGTGTCTGCTCGGAGTCATCGATGACATCTGGGACCTGCATTGGATGGCGAAGCTCGCCGGCCAGGCACTCGCCGCAGGCTTCATGGCGATCAAGGGAGTGGCGCTGCTGTCCATACCCTTCGGAGGGGTCATCATCGGCTCTCCGCGGATGTCGATCATCGTCACAGTCCTCGTCGTCCTCGTGACCATCAACGCGGTGAACTTCGTCGACGGGCTCGACGGCCTCGCCGCGGGAGTCGTCGCCATCGGCGGCAGCGCCTTCTTCATCTACTCCTACTGGTTGGCTCGTGACGCCTCACCGGAGTCGTATGCGAACCTCGCCTCGCTCATCATCGCGATCCTCGTCGGCGCCTGTCTCGGCTTCCTGCCGCACAACTTCAATCCGGCCCGGATCTTCATGGGCGACTCCGGGTCGATGCTCATCGGCCTGCTGCTGGCCGCTTCGACGATCCGAGTCACCGGTCAGGTCGACCCGGCACTGATCGGGCAGGAGCGAGCGTTCGCCACCTTCATGCCGATCATCCTGCCGGTCGCGGTGATGTTCCTGCCGCTGCTCGACCTCGGACTCGCTGTGGTGCGTCGACTGCGAGCCGGACAGTCTCCGTTCTCCGCCGATGCCAAACACCTCCACCACCGGATGCTGCGTCTGGGACATTCCCATGCGCGTGCGGTGCTCATCCTCTACACTTGGACGGCGCTCATCGCCTTCGGATCTGTGCTGCTCCTCTTCAAGGGCTGGCTGTTCTCCGCCTGTGTCATCGGCGCACTGGTGGCTGTCACCCTCATCGTCACCTTCTATCCCCTTCGCATGCGTCAGAAAGCCAGAGAGGAAATCCCGTGACCGACCCGACACCGCGCCAAGAGACCGAAGTCGAAGCAGCCTGGACCCGCGTGTGGAGGACGCTGCTCATCCGCGGCATCATCCTCGTCCTCGTCGTCGCGGCCCTCGGAATGGGCATCGGCTGGCTGGTCTCGGGGATGACGGGACTCGTCGGCGGAGCCGTCGGCGGGGGACTGGCCGCGGTCTTCATCATCATCACCCTCGTCGTCATGTACGTGGGACGGAATATGGGACTGACCGCGATCGCCGGGTTCCTCGGCATCGGATTCCTGTTCAAGGCCTTCATCTTCATGATCGTCATCTGGCGCATCAAGGATGCGACCTGGCTCGACGGCACGGTCGCCTTCTTCACGATCGTCGTCGCGGTGATCGGCTCCTCGCTCGTCGAAGCGATCACCGTGGTCAGGGGACGCGTTCCCTATGTCGATCCGGAGGCGAAATAGGCGCTGGAAGCCTCGTCGCCGCGCAGTTCGGAGACACGTCGAGAGGTGGGGCCAGAGACGAATGACGTGTCGTATAAAATCGTTGACAGAAATTGCACAGAGAAGCCTGATGAATTTGTCGGTCACTCTCTACAGTTGGTAGAGTAGACCCGGTGCTTGGGCGGATCTTCGCCCTTTGTCGCTCCTGAACCTCAAGCCTCGCCATCAGTGCGAGGCCAAGGCCAGGCCATCAGGGCCCTTGACCATGGGAGAGTAGTAAAAACGTGGGAACACTCAACGCCGCGAACACAACAGTCAGTGCTGCAGAAGGCGGCTTCCACGCACCGTCGATGGCTGAGTTCTTTCCAGCCTCGTTCCTTTTTGAGGGCACACCGTTCGAAATGAACCGTGTGATGCTCATCCGCATCATCGCCACCGTCGCCGTCGTTGTGCTTCTGGCCGTCTGGGCCAAGCGCATGAAGCTCATCCCGTCCCGGTTCCAGTCGAGCATGGAGCTCGCCATGGAATTCGTCACGGTCGGCATCGCCGAAGACACGATGGGCAAGGAGAAGGCCAAGAAGTTCATGCCGCTCATCGTGGCGATCTTCTTCGGCATCCTCTTCTGGAACGTCACGAAGCTCATTCCGTTCCTCAACATGCCGGGCACCGGCGTCATCGGCATGCCGATCGTGCTGACCCTCGTGGTCTATGTGACCTACCACTGGGCCGGCATCGCAGAGAAGGGCCTCGGCCGCTACCTCAAGGACGCGCTCATCCTGCCCGGCGTTCCGCCGGCGATGCACATCCTGCTCATCCCGATCGAGTTCATCACGAAGTTCGTCACTCAGCCGTTCACTCTGGCGATCCGACTCTTCGCGAACATGATGGTCGGCCACCTCCTGCTCGTCCTCTGCTTCTCCGCCACGAGCTTCTTCCTCTTCGACGCTGCCAACGGATTCCAGTTCTTCGGCATCGTCACCTTCGCCGGCGGCATGTTCGTCTTCGTCCTGGAGATGCTCATCGTCGTGCTGCAGGCATATATCTTCGCTCTACTGTCCTGTGTGTACATCAATGCCGCGATCTCGGACGACCACTGAGTTCGCACCCCCAGATCCGTAACTCACGAGTTGCACGGTCGGGCCAACCACCCGGCTTCATTATGAAAGGAAAAGCATCCTATGGATATGCTCGCCGCAGTTGAAGGTAGCGTTTCGACGATCGGTTACGGCCTCGCCGCAATCGGTCCCGGTATCGGTGTCGGAATCGTCATCGGCAAGACCATCGAAGGAACCGCTCGTCAGCCCGAGATGGCCGGCGCCCTGCGCGGAAACATGTTCCTCGGTATCGCTCTGATCGAGGCCCTGGCCCTCATCGGTATCGCCACCCCGTTCTTCCTGCCCTGATCTCGAAGAGGACTGAAAGATGACTCCGGTAAACATCGTCGCCTCCGCGGAGAACCCGCTTCTCCCGGCGGCCTACGACATCCTCTGGAGTGCCGTCTGTCTGCTGATCGTCTTCCTGGTTGTCTGGAAGTACGTCCTTCCCGCCTTCAACAAGACCCTCGACGAGCGTGCTGAGCGCATCCAGGGTGGAATTGAGAAGGCCGAGAAGGTGCAGGCCGAAGCCGATCAGGCTCTGGCCGAGTATCAGAAGCAGCTCGCCGACGGTCGTGCCGAAGCTGCACGACTGCGCGCCGAGGCTCAGGAAGAGGGCGCCCAGATCATCGCCGAGATGAAGGCCCAGGCTCACACCGAGGCTGATCGCATCATCGCTCAGGCACAGACTCAGATCGACGCCGAACGTCAGTCCGCCATGGTGCAGCTGCGTTCCGAGGTCGGCACTCTCGCGACAGACCTGGCTTCGCGCATCGTCGGTGAGTCCCTCACCGATGACCAGCGTTCGGCCAATGTGGTCGATCGCTTCATCTCCGATCTCGAGTCCGACTCGTCCGCGCAGCCGGTCAAGGGGGCGTGATGCTCCAGTCGAGCAGATTGTCCCTGCAGGCCGTCCTCGAGACCGCGAACTCCGAGATCTCCGGGGGAGACCCCCGACAGATCGGAGAGGAGACTCTGGCAGTCGTCGGCCTCCTCGCCGAGAATGTCGGACTGCGCAAGGCTCTGGCAGACTCCTCCGAGTCGGCCGAGAGGAAGCAGCAGCTGCTGCGGACTCTGTTCTCGACTCGGATCACGGATGCGGTTCTGCGCATCAGCGATCAGGCAGTCGGCCGTCGTTGGGCGCGGACCCAGGACCTCGTCACCAGCCTCGAAGTCGCCGGGGTGACAGCGATCGCCGCTGCCGCACAGGCCGACGCGAAGCTGGGACAGGTCGAAGAGGAGATCTTCCGCTTCGCGCGTCTGCTGGAATCCAACCACGAGCTGTCCCGCGCGCTCGATTCGCAGGCCACCGATGAGAGCAAACGCGCTCTCGTGACGGACCTGCTCGCCGGCAAGGCACAGCCCGACACCATCAAGCTGGTCGAACAAGCTGCTCAGCACCCGCGGGGTCTCCGCGTGGCGAAGGCGCTCGACCAGTACAGCGATATCCTCGCCGCCCGGCAGCAGCGGTCGGTTGCGGACGTCACCGTCGCCAAGCCTCTGAGCGAGTCGCAGACCGAACGGCTGCAGGCGGCATTGTCGGCCAGCTATGGTCGCGAACTCGTCCTCAATGTGCAGGTCGACCCCGAAGTGCTCGGGGGAGTCCGGGTGCAGGTCGGCGACGAGATGATGAACTCGACCGTGGCCGATCGACTGGCCGATGTGCAGCGCAAGCTCGCAGGTTGACACTAGTGGCCGGCTTCTCCGGCATCGGCGGCCCACCGGTCGCCGGACGCAAGATTTGAGTAAAGGAAGCAGGGAAACCAGATGGCGGAACTGACAATTCGCCCGGAAGAGATCCGGGACGCTCTCGGGAAGTTCGTTGACTCGTACAACCCGGAGAGCTCGGAAAAGACCGAAGTCGGCAAGGTCGTCACCGCTGGTGACGGTATCGCTCACGTCTCGGGTCTGCCCGGCACCATGGCCAACGAACTCCTGCGGTTCGAAGACGGCACCCTGGGCCTGGCACAGAACCTCGACGAACGCGAGATCGGTGTCGTCATCCTCGGCGAGTTCTCCGGCATCGCCGAAGAGCAGAACGTCTACCGCACCGGAGAGGTCCTCTCGATCCCGGTCGGCGACGGCTACCTCGGCCGTGTGGTCGATCCGCTGGGTCGTCCCGTCGACGGACTCGGCGATATCGAGACCGTCGGCCGCCGCGAGCTCGAGCTCCAGGCCGCCGGCGTCATGGACCGCCAGGAAGTGCGTGAGCCTCTCCAGACCGGCTACAAGAGCATCGACGCGATGATCCCCGTCGGCCGTGGCCAGCGTCAGCTGGTCATCGGCGACCGCAAGACCGGCAAGACCGCTCTGGCGATCGACACGATCATCAACCAGAAGGCCAACTGGGAGACCGGAGACCCCAAGAAGCAGGTCCGCTGCATCTACGTGGCCGTCGGCCAGAAGGGCTCGACCATCGCCGGCGTCCGCCGTTCGCTGGAAGAAGCCGGAGCGCTCGAGTACACGACCATCGTGTCCTCGCCCGCCTCGGACCCTGCCGGCTTCAAGTACCTGGCCCCCTACTCCGGCTCGGCAATCGGTCAGCACTGGATGTACGACGGCAAGCACGTCCTCATCGTGTTCGACGACCTGTCGAAGCAGGCCGAGGCCTACCGCGCCGTGTCCCTGCTGCTGCGTCGTCCGCCGGGCCGTGAAGCCTACCCCGGTGACGTCTTCTACCTGCACTCGCGTCTGCTGGAACGCTGCGCGAAGCTCTCCGATGACCTCGGCGGCGGTTCGATGACCGGTCTGCCGATCATCGAGACGAAGGCCAACGACGTCGGTGCGTTCATTCCGACCAACGTCATCTCGATCACCGACGGACAGATCTTCCTGCAGTCCGATCTGTTCAACGCCGGTCAGCGTCCCGCTGTCGACGTCGGTGTGTCCGTGTCTCGAGTCGGTGGTGCCGCTCAGACGAAGGCCCTCAAGGGCGTCTCAGGCACACTGAAGATCTCGCTGGCTCAGTACCGTTCGCTCGAGGCGTTCGCGATGTTCGCATCCGACCTCGACGATGCGACCAAGCGTGACCTGGCTCGCGGTGCGCGACTGACCGAACTGCTCAAGCAGGGTCAGTACGCTCCGATGCCGTTCGAGAAGCAGACAGTGTCGATCTTCGCCGGAACCAACGGCTACCTCGACGAGATCCCGGTCGGCGACGTGCTCCGGTTCGAGACCGAACTGCACGATCACATCGAGCGCAAGACCGGCATCTTCACGACCATCCGTGAGACGCTGAAGCTCGACGACGACACGACCGAAGAGCTGAAGAACGTCCTGGCCGAGTTCACCCAGAACTTCGCCAGCTCTGACCAGAGCGGATCGAAGGCCGGAAGCGAAGACACCGCAGCCGCTTCCTCTGACGAGGTCGAGCAGGAGCAGATCGTTCGGCAGAAGCGTTGAACCTGTTCCGTAACGGCGAAAGGAAGAACTGATGGGAGCCCAGCAGAGGGTCTTCAAACAGAAGATCCGCTCGACTCAGTCCTTGAGGAAGATCTTCAAGGCGATGGAGCTCATCGCTGCTTCGCGGATCCAGAAGGCCATTGCCCGCTCGCAGGCGGCAAGCCCGTACGCGAACGCCCTGACCCGGGCCGTGTCGGCAGTGGCCAGCGAGTCGAACGTCGACCACGTTCTCACCACGGAATCGGACAACGTCAAGCGTGCTGCCGTCCTGGTGATCGGTCCCGACCGCGGATTCGCCGGGGCCTATTCGGCGAACCTGCTGCGCGAGGCCGAGGAACTCATTCGGCTGCTGCGCAACGAGGGCAAGAGTGTGGATCTGTTCACGGTCGGCAGCAAGGCCAAGAACTACTACACCTTCCGCGATCGCAAGATCGAGAAGTCCTGGACAGGCATCTCCGAGAACCCGTTGGCCGAGCACGCCCGCGAGATCGGTGAGGCGCTGTTGGAGAACTTCGATCCGGAGTCGGACGACTCCGGGATCGACGAGATCTACATCGTCTTCACCCGTTTCGTCTCCAGCGTCACGCACGACCCGGAATACCGGCGTCTGCTTCCGCTGGAGGTCGTCGACGCCGAAGAGGCATCGGCCGGCGGACAGGCCGGCGGATCGTCCGACGCCCCCGCGTTCCCACTCTACGAGTTCGAACCGAGTGCGGAGGCTGTACTCGACGCTCTGTTGCCGCGATACATCGATTCGCGCATTCTGTCGGCGCTGCTCAGTGCAGCAGCATCCGAGCAGGCATCGCGACAGGCGGCGATGAAGACAGCCACGGACAACGCGGATGATCTCATCAAGACCTACACCCGGTTGGCCAATACGGCTCGCCAGGCGGAAATCACCCAGGAACTCACCGAGATCGTCGGTGGGGCGGATGCCCTCGCGGCATCGGCAGCCGGCGACTGACCGGCGAGAGCAGAGAGAAAGAGACCATGACTGCCACAGCAACGGAAACCTCTCCGGCACAGGGCACTGCCCTCGGCCGGATTTCCCGAGTCATCGGCCCGGTTGTCGACATCGAGTTCCCGCTCGACTCCGTGCCCGAGATCTACAATGCACTGACCGCGTCGGTGGAACTGTCCGAAGGCACCCGGAAGCTGACCTTCGAGGTCGCGCTTCACCTGGGCAACGGACTCGTCCGCGCCGTGTCGCTGCAGCCGACCGACGGCCTCGTCCGCGGACAGGAAGTCGTCGACACCGGCGCACCGATCTCCGTTCCCGTCGGAGACGTGACCAAGCACCACGTGTGGAACACCACCGGTGACTGCCTCAACCTCGCCGACGGCGAGGAGCTGGAGATCTCCGAACGGTGGCCCATCCACCGTCCGGCACCGTCCTTCGACGAACTCGAGTCGAAGACCGAGATCCTCGAAGTCGGCATCAAGAGCATCGACCTCCTGACCCCCTATGTCCAGGGTGGAAAGATCGGTCTGTTCGGCGGCGCCGGCGTCGGCAAGACCGTGCTCATCCAGGAGATGATCTTCCGCATCGCGCACAACCACTCTGGCACCTCGGTGTTCGCCGGTGTGGGCGAGCGTACCCGTGAGGGCAACGACCTCATCATGGAAATGGATGAGGCAGGAGTCTTCAAGGACACCGCGCTGGTGTTCGGCCAGATGGATGAGCCCCCAGGCACCCGTCTGCGCGTGGCGCTGTCGGCGCTGACCATGGCGGAGTACTTCCGCGATGTGCAGAACCAGGACGTGCTGCTGTTCATCGACAACATCTTCCGCTTCACCCAGGCCGGCTCCGAGGTCTCGACCCTGCTGGGTCGCATGCCCTCTGCCGTGGGCTACCAGCCCAACCTGGCTGACGAGATGGGTCTGCTGCAGGAGCGCATCACCTCGACGCGTGGTCACTCGATCACGTCGATGCAGGCGATCTACGTTCCCGCCGATGACTACACCGACCCGGCTCCGGCGACGACATTCGCCCACCTCGACGCGACCACGGAACTCAGCCGTGACATCGCCTCGCGCGGTCTGTACCCGGCGATCGACCCGCTCGCATCGTCCTCGCGCATCCTCGATCCGCTGATCGTCGGTGACGAGCACTACCGCGTGGCCAATGAGGTCAAGGCGATTCTGCAGAAGAACAAGGAACTGCAGGACATCATCGCCATCCTCGGTGTCGATGAACTCGGTGAAGAGGACAAGCTCGTCGTTCACCGTGCACGTCGCATCGAGCAGTTCCTCTCGCAGAACACCTACACCGCGGAGAAGTTCACGCAGGTTCCCGGTTCGACCGTGCCGCTGGCCGACACGATCGAAGGCTTCTCGAAGATCTGCTCCGGCGAAGTCGACCACATCCCTGAGCAGGCATTCTTCAACGTCGGTGGCCTTGACGATGTCATGCGCAACTACGAAGAGATGCAGAAGTAAGCCATGGCGACACTCGAAGTGAATGTCGTGGCTGCTGATCGCGAGGTATGGGCGGGTGAGGCCAAGCGCGTCATCGCCCGTACCCTCGACGGCGAGATCGGCATCCTGCCGGGTCACGAGCCCGTGCTGGGTGTCGTCGCCGACGGCGAGGCACGGATTCTCACCCCGGGAGAGGACACCATCAGGGTCAAAGCCGATGGTGGATTCCTCTCGGTGGAGAACAACCGTGTGATCATTGCCGCTGATCAGGCCGAACTTCTCTGATCTGCGCGTTACACTGGCAACCGTGAACCCTTCTGTCCTGCTGATCGTTCTGCTCTCGTTGGTAGGACTCGCGCTTGCTCTGATCGTGGTCGTCACGATCCGACGCAGGTCGATCTCGAAGCTCTCGGGTGCCTTTGACTGTTCCATCAACGTGGGCGAGGAGTACTCTTCTCGCCCACGTTGGCGTTTGGGTGTGGCGGTGTTCTCGGTCACGTCCCTGGACTGGTATCCGGTCTTCGCACTGACGCGCCGTGCCGCATTCCGACTGCCGCGCGCGGATCTGGATATCCTCGTCCGGCGCAAGCCCACCTCCGGTGAGCAGTACTCGGTTCTGCCCGAAGCGGTCGTCGTCGACTGCTCGTACGGCAAGGCGGACGGTCGTCCGCGTTCGGTGTCCCTGGCAATGGACACCGAATCTCTGTCCACGATGGCTTCGTGGCTCGAATCATCACCCCCTGGCTTCAATCCGACGATGGGACGGTTCACCTAATGGATGTCTTCCGCCTGACCGGGCCCGCACAGTTGGCGGGAACCATCGATGTCAGGGGCGCCAAGAACAGCGTCCTCAAGCTCATGGCCGCGAGCCTCCTCGCGGTGGGACGCACCACCATCACCAACGTCCCGGCCATCCTCGACGTGCGAATCATGGTCGAACTGCTCGTCCGCCTCGGCTGCACGGTCGACTATGACGCTGAAGACGGCGTTGTCAGCATCGACGTCCCTGCCGAAGTCGGCATCCAGGCCGACTACGAACTCGTCCGTGCGATGCGGGCGTCGATCTCCGTCCTCGGGCCGCTGACCGCACGGATGCGCGCCGCGCATGTGGCACTTCCCGGCGGAGATGCCATCGGCTCCCGCGGACTCGATATGCACCAGGCCGGGCTCGAGGCTCTGGGAGCAGTCGTCCATCTTGACCACGGTTACTTCGTCGCCGAGGCTCCGAACGGTCTGCGCGGCACCGAGATCGTCCTCGAGTTCCCCTCCGTCGGCGCCACCGAGAACCTCGTCATGGCGGCAACCCTCGCTCAGGGCACCACCACCATCGCCAATGCGGCGCGCGAACCCGAGATCGTCGACATCTGCACGATGCTCGTCGAGATGGGTGCGCAGATCGAAGGAGTGGGCACGTCCGACCTCACCATCACCGGTGTCGAATCGCTGCAGCCGGTGACCCATCGCACAGTCGGCGATCGCATCGTCGCCGGGACTTTCGCCTTCGGCGCCGCCTTGAGCGCAGGTGACGTGACCGTGCGCGGAGTCGGGCTCGACATCATGCCCAACATCGGAATGAAGCTGCGCGATTCGGGCGCCACGGTCGAAGACCTCGGCGAGATCATCCTCGGGGATGGGACCGAAGGCAAGGGGTTCCGTGTCATCGGCGCTCAGCGTCCTCACGCCATCCGGGTCGCCACCATGCCGTTTCCCGGATTCCCGACCGACCTGCAGCCGTTCGTCATCGCATTGAACTCGGTCTCCGACGGAATCGGTCTGCTCTCGGAGAACCTGTTCGAAGCACGCTGGCGCTTCGTCCAGGAGATCGCCCGCCTCGGTGCGAAGGTCCGCATCGACGGCAACCACGCGCTTGTCACCGGCAGCGAGAGCCTCTCCGGCGCCGAAGTCGAGGCCTCCGACATCCGGGCGGGAGCTGGCTTGGTCATGGCCGCACTGCGCGCCGGGGGAGTCACCGAAGTCTCCGGAATCGACCACATCGAACGCGGTTACGAGAACTTCGTCGATAACCTGCGCAGCCTCGGTGTCGACGTCCAGCGGGTCGAGAAGCGAGACATTCTCAACTTCGGCTGAGCTTCCCACGCAACGCTCCTCGTCGAGTAGTCGTCGGCTTCCGAGTCCGGTGGAGCCCTTCCGTGCCCGGTGAGGGATCTGTTCTCGCCGATCTCTTCCTGCGCATAGGGCAGGCCTGGGTCAGAACAGGCGTGTCTCGGGGTCGTCCATTCCGCGCAGTGCGTCATAGTCGAGGACGACGCAGCGGATGCCCCGATCCTCAGCGAGCGTACGTGCCTGCGGTCTGATCTCCTGAGCCGCGAAGACACCGTGGACGGGGCTGAGCAGGGGATCGCGATTCATCAGTTCGAGATAGCGAGTGAGCTGCTCGACGCCGTCGATGTCGCCGCGGCGTTTGATCTCCACGGCCACTGACTTCTGCCCGTCGTCACGAGCCAAGATGTCCACCGGACCGATGGCCGTCATGTATTCGCGGCGAACCAGACTGTAGCCCTCGCCGAGGGTCTCGATGTGCTCGGCGAGCAGCTCCTGCAGATGTGCTTCGACACCGTCCTTGACCAGTCCCGGGTCGACTCCGAACTCATAGGTGTCGTCTGCGAGGACCTCGGCGATGGAGATGACGAGGCGGTCGCCGGTCTTCGTCTGAGAGACCTCCCACAGCTCGGTCAGGCCGGCCTCTGCCTGCTCGGCATCGGGCTCGATATGACGAACCGTGCACGGGGGCGTCATCCAGTTCAGCGGCTTATAGGAACCGCCGTCGGAATGGATGAGCACCGAGCCGTCGGACTTGAGCATGATGAGGCGGGTGGCCATCGGAAGGTGGGCGGTCAGACGACCGGCATAATCAACGGAGCATTGGGCTATGACTAGACGCACGCGCTTCAGCCTACGTGAGACAATGACTCAATGCCACGATCTTCATCCTCGCGTCGCAAGAACAAATGGCAGCAGGCACCCCGCGATCTGTCCGACTCCGTGTCAGGTATGAGGACGAGCCGTTCTCTGCCGGACGGAACCTGGTCTGTGCAGACCGTGAAGGGAAATGAATCCGGCAAGGTCTATGTCTGCCCCGGCTGCAGCCGCGACGTCAGTGCCGCCTCGAGCCATATCGTCGCCTGGCGGCAGGACGCCCCGCACGGAATCGAGATCGGGGTCGAGAGCAGACGCCACTGGCACCAGCACTGCTTCGACCGCTTCCGGTGATCTCATGCCACCTGCAGTCGGTCGGACGAACGGTCGCCGGCGACCGAGGTGCCACGCCGGAAACGTCGAAGGGACCCGCAGCAGCGGGTCCCTTCGTCATGATCGTCTCAGTCGGCCTCAGCGCAGCGAGTTGCGCGAGCGTGAGGTCTTCGAGTTGTTGTTCTTCGAGCCGGAGACCTGCGCATCGATCGAGATGGTGTCCTCGTCGGTGGCACCGTTGGGCAGGTCCTCGCTCGCAGTGTCCTCGGCATCATCGGCGGAGTCGGCGTTCGCCCCCGAAGCGTTCTTCGAATCAGGAGTCGACTTCGACCCTTCGGCCGACTGAGCGGACGTCTTCGCTGAGCTGCTGTCCTGAGGTCCCGTCTGACCCTTCTTCGCAGGTCCGGTCGAGCTCGTGGACTCGGTCTTCGAAGACTCGGCAGTGGTGTCTGTCGACGATGCGTCGTCGGACGATTTCGCGGAATCGCCGGACTTCTCGTCACCGGTCGACTTCGCCGATTCGTCGGCCGTCGTCGCATTCGAAGAGTCGTCGTCGGCCAGCAGGTCTTCGAGCTCCTGGCCGTCGGCGATCTGCTCGGTGGCGTGAGACGCCGATTCTGCCTTCGCCGGATCCACTGAGTCGCCGCCCATGACCCCGGGCATTGCGAACAGCGAACGGAGCTGATCGAGCTGAGCGGTGATCGTCTTGCGCTGCTTCGTGAGCAGATCGACCTGCGACTGGGCGGAGGCGACATTGCGCTTGGCCTCTGCCGCGGACTCCTCGATGGTCGCCTCGGCGGTGGCCCGAGCTTCGGCGATGAGTGTCTGCGCACGGGACTTTCCGTCGGCGATGATCTCGTCGGCCTTCTTCACTGCGTCGGTGCGAGTCTGCTCGGCACGCTCGGCAGCTTCCTTGGCCTCGGTGTCGGCCTTCGCCGCACGGGCCTGAGCCTCCTCGACGAGCTTCTTGTTCTCGGCCTGTGCCTCTTCGTAGCGTTTCTTGCGTTCGGACTCGGCTTCTTTGCGCTTGTTCGCGAGTTCGACGTCGAAGTCGTTTCCGGCCTTCTTCGACGCCTCGTCACGGGCCTTTGCGGCCTTGAGCAGCTCATCGGCCTGTGCCTGTGCAGCGGCCACTGTCTCTTCTGCCTCGGTCTTGGCCTCGGCACGCAGGTCGGCAGCTTCCTTCTCGGCGGTCGCTCGCAGCTCGGAGAGCTCGAGATCCAGACTCTCGCGAGCTTCCTTCGCAGAAGCGGCATTCGCTTCCTTCGCCTGGTTGGTCTCGCGTTCGGTGGTCGCGCTGAGCTCGGCAGCGCGCTTCTCAGCGGCCTTGATCGTCTCTTCGGCGCGCAGCTCGGCCGAGGACGTGATCGCATCGGCTTCCGAACGGGCATTGGACAGAGTGTCGTTGCTCTCGGTGTGCATGCGCGCACGTGCGGAGGCGGCCTCGGCGCGAGCCTTGTTCCGGATCGTCTCAGCGTCGGAATTGGCCTGGGCGAGGGTCTCACGGGCCTGTGATTCGGCGATCTTGAGCAGATGATCGATGCGGCTTCCGGGAGGGCCGGCGGCCTCCGCGTTGTCGTTGGCAGCCTTCTTCAGCTGTGCCTTGGCTTCGGACAGCTCTCCGGCGATCTGCAGCTTCGCCCGATCTGCATTGATGACCTGACTGCGCGCATCGGCCAGAGCCTTGCGGACCGATTCGACCTCGGTGCGCAGCTGCTGCAGACGCGAATCGACTTCACTCTTCTCGTAGCCGCGCATCGCTGTGCGGAATTCTTCGGTGGGCGTCACTGAAGCGAACTCCTGTCATCGTGGAAAGGGGGTGTACTTGGGCTGTCCTCGTCCTACTCTAACGGAGACTCCATGAGTGTTGGGTGCGAATGCGCGAGTGTGGACAGGGGCCGCCGCCAGGGCTGTGCGGACCCAGTGATGCAGGCCACATGGGCCTCGACTAGGCTGGAGGACGTCGAAACGCATACGTGCTGCGGACACGAGTCGCCAGCACGGAAATCCGAGGAGGAAATATGGCTGATGCAGTGATCGTCGCCGGAGCACGGACACCGTTCGGGCGGCTGCAGGGCGAGCTGTCGAAACTCAGCGCCGTCGAGCTCGGCGCCGAAGCCATCGCCGGTGCTCTCGATCGCGCCGGCATCCAGGGCTCCGACGTCGGCTACGTGATCATGGGTCAGGTTCTTCAGGCCGGGGACAGTCAGGGTCCCGGTCGACAGGCTGCAGTCAAGGCCGGCATCCCCATGTCTGTTCCGGCCGTGTCGGTGAACAAGCTGTGCCTGTCGGGGATCAATACGATCACTCAGGCCGCTCAGCTGATCCGCGCCGGCGAGTACGACGTCGTCGTCGCGGGCGGTCAGGAGTCGATGAGCCAGGCCCCGCACATGCTCATGAAGTCCCGTTCGGGCTATAAGTACGGCGATGTCGTCGTCAAAGACCACATGGACTACGACGGTCTCTGGGACGCCTTCACCGATCAGGCCATGGGCGGTTTGACCGAAGAAGCCAACGCCGGTGACCGCGAGTTCTCCCGCGCCGAGCAGGACGCCTTCTCCGCTCGTTCGCACCAGCGCGCTGCGGCGGCACAGGAGACCGGTGCCTTCGCTGATGAGATCGTTCCTGTGACCATCAGCTCGCGCAAGGGCGATGTCACCGTCTCCGCCGATGAGGGGGTGCGCCCGGACACGACGGTCGAGTCCCTGTCCAAGCTGCGTCCGTCCTTCCGCAAGGATGGAACGATCACCGCCGGCAACGCCTCGCAGATCTCCGATGGAGCCTGCGCCGTCGTGGTGATGTCGCGTGAGAAGGCCGAGGAGCTCGGCGCTCCGATCCTTGCAGAGATCCGGTCGCATGCATGGACCGCCGGACCGGACTCGACTCTCCAGCATCAGCCCTCCCAGGCCATCAAGGCCGCCGCCGAACGCGAGGGAGTTGCGGCCGACTCCTTCGATCTCTACGAGATCAACGAAGCCTTCGCCGCTGTCGGTCTGGCCAGCGCGAAGGATCTCGGCATCGACGAGGACAAGGTCAATGTCAACGGAGGCGCCGTTGCGCTGGGCCACCCGATCGGTGCCTCGGGTGCCCGAGTCGTCCTCACGCTTGCCCTCGAGCTCCAGCGTCGAGGCGGCGGCACCGGTATCGCCGCGCTCTGCGGCGGCGGTGGGCAGGGTGATTCGCTCATCGTCACAGTGCCTGCTCGGGCCTGAGCAGAACCGTTCACTCGCAGTCAGAGACATGATGTGGCGGGGAGTCGATCTGCTCCCCGCCGCGCAGGATAGGAAGGACCACCATGCTCGCAGCATTCTCAGTCGCGCCCAGCGGGGGAGAAGGGGCCGATGCGTCGGTCCACGACGCCGTGGCCGCAGCCGTCGAGATCGTCCGCAAGTCCGGACTGCCGCACCGCACGGACTCGATGTTCACGACCATCGAAGGCGAATGGGACGAAGTCTTCGCGGTCATCAAAGACGCCGCCGAGGCGGTCGGTGAGTTCGGCACTCGGGTGTCGCTGGTGGTCAAGGCCGATATCAGACCCGGCTACTCCGGAGAGATCGACGGCAAACTCGAGCGTCTGGAGAAGGCGATCGACGCCCGCGGGGAATCCTGAGTCCGATTCTTCCGAAATTCTCAGTGACGTGAGTCTCATCTGGCGTTAGTCTTTCTCCATCGGATGCATCGATCGAAGGAGATGGACAATGAATGGTGCAAAGCTCTTCTCTGTTGCCACGGCACTCACGTTCGTCGCGTTGGTGGGCTTCATGCTCGCGGGATTCTTTCCGATCATCGTCGACTTCGCGTTCGGCATCGAAGCCGCAGCAGTCATCCTGGCGATGACGGGAGTGGTCGCCGTGTCCTTCGTGACAGTGCGCAGATCGATGGAGAACGCGGCCCGTCATTACTGAGGTTCTCCTGCCGAGCTTCCACGGCAGCGATCCGGCCCCGGTTCGCGGCGGCGACTGAGACAGTCCCCACCGAGCCGGGGCCGCTTTCTGTTCTCATCCGGGCATCGGTTACGATATTTGAGCCTCCGTAGCTCAGTCGGATAGAGCAACCGCCTTCTAAGCGGTAGGTCGCGGGTTCGAGCCCCGCCGGGGGCGCTTCTCATGCCCGCGGCCGGCTATCGGGCGGATTCGACCGGTCTGCTCAGCCGCTGAGCAATTCCGCGCCGATACGGCGTGGCAGTTGGTGCGGAGCTGGGAAAACATAGAGAGTGGAGGCGTGATGACTGAGAGCAAGAGCGCCGTGACGCCGCCGGTCGGCCAAGCGTTGAACGATATCGTCAAGCGAGTGTCGGAGACGCGCTTCACCCTGCGCAGCGAAGACTTCGCCGACGCTCGCACAGCACACTCGACACTGAGCGCCGAACTCAACGACTACGTGCTGCCGCGGATCAACCGTTCACGGACTCCGTTCCTCATCGCAGTGGGCGGTTCGACCGGCGCAGGCAAATCGACTCTGGTCAATTCCCTCGTGGGCCGCAACGTCAGCCCCGCCGGAGTGCGTCGACCGACGACGGGAAACCCGGTCGTCATCTTCAATCCCGCCGACGCCAAGTTCTTCGAATCGGAGCACTATCTGCCTGATCTGCCGCGCAGCTCCGATCCGCAGTCGAGCGTGCCCGGAGTCGTCCTCATCGCCGATGAGAACATCGAAGCGGGCACAGCCGTCCTCGACTGCCCCGATATCGACTCCGTTTCGGAGACGAACCGTGCACTCTCGCGCAGGGTGCTGCTCAGCGCAGATCTGTGGCTGTTCGTGACGACGGCGAACCGGTACGCCGATGCCGCCCCGTGGGCTCTGCTGAAGACAGCCGCGGCGCGAAGCACCTCGGTCGCCATCGTCCTCGATCGGGTTCCGCCCGAAGCCAACCGCGAAGTCAGGCATCATCTGTCCAGTCTGCTCTCTGATGCGGGACTGGCGAACTCACCGATCTTCTCCGTCGCCGAGCTCGAACTCGAAGAGGGGCTGCTCCCTCATGCGGCGATCTATCCGATTCGCTCGTGGATCTCTCAGGTCGGAACGGAGGGCACCTCCCTCGAGCGCATCCGCAATCGCACGCTCACAGGCGCGATCTCTGCCCTGCCCGCACGAGTTCGCGAACTCGCCGATTTCGCTGAGAATCAGGAATCGGCCCACAACGCTCTGGCCGGTTCATTGGAGAAGAGCTTCCGAGCCGCGCAATCGGGACTCGTCGACGTCTTCTCCGACGGACGCGTCCTGCACGGAGAAGTCAATGCCCGCTGGCAGGACTTCGTGGGCACCGGACAGCTGTTCCGCGGTCTGGAGCCGACGATGGCTCGGATGCGCGATCGCATCTCCGCTGCGGTGACCGGCAAACATGACGCGGCCACACCTCTGCACGTGGCGATTCTGCGCAGTGCGGCGGTCTCCCTGCGGGAACAGGCCATCGACGCGGTCGATCAGGTCAATGCCGAGTGGCGCAATACGGCTGCGGGCGCGGCCCTCATCGAAGACCAGCCTGAACTGCGCACGGTCGGTGCCGGACTCGAAGATGCGGTGAAGTCGGCAGTGAGCACGTGGTCCGACGAGGTCAATGCGCTTGTGCGCGATATCGGTCAGGGTAAGAAGTCCAAGGCTCGAATCCTCTCCTTCGGCGTTGCAGGCGTGTGCGCTGTCGTCGAATACGCGGCCTTCTGGGATCCGCAGCGCACCGACGGTGCCGGGCAGACCACTCGGCAGGGAGCCGGAGTCGCATTCAATCTCGCAGAGACGATCTTCGGAGCGGACGAGGCCGCCGGACTCATCGCATCGATCCGTCAGCGCTTCCTCGATGCCGCTGTCGGGATCGTCACGGGCTGTCGGACTCCCTTCGACAACGCACTGAGACTATCCGCGGTACCGGCGCGGCAAGCGGGCGCCCTGCGCGCCTCCGGTGAACGACTTGAGGTGGCATTGTGAACAGTTCTGCACAGACCGAGATCCGGCGCCTCGCCGATGGAATCCGACATGCGCTGTCACTGAGTGAAGACAAGCTGGCCGGGGACGTTCGCACCGATGCCCAGAATCTGCTCGACCGGGCCGAGGACCGGCTGGGTCTGGGCGAGGACTTCACGGTCGTGGCGTTCGCCGGGTCGACAGGCTCCGGCAAGTCCTCGCTGTTCAACGCGGTGGCCGGTCTCGAGATCGCCCGTGTCGGCGTGCGTCGACCCACGACCTCACGCCCGACCGCATGCGTCTGGGGCGAAGGCGGCAACGATGTCCTCGACTGGCTGCACGTGCCCGAACGCAGCCGCACCTGGCGCGAATCGGCACTCGATGGCGACGATCAGAGACGCCTGCACGGACTGATCCTGCTCGACCTGCCGGACCACGACTCCACGGCTGTCGAGCACCGTGTCGAGTCGGATCGCCTGGTGGGACTCGTCGACGTCGTGTTCTGGGTCGTCGACCCACAGAAGTACGCCGACTTCTCACTGCATTCGGAGTACCTGACCAAACTCGCCGAAAACAGTGCGAACATGGTCGTCGTCCTCAACCAGATCGACAAACTCAGTCCGGAGGAGCAGAAAGCCGCAACCGATCATCTGCGCCAGCTGCTCAACGAAGATGGGCTGAGCGAGACGAACGTGCGCATCTCCTCGGCAGTGTCCCGAGAAGGCATCCCGGAGATCCGCAGCATCCTCGCCGATACCGTCGACTCCAACGATGCCGCGGCCGAGAGGCTGCTGGCCGATATGCAGGCGATGGCCAAACGGATCCGGAAGGAACTCGGAGAACCGGTCTCCTCCCCGGACGAATTGGCAGGCGCGTCCCGACTGGTCGAGACGATGTCGGAAGCCGCCGGTGTCGAAGCTGTGGCGCAGACGGTGCACGACGATTACATCCGCCGTGCCTATCGGAAGACCGGCTACCCTGTCCTCGCATGGGCACAGCGCAACGCGCCCGACCCTTTGGGTGCCAAGCACGGTCAGGACCGGGACGAGCTCGTCCGCGCCTCGGTGCCGGCGACGACGAGGGCCCAGAGCTCCCATGTCCGTCTCATGGCTCACGAACTCATCGCAGAATCCGTGTCGACCATGCCGCAGGCCTGGCAGAACGAGGCCGCGGCGGCGGAGAAGAAGAGCACGGACGAACTGTCTCAGAACCTCGACTCGGCCGTGACAGCTGTGGAGATCACCCGGCAGAGTCCCGGTTGGTGGTCGCTGGCACATACCCTGCAGATCATCTTCTTCGTCGCCTCGCTCATCGGTCTCCTCGGCATCATCGTCTCCGCACTCGTCGCCGCGATCGGGTCGGGTGCCCTGCCGGCATGGTGCTGGATCGTCAGCTGCGGTCTGTTCGTGATCGGCTGCATCGGCTCCTTCGTGACTTCGCTGATGGCGAAGTCCGCGCGGGCCAGAGGTGCCGAAGAGGCCGCCGCCGAAGTCGACGGCAGGCTGCGAGACGCGGTCGGTGGCGTCGCTGAGAGCTCGTATCTCAATCCGGTGAAGACCGTCATCGGAGAGCATCGACGGGCCTACGAGATGCTCGACTGAGTCGCAGACACGCACCTTCGACTCGAACTCACAACGTGTGCGACTTCGACCCTGATGCCCTGTGGACACAGAACCACTGTCCACAGGGCATTTTCTGACCCTGGACAGCGGACCGGAGGATCGGGCTGACTGGAGATCCATGCGGACACCGCAGACCGCATGGTTTCATCACACCGATTTGGAGACACCGATGTCCGCAATCCCGATCACCGTCACCGGCACCATCGCCACAGAACCGACCGCACGCACACTTCCCTCCGGACGTGCCTGCGCCTCCTTCAGGCTGGCCGTCAATCATTGGAGAGTCGATAAGAGCACAGGCGAATTCATCGACGACGGAACCTCGTGGTTCGGCGTCGACTGCTACGGCGAGCTGGCCAGCAATTCCGCGATGTCGCTGACCACCGGGGCTGCGGTGATCGTGACGGGCAGTCTGAGGAACCGGGAATGGGCCACCGAGGAGCGCAGCGGAATCTCGCCGACTGTGGTTGCCGAGCACATCGGCCCCGATCTGAGATACGGAACTGCTCACTACAAGCGGGCGAAGGCAACCGATCGCTCTCAGCCGCCTGCCACACAGACGACCACCGCGTCGGCCGGCTCGCCCGGTGCGGTCTGGGACGTCTTGGAACCCTCCCCGCCGGACACCGGCACCGGAGACAGCGAGAGCCTCGCCCCGCGGGGGCCGGTCAGGGCGACCGGGACAGGCGGGGAGGACGATCGCGGGACCGAAGCCGATGGCGGGACCGAACGCGACGTCACCATCGATTCCCCGGAAGCTGTGGGGGCAGACAGCAAGACGGGAGACGAAGACGATCCGATCGCACGTGAGACTGCGAACGCCGCAGCGCCGTTCTGACCACATGGACTCGACGGTCCGAGGTCGACTTGCTGCCGCGCTCGGTACGCGCGATCCGCTACAGTGAGATTGTCAATCGTCCCCTCTCGCCGAGGATTCAGATGCGTCTCGTTCCTGTGCTGGGTGCCGCAGCACTGACTCTGGCACTGTCAGGCTGTTCACTTCTCGGCTTCGGCGCCGATGACTCGCAGCCGCAGCCGAAACAGACCCAGGCGAAGCCCGTTGCCGAAGTCGACAAGGTGCTCAAGGCACTCAAGCCGCTGACGGGCGACAAGGAAGCGGTGCCGTCGACGAAGAAGTTCTTCACCACGATGCTCGACGCCGGATATGACCCCGAGCAGCTCGAGGCGACGATCGACGAATCTCCCCTGGGCAATGAGGTTCCTTCGAAGATGTTCGGCGTCAAGACCGACAAAGGCTGTGTCGTCGGCGAGATACGCAAGGGCAAAGCCACCGCCGACCTCGTCCAGCCGACCGAATCGACCGGCTCCTGCCTGTTCGGCGAGGTCGAACGGCCGAAGGGAGTCAAAGCGCCGAAGGGTGAGAAGCGCGACGAAGACGGTGACTCCAACGGTGCCGGCCACCTGCCCGGCGAGGATATCAACGGCGAAGATGGTGAGACCGAGAGTCCAACGCCGAGCGGTGACGACTCTGAGTCGGCGAGCACCGGGGGAGCGGAAGGGACTGCGGGCTCCGAAGGGGCCGAGGGTTCGGACAGTTCCCAAGGCACCGACGGGACATCCGGGGAAGGCGGATCCGGGGAGACCTCGAACGAGGGCGACTCCTCCGGCGAAGCCCCCTCACTCGGCGGCGGCTGAACAGTCCCACACGGTCGATGCACCGCCTCGGCGGCTGGTGAACAACCCCGGGGTCTGCCGAGCGCCAAGTAGCGCTGGGGTGCGCCGAACCGATAGCCTGAGTGCACTATGGCCGAATTCATCTACACCATGCACAAGGCGCGCAAAGCGCACGGTGACAAAGTCATCCTCGACGATGTATCGATGTCGTTCTATCCCGGAGCGAAGATCGGTATGGTCGGCCCCAACGGCGCCGGCAAATCAACGATTCTCAAGATCATGGCGGGAATCGAGCAGCCCTCCAACGGTGAAGCTCGACTCAGCCCCGGGTATTCGGTGGGCATCCTCATGCAGGAACCGCCGCTGAACGAGGAGAAGACCGTCCTCGGCAACGTCGAAGAAGGCGTCGGCGAGATCAAGGCGAAAGTCGACCGCTTCAACGCGATCTCCGAGGAGATGTCCAACCCCGATGCGGACTTCGACGCCCTCATGGAAGAGATGGGCAAACTGCAGGAGGCCATCGACGCCGCAGATGCTTGGGATCTCGACTCCCAGCTCGAACAGGCGATGGACGCTCTGCGGTGCCCACCGCCGGACGCGGACGTCTCTGTTCTCTCCGGTGGCGAACGCCGCCGGGTGGCGCTGTGCAAGCTGCTTCTCGAGAAGCCCGACCTGCTGCTCCTCGACGAGCCGACCAACCACCTCGACGCGGAATCGGTGCTCTGGCTCGAGCAGCACCTGAAGACCTACCCGGGCGCTGTCATCGCGATCACGCACGATAGGTACTTCCTCGACCACGTGGCCGAATGGATCGCCGAAGTCGACCGCGGACACCTCTACCCATATGAGGGCAACTACTCGACGTACCTCGAGAAGAAGCAGGAGCGCCTCCAGGTCCAGGGCAAGAAGGACGCGAAACTCGCCAAGCGACTCAAGGACGAACTCGAATGGGTCCGTTCGAACCCGAAGGCGAAGCAGACGAAGTCGAAGGCCCGTCTGGCGCGCTACGAAGAGATGGCAGCCGAAGCGGAGAAGACGCAGAAGCTCGATTTCGAAGAGATCCAGATTCCAGCCGGCCCCCGCCTCGGTGATGTCGTCATCGAAGCGGACAAGATCGAAAAGGGCTTTGACGGGCGCACACTCATCGACGGGCTCAGCTTCTCACTGCCGCGCAACGGCATCGTCGGTGTCATCGGCCCCAACGGCGTCGGCAAGTCGACGCTATTCAAGACGATCGTCGGTATGGAAGAGCTCGACGGAGGAAACCTCAAGGTCGGAGAGACTGTGAAGATCTCCTACGTCGATCAGTCCCGCGGCGGAATCGATCCGGACAAGAACCTGTGGGAAGTCGTCTCCGACGGACTCGACTTCATCCAGGTCGGCAAGGTGGAGATGCCCTCCCGCGCCTATGTCTCCGCGTTCGGATTCAAAGGCCCGGACCAGCAGAAGAAGGCGGGAGTCCTCTCGGGCGGTGAGCGCAACCGCCTCAACCTCGCGCTCACACTCAAACAGGGCGGAAACCTGCTCCTGCTCGATGAGCCGACGAACGATCTCGACGTCGAAACCCTCGGCTCTCTGGAGAACGCACTCCTCGAGTTCCCCGGCTGTGCCGTGGTCGTCTCGCACGATCGCTGGTTCCTCGACCGCGTCGCCACCCACATCCTCGCGTGGGAAGGCACTGAGGAGAGCCCGGCGAACTGGTATTGGTTCGAAGGCAACTTCGAAGCCTACGAGAAGAACAAGGTCGAACGTCTCGGCGAAGACGCGGCCCGTCCGCATCGAGTCACCCACCGCCGTCTCACCCGAGACTGATCTCAGTCCGGTCTGAGCCGCTTGGGTTCCGACTCGTCCTTCGCAGGCACAGTGATGCCCCGGTCGATGGCAGTTTCTAGGGGTCCTCGCAACACCTGATGGTTAAGACATCATCAGTAAATCACGAAGACGCTCGGCTGGGGTATCCCAGTCGAGCGTCTTGCGTGGACGACCATTGAGCTCTTGAGCGACGTGCTCAAGGTCTTCAGGCCCGTACGGCCGCAGGTCCGTGCTCTTCGGGAAGTACTGGCGCAGAAGCCCGTTTGTGTTCTCGTTGCTGCCCCGCTGCCAGGGTGAGTGCGGATCACAGAAATAGACCGGAACCCCAGTCGCGATGCTGAACTGCTTATGCGCTGCCATCTCGGTGCCCTGGTCCCAGGTCAGTGACCCCCGCAGATGCTCTGGCAGCGTACCGATCAACCCGGTGAGCACGTCACGGACTTCCCCGGCGGTGTGCCCGCCGGGTAGATGCCCCAGGAGCACGTATCGAGTCGTTCGCTCCACCAGCGTCACGATCGCCGAAGCACTGCCTGGCCCGACGATCAGATCGCCTTCCCAATGGCCAGGCACCGCGCGGTCCTCGATCTCGGGCGGCCGCTCCGAAATCATCACCATCTCGTCGATGAATCTGGGCGTGCGCTGGCCGGGATGCTTGCGCGGCTTCCGGCGTGTCCTCCCGGTCCGCAGTGCCTCCGCGACCTCGCGCTTGAGCCCACCGCGGGCCTGGATGTACAACGCCTGATAGATCGTCTCCGGGCTCACTCTCATACTCTCGTCGTCGGGAAATTCCTTCCTTAGAGTGTGGCTGATCTGCTCCGGCGACCACCGTACCGACAGCTTCTCCTGCACGTACTCCCGCAACGACACGTGGGTGACGAGCTTCGAGGACTTCGGCCTGGACCTCGACGCTGCCCAGGCACGATGGGCGACGTAGGGCTGATAGCGGCCTTCCTCAGAACGAGCATCGAGCTCACGCTTGATCGTCGAGGCAGGTCTTCCCAGCACGCGACCGATCGCGCGCAGACTCATGCCACTGCGATACAGGTCAGCGATCGTCTCCCGCTCCTCGAGCGAGAGATACCGGGGATGGAGCACGGCCTCCACCGCCGGCAGGGCGGGAACTTCTACCTGCATAGTCATACCGGTGTTGTAATCGATTACGGTGCCATCGGGATAGATACGCGAGTTACTCACATGCCGGACACCCTGGTCCCAGTCCCGCGCTGAGCGCACGTTGACGCCAACTCTGGCCGCTGCTTCTGATTGCGACATGCCATCGGCGCGTAATTGCATGTACTCAGACTTACGAGGGTGAGGACCGTTTCCCCTGACCCCACGTCCACGGATCCCGACCCGCCGTGCCCACCCGTACGCGGTGTTCCGGTTGACACCGACCTCGCGAGCGGCGGCTGAGATCCCGATGTCCGAACGCCTCAGCGTCTCGAGAAACTTCTCTTTCAACTCATTGAACGACACGATCCCCGCAACTCCTTGAAGTTCAAGGTGTTGCGGGGATCGCTAGAACCCGCCGATCCGACCGGGGCATCACTGTGCCTGTGCTGATTCGATTCTCTGCGTACACTGGGGCTGTCCACAAACTCTGGGTCTGTCCGCGGAACCTGAGTCCCGAACCAGGCCGACCCGTCTGTGCGTCCGGGTTCGATGAGGCCGTGTGGGTGAGCCGGGCTGTGAGTCAGTCCTGCGAGCGGCTGGTGAGTCCGCCGAGGCGCGCGATCCCTCTGAACAGGAGACGCAGGAGGATCGTGCCGATGACTCCGCACAGAACGGCGAGCAGCCCGCAGATCGCCACATGCAGATCCGTGCGTCCCATGAACGCCACGAGGCTGAGCAGCCCGATGACGAGAAACAGCGCCACGTTGACCAGTCGGCTGAGGATGGTGCCGATGATATCCATCATCGTCGGCTCCTGACGCGTCACGGAACGTCCTTGACCCGGACCATGCCCTCCTGTGCCACGGTGGCCAGCAGGGTTCCGTCCTGAGCGAAGATGCGCCCGTAGCCGAGCCCGCGTCCGCCCTGCGCAGCAGGAGACTCCTGCACATAGAGCATCCATTCGTCGACGCGCACTCGGTGGTGCCACCACATGGCATGGTCGAGACTGGCCACGCGCAGACCCGGGGTCCGCCAGGTCAGTTCGTGGTGACGCAGCACCGGCTCGAGCAGATTGAAGTCACTGGCATAGGCCAGAGCGGCGGCATTGAGCACGGGATCGTCTCCGAAATTCGCGCCGGCCCGGAACCAGGAATGCTGTTCGGTGATGGAGGGATCGGACACGCCCGACGTGTGCAGGGACGGCTCGATCGGACGGACTTCGAAAGGACGCTTCTTCAGCCAATCGCTGACGAGCGGAGAATCCTCGTCGCCGAGGTAGTCGAGCAGTTCCAAGCAGTCCTCGGGAGCCGGCAGATCGGTCGGCATCTGCTCGGCATGGCTGAGGCCGGGCTGCTCGTCCTGGAAAGACGCGCTCAGCGACAGGATCGGCGCACCCTTCTGATACGCGTGGACTCGGCGGGCCGAGAACGAACGGCCGTCGCGCAGCCGCTCGACTCCGAACTCGATGGGTTCGCTGACATCGCCGGCGCGCAGGAAATATCCGTGGAGCGAATGGATCAGGCGGTCGCTGGGAAGCGTGGCAGCGGCCGCCACGACACACTGTGCGAGCACCTGCCCGCCGAAGACCCGACCGTCTGGTTTGTATTGGCTGTGACCGATGAAGAAATCCGTTTCGCTGGAGGCCGCGGTGAACTCGAGCCTGCGCAAGGCGAGGATCTCGTGCAAGGTCGCTACGTTCGCCTCCGCTTCGGTGGATGCTTCGTCGGTCATGGGCTTCTCCCTCGGATGACTGGGCCAATCGTGCGTACGAGTCACGATCCTATCGCGTGCGGCATCGGCGTGATGAAGGTGGCATGATGGGTTGCATGCATTCCGGCGCCACCAACCCCCTTCTCGACGAATTCACCCGCGTTCTGCTGGAACTGAGATGGGGTGATATGGATGCCTACGGCCACGTGAACAACGTCACTCAGCTCAAATTATTGGAGGAGGCGAGAGTCCGGGCCCTCGGCTCTCCCACCCACAGCTCCGACGCGCCGACCACGCCGGGGCAGCACGGGGTGTCCGCGACGGTCAGCGGAGTCGAGATCCCGACGATCTTCGCCGCCGCCTCGGCCACGACCGAACTGCTCGTCGCGTCCCATGCGATCGAATACCGCGCTCCGATTCCCTATCGCACCGGACCCATCGCCGTCGATCTCGTCATCAGCGATGTGCGACCCGCCTCGGTGACGGTGGGCTATGTCATCTGCGAACCGGACGGTTCGCGCACCTACACGGTCGCGGAAACCGTCATCGTCTTCATCGATATCAGCAGCGGCCGGCCCCGACGACTCAGCGATGTCGAGACCGCGGCCATGGAGTCGGTGCTCGGCACGCCCGCGCCGCTGCGGAGGGCAGGCCGATGACTGATCTGCACATCAACGACCCGCTGGCGATGCGAGATCTCTCCGCGTTCGCTTCGCTGGCGCACCGGGCGGATGCCGACGGCGCGATGCGCCTGCAGGTCGTCTCCGACGTCCTTGCCGCCACGGTGGCCCCGCTCTACCCACATGGGCTCGGCGACTCGACGCCGCTGGTGCTGGCCATGCGGATGCTGCGCCTGGACGACCACGAACAGGACGGCTTCGACGAGGCGGTGCCGCTGTCGAATCTCCTCGATCGCTTTGCACGCGACGAGAACGGAACCACTCTGCCGGTGCCGCCGAACTCCGTCCTCGTGTCGTGGACGGGGATCGCACCTCCGCGCGGAGGCTGGGGCGAATACGACACGACCACGGTCGGACGGCTCCACGAGACGGCGGAGGCAGGGATCGCAGAGATCAGCACCGGTGCGCCCGAGGGATCCGGAGGGCACGCGGTCAAGGCCCTGCGCTCTCGAGTGTGGTCACGCGAGATGCTCGGTGAGCAGTCCACCGCGATGCCCGGTGGATTGGCCTTCGCCGCCGCTGCTCTGCGCTTCATCCCGCCCGCTGGTCGCGATGACGATCGGCAGCTGCGCATCATGGAGTCCGGAGGCTGGCTGCGCCTCGTCGCCCCGGGCGGTCATCTGCTCACACGCGCTCGGAGCCGGTGATCAGCGGATGTTCGGATTCGTGTTGACCATCGCGGTCGCCGCCCGCTGGAAGTAGTCCCAGAACATCTCGTCGTACAGCGGCGGCAGGCTCACATCGTCGAGGGCTGCGCGCATGCAGCGCAGCCAGCGGTCCCGGGCATCGAAATCGATCGGATAGTCGAAATGCCGCATCCGCAGTCTCGGGTGACCTCGTTGCTCCTGATAGGTCGACGGACCGCCGAAATACTGTTCGAGGAACATCTGCAGACGATGCTTGGCTCCCTCCAGCTCATGGCCGTCCGGATACATCGCAATGAGCTCGGCATCCGCGTCGACGTGCTGGTAGAACACGTCGACGAGGCGGGTGAACGTGTCATGCCCGCCGACGGCTTCGAAGATGGAACCGTCAGTTGTCTGCGACATCACTCGATCCTTCACTGGGGGAGTCTTCCTGGACGGTGCTGCGGATCTCCTGGTCACCCGGCAGCGGCGAAGGATTCTCGGAGTCGGTGGCGACCGCGGGACCCATCGTCTTCTCCTCGGAGGGCAGAGTGCGCAGAACCGTCTCCTGCACCATACCGATCTGTCCGCCGCGCTTGGCCAGCTGGGTCATCAGCTCGGCGCGGAAGGCACGCTCGACCATCCACTGCAGGTTCGGTTTGGTCTTGACCATGGTGCGGATGACTCGGTGGGAGCCCGACAGCGACTGGACTCCGGCGATCTCCGGATCCTCGAGCATCGCATTGGACAGCTCGGGATCCTTCCGCAGAGAGCGGGTGATGTCAGCGGTCATCGTACGGTACTCATCCATCGAGGTCCGGTAGTCGATGGGGATGTCGAGGACGGCGCGAGCCCACCCCTGGGACAGATTGCCCACACGCAGGATCTCACCGTTGCGCACATGCCACAGGGTGCCGGTGAGGTCACGGATCTGAGTGCGACGCAGGCCGACGTCCTCGACTTCGCCGACGGCTTCGCCGAGGTCCACGGTGTCACCGATTCCGTACTGGTCTTCGATGACGATGAAGAATCCGGACAGGTAGTCGCGGACGAGCTCCTGAGCACCGAAGGCGATGGCCACACCGGCGATGCCGGCGGATGCGAGGATCGGGGCGATGTTGAAGCTCAGCGCATCGAGGATCATGAGGATCGCGATGACACTGACGAGGATCGTCGTCACCGATGAGAGCATCCGACCCACGGTCTTCGCCCGCTGAGCTCGGCGCTGCTTGATCGTCTGCTCGTCGATCCCGGTCCGTTGCGCCTCGAGCGCTGTGGCCGAGAATTTCGTCCGGCCGGCGCTTTCGGCCTTCTCGCTGCCGACGGTGCCCTTGGCCACCGCGGTGGTGAACCGGCGGATGAAGAGTCGGATGATGAGGTTGACGACGATGGCGCCGATGATGATGACGGTGATCTTCAGCGGCGCGCCGAGGAGGAAGGTTCCCCAGTCGAAGTCACTTGCATTCTGAACAGTGGAATCTATTGCATCGGTTGTCATGATTTTTCGAGACTAGCTGTGAAGGTTCAATGATCGCTTGGAAGTGCTGGACACACGCTGAACTTCCAGTGCGCGCTGGGCGTCGGCGAGGTTCTCCCGCATCAGCCGCACCAGGCCCTTCGGCGCGGAAGGATGATCGTCGAGCCACAGGGAGGTGGCGTCGACTGTGGCAGAACTCACCGGCGGGTACAGCCGCAGAGTCATCGTCTGCGCCATCTCCAGCGTGCGCGTCTCCCACCAGCCGGCCACCCGGGCGAAGTACTCCTCGGTGAAGGTCCTCAGCGGTGCCTCGGCGGCGATGAGCTCGCCGGAGGCCGTCTGCAGGCCGGTTCCGAAGCCGAGTGCGAGTGCCCCGAGTTCGGAGTTCGGCAGGTCGGCATCGTCGACGATGCGGGTGAAGGTTCGCGATTTCGACGACGAGGTGGGGCGACTGGCCCGTGCGGTCGCGGCGTGGCGCACACCGGTGGCGCTGGGGTCCTTCCGGCTCATCTCTTCGACTGCGGAATCGTCGACTGCGTCGTTCGAGCACAGCCCGATGATGATCTCCCACGTCAGGTCGGTGTCCAGAGCGATCCCACAGACGCGTTCCGTCTCCGGCCGCAGCCAGGACTTCAGACGGTCCAGTTGACCGGGTGTGGTCGCATGGCGAATGAACCCGCGTACGAGCTGAAAGGCCTGATCCGTTCCCTCTTCGCTCGTCTCGAGCACCTCGATGAAACGGTCAGCCACCTCGGCGTGCATCGTCTCCCGCTCCTGTGGCGGCAGATAGGAGGCGACCGCAGTGTCGAGCTGTCGCATCTGCGTGAGCAGTCCGGACGAATGGGTGATGGCTCGAAGGTGGGTGAGCACCGTGTCGATGTAATCCTGAACAGGACGTTCACCGTCACGGACCTCATCCCACAGGGTGGCCAGAACGAGCAGCTGGGTGAGCGAATCGTCGAAGTCGCCCAGCCTGCGAGCCGCCGTATCCATGCTGCGGGAGTCGAAGCGGACCTTCGCATAGCTGAGGTCCGCGTCGTTGACGACGATGACATCCGGCCGGGGCAGGCCTCGGGCCTCGTCCACGTCGGCGGATTCCCCATCGATGTCGAGGGGGAACGAATGGGTGCGCTCGAGACGTCCCTGCCCGTTGTCCGAATAGAAGCCGACGGCCAGCCGGTGAGGTCGCAGGGACGGGGTGGGCTGTCCCGGAATCGACCAGGGCCGCTGAGTCACCTGGAGGGTCGCGATCGTCTGTTCGTCCGCCCCCGATTCCTCTGCTGCCGGCTCACCGTCCGCGGTGGTGATCACGGCCTCGAGGAGGTTGACCCCGGATTCTTCGAGCCACAGCTTCGACCAGCGCTCCAGATCCCGGCCCGAGGTGGCCTCGAGCTCGGTGAGGAGATCGGAGAGCTCGGTGTTCGACCACGCATGCTTGTCGAAGTAGCTCCTCAGTCCGGCGAAGAATTCGTCCGGACCGACCCAGGCCACGAGCTGCTTGAGCACCGATGCGCCCTTGGCATAGGTGATCCCGTCGAAGTTGACCTCGACGTCGGCGAGGTCCTCGATCGGGGCGACGATGGGGTGTGTGCTCGGCAGCTGATCCTGTCGGTAGGCCCAGGACTTCTCGATCGTGGCGAAGGTCGTCCACGCATCGGCGAACTCGGTGGCTTCGGCCGTGGCCAGGGTCGACATGAACTCGGCGAAGGATTCGTTGAGCCACAGATCGTTCCACCAGCGCATGGTCACCAGGTCGCCGAACCACATATGAGCGAGTTCGTGGAGGATTGTGACCGTGCGGCGTTCGACCAGTGCTTCTGTGGGGCGGGAGCGGAACACGTAGTTCTCGAGGATCGTCACGGCACCGGCATTCTCCATGGCTCCGGCATTGAACTCGGGCACGAAGAGCTGATCGTACTTCTCAAACGGGTAGGAGACGCCGAATTCGCGTTCGAAGAACTCGAAGCCGGCCTTCGTGATCCGGAACAGCTTCGTCGCATCGAGGTGTTCGAGCAGGGATGCGCGGCAGTAGAGGCCCAGCGGCACAATCGACCCGTCGGAGGATGTCAGCTGCGAATGCACGGACTCGTACGGGCCGGCGATGATCGCGGTGATATATGACGAGATCGGTGTGGTGGGGGCGAACTGCCACACCGCCATGCCGTCCTGCTGGGCCTCTCCGAGTTCGGTGAAGGTCTCCTTCGGGTCGCTGGGTGTCGGAGTGGGCGAGTTCGAGACGACGGTCCACTTCTCCGGTGCGACGACGGTGAAGGAGTACGGAGACTTGATATCGGGCTGTTCGAAGACGGGGAAGACACGGCGAGCGTCGGGGACCTCGAACTGGGAGTAGAGGTAGACCTCGTCATCGATCGGGTCGACGAACCGGTGCAGGCCCTCTCCGGTGTTCATATAGGTGAAGTGGGCGTCGACGATGAGTTCGTTCTCAGCGGCGAGGCCGGGAAGGGTGATACGGGCCGGTGCGACCACCTCGGCGAGGTCGAGGTCGGTGCCGTTGAGGCGGACACGCTCGACACTGGCGGTGATGGCATCGATGAACGTCGTCGAATCCGGTGCTGCAGTGAAGCGGATACGTGAGCGGACGCGGAAGCTCTCACCAACTCCTGTGAGGATCAGGGTGTGCTCGTAGCTCGAAACGTCCACGATGGCGGAGCGTTCGCGTGCTTCGTCGCGGGTGAGGTTGTGTTGCGGCACTGTGAGGCGACCTTTGCTTCGGGAACCGGGTGTACTCGGTCATTCTTTCATGGACATTCGCTCCTCGTGCGATATCGGCACCACTGATCGGGATTCGACCGCTCTCCCCGCTCTCGGCCGCTCTTGATAGATTGAACACCGACACGATGGGTACCCGGCATGGGGCCCGCACGCCTATGACAGAGGAGAGACAGTGAGCAGAGAAACACTCGATCTGTGGTTCGACACGGCCTGCCCGTGGGCATGGATGACCTCACGGTGGGGACTCGAAGTGGCGAAGGTCCGCGACGTCGAGGTGAAGTTCCACCCGATGAGCCTGAACTTCCTCAACCGTGACAAGGACATCTCGGACGACTACCGGGCACTGATGAACCGGGCACTGGCCCCGATGCGCATCGTCACCGCCGCGATCGCCGAACACGGAGACGAGATCGCCGAACCGCTGTACACCGCGATCGGCAATCGCATCCACCCGGGTGGGGAGAAGGACTTCGACAAGGCTGTCTCCGAGGCGCTGGCCGAGCTCGACCTGCCGGCGGATCTCATGAAGTACGGCGAGACCGAGGACTATGACGCACGGCTCCAGGCTTCCCACGATGAGGCACTGAGCTTGGTCGGCGACGACGTCGGCACACCGATCTGCCGTGTCGCCGGAACCGCGTTCTTCGGTCCTGTCGTCACCCCCGCTCCGAAGGGAGAGGACGCCGGACGGCTCTTCGACGGAGTCCTCGCGGTCGCCTCGACGCCGGGCTTCTTCGAGCTCAAGCGCACGCGCGACCAGGGCCCGATCTTCGACTGAGTCAGTCGGGCCGAATCAGCGGCTTCGACTCAGCAACCCGTTCGCGCAGCGGGCGCAACCGAACTACAGATCCCACCGAAAGGCAGACACATGAAGGTTCACCTCGGCACCGACCACGCCGGATTCGAATTCAAAGAGATCCTCAAGGCTCACCTCGAGGCGGCTGGGCACGACATCGTCGACCACGGCGCTCACGAATTCGACGCCCTCGATGACTACCCAGCGTTCTGCATCGCCGCGGCCCAGGCCGTCGTCGATGATCAGACCGCCGGCGTCGATGCCCTCGGCGTCGTGATCGGCGGCTCGGGAAACGGCGAACAGATGGCTGCGAACCTCGTCAAGGGCGCCCGCACTGCTTTGGCCTGGAATCCGGAGATCTCCAAACTGGCTCGTGCGCACAACAACGCGCAGATCGTCGCCGTCGGTGCCCGTCAGCATCCCGAAGCCGAAGCGATCGCGATCGTCGACGCCTTCCTTGCCGAGCCGTTCTCCGGCGATGAGCGTCACGAACGCCGCATCGACATCATGGCGAAATACGAGGAACAGGGCCAGCAGGCTCTGTGACCTGCCGAGGACGGAAAGGGCTGAGGCTGTGAAGATCGACGGTGCTGTGCTGCGGGAGATGAAACGGCCTCGGCCCTTCGCTCAGTCGCAGCCGATCACGATTGAGACGCTCGAACTCGATGAGCCGGGTCCCGGGGAGATTCGCATCCGGATGACGGCCGCCGGGGTCTGCCACTCGGATCTGTCCGTCGTCGACGGCAACCGTCCCCGCCCGCTGCCGATGCTGCTCGGGCACGAAGGAGCCGGAATCGTCGAGAAGCTCGGCGACGGCGTCGATGACCTCGAGATCGGCCAACAGGTCGTCACAGTGTTCCTGCCCCGCTGCGGGGACTGCCCGAACTGCCGCACCGACGGCAAACTTCCCTGCACCCCCGGCAGCGCGACGAACGGGGCCGGAACCTTGCCGTTCGACGGTCACAAGGTGCGACTCCACGACGACACCGGCGCCGAGGTGCTCCACCACCTCGGTGCCTCCGTGTTCGCCACTCACGCGGTGGTCAACCGAGCATCCGTCGTCCCCGTCGACGAGGATGTTCCCGCCTCGATCGCCGCGGTGCTCGGCTGTGCCGTGCTCACCGGCGGGGGAGCGGTGCTCAACGCGGGACGGCCGGGACCGGACGACGAGGTGATGATCGTCGGTCTCGGCGGGGTCGGTATGGCCGCACTCATCACGGCGCTGTCCATTGAGACCGCCGGAGTCATCGGCGTCGACGCGAATCCTGACAAGCTCGTGCGGGCGAAGGAACTCGGTGCCGTTGAGGTCTTCACCCCCGAACAGCTGGGGGAGAGGAAGGCTCCGATCGTCATCGAGTGCGTGGGACATGCGCGTGCCTTTGAGACGGCGTTCTCTGCCACCGCAGTCGGCGGGACGACCGTGACCGTGGGTCTGCCTGCCCCGGATGCGCAGTCCCACATCACCCCGGTGACCCTGACCGCTGAGGCCCGGACCGTGATCGGCTCCTATCTGGGGTCGGCGGTGCCGAGTCGCGATATCCCCGTCTACGCCCAGCTGTGGCGGGAGGGCAAGCTGCCCGTCGAGGAACTCATCTCCGATACGATCGAGCTCAGCGAGCTCAACGAGGCCTTCGACGCGCTCTCCGACGGAACCGTAGTCCGACAGGTCATCGACTTCGGAGCCTAGGCAAGCGGCCGAATGGTCTGCACGAGCGGCTTCAGAATTCATATGAGGTGATTCTGGTCAAGGCGTATGAATTTTGAACCCGCGAGTGCTGACGCGCACCTTCGGTCTACGACCCTCAGACGAAACAGGGCATGAAGAAGCCGCCCGGACCGATTGGTCCGGGCGGCTGGAGTCTGTCGGGATGACAGGATTTGAACCTGCGACCCTCTGTTCCCAAAACAGATGCGCTACCAAGCTGCGCCACATCCCGCGACGGCTCCTATCTAACCACAGGCGGGTCGCGACTCGCACCTTGCGAATCAGGCAAACCCGTCAATGCGACACACCTCACAGTTCCGTCAGGTGGGTGACCGGGCAGGTGACGCAGGTCACCGAATGTCGATTTGGCGGTCGAGGAAGTTCTCGACTATAGTCGAACTCGCAACACGGGGATGTAGCTCAATGGTAGAGCCTCAGTCTTCCAAACTGATGGTGCGGGTTCGATTCCCGTCATCCCCTCCACGAGCCGGTCTGACCAGATGGTCAGGCCGGTTTTCTCATGCCCGGGCGGGTAGGATCCTCCTCATGACCACTGCCGTTCGGACGCCACGCGGCACGCTCCCGCGCGGTGAGCGTGCCACAGCCCGGCCCAGCCGGCGAGCGATGCTCACCGGAGCGGTCGCCGGGATCGGTGCGATCGGTCTCGGTTCGGCGATCACCGCAGCCCTCGCCGAGGCGGCCCAACCGGATCCCGTCCGCTCGGTCACCGCCGCCTACACTCGTTCGGGTCTGCGGGAGGCTCTCAACGCCGAATCCGCGCAGATCCTGCCCGCGCAGTCGCGAGTCATGCCGACTCGTGCCGGTCCGGGCCCGGCGCGGAGGCAGCAGGAGTTCCTCGACGGCTGCGAACCGTGGCTGGGGTCCCTGCCCGCCGACCGCCGAGAACTCGCGGTCTCGGCTCTGCTCGACCTGTGGGTGCTCAGTGACGAGCTGCCCGCCCCGGTCGCCGGGTGGGCGGGTGCGTGGCGCTATGTCTGGCCGCGGGATACCGCCTTCTGTGCAGTGGCTCTGGCGCGAGTCGGGCTCTCGGACCTGGCGTGGAGCCATCTGCACTACCTTCAGTCCGTGCAGGCGCCCGATGGGTCGTTCGCCGCTCGCGTCGACCCGGTGTCCGGACTGGCACCGGATGATCGTGAGTCGCAGTTCGACTCTCTCGGCCTCGTCCTCTGGGCGGTCTCCGAGGTGCATGCCGTCTCCACGGTGACGACCGGCCGCTCCGGTCTCGGGGGATTCGATGACCTGCTGCGGCGGACCAGTTCGCGCCTGATCGACCTCACCGCCCGCGGTCGCCGCCTGCCTCCGGTCGGACCCGACTATTGGGAGGTCGGAGAATCACAGGTCACACTCGGCTTGGCCGGACCTACTTTGGTCGGGATGAACTCACTGACCGCACTGACGAAGGCGGATCCGGGGCTGTGGAGCCGCCTCGGCGGGGGAGAGGCTGATGTCTGGCGCGCCGTCGAGGACTATCGTGCCACCTTCGCTCGGACCTTCGGCGCCAACGGGATGCAGCGGTATCCCACCTCGGGCGGATCCGATTCGGCCATCGCCTACCTGCCCGCCGCCGGACTCGTGCCGGACACGGCGGACGGGATCTACGCACTCGACCCCGAGCTCCTCGCCGGGGTCTGGGATCGTCTCGAGCAGCCGGCCGGCGGGATCAAGCCCGGTCACGGGTGGATCATCGACCGCTCAAGCTGGACGCCGTCGACGTCCCTCATGGGCCTCGGCTTCGCGCGCCTCGGGCTCAGTGACCGGGCCGAATCGGTCCTCGATTGGCTGACGGAACACCGCACCAGCGCAGGGTCTCTGCCGGAGAAGATCAGCGCGGACGGCAACCCGGTCTCCGTGGCCCCGCTGTCATGGACGGCGGCCAACGTCATCATCACCCTCGACGAGCTCTACGGGCACCGAGGTGGAGCGGCCCCGTGAAATCACCCCGGTTTCGCGTAACGGGCGGGGTTTCGCGTAACATAGGTGATTGCGTCTTGCGGACGTGCGCGAACTATTCGTGGACTTTCGCTCCCTCTAAGGTCACGAGATGACCGATCAGGCTGTGAGATGGCCGCCAGCGGTCACGAACCCGGATGATCAGGTCGGAGATGACCGAAAATGCATGACTGTCGAATCTGAAAGGTCACACTGTGAAGAGCTCCGTCGAGCAACTCGACCCCACCCGGGTCAAGATCAGCGTGGAAGTCCCATACGCCGAACTCAAACCGAGCGTCGACGAGGCATACAAGACCATCGGTGGCCAGGTCACCGTCCCCGGTTTCCGCAAGGGCAAGGTCCCCGCGCGCATCATCGATCAGCGCATCGGTCGTCCTGCCGTGATCCAGGAAGCCATCAACAACGGTCTTGACGAGTTCTACCGCAACGCGGTCGACGAGCATGACCTCAAGCCGATGGGCCAGCCCGAGGTCGAGATCTCCGAGGTTCCCGGTCTCGACGGAACCGAAGACGGCGAACTCGGCTTCACCGTCGAGGTCGACGTGCGTCCCGAAGTCGAACTGCCTGCCTACGACTCAATCACCATCGAGGTCGACCCGATCGACGTCACCGATGCCGATGTGGATGCCGAGCTCGAGCAGCTGCGCACCCGCTTCGGAACCCTCGTCGCCGTGGACCGCCCCGCGGCCAAGGACGACTTCGTCACCCTCGACCTCGTTGCCACCATCGGTGACGAGGAGATCGACACCGCTTCCGACATCTCCTACCAGGTCGGTGCCGGAACGATGCTCGAAGGCATGGACGAGGCCCTCGACGGACTCTCTGCCGGAGAGACCACGACCTTCGAGACCACCTTCGCAGGCGGCGAGCACGCCGGCGAACAGGGCACCGTGAAGATCACCCTGAGCGCTGTGAAGGAACGCGAACTGCCCGAGGCCGATGACGACTTCGCTCAGCTGGCCAGCGAGTTCGACACGATCGCCGAACTGCGCGAGGACCTGCGCGTCCAGGCCGGCAAGGCCAAGGAGACCGAGCAGGGCGTGCAGGCACGCGACAAGGTCCTCGAACACCTCATCGAGACCCTCGAAGTCCCGGTCCCGGCCAAGATCGTCACCGACGAGGTCGAGCGTCACCTCGAGTCCGAGAACCGTTCGGACGATGACGAGCACCGCAAGGAGGTCACCGAGGAGACCGAGCGCAACCTGCGCACCCAGTTCATCCTCGACGCCGTCTCCGAAGCCGAGAATGTCGAGGTCAGCCAGCCCGAACTCATCGAGTACCTGATCTCCGCGTCGCAGCAGTACGGAATGAACCCGAACGAGTTCGCCCAGATGCTCGACAGCTCCGGCCAGGTCAACGCCCTCGTCGGCGAGGTCTCGCGCCGTAAGGCTCTGGCCGCCGTCCTCGCCGGTGCCACGGTCAAGGACACCGCTGGAAACGTCGTCGACATGGAGGCCTTCACCTCCGCCGGAGACGATGCCGAGGACACAGACGCTGATGCGCAGAGCGCGGAAGCTGACGCCGAAGCACCTGCAGAGGCCGCCGAAGAGAACTGAGGGTCAGCCGCCTCGGCGATGGAATCCTGATGAGACGGTGGGTACGGATCGCGATCCGTACCCACCGTCTCTGCATCTGCCCAGGTCCCGATCACGCTGAGGGCGAACACTGGCCTCGCCGCGGACTAAAACCCGGGGGCGAGCGGTTAGAGTCCATATCAAGCCATCCACAGAACACAGGAGTGAAACGTGAGCGCATACGACACGACAGCTCCCGTCGGCCTCGACGCCGGTGGGGGAATGGGTCTGGACGACCACATCTTCAATCGCCTTCTCAAGGAGCGCATCATCTGGCTCGGTTCGGAGGTGCGTGACGACAACGCCAACGCCATCTGTGCGCAGATGATGCTGCTTGCCGCCGAAGATCCTGACGCGGACATCTCGCTCTACATCAACTCGCCCGGCGGTTCCGTCACCGCGGGTATGGCCATCTACGACACGATGCAGTACATCAAGCCCGATGTCTCCACCGTGGCCATGGGCATGGCCGCCTCGATGGGACAGTTCCTGCTGTCCTCGGGCACGCCGGGAAAGCGCTACGCCACCCCGCATGCCCGTATCCTCATGCACCAGCCGCTGGGCGGCATCGGCGGAACGGCCACCGACATCAAGATCCAGGCCGAACTGATCCTGCACATGAAGAAGCAGATGGCGGAACTGACCGCTCAGCAGACCGGCAAGTCGCTCGAGCAGATCCTCAAGGACAACGATCGTGACCACTGGTTCACCGCTGAGGAAGCGCTCGAATACGGCTTCATCGACAAGATGGTCACCCGCGCGTCCGACGTCGAGAACAACTGAGCAGGAGTGAGGGAAGAATGAATGCAATGAACTTTATGCCGGGTTCGACGGCGTCGAACATGCCCCAGTCGCGCTACGTCATGCCGCAGTTCGAAGAGCGCACACCCTATGGCTTCAAGCGCCAGGATCCCTACACCAAGCTCTTCGACGATCGTGTGGTGTTCCTGGGCGCCCAAGTCGATGACACGTCCGCCGACGATGTCATGGCTCAGCTGCTGGTGCTCGAATCGCAGGATCCGGACCGCGACATCACTCTCTACATCAACTCGCCCGGTGGTTCGTTCACCGCGATGACGGCCATCTACGACACGATGCAGTACGTCAAGCCCGAGATCCAGACCGTCTGCCTCGGGCAGGCCGCCTCCGCCGCCGCCGTGCTGCTGGCCGCAGGAACTCCTGGTAAGCGACTCGCACTGCCGAATGCGCGTGTGCTCATCCACCAGCCCGCGATGCAGGGCCAGGGGCAGGGGCAGGCCTCCGACCTCGAGATCCAGGCCGCGGAGGTGCTGCGGATGCGCGAATGGCTCGAGGCAACTCTGGCCAAGCACTCGAACAAGGAAGCCACGCAGATCTCGAACGACATCGAACGCGACCTCTTCCTCACGGCCGCTCAGGCCAAGGACTACGGTCTCGTCGATCAGGTGCTCTCTTCGCGCAAGGACGCGAACTGATCACCGCTGTCAGCGCTGATCAGCGCTGAGAACGGGTCCGTGCGATTGCGATCGTGCGGACCCGTTCCCGGTTCTGCCCGCCGACACACCGAGACGTGGCTGGGGGCTCGTGTCCGCCACGTATGGGAAGCTATTGAGGTACAGGAAACACGAGCGGTAGAGTTGGGACCAAGCGTCCTGGCGAAAGGTTGTGACAGTGGCTCGCAGTGCGGACGGAGCAGACCTGCTCAAATGCAACTTCTGTGGGAAGTCTCAGAAGCAGGTTCGGAAACTCATCGCCGGACCTGGTGTTTACATCTGCGATGAATGCATCGGATTGTGCAATGAGATCATCGAAGAGGAACTCAGCGAATCCAGCCCGGAGCAGGCCGAGCTCGAACTGCCCAAACCCCGCGAGATCTTCGACTTCCTCCAGGAATACGTCGTCGGTCAGGAACCGGCGAAGAAGGCATTGTCAGTAGCCGTCTACAACCACTACAAGCGCATCCGATCGCTGCAGTCGGGTGACGAGAAGACCCTCGGCTCCAGCGACTCCGAGGTTGAGATCGCGAAGTCGAACATTCTGCTCGTCGGACCCACCGGGTCGGGAAAGACCTACCTCGCCCAGTCGCTGGCCAAACGTCTCAACGTCCCCTTCGCGGTCGCCGACGCCACCGCGCTGACCGAGGCCGGCTACGTCGGCGAAGACGTCGAGAACATCCTGCTCAAGCTCATCCAGGCCGCGGACTTCGACATCCAGCGCGCCGAGCACGGCATCATCTACATCGACGAGATCGATAAGATCGCCCGCAAGTCGGAGAATCCGTCGATCACTCGTGATGTGTCCGGCGAGGGCGTGCAGCAGGCGCTGCTGAAGATCCTCGAAGGCACCCAGGCGTCGGTTCCGCCGCAGGGCGGACGCAAGCACCCGCATCAGGACTTCCTGCAGATCGACACGACCAACGTGCTCTTCATCGTCGCGGGCGCGTTCGCCGGAATGGAAGAGATCGTGGCCGGCCGCAAGGGCAAGCACGGGATCGGCTTCGGTGCCCTTCTGCAGTCGAAGAACGACGAAGAGGACCTCTACGCGGACATCCTCCCGGAGGATCTGCTCAAGTTCGGACTCATCCCCGAATTCATCGGTCGCCTCCCGGTGCTGGCCACCGTGTCGAACCTCGATCGTGCCGCATTGATGTCGATTCTCACCGAGCCGAAGAACGCGCTGGTCAAGCAGTATCAGCGGATGTTCGAGTTCGACAATGTGTCCCTGACCTTCGAGACCGAGGCGCTCGAGGCCATCGCCGACCTCGCTCTTCTGCGCGGTACCGGTGCGCGCGGACTGCGCTCCATCATGGAGGAGGTCCTGCAGCCGGTCATGTTCGATGTGCCCTCGCGCGAGGACATCGCCGAGGTGGTCGTGACCAAGGACGTCGTCGAATCGAACGTCGCCCCGACCCTCGTGCCGAAGTCACGGAACAGGACGAATAAGAAGTCTGCCTGAGTCTCTCAACGCATGAGACTCCTGGCTGACACGCGCCCGCTGCGGTACGCGTCCTTTCGACGGCTGTGGTCGGCCAATATCGTCACCGTCATCGGTGCGCAGATGACGGTGGTGGCGATTCCCGCGCAGATCTTCCATATCACCGGATCGTCCGGCTACGTCGGGCTCGCCGGTGCGTTCGGTCTGGTGCCGCTCATCGTCTTCGGGCTGTGGGGCGGGTCCCTGGCCGATGTCATCGACCGTCGCAGGCTGCTCGTCATCTCGACCGTCGGGCTGATCGTCACGAGCGCGATACTCGCACTCATCGCGGTGCTCAGCGTCGACAACGTCTGGCTGCTGCTGTCGGTGTTTTCAATGCAGCAGGCATTCTTCGGGCTGAACCAGCCGGCGAGGGGTGCTCTGCTGCCCTCGATCATCCCGCTCGATCTGCTGCCGGCGGCGAATTCTCTGAATATGACCGTGATGACTGTGGGCGCCGTCGTCGGCCCTGTCGTCGGCGGAGCGCTGATTCCGCTGTTCGGGTACCAGCTGCTCTACGTCATCGATGCCGTGTTCCTCTTCGCCACGCTCTATGCGGTGGTCCGACTGCCGTCGCTGCTGCCGCAGAAGCAGCCCGATACACGGTCGGGACTCAAAGGCATCGTCGATGGATTCCGGTACCTGCGGACGAACACCGTCGTCATGGTCTCTCTGCTGGTCGACATCATTGCGATGGTCTTCGGAATGCCGCGGGCACTGTTCCCGCAGATCGCGGCCGAGACCTTCGACGGCCCACCCGAAGGCGGCATCGTGTTCTCGCTGCTCTTCGCCGCTCTGGCCGGCGGCAGCGCCTTGGCCGGGATCTTCTCCGGATGGGTCTCCCGCGTGCAGCGTCAGGGGCTCGCCGTCATCGTCGCCATCGTCGTCTGGGGCGCGGCCATGACGGTCTTCGGGCTGTCGCTTGAGCTGGCGGCGGGGTTCTGGCTGACCGCGCTCGTCGTCGCATTGGCTGCGATGGCGGTCGGCGGAGGAGCCGATATCGTCTCCGGTGCTTTTCGGCAGACGATGCTCCAGGAGGCCGCCACCGATGCGATGCGCGGTCGGATGCAGGGAGTGTTCATCGTCGTCGTCGCCGGCGGACCTCGTATTGCTGACGTCCTCCACGGCTCCGTCGCGGCCGTCACCGACACCACGGTCGCCTCGGCGGGCGGCGGCATTGCCGTCATCGTTCTCGTGCTCGCCTGCGCGGCGATCTTTCCGACATTCCGAAAGTATCGGGTCGAACGCGGCGGCCGCGAACACACTGTCCCCACCGCCTGATCTTCTGCCGTGATGTCCAGGCGGGAGCACATCTGCCACAGCAACACCCACCGCTGCTCTCACGCCACACTGACAGCGGTAGAACCTCCCGGTGCTACCGTATCCCTCACCCGTCCTGACAAAACACCCTATTGCACCGGTGGGTTCAGAGACGACGGGTGAGGGGTGAGCGATGCGGCGACACGGGGAGCTGCGCGGGAGAGACGACGACACCCCCGACCCGCTGCCGAAGCAGCAGGTCGAGGGTGCGTGGTCAGGCCGCGGACGGCCGCCTGGCGTGTCAGCTGGTGGCAGCCGAGTAGACGGCGTTCTCCGCGGGCTGGACGACGACGAAGCCGGGCCCGTGGAAGGCCAGCTGCACGGACTCACCGGAACCGCGACCGAAGAAGGTGCCGACGCTGACGTCGGTCTTGATCTGCGGGGCCAGTGCCGAGGACCAGCACACAGCGGCTTGCGGGTCGACGAAGGTCGGCTGCTGCGAGCAGTCGAGGACCATGGGCTCGCCCTTGCAGCAGATGGCGGCGGTGCCCTGCCCGGCAAGTTCGAGGTTGAACAGTCCGGACCCGCTGACCATGGCACCGACTCCGCCCTTGATGCGCTTGATCTCCCAATTGAGAGCGTCGTCGAAGGCGAGCAGATTAGCGGTGTTGACGGTCAGCGCGTCCTGTGGTCCTTCGAGCGCCATCATGAAGATGTTCGACGCCTCCCGGGCGAAGAACACTTCACCGTGTCCCTCGACGCGCATGACATTGCCGCCCTCCCCGGTGGCCGCCTTCTTCATGAACTGGCCGACCGACTTCGACCCCTGGTGGGTGAAGTGGACATCTCCCTGGTAGGCGACCATGGCGCCCTTGGTGGCGATCATCGGAGCGTTCGGCGTGACCACCGAACGCAGCATCTTGTTCGACTGGAGCGTCCACCGCTCCTGGTTCTGGATCTCGGCGTTGCGCTTGGAAAACAGTTCGCTTCTCACGGTTCTGGGAGCCTTTCGTTCAAGGAGGACTGCGGTGGTGCGTCGGTGGTCGAGAACCATATTACTGGGCAGAGACCGCAGAACCCCTTCCGTTCGTGTGTCCGTTCCGGAACATGCGACGAGCCCCACGGCACCCGCTGCTCCGACTCTGCGGAGGAGCGGCTGTCGTGGGGCTCTGTACGACCCGACCGGGACTCAGACCGGCTCGGAGGTCCGGCTCGTCCTCGGCTCAGTTCTGTTCGACGAAGCTGATCGCGGCGATGGTGATCTCCTCGCCGGCTTCCTCGGTGCTCAGGGACTTGATACGGCCCGCGGCCCTGAGGTCGCCTTCTGCCGACTTGATCGCGGAGACGACGGAGGCCGGCGCCTGAATGGTCACGGAAGCGACCTCGGTCTTCTGTGAGACCTTGGCCTCGGTCTTCGTGCGGCGGATCTCGGTCAGTGCCGCAGCCACCGCAGCCAGGAGCTCGGGATCGACGGTCGAGCCCGGGTGGCTCAGAGCCTCATCGGCCGGCCACTGTGCACGGTGGACCGAACCGGTGCGCCACCAGGACCAGACCTCTTCGGTGACGAACGGTGTGAAGGGTGCGAAGAGACGGAGCAGCACGTCCAGGGCCGTAGCCAGGGTGACGTGGGCGGACAGCTGATCGTCGGTGCCCGATGAGCCATACGAGCGATCCTTGACGAGTTCGACGTAGTCGTCGGTGAACTCCCAGAAGAAGCTCTCGGTCACACGCAGAGCGTGAGCGTAGTCATAGGCGGCCATATGCGTTCCCGCCTGTGCGACGACACCGGACAGCTTCGCCAGCAGGGCCCGATCGAGGTCGTGGGTGACAGCCCCGAGCTGACCGATGAGACCGGCGTGCACGCCCTGTGCGAGAGCGAACTTCGACGCATTCAGCAGCTTCATGGCCAGACGGCGTCCGATCTGCATCTGCGTGACGTCATAGGCGGTATCAGCGCCGAGCTTCGCACTGGCGGCCCAGTAGCGCACGGCATCCGGGCCGAAGCCGGGCTTCGCCTCGGCGAGGATGTCGGAGGGCACGACCACATTGCCCTTCGACTTCGACATCTTCTTCCGGTCCGGATCGAGGATCCAGCCCGAGAGACCGGCATGTCTCCACGGTGCCGCATCATTGAGCGAGTTCGCCCGGACGACGGTCGAGAACAGCCACGTGCGGATGATGTCGTGGCCCTGTGGGCGCAGGTCGAACGGGAAGACCTTGTCGAAGAACTCTTCGTCCCGCGACCAGCCGCCGAGCAGCTGCGGGGTCAGCGACGACGTCGCCCAGGTGTCGAGCACGTCCGGATCTGCGGTGAACCCGCCGGGCACATCGCGTTGGTCTTCCGTGAACCCGGCAGGAGCCTCGGCGATGGGGTCGCAGGGCAGCGATTCCGGAACGATCGGGTTCTCGTAGTCGGGCTGGCCGTCGGCATCGAGTCGGTACCACAGGGGGATCGGGACGCCGAAGAAGCGCTGCCGGGAGACCAGCCAATCGCCGTTGAGGTTCTCCACCCAGTTCTCGTAGCGGGAGCGCATGTACGCCGGGTGCCATTCGATCTCGCGGCCGCGGGCGATGAGCGCATCCCGCAGCTCGGCCGAACGGCCGCCGTTGCGGATGTACCACTGACGGCTGGTGACGACCTCGAGGGGCTTGTCGCCCTTCTCATAGAACGGGACCGGATGAGTGATCGGCTCGATCTCACCGATGAGGTCACCGGAGTCGACGAGCATCTGCGCAATGTCCTTGCGGGCGGAGAAGGTGGTCTTTCCGGCCAGTGCCTCATAGTTGGCCACAGCGTCGGGCTTCGGCGACTGAGCAATCCACTCGGGCACCTCGAGGTTGAGGCGGCCGCCGCGGTTGATGACCGCGCGGGTCGGCAGATCCAGCTCTCGCCACCAGGTCACGTCGGTGAGGTCGCCGAAGGTGCAGACCATGGCGATGCCCGTGCCCTTATCGGACTTCGCGAGCTCATGGGAGCGGATCTCGACGCTGACGCCGAAGAGCGGTGAGACGACATTGGTGCCGAACAGCGAGGCATAGCGTTCGTCGTCGGGGTGGGCGACGAGCGCCACGACAGCGGGAATGAGCTCAGGGCGGGAGGTGAGGATGATGATCGGCTCCGCCGTGGTGTCGGCCAGGCCGTCGGCGCCTTCGGGGAAGAACTTCACCTTGTGATAGGCACCCTCGCGTTCACGATCTTCGAGTTCGGCCTGCGCGACAGCGGTTCCGAAGGTCACGTCCCACATGGTCGGGGCGTCCTGCGAATAGGCATGGCCGTTCTGCAGGTCGGTGAGGAACGCCCGCTGGCTCACCGCACGAGAATCGTCATCGATAGTGCGGTACGTGTACTTCCAATCCACCGACAGCCCGGTGGAGCGGAAGAGGTCCTCGAACACCTTCTCATCCTCGGCCGAGAGCTTCTCGCACAGCTCGATGAAGTTCTGGCGAGAGACCTTGACGAAGTCGCGCGAATTCTTCGGTGCCTTCTCCGGCGGATGGAAGTCCGGATCGTAGTGCCGGCTGGGATCGCAGGTGACTCCGTAGTAGTTCTGCACCCGTCGTTCGGTGGGCAGGCCGTTGTCATCCCATCCCAGCGGGTAGAACACGTTCTTGCCGGTCATCCGCTGATAGCGGGCGATGATGTCGGTCTGCGTGTACGAGAACACGTGTCCCACGTGCAGCGACCCCGATGCTGTGGGCGGGGGAGTGTCGATCGAGTAGACCTGCTCGCGATCGGTGTCGACGTCGAAGGCGTAGACGTTCTGCTCGCTCCACGCGGCGTCCCATTTGTCCCGCAGGCCCTCGAGGGCCGGTTTGTCAGGCAGGTTCACTGACTCGTGCGTCGAGTCCGAAAAGGCAGGTGTGTTCATAATTGCTGATTTTCTCACTCGGTCCGCGATCGGCCAAACCGGTTCGCGCCTGCAGCCGGGCGAAGCCTCACCGGAGCACAAGCGCTGCACTCTCGCCTGCAGCCGGGCCTCGGCCGGCGGCATGGGAGAGCTCACACCCTGAAAGCGCAGTGAGTCGACTGCGCCGCAGGCAATGACATGATGGACGCATGGCGCCCCTGGACCGAATTCCGACAGAGAATCCGCCGCCCACGTCGACCGCGTGGATGAATCCGGCACGTTCGATCGCGATCATCGCCGTCGTGGCCATCCATTCCCTGGGAACCGTCGTCGAAGAGAACTTCGCAGGAATGGGCCCCGACTGGTGGCTGGCGAACGCCGTCGACTCCGCCTGCCGGTGGTCGGTGCCGGTGTTCATCATGATCTCCGGCGCGCTGGCCCTCGATCCTGACCGGGGCGGCAAGCCGCGCACGTTCCTGTCCAAGCGGGTCTGGCGGATCGGCATCCCTCTCGTGTTCTGGACCATCGTCTATGTTCTGTTCCGCCGTTTCTACCTCCAGCCTGATGACCAGGCATGGAATCCAGGCATCGCGATCCTCACCGGTTCACCCTTCGTCCAGCTCTATTTCCTCTACGTTCTCGGCGGACTGACCCTGCTCACCCCGTTCTTCCGCCTCCTGAGCGTGCACGGCTCCCGCCGTCTGCAGTGGGGGACCGGGCTGATCTTCCTCGGCATCGGCATGACCGACCAGTGGGTGTCGATGATCTTCGACGTCGGCGAAGCCAATATCGCGACTCGGTTCCTGCCGATGGCCGGTTTCTACATCCTCGGGTGGGTGCTGCGCGATATCGTCCTCTCCGCCAGGGGTGCCATCGTGGCCTGGGCGAGCTTCACCATCGCGGCCGCCGGAACCGCCGTCTGGGCCGGTCTGGGACCGGGGGAGAAGCCGTGGATGTTCCCCTACGAATATCTCGCCCCCGGAGTCGTCATCGCCTCCATCGCTGCGTATCTCCTTCTGCATTTCCATATGCGCACTGGATTCGGACCGCTGCACCGGTTCTACCCGTATTCCTTCGGAGTGTTCCTCCTCCATCCGCTCCTGCTCTACCCGGTGCGCAACGCCATGGGCCTGCCGGACACCGTGCCCGGCGTCGTCCTCCACGCCGTGATCATGCCGATCGCCTACGCGCTCGTCTGCGCCGCATTCACCTGGCTGGCCGTGAAGATCCCAGGTCTGCGCGCCGTCTTCGGCGAAGGCGGGTCGCGCAATCCGCACCCCCGACCGAGCACGCCGATGACCCCGGTCGCACCCGACTCGCCCGATCCTGCCCGGAGACGACCTGCCGACAGCGATCTCGGCTCAGACGACACCGATGCCGGACGAGAGCCGACTCCGTAGACTGAGATCCGGACAGGAGATCCCGTCACCGGAATCCCGACTCATCACCCACCGACAGACCCGACAGAGGAGAACTCAGATGGAAACGCTCAGAGCAGTCGTCACAGGAGCCAGTTCCGGAATCGGTGCCGCCGCGGTCAGACAGCTGCGAGATCAGGGCTGGGACGTCGTGGCGGTAGCCCGCCGTGAGGACAAGCTCAAGGCTCTCGCCGAGGAGACCGGAGCCGACTACATCGTCGCCGACCTCACCGATGACGCCGCCGTGGCGTCCATGGCCGAGCAGGTGCTCGCCGGGGGAGTCGTCCACTCCCTCGTGGCCAATGCCGGGGCCGCCTTCGGAACAGACACCGTCGCCGAGGCATCGGTCGACGGGTGGCGCGACATGTTCGATATCAACGTCCTCGGTGTGCTGCGCGTGGTCAAGGCCCTGCTTCCGGCGCTCATCGACTCCGGCCGCGGAGACATCGTGGTCATGTCCTCGACCGCGGGTCATCAGGCCTACGAGGGAGGCGGAGGCTATGTCGCTGCGAAGCACGGCACCCACTCCGTTGCGGCGACCCTGCGACTCGAACTCGCCGGCGAACCCGTGCGCGTCATCGAGATCGCCCCCGGAATGGTCGCCACCGATGAGTTCACCTACAAACGTGTCGGCGGTGACGAAGCGAAGGCCGCGAAGGTCTACGAAGGAGTCGTGAATCCGCTGACCGCGGACGACGTCGCCGATGCCATCGTGTATACGCTCACCCGGCCTCACCACTTCAACGTCGATCTCATGGTCATCAGGCCCATCGCCCAGGCCGCCCAGCACAAGGTCGCCCGCAATCGGGGACTGTGAGCGCTCACGGCTTCTGCCCGCGGCCGCCTCGGGGTTGAACTTCGGCAGTAGCCCGCCGGGTGGTCTCGGGCGGAGTCGACGGTATACGATTGTCTTGCGTCGATCCGGCCATCACCGGGGAGCATCCGGAAGAACGGAACCAGCGTCCTGATCGCTGCGTTCTCAGTAGACCCGGACGGGTGGACCCGTCATCGTCTTAGTCAATGAGCGATCCTCAGACTGACCTCAACGGCCAGACCTGCGGATAAGCGAGGTGGTACCGCGGCAGACTGTCGTCCTCGTGACAGTGACCGCAGTGACCCAGAAGGACGCTCATGACTCAGCCTCTCTATCCCAAGGTGTCGACCTCGACGTTCGGCCTCTCGTCGTCCCCGAACTTCCCTGCCATCGAAGACGCTGTGCTGCGCTATTGGCAGGAGGACGACACTTTCAAGGAGTCGATCGCCCAGCGCGACGCCGGTGTCAACGGCGAGAACGAGTTCGTCTTCTACGACGGCCCGCCCTTCGCCAACGGCCTGCCGCACTACGGCCACCTGCTCACCGGCTACGTCAAAGACGTCGTCCCGCGCTTCCAGACGATGCGGGGCAAGAAGGTCGACCGCCGGTTCGGCTGGGACACCCACGGTCTGCCGGCCGAGCTCGAAGCCGAACGTCAGCTGGGCATCACAGACAAGTCCGAGATCGGCCGCATGGGTCTGGCCGCTTTCAACGACGCCTGCCGCTCCTCGGTGCTGCGCTACACCCAGGAGTGGGAAGAGTACGTGACCCGTCAGGGTCGGTGGGTCGATTTCGACAACGACTACAAGACGCTCAATGTCGAATACATGGAAAGCGTCATCTGGGCGTTCAAACAGCTGTGGGACAAGGGCCTCGTCTACGAGGGCTATCGCGTGCTTCCCTACTGCTGGAAGGACGAGACGCCGCTGTCGAACCATGAGCTGCGCATGGACGATGACGTGTACAAGATGCGTCAGGATCCGGCCGTGACCATCGGCTACAAGCTCAAGGACTCCGACGAATGGGTCCTGATCTGGACCACGACGCCATGGACGGTTCCGTCGAACCAGGCAGTGGCCGTCAACCCGGAGATCCCGCTCGTCGCGGTCGTTCCCGGAGAAGACGGAGCAGAAGAGCTCCAGGGCAAGACGCTCATCCTCGCCGAGGCGCGGCTCGGCGCCTACGCCCGTGAGCTCGGTGCCGAACCCCAGGTTCTGCGCACCTTCCCCGGCAGCGAACTCGTCGGCGCCGCCTATGAACCTGCCTTCCCCTACTTCGAGGACCGGCAGGACGAATTCGGCGAGAGGATGCACACGATCCTTGCTGCGGACTTCGTCACCGTCGACGACGGCACCGGAATCGTCCACCAGTCGCCGGCCTTCGGTGAAGAGGACAAGGAGCTCACCGACTCCTTCGGAATCACCGCCGCCCGTCCGGTCGACGACGCCGGTCGCTTCGACACGACCGTTGCCGACTACGCCGGGCAGCAGGTCTTCGACGCGAACAAGGCGATCATCAAGGACCTGCGCAACCACACAGGACCGATGGAGTCGCGGAATGCGCTGCTGGTCCGCCACGAGTCCTACGAACACTCCTACCCCCACTGCTGGCGCTGCCGGAATCCGTTGATCTACCGTGCCGTGTCGTCCTGGTTCGTCCGCGTCACCGAGTTCAAGGACCGCATGGTCGAACTCAACGAGCAGATCAACTGGGTGCCCGACAACGTCAAGCACGGACAGTTCGGCAAATGGCTCGAAAACGCCCGCGACTGGTCGATCTCCCGCAACCGCTTCTGGGGTTCGCCGATCCCGGTGTGGATCTCCTCCGACCCGGCCTACCCGCGCACCGATGTCTACGGTTCTCTGACCGAGATCGAAGCCGATTTCGGACGTCTGCCGCGCAACGACTCCGGCGAGGTCGACCTCCACCGCCCGTGGGTCGACGACCTCACCCGCCCGAACCCGGACGACCCCACGGGCAATTCCGTGATGCAGCGCATCCCGGAGATCTTCGACGTCTGGTTCGACTCCGGCTCGATGAGCTACGCCCAGGTGCACTACCCGTTCGAGAACTCCGAATGGTTCGACTACCATTTCCCGGCCGACTTCATCGTCGAATACGTGGGACAGACCCGCGGCTGGTTCTACCTTCTGCACGTCCTGGCCACAGCGATCTTCGACCGGCCCGCATTCACCAACTGCATCTCCCACGGCATCGTCTTGGGCTCCGACGGGCAGAAGATGTCGAAGTCTCTGCGCAACTACCCCGATGTCAACGAAGTCTTCAACCGCGACGGCTCGGATGCCATGCGCTGGTTCCTCATGGCTTCGTCCATCCTGCGCGGCGGCAACCTCGTCGTCACCGAACAGGGCATCCGCGACGGTGTCCGCCAGGTCGTGCTCCCGCTGTGGAACACATGGCAGTTCTTCGCCACCTACTCCAACGCGGCCGACGGTCCGGCGGGGGAGAAGACCGGCTACCAGGCACAGTCCCGCTACGACTCGTCTCAGGTCCTCGACCGGTACCTGCTGGCCAAGACGCACGACCTCATCAGCGAATTCGCCGAGGCGATGGACAACCTGGACATCTGGGCGGCATGCGAACTCGTCCGCAGCTACCTCGACATGCTCACGAACTGGTACGTGCGCCGTTCGCGCCGCCGGTTCTGGGACGGTGGTGCCGAGACGCACGAGTCCTTCGACGTGTTCTACACCTGCCTGGAGGCCTTCTGCCGAGTGGCTGCACCCCTGCTGCCGTTCACGGTCGAAGAGATCTACCGGGGTCTGACCGGGCAACGGTCGGTGCACTTGGCCGACTATCCGGATGCCGATGTCTTCCCCGCTGACGCCGACCTCGTCGCGGCCATGGATCTCACCCGCGATATCTGCTCTACGGCCTCCTCGGTGCGCAAGGCCAATCAGCTGCGCGTGCGTCTGCCGCTGTCGCAGCTGACCGTCGCCACCGACACGGACCTGAGCTCCGATTTCACCGAGATCATCGCCGATGAGCTCAATGTGCGAACCGTCGAGGTCCTCGACGTCGCCGAGGCGGAGGCCGCCGGATTCTCCCTGTCGCAGAATCTCGTCGTCAACGCCCGTGCCGCGGGGCCCCGTCTGGGCAAGCAGGTCCAGCAGGTCATCAAGGCCTCGAAGACCGGAGACTGGTCCGTTGCCGACGGCACCGTCATCAGCGGCGGAATCGAGCTCGTCGACGGCGAATACACCCTCGAATCGGTCGCCGAGTCCGGCACCGAAGGCATGGAGCTCGCAGCTCTCGACTCCGGCTTCCTCGCCCTCGATACGCGAGTCACCCCGGAACTCGAAGCCGAAGGCATGGCCCGAGATGCCGTGCGTGCCATCCAGGGCATCCGCAAGCAGCTCGACCTCGACATCTCCGACCGGATCGCCGTCACCGTCGAAGCCGGCCCCGAGGCGGTCGCCGCCCTCGAACCCCACGCCGACCTCATCGCCGGCGAGACACTGACGACGTCGCTGGCCTTCGGCCCGGCCGAGTCCGACGCCGCGGTCTTCAGTCCCGAAGAGCTTCCCGGCGGCACCCGTCTGGCGGTGAAGCGCGCATGAGCGACGACACCTCAGCCGAGGATCCGCTGACTGCAGCCGAGGAGCTGCTGGCCGCTGTCGAAGCTCCGCAGTCCGGTGACGAAACGGAGCCGGAGCCCGTCCCGGAGCCGGTCGTCGATGAGGCCACTCGCGCCGAACTCGCCCGCGTCTACGCTCTGCTGCTGGCCCGGGCGGGGGAGACCCAGGTCGAACTGCGCCTCGACGCGACCCGGCGGGCATGTGAGATCCTCGGCGATGTCCACACCGCGGCCCCGACGATCACGATCACGGGAACCAACGGGAAGACCTCGACGGCGCGGATGATCGATTCGCTCATCACCGCTCACGAGCTCCGAGTCGGCCGGTTCACCAGCCCTCACCTGCATTCGGTGACGGAACGGATCTCCGTGGACGGTGCCCCCGTGTCGGCTCACACCTTCGTGCGCATCTATGACGAGATCGCCCCGTATCTCGAGATCGTCGATGCCCAGCTCGAGGCCGAAGGCCGTGCGACGCTGACCTACTTCGAAGCGCTGACCGTCCTGGCCTTCGCTGTGTTCGCCGATGCCCCCGTGGATGTCGTCGTCACCGAGGTCGGCATGGGCGGAGCCTGGGATTCGACGAACGTCGCCGATGCTCAGGTGTGCGTCTTCACGAAGATCGGACTCGATCATCAGGCGTTCCTCGGCGACACCATCGAGGAGATCGCCGCAACCAAAGCCGGCATCCTCGATCGCAGCGTCGCAGACAGCCCGGCCCCGGACCCCGTCGCCGTGTCTGCCGTCCAGGACGAAGCCGCCCAGGCCGTCCTCGATGAGGAAGCCGCTCGTCGCGGGGCTCCGTTGGCCGCAGAGGACCGGGACTTCCGTCTCCTCGATCGGCAGCGAGCCGTCGACGGTCAGCTCATCACCGTGCAGGGCCGCAGGGACATCTACTCCGACCTGTTCCTTCCCCTGCACGGCATCCACCAAGCTCACAATGCCGCGGTCGCGATCGTCGCAGCCGAAGCCTTCCTCGGCGCCGAAGACAAGCCGCTCGACCAGGAGACCGTGGCCGAGGGGCTGGCCCGGGTGTCCTCGCCGGGCCGTGCCGAGCTCGTGCGCACCGGGCCCAGCGTCGTCGTCGACGGCGCCCACAACCCGGATGCCGCCCATGTGCTCGCTGAGACCCTCACCGAGGCGTTCGACTTCGACTACGTCGTCATAGTGCTGGCGATGCTGGCCGACAAGGACAGCGACGGTGTCATCGAAGAGCTTCACCGCAGCGCCGATGTGTTCGTCGTCAGCGAGAATCTCAACTCCCGGTCGCTGCCGGCAGGCGAGCTCGCCGAGGCGGTCAGGGAATGGGTCGACGAGGATTCGGTCATCGTCGCCTCCGATCTCAATGCCGCCCTGATGAAGGCCATCGACTTGGCCAACAGCGTCGACGCGAAGAGCCCCGGGATCGTCGTCACAGGTTCCATCTATACAGTGGCCGAGGCCCGTCTGCTCCTCGGACGGGGGGAGGAGCAGTGAAATCGAAGTATCCCGTCCTGTGCGGATCGATCCTCATCTGCGAACTCGTCGTCGTCTACTTCGCCGTGCTCACGACATTCGGCCTGTCGGTGAAGTCTGCGCAGACCCTGACCCTGGCCCAGCTGCTCATCGGAGCCTCGATCGTCGCTGTGCTGGCGATCATCGCCGTCATCCTGTTGCCGCGTCGGATCGGTGAGAGACGCCCCGGCGTGATCATCGGCTGGGTCGTCCAGGGACTGCTGCTGGCCTCCGGCTTCGTGCTCACCTCGATGTTCTTCGTCGCAGCTCTCTTCATCGCACTGTGGGCAGTGGCCGTCTACTGGTCGGCGCGCATCGATCGTGAGGTCGCAGCGCGGGGCTGACCTGTGAGGGCGCCGAGGCGAGCACCGCCTGGGCGCCCGGGTAGACTGTCCACCGACGTCCACACGCAATCGGAAGGACCGGAATGGAACGTACGCTCATCCTCATCAAACCCGACGGAGTCGCTCGCGGACTCGTCGGACAGATCGTGGCCCGCATCGAAGCCAAGGGCTATGCGATCGACGCCTTGGATCTCCGTTCGGCCACCGCCGCCGAACTGGCAGCCCATTACGCCGAGCACGAAGGCAAGCCCTTCTATCAGCCGCTGGTCGACTTCATGTCCGAGGGACCGATCGTCTCGATCATCGCCTCCGGACACGGTGTCATCCCCGGCTTCCGGTCGCTGGCAGGAGCCACCGACCCGACGGCTGCGGCTCCCGGCACGATCCGCGGCGACCTCGGCCGCGACTGGGGTGAGAACGTGCAGAAGAACCTCGTCCACGGTTCCGACTCGACCGAATCGGCCGAACGCGAGATCGGGATCTGGTACCCGGCCGACGACTGACGGCCGGGCGAAGTTCGCGCACGGCCGAAATCCGAGCCGCGCCGGTCGGATGCAGTGAGGGCGCCCCACCAGTCGGTAGGGCGCCCTCACTGATTTCACACATCGAGACCACGCCGGCATCTGCCGGCTCGGATCCCGATTGCGTGCGTCTTATCAGAGCAGATTGGAGAAGAACGCCCAGAACTGTACGACGATGCACGCGAAGATGATGAGCATCCACAGCACGGACAGGGCGATGTTCTCCTTGGCCAGGACCCTCAGCACCGCATTGTCGGCTGTCCGGCGGCCGAAGACTCCGGTGAGGAGATTGCGGGCAGTGACGGCCATGAACATCGGGATCGTCACGGTCCACACGATGATGCACCACGGGCAGCCGACTCCGATCTTGTATATCGAGACATAGAAGAGGAACATCACCAGCGCCACGCCGCAGCCCAGCCCGATGTTCAGCCCCATCATCACCCACCGGGGCAGGCGGGTCCCGGACAGAATGAGCACTCCGAGCAGCAGTGGGATGACGAAGGCCGCGATGCCCATGAGCTGATTGGGAAAGCCCAGAAGCTCTGCTTCGGCATGTTCCATGACCGAACCGCACGAGAAGAAGGGGTTGAGGTCGCAGGAGAGCACGACGTCGGGATTCGCGAGCTTGTCGTATTTCTCCGCCGACAGCGAGAACGAGGCGAGGAAGCCGATGACCGAGGCGATGATGAGGAAGATCCCGAACGGAGCGGATCTGACCACCCACGACGAGGTGGTGCCGGCGGTCTGACGATCATCGGGAGGAGTCAATGTGGTGTTCACCCCTCAAGAATGCCTCGCCGTGTCCAGCGCAGCAAACCCCGTACCACGAGAAACCTCAGCGCAGAAGCACTTCTGTGACATAATGGTCTGACGGATACCTGTTCTCACACCGAACAGGAGAAGTGCCTCCACCGAGTCGAGGGTATGACCTCGCAGGTCGACAACAAGATGAGGCAGCACGGAGGGCCTACGCGCTGAGCGCGAGCCTCACGTGCCATCCACAGGTTTCGGTCCATCGCGGACCATGCAAGGATCCGAAGATTCGTACGGTGTGGACGGAGTCTTCGGACAGGGAGATACGATGAACGATACGTCGAACGACGGTACAGAGTCGACAGATCCGACCGAAGGCATTCTCGCGGACCTCGCGAATCTGCAGCAGACGGTCAGTGCCAAGAACGCCGAACACGATGATGTCGACGACACCGTGCGTGCACGTCTCGATGACATCGCCGAGGCAGCCGAATCGTTGCGCATCGGCGATGCCGATGACGACGGCGATGCGGACGAACCCGCCCCTCGCCGAGGCGGGCCGAAGTCAGCACGTGAAGCCGTGGCCAATCGCGGGCTCGTCTTCGAGGAGTTCGTCCGAAGTGACTCGTCTGACGACAGCGACGACGATTCCGATGGCAGCGGGGACTCTGATGACCGGGACTCTGACGACGGGGACTCCGGTCGCGCGCCGGAGACGGCTCAGGCTTCGCCGAGCTTCGACCCGCGCAATCCCTTCGCGGCACCTGCCCCGCCGGTTGCCGCCCCCGAACCCCGCACTGCCCCTGCGGTGCCCTATGACGGCGGCCTGATCTTCCAGGTGCCGAAGGCCGAACATGCCGAGGTCGTCACGATCGAGGACGACTCCGACGCCGACTGGGACGATTCCCGCGACTCCGATGACGACTCCTCGTCCCCACAGGAGAACAGGCAGAACGACAACGATGAGGATGAGTCCGCAGGCGGTCCGCGCCGGCGCCGGGGCGGCCGCGGGCGTCGTTCGCGCAATCGCGATGACTCACACGACGATTCCGCGGACTCCGCCGATGATTCGAAGGATTCCGAGGACGAGACCTCGGATGCCGCCGAAGGGCAGAGTTCGAAGTCGTCGAAGCGAGGATCACGGTCGAACAGACGCGGTTCGAAGCAGAGCTCCGATGCGGACGGCGATGACTCGCAGTCGAAGTCGGATCATAAGGACTCCGACCACAAGGACTCCGACGATTCCCATTCGGACGAAGACGACGATGACTCCGACTCCGGTTCGCGCCGGCGTCGCCGCCGTCGTTCCCGCACTCGCAGCACCGATCGCGACGAGGTCACCTCGCTCAAGGGATCGACCCGGCTCGAGGCCAAGCGCCAGCGGCGCAAGGAGGGGCGCGAGGCCGGACGTCGTCGTCCCATCATCACCGAGGCCGAGTTCCTCGCCCGGCGTGAGTCCGTCGACCGCACCATGCTGGTGCGGGAGAGCGGCGACCAGACACAGCTCGTCGTCGTCGAGGACGGGATCGCAGTCGAGCACTACCTCAAGGAGAACCGTCAGCAGTCATCGCTGATCGGCAACGTCTACCTGGGCAAGGTCCAGAACGTGCTGCCGAGCATGGAAGCGGCGTTCATCGACATCGGCAAGGGCCGCAACGCCGTGCTCTATGCCGGTGAAGTCAACTGGGACGCACTCGGCATGGACGGCAAGGCGCGCCGCATCGAAACCGCGCTGAGTCCCGGTGATGCCGTGCTCGTGCAGGTGACGAAGGATCCGATCGGGCACAAGGGTGCCCGGCTGACCGGTCAGATCTCACTGCCCGGGCGCTTCCTCGTCTACGTGCCCGGCAACTCGATGACCGGAATCTCACGGAAGCTGCCCGACAATGAGCGGGCACGCCTGAAGAAGCTGCTCAAACAGCTCGTCGGCGATTCGAACGGCGTCATCGTGCGCACCGCCGCCGAAGGCGCCACCGACTCCGATCTCTCGCGTGACGTCGAACGTCTCGCCAAGCGGTGGGAGACGATCGAGAAGAAGTCGAAGTCGACGAAGGTGCTGGCGCCGCAGCTGCTCTACAGTGAGCCCGACATGATCGTGCGCATCATCCGAGACGTCTTCAACGAGGACTTCAGTTCGCTCGTCATCGACGGCGACAGTGCATGGGACACGATCCACGAGTACGTCGAATCGGTGGCCCCGGACCTGCTCGAACGCGTCCACAGCTACAACGAGGACGAGGACATCTTCGACCACTACCGGATCGAAGAGCAGATCCAGAAGGCGCTCCAGCGGACGGTGAGTCTGCCCTCGGGAGGGTCCCTCGTCATCGACCGCACAGAAGCGATGACGGTCGTCGACGTCAACACCGGCAAATTCACCGGTTCCGGAGGCAATCTCGAAGAGACGGTGACCCGCAACAACCTCGAAGCCGCCGAGGAGGTCATTCGGCAGATCCGTCTGCGTGACATCGGCGGCATCATCGTCGTCGACTTCATCGACATGGTGCTCGAATCCAACCGGGATCTCGTGGTGCGCCGCCTCGTCGAGTGTCTCGGTCGAGACCGGACGAAGCATCAGGTCGCCGAGGTGACGTCGCTGGGTCTCGTACAGATGACGCGCAAACGCATCGGCACCGGACTCGCCGAATCCCTGGTCAGCGCCGGTGAGGACCTCACCGGGCGAGGACTGCTGCTGCCCGGATCGGAAGAAGACGGTTCGAAGGCTCACCGCGGCAACCGGTCCAATCACGACAACCGCCGTGACCGTAAGCGTCGGAGTGACTCCGGATCGAAGGCCAAGCACAACGAGTCCGAGTCGACCGAGGAGACCGTGTCATCGGATGCGTCCCGGTCGGCCGTCGCCGCGATCGCGAAAGCCACGCTGAAGAAGGACGACACCGAATCGGCCGAGTCGACGACGTCCGACGCTTCTTCTCAGTCTGCCGACTCGTCGAGCAGCGACGAGACCGGCAAATCCCGCTCGCGTTCACGCAACGGTCGCCGCCGGTCCCGTTCGGACCGCAACGACGATTCACAGTCGGAGAAGACCGACGAGAAGTCGAACGCAGATAAGTCGAGCAGCGACGAACAGGCGCCGGCTGCCGAACGGAAGCCTGCGCCCGATACGAAACCGGCCGCCGAAGAGCCGCAGGACCTGCCGCTGATGATCGGCGCGGACAGTGAGACGAAGGTCGCTGCCGCCGCACCGGTCAAGGCCGCTCCGGCGAAGAAGAGCGAATCGGTGAAGAAGTCTCCTGCCCCCAAGCAGGAACAGCTGCCGACCTCGTTCGTCATCATCGGTCAGGACTGACACCTGTCCTTCGCTGAAACGGCAAACGCCCCGTCGACATCCGTCGACGGGGCGCTGTCGTGTTCGGCAGGCGCGGCTCGGACCGGTCAGCCTGCCGACTGCTGATTGCGGGTGGTGCTGATCGTCGGCTGCGCCGCCTGATCACCGCAGAGAACGATCATCAGATTGGACACGAGATCGCTGCGTTCGGACTGCCCGAGCCTGACGATCTGACGTCCTTCGATCTCTTCGATCGCTGTCTCCACCATGCCGACCGCGCCTTCGACGATGAGCTGACGAGCGGCAACAACGGCTGTGGCCTGCTGGCGCTGGAGCATGGCACGCGCGATCTCCGGAGCATAGGCCAATTGGGTGATGCGCGATTCGATGACGGTGACGCCGGCGGCCATGACTCTGGCGGCGACCTCATCGGAGAGTCGCGAGGTGATCTCGTCGGCGTTGTCGCGCAGAGACATGCGGCGTGGATCCGAGGAATCGTAGGCGTAGGAGTTCGCGATGTGCCGAACGGCGGTCTCCGCCTGGATGGCGACGAACTCCTCGAAGTCATCGACCTCGAACATCGCCTGCGCGGTGTCCCTGACCTGCCAGACGACGACGGCGCCGATCTCGATGGGATTGCCGTCGAGATCGTTGACCTTCAGAGTCGAGGTCTCATGATTGCGGATGCGCGTCGAGATCTGGTCCTTCGTATAGAAGGGATTGACGAATCGCAGTCCCGATTGTCTGACCGTGCCGACGTACTTGCCGTAGAGCTGGAGGACGACGGCATGTCCGGGCGCCACCGAGGTGCATCCTCTGAACAGGAACATCGAGGCGATGAAGCACAGCACGGCGACGATGAAGAGGACGACGCCGACGGCGACCTGGGCGAAGCTCATGACGAAGCCGATGATGCCCATGAGCACAGCGGCGAGGAGCAGGGCGATGGCACCGACGATAGCGAAATAGCCCGAGACCCCGCCGGCCGGCTTCTCGCGCACGCGTTCACCGTCGGGGGAGACGATGCGCGTGGGGGCCGAGTTGGGCTGTCCTGGCCCTGAGGGAGGCCGACCGGAGTCCGGCGCCTGCACAGGTGAGCGTCGGGGCCCGCGGGCCGGTGCCGGCGGCAGAGGTGAGCCTTCACCGTGGTGCGGCGGGGCACCGGTGTTCGCTTGAGCTCCAGCGGGCGGACCATACTGTGCCGTCGACTCCGAACCTCCGATCGACCCGGACTGAGCGCCCTGGGACCCATAGTGCCCGTTGGGGTTCGTCACTGCCTCCGCACCGGGGTATGCCGAAGGCTGACCGTGGCCGGATTGGATGTGAGTGCTCGGATCTCCGCTGGGAATCGGGCCTCGATCGGCGGATGAGTTGGGGGTTCGAGGCGGCCGCTGACCTGGTTGCTGAGGGTTCTGAGTCATGTTCCCAGTTTAGGCCAGTTGATGAGACGCGAATCTCAGATGGCCGCAGAGCCCCCTGTTTCGTAACGGTTCGATAACTGAAAGCGTTCCATAAGGTGGAACGCTTGAATGTGACGCAAGTCTCAGTAAGTTGTCACACTATGAACAATCTTCATATCTCAGCAGCGCCGGTCTCTCCGGTCGACGATGCCATCAACTCATGGTTCGATCCGATCGCGACGTGGTTCGGCAGCGTCATCTTCTTTCCGATCACCATCGGATCGATCTCGTTTCCCTTCGTCGTCCTGTGGCTGATCTTCGCGGCCGGGGTCTTCACTGTCTACTTCGGTTTCATCCAAGCTCGAGGGGCGAAGCTGTCGCTCGAGATCATCCGCGGGAAATTCTCCTCGAAGTCCGACCCTGGTGAGGTCACCCACTTCCAAGCCCTCGCCTCTGCACTGTCGGGAACCGTCGGTCTCGGCAATATCGCCGGTGTCGGTGTCGCCATCGCCCTCGGAGGTCCAGGAGCGACCTTCTGGATGATCATCGCCGGTCTCTTGGGCATGTGCACGAAGTTCGTCGAGTGCACCCTCGGAGTGAAATACCGTGAGATCGACGAGAACGGCGTGGTCCACGGCGGACCATTCAAGTACCTCCCTGTGGCCTTCCGCCGCTTCTCCAAGCCGGTGGCAACGGTGCTCACCGGACTGTTCGCCATCGCAATCCTCATCTTCGGCGTCGTCGGCGGCGGCATGTTCCAGGCCAATCAGACCTTTGCCCAGGTCCGCACGGCCACGGGCGGCGACGACGGGTTCCTCGCCGGGCCCTTCGCCTCGCTGATCTTCGGAATCATCTTCGCGGCGCTCGTCGCCCTGGTCATCCTCGGCGGCATCCGTTCGATCGCGAAGGTCACTGACAAGCTCGTCCCCGGGATGGCGATCTTCTACGTCATCTCATGCCTCCTCGTGCTCGGGCTCAACTTCACGAACATCCCGAGCGCCATCGGTGAGATCTTCGCCGGGGCGTTCAACCCGCAGGGTGTGGCCGGCGGCATCGTCGGAGTCATGATCATCGGCTTCCAGCGGTCGGCGTTCTCCAACGAGGCCGGCATCGGCTCGGCACCGATCGCCCATTCGGCGGTCAAGACCCGCCGTCCGATCTCCGAGGGATTCGTTGCACTCCTCGAGCCCTTCATCGATACGGTCGTCGTCTGCACCATGACGGCGCTGACCATCATCGTCGCCAATCAGGCCTCCTACCGAGAGGACCTCGGTGCCGGTGAGATCGGGGGAGTGGCCCTGACCTCGGACGCCTTCTCCACCGTGGCCTCGTGGTACCCGATCCTGCTGGCCATCGCTGTCGCGCTGTTCGCCTTCTCGACCCTCATCACCTGGGCGTACTACGGAGAGCAGGCATGGAGCTACCTGTTCGGCAATGCGAAGGCCAGCGTCACCGTCTTCCGCACACTGGTCTGCCTCTTCGTCGTCGTCGGCTGTGTGGCGACCTTCTCGAAGGTCGTCGAGTTCGCGGATGCCGCACTCTTCATGTGTGCCTTCATCAACATCCTCGGCCTCTACATGCTCATGCCGGTGGTCAAGAAGGAGATGAAGAAGTACCTCGCCGATCGCAGGGCCGGAACGTTGAACGACCCGGACACGGTCGACGCGGTCCCGGTCGACCAGCCCGCCTGAATCTGAGCCACCTCAACCGGACGGGGTCCTCGACCGGAAGAGACCGCCTCGATCAAGGATGCCTGTGCGCCGCGCCCATTCGGACGCGGCGCACAGGCATGCCGGGCCGTCGATAGAATGGGCGCGTGGATGAGAACAGAGACGACAGAACACGCGCAGTCGAACGGCTGCAGGAGCTGCGGGGCAGCATCGACAATATCGATGCCTCCCTCGTCCATCTCCTCGCCGAGCGCTTCAAGCTCACAGAGCGCGTCGGCGAACTCAAGGCCGACCACGGTCTGCCTCCGGCCGACGAGTCCCGGGAGGCCAGGCAGGTCGCCCGGCTGCGAGAGCTCGCCGAGGAGTCCCACCTGGATCCCGAGTTCGCGGAGAAGTTCCTGGCCTTCATCGTCGCCGAGGTCATCCGTCGGCACGAACGCATTGCGGAGTCGCGCGAGAGCTGAGTCGCAGATGCGAGGATCACGCCCTTTCTGCGGATGGACGAGAGATGACTCACAATACGCAGATCGTCCGCCTGCCGATGGGGCGTGGGTTTGCCGATGCTGTGTGCTCTCGATTAGACTTGACCGTCGGTGCGCGTGACGCGCCACGGCTGGTGATTCCTCTCAATGGGATGTCTGCGGGTTCGGCCCGCGGCAGCCAAGGGACAACCGCCGTTCGTTTGTGTTTTAGCAGAAAGAGGGTTCGAGCATGGTCTATGCCATCGTCCGTGCCGGGGGCCACCAGGAAAAGGTGAGCGTCGGCGATATCATCACAGTCAACCGCATGAAGGCGAAGGCTGGAGACAGCGTCGAACTCGATGCCGTACTTCTTGTCGACGGTGAGACGGTCACGACCGATCCCGACGCTCTGGCGAAGGTCTCGGTCAGCGCTGAGGTCGCCGGTGAACTCCGCGGTCCCAAGATTGTGATCCAGAAGTACAAGAACAAGACCGGGTACAAGAAGCGTCAGGGCCACCGCCAGGACCTCACCCGTCTGAAGATCACGAACATCAAGTAAGAGGAGACTTCTCACATGGCAAGCAAAAAGGGAGTCAGCTCGACCCGCAACGGTCGCGACTCGAACCCACAGTACCTCGGCGTGAAGCGCTTCGGCGGCCAGGCCGTCAAGGCCGGCGAGATCATCGTCCGCCAGCGCGGAACCAAGTTCCACCCCGGAGCCAATGTCGGCCGTGGAGGAGACGATACCCTCTTCGCTCTGACAGCCGGAGCCGTGGAATTCGGCACCCGCAACGGTCGCAAGATCGTCAACATCGTCGGAGCCTGATCCTCCCCGGATCCGTTCCGTCGTCAATATGATCTCTCCCTGAGTCAAGGGAGCATGAAGGGTGAGTCGAACGACTCACCCTTCATCTGATATAAGGACATTATGGCCACCGAGTTCGTAGACCGTGTCACCGTTCATCTCGCCGCAGGCGCAGGTGGGAACGGGTGTGCCTCGATCAGGCGTGAGAAGTTCAAACCGCTCGGCGGACCCGACGGCGCCGACGGCGGCAACGGCGGGAACATCATCTTCCGTGTCGACCGCCAGACCACGACCCTGCTTCCCCTCCACCACCGTCCGCACGTGCGTGCCGATGACGGCGGGATCGGCAAGGGCGACCTGAGACACGGCGCCGACGGAAGAGACCTCATCGTCGACGTTCCCGAAGGCACGGTCGTGAAGAACACCAACGGCGATGTCATCGCCGACCTCGTCGATGACGGAACCGAGTTCACCGCTGCCGCCGGAGGCCGCGGCGGTCTGGGCAATGCGGCACTGGCATCGACGAAGCGCAAGGCCCCCGGCTTCGCGCTCCTCGGCGAGCCCGGACAGACGCTGAGCCTGGTGCTCGAACTCAAGACGATCGCCGATATCGCCCTTGTGGGCTACCCATCGGCGGGCAAGTCGAGCCTCATCGCCGCTCTCTCGGCCGCGAAGCCGAAGATCGCCGACTACCCGTTCACCACGCTCGTGCCCAACCTCGGGGTCGTTCAGGCCGGCGAGACGCGTTACACGGTCGCCGACGTTCCGGGGCTCATCCCCGGAGCATCGGAGGGCAAGGGACTCGGCCTCGAGTTCCTCCGCCACGTCGAACGCTGCGCGGGACTCGTCCATGTCATCGACATGGCCACGTGGGAGCCCGGACGCGATCCCGTCTCCGACCTCACGATCATCGAATCCGAACTCGCCGCCTATGCCGTCGACCTCGACGACGGCAGCGGACTCCTCCCGCTGTCCGAGCGACCGAAGCTCGTGGCACTGAACAAGGTCGACATCCCCGACGGACGTGACCTCGCCGATATCGTCCGACCCGACCTCGAGGCTGCCGGCTACCGGGTCTTCGAGATCTCCGCTGTCAGCCATGCCGGCCTGCGGGAACTCTCGTTCGCCATGGCCGAACTCGTGCTCGCCGAGCGGGAGCGCCGCGCCGAGCTGGAAGCGACACCGCAGCGCGTCGTCATCCGTCCGAAAGCCGTCGACGATCGCGGATTCGAAGTCCGTTCCGAACGCAGTGCCGACGGTCCGCTGTTCCGTGTCCTCGGCGACAAGCCTCGGCGATGGGTGCAGCAGACGGACTTCGGCAACGACGAGGCCGTCGGCTACCTCGCCGACCGGCTCGAGCACCTCGGTGTCGAAGAGGCCCTGTTCAAAGCCGGTGCCAAACCTGGTGACACAATCGTCGTCGGCGGAGACGATGGAGTCGTCTTCGACTGGGATCCCACGACCGTCGGCGGTGCCGAGCTGCTGGGCTCGCGTGGATCGGACGCCCGGCTCGACGAGGAATCGCGCGCCACTCGCAAGGAGCGGAAAGCCGCCTATCACGAGAAGATGGATGCGAAGGCCGCGACTCGGGCGGAGTTCGAACAGGAGCGCCTGGCCGAACGTGCACACCGTGAGAGCGCTGACGGTGCACCTGCGACGGAGTCTGCCGAGGGAGCCGGCGAAGAGTGAGCGCCACAGTTCAGTCGGACTCCTCCGCAGCGTCCGTCCGTGAAGATATCGCGCGTGCCCGTCGTGTCGTCGTCAAGGTCGGCTCCTCCTCGCTGACGACCATCGACGGCGGACTCGACGAAGCCAAACTCATCGCCCTGACAGATGTGATCGGTGCCCACCGGTCGGCCGGTCACGAAGTCATCCTCGTCTCCTCCGGTGCGATCGCTGCTGGGCTGGAACCCATGGGACTGAGGAAGCGCCCGAGGGATCTGGCCAGCCAGCAGGCGGCCGCCGGAGTCGGCCAGGGACTGCTCATGGCCGCCTATGCGCGGGCTCTGGGGCGCTACGACCTCGTTCCCGGTCAGGTGCTGCTGAGCGCCGACGACCTCATCCGCCGCACCCAGTACAAGAACGCCCAGCGTGCGATCGACAAACTCCTGGCCCTGGGTACGCTGCCCATCGTCAATGAGAACGACGCTGTGGCGACCGAAGAGATCCGCTTCGGCGACAACGACCGCCTGGCCGCGCTGGTCGCCCACCTCGCCCACGCCGATGCGCTGGTGCTGCTGTCGGATGTCGACGCGCTCTACTCTGGTCCTCCGGATCAGCCCGGCTCTCGGCTGATCGACCGCGTCCACGGTCCACGTGACCTCGACGAACTCGCCATCGGCGGCGTCGGGACCGCCGGCACGGGCACCGGAGGAATGGCCACGAAGGTCGAGGCCGCCATCATGGTCGCCGATTCCGGTATTCCGGCCGTGCTGACCTCGGCACCGCAGGCCGCCTCGGCGCTGGCCGGCGAGAATGTCGGCACGTATTTCACGGTCACACACAAACGTCGGGGCACCCGTCTTCTGTGGCTGCGCCATCTCGCTCGCACCTTCGGCTCGATCACGATCGACCACGGAGCCGAGGCCGCTGTTCTCTCCCGTGGAACCTCCCTGCTCGCGGCCGGTGTCACCGCGTGCAGCGGAGAGTTCGAGGCCGGTGATCCGGTCGAGATCCGCAACCCTGCCGGTGACGTCATCGCTCGCGGTATGTCGAACTTCTCCTCGGCGGAGCTGCCGCTGATGTTCCGGTCCACGACCGAGGAACTTGGCACCCGTCTGGGAAGTGACTACCGTAAAGAGGTCATCCATCGAAACGATCTCGTTCTCACACACGTGAGCGGGGGGAGATAGCCCATGACAGCAGCAGCCGAGATCCACCCGAAGACCGTGCGCGGAGTCACCCGCATCGTCCGCAATGCCAAGGCCGCGTCGAGTCTGTTGGCGACGACCTCGACCGCGGAGAAGAATGCAGCGCTCGGCGCCATCGCCGACGCTCTGCGCAGCAGCACCGACCGCATCGTCAAGGCCAACGATGCCGATATCGCAGCCGGCACCGGGAACGGGATGAGCGACGCTCTTCTCGATCGTCTGCGCCTCGACGCCGATCGCATCGCCGCGATCGCCGATTCCGTCGAGGACGTCATCGACCTGGCTGACCCCGTCGGCGATGTCGTCGTCGGCCGGACTCTGCCCAACGGCATCCGGCTGACCCAGAATCGCGTGCCCATGGGTGTCATCGGCGCGATCTACGAAGCCCGTCCGAACGTCACCGTCGACATCGCCGTCCTCGCCCTCAAGTCCGGCAATGCCTCGGTCCTGCGCGGCGGGTCGGCGGCCCAGAACTCGAACACGGAGATCATCTCCATCCTCCGCCGCGCAGTCGAATCGGCGGGACTTCCGGCCGACTCGATCAGCGGCATCGACCAGTACGGACGCGAGGGTGCGCACGTGCTCATGAACGCCCGCGACTACGTCGATCTGCTCATTCCCCGAGGCGGCGCCGATCTGATCAACATGGTCGTGCAGGAATCGATCGTGCCCGTCATCGAAACCGGGGTGGGCAATGTGCACATGTTCATCGACTCCACCGCCACCGTGAAGACCTCCGTCGATCTCGTGCTGAATTCGAAGACGCATCGTCCCAGCGTGTGCAACTCGTTGGAGACCCTCCTCGTCCACGAGAAAGCCGCGAAGCGTGTGCTGCCGAAGATCCTCGAACGGCTCGACGGCGCTGGAGTCATCGTCCACGCCGACTCGGACGTTTCAGCACTGGCACCTGCGGGGATGAAGATTCGCCGGGTGTCACGACGTGACTGGGCCAAGGAGTATCTGGGGCTGGAGATCGCCATCAAACTCGTCTCCGGAATCGAAGAGGCCATCGACCACATCCGCGCCTACAGCTCCGGCCACACCGAAGTGATCGTGACGAAGGACCTCGACAACGCCGACACCTTCGTCACAGCCATCGATGCCGCAGCGGTGGGGGTCAACGTCTCCACCCGATTCACCGACGGGGGAGAGCTGGGCTTCGGCGCAGAAGTGGGAATTTCCACGCAGAAGCTGCATGCACGCGGTCCCATGGGACTCGAGCAGCTGACGACGACGAAGTGGGTGATGATGGGCAACGGACAGGTCCGTTCCTGAGCCGCCGGCGATTCCGACACCCGCCCGATCGGTTGGGGACCCCCGATCGGGGGAGCCGTCGGAAGAGGAAGATGTCATGTCGATGCCGGATTCCTGGGTCGTTCATGAGAAACTGAGAAGGTAATGACGCCGACGCGCTTGTGCGCGTCGGACACTGAGTAAGGAGAAAAGACGTGAACGCAGCCATTATGGCCGCCGCAGCCGAAGGTGGGGAGCACGCCGCCCACGTCGAGCTGCCGATGGATCCGATCTGGTACGGACTCATCACCCTGGCGATCTTCATCACGATGGGCCTGGTGTCTCGGTCGTGGAAGGGCATCTCGCACCGCCACTGATATGGCAGAGCACAGACGCAGAGTCGGTGTCATGGGCGGCACCTTCGACCCCGTCCACAACGGCCACCTCGTTGCGGCCAGTGAGGTTCAGGCGACCTTCGACCTCGACGAGGTGGTCTTCGTCCCCACGGGACGGCCGTATCAGAAGGACGTCGAAGAGGTCAGCAGCGCCGAGCACCGGTATCTGATGACGGTCATCGCGACGGCATCGAATCCCCGGTTCACCGTCTCTCGAGCCGATGTCGACCGACCGGGCCCGACGTATACGATCGATACGCTGCGGGACCTCGCCCGCAGCTATGGTCCCGATACCGAGTTGTTCTTCATCACCGGCGCGGACGCTTTGGCTCAGATCCTGACGTGGAAGAATGTGGATGAGCTGTTTTCCCTGGCCCACTTCGTCGGCGTCAGTCGGCCCGGGCACGAACTCCATGGTGAAGGACTGCCGGTCGATCGGCTGAGTCTCGTGCAGATCCCTGCACTGGCGATATCGTCCACGGATTGCAGACAACGGGTGATGGATGGTGCACCTGTCTGGTACCTCGTGCCGGACGGCGTAGTGCAGTACATCGCGAAGTACGAGTTGTACAGGAGTGAGAATGGCTGAGGAGCAGTTCACGTCACGTCGAGCACGGCGGGAAGCCGAGAGGCTGGCGGCGGAACAGGCGTTCGAAGCACGAGAGGTTCCTGAGCAGCCGAAGGAGGCTCCGAACTCTCGCGCGGGGCTCCTCAATCCGCTGCCGCCGAAGAAGCCCGATGCGAAACCCGCTGCCGAGACCAGCGATGACACCGCCTCACGTATCGACCCCTATCCTTCGCCACGGACCAGCCACGAACGCGGTGCCCTGGCATCTGACCACCCGCAGGAGTCGCGGCCCCCGGTCCATGCCGAGGACCGTCTCGACCCGACTCGGACTCCGCTGCCGCACTTCCAGACCCGAGCAGAGAAGAAGCGGTACCTGCGCGAACACGGACTCTCGCTGAACGGCGATCTGTCCACCGGCGCGATGCCGGTCGTGGCCGACGAGCAGGAACTGGCCGAACGCCAGGCCGCTGCCGAGGGCCGCTTGACCGGTCCGATCCCGGAGGTCCCGGAATCGGACGCCGCACAGTCGGCAGCTACCGGTTCGCAAGGCCTCGAGTCAGACACAGCCGACGCGGATGCCGCAGCCGACCCTGCAGATGCCTCGTCCGTGTCGAGCCCGGATGCGGATGCCGCGAGCACCGAGCACGAATCCTATGACACCGCCGGTTTCGGGGGAGGCTCCGACGAGGTCGCCGCCCGTGATTTCGAGGCCCCCGTCACTGCTGACTCGGCACCGCGCCCGGCGACCGTTGACAGCGAGCCCTACGACGCGCTGTCGATGCCGTACTCGGCCCTCGACGCAGATGCTCCGGCGCTCGGAGACGAGTCCGAGAACGAGAAGCCGGCAGACGCCGCGGACCAGACCGAATCGGCGGATCAGAACGGCTCGGCCGACACGACAGACTCGGATGCTGTCGCTGGTGCCGTTCCCGCTCCCGCGGACGAACCTGCTTCCGCGGACGAACCTGCTTCCGCGGACGAGCCGGCTGCGACGCCCGAGGCAGATGCCGCAAGCGAGCCCGAGTCCGCGTCCCGTTCGCGGCGGATGCCGATCGTGCAGCCTCCCTCGACGTCCGGAGTGCGCGTCGTCACCGCCGCATCGGCACAGATCCCCGAGGTCGACGAGACGCGCGGGAGCGAAACTCAGCGACAGCAGACCCCGGACTCTGTCCGCGGCGAAGAGTCGCAGACCGGCACGGGTACCGACGCTGCAGATCAGTCGCCGGGTGACGCCGGCTCCGATGACGCGGCACGTGCCTTGGCCGCCAACCCGGAGACCCGTCCGATGGACGCAGTGCCCGAAGCCTGGTCGCTGCCGAATGCCGACTACGAAGACGAAGAGACCGAGAACCCTCCCGGCTCACGCATCCGAGCCAGCTCGGTCACCGGGCAGGACGGTCAGATCCTCATGGGCGAAGAGCCCTCGAAGATGCCCTATATCGTCCTCGGCGTCGCCGCGTTCTTCGCCTTGGCCCTCATCGTCATCGCCCTCGTCATGTTCCTCTGAACATCACACGGGGACACACCACCTCCACCACCGCATCCATGCGAAAGGATCTTGTGAGCGAGATCGCCGAATCCACCCAGCTGCTTCGAACCGCCGCCAAAGCGGCGGACGAGAAGCTCGGAACCGACATCATCGGCCTCGATGTGAGCTCCACGCTCTACATCACCGACGCGTTCCTCATCGTCTCGGCCGACAACGAACGCCAGATCGGTGCGATCATCGACGCGATCGAACAAGAGCTGCAGCTCGTGCACGACCTCACCCCGCTGCGCCGCGAGGGTCGGGGAGGGGACTGGGTGCTGCTCGACTTCGGAGAGATCGTCGTCCATGTCTTCTCTGCCGAGCAGCGCGAGTACTATGCGCTCGAACGGCTGTGGAAAGACGTACCGGCTATCGACCTGCAGCTGCCCGAACCCGGCTCGGACGAATGACGAAGACGGTGCTGTTCTGGCGTCACGGACAGACGGACTTCAACGTCGCCGGTCGCTTCCAGGGACAGTCCGACGTCCCCCTCAACGACACGGGCCGAGCTCAGGCCGAAGAAACCGCTCGACTCCTCGCCGAGTTCGATCCGGAACTCATCGTCTCCTCCGACCTCTCCCGTGCAGCGGCGACCTCCGACAGCCTGGCGACGCTCGTCGGTCGCGAACCCCTGCGCGACGAGCGTCTGCGCGAGACCGCATTCGGTGAGTGGGAAGGGCGCACGCGCGCCGAGGTGGCCGAGATCTGGCCGAACGAACTCGCCGAATGGGCCTCCGGTGCCGATGTCAATCCGCCCGGGGGCGAGTCCCGTTCCCAGTCCGGTCACCGCGTCGCAGCTGCCATCTCCGAGATCGTACGGTCGACCGACGCCGAGCCGATCGCCATCGTCGCTCACGGTGCGGTCCTGCGGGCAGCCGCCGAAATCCTGTTGGAGATGAACGGGACCGGTCGGCTCGGCGTCCTCGGCAACTGCGGTCACGGAGAGTTCGGATTCACCGGCGACAGCTGGGTGCTGCGCAGCTGGGGCGCGTTCTCCCGCTGAGGCGAGGGTCAGCGGCGCTGCCGGTTCGGTTCTCCGCCGTCCGGGCCGCGCCGGACTCAGCTGTCGGCCGTCCGGGCCGGTGCGACGGATCTGATGAGCTCGACCAGCGAGTCCGCCGACCTCGCCCAATCGAAGGCCAGTGCCTGCACCTGTCCGGCCGCGGACTTCCCCGCCCATCTTTCGGCGTCCGTGAGCCGGGTGATCGCCTCGGCGATCGACTGCGGGTCCTCGGGGTCGAAGTATTCGGCCGCCTCGGCGGCGATCTCCCGAAAGATCGGAATGTCCGAGACGGCCACGGGCACGCCCTGAGCCATCGCCTCGATCACGGGCAGCCCGAATCCCTCTTCGCGCGAGGCCGTGACCAGAGCTGTCGACTCGTCGAGCAGGCGCGCGTACTCCTCTTCGCTGACTCCTCGGTGGAAGACGACCTTCGCGCGGTCGGGGATGAGGGCACGCAGCTGAGCTTCCCGACGTCCGTCGATGCGGCTGGCGATGTGCAAGGTCCACCCGGGCAGGTACTCGAGGGCGCGGATGAGGGCCTCGACGTTCTTGTACGGCAGGAACGCGCCCATGTACAGGAGTGTCTTCGCATCGTGTCGGTTCACCGTCCGCGTGGAGGTGGCGGCCACCTCGGCGGCATTGGACACCACCTGCACCGGCCTGCGAGTCAGGTGATGAGCGGCGATGAGATCCTTCGTCGTCTCGGACACTGCCGCCACCGCGTCGGCTCGATTGAGGAGCAGCCGCTGCGGGAAGAAACTCAGATGGTACGCCCGCCACAGCAGCCGGACCGGCAACGGCAGATCGCCGGGCGGCTTGGGGTGGGAGTAGTAGATGAGGTCGTGGATGGTCAGAATGAGCCCGTACCGGCGACCGAAGGAGCCCATCGTCTGCATCGTGGAGAACACGACATCGGCTCCCAGGGCATTGAGCTTCCCGGCGATGGCCACCTCAGCGGGGGAGGTGGGGTCTGACAACTCGACCCATGCGCAATCGGGCAGCAGCGCCAGCTGGGCCGGGTCGCTGATGATGACGGTGACGTCGATCTCCGTGTCCTCGACGGCCCTGAGCAGGGCCGAGAGCAGACACGAACCGTACCGGGAGATCCCGTCGTGGTGATCGGTGCGGGTGAAGCGCGCGTCGAAGAAGACCGACAGCCTCGAAGAGGGTTGACGGCTCTGTGTGTTTTTGCTCATGGAACTCCGAGTCGATAGTCTGATTCTTCGAAAGTCTGTGTCTGTCCGAATGCGTATTCTGCGACGAAGGATCAGTGAGTGAAGGAATCATCACCTGTGCCCGCGGCCGTTGAGGCCCGTTCATGATCCTAACGCTGATCGCTCTGGCGGGACTGGTCGTGCTCACCCCGGTCCTCACTCGTTTCGCCGGCCGGGAGAGCGGCTGGCCGCTCGCCGCCGCCTACCTGGGCGTGGCTGCGCTGTTCACCCCCACTGCCGCCGAGGTGATGGCCGGGAACAATCCCGAGACGTCCTATCGGTGGATTCCCAGTCTCGGCGTCGACCTGGCTCTGCGAGCCGACGGCATCGGCGTCGTCTTCACCTATATCGCCCTGATCATCGGGGCAGTCGTGTTCATCTATTCGACCCGCTACCTCAGCCCGGGCCGGAACACGAGCTTCTACTGGCTGATGGTGATCTTCACGTTCTCCATGGTCGCGCTCGTGCTCACCAACGATGTGCTCGTGCTGTTCGTGTGCTGGGAGCTGACGTCGCTGGCGTCCTTCTTCCTCATCGCCCGGTCCGGATCACCCGGACAGGCACCGGCCCTGCGGACGATGTTCTTCACCTTCATCGGAGGCCTCAGCCTGCTGGTGGCCACCGGTGTGATCATCGCGGTGACCGGGACGACGAACCTCGCCGAGGCGATCAGCTCCCCGGTGTGGACGGGCCAGCCCGAGGTCACGACGCTGGTGGCTCTGCTCGTCGGCGTCGCCGCCATGACGAAGTCCGCGCAGTTCCCCTTCCACCCGTGGCTGCCCGATGCGATGGCCGCTGCCACCCCGGTCTCGGCCTATCTGCATGCCGCTGCCGTCGTCAAAGCCGGCATCTTCCTCATGCTGCGGTTCTCACCGACCTTCCACGCCACGCCGGCCTGGAACGTTCTGCTCGTGACGGCGGGACTTCTCACTGCGTGTCTGGGCGGCTGGTTCGCACTCAACCAACATGACGTGAAGAAGCTCATGGCCTATTCGACGGTGTCCCAGCTGGGCCTCATCACCGCCGTCATCGGCGTCGGCACCGAGGCGGCCATCGCTGCCGCCACTCTCCACGTCATCGCTCACGCTCTGTTCAAGTCCGGCCTGTTCATGATGGTCGGAGTCGTCGACCACCTCGCCGGCACCCGCGACCTCGCACGGATCCCGAAACTCATGCGGTCCGCTCCGGCGGCGTTCACGGTGATGATCATCGGCTGTGCGTCCATGGCTGGGATTCCGCCGCTGTTGGGCTTCGTGTCGAAGGAAGCCCTGCTCACGGCCCTGGGAGAGACGCCGGGCGGTCCCTGGGCCGGGTGGGTGGCTCTGCTCGTCGCGGTCGGTGCCTCCGTGCTCACCTTCGCCTATTGTGCGAAGACCGTCTGGGGCAGCTTCATCGACGGGCGCGAACCCGAGACGGGTGACATCCACCGCGGTTCTCCCGTCATGCTCATCGCGGCGGCCCTGCCGATCCTGGCCTCGTTTCCGCTGAGCTTCGTCCTCTTCCTCCTCGACACTCCGCTCGACCACGTGGTGCGCGCGGCTGTGCCGAACGCCACCGAACACGTCCATCTGGCGCTGTGGCACGGATTCAACATCGAACTGCTCGCCTCTGGACTCATCATCGCCATCGGCGTCGTCCTCATCCTGCGTCGCTCACGCGTCTTCGTCTTCTTCCACAAGGCCACGCTGCCGTTCGACGGATCCGATGTCATCGACTCGCTGACGACGGGCCTCGAACGTCTGGGACACGGTCTTGCCGCCTTCGTCCGCCCGATGAACTCCGGACCCTATCTGGCGATGTCGTTGGGCGGGCTGAGCGTGCTCGCCATCGGCTCGATTCCCGTCGTCTTCGCCGACTTGCCGCCGCTGCAGCAGAATCTCAGCCGTCCGGTGGACGTCATCCTGCTCGTCCTCATCACCGTGGCAGTCCTCGTCCTGTGCACCTCGCATTCGCGTCTGACGACCGTTGTGGCGCTGTCTGCCATCGGCATCCTCGCCACCGTGCAGATCCTGGCTCTCGGCGCCCCCGACGTCACCCTGACGCAGCTGCTCGTCGAAGCGATGACGATCATCGTCATCATGCTCGTGCTCCAGAAACTTCCCCGTTCGTTCTGGAAGTACCCGAAGCGCAAACAGACTCCGCGCCTTCTCTTTGCGGTCATCGTCGGTGCCAGCGCGGCCGGACTCACCCTGGTGCTCAACGGCCGGCGGGAACGTTCCGACCTCGGTCTGTACTATCTCGACAAGGCTCCGGAGATCAGCGGCGGAGACAACATCGTCAACACGATCCTCGTCGAATTCCGTGCCCTCGATACCCTTGGTGAGCTGACCGTCCTCGGCATGGCCGGAATCGCGATCGTCGCTGTGATGTCGACGGTCAAGGACAAGTTCATCGACCCGCCGGCCGAGAACATCCCGGAACCGCCGCGGCCTCCGTGGGTGTCCATCCGCCCCAAGGGCACCACTGCGTACCGCGGCGTCCACGAGGCGTGGCCGAACGTCATCCCGCTGCAGCTGACGCTGAAGGTCCTCGGTCCGCTGCTGGCGGTGAGCTCACTGCTGATCTTCTGGCGTGGTCACAATTCCCCGGGCGGCGGATTCATCGCCGCGCTCGTCGGTTCAGCCGTCATCGGCTTGGCCTACCTGTCGACGCCGAAGGATCGTGCGATCGGTCCGCCGCGGGCACCCCTGTACCTCATCGGCTCCGGCGTGGCCACGGCAGTGGTCACCGGCATCATCGGTCTCCTGTTCGCCGGTTCGTTCCTCCACCCGATGCACGCCGAGTTCGCCGGTCAGCATTGGACGACGTCGATGCTCTTCGATGTCGGCGTCTACCTGGCGGTGCTCGGACTCATGCTGCTCTCGTTCAACCTCCTCGGCGTCTCGGACTCCGCGGCGACTCCGGCCGGTGACGATGTGCTCACCAACGGCATCATCCGACGCGACGTCGAACGCACCCGCGAACGTGCCGATGAGCTGCTCTACGGGGAGTTGAGCGGTCCGATGGAGGCGATCCGCGGGGAACGCCCCGAACGCAGCCGCCGCCGCGGCGCTGAGGATTCCGAGGAAGCGAAGGTGCGGGCGAACTCGACGCATATCCTCCGCGGGGACTCACCGGCCGGCGGAGATGGGGAGGAAGCATGATCCTGGCACTGACGATCGGCGTCCTCACCGCCGGAGGCGTCTACCTCATGATGCAGCGCTCCATGGTTCGGGGAGTCTTCGGACTCACCCTCATCTCCCACGCCGCGAACTTCATCCTGCTCTCGGCGGGGGTCGGCGCCTGGAGAGGCGAACCGCTGGCCGGGCGCGGTTCCCTTGCCAACGCGGCCGACCCGCTGCCTCAGGCATTCGTGCTCACCGCCATCGTCATCACCTTGGCAGTGACGATCTTCATGCTCGCTCTGGCCGTGCTCGGCCATGACGACGACCAGAAACGCAACCCGGAGACGGGGGAGGAGCGCGACTCATGAACTCAGCCCTGCTCCTCCTGCTCGTCGCCGTCCCGCTCCTGGCCTCCGCCCTGAGCGTGCTCATCACCTCACGCACCTTCGACCGACTGCTCCTTCTCGCTGTTCCCGTGTTCGTCGGCGGCAGCGGAATCGGACTCCTCGGGCTGCACGGTTCGACCCCGGTGATCGCCCATTCCGTCGGCGACTACGTGCCCGGTCTGGCGATCGTGTTCGTCTCGGACACGTTCACCGCACTGATGCTGGTGCTCACCTCGCTCGTCGCGTTCGTCAGCAGCCTGTTCCTCATCTCCACCGGAGAGGATCAGTACCGGTTCGTTCCGGCGCTCATCATGATGATGCTCACCGGAGTCTATGGTGCGCTGCTGACCGGTGATCTGTTCAACCTCTTCGTCTTCGTCGAAGTGATGATGCTGCCCGCATACGCGCTCATCGCCGTCACCGGCACCTGGCGCAGGCTCGGCATCGGACGACTCTACGTGATGGTCAACTTGCTGACCTCGACGATGCTGCTCATCGGCGTCGGATTCGTCTACGGCGCCACCGGCACGGTCAACCTCGCCGTTCTGGCAGGTCAGGGACAGCCGACCGGCCAGGCCGGGATCGCGCTGGGCGTGGTGCTGCTGTCGCTGTTCATCAAGGCCGGCGGCGCGCCCTTCCACGGCTGGCTCGTCCGCAGCTATCCGAACACCTCGGCGGGCATGATGTCGCTGTTCTCCGGGCTGCATTCGAAGGTCGGGCTCTACGCGATCTACCGCATCTACACCACTGTCTACGGAGACCCCGCACCATGGGCGACGGTCCTGCTCATCGTCGCGGTGGCGAGCATCCTCATCGGTGCGGTCTCCGGCTTCGGACAGGTGCGGGTGCGTAATGTGCTCGGATTCCAGATGACTGCCGGCGTCGGCCACATCCTCGTCGGCGTCACTCTGCTGACCTCGGCAGCCCTCGGCGCCGGTGCGTTCTACATGATGCACCATATGATCACGATGGCCGGCCTGCTGCTCATCATGGGCGCGGTCGAACAGATCTACGGCACCGGATCCTTCCGCAAGCTGTCCGGGCTCGCCTCCCGCGAGCGATGGGCGACGATCCTCATGATCCTCGGACTCTTCTCCCTGGTCGGTCTTCCGCCGACCTCGGGGCTGTGGGGCAAGGTCGGACTCATCCGGGCCTCCACGGACACCGGCGGCGGCTTCGGATGGGTCCTGGTCTCAGCCATCGTCGCGGGCGCAGTGATCAGCCTGTTGGCGCTTCAGCGCACCTGGCGCAACACCTTCTGGGGACCGCCGATGCAGACGTACCGTCCGGACTCGGCAGAGACCGGGCGTGCCCCGGCCGAACCGATCATGCGCAGCGTGCGCATCCCCGCCCGTCTGCTGGTGCCGGCGACGATCATGATCGGTCTCTCCGTTGCGCTCTTCTGCTTCCCGGAGCCCCTGCTCGACCTCACACACCGGGGAGCCGAGGGGCTGCTCGATCACAGCGACTACATCGAGGCGGTGATGGCACCGTGATGCGTCTCATCCACGGCATCTCCTACGTCGGCTTCATCGTCCGTGCGATCATCACGGGGTCGGCGACCGTCATCGCCCGACTCTTCCGCAGCGACTACGCCGAGCCGATGATCGTCGAACTGCCGATGCGCTGCGCCACCGACCTCGAAGTCACTGTCTTCGCGTCGTCGATCACCATCACACCCGGCACTCTGGTCGCAGCGATCGCCGCCGGCACGTCGACGACCCCGCCGGTGGTCTTCGTCCACGCCCTGTTCGAAGAGTCGGAGGCATCCGCTCTCGACGGACTCATCGATATGGAGTCGCGTCTGCTGTCCATGACCCGTGGACGCGCGCCGGGACCACACACGGATCTGCAGGGAGGACATCCATGATCGTCATCGCGGGCATCTGCTCGGTCATCCTCGCCGTCGCTATCATCATCGGCCTCATCCGGGTGCTCACGGCCCGCGATCAGGGCTCACGTGCGGTGGTCTCGGACCTCATCTACTTCTCGGCCATCGCGATCGTCACGATGCTCGGCATCATGGTGTCCTCGTCGATCGTCCTCGACGTGGTCTTCCTGTCCTCCATGGTGGGGATCCTTGCCACGATCGCACTGTCGCGCATCCTCACGAGGGGGCACCGCTGATGAACGAAGCACTGGCCACGACCCTCGTCGGGATCTTCGGCATCACCGGATCCCTGCTGCTGCTCGGCTCCTCGCTGGCGATGTTCCGGGTGCGCGACGCCCTGTCGCGGATCAACGTGTTCTCTCCTGCCACGGGTCTCGGTATGCCCTTCATCGTCGTTGCGGCCTTCATCTTCGACCTCTATTCGTCCGGGTTCTCCTGGTTCTCGCTGATCATGGCCGTCATCGCGGTGCTGTGCCTGATCATCGTGTCCTCGGTCGCGAGCAACACGTTGGCCAGGTCGACGGTGCTGTCGGGACAGCCTGTGTTCCGCAAGACCTCGCCCAATCGGCTGGCAGCACCGCCAGAAGGGGTTGTCGACATCGACCCCGAGGCGAAGGACTCCTGATCCGACTCAATCAGTTGGGTCTGCCGGATCAGTTGGGTCTGCCGAGCGACCGAACGCGTGGGCTCAGTCCCGTCCGGTCGTGCGCATCGTGATGTTGATCCTGCCCCCGCCGAGGTGGTCCAGCCCTCCCGCGTCCGGTGCGGTTCTCGGCTGGATCGACCTGACCCCGTGGTAGGCGAAGCGAGCAGGGCCGCCGAAGACGAAGGCGTCACCCGAGGCCAAGCGCAGATCCTCGAAGGGACGATTGCGGGTCTCCGTGTTCCCGAACCGGAAGAGGCATGTATCGCCCAATGACAGGGAGACGACCGGCGCAGGGTCGAATTCGTCCTTGTCCTGATGCATGCCCATCTTCGCGTGCTCGTCGTAGTAGTTCACGAGAGCTACATCCGGGTGGTAGTCGGCAGGGTCGAAGCCCCACGCGGCGGCCGTTCCTGCAGCGAATTCCCCGGAGTCCTCGACGACCGTGACCGCCGTCTGCAGAACCTGACGGCCCAGGCGGGTCATCCAATCGGGGAACGGCAGCACCACCTTGTCGTTGACGTCGACGGCGCGGCGGTCGTAGCGCCCGGGCTGCCAATGCCAGCCCAGCCCGATCGTCGTGACACTCATCGGATGCCCTGCAATCGTCGTCGCGTGGGGAGGAACCGGACCGGACTGCCATTCGGCGTAGCGGGCGATGATCCACTGCTGTGCCTCGGCGGTGAGGAAGCCCGGAACCCAGACCGCACCGGGTGCGACGACTGCCGGTCGGCGGTCGAAAGCCTCATCGGCGAAGAGCGAATCCATGTCTACCAGGATGCCAGAGCGGGATCGAGAATGATCGCGAGACCCGAGGAGACACGATCGGCGAGTCCCCGAGCCCTTCGGACTCAGAGTTCGCCGACCGGCACCTGTTCGTCGGCCAGCCGATCGGCGCTGACTTCCTTGCCGATGAGCGCGCGCAGCTCGTCGCCGTAGTCCCAGACATTGACGTTCATGGCCGCGGTGACCGTGCCGTCGCGATGCCAGAAGACGATGAATTCGCCGCTGGACTCGTCACCGCGGATGATGACGTCGTCCGCGGGGTCTCCGCGTCCGACGTATTCCATTCCGAGGTCGAACTGGTCGGTGTAGAAGTACGGCTGCCAGTCGTAGGACTTTGTCCCGCCGCTGATCGTCGAGGCCGCTACCTCGGCCTGGCGGACCGCGTTGTCCCAGTGTTCGACGCGCAGACGTTCACCGCGCAGAACGTTCTGTGCATTCGCGATATCGCCGATGGCGAGGATACTGCCGTCGGAGGTGCGCATCTGTTCGTCGACGATGACGCCGTTGTCGGTGGCCAATCCCGCCGAGGAGGCGAGATCGATGGCAGGATCGGCACCGATTCCGACGACGACGAGATCGGCGGCAACACTCCCGGCGGTCGTCTCGACGCCCTCGACCGCGGAGTCACCGGTGAACGCGGTCGTCTCCGCGTTCTTGACGAAATTCACTCCGTTCTTTCGGTGCAGGTCCTCGAAGTGCTCGCCGAGGACCGGGCCGAGGACGGACGAGAGTGGGGGAGCGTCGGTATGGAGGATCACCGTGACATCGCAGCCGTGGGACTTCGCCGCCGCCGCGACCTCGAGGCCGATCCAACCGCCGCCGATGACAGCGACCTTCTTGCCGTCGCCGAACTGGGAACGGATGGCCACGGCATCTCCGGCATCGCGGAGAGTGTGGACATTGCCCAGCTGAGCACCGGGAACATCGAGTGTGCGGGGCACCGATCCGGTTGCGAGGATCGCCTGACCATACGCCAGTTCCCGTCCGTCATCGAGGGTGACCGACTGAGCGTCTGTGTCGATGGAGGCCACCGAGGCGCCGAAGAACGTCGAGACATCGTGAGCGGAGTACCAGTCTTCGCCGCGGAGTGCCGAATCGGCAGGATCCGACCCTTCGAGCATCACCTTCTTCGACAGGTCCGGCCGATAGTACGGCGCCGCAGGATCGGCGCCGACGAGCGCGATCTGCGCCGTGTAGCCGGCGTCGCGCAGGGATTCGACCACGGTGCCTCCTGCGAGGCCTGCGCCGATGACGACTGTTCCGAATTCGTCTGCCATTGTCGGTCCTTTCGTAGAGGGGACTCTCTGTCGACTGTACTCGCAGAGTTCACCAGGCTCCACCGGATCCGCTCCAGGTGACAGCTGTGCCGATCGAGAGATGACCGCGGTCGCGCGTTTTTGGTCTGCAGCCGGGTGCAGGCGTAAGCTGACAATGGTCAGGGGCTATAGCTCAGTTGGTAGAGCGTCTCGTTCGCAATGAGAAGGTCAGGGGTTCGATTCCCCTTAGCTCCACACATCGCTCGGGTGCCTCGTCGGACGCCGAATCCGGCGTTGAGGTTCTCATGCCATCGGGACCAGGCTCTGCGGCACGAGACGCGTCGAAGTGAGCAGAGTGAGGACGGACGTGGAATGAAGACGAAGACGGCGATCATGACCGGCATCCTCGGCCTTGCCGGCGTTGCCCACTTCTCCCGGCCCGATCTCTTCGACTCCATCGTGCCGCCTCGTTTGGGCAACCCGCGATTCTGGACCTACGCCAGCGGCATCGCTGAGCTCGGCTGTGCAGGACTGTTGGCCAACACGGCCACCCGGCGCCTCGGCGGTGCCGCATCTGCCGCGCTCATGGTCGGCGTCTTCCCCGCCAATATCTACACAGTGGTCAGACACTGGGACAACCCGAAGGGCCGAGCAATCGCCTGTGCGAGGCTGCCGCTGCAGATCCCGCTGGTGTGGGCTGCGGCCGCGATTGCCGCTGACACCGACTGAATCCTCTGCAGCCGCTCCCTGCGTGCCGGACCACGTCGTAGCGCGAACCCGTACCGGCCGGGCTTCGGGTCATCTGTTGCAGGCCCTCACCAACCGTGACATATTCGATTCATGGTGGAGAGATTCCCGATCGACATCCGTGCTTTGGCCGGAATGCACTTCTCCGCGGCCACGGCCGCTTTTCAGATCGAAGGCGCACGCACCGCAGACGGTCGCGGTCGCAGCATCTGGGATGACTTCGTCGATGCACCCGGCAATGTCATCGACGGCAGCACTGCCGAACCCGGCCCCGACAGCTACCACCGCGTCGACGACGACATCGGTCTGCTGGTCGGCCTCGGCGTCGACCGGTACCGCTTCTCCATCTCGTGGACCCGGGTCATCCCGAACGCCGGCACGGATGTCTCGGTGAACCCGGCCGGACTCGACTACTACGATCGGCTCGTCGACGGACTGCTCACTGCCGGGATCACCCCGGAACCGACGCTCTACCATTGGGACCTGCCGGTCGCACTCGAGACAGACGGCGGGTGGCTCAACCGAGACACGGCCTCCCGTTTCGGCGACTATGCGGAGGTGGTGGCCGGTCGCCTCGGTGATCGAGTCCGTCACTGGTACACGATCAATGAACCCGCATCGACATCGCTGCAGGGCTATGCGCTGGGGGAGTTGGCACCCGGGCGCACTCTGCTCTTCGATTCCCTGCCCACCGTCCACCACCAACTGCTGGCACACGGGATCGCCGCGCCCATCCTGCGAGAACACGGCGCAGTTCAGGTCGCACCGACGCTCAACCACAGTCTCGTTCTACCTGCTTCCCGAGCAGCCGACGACCAGGCTGCGGCCGGCTTGCTCGACGGAATCCTCAACCGGCTCTTCGCCGACCCGCTGCTCCTGGGCACCTATCCCGACCTCAGTGCCTTCGGCGTCGAGCTGCCCGTGGCGGACGGCGATATGGAACTCATCTCAGCACCGAATGAGGTCTACTGCTTCAACTACTACAACCCGACTACCGTCCGTGCCTGTGCCGGACCGATTCCATTCGAGATGGTGCCGACCCCCGGAGCACCCGTGACCGGGTTCGGTCCCATGTGGCCGATCCGCCCGGATACGATGCGCGACTTCCTCATCGACATGGACCGCCGCTACGAATCCGCGCTCCCGCCGATCATCATCACCGAGAACGGGGCGTCATTTCCCGAACCGGGCACCACCGAAACGGAGATCAGCGATGCAGAGCGGATCGACTATCTGCGCGGCCACCTCGGTGCAGTGATCGACGCGAAGGCCGCGGGCGTGCGCATCGACGGGTACACCGTCTGGTCGCTGCTGGACAATTTCGAATGGGCCGACGGATGGAGCCAGCGATTCGGCCTCGTCCACGTCGATATGCACACCGGAACGCGAACGCCGAAGGCCTCCTACCGCTGGTATCGGGATCTCATCTCCGCGGCCCGGTCATGAGCACCCTCAGCCCACCACCTCACCGAGGCGGCTCTGCCTCTCGTGCACGCGTCTCACCGTGGTGGATGGTGTGGTTCACCCTCGCCTGGCTGGCGATCTGGACGGTGCAGCTGACACCGATCCAGCTTCTCCTGCCCCTGCAGCTCGACACTCAGAGCGGACACTGGATCGACGGGGTCATCTGGTCCGGGCTCGTGCTCTCAGCCGGAGGCCTGGCCGGAATCATCGCAGCGCCTGTGGCCGGACGGCTCTCCGACCGCACCCGATCCCGCTTCGGCAGGAGGCGCCCCTGGGCGATCGGAGGATCGCTGCTGGCCGCGTTCGGCCTCGTGCTCACCGGCATCGCCGAGGGACCGCTGCTGGTCGGCGCCGCCTGGGTGGTCACCTCGGTCGGTGTGTCCGTGACATCGTCGGCACTGACCGCGCTCATCGCCGATCAGCTCGATGACCAGCGCGGTGCGGCGTCGGCGGCGGCCAGCTCGGCTCAAGCCGTCGGAGTCGTCGTCGGCGTCGCCGCGATCGTGCTGCTGGGTCTGAGCACCGGCGCATCGTACGCGGTGCTGGCCGGATTCATCCTCGTCATCGGCACGGTCACCGCGGTGCTGCTGCCCGATCCGCCTCTGCCGCACACAGCCGTGCTCGAGTTCCATGCCCGTCGTGAACTCATCCGGCCGCGGGTGTCCTCACTCGTCGACCCGAGCTTCACCCGGCTGCTCATCAGCCGATTCATCGTCAATGTCGGCAATGCCTTCGGCACGTCGCTGCTGCTGTTCTTCCTGCTCTACGGAATCATGATCCCGGCCGGCGACGCAGAGAACAGCCTGCTCGTCCTCATCGTCATCTACACCGTCTTCGTGGTGGCCGCCTCGGTGCTCGTCGGCATGGTCACGGACAGACGAGGCAGCCGACGCGTCTGGACAGTCGTCGCCGCACTCGTCCAAGCCTGTTCGGGAATCATCATCCTCATCAGTCCCGATTTCACCACGACGGCAGTGGCGGCCGGTGTCATGGGCGCCGGATACGGTGCCTATATGGCGGTCAGCCTCGCACTGGCCACGGACCTGCTGCTCGACCCGGATGACCACGCCCGCGATCTCAGTCTCGTCAACAGCTCCGCGAATCTCGGACAGCTGATCGGCCCGCTCCTGGGGGCCGGACTCGTTGCTTTGGTCGGCGGATTCTGGCTGCTGTTCGCCGCGGCGGCAGTCGTCTCCGTGCTCGGGGCAGTTCTCACGCTGACGGTGCATCCCTCACGTGCGGTGCTGCGAGCTCCGCAGTCGGGCTGAGAGACTTCCGCACATTCGGTCGGATGTGTGGTCAGGACAGACCGAGAAGCTTTCCGCTCTTCGACAGCTCCGGATCCGTGCAGGATGACAGGTCGAAGCAGCAGGGACGTCGTTTGCCTGTTTCGAGTTTCGAGATCGCGACGTCGACTCGGCGTGCACGCGTATCGGCGTTCTTCGTCGACTTGATCCACCGCACCCATTCCCATCGGGCCATCGGTGTCAGGTCCGCCCAGACATCGTCGAGATCGCCGGCGGCATCGAGGGCAGAGCGGAGGTCCGCGGGCACCGTCACCTCCGGCCAGTTCTTCGTCGGGGTCACGCCGACTTCGACCTCGGCACCTTCCGTCGCCCCGAGCGTATCCCACTGGTCCTCATCGAGACTGATCCAATGGCCGCGTCGACCGTCGGGTTCGATGACAGTGCTGAACTCGATGCCGTCGAGGGTGCCGTTGACGGCGACCTGTCCGCGGGAGGGCAGTCGATCGCTGGCATCCTGGGGCAGGCGCAGAATCGGGCGGTCGCCCAGCACCTCGGTGGTCGCAGTGAACGTGACGTCGGCAGTCGTGGTGGTCATGATGACTCCTCATGGGATCATGGGACGGGTGGTCGGGTCCGGACACTCGAATTCGATTGAAGCGATGACTTTCACAATAGCCGCCCGAGGCTGGGCTGACTTCTCGATTCCTGATGAGTTCGTCCGCCTCGGGAACACGACGGACCGGCAGTTCTCGTTCCTGCCGGTCCGTCCGGGCCTCTGACACACCGGTTGTCTTCGCAGCCGTCGGCGACGGTTCAGCCGATCGAGCGACCGACCCAATCCGGTCGCTCCGTGGTGATCTGTGAGATCCGGTCGGCCACGGTGTCCGGGAAGGGCACGACTCGGTCCGTCGTCTGGTCGACGTGGAGGGCCATGATCTCCTCGGTGGACACGAGTCTGTCCCCGACAAACATCTCATAGGCGAAGTGCAGCTTCTTGTCTCCGGCACTGACGAGATGCGGAACGACGGTGAGTCGATCGCCGAGCGCCGCCTCGTCGAGATAGCGGATATGGGATTCGACCGTGTACAGGGATGCCTTCTGCGATTCCCGGTAGCCGGCGTCGAGTCCGAGCTGATCCATCACCTGATCGGTGGCGAAGCCGAAGACGAGGACGTAGTACGCCTCGGACATGTGCCCGTTGTAGTCGATCCACTCGGGTGCGGCCTCGGTGCTGTAGGTGTTCAGCTGCGATTCCGAGACGGTCGTCGGCGTCGATGCGGACTGCGGGCGAGCAGGCACTGCGGTGGCGGCCAACTGCGTGGTCAGTCGGCGCAGCGCGATGATCCCGGCGTCCCGATGGGCCACGAGGTCGGCGATCGAACGCTCACCGGCTTCGATATCGCAGCCGGCCACAACATCGTCGCGCAGCTGCTGGCTGAGCTCGGGTGCGCTCAGCCGGGTCCACGGAGACTTCAGCGAGGGTCCGAAGTGGTCGAGCATATGAGCCATTCCGCCCTCGCCGCCGGCGAGGTGGAACGTGAGCATCGGTCCCTGGAACGGCCACCGCAGTCCGGGGCCGTCGGTGATCGAGCGGTCGATCTGTTCGACCGTGGCCTCACCCTGGGCGACCATGTGCAGGGCCTCCCGCCACTGCGCCTCCTGCAGACGGTTGGCGATGAAGCCGGGGACTTCTCGGTCCATGCGGATGACGGACTTGCCGATGTGGGTGAAGAAGTCAGCGGCCCAGTCGACGGCCGCCGCGGAGGTGGACTGGCCACCGACGACCTCGACCAAGGGGATGAGGTAGGGCGGGTTGAACGGGTGGCCGACGACGAGTCGCTCGGGGTGGGCCGCCTCGGTGGCCATTTCGGTCATGGAATAGCCCGAGGTCGAGGAGCTGATGACGATATTCGGCGGGCAGAGTCCATCGATCTGGGCCAGCAGCCCGCGCTTGAGCGCGAGATCTTCGGGAGCAGACTCCTGGACGAAACCGGTGCCGGTGATCGCCTCGGCGAGATCGGTGTGGATCGACCACGCGGTCCGGTCGGCTCCCTCGACCATGTCGAGCTCGGCCATGGCCGGCCATGCCGCGTCGAGGAGCCGTGTGAACTTGTCGCCGGCGTCCGGGGCCGGGTCCCAGATCTTCACCCGGAAGCCCTGAGCGAGGAAGTACGCGGCCCAACCGCCTCCGATGGTTCCCGCGCCGACGCAGGTGACGGTGTCGATCGCGGCGACATCGGGGAATGCAGGCGAGTCGGGAATGGGGTCTGCGGGGGTGGAATCGGTCACAGGTCACCTCCGGTGACGGTCGGGGTCTGCACGCGCAGGTCGAGGATCTCGCGGGCCTCGTCCGGGGTGGCCACGGCCGCCCCGAGGCTTTCGATGATGTCGACGGCGCGCGCGGTGAGGTCGGCGTTCGTGGCCTTGACGCCCTTGGACATGTAGAGGTTGTCCTCGAGTCCGACGCGAGCGTGCCCGCCGGCGAGCACGGAGTGGGCGACCCACGGCAGCTGATTGGCGCCGATGGCGAACGACGTGAATTGGGCGCCCTTGGGCAGCATATTCACCATCGCCGCCAGCAGGCCCGGATCGGCGGGAGCGCCGTAGGGGATGCCCATGCACAGCTGGTACAGCGGCGGGGCGTCGATGAGGCCCTCCTCGACGAGGACGTTGGCGAACCACAGATTGCCGGTGTCGAAGATCTCCATCTCCGGACGCACGCCCAACGTCTGGATCCGCTTCGACCCTTCGCGCAGCATGTCAGGGGTCGAGACGTAGAGGTTCGATCCTTCGCCGAAGTTGAGGCTGCCGCAGTCGATCGTGCAGATCTCGGGCAGCAGCTCCTCGACATGAGGGAGTCGGTCGAGGGCGTTGATGAGGTCGGTGCCCGGCATCGTGGTCAGGGGGTCCTGCGGGTCGATGACGAGGTCGCCGCCCATTCCGGCGGTGAGGTTGATGACGGGGTCGACGTCGGAGGCGCGGATGCGGCGGACGACCTCGCGGTAGTAGGCGACCTCGCGTGAGCCCTGTCTGGTCTCGAGATCGCGGACATGGATGTGGACGACCGAGGCGCCGGCGCGGGCTGCTGCGATCGCGTCGTCGGCGATCTCTTCGGGTGTGACGGGAACGTGCTCGCTCTTGCCGGTGGTGTCTCCGGCACCGGTGACGGCGCAGGTGAGGATGACCTTGCGGTTCATGATGACTCCTTGGATCGATCGGTGTTGGTGGCTGGCATCGAGGTGGTCTCGGTCGGTCGTTCTGGGGTGGTCGATAGGGCTGTTGTGGTCGGTGTGGCCGGTGCAGGCGACGGATGCCTGATCGAGCGGTCGAGGTAGGTGCGCAGTCGCTGTGCGAAGGTGTCCGTGTCCATCACTCCGGTGAGCACCTTGATGCCGAGGCCGTCGAGCAGAGAGGTGAGTTCATCGGCCATGGCCCGCGGGTCGCCGGAGCGGAAGCGGCCGGTGCGCTGCCCGTCCTCGATCGTCGTCTGCACGGTCTTCGACCAGCGTTCATAGCTGAGCGGATAGTTCGACAACGTCGAATCCTCGAGGGACAGTCGAGCCCAGGTCTGCAGCCAGATCGACCATTCGCCGCGTTCGGTGCGTCCCAGCGGGGACTGCAGCTCGAGCAGCCGGTCGAGTCGCAGCGCCGGATCGTCGATATCGTCGAGCCAGGCGATCTGCCGGTCGAAGGCGAGCTTGACCGAGTAGTCGAGGGCGGCATCGAAGAGGTCGGATTTGTTCGCAAAGTAGTAGTGAACGCTCGCGGTCGAGACCTCGCAGGCCGCGGCGACGTCGGCAATGCGCACCGCATCGAAGCCGCGACGGCCGAACAGCGTCCACGCAGCCTCGACGATGGTGCGCTTCGGCGTCTCCTCCTCGGACGCGGCGGCGGCGTGTCTCGTCTGCTTCGGCGGCAGCGCGGACACCTGTGACTCGTCACCGAGGATCCACCGAACGGTCACCCCGGTGGCCGTGGCCAAGCCGAGGAGCTCCTCGGCGGTGAACCGGCGACGACCGGACAGAGCTTTGGACAGCTTCGTCTCGTCGATGCCGATGGACTCGGCAACCCGCCTCTGGGACAGGCCGCTGCGGCCGATGGCTCGGCGTGCCCGGTCCGCAGTCGCCTCGGGAAGCTGATCACCGCTCATGGGGCGAACCTACCCCAGTCGGACAGCGGATCGCAAGATCAGATGACTGAAAATCAAAACTTGCGATCAGGCTGTGGTTTCACCCACAGTCGCGCGTATGCCATTAATGTCGTACACAGTGGGAGATCCCCATCATGACCGAGTCCGCCGAGGAGCGCCCATGACCGACAGTCTTCATTCCCGCATGCACGTCGTCTCCGATGAGACCCGAAACCTCGTGAACCTCGTACTCGAGTACTCGCGCCGTCGGACTCTGGCCGAGGACACCCCGCTCGACCATCCGACATCGGAGGCCGAGCTGCGTCGACTGGCCGGACCCACCGTCACCGAGGAAGGTCTGGGGTCAGCTCGGGCGTTGGCGATCTTCGAGCACATCTTCGCCCCCGCCTGCATCTCCACCGATCATCCGAAGTATCTGTCGTTCATCCCCAGCGCACCGACGAAGGCCGCGGTGGCCTTCGACCTCGTCGTCTCCGCCAGTGCCCTCTACGGCGGGTCATGGCTCGAAGGCGCCGGAGTCGTCCACGCCGAGAATGAAGTCCTGCGGTGGCTGGCCGGCGAGTTCGGTCTGCCGGCGGGCGCCGGCGGAGTGTTCGTCCAGGGCGGCACGATCGGCAACCTCTCCGCGCTCGTCGCTGCCCGCAACACCCAGAAGGAGAAGCTCGGCGAGGCTCGGCCGGGACGTTGGGTGATCGTGTGCAGCGCCGAGGCTCATTCGTCGGTCGCCTCCGCGGCCGAAGTCATGGATGTCGACATCGCCCCGGTGGCCACCGGCGAGGATGGGATCCTGCGGCCCGACGGAGTGCGCGAGGCCCTGACCGAGCACGGGGATGCCGTCATTGCGGTGGTGGCCACCTCGGGGACGACGAACTTCGGCACGATCGACGATATCGCCGGCATCGCCGCGCTCAAGGACGAATTCGACTTCTGGCTCCATATCGACGGTGCCTACGGTCTGGCCGCGATGCTCTCACCGCGGGCACGCCACAAGTTCGCCGGGGTGGAGCGGGCCGATTCGCTCATCGTCGACCCCCACAAATGGCTCTTCGCTCCCTTCGACGCGTGTGCGCTCCTATACCGGGACCCGAATTCGGGGCGGCGAGCGCATACGCAGAAGGCCGAGTATCTCGATACGCTCACCGACGCCCAGGACTGGAGTCCCTCGGACTTCGCCATCCAGCTCACGCGCCGGCCCCGCGGGCTGCCTCTGTGGTATTCGCTGGCCAGCTATGGTGCCGAAACCTATCGGGAGGCGATCGGCCATTCGATCGATCTTGCGCGCGAGATCGCCACGGAGATCAAGCACCGAGAGCATCTGCGACTCGTGCGCGAACCCGAACTCTCTGTCGTCGTGTTCGAACGTGACGGTTGGCAGAGGTCGGACTATGACGCGTGGTCGGATCGCCTGCTCGAGGATCAGCGGGCCTTCGTGGTGCCGAGCTCGCACCAGGGGCGACCGAATGCCAGGTTCGCCATCGTCAATCCGCTGACGACGTTCGACGATCTCACCGACATCCTCGATTCGATGGAGTGAGCTCACGCGTCGGACGTGTGGTCCGTCCCTCTCCGAGGACTATGCGGAGGTGACGGCAAGTCAGTCCTCGGGGACATCCTCGGCGCCGGTCTCAGGCGTCGGCCGGGGGCGGAGCTCGACGGTGAAAGCGGGAAGCAGGGCCTGGGTGATCGGGCCGATGCCCAGCGCATAGAGGACCGTGCCGACGCCGACGACCCCGCCGAGCAGCCAACCGACGGCGACGACGCTGACCTCGATGAGGGTGCGCACCAGCCGGATCGACCGTCCGGTCACTCGGGACAGCCCCGTCATCAGTCCATCGCGCGGACCCGGCCCGAACTGGGAGCCGATGTACATCGCCGAGGCGGCGCCGTTGAGGACGACGCCGGTGACCATGAGTGCGATGTTCCACCCCAGTTCCTCGGGGCGGGGAAGGAACAGGCGGGTGAGATCGAGTGCGGGGCCGACGAGGAGGGCGTTGAGGATCGTGCCGATGCCGGGCTGTTGACGCAGCGGGATCCAGATGAGGAGCACGAGAAACGCGAGAATGGTGATGATGGTGCCGAAGGTCAGCGGCACGTGGTTCTGGATGCCGGAGTGCAGGACGTCCCAGGGCATCATGCCCAAACCGGCGTTGACCATCATCGCCATCGAGGCGCCGAAGAGATAGAGGCCGAGGACGAGTTGGGGCAGGCGCCGCCACAGCCGTCCGCCGCGCAGCTGTGTGATGGGACCGACATTGGCCAGCTGACGTTTCGGTGCTCTCATCGTGGTCATCCGATGGCTTTCTCTGGTGTGCGATCACTGGGACAGCTCTATCATGGCCGAAATTGGTCTTGCGCGAAATAGCCACTTGCCGGAAAGTGGTCCCATGAGGTCTCAACCATGAGCACACCGGTCCTGGGAGCCAAACGACTCGTCGGCATTATCGGCGATGGTCCGTGGAAGGCGCCTGCCTTCGAATCGCTGGCCGCCGCGGTGGCCGCGGCGATCACCGACGGGCGGCTTCCTGTCGGAGCACGACTGCCGAGCGAACGGGAGCTTGCTGCCGCGATCGGTCTGTCCCGGACAACGACGGGTCGCGCCTATGCCCAACTGCGGGAACAGGAGTACATCCGCACCCGCCGCGGCTCCGGCAGCATCGTGCAGCTGCCGAGGGTCCCCGGCGGCCGCATCGACCACCTGCTCTCACCTGCCGGCGCGGATGAGACGGAGATCGACCTGACCTGCACCGCACCGGTCGCGGCCCCTGACATCCCTCGCGCCTACGACAGGGCGCTGTCTCGTTTGGGTGCCTATCTTCCCGGCACCGGATACTATCCGTCCGGGCTGCCGGTACTGCGGGAGATCATCGCCGACCGCTATACCCGCCGCGGCGCACCGACCGATCCCGACCAGATCCTCATCACCTCCGGGGCGTTCGGCGGTGCGGCCATCGCCGTCCGCGCCCTCCTCAACGTCGAACCGGATGAGACCACGCGCCTCGGCGGGGCACGGTCGACCTCGCGAGTCCTCGTCGAAAGCCCCACCTATCCCAACGCGATCGCCACGCTCGAGGGTGCAGGCGCCGCTCTCGTGACCTACCCCCTCGAATTCGGAACTCAGGGACACTATTGGGACACCGACGCCATGGATCAGCTCATGGGGCAGATGCGTCCGCGCAGCGCCTATCTCATCCCCGACTTCCACAACCCGACCGGCGCCCTGATGGGTGAGGCCCAGCGCCGCGATCTCGCGGACGCTCTGCGCCGGCATCGCGTCGTTCCGGTCTTCGACGAATCCCTCGTCGAACTGGGACTGGAGGGAGGCCGAATGCCCACTCCGATGTCCGCGCTGATCCCCGACTCGGTGACGGTGGGCAGCGTGAGCAAGATCTATTGGGGAGGGCTGCGCATCGGATGGATGCGCATTCCCCGCCACCGAGTGGATCATTTCGCCTCCTCCCGACTCGGACTCGATCTGGGAGCTCCGGTGCTCGAACAGCTCGTCACCGTCGAACTCATGGACAGCCATGATGCCGTCGTCGCCGACTCCCGTTCCCGGCTGCGGTCCGCCCGCGACCTGCTTGCCGCTCAGGTGAGGTCATGGGTGCCGGATTGGAAGCTCATCGTCCCGTCCGGTGGAATGGCGCTGTGGGCCGAACTTCCGGAGGCTCGATCCGCGGCGCTCTCGATCGCTGCCCGGAACCATGGTCTCCGCCTCGTCGCCGGACCGAACTTCGCCCCGGCCGGTGGACTCGATCGATGGATGCGCCTGCCCTACACGGTGCCCGAGACCGAATTGGAACAGGTCGGGCCGCGATTGGCCGCTGCGTGGGAAGAGGCCAAGACGATGACCGGACGGAGACCGACGAGCCGGGCTCGCATCGTGGCGTGAACACCCCCCCGGTACGGGCCGAGAACCTGAGTACGATGACACTATGGGAGACGACAGCGAACTCAGTCATGATGACCAGTACTCGACGGCGACGACCGTCGAGGAGTTCCGAGCCGATATCGCCGAGGTGGAGCGCCGGATCGCCGCTGCCGCCGAGCGTGCCGGCCGGGACCGAACCGACATCGAGCTGCTGCCCGTGAGCAAGACCGTGCCCCAGGAGCGCATCCGCCTGGCTGTTGCCGCCGGATGTGCGAAGTTGGGCGAGAACAAAGTGCAGGAAGCCCACCGCAAATCCGAGGAGATGGCCGATCTCGACATCGACTGGGCAGTGATCGGCCACCTGCAGTCGAACAAAGCCAAGTTCGTGGCGCAGTTCGCCAGCGAATTCCAAGCCCTCGACCGGCTCAAGGTCGCCAGAGCACTCGACCGCAGACTCGAAGCCGAAGGACGCAGCCTCGACGTGTACGTGCAGGTCAACACCTCTGCCGAGGACTCGAAATTCGGAATGCCGCCGGAAGAGCTGCCCGCATTCCTCAAAGAGGTCCAGGCCTTCGAGACGCTCAAGGTGCAGGGTCTGATGACCCTGGCGATCTTCTCAGCCGACATCGACCGCGTCCGGCCCTGTTTTCAGACGCTGCGCACACTGCGTGACCAGGTCCGCGACACCGATGCTGAGCTGCTGGGCCCCGGGCGTCTGTCGATGGGCATGTCCGGTGACTTCGAAGTCGCCATCGAAGAGGGCGCGAACTGTGTGCGCGTCGGCCAAGCGATCTTCGGCAAGCGCTCCCTGCCGGATTCCTACTACTGGCCCGACACACACTGACTCTCAGGGGCCGATAAGTGCACAGTTCGACCCTGCAGGTGCTGGTGTGGTTCGGCGGAGCGGTGCTCGGAGGCATCCTCGGTGTTGGGATCGCTGGCTTCGCCGGCCTCGCCGAAGCGGCACTGACCCCGTGCCTCATCGCACTGCTCTTCCTCACGTTCTTGGAGCTTCCGTTCGACTCGGGTCTGCGTGCTCTTCGTGATCGTCGTTTCCTCGCACTTGTGGCCGGGATGAACTTCGTCGTCGTTCCCGCGGTCGTCGCTGGTCTCATCGCGGTCTTCGACATTGCTGATCCGATCGTGCCCGCAGTGCTCATCGTTCTGCTGTGCCCGTGCATCGACTACGTCATTGCGTTCACGCGAGCTGCCGGAGGTGCCGCCGACCAGCTGCTGATGCTCACCCCGATGCTGATGATCGCTCAGCTGCTGTTGCTGCCGGTCCTGCTGTGGGCGATCACCGGCGGGCGAACGAGCATCGATCTGCCGATTCGGCCCCTGGGCGAAGCGCTGCTGCTGTTCATCGTCATTCCGCTCATCGCCGCCGTCCTGGTTCGCACCCTAGCCCGCAGACAGCCCCGGGTGGATCGCGTCGTCGAATCGGCCGCAAAGCTGATGGACCCGGTGATGGCCCTGACTCTGCTAGTCATCACTGCCTCGGTCATTCCGGTGATCGCTGGTTCTGCTGGGCATTTGGGCACTGCGGCGTTGGTCTTCGCAGTCTTCGCGGTCGTGATGGCGGTCGCCGGGTGGATCCTCACACGCGCGACGCAGATGGCTGCAGACCAATCCCGAGCCGTGATCCTGTCCGGGGTGACTCGCAATTCACTCGTCATGCTTCCCCTCGTTCGGGCGATCACCGGAGAGAGGAGCGGCCCCGCCGCAGTCGTGACCCAGACCCTCATGGAACTGATCGTTCTGCTCATCCTTGTCCGCATTCTGCCTCGGCTGGTTCCCGCGACTGCCGTGTCCGAAAACCGCTAGTATTCCTGCGCTTCACGGCGGAGAATGGGACTATGTTCACGTCCGACCAGTGCTATCAGGCAGTCACCTCGCGTGACCGCCGGTTCGATGGCATGTTCTTCACCGCGGTGCGCACCACCGGGATCTTCTGCCGTCCCTCGTGCCCGGCGAAGACACCGAAGCGGGAGAACGTCGACTTCTTCGTCACAGCAGCTGCGGCCACCGATGCCGGATTCCGAGCCTGCCGGCGGTGCCGCCCGGACGCCAGCCCGAATTCTCCACAGTGGGACACTCGAGGTGACATTGTGGCTCGGGCCGTAAGGCTCATCCGTGACGGTGCCGTCGACCGAGGGGGAGTCGAAACACTGGCCGCCGAACTCGGATACAGCACACGTCAGCTCGGACGCCTCATCCATGCCGAACTCGGCGCAGGGCCTTTGGCTTTGGCCCGCACTGAACGCGTTCGGACTGCCCGAACACTTATCGAAGTCACATCGATGCCGATGAGCGACATCGCCTTCGCCGCCGGATTCTCCAGCATCCGACAGTTCAACGACACTTTCCGCGAAATGTACTCGATCAGTCCCCGTCAGCTGCGCAGCCCCGGAACCGACCAACCCGTGGCCGATGAGCTCAACCTGAGACTGGCCTATCGTCCGCCGTCCGACTTCTCACATCTGCTCGAGTACTTCGCTGTCCGAGCCGTGCCCGGGATCGAAGCGGTCGCGGACGGGGCGTACACCCGTTCGCTGCGACTGCCCCATGGCCCGGCAGTGATCACCGTGCGACAAGGAGCCGGAGATTTCGTCGATTGTCGCCTCCGCCTGGCCGATACCAGAGACCTCGGCAGCGCCGTAGCCCGGACTCGCCGAACCTTCGACCTCGATGCCGACCCCGCGGCGGTGGCAGAGACTCTGCGATCCGCAGGCTTGGCCCGCCTCGTCGACGACTGGCCCGGAATCCGTTCGCCAGGGCACAGCGACCCTGTCGAACTGGCCCTGCGCACCGTACTCGGGCAGCAGATTTCGTTGGCCGCGGCGAGTACTCACTTGGGGCGACTCGTAGCAGGAGCCGGAGAACCGCTGCCGCCGGAACTTGTAGTCAACGGCGTGGACAGACTGTTCCCCACCGCCGAGGCGATCGCTGCTGTCCCCGCATCGGACTGGGCTCTGCCAGAGAGCAGGATCCGCACAATTGCAGCTCTGTCGTCGGCTTTGGCAGATGGAAGCGTGGACTTGGGGGCTGGGGCCGACCGGGATGAAGCAAGCCGGAATCTGTTGGCACTGCCGGGGATCGGCCCCTGGAGCAACGGCTATATCCGGATGCGCGCACTTGGCGACCCCGATGTCTTCGTGGACTCCGACCTCGGCGTCAAGAAGGCGATCGCCGAACTCAATGAGACCTCAGCTTTCATCGGGGACTGGAAAGAGCTCTCGAAGAACTCCAGCCCGTGGCGTTCGTACCTCACCCATCTGCTGTGGGCCCATCACGCCCGCCGTGTCGAAAGGACACCCTGATATGACCACCTCGACGAACACCTCGTCTCACACTGATCCGACAACGGAACCGAGCGGAACCATCGGACTGCCGGTCGCCTCGGCGCCGGTGTATTCGACCATCATCGACACGGAGATCGAACCGGTCCTCCTCAACTCGGACGGAACCCACCTCACCGGTCTCTACCTCGACGTCTCCGAGGCGATCGATGCGCGCCTGCACAAGACGTTCGGCGTCGATCCGACACCGGCCGACGACCTCGAAATCTTCGAGCGCACGAAGGCCCAGCTGGGGGAGTACCTCGCCGGTGAGCGCACCCGGTTCGATCTGCCGTTGGCGGCAAAGGGCACCGAATTCCAGCGGCAGGTGTGGCAGGCACTGACTCAGATCCCCTATGGCAGCACCGCCGGCTACGGAGAACTCGCCGAAATGCTGGGCCGACCCGGCGCTGCGCGAGCAGTGGGCGCGGCGAACGGCAAGAATCCGATCAGCATCATCGTCCCCTGTCACCGTGTCATCGGCGCGGACGGCTCCATGACCGGCTACGCCTGGGGCGAGGCCAGCAAGCGACACCTGCTCACCCTAGAAAACTCCCTCTAATTACTACCTGACGGCGGCCCAGCAACCTCGCGCTGGAGTGGTCCCCAATAGTTGGACTGCTGTGAGGTCAGCATAAAGCAGTTGCCGGCTGTCCGGCTGTGGCGGTCTTGGTCCGATACTCCATCGGGGCAAGACCGCCGAGTCGCATCGAGATCCTCTCAAAGTTATACCAATGAATGTACTCATCGATCGCTTTCTCGAGGTCCTCGACCGTGTTGAATTTCTGCAGATAGAACATCTCGGTTTTCAACTGCCCGAAGAAGTTCTCCGCCATCGCGTTATCCCAGCAGTTTCCCTTCCGCGACATCGACGGTGTGGCACCGTGTTTGGTCAGGATCGCCGCCCACGACACGTGCTGGTACTGAAACCCCTGGTCCGTGTGCACCAATGGTTTCTGACCGGGCCGAAGCCCCTGACACGCATTCGTCAGTGACTTGTTCGTCAACGCCGTGTTCGGTGACGTCGACATCGAGTACGACACCACACTGGTATCGAAGAGATCGATGACCGGTGACAGATACAGTTTCTGATCCGCCACAGCGAATTCGGTGACGTCAGAGACCCATTTCTCATTTGGTTCCTCAGCGGTGAACTCCCGGTTGAGGACGTTGCCGGCAACACGGCCGATCGTGCCACGGTGGGAGTTATACCGCTTCCTGCGCACCTTGGTCTTGATGTTCATGTCCTGCATCAACCGCAGCACTGTCTTCTTCGCGATCGTGATGCCTTCTTTGACCAAGACTGCCCAGATCTTGCGGTGCCCGTAGCATTCGCGGCTGTCGGTGAAGATCTCCCGGATCCGGGGCCTGACCTGCTCGTATGGGTCAGGTTTCTGATCGAAGCGTTTCTGGTGATAGAAAAACGTCGACCGTGCCAGGCCCGCAATGCTCAGCAGCAGTGACAGTGGGTAGTTCGCCTTGAGACTGGCAACTATGCGTGCTTTTACAGCTGCCCGTTCTGCCTCAAGGCCTTCAGTTTTTTTAAGTACGCGTTCTCCGCTTCCGCCCGCAACAGCCGGTCTTGCAGCTGCCGATACTCCGCCAGACTAATGTCCTCGGCACGGGTCTTCTTCGCCATCAGGTCCGGCTTAGACGGGGCCGGATCAGCATCCGGGTCCTGACCGCTGTCAATGGCGCGCATCCGGGCTGTTGTGCCCTTGCCTGATGCCGGGGGCGAGGTGAATGCCTGATCGCCCTTGTCCCGGTATTCCTTGACCCAGTCGAGGATCGGACGCGACGATGCCAGGCCGAGTTCCTTGGCGAGTTCGACTTTGTGTTCGCCGTCGAGGTATCGCTTCGCAGTCGCGATCTTCTGCTCTGCTGGTATACGGCGGCGCTGGTGCGGTTCCATGACCGACATTGTTCCACGCACCAGCCACCGGTCGTGGAGAAGTTTGAGTGTGGGTTTGTGGACATCGAGCTTCGTGGCTGCCGCGGCGTAGCCGTGCCCTTGGTCGAAGAGTTCGATCGCGGCCTTGGCTTGGTCGTTGGTGATCAGACAGTCCTGACGCATGGAATGGTCCCTTCAAGTTGGTTTGTGTTGATCACAGTCCAACTTTCGGGGACCACTCCAGCGCGAGGTTGCTGGGCCCCCGTCAGGTAGCAATTGGGGAAGAGGAAGGGCCGGGAACCTTTTCGGATTCCCGGCCCTTCTGCGGTGGAGGTAAGGGGATTCGAACCCCTGACCTTCTCCATGCCATGGAGACGCGCTACCAACTGCGCCATACCCCCGCTTGCCTGAACAATACTACCCAGGTGCGGGCGGGAGACCAAATCGGCGGAGAGTGACGCTCGCCACATGGCATGACGCTGCTGAAAATCTGTTGGTGAAGTGCTCATCTAGGGTCGCTACACCCCCGCCAATGGTCGCTCCACGACCCGAGTCCCGTGAACCCCGGCCGTGACGAGTCGACTGCTCGAGGAGGATTCTCCACGGCGGCTCAGATGAACGGCCGGACCTGGCTGAGGTAGCGCACGATGTCCCGTTCGCGCAGTTCGCGCACACGCTGTTCGCGAGCGTGTTCGCGCAGGCGAGCCTGTTGGCGACGGGCTGCCTTGAGGCGACGGGTTTCCGCGGTCGGGGCCGGGCGGCGAGCCCACCGGATGAGCTTCATCCCGGTGGTCAGGGCCCAGCGGCGTGGATAGGTGAATGGGAACGTGGTCGACACAATTCTTCCTCGTGGTTTTCGGGCAGGGGATATCCGCAAAAGGGCAGGAGGTATCCCGGAATGACGGTGAGATAAACAGATTCCGAAAATGCCGTCTAATGGCAATGAATCACCCGAAAAAGGGTGCAATTAGCAAAGGCGGATAATTGCCATTGTCGCAATGGGCCAATGAGATGACTGACTCATTGAAACGGCAACGGAATCCGGAAGAGCTTTGAAGCCGGTATGGCCGGAGGTCAGGCAGAAGGCACACGATCGAACCGTGCGCGGACGCGATGACCGCGGTCAGCGACCGAGCTCAAAGATGTCGGCGTGATGTGACCGGATCAGGACTGGCTGCTGGCGGCGCTACAGCGCCGAAGAGCATGCTGGAATGATCTGGACACGTGCCAGACGTGAAGAATGCCGGGTATCAGGCAACCGGTGGCTCAGAGGACAACGGTGGCCGGAAGCCAACCGGTGGAAAAGACGTGAGAGACGGCTGTGTCAGCCGACGAGTCCTTGTCCGCCAATCGGGCAGGCAGCATATTCATGCCAAGGCGTTCGAAGGTCAGGGCCTGCAAGAAAATTCATCATCGTCACTGCTCTCCTTTCATGGTCGTGGATCTCGTGAGGACGGCGTCAACGTCCGCAATTGTCAAGATGCAATCAAGGGGTGTCTGCGAATCCGTAATTGCATTGTCGAATTTAGCACAGCTTTCATTGCCCGTGGGAGTTTTGTTCATTATTTTCGCAGATATTTTCACGTCGTCTCTTCGGGCGTGAAAGTCGACTCTCCCAAATCGGCCGGTCGAAGCGCTGTTCGGGCCGACGTAGAATCAGAGTTGACGTGCATCAGTCGGACACGCAGCTTGAGGAGTTGAGGATGTCAGAGACCGCCACCACCAGACGTCTGGTCGTCGGATACATCGCCACGGATCGGGGCCGGGATGCGATCTCGCTGGCCATTTCGATCGCGCGGTCCATCGACGTCGAGCTCGTGGTCACGATCATCCGTCCCGAATCATCGACGATTCTCGCCGGCAGCGCAGTGCCGAAGGACGGCGCAGGGATCGTAGCCCAGCAGATCGACGACTGGCTTGACGAAGCCCTGGCCCTCATTCCCGACGACGTCCGCGCCAGGGGCTGCATCCACATCGCTTCGAACGAGTCCAAGGGCCTCATAGAGGTCGCAGAGAAGGAAGGCGCAGTGGGCATCGTCATCGGTGCGCGTGCCACCACCTTGATGCGACAGCTGCGCATCGGCACGGTCGCCTCGTCTCTTCTGCACTCGTCACCGGTGCCCGTCGTGCTCGCCCCGTCGGGGCGGTCGGATATCGGACCGATCTCGCGAGTGACCGCACTCTACGGTGCTCGCCCCGGGGCCTCGGCACTCATCGGTGCCGCCATCGAATCGGCTGTCGGCCTCGGCGTCGACCTCAGACTGCTGTCCCTGGTCGAGAACGACGGACTCTATGACGACGAGGTCGCCGAGATCACCGAATTCGCCGAACAGTACGGGGGAGCGGTGCTGGCAGATCGAGCATCAGAGATGCTGACCTCGGGCCGAGCCACGGTGAGAACCAAGGCCGGTGCCGACATCGAAGAGGCGGCCGAGACCATCGACTGGCAGCCCGGAGACCTCGCGTTCATCGGCTCGAGTCGCCTGGGCCGCGGCGGAAAGGTCGCGGTCGGTGCGCGAGCCCGCCGTCTGCTGCGTGTGCTTCCCGTCCCCGTCGTGGTCGTCCCTCGCCGGGCAGTGAGTCGCCCGCGAACCGCTGAAACCGACTGAGGTGCGGACACGACAATCACAGCGGACGGACATCCGGCTGGGCTCGCACAGCACGGCCGCGTGGCTCTATCCGGGTGACCGGCGTCGGCGTCCGCTGCTGATGGTGCACGGCTTCCGTGGGGACCATCATGGAATGGACCTCATCGCCGGCAGCATCACCGACCGCGAGGTGGTCGTGCCCGACCTGCCCGGGTTCGGTCTCACTGCCCCGCTGGATTCGGGTTCGTCGCTCTCGGCCTTCGTCGATCATCTCCTCGCTCTGCGCGCCGAGGTGGGCAGGCAGCGGGGCGCGACACCGATCCTGGTGGGGCACTCCTTCGGATCGATCCTGGTCAGCCATCTAGCAGCCTCCCATCAGGACGTCGTCGACGAGCTCGTGCTCATCAATCCGATCACCAGCCCCGCCCTCGAAGGACCCGCACGCTTCCTCACCGCGGTCACCCGCGCCTACTATGCCCTCGGCGCGCGGCTGCCCGAGCGCGCCGGTCGCGCCCTGCTGAGCAACCCCGTGATCGTCCGCGCCATGAGTGTGGCCATGGCCACGACCGGCGATCCCGGCCTGCGTTCGTACATCCATGATCAGCACGCGCGGCACTTCTCGTCGTTCGCCGACCGCACGTCTCTGTCAGAGGCCTTCGCGACGTCGGTCGCGCACACCGTCACCGAGGTGGCCGACCACTTGTGTATGCCCACGCTCGTCATCGCCGGCGACCAGGACGCCATCGCCCCGATCGGCCCGACCCGCGCGTTTGTGGAGAAGCTCCCCGACGCCGATTTCGTGGAATTGGGCGGGGTGGGCCACCTTGTGCACTATGAGCGCTCGGAGAAAGCCGCCTCGGCGATCATGGATTTCTGTCACCGGCGAATCGACGGGTGATTCGGCGTGTGACAAGACGAAGGGAAAGCCGGTGAATCGACGAAGGGCCGCTGCGCATCAGCGCAGCGGCCCTTCTCAAGCCGTGTTGGAGATCAGCGGCGGGAGTCGCGTGCCCAGCGGTAGAGGATCGGCACGAGGAATGCGAAGCACGACGCGAGCAGACCACCCCAGAACACCCAGAACTCGGTTCCCTCAGGTGAGGAGAATGAGGCTCCGAAGAGGTAGAGCCCGAACACGAACAGAGCGAAGGCGAAGACGAAGACGACGACATCGGCGAACGATGCTGAATTGCGGGTTCTCTTCGGGGCGGCGATATCGGACATGGTCTCCTCCGGCGATGTTTCTGGTGGTCAGCTGACTCTCAGCAACAGTCTACATCGCGTAGAGGACTTTGCTCATCTCCGGTCGTGTTCGGCGCTTCGCTCCGGGACCAGCCAACCGAGCAGAGCCGAGACGATCGAGACGATGATCGCGGCGAGGATGGCGGAGAAGAAGAACGAATCGATGGTGAAGACGAAAGGAGTGAACCCACTGAGCCAACTCGTCAGCGCCAACATGATCGCATTGATGACGATGGAGAACAGCCCCAGCGTCAGACAGGTGATGGGGGCGGAGACAAAGCTGAGGATCGGTTTGATGAAGGCGTTCGCCAACCCGAAGATGAGGCCGATGACAAGGTAGGAGATGATCATCGCCGGAATGGCCCCGGCCTGCTCCTCGACGACCCGGTTCCCTGTGATCGTCACACCCGGCAGAATCCAGGCGGCCACCCAGATCGCGCATGCGTTGACGATGACGCGAGACAAGAAGTTCATAGTCGTCATCCTCGCAGACCGATCTGCGTTCTTTCTGAGTCGCCGATGGGAATGGGGTCTGTGCCATGGTGATGAAACTCAACGCCGCGGGGTCCGCTGCCGCTCGAATCGCGCGGACAAACGCAGTAGCCTGAAGACGAACCTTCCGGTTCGACTTTCTCAGACCAACTGCGTGCACCTACCGAGTGATTTGATCCAGGTCACCACGGCGGCACGATCTCCCGGACGAGCGGGAGCAGAAACTGGATTGATATGACAGACAGCGACATACCCGCCTCGACTCGGGACACGACCGTGCAGCAGTCCTCTCCGACTCTGTTCTCGGCCGTCGGACGCAGCTATTTCCCGATCGCCTTCGTCGCCCGCATGCCGTTCGCCATGATCGTCGTCGGTGTCCTCACCCTCGTTGTGGCCGGCCGCGGATCCCTGAGCCTGGGCGGAATCAACTCCGCCATGGTCGGACTCGGCACGGCTCTGTTCGGTTCCTTCATCGGGGCGGCCGCCGATCGTTGGGGGCAGCGCTACGTGCTGCTCATCGCCGGCATCCTCAACTGTGCGGCACTGACCTTCATGGCGTGGGTCGTCTTCAGCCCGCTGCCGGATGTCGTCGTCTTCATCGCCGCCTTCGCGATCGGCGCCACCTCGCCCCAGGTTGCCCCGATGTCGCGGTCACGCATCGTCGACATCGTCATGTCGGTGCTGCCGTCGCCGAGGCGGCCGAAAGTGCTCAATGCCACGATGGCCTACGAATCCGCCGCCGATGAGGTCATCTTCGTCTTCGGGCCCTTCCTCGTCGGACTCTTGGCGACCTTCTTCACCCCGGTCGCCCCCATCATCGGCGCGATCGTGATGACCCTGATCTTCGTCTCCGCCTTCGCACTGCACCCGACGGGGCGGGCGCGGCCGACCGGGACGTCGAGCAGCCTCGGCGAGCGTGCCCCGGCCAAGGACATGTTCACCCCAGGTGTCTTCGTCATCATCCTCGGCGTATTCGGCGTCGGAATGGTGTTCGGCTCTACGCTGACCGCCCTGACCGCGCTGACCAACGACATCGGGCGGCCGGAGGAAGCCGGTCTCATCTACGGGGTGATGGGCATCGGCTCCGCGGTGCTCGCGATCTCGGTGGCGCTCTTCCCCGCGGCGTTCGCGCTGTGGGCACGCCTGCTGTGCTTTGCGCCCATCCTGGTCACGGGATCGGTCATCCTCGCATCGACGGAATCGATGCCGGTCATCGTCCTTGCGCTGCTGCTCATGGGCACGGGAATCGGACCGAGCCTCGTCACCCTGTTCAGCCTCGCCGCCGAACGCGCACCGCTCGGGCGATCGGCGACGGTGATGTCGATGGCGGGATCGGCGATCATCGTCGGCCAATCGGTGTCCTCGGCGATCAACGGCATCCTCGCCGAGGATCAGGGAACGGCCGTGGCGATGGCAGTTCCCGTGGCCGCCTCGGCGATCGTCCTGTGCGCCGGCCTGCTCAATCTGCTCATCGGACGACGCAGCGACCGAAAGGCAGTCAAGCCGTCACGGCAGCGCGTGACCGACGCCGAAGACGAGACCTGAATCACTCCGACTTTCCGCTTTTTGGGACTGTGTGTCCCAGGCGTTCCCAGGTGTGACCACGGCAAAACCGAGGAGTAGGATGTCCGCTGGTCCATCGTGAACTGCGCCACCGATCGTGGCCCTTCACACCACTACGGAAAGCACACAATGTCTACAAGCACCTCGACGACCGAGGCCGTCCGCAGCGATACCCGCTTCTTCGGACACCCTCTGCCGCTCATGCAGCTCTTCAGCCTCGAATTGTGGGAGCGCTTCTCCTACTACGGGATGAACGGCATCCTCGCCCTCTACCTCTACTTCAGCGTCACCGATGGCGGCATGGGGATGGAGCAGGGCACGGCCGTCGGAATCGTCGGCGCCTACGGCGGTGCTGTCTTCCTCGCCACCATCCTCGGCGCATGGATCGCCGATCGCCTCGCCGGTGCGGAGAAAGTCCTCTTCTACTCTGCGATCATCATCATGGTCGGACACATCTGCCTGGCGCTCATCCCCGGGTTCGGGGGAGTGGCGGCCGGCCTCATCCTCGTCGCGCTCGGCTCCGGCGGTCTCAAGGCGAACGCCTCGGCACTGGTCGGCGAACTCTACGAAGAGAAGGACCCGCGCCGTGACGCCGGCTTCACTATCTTCTACATGGGTGTGAACATCGGTGCCCTGTTCGGTCCGCTCATCACCGGTCTGCTGCAGTCGAAAATCGGCTTCCACTACGGATTCGGGGCAGCCGCTGTCGGCATGGCCCTCGGTCTCATCATCTACCTCACCGGCCGAAAGAATCTGCCGCCGGAGTCCCGTATCGCCGTCAACCCGCTGCCGAAGAACAAGCTCTACCTCTTCATCGTGGCCATCGTGGTCGTCGTTCTCCTCGCCGTCATCCTGTGGATGACGAAGATCGTCAACCCCGAGAACCTCGACTGGTGGATCGCCGGAATCTCTGCCGGCGCGGCCGCCTGCTACTTCATCGTCATGTACACCTCGTCGCAGACGAATGGCGACGAACGCTCACGCGTCCTCGCCTATATCCCGTTCTTCATCACGGTCGTGGTGTTCTGGTCGATGTACCAGCAGATCTTCGGTGTTCTGACCGTTTACTCGGATACGCAGCTCAACCGCTCGATCTTCGGGTGGGAGATGCCGATCAACTGGATCCAGCTGATCCCCGCGTTCTTCGTCATCGTCTTCGCCCCGCTGTTCGCCACGATGTGGATGAAGCTCGGGCCGAAGCAGATCTCGACGCCGGTCAAGGCCGGCCTGTCGCTCGTGCTCATCGGCATCGGCTTCCTCATGTTCCTGCCCTTCGCAGAGGCTGGCCCCAACCAGACTCCGCTGCTGTGGGTGGCACTGACCCTCGCAGTGTTCGTCTTCGGTGAGCTGCTCATCTCGCCGGTGGGACTGTCGTTCTCGACGAAGGTCGCGCCGAAGGTCTTCCAGTCGCAGATGATCGCCGTGTTCTTCCTCGCCTCGGGCGTGGGCACGGCACTGTCCGGTGTGCTCGGCGGCTACTTCGACACCGCCAACCAGGCACCGTACTGGCTCTCAGTCGGCGGCTCGTCGGTCGTGCTCGGCCTGCTCGCGCTGACGCTGACGAAGCCGATGCTCAAGCTGATGCGCGGAATCCGCTGAGTTCAGCTGCGGCGCGAACAGTCACCACCGTACGCAGGTCCCTCCGAGTCACCGACTCGGAGGGACCTGCGTCATCCCGGGCGACCATCGCTGACCGAAAGTGTCTCTTCAGCGCGTTGCCGCAGGAGGGCGCGGGGCCAGCTGTCGGATATGCGAGTTCCGGCGAGGGACGCCGGGTATCGAGTGGCTGCCCGCCTCGCCTCAGACTCTGATGACGATGTCAGACGCCGATGAAGATGGGCAGCGCGTCGGGATGGTGGGCGTGGACGATCGTGAGGAACACGAGCGCGTCGAAGAGCAGATGCACCGTGACCGTATAGGGCAGTGACTTCGTGCGGGTGAAGATGAAGGCCTGCACGAGCGCGAAGGGGATCGTCAGCAGCGGCCCGATCGACCGGTAGCCGAGCTCCCAGAGGAACGAGACGAAGATGATCGTGGTGAACACGTTCGCCGTCCAGAACGAGAAGTGCGTGCGCAGCAGGGCGAAGACCGTGCAGATGAAGAACAGCTCATCCCAGATGCCCACGGCATTGACCCCGAAGAACAGTCGGACGATCTCCGACCAGTTCGTCAGCGGCGGCCAGTTGAGGTAGACCCCGGTGCGCATGAAGTACTGCGGCAGCACCGCCCACGCGACCACGACGACGAAGACCAGCCATGCCCACTCCAGCCGCGACCAGGGTTGGCCGCGCCGCAGCGGGAATTGGATCGTCCGGTCCTGGAAGACGTACCGGGTCACCAGCCACGGGCCGATGACGACGGCGGAGAGCACCACACCCATGCGGGCGATGTTCGTCCAGGAGATATCGGCCTCGACCGAAATCGCCGAGATGAGTGCGAGACAGGCGGCGATGATGCTGAGGTCTCTGGCGAAGCGCCGATTGACACTCCACGCGGTGACCAGAGCAGCGAGCATCGGAACGTACCCGAAGGCGCGGACCTGCGGAAACGTCGTTCCCACACCGAAGAGCACAACTGCCGAGACTGCCAACAGGGCAGCCGCGGCAGCCTCCCAGCTGACCAATTTCAGCTGTGAGGACTCGACGGTTACTGCTCGGTCAGTGTCCACGCTCCACACTGTAGACGAACCCGGCCCGCCCCGCACTGGATGACCTGGGTCGACTCGCACCGGACCATCAGGCCTGGCCGTTCCGAATCGCAAGTAGGATCGGAGCGAGGGAAGGACATCATTGGACCCAGAGGACTACTCCGAGCTCATCTGCTCCGAGCTCGTCGCCGAACTGGCACCATTGCAACGCACCGAGGTGGTGCCCGTGCAGGCTGCCGCCGGACGCACCACGGTGACGGACATCACAGCCCCGCGATCGGTGCCCGGCTTCGCCGCCTCGGCGATGGATGGGTTCGCCCTCGACGGCGCTGCCCTGAACGCCGCCCGCGACGGTACGTCCATTCGAGTCGTCGGCGACATTCCCGCCGGTCACGGCGCCGTCGCCTTGCAACCGGGATGCGCGGTGCGGGTGATGACGGGAGCTCCCGTGCCCACCGACACCGAGGCGGTCGTTCCCGTCGAGCTCACCGACGCTCAGCAGGCCGGTCCGGCCCCCGAGGCCATCCGGATCGATTCTCTTCCCGAGTCAGTGCCTCCTGGCTGGAACATCCGTGCAATCGGCGAGGACATGAGCCGGGGTGACATCGTCCTGACCGCGGGGGAGCGGATCACCTCGGCCGGGGTCGGCACGCTCGCGATGCTCGGCATCACCGAGATCGGCGTCGTCCGCAGGCCCCGCATCGGCCTGATCGTCACTGGTGACGAAATCCAGGGTGCTGATCGGTCGGATGGGACCCTCACCGAGGCGGCCGCCGCCTCGGTGTTCAACTCGAACCTGCCGATGCTCGCCTCTGCCGTCCGCGGTTTCGGCGCCGAACCCATCGAAGCCACGAGCAGCGATGATGTCGACGAGCTGCGCCGCAGACTTATGTCGATGCGGACTGAGGCCGACCTCGTCGTGACGACCGGCGGGATCAGCGCAGGTGCCTTCGAGGTCGTTCGCCAGACTCTGGAACCCGACCACTCGACCTTCCGCCGCTTGGACATGCGACCCGGATCCCCGCAGGGCTGCGGGCGATTCGGCACACTGCCGCTCATCCATCTGCCCGGCACACCTCAGGGCGCCTTCGTCGCGTTCCACCTCTTCGTCGGCTCGGTGCTGACAAGGAAGAGCCTGCGGCAGAGATGGCGGAAGGGCATTCTCGCCGGACCCGGCCTGAGGCCACACGCAGACGCCGTCACCGTCCGCCCCGGCAGTTTCACGGAATCGGGGGAGATCCGTGCCGCCGAACGGGCGAGACTCCCGAATTTCGCCGCCGCCGATGTGATCATCAGAATCCCGCGCCGCACCGATTCCCCGCACAGCCCTGAGCAGCTGAGCGCGGGTACGGTCATCGACTACCTCGAGTGCTGATGCCCGACACCGGTGCAGACAGTCCGCGAACAGCACAGCCGATTAGGATGGAAGCATGTCCACGTCACGCCTCGCACCCGCCGACCGGGCCCGGTATGCTCGGCAGCTTCGACTGTCCGGGTTCGGTGAGAGCGCGCAGGCGGCGCTGCTCGACTCGCATGTCCTCGTCATCGGCGCCGGGGGGCTCGGCGCTCCGATCCTCAGCTACCTCGCGGCCGTCGGCATCGGCACGATCACCGTGGTCGATCCCGATATCGTCGAGCTGAGCAATCTGCACCGACAGGTCATCCACACCGAGGCGGCCGTCGGCTCTCGTAAGATCGATTCCGCCCGGCAGCGGATGAACGGGATCAACTCGTCGATCGAGGTCCGCACGATTGCCCAGCTGCTCACTGTGGACAACGCTCTCGACCTCTTCGACGGCGTCGACATCGTCGTCGACGGCAGCGACAACTTCGCCACGCGCTACCTTGCCAACGATGCCTGTGAGATTCTCAGACTCCCACTCGTGTGGGGGACGATCCTCGGCTTCGACGGACAGGTCGCCGTCTTCGACGTCGAACACGGCGCTACCCTGCGCGACCTCTATCCCGAGGTCCCCGCCCCCGGCAGCGTGCCCGACTGCTCGGTCGCCGGAGTCCTCGGACCTCTGTGCGGAAGCATCGGCTCCGCCATGGCGATGGAAGCCATCAAGGTGCTCACCGGAATCGGCACACCGCTGTACAACAGCGTGGCGATCCACAGCAGTCTCGATGCCGGCTGGGAGACCGTCCCGGTGCAGCCGATCCCCGGTCGAACTCCGGTCACCGACCTCGAGATGCATCGCAGCGATTACACCCAGCACACGTTCGACTCGCTCGGCCTCGACGACGGCACCGATGGCGCAGCCGGCACGAACACCGGAGAGAGTCCTCTGGGGCCGGCCGCCGTCACCTGGTCGGAGCTCGACGAGACCTCCGTCCTCGTCGACATCCGCGAGGACGACGAGGTCGCCTCGGGGATGGTCCCCGGCGCCATTCACATTCCGATGGACGAGCTCCTCGCCGACCCCGGCAGGCTGCCCGTCGGGTCGGATCCCATGCAGCAGTCAGGGATCGCACTGTACTGCCGGTCGGGGGTGCGCTCGGCGAAGACCGCAGCACAGCTGCGTTCACAGGGCACCGCGGTGACCTCGGTCAACGGCGGATACCTCGCCTATCTCTCTCAACCGGCTTCGCAGCAAGGCGGTTGACCTCACCCGCCGGCGAACGGCGGGAGGACATCGACGGTGTCACCATCGGCCAAAGGCACCGACTTATCGGTCGCGGCCACGGAATTGACGAGGAAGCTCGAGCGCGACAGCACGGTCGCGGCTTGGGGGGCGGCCGCCTCGGCGAGGGTCGTGACGAGCTCATCGACGGTCTCGGCATTCATCTGTGATTCGCGGGCGCCGAAGGCCTCGCGGGCTGCGGCGAAGAACCGAACGGTGATGGTGGGCACTTATCCTCCGATGGCGCTCATGGGACGCTGTGGCTGCTCGAACGAATCCGTGTCCATCCCGTGACCGGCGAGCTTCTTCCAATGCGCACCCTTCCACAGGTTCGCAATCGAATCGTCCGAGGCCCCCTCGCGCATCGCGGTGAGCAGATCGACCTCGGTGCGGGAGAACAGGCAGGTGCGCACACGACCCTCTGCGGTCAGCCGCGTGCGGGTGCAGTCCGCACAGAACGGACGCGTGACAGAAGCGATGATTCCGACGGTGCCGAGGATCGTATCGGGCCGACGTCGATCGGCGACGAGGAACTTCTCGGCCGGAGCACCGCCGCGAGGCGCCGAATCCGGGGTGAGGACGAAGCGGGGCTCGAGGAGGGCGAAGATGTCAGCGGCGGTGATCATCGACGTCCGATCCCAGGAATGTCCGGCATCCAGGGGCATCTGTTCGATGAACCGCAGACTCAGATCCTGCTCGAGGCACCACTGCAGGAGATCCGGCGCCTGTGCATCGTTGACACCGGGCAGCAGCACGGCATTGATCTTCACGGGCTCGAGTCCGGCGGCCTTCGCCCCGTCGATGCCCTCGAGCACCCGTTTGAGGAACGGACGTCGGGTCATGGACTCGAAGGTCTCCGGATCGATCGTGTCGAGCGAGACGTTGATGCGGTCGAGTCCCGCGTCCTTCAGCCGTGCGGCACGTTTGTCCAGACCGATCGCGTTCGTCGTCAACGCGATGTTCGGTCGCGGCTCCAAGGCCGCGACACCGGCGATGATCTCGTTGATGTCCTTGCGCGTCAGGGGTTCGCCGCCGGTGAACCGAACCTGGTCGACGCCGAACTTCTCCACCGCGATGCGGACGAAGCGGACGATCTCGTCACCGGTCATCGCGGAATCGCGGGACATGAACTCGACGCCTTCCTCCGGCATGCAATAGGTGCAGCGCAGGTTGCAGAAGTCCGTGAGGGAGATGCGGAGGTCGCGAGCGCGGCGATCGAAGGTGTCGAGCAGCGCGTCCTCGGTGTGGGCGGTGAACTGCTCGCCCGGGTCGACCGTCGGAGTTCTGAGCACCGGCATGGGCAGGCCGATCTTCTCCATGGCGTCATCCTCCTTGAAAAGCGTGTCGATATCATCGTCCCATGACTACTGCGAAGATGCACCGTGAGCGGATATCCGAGATGATTGCGCCCCTGACCGGTCCCGTGAGCCTGCCGCTGAGCTCCCTGCTGGAGACGCCGAGGCGGCTGACCGCCGATGTGGAATCGCCGATCGATGTGCCCGGCTTCGACAACTCGAGCATGGACGGCTACGCCCTGGCCGCCGCCACGGTGGAGGAGATGCGCGAATACCCGATTCCCGTGCACGGGCGTGTCGCCGCCGGTGCACACGGACAGCCGGTGCAGCCGGGCACCGCAGTGGAGATCATGACCGGGGCGCCGCTGCCTGCGGGCACCGATATGGTCGTCAAGATCGAGGACACCTCCCCGGGACGCTTCGGAGCCGAGGCCATCACGCTGGTTCCTTCGGTCGAACCACGCCCGGGAACCTTCGTCCGGCGCCGCGGATCCGACGTCCGCACCGGTCAGACCGTGCTGAGCGCGGGCACCATGCTGACACCGGCCCACCTCGGCGTGGCCGCTGCCTGCGGAGTGCATGAACTTCCGGTGCTCGGTCTCCCGCGCGTCCTCGTCGTGAGCACGGGCGATGAGATCGCCGCCGAGGCGGCCGCCGGGATCAACGACGCGAATTCCGTGACGCTGAAGGCCGGGCTGCGTCGCCTCGGCGTCGATACCGAGGTGGCGTTCGTCCCCGACGACCCACAGCAGCTGCTCGACCGAGTCCGCCACAGCGATGCGGAGCTCGTCATCTCCACCGGGGGCATCTCGAAGGGAGCGCACGAAGTCGTCAAACTCGCGGCCGACCTCGATGCGGACTCCGCGATGACCTTCGAACCGATCGCCATGCAGCCCGGAGGACCGCAGGGCTGCGGAAGCCTGGCTGACCATGCGTGGGTGGCGCTGCCGGGCAACCCGGTGAGCACACTCATCAGCTTCGAACTCTTCATCCGCCCCGCCCTGCTCGGTCTGGCCGGGCACGAACCTCCCCGCGAGGCCGACCGCCACCGACTGGCCCACGGATTCGACGAAGACCCTCCGGCCGGAAAGCTGCAGGTGCGCCGCGCCAGACTCACCGACGCCGGTCTCGAATTCGTCGGCGACTCCCGGTCCCACCTGCTCCACAGCTATGCCGAAGCCACGCACCTCGTCTTCGTCTCACCCGAGGACGCGGGAGCAGACGATCCGTTCTCAGCTGTGGGAGATAGGCTGTTGACGTGGAAGATCGCATGAAACTCAGCCACGTCGACGCATCCGGAACCGCCCAGATGGTCGATGTCGGCGACAAGGACGTCACGAAGCGCCGAGCCGTTGCCTCCGGCCTCATCACCACTCGTGCCGAGGTCATCGACCTCATCGCCGAGGCGGGGCTTCCCAAGGGCGATGCTCTGCCCGTGGCCCGCATCGCCGCCGTCATGGGCGCCAAGCGCACCAGCGACCTCATCCCGCTGTGCCATCCGCTGCCCCTGACGGGAATCGACGTGGAGTTCGAACTCCGCGAGGACGCGGTGGCCATCACCGCCGCGGTGAAGACCGTGTCGAAGACAGGCGTCGAAATGGAAGCCCTGACGGCTGTGACCACGGCCGCGCTGGCGATCTTCGACATGATCAAGGCCGTCGACAACCAGGCCGTCATCAGCGACATCAAGGTCGTCGAGAAGACCGGCGGAAAGAGCGGAGATTGGACGCGAGAGTCATGAGCACCGGCACAGTCGTGACCACGGGAGTCATCGAGTCCCCGATTTCGATCCAGGAACTCGAACCCCAGGTCCTCACGGACACCTGCGGTGCCGTCGTCAGCTTCTCCGGAGTCATCCGCGACCACGACGAGGGTCGGGGAGTCGCTCGTCTGCACTACGAATCCCACCCCCTGGCCTCCACCCAGATCGCCGAGGTGGCTGCGGACATCGCCGCCCGGCACCCTGCGGTCAGGCTCTCCGTCGTCCACCGCGTCGGCGACCTCGAGATCGGCGATGTGGCACTGGCCGCAGTCGTCGCCTCAGCCCATCGGAAGGACTCCTTCCTCGCCTGCTGCGAACTCATCGACGAGGTCAAGGCTCGAGTGGCGATCTGGAAGCATCAGCACTTCAGCGATGGCAGTGACGAATGGGTAGGAGCCCACGAATGACCCGACTGCGGATCAGCGAAGCGGCACGGTTCCTCGGCGTCAGCGATGACACCGTGCGCCGGTGGGTCGCCGACGGTCGACTGTCCCAGCACAAGGACGCCTCGAATCGGGCGGTCGTCGACGGCAGTGAGCTCGCCGCTCTCGCTCAATCGTCCTCCGAGGCTCTGCCGGACCCCAGCGGAGTCGTCAGCTCCTCACGCAACCGCTTCGCCGGTCTCGTCACGGACGTCAGCATCGACGGAGTGATGGCCCAGGTCAGCATGCAGTGCGGTCCCTTCCGCGTGGTGTCGCTGATGTCGGCCGAAGCCTGCCGCGAACTCGGGCTCGAGCCGGGCCGTCTCGCGACCGCCTCGGTGAAGGCGACGATGGTGTCGATCGACACCGTTCCGAGTTCGTGAGGACCGGCCTTGCGTGGCCACACGCGACCGTAGAGTCTCATAATCGGAGCTGAAGTCGACACGGAGTCGTATTTGCGGGTTCAATGGGGGTATGAAGAAAACCCTGCTGGGGCTCTGCACCGTCGCAGCCCTGACCCTGACCGCCTGTTCATCGGGATCGGATCCGCACGCCGAGGCGGACGAACCGGAGGAGATCACCGTCTTCGCCGCCGCTTCGCTCACCGAAGTCTTCGACGACATCGCCGATGAGTACACCGCCACCGATCCGAATGCACCAGACGTGAAGTTCTCTTTCGCCGGTTCCTCCGACCTCGTCTCGCAGATCTCCGAAGGCGCCCCCGCCGACGTCATCGCCACCGCCGATGAGACGACGATGGACACGCTCGCCTCCGACGATCTGCTTGCCGGCGAGCCCGAAATGTTCGCTTCGAACACGCTCACCCTGGCCGTGGCCGCGGGAAATCCGCAGGCGATCACGAGCTCCAAGGACTTCTCCGGGACCGACCTCGTCGTCTGCGCGCCTCAAGTGCCCTGCGGGGCCGCAACTCAGAAGTGGGCCGACCTCAACGACGTCGCACTCGATCCGGTCAGCGAAGAGAACTCGGTCACCGATGTGCTCGGCAAGGTCAGCGCCGGCCAGGCCGACGCCGGAATCGTCTACGTCACCGATATCGCCCGTGGAGGCGGCAAGGTCGAACAGGTCGATCTCGACGGCGCCGACAAGGTCATCAACAAGTACCCGGCCGCCACTGTCAGAGCCAGCGAGAACCAGGACCAAGCCGATGACTTCGTGAAGTTCCTCGGTTTCGACAGGGCCCAGAAGCTGTTGCGCGACGCCGGATTCGCTGCGGGCTGACCATGCCTGCGCCTGCTCTGATGCGTCGCGAGACGTCCCCGGTTCGACCCCCGCGGCGGCCCAGATCGGAATCGCTCGTCCCCGGCTGGCTGTGGGTGCCCGCCGTCATCGGAATCGTCTTCCTGCTCCTGCCGATCATCGGCATGCTCACTCGGGTCGATGCCCAGAGTCTGCTCGCCGTGATCACGGCCGAGGAATCCCGCCTGGCGATGAGGCTGTCCCTGCTGACCTCGGTGACCTCGGCCCTCATCAGCGTCCTCATCGGCTTCCCCCTCGGGTACCTGCTCGCGACTCGGCGGTTCCCCGGCCAGCGCATCGTGCGCACCCTCATCCTGCTGCCTCTCGTGCTGCCGCCGGTGGTCAGCGGTCTCGCGCTGCTCTACACCTGGGGTCGGTCGGCCATCCTCGGCGGAGGGCTCGAAGCGGCGGGCCTCAGTCTCGCCTACACCACCTCGGCGGTGATCATGGCCCAGGTCTTCGTGTCCCTGCCGTTCATGGTCATGTCCGTCGAGACCGCCACCGCGGGCCTCGGACGCCGCTATGAACTCACCGCGGCCGAGCTCGGTGCGAAACCCAATCGTGTGTTCTTCACGGTCACTCTGCCGCTGCTCCGACACGGAATCGTCACGGGCGCCGTGCTGTGCTTCGCCCGCTCACTCGGCGAGTTCGGGGCCACACTGACCTTCGCCGGATCGCTGTCCGGCGTCACCCGGACGATGCCCCTGCGGATCTACCTCGTCCGCGAATCCGACCCGCAGGCGGCCATCGGCCTCTCGCTCCTGCTCATCGTCATCGCCGTGCTCATCATCATCGTCGCCTACCGGTCCCCGCACGCTCCCCGGCTGAGATCCCCTAACACCGCCCCGACCCCCAACCCCGCCGAGGCGGTCCCATCCGCCCTCGACGACGCCCCGAAACGCGGGGGAGCGACCGAACCGAAGCCGCGGTCCGTGGGACCTGCGAGACCTGCACAGAGCATCAGGGCCGAAGTCCAGCTGACTGCCCGCGGAATCGATCTGGATCTGACTTCCGCGCTGCCGGGGACCACTGCGATCATCGGCCGCAACGGGGCCGGAAAATCCACCCTGTTCCAGGTGCTCACCGGCGCCCTGGTGCCTGATTCGGGACGGCTGCGTCTCGGGGACGACACGGTCTTCGACATCGCTGCCGGACTGTGGCCGCCGGTCCACGACCGCGGAATCGTCCATCTCGCACAGAGCCCCCTCCTGTTCCCCCACCTGAGCGTCATCGACAACGTCGGATTCGGTCTGCGGGCTCACGGTGCGACTCGCCACGTCGCACGTGAACAGGCGCAGGCGATGCTCGACCGCCTCGGCGTGGGACAGTGCGCGCACCGCAGACCCGACGCCGTCTCCGGGGGACAGGCCGCCCGCATCGCGCTTGCCCGTGCGCTCGTCGTCGAACCGAAGCTGCTGCTGCTCGACGAACCGCTGGCCGCACTCGACGTGGATGTCGCTGTCGAGACCCGTCGGGTGCTGTCCCGGCTGCTGAGCGGGCGCAGCGCACTGCTGGTCACCCACGACGTCGATGACGTCACCGCTCTGGCCGAGTCGCTGGTCCTGGTGGAGAGCGGCACCGTCGTCCACTCGGCTCCCGTCGGACAGGTCGACCCCGAATCCGCAGGTGAGGGCGCCGAATTCCTCGCCAGCTTTTGCATGCGGGACCGTGACGGAATAGTGTGCAATCAGTCACAGTGAAAATTGGCATGCAAGGGAGCACACCGCAGTGTCCGAATTGTCCTACTCGTCGGGAACATCGACGGAACCGCTGCTCGGGATCACCATCGCCGAGCACATCAAACGCACCGCCGCGAGGAATCCTGAAGCGCTGGCATTGGTCGACCGGCATTCGAATCGGAGGTGGACGTACTCCGACTTCGATCGTGACACCGACGCACTGGCCATCGGCCTTCTCGAACGTGGAGTGAAGAAGGGCGACAGGGTCGGCATCTGGGCGCAGAACGTCGGCGAATGGGCGCTCGTGCAGTATGCCACGGCGAAGATCGGAGCGATCCTCGTCAACGTCAACCCCGCCTACCGCAGCCACGAACTCGAGTTCGTCGTCGAACAGTCCGGAATGAGCCTGATGATCTCGCAGATCGTCGCACCACCGCACTCGGACTTCCACGCCATCGCCACCGAGGTGGCCGCCAAGGTCCCCAGCCTCGATCTCGTCTTCCTCGACACGGTCTCCGCAGACCTCGTCGGCGGTGTCACGGTCGGCGAGCGCGAATCCTTCGCTCACCTCATCGGGCAGGGCCGCGAGATGCTCGACGACGAACGGGCGAAGTACGCGGTGCGGCTGCAGCAGGTCATCGACGACCTCTCGGCCGATGATCCGATCAACATCCAGTACACCTCCGGCACGACCGGGTTCCCCAAGGGTGTGACCCTTAGTCACCACAACATCCTCAACAACGGCTTCTTCATCGGCGAGATGCTCTCGTACACCCCCGCCGACACCGTGGTCGTTCCCGTGCCGTACTACCACTGCTTCGGTATGGTCATCGGCAACCTCGCCGCGCTGAGCCACGGCTCGGCGGTCGTGCTGCCGTCACCGGCCTTCGACCCGGTGGCGACGATGTCGGCGGTCACCGAGGAGAAAGCCACATCGCTCTATGGTGTGCCGACGATGTTCATCGCCGAACTCGAGCACCCGCAGTTCGCAGAATTCGACTTCTCGACTCTGCGCACCGGCGTGATGGCAGGATCGCCGTGCCCGGTGAACACGATGCGCCGAGTCATCGACGATATGAACATGTCCGAGGTCGCCATCTGCTACGGCATGACCGAGACCTCGCCGGTGTCGATGATGACGCGTGTCGACGACTCCCTGCAGAAGCGCACCGAGACCGTCGGCCGGGTCATGCCGCACCTGGAGATCAAGATCGCGGACCCCGTCACCGGGCAGACCGTTCCGCGCGGCCAGAAGGGCGAATTCTGCACTCGCGGCTACGCGGTGATGCTCGGCTACTGGAATCAGCCGGACAAGACGGCCGAGACGATCGACGCTGCCCGGTGGATCCACACCGGCGACCTGGCCATCATGGACGATGACGGCTACGTCGACATCTCCGGACGGATCAAGGACATGGTCATCCGCGGAGGTGAGAACATCTATCCGCGCGAGGTCGAGGAGTTCCTCTACCACCATCCAGCGATCCGCGACGTCCAGGTCGTCGGCATCTCCGACGAGAAGTACGGCGAAGAGCTCATGGCGTGGGTGATCCTCAAGGACGGCTTCGACTCGCTCACCGCCGACGAGGTCCGTGAGTTCTGCTCCGGCAAGCTCGCCCACTTCAAGATCCCACGCTATGTCGAGGTTCGTGAATCGTTCCCGATGACGGTGTCGGGCAAGATCCGCAAGGTCGAGCTGCGCCGAGAAGGCGAAGAGCTCACTCACTCGGCCGGAGCCTAAGGGCAACGGGCGCGGTCCCGGCAGGGGCTGGGGTCGCGAACAGACCCTGCCGCGACCATGTATCGTTCACAGAGGAGACGGCCATGAAGGAGCGCACCAATGCCACAGCCTCAACTCAGCCCCACACCGGTCCGAGTCGTGAAGAACGTCGATCGCGAACGGTTCGAACTCTTCTCCGAAGAGACCCCGGGGGAGTTCATCGGGTTCCTCGCCTACCAGGTCATCGATGAGCACACCCTGGAGCTGCAGCACACGATCATCTCCGAAGGCTACTCCCGCCGCGGTTTCGCCCGCACTCTCGTCACCCGGGTGCTCGACCTCCTCCGTGCGGATGGGACGTCCATCGTGCCCACCTGTTCCTATGTGCAGGACTACCTGGAACGGTTCCCGCAGTACGGCGACCTCGCAGCCCATCAGTGACCGGCACACACTCAGTCGGCGGAGCCGGGCGTTTCGCTCCGAGCCCGAGCGGTGACCTCCACATCGGCAATATCCGCACCGGACTGCTCAGCTATGTGCGTGCCCGGCAGACGGGCCGCCGGTTCCTGTGGCGGGTCGAAGACCTCGATCGGGTGAAGACCGGCGCGGCCGACTCGCAGCTCGAGGTCTTCGCCGACCTCGGAGTCGTTCCCGACGAGCGTCCCCTTGTCCAGTCCGCACGCACCGCAGAGTACTCGGACGCGATTGCGAGGCTGGCAGCCGACGGTCTCGTCTACGAATGCTATTGCTCACGCAAGGACATCGCCCAGGCCCCGAGCGCACCCCATGCACCACCCGGGGCGTATCCCGGGACCTGTCGCAGTCTCGGCGAGGGAGAGCGGGAATCGGCCCGACGGAGACTCGAGGCGAACAACCGGCAGCCGGCGCTGCGTCTGCACACGGACAACCGAGAGCACAGCATCACCGATGTGCTGCTGGGCCGAGTGGAGGCCCTTGTCGACGATCTCGTGCTGCGGCGAGGCGACGGCGTCTACGCCTACAACCTCACCGTCGTCGTCGATGACGCAGAGAGCGGAATCGACGAGATCCTGCGCGGGGACGATCTGGCCTCCTCTGCACCGCGGCAGGCATATCTGGCACAGCTGTTGGGTCTGCCCGCACCGGGCTGGGTCCATGTGCCCCTGGTGCTCAACGACAGCGGCCAGCGGCTGGCCAAACGCGACGGCGCGGTGACCTATCAGCAGCTGCGCAGCCTCGGGTGGAGCGTCGAGGACGTCTTCGCCTGGATGCAGCAGTCACTCGGGTTCGACGGTACCGGCTCCCGGTGGAGGTCCGTCGATGACATGATCAGGAGTGTCGACTTCACCGGGATGCCGACCGCACCGACGGTCTTCGTCCCACCTGTGGGTGGTTAGGCCCGCGTTCGTCAGGCCGCCTGTTCGTCAGCTCGCGTGGCCGTCAGGCCGCGGACGAGTCGGCGGCGTCTCGGATGACTCCGTCGTAGATGGATTCGAAGGTGTCGAGCGTGTATTCGATATCGTGTTTGGCCACGACGTCGAGCGACGCTTTCGACATGTCATCGAGATCGGCTTCGGGCATCCGGCAGATGCGGGTGAAGCGATCGGCCAGGGCGTCGGTGTCGCGCGGCGGGAACAGATACCCGTTGACTCCGTCGCGGACGAGGTGCGGCAGGGCCACCGCATCGGCAACGACCACGGGTTTGCGCGAGGCCAGCGCCTCCAGCGTGGCGATGGACTGCAGCTCAGCGGTCGAGGGCATACAGAAGAAGGTGCAGCGCTGGTAGGCGTCCATGAGCGCCTTGTCGCTGATCTTTCCGAGCACATGCACTCGGTCGGCGATGCCGAGTTCCTCCGCCAGGTGCTTCAGCGGTTCCTCCTGGTCACCGCCGCCGACGATATCGGCTTCGAGCCCCAACTCCGGATCGGTCTTCGCCACTGCCTCGACGATGTCTGCGGCATGCTTCTCCGAGGAGAGGCGACCGACGAAGAGGACGCGCGGGGGAACGGCCCGTGACTGGGCGCAGTCGAGTTCGCGCAGATGAGCGAAGCGTTCCAGATCGATCCCGCACGAGACCGCTCGGATGGGAGAGGAGAAGCCGTTCTCGGTGAGCAGATCGGCCGCCAACTGTGTGGGCACCGTGATGAAGTCAGCGGACTGGAACTTCCGGCGCAGATCCCACCAGGCGATGGCGGTGCCGCCGTCGAGAACGGGCTTCGGAGCTCTGAGGTAGGGACGGACGTTGTCGGGCATGAAATGGTTCGTGGCCACGACGGGGATGGCCCGCCTGATCGATTCGGAGAAGGCAAAGCGGCCGATGACGAAGTGAGCCTGTGTATGCACGACATCGGGACGGATGCTGTCGAGGAGTCGGGAAAGTTCGGGCTTCGTCTCCCACGGCATGCAGATCATCCACGTCGGGTGCAACGGCCAGCGGTGAGCGGTGAGTCGGTGAACGGTGACCCCGTTCTCGACGCTGACCGAGGGTTTGCCCGTCGCCGAAGGGCAGGCGACATGGACATCGTTGCCGCGGCCGGCGAGGCCTGCGGCGAGCCGTTCGGCGAACTTCGCGGCACCGTTGACTTCGGGGGCGTACGTCTCTGCCGGAATGAGGATCCGGCGTTTCGGAGTGGGACGGTGCGCAGACAGGATTCAGCTCTCCTCGGTGTCGGTCATGGTGTCGGAACGGCGGGCGTTCCTGCGCTGAGCTTCTCGATCTCTGACATCGGGATGATACCGCGACAATACAACGACGGCTGCGCAGGCGACCAATCCGGTGAGCGTGATGGTCAGGATCAGCCAGATGGGGGAGTGGGCCGCCTCGCCGAGGACGATGGTGCCCAGGATGACGGCACCGATCGGGTCGATGACTGTCAGCCCGGCGATGACCATCTCCGGAGGGCCCGCCGCATAGGAGTTCTGGACGAACAGGGAACCGAGGGCAACCGCCGCCACCAGTGCGGCGACGTTGATCCAGGTGACCTGGTCGATGCCGGCCCGGAGGAACTGGACGCTGACCAGGTGGGCGTTCGTCGCCACACAGGCGAAGAGCAGTCCGGCCGCGATGATGAGAACCAGCTGCGGGGCATAACGGAAGACGAGGACGATCACCAGGCCGATCGCGACGGCGATGGCGGTGATCCAGAACAGGGGCATCGCATCGGCGCCGAGGTGGACCTCCGACTGTGCGGTCGTGGCCGAGAGCGCGACGAAGGCCGTCACCCCGGCGGTGCACCAGACGACGGACTGGACGAGTCGTCTGTTGACCTTGAGGCCGCGGTGACGGACGCCGAGCAGCACGGAGACGATGAGTGAGAATGCCCCGATCGGCTGGACGACCATCACCGGGGCCAGGGCCAGGGCGACGAAATTGCCCGCCGTTCCCACGCCGAGGATGGTCAGCCCGAGCAGCCAACGGCGGTTGCGGAGCAGGTCGGTGAAATGTGCCCAGCTCAGTCCGTTGTGGGAGTCATCCTGTCCGGCAACGGCTTCATGCTGATACAAGGCGCCATAGGCCAGTGCCACGGCCGCGAGGACGGCGAGGGCGATTGCCGCTATGGTCACGATGAGTCTTCCGGTTTCGACGGTGCGGTTCTGGGGTGGGGATCGCTTTGAGTCTATCGCGCAGGACGGCGGTGAAGATGGCCGCGGACTGTGTTTGTCCTGACTGTAAGGCAACCCTGCGGCAACGGGTGGGGAAACCCTCAATGCTGTGGCCGAAGCACCCTCCACGCTGTGAGCTAAAGCACTTGTCTTGGTTTTGTTCGTCGGCCGGGAGGTTTGCTAAGCTGGAACACACGTCCGCAGGAAACTGCGGTATTCCTCCGTAGCTCAGTTGGCAGAGCATTCGACTGTTAATCGAAGGGTCGCTGGTTCGAGCCCAGCCGGGGGAGCAGCAAAGGCCTCGTCCATCACGGACGGGGCCTTCGTCGTTGCCCGACATTGCCCTCGGTGCCGTCGACGCGGCTGGGGAATAGGCTCCGCGCACGGCAAGTTCATCTGGCATGAAATCTTTCGGATTCCTCAGTTTCGGTCACTATGACAACGGCGGCGACCTCGACGCCGGGCAGATGCTGCGCGATGCTGTTGAGATCTCAGTGGGCGCCGACGAACTCGGCGTCAACGGCGCCTCCTTCCGGGTCCATCATTTCGCGACCCAGGCAGCCTCGCCCATTCCGCTGCTGTCGACGATTGCCGGGAAGACCAGCAGGATCGAGGTCGGTACCGGAGTCATCGATATGAGGTGTGTAACCTCGCGACTTCGTGGACACTGAATCTCACCCCTTCGGGGACACTCGACCTCAGAGCTTTGTACACACCTACCATCGCTGGCGCGGCTGCCCAACAGCGTCAGGAGAACACCTCCGGCAACACCATCTGACGAGTCTCGAACTCTGCTTCGTACTCAGCGTGCTTTCGTACCCACTGCTTCGTCGGATTCACGATCTGGACTCCCTTGATCGCATACGACGCGACTGTTCTCTTCCGTTCCTTAATCGCGACCATCGGCAGGGGGAACGAGAACACGATCTCACCGGTGACCATGTCCGAGAGAAAGAATGCCTCATCGGTGATCGCCCGATAGAACTGACGACCAGCAAAGGTCATCGGCAGCGACACCTGTAACCCTTGATAGTAGACCTGATGGTTGGCCCGAGTAACCTCGACGACCGACTGTCCCGGTGCCTGCTCGCTGGTGGGGTCGGGGAGAATGTTACCGGTTTTCGATATCGCCAGTCCCACCTGGTCGAGGTTGTTCCGTAAGCGGATGCGTTTGCTCAGATATTCCGCAGCTTTCGCCTCCAACACGGCCATGGGAATCGGATCTGTCGCCGGCGTGTGTTCCAGCAGGTTCCAGGCCGTGGCTGGAGTGGCACCACCGACTGACTGGTGGGGTCGTCGTTTGTTGTAATGGTCGCGGAAGCGACGCAGGAGTGCCCGTACGGCTTCCAGGTTGGCGGGGGTGTTCGCGTCGAGGAACCTGATCAGGGTCTGGTGGGAGCGTTCGTTCTTACCCAGCGTTGTCGGCTTACCCGGCAGCCCGCTGATCGGCATGGCTCCTTTCGACGCGAGGAATGTCTCCACCGCTCCGATCCGTCCTTGTCGCAGCTGATTGAACGCCGAGGAATTATCCGACAGCACTTCCTTTGGCGCACCGTATTCGGCGATCGCAGCAGCAAGCATCTGATGTGCGTCGGCACTGTTCTCGGCTCGGGAATGTGCTGTCGTGCCGACGTCGAAGCGGGTGGCGTCATCGAGGAGCTGATAGATCGTGATGATCGTCCCGGTCGTCAGTGTGTATTCGAAGGCGTCGAGTTGCCACAGGGCCATGGCGGTAGATCTCGAGAAGGGAATGTAAGAGGACTTGGGTCTCTTCTTCGGGGAGGCTTCGACATGGCCGACACTGGCCAAGAGCCGCGCGATCGTTGCCGGCGAGGGAACCTTCCCACCGGGGAAAGTGTCGGCGATAAGGGCTTCGTAGTGGATGGTTCTGGGTCCGTAGTCCCAGCCGTCGAATTTGAGCTGTTTGCGGATGCGGACGAGCTCGTTGACCACGTCGGGACCGTATCGGCGGGCCGGTTGCTTCGGTGCTCGGGATCGCGGGTGTAAAGCTGCTTTCGACTCATGTTGGGACCGGGTGCGGATCTTGTAGAACACACTGCGGGAAATCTTAAGTGACCGGCAGAACTCAGTTACGGAAAGGGCTCCGGGCTGGGTCGGGTCGTAGTTGATGATGTCCGCGCGCACCCGCGGTGTCAGAGAATTCGTCATGACACGAATATCACCGACTGCCGCATCGAGTGTGTTCACAATGTCATGAGACATGGTGTCTCCGATGTCATGAGATCGTGTGTCCACGATGTGTTGAGACAGGACATCATCGATATGAGGTACAAGTACCCTGCTGGCCCTGACCGTACGGCTCCCAACACCAATGATGGTCATGGAGTCGATGAGCCCCAGGCGAATCGCGACGTGAGCATCGACGTGCGGGTCACGAAGGCGGAGCGCGAAGCGGTTCGGCGACGTGCTCGCAGGCTCGGCGTGCAGCCGAGCAAATGGGTACGCACGGTCATTCTCGACGCCCTGGACTCCCGCCGGGACGTCTAGAGGTCGCGGCGGCCTCCACGCCGTCGCCGGAGCTGGGTCAGGCGGTCGAGCAGGTGCGCCGAATCGGGATCAACCTGAACCAGGCGGTGCGTCGCGGTGGTGCCCTCGACGACGATCTGCTGCGCGAGGTCATGGAATCGATGGATGCCGTGCGGGCACAGCTCGGGGATCGGACGGCGCTATGAGTACGGTCAACGTGAAGCCATCGCGGTCCGCCAGCGACTCGGTCGGGTACGCGCTGTACGGCAACGACAAGGACAAGCGCACAGAGCACGTCCAGACCGGCACCGATCGTGCCGCAGCGATGTCGTGCTCGGTGGAGTCGCCGTGGGCCTTCGTCGCCCGCGCAGAGGCTCTGGCGAGGGCCCACGGGCGGAAGAACGAGCTGTACTCGTACACGCAGAATTTCTCGCCGGACGAGTTCGGCAAGAACGACCGGGGGCACGTGCAGCGGGTCAATGAGCTGGGCGTGAAGCTCGCGGAGCGGATGCACTCGGCCGATCACCTCGTGGTGACCCACGCCGACTCGGCCGGCGGGCACCTGCACAACCACTTCTACGTCATCAACCACGACAGCCTCACCGGGAAGTCGCTGCAGCGGAACACGTCGTGGAAGAACGGCCTGCGCCGGGCCAACGACGAACTGATGCAAGACGAGGGGTGCCAGGTCCTCCCGTCGCCGGAGCAAGCAAAGCCGGACTGGTCGCAGCGCCGGGAGGACTTCGCGTCAGGCGGATTCGAGCGCATCCTCGGGGACAAGGTCGCCGCCTCGCTGCGGGACAAGCGGTCAGTGGACCGGGCGGGATTCACCGAGGTACTCGACGAGCATGGCGTCGCCCTCGCAGAGACCCAGCGTGACGGCTGGACGTACAAGATGCGCCGGGCCGACAACGGCAAGCTCGGCCGGAAGAAAGCATCCGGGCTGACGCCCGAGTTCACCGCCGAGGGCGCACAGCAAATCTTCGAGTTCCACGAGAACAACCGACCGAAGGAGCAGAGCAATGAGCATTCTCGACGAGATGAGGAACGAGCAGCAGGAGACCGAACCGAGCTCGACGGCGTCGAATCTGTCGGAGCCTGCGAACGCCGACGTCATCGCAGCGGTCAACAGGCAGACGAAGGCCGTGAACGGACTGAAGTCGTATCTGCGGATCGCGATCGAGGAAACCGTCAAGGAGGAGCTGAAGGGCCTGCCGTCGACCTTGCAGCCGTCCGTCAACAAGTCGCCGCAGATCGAGAGCACGCTCAGAGAGTTCGGGGAGAGTCTCGACGGGAAGCAGCTGCAGAGCGCCTCGCAGAGCTTGATCGCCGAAGCGCAAATGAATCGAGCAGTTACGGCCTCGGCGACTGAGAAGCTCCAGTCCCTGGCCGAGGACAACCAGAAGCTCGTGAGCCAGGTCGGCGGTGCCGTGCAGCGGATCGAGAAGCGCACCGAGGAGCGGGTCGAGAAGGCGGTCGAGCAGGTCGCCGGGGAGGCCTCGGCCACGATGACGGCGAACATCGACGCGTCGAACGAGCGCGCCGAGCGGATCATCGCCGCCACGGCGACGCTGGGGGCCCGTCAGCTATGGTCGGTCGCCGCGGCGATGCGCCTCGCCCTCCTGCCGGTGGTCGTGGTCGTCGCCGGGCTCTGGATGGGCATCGCCGGGCTCATTACGGGCGCTCAGTGGGCGGTGGACGTGGACGGGAGCGTGTGGCTCGGGATCGGGCGCTGGCTCGTGGTCGGCGCTGGCCTCGCCGGGGCCGGTTACGCCCTCTTCGCGTCCGTGCGTTGGGTCGCCGGCTTGGTGGAGACGTGGAAGGGCCGCGGGATGCCGACGTGGCCGAGCTGGCGCAAGAGGTGACCGCGATTCCCGAGGGCAAGCGCGCGGAGCGCGTGCGGCAGCCCCCTGCATCTGAACGATTGGTCAGCGTGCACTGTATAGTTCAGTGCATGCTGACTATTGCTTCGCGCCTCGACGTCATGAACCGGCTTGGCCGGGCCATGGCCGACCCGACGCGCTCCAAGATCCTGATGTCCCTGCTCGAGGGCCCGAGCCACCCTGCCGTGCTGTCGCGCGAGCTGGGGCTGACGCGCTCGAACGTGTCCAACCACCTGACGTGCCTGCGCGACTGCGGGATCGTGGTCGCCGAGCCCGAGGGCCGCCAGACCCGCTACGAGATCGCCGACCCGCACCTGGCCGGGGCGCTGACGGCGCTGGTGGACGTCACGCTCGCGGTGGACGAGAGCGCGCCGTGCATCGACCCGCACTGCTCGGTGCCCGGCTGCTGCGCCGCGACCGGTTCAGGGGACGCCTCGTGAGCGCCGCCTGCGGCTGCGACGAGCCGACCACCAGTGCCGCCGAAGAGGCCGAGGAGGCCGAGCGCCCGTGGTGGCGCGATCCGGGACTGGTGGTGCCGATCCTCTCCGGCGTCGCGTTCGGCACCGGCCTGGTGCTGGAGTGGTCGGGGCTGCACGTCGCGGCGCTGGTCGCGTTCTGGGCGGGCCTGCTGCTGGGCGCGTACACGTTCGTGCCCGGCGCTCTGCGGAACCTGTTCGTCAAGCGGAAGCTGGGGATCGCGCTGCTGATGACGATCAGCGCCGTCGGCGCAGTGCTCCTCGGCTACGCCGAGGAGGCCGCCGCACTGGCGTTCCTCTACTCGATCGCCGAGGCCCTGGAGGACAAGGCAATGGACCGCGCCCGCGGGGGCCTGCGCGCGCTGCTGAAGCTTGTGCCGGAGACCGCGACCGTGCTGCGCGACGATGCCTCGGTCGAAGTCCCGGCCAAGGAGATCGCCGTCGGCGACGTGCTGCTGGTCCGCCCCGGCGAGCGGGTCGCGACCGACGGGACTGTCCGGTCCGGTCGCTCCAGCTTAGACACCTCGGCGATCACCGGCGAGTCGATCCCGGTCGAGGTCGCCCCCGATGGCGCAGTGTCGGCGGGCGCAATCAACACCGCCGGGGTCCTGGAGGTCGAGGCGACCGCGGCGGGCACCGACAACTCGCTGACCACCATCGTGGAGCTGGTCGAGCAGGCCCAGACCGAGAAGGGCGAACGCGCGCGCATCGCCGACCGGATCGCCCGTCCGCTGGTGCCCGGCGTGATGGTCCTCGCCGTCCTGGTCGGCGTGCTCGGCTCGCTGCTCGGCGACCCGGAGACCTGGATCACCCGCGCCCTGGTCGTGCTCGTCGCGGCCAGCCCGTGCGCGCTGGCGATCGCGGTGCCCGTCACGGTGGTGTCCGCGATCGGGGCTGCGACGAAGTTCGGCGTCGTCATCAAGAGCGGTGCCGCCTTCGAACGCCTCGGCGGCATCCGCCACCTCGCCGTGGACAAGACCGGCACCCTGACCCGCAACCGGCCCGAGGTCACCGCCGTCGTCGCCGCCGACTGCTTCGACGACGCGCAGGTGCTCGCCTGGGCCGCGGCGGTGGAGCAGCACTCGACGCACCCTCTCGCCGCCGCCATCGCCGCCGCGGGCCAGGGAGCCCCCGCCGCGCAAGAGGTGACGGAGGAGGCCGGCCACGGCATCGGCGGCACCGTCGACGGCCTCCGGGTGAGCGTGGGCAGCCCCCGCTGGATCGACGCCGGACCGCTCAAGGCCCGGGTCGAGGACCTGGAGGCCGAGGGCCAGACCTGCGTGCTCGTCACCGTCGACGGCCGCCTGGCCGGGGCGATCGGGGTCCGCGACGAGCTGCGCCCCGAGGTCCCCGACGTCGTGCGCACGCTGAAGAGCCAGGGCGTCGAGGTGAGCATGCTCACCGGAGACAACGCCCGCACCGCCCACGCCCTGGCGCAGATCGCCGGGATCGGCGACGTGCACGCCGAGCTGCGGCCGGAGGGCAAGGCCCGCATCGTGGCCCAGCTCTCCGAGCAGTCACCCACCGCGATGATCGGCGACGGCATCAACGACGCCCCCGCCCTGGCCGGGGCGACAGTGGGCATCGCGATGGGCGCGACCGGCTCCGACGCCGCGATAGAGTCCGCCGACGTCGCCTTCACCGGACACGACCTCGGCCTGATCCCGCAGGCGCTGCGGCACGCCCGCCGCGGCCGGGCGATCATGAACCAGAACATCGTGTTGTCCCTGGCGATCATCACCGTGCTGCTGCCGCTGGCCATCACCGGCGTGCTCGGCCTGGCCGCAGTCGTGCTCGTCCACGAGGTCGCCGAGGTCGTGGACATCGCCAACGGGCTGCGCGCCGCGCGTGCCCGCAAGAGCCAAGCGGCGGCCGCGTCGCCTGAGACGGCGTCACCGGCCGCGGTCCGCGCGGACAGAGCCTGAGAGGAGTGGATCATGGAGATCACGTTGCAGTACTTCGACGGGTGCCCGAACTGGGAGGTGCTCGACCGGCGGCTCACCGAGGCCCTCGACGGCCGATCGGACGTCCGCGTCGTGCATCAGCGAGTCGAGACTGCCGAGGACGCCGCCCGCCTCGGGTTCCACGGGTCCCCGACCGTCCTCATTGACGGTTCCGACCCCTTCGCCGACGAGCACACGCCGGTGGGGCTCGCCTGTCGAGTGTTCCGCACTCCTGCCGGGCTGGCTGGTTCGCCCACCGTCGATCAGCTGCGCGAAGTACTTGATGCGCCCCTATGAGGGTGGAGCACCGCCGGGTTGCGCGATCATCGCACCGACGCTCAGCGCAGGAAGAGCCGCCTTCATCGAAAACCAGCCAGGATTGCCGTCAGCGTTCTGCTGTAAAGCGCGCCGACGCTGACAACGGGTGCTACAACCCGGGCATGCGCTAACGGAACCAGCCGGCGCGGAAGACGGGAGCCCGGCCTGAGGTAGCGGCGTGGGCCCACTGTGCGATGGCCGCGCCAGTCTTTTCCGGAGACAGACCGGATCCGTCGATGATCGTCATGGCCCACCTGTCGGACACGTCTGCGCCGATCCACCGATCCCACTGCATTCGGTCCCATGAGTCGTTCGTGACCGCCTCGGTGACGTGCGTCGGGTCGACCGCGTGTCGACGCATCCACGCCGCGAACGCGAGGTGGAGGTGCCGCATCTCGGGCGGGTCTCGACGCGCATCGAGCCGAGCGTTCTGCTCGGCCTCTGACAGGTCGAGGAGGCAGACAGCGATATCGACCCTGTCGGCGGAGGGAACTGCGAGAGCTTCTCCCGCAGGGATTGGATCGCCCGCGAGGAGAACGTGCCGGTCGTCTGCGTCCAGCTCGATCGCATGCTGGGCGATTCGTTCCACTGTCTTCTGTCGCCATGCCACGGTAGGAGTGGCTGGGACGGGACCGAAGCTCCCCAGCTCGACCGGTTCGAACTGCGGGCGGAGCAGCGGAGCGGCGTTCATTCGGGCCGTGGTCTTACCCACTCCGGATGCGCCAGAAACTATAAGCAGCATAGACAAACCATTGTTTCATGTCGTGGACTGACATGGCACCGTATATTCGGCCGAGCAGCGTCGCTGTACGTCGGCATCGTCGGTCGCGAGCGTATCAATGATTTCAAGCTCCGCACTGTCGGCCGCTCGAGCATCGGCGACGACGTTGCGCGTACGCTCCGTGCCTACAGGTCAACGTCTCGCCTGCCAACGTCACAACCGCGAGATGCGCTATGAGAACCCGCTTCACCTCGCCGAGGAGGCCGCCGCCCTCGACCTGCTCTCCGACCAGCGAGTGGCGTTGGGCATCAGTCGCGGATCTCCGGAGCCGGCCCTGCGCGGATGGGAAGCCTTCGGCTACGAGGATCACACCGAACCCAAAGCCGCGAACTTGGCCAGGGAGAAGTTCGATCGGTTCCTCCGCGCCATCCGCGGCGAGGAACTTGCCCCGGCCGATCCGCAGCAGTTCGGTCCGGGGAAGCGTCTGCGCATCGAACCGCATTCCCCTGGCCTTGAACGCCGCATCTGGTGGGGTGCTGGATCTGCCTCCACCGCCGAATGGGCGGCACAGCAGGGTGTGAACCTGATGAGTTCGACTCTGCTCACCGAGGCGACCGGTGCCGCATTCGGGGACCTGCAGGCCGAGCAGATCGCCAGGTACCGTCAGGCATGGACCGCCGCGGGGCACGAATGGACTCCGAGAGTGTCCGTCAGCCGCAGCATCTTCCCGATCACCACCGATCTCGACGACCTCTATTTCGGTCGGCGTGGGACCGGCCAGGGTGATCAGATCGGCATCATCGACGACACGCGCTCGACGTTCGGCCGTACCTACGCAAGTGAACCGGACAAGCTGATCGAGGAGCTCCAGTCCGATGCGGCCATCCAAGCCGCCGACACCCTCATGCTCACGATCCCCAGCCAGCTCGGCGTCGACTACAACCTGCACCTCCTCGAGTCCTTCGCAGAGAATGTCGCACCGGCTCTCGGATGGGTGCCTGCCGGTGCGCACTGAAGGGTACCGTCGTAGGACCATCTCCGAACGTATGATGAGACCAATCGGAGATGAATCACCATAAGGGACATTTCACCATCAGGGGAGACTGAGTGAGCGAGCGCACGACGATGACGCAGACGCAGAAGCGCATCCTCATCATCGGCCTCGTCCCCCTCTTCATGTCCCTGCTGTCGGTCTCGAGCATCAATGTCGTCCTGCCCTCCATCGCCGCCGGCATCGATGCCTCCACCTCGGCCCTGCAATGGGTGCTCACCGGGTATGCGCTGTCCTTCGGCGTCGTCCTCGTCGCTGCCGGACGGGCCGGCGATGTCTTCGGGCGCGGCCAGCTGTTCGTCATCGGCGTCGGTCTCTTCGGGCTGTCCTCGCTGGTCGCAGGAAGCGCCCCGGATCCGCTGACGCTCAATATCTCCCGCGTGACCATGGGGCTGGGCTCGGGGTTCCTCAACCCGCAGGTCGTGGGCCTGCTGCAGCAGTATTTCCAGGGTCCGCCGCGCGGTCGTGCCTTCGGGCTGATGGGCACCACCGTGGGCCTGTCGGTGGCCATCGGCCCGGTGCTCGGCGGCGCCCTCATCGCACTGTTCGGCAGCGAACTCGGGTGGAGGGCGACCTTCCTGGTCAATGTGCCCTTCGCGATCGCCTCTCTCGTCCTCGCCCGGGTCTGGCTGCCTGCCGGAGCATGGCGACCTGCCGTCGATGAGGACGCGAAGAGCGTCGAAGGCGGCAGGGATCTCGACCCCGTGGGAGTCATCCTCCTCGGTGTCGGCGTCCTGCTCATCCTCCTGCCCTTCGTCGAATCATCGCTGGGCTGGTTCATCTGGCTGTCCCTGCCGGCAGGAATCGGCGTGATCTGGCTGTGGGCATGGTGGGAACGTCGCTATGCGCGTCAGGGTCGCCCTCCGATGGTCGACCTCGATCTCTTCCGCATCCGCAGCTTCAGCAACGGGGCGATCATCATCGCCCTCTACTTCCTCGGCGTGACCAGCGTCTGGGTCCTCGTCGCCATCTACATGCAGCAGGGGCTGGGGCATACGGCCCTGGCTGCGGGAATGATCGGTCTGCCGGCCGCGCTGTGTTCGGCGGTCTCGGCGGATGTGTCCGGACGGTACGTCTTCCAGATCGGGCGCCGCCTCGTCGTCTGGGGGATCGCGCTGTGCCTCCTCGGTCTCCTGGCCACCATCGGGGTCGTCGCGCTGCTGTCCCGTGGCATCGGCAGCGAATGGTGGATGCTGCTCACCCTGGCTTTCATCGGCACCGCTCAGGGCATGGTCATCAGCCCCAATCAGACTCTGACTCTGCAGGAGGTTCCCCTGCGATACGCCGGATCCTCCGGGGGTGTGCTGCAGACAGGGCAGCGCATCGGCACCTCGATGGGGCTGGCGATCATGACCGCTCTGGCCTTCTCGATCACTGCGGTGAGCAATTGGCATTGGGCAATGATGGGAGCGTTCGTCGCGATCGCCGTCATCGTCATCCTCGCCGGAGTCGTCGGCCTTATCGAAGTTCGCCGAGGCGGCCCCCGCCGAGCGTGAGGAACCGTTCGCGGCACACCCGGTCGGTACGGCCAGCATCAGCTGTCAGCGCAATAATGTTACGGATTTTAGACAATCCGCTGTGTCCGAATGTGGAAGACTGTGAACGCACATCAGCCCATGGAAGGAAACACAGTGGTCGAGGCCGCACCCGAAGACGAGCTAGCGCTCGAAGAGCTCGTGCGCTCGGGCGGGATCGAAACCTATTTCGCCCCCGTCGTCGATGTATTGACTTTCCAACGGGTCGGCCATCAGATTCTGCAGGCCCCCACGGGTGATCCTGAACTGGGACGTGCCGAATCGGAGAACCTGCGCCACGCCATGCGCGCCTCGACGATCACCGGTGATATCGACGCCTCCCTGCGGGATTCGGCGCTGCGCACGGCCGAAGGCGCAGGACTGCCGAAGTCCAACCGCCTGTTCCTCCACGCCGAAGCCGAATCCTTCGCCACCCTCGAGGACCGTGCCGGGGAACCCGACCGGTCGGTGATCCTCCAGCTCGACGCCAACCGCGTTGCCTCGTCCCCGGCCTCGGTGCTGCGTTCGGTGCGCTCGGCACGCGCCATGGGATGGGGCGTGGGCATGTCATCGGTCGGTGCCGACCTGCGCAGCACCTCCTTCGTCCCGCTGGTCAATCCCTCCGTCGTCGGACTCCACCCGGACGTCCTGCGCATCGCCTGCGACTCCCATCTGGCTGAACTCAACCGCCTCCTCCACGCCCATCTCGAACGCACCGGCGCGGTCATCCTCGCCGACGGCGTCGAGACCGAAGACGATCTCGACCGGGTGCGTGCCCTGGGGGCACGATTCATGTCGGGGCGCTATTTCGGTGAGGCCACGAAACAGCCGCAGCCGTTCTCCGAACCGAACGAGGACGCTCTCGTCTCCCACTACTCACGCAACCTTCCGGCATTGGGCACACCGTATTCGATCTCTCAGGGGCTCCGGCGTGAGCCGCTGGTGATGAACCGCGAGCTCCTCGTCGCCCAGATCGCCGCCCTGGAAGAGCGCGCTCTGGCGTCGGGAACTGCGACCATCACTCTCGGCGTGTTCGGGGAGGACGCCGAGTTCTCCGAGGCGACACGGCTGCGGTACGAGAAGATCCGTGACACCGTGGGGCTGACCGCGATGTTCTCCGGCGGGTTCGACGGTCCACCGATTCCCGGAGTGCGCACCGGGCTCGTCGATGCGTCAGATCCCATTCGCAACGAACACGGTGTCGTGGTCGTCGGACCGGACTGGTCGGGCATGGTTGCGGCGTCGAAACGCAGTGATCCGGGCAGCGACGGGCAGACCGTCTTCGATGTCTACATCACGACCGACCGGTACACATGCGTCGACGCCGCACGCAGCGTTCTCACTCGCGTCGCACCTCTCACTGCAACGGCGAGGCTGCGGGCCTGAGCAGCGCGAGTCCGGGTGTCCCGGCTTTGCAGAACGCACGTGTGATCCGAATGGGGAGGCGGACTCCGATGGTGCTAATGTTGTCTCGGCTGGCCCCCGTAGCTCAGCTGGTTAGAGCAGGGAACTCATAATTCCTTGGCCGTCGGTTCAAGTCCGACCGGGGGCACCATGCAGGACTCGACAGTCGTCTAAGCACTGGGGTCGAACCCTCAGTTGTCATCGCGCTCAGGACCTATCCTCTTCGTGCTCTTGCTGGTCCCCCAGGCCTTGATTCGGGTCGAAGACTGTCCCGGACAGGGGAGCGTAGGCGATCCAACTTCCGCCGGGATTGTTCCTCCTGCGCTCTTCGGCCTCGCGCTTTTCGGCCTCATCCTCGTCGAACAGCCGTGTGAAGGCTGCTTCCGCCTTCGGGTTCTCGGCGGAATGCTCCGACCGCATATGCACAGTCTCCGCGCTGACCTCATATGAAGAGAACTCCACGACGAACTGCGGGCCGACTTCGGCAGCGACAAATCGGGCGAGCCGGACGCCTTCCTCGGCGTACGTGCGTTCAGCTGTCGCCGTCACCCATTCGAAATCGGAATCGAGCGAGTCATAGTAGGACTGTTCCCATGCCTCCAGCTCCGCGACCAGCCACTCGGACAGTCCCGTGTCCTCGTAGTCGATCGGCATACTGACCCACAGCACCGTATCTGCATAGTCGGGGAACATGCGGATGGTCCGGAGCGATGCATCCTCGGCACTGTGAACGTCGGTCATGTTCCCACCGTAACGCCGATTGTCGGCCACCTGCAGACACCCGACGCCACCAGCACATTTGATGCTTGGCTATGGGTCGGACATCGACTATCATGTGGTCAGCACCTCCTTTCGGATCGTAGGGGAAGACGTATCCGAGGTAGGAGGCAGAAATGGATATGACACAGGGCGTACTCTTCGTCCACTCAGCACCTCGTGCGCTGTGCCCTCACATCGAATGGGCAGCGGGCGGGGCAATCGGCGCACAGGCACGCTTCGACTGGACTCCCCAGCCGGCAGCGCCCGGTCTCGTGCGCGCAGAAGTCTGCTGGCGCGCGCCCGCAGGCTCGGGAGCCCGTATCGCATCCGCACTGCGCGGCTGGGACTCGCTCCGGTACGAAGTCACCGAGGAGCCCTCGGCCGGAGTCGACGGCGGTCGGTGGAGCCACACACCCGATCTGGGAATCTACCACGCTGTCACCGACACGGCCGGAAACATCCTCGTCCCTGAAGACCGCATCCGCTCCGTGATGGAACGCGCGGCAGGCGATCCCGCGAAGTTCTCCTCGGAGATGGCGATCGCCCTCGGCGAAGCGTGGGACGAAGAACTCGACGCATTCCGCCACGCAGGAGAGGGCGCACCGGTGCGCTGGCTGACCAAGGTCGGCTGAGCCTCTCTTCACCGCGCCGGGACTGCCGGCACACGCGCTGATTCCGTTCGCCTGATTCTGTCGCTCGATTCTGCTCAATGGGCACACCCTCCTACCTCGGGTGTGCCCATTTCGCAAGCCCTCGTGCCTGCGCGCCTTATGCAGGAGGCTCTGCACAGACCACCTTCCTGGTTGCCTTAAGCAGATTGCTCCGCACAAACCACCTTCCCAAGTACAGGCCGCGATCTGCGCCCTAATGGAAACGGCCCACTCTGAGTCGGAAAGCACAGTTTCAAAACCGTGCTCTCCGACTCAGAGTGGGCCGTAGCGCTGTCTGAGTTCGCGCAGAACCTCAGACGGAGCGGAATGCGACGACGGCGTTGTGACCGCCGAAGCCGAACGAGTTCGTGATCGCCGCGATATCGCCGGAAGGCAGATCCGCAGGAGTGTCACGGACGATGTTGATCCCCTTGACCTTCGGGTCGACCTCATCGATGTTGATGGTCGGGGGAGCGGTGCGAGTCTGCAGCGCCTTGACAGTGAGGATCGCCTCGACGGCACCGGTACCGCCGAGCAGGTGGCCGGTCATCGACTTCGTGGCCGAGACGAGGGCGTCGGGGACGTTGTCGCCGAGGAGTTCGCTGATGGCCAGCGATTCGGGGATGTCTCCGACCGGGGTCGACGTGGCGTGTGCGTTGACATGCTTGATCTCGGAAGCGGTCAGCCCACCGGCGTCAAGCGCCTGCTGCATGGCGGCCAGGGCGTGCTTGCCCTCGGGCTCTCCGCCGGTGATGTGATAGGCATCGTTCGAGATTCCCCAGCTGGCCACCTCGGCGTAGATCTTCGCACCACGAGCCTTCGCATGCTCCTCGGTCTCGAGGATGAGCGTGCCCGCACCTTCGCCCATGACGAATCCGTCACGGTCGACGTCGTAGGGACGCGAAGCGGTCTCGGGAGAATCGGTGCGACGTGACAGCGCCTGCATCGAATTGAAGGAGGCGAGCGTGATCGGATGGATTGCGGCTTCGGAACCACCGGCGATGATGATGTCGGCCTTGCCCGAAGCGAGGACGTCATAGGCGTGACCGAGGCTCTCGGTCGATGAGGCGCAGGCGGAGACCAGCGTCTGCACTCCGGCGCGAGCCTTGAACTCCATCCCGATGGCGGCCGCGGGGCCGTTGGGCATGAGCATGGGCACGGTCAGGGGCATGACCCGACGCGGGCCCTCCTCCTGCAGAGTGTCCCAGGCGTCGAGCAGAGTCCACACTCCGCCGATCCCGGTCGCCCAGGAGACGGCGGTGCGTTCCGGGTCGGTCTCCTCGAGGCCGGCGTCAGCCATGGCTTCACGAGCAGAGATGAGGGCGAACTGGCTCGACGGATCGAGGCGTTTGGCCTGGACCCTTTTGAGATTGTCGGGCACGACCTGTGGGTCGACCTGCGCGGCGAAGTCCACGGCGAGGCCGTACTTCTCCGACCAATCGTTGTCCATTGTGTGGACGCCGGACTGACCGGCCAGAATGGCTTCCCAAGTGGCATCGACAGTCGCGCCCAAGGGGGTTACCGCACCGATTCCGGTGACGACAACTTTAGATGTCATGGTACAAACCTCGTCGATAGTGTGGACACGGCCCGTCTGTGGACGGGCCGTGTTCGGCTGCTGTGTCTCAGGCTTCCTGAGCCTTGTTGATGTAGTCGACAGCGTCCTGAACGGTGACGAGATCCTTGACGTCGTCATCCGGGATCTTCACGCCGAACTTCTTCTCAGCGTTGACGACGATGGTCATCATCGAGATGGAGTCGATGTCGAGGTCATCGGTGAACGACTTGTCGGCTTCGACTGCTTCGACAGCCAGGCCGGTCTCTTCGTTGACGATCTCTGCCAGCCCAGCGAGGACTTCAGCTTCGGTGAATGCCATTTCTTTCCTACTTTCTGATTTCGGTCGAGGGTTTGTCGACCGTGTGAGGAACTTTTCGACGAGTGTCCCGCCGAATATCTTAGGACATTCACGGAGAGTTTTCCGTGAATGGGTGTGTCTCAGGGCAGGCGCACGACCTGAGCACCGTAGACGAGTCCGGCGCCGAAGCCCATCTGCAGGGCGAGACCGCCGCTGAGCTCGGGCTGTTCGCGCAGGAGCCGCTCGGTGGCCAGCGGGATCGACGCCGCTGAGGTGTTCCCGTTGTCGGCGATATCACGTGCGATCACGACGGACTCGGGAAGCTTCAGCTGCTTGGCGAGTTCATCGATGATGCGCATATTCGCCTGGTGCGGGATGAAGGCAGCGAGATCCTCGGCTTCGATCCCGGAAGCGGCGAGAGCCTCCTTGGCCACCTCGGCGCCGTCCCACACGGCCCAGCGGAAGACTGTCGGCCCGTCCTGACGCAGGGTCGGGAAGGGCAGTTCGCGGTCGTCGCGGATGTCGTAGAGGGAATCCGTCATCCGGATGGTCGACCAGTTCTCGCCCTTCGAGCCCCACACCGTCTTCGAGATGCCGGGTTCGTCGGAGGAGGACACGACGACTGCACCGGCGCCATCGCCGAGGATGAACGAGATTGAGCGGTCTTCGGGGTCGATGACCTCGGAGAGCTTCTCGGCTCCGATGACGAGGACATTGTCGAGTGTGCCTGCCCGCACCAGAGCGTCGGCCTGGGAGATGCCGTAGCAGTAGCCGGCGCAGGCAGCGCTGATGTCCCACGCCGGGATCGGCCCGGTGCCCAAGCGCGCGGTCAGTGCCGCGGCCGCTGAGGGCGTGAAGTACTCGAAGGTGACCGTGGAGATGATGATCGCCCCGATCTCCTCGGGCTTGAGTCCGGCGGAGGCGATGGCCTCGAGCGCGGCCTCCTCGGACATGTCGAGGACGCCGACATCCTTGCTGGCACGACGGCGGGTGACGATGCCGGTGCGCTGACGGATCCATTCGTCGGACGAGTTGATGGGGCCGGCGATATCGTCATTGCTGACGAGGTTCTCCGCGCGGTAGGCACCGATTCCGGCAATGCGGGAGAAGGTGCCGAGTTCGGCAGTCTTGAGTGTAGGCATGGCGTCTTCTTTCGATTCTCAGGCGTGGGCTGCCGCGAACTCACGCGCGCCGTCGAGGTCGGCGGCCGATTTGATTGCGAAGGTCTCGACGCCCTTCATGGCGCGTCGAGCGATTCCGGTCAGGGTGCCACCGGGGACGAGTTCGATCATTCCGGTGACTCCGGAGTTCAGCAGCGTCTCCTGGCACAGATCCCAGCGCACGGGGTGCGTGACCTGCCTGACCAGACGGTCGACGTACTCGCGCCCGGTTTCGACGGCAGTTCCGTCGGAGTTGCTGAGGATCGATGCAGCGGGATCGGAGACCTCCATCGCCGAGGCGGCGGCAGCGAGTTCTGCGGTGGCGGCAGCCATGAACTCGGTATGGAAGGCACCGGCCACGGCCAGCGGAATGACTCGAGCGCGCTCGGGCGGATTCTCTGCCAGTGCCTCGAGCGCTTCGAGAGATCCGGCGGCCACGGTCTGACCTCCGCCGTTGACATTGGCGGGGCTCGCCCCGGCGGCCTCGATCGCGGCGAGGACGTCGTCGGGCTGGCCGCCGACCACCGCGGACATCCCGGTCGGAGTGGCGGCGGCAGCTGCGGCCATTCCATCGGCACGAACCTTGACGAAGCGCATGGCATCGGCAGCGGAGAAGATGCCGGCGATCTGCGCGGCGGCGATCTCTCCCACGGAGTGTCCGGCGACGACGGCAGGACTGACACCGAGCTCGGCAGCGCAGGCGATGGCGGAAGCGACGAGCAGAGGCTGTGCCACCGCGGTGTCCTTGATCGTCTCGTCATCGGATTCGGTTCCGTGCAGACGCAGGTCGATCCCCGAGGCGGTCGAGAGTTCGTCGATCTGTGCCGAGAAGGCGTCGAGTTCGAGGAACGAACTCAGGAAACCGGTCTTCTGGGCTCCCTGGCCCGGACAGGTGATTGCAAGCACTCAGTTCTCTTTTCGTTGGGTTCCGTTGATCAATCTAATGGACTCGGGGCAGAGATCACTGCGATTTGTTGCTGGTCGACAATACGCCGTCCTCGGACAGTCGCCCATACACCAAGGCGATGTGGATGACGAAGGCATCACGTGAAGTCGTCGGGTCGAGTCCGATGGCGTCGGTGATCTTGCGCAGCCGGTAGCGCACGGTGTTCGGGTGCACTGACAGTGCCTTGGCCGTGGCCTCGAGTGATGACCCGAATTCGACATAGGCGCTCACGGTCTTCAGCAGCTGTCCGGTGCCCGAGGTCAGCGGTTCGTAATAGCGTTCGATGAGTTCGTTCAAGGCCATCCGGTCCCCGGACAGTGCACGTTCGGGCAGAAGGTCATCGGCTTTGACGGGGCGTGGGGAATCCGGGCGGGCGGTCGCGGCTTTGAGTGCCCGGATCGCCGCCTTCGCCGAGGTGGCAGCCTCGGCGAGGCCCGGCACTGCGGGCCCGACGATGACCTCGGAGGGTCCGAAGCAGTCAGAGAGGTCCTCGACGGCATCGTCGAGTTCTGTGACTCCGCCCAGGACGATGAGCAGCCGGTTGTCGTGGATGCCGACGAGGGCATCATCGGCCCACCGACTGGCCTTGCGGCGGATGCCGTCCAGTCCCTTCTTCGCCGAGCGCTGCGGGGCGCGGCCGACGATGACGCACACGGGTCCTTCGGACTGCCAGCCGAAGGCCGCGGTGCGGCTGGCGAGCTCATCGACGGAGTCTCCGCGGACGAGAGCGTCGACGACCATCGCTTCGAGGCGGGCATCCCAGCTGCCGCGAGCCTCGGCGGCACGGGCATAGACGTCGGCGGCGGCGAACGCGATCTCACGGGAATAGACGAGCACGGCTTCGCGCAGGGCCGGCTGTTCGACCGGGCGAGCGATGTCCGGGACGCGCTCCTCGACGACCTCGACGACGATCTTGAGCAGCTGCAGGGTCTGCTGCAGGCTGATGGCACGGATGAGATCGCGTGGTGCTGTCTTGAAGATGTCGGAGACCACGCGCAGGTTCGTGTCGGGTTTGCGGTACCAGTCGACGAACGAGGAGATGCCGGACTGGGCCAGCAGGCCCACCCAGGAACGGTCGGACGACGACATCGAGCGGTACCAGGGCAGCTGCGCCTCCAGTCGCTGCAGAGTCACCGATGACAGGACACCCACTCCGGCACGCAGCCTGCGGGCGGTTTCGGCGCGACGGCGCAGGGTCTCGGCATCAGACATCATGAGCACGAGTTTAGACGAATAAGAACAACCGGGTTGTCAGCGACATACAAACTTTCGAAGAAGGAGACAAATATGGCCGGAGTCTTGGAGACTCCGGCCATATCAGCTTTCAGGTGACGGGGGAGATCAGGCGCCAGCCCCCTCTGTCGAACCCGAGCTGCCGGCACGGACATCGTGGAGCTGGTACTTCTCAGCCGCCTCGGCGGCCTTGTCGATCGAGATCTTTCCGGTGTCGGCCAGCGAGATGAGCGCCTGCGTGACCACGGACGGGCCGTCGACGAGGTAGTAGCGACGTGCCGCGGGACGGGTGTCCGAGATTCCGTATCCGTCGGTGCCCAGCGAGGTGAAGTGGCTGGGCACGTACTGACGGATCTGGTCGGGAACCGCGCGCATATAGTCCGAGGTGGCGATGACCGGGCCTTCGGTCTCGGCCATCTTTTCGGTCACGTACGGGATGCGCGGTTCGGACTGCGGGTTCTTCAGACGCTCGTTCTCGGCGTCGAGTCCGTCGCGGCGCAGCTCCGTCCACGAGGTGACCGACCACACATCGGCCGAGACGCCCCAGTCCTGATCGAGCAGCTCCTGCGCCTCGAGCACCCACGGCACACCGACGCCGGAGGCCATGAGCTGAACCTTCGGTCCGCCGTTGTCGGGTCCCTTCTTCAGCAGGTAGAGGCCCTTGAGCACGCCGTCGACGTCGAGGTCCTCCGGTTCAGCCGGCTGGACCATCGGCTCGTTGTACATCGTGATGTAGTAGAGCACGTCGGGGTCGCGCTCGTCGGCGGGATCGTACATCCGGTGGATGCCGTCCTTGACGATATGGGCGATCTCGTAGCTGTAGGCCGGGTCGTAGGAGACCACGGACGGGTACGTCGAGGCGAGCACATGGGAGTGCCCGTCGCCGTGCTGCAGGCCTTCTGCCACGAGGGTGGTGCGTCCCGCGGTGGCACCGAGGACGAAGCCGCGGGCCATCTGGTCACCGGCGGCCCAGAAGAAGTCACCGGTGCGCTGGAAGCCGAACATCGAGTAGAAGATGTAGAACGGGATCATCGGCTCGCCGTGCGTGGCGTACGAGGTGCCGACGGCGGTCAGCGCCGCGGTCGCTCCGGCTTCGTTGATGCCGACGTGGAGCAGCTGACCGTCCGTGGCCTCCTTGTAGGCGAGGAACAGGTCGCGGTCGACGGAGATGTAGTTCTGCCCGTGCGGGTTGTAGATCTTGGCCGTCGGGAAGAACGAGTCCATGCCGAAGGTGCGAGCCTCGTCAGGGATGATCGGGACGATGCGGTGACCGAATTCCTTCTCCCGCATGAGATCCTTGAGCACACGCACGAAGCCCATCGTGGTGGCGATCTCCTGCTTGCCGGAACCGCGGCGACCGGCCTGGTAGGCCTTGTCGGAGGGCAGCTTGAGATCGATACGGGTCGAGCGCCGCTCGGGCGAGTAGCCGCCGAGTTCTGTACGACGCTCCTGCATGTACTTGATCTCGGGAGCGTCGGCTCCCGGGTGGTAGTACGGGGGCAGCTTCGGGTTGTCCTCGAGCTCTTTGTCCGAGATCGGGATCTGGAAGTGGTCACGGGCGAGCTTGAGATCGTCGACCGTGAGCTTCTTCATCTGGTGTGTGGCGTTGCGGGCCTCGAAGTGAGGTCCGAGCGAGTAGCCCTTGACCGTCTTGACGAGGATGACGGTGGGCTGGCCGGTGTGCTCCATCGCGGCTTTGTAGGCGGCGAAGACCTTGCGGTAGTCGTGGCCGCCGCGCTTGAGGTTCCAGATCTGCTCATCGCTGTAGTCCTCGACCATCGCCTTCGTCCGCGGGTCCCGGCCGAAGAAGTTGTCGCGCACGAACCCGCCGGACTCACCCTTGTAGGTCTGGTAGTCGCCGTCGGGGGTGGCGTTCATCAGGTTGACGAGGGCACCGTCGCGGTCCTTGGCCAGCAGTGCGTCCCATTCGCGTCCCCAGACGACCTTGATGACGTTCCAGCCGGCACCGCGGAAGTACGACTCGAGCTCCTGCATGATCTTGCCGTTGCCGCGGACGGGTCCGTCGAGGCGCTGCAGGTTGCAGTTGATGACGAAGTTGAGGTTGTCGAGCTCTTCGAAGGCGGCGACGTGCAGCATGCCGCGGCTCTCGGGCTCGTCGAGCTCGCCGTCGCCGAGGAAGGCCCAGGTCTGCTGCTGCGACGTGTCCTTGATCCCGCGGTTGTGCAGGTACTTGTCGAACTGTGCCTGCGCGATCGCGTTCATCGGTCCCAGCCCCATCGACACCGTCGGGTGCTCCCAGAAGTCCGGCAGCTGGTGCGGGTGCGGGTAGGACGGCAGCCCCTGCGGCTTGCCGTCGATGAAGTGCGACTGCTGCTGACGGAACCCGTCTAGCTGCTCGGCGCTCATCCGGCCTTCGAGGTAGGCGCGGGCGTACATGCCGGGGGAGGCGTGCCCCTGGTAGAAGATGTGGTCGCCGCCGCCGGGATGGTCCTTGCCCCGGAAGAAGTGGTTGAGGCCGACCTCGTAGAGGGTCGCCGACGAGGCGTAGGTGGAGATGTGTCCGCCGACCTCGACGCCGGGGCGCTGGGCGCGGTGGACGAGCATGGCGGCATTCCAGCGGTTCCAGCGACGGTAGCGGCGCTCGACCTCTTCATCACCGGGGAACCAGGGTTCGTTCTCCGGGCCGATGGTATTGACGTAGTCGGTGGCGGTGAGGCTGGGCACGCCGATCTGCTTCTGGCGCGAGCGCTCGAGCATGCGCAGCATGACATAGCGAGCTCGCGTCCGACCGCCCTCGTCGATGAGGCCGTCGAGGGAGGCCAGCCATTCGGCGGTCTCCTCCGGGTCGATGTCGGGCACCTGGCTGGGCAGCCCGTTGAGGATGGGTCCGCCCTGATTCCGATTGTCCACGATGTGGTCCTCTCTTCAGCTCCACGATCTTCTTTGGTGTAGAGATCATGTCCATCGGATGGTGTGTGCTCCGCAGGTTGTCCGAGCCCAGGGGCCACCCAATACATCTGTCAGCCTAGTACTCCGAGCCGAACTTCGCGCTCCCGCGATGTTGTGATCTCTCTGACGCATCTGCCCGCCCGGCAGACATGGTCACCGTCCGGTGTGCTGATTGAGTGCTGTTTGGGTGCGCTTGCCGCGCGCGGGCGCGCCGATATTTGCACCTTGACCACTGTTGGCGGAAGAATACAGGCATGAGCAACTCCGCTTCTGAAAGGACATCCTCCACTTCGACCCTCGCAAACGAGCTGGGCCACAACCTCGGTTTGAACAAGGGCGACTACGTGCAAGAGGTCGGCTATGACGACGACGTCGATCAGGCGCTCTGCGAGGCGATCGAGAACATCATCGGAGACAAGATCGCCGATGGCGAAGAGGATGACGTCTACGACGTGATCCTCATGTGGTGGCGGTCGGACGACGATGATCTCATCGACGGCCTCGTCGACGCCCAGACCACATTGAAGGAGGGCGGAGTCGTGTGGCTGCTCAGCCCGAAGGCGAACCGTCCGGGACACATCAGCCCCGCCGAGATCTCCGAAGCGGCGCCCACCGCCGGAATGCACGTGACTTCCACGGTCAGTGCCGCCGATGACTGGGCCGGATTCCGGCTCGTGGGCAAGAAGAACTATTCATGATCCTGAGGCCCGGTGATCGGGCCCCGGATCTCACCCTCCCCGATCACCTCGGATCGGTCGTCACCCTCACCGAGGCGGACCCGCGTTCCGCGGTCGTGCTTGCATTCGTTCCGTTCGCCTTCTCTCCGATCTGCGGAGACGAACTCGCCGCCCTCGACCGGTGGCAGGACAGGATGCGGCAGGACTCCCTCGCCGTTGACGTCGTCGTCGTGTCTGCGGACTCCAAATACACTTTGGCGGCGTGGGCCCGTCAGGCTGCAACCGACGTCACCTTGGCCTCGGATTTCTGGCCTCATGGTGATGCGGCGCGTGCGTTCGGCGTCTTCGATGAGTTCCACGGAGTCGCCGAACGAGGAGTCTTCGTCATCTCACCTGCGGGTACGATCGTCAGTGGCAGGCAAGTTGCCCGCACCGAGACTCGGGACTTCTCCGAGGATTTCGCCGCGGCGCTTTCCAGCCTGTGAGAATCGCGCCACCACCGAAGTGCCGATCGACGGCACTTTCGGCGACTGCTGAAAAGGACACCTTATGGCCACGCTGTTCACGAAGATCATCAACGGAGAGATCCCCGGCACGTTCGTCCATCAGGATGACACGTGCGTCGCACTCCTCGACGTCGCTCCGATGACGGAAGGTCACGTCATGGTCGTTCCGCGGGAGGAGATCTCCCACTGGATCGACGCCGATGGGGAACTTCTCTCTCACCTCACCGCGGTGGCGAAGAGGATCGGCGAAGCCCAGAAGCAGGCTTTCGACTGCGAGCGCATCGGTCTTCTCATCGTCGGCTACGAAGTGCCCCACCTGCACATCCACGTCCTGCCGACGAATTCGATGGATGACTTCGACATCTCCGACCGCGCCCCGATGCAGACTCCGGAGCAGCTGGAGGCACCCGCCGAGAAGATCCGGCAGGCACTCTCCGAGCTGCCCTGAGTCGACGAGAGCCGACTCCGTGGGTGTCAGAGGCCGCGAGTCACGAGGTAGCGCTCGAGTGCGTCCCTGACGAGTTGGGCTCCGCCGGTGCCGCCGTAGTTCGCTGCGAACCGGGGGTCGTCGACGTACATCTGCCCGAGGCCGCGCACATACCCTGCGAGGTCTCCGTCGGGATCGTTCGCGGGTGTGCCCGGAACTGCGCGCAGCCATTCGACATGACGTCGAGCGAGGTCCTGGCAGCGGTCCGATTCGGGCCCGGCCCCCGCCTCGGCGGCGGCGATCCAATCCTCGGACAGAGCCGAGACGCGGGCCTTCCACTCCTGCTGCTCCTCCGGGGACTTACGGGACCACCATTCGTCTCCCCGTCGATAGGCATCGGCACCCCAGCGCCTGGTCACTTCCTCCTTGTATTCGCGATGGTCGAAGCCATCGAACATCTCTTCAGCCATGAGCGGCTCACCTGCTTTCAGTCGGGTGATGGTGACGGTGACGGCGGCGAGCTGTCGGTCGAGCCGGTCTCTCTCGCGTCCGAGTGAGACCAGATGCTGCGACAGCGCCTCGACCGGATCGTCTCTCCGGTCGAGGACCTCGGCGATCGTCGTCAACGGCAGACCCAGCTCCTTGAGCAGCAAGATGCGCTGGAGACGCACCAGAGCCGCTTCGTCGTAGCAGCGATAGCCATTGGCGGCGATGGAGGTCGGCGGCAGCAGACCGATGTTGTCATAGTGACGCAGGGTTCGGCTCGTCGTTCCCGTCAGCCGTGCGATTTCCTGAATGGACCAGTCCATGTCTGACAGCCTAGAAGTTGACGCAACGTCAAGGTCAAGAGCCGATTGAGACGTTCGCGGAGTGAGCTCTGTCAGGCCGCTTCGCGGATGGCGTCGAGGGCCGAGAAGAGGTCTCGTGCGAGGTCGTCGACGTGTTCGAGCCCGACCGACAGGCGGACGAGGCCGTCCCCGGGCTTCGCGGTGGCCGCTACGGGCCGGTGGGTGAGTGAGGCCGGGTGCTGGATGAGCGTGTCGGCACCGCCGAGCGAGACCGCGTGGACGATGAGGTCGCAGTGTTCGACGAAGGTCCGGGCCGCGTCGAATCCGCCGGCCAGTTCGATGGCGATCATCGCCCCGCCGCCGCGCATCTGCGAGCCGACAAGCCCGCGCGGATCGGAGTCGGCGAAGCCGGGGTAGTGGACGCGGGCGATCTCCGGGCGCGTCTGGAGTCGGCGCGCGAGTTCGCCTGCGGTGTCCTGGGCCGCACGCATCCGCACGGCGAGAGTCCGCAGCCCTCGGTGGAGGAGATAGGCGCCCATCGGGTGCAGGAGGGCTCCGGTGATGGCGCGCACCCGGCGCAGTCGCATGGCCCAGTCTGTATTCGTCGCAATGATTCCGCCCATCGCGTCTCCGTGACCGCCGAGGTATTTCGTGGCGCTGTGGAGCACGAGAGCGGCCCCGTGATCGATCGGCCGTTGGAGCACAGGGGTGCAGAAGGTGTTGTCGACCAGTACCGGCACGTCTCCCGCTGCAGCGACGACCGAGCTTATGTCGACGAGGTCGAGGCTGGGGTTCGCCGGTGTCTCGACGATGACGAGCCCGGTGTCTTCACGGATCGACTCGGCGATCTGGTCCTCTTCCGCCCAGGTCACTGAGGTGCCGAGCAGGCCGGACTCGAGCAGGTGGTCACTGCCCCCATAGAGGGGACGGACGGCGACGATATGGGGTGTCCCGGCGTCGACTGCGGCGAGGAGTGCGGCAGTCATGGCAGCCATTCCCGTGGCGAAGGCCACGGCTGATTCGGCGTTCTCCAATTCGGCGAGCGCGGATTCGAACCGTGCCACACCGGGCTGCCACAGACGTTGGTAGACAGGGGAATCTCCCTCTTTCAAGGGATGTCCGCCGGCAAGGCTCTCGTAGGAATCTCCGCCCGTGCGGACGTCGTTGACCGGGTTGGTGGTGGAGAGGTCGATCGCGGGGACATGAACGCCTGACGCTGCGAGGCCGTCCATTCCGCCGTGGACCATGCGGGTCTCAGGGTGCATCGATGTCATAACCGCATTCAATACACTTCTCCCGGCAGACGCAATGATCCTGCAATCTCCTGCGAGGATCCGGGAATCTGGCAGGAGAGTCTGCGAAGAGATATGGAAGACTGTGACTCATGTCGCAGAATGTCTCACTCGATGCCACCGATCGTCGCCTCCTGCAGGAGCTCAACGCCGATGCTCGGGCCTCGGGCGCAGTCCTGGCCGCGGCCGTCGGGATCTCCGAATCGACGGTCTCCCTGCGCCTCAAACGACTGAGATCTCTCGGCGTCATCCGCGGATTCCATATCGATGTCGATCCGACAGCACTGGGCGTGGGCCTGCAGGCGCTCGTATCGATTCGCCTGGCCAAGCATGATCGCGCTGAGATCGATGCGTTCACTGCGGCCGCCCCGAAGTTTCCGGGGGTGGTGCGGATGTACCATATGGCCGGAGCTGACGACTATCTGCTGCATATCGTCGCCACCGATGCTGCCGCTGTGCAGTCCTTCGTGCTCGACTATCTCACCCGGTATCCCGCTGTCGCGCATACGCGCACGAACCTCATCTATCGGGTCGAGGACGGCTCGGCATGGATCCCCGAGGAGTCCTGAAATGCCATACTGTCCTCATGGCAGAGAACAAGACCCAGCCGACCGATGTCGATGTCGCCGCGTACCTCGATGCCGTGACTCCGGAGAAGCGCAGGGAGGACGGAATCGCCCTCGACGCGATCTTCCGCGATGTCACCGGCGAAGAGCCCGTCATGTGGGGACCATCGATCGTCGGCTACGGCCGGTACCACTACCGATCACCTGTGAACCCGCGCAGTCACGGTGAGTGGCCGGCGACGGGTTTCTCCCCGCGCAAGAGCCAGCTCTCGCTGTACGGGCTCAAGGACCTGCCGGAAGGGGCGAAGCTGCTCCCGCAGCTCGGAACGTACACCGAGGGCGCCGGGTGCGTCTATGTGCGTCGCCTGGAGAACATCGACGAGGCGGTGCTGCGCAGGCTCATCGCGATCGCCGCGGCCCGTCCGGATGATCCGGAGCCGGGACGCTGATCACCGATCCGGGTGTCCAGCCCATTCATCAGCTGCGAGAGGTGATGCTCAGCCCCTGTTTGCGCTGATGGACCGAGAAGTACTGCAGCCCCGCCTCGGCGTCGGCCAGGAAACGACGGCGGGAGCGTCGGGGCAGCCATACGATCTGACCGGGGGACAGGCCGATCGTTCCCGTTTCGGTCTCGAGGGTGCCGGCACCAGCGAGGATGTGGATGAGGACGTCGAGAGACGGGCCGGTGTGTTCGCGGATCTCACCGCCCGGGGCCAGCACGATGACGTTCGCATCGAGGTCACGGTGCTGCGTCGGCAGCTGCCAGACGGACCCGGAATCATCGACAGTCTCGCTGAGTTCGGCGACGTTGAGGACGACGCGAGGCGCAGGGGTGGACGCACGGCGGACGATGCGCACCCGGACCTCATCCTCGGTGCCCTCCAGCGGCTCCCATCCGACCGCCTCGGCGAACTCGCGTGCCAACTCCGCACGCAGACCCTCGGGCGGGTGGTCATTGATGAGGATCAGGCCGGTGCCGATCTCGAGTTCCTCATACGCTTTGATGATGAGCGGATGCCGCTCCGGCTTCGGTATGCTCCGGACGTCGATGACGGGTTCGTCTGCCACAGCATGACCTCTCACTTGCTTCGCTGATTCCTCTTCGAAGCTATCACCACAGATCGAAAACGAGGCTACCCTGAGGCGAGGAGCAAGCCTCAGGGCTGGAGGCAACTCAGGAGGGGTTCGCGATGATCGATCAGGTGTCCGCACAGAACCTCGAGACCCTCAGCGCAGAGCTGATGGAGAAGGCACGCGGGGCGCACAGCGGAAGGGCCGCCCGCCGGTGCCGCCTCGGCGAGTTTCGGGGCGGCGGACTCGGACCTGCGTGGATCGGACCTGCCGATCTGGGCTGGTGAGTTGGGTCGGAACACGGAAAAGGCACCCCGTGAACACGAGATGCCTTGACGGTGGGCCCAGAGGGACTCGAACCCCCGACCCTCTCGGTGTAAACGAGATGCTCTAGCCAACTGAGCTATAGGCCCCACCTGCGTCGTCGACGACTGCGACGGCGCCTGATCAGTATGCCACATCCCGAGGTGAGCGGCGAAACGGGATCGACGGCGATGAGTGTGCCGGTCAAGGCGGTCACCGTGAAGAACGCAGCAGGAGTGAGGCATTGGCGGCGAAATTCTCTGCCGCATCGGCGGGGTCGATCGCGAAGAGTCTGCGGTTCTGCTCGACGGCCACGGCGCCGAGCGTGAGCGTGAGGATTCCGTGAGAGAGTTCGGCACCCAGCCGATCGGCCGCCAAGGCTTCAGGCGTGACGTCCCCCGGTGCGATCGAATAGCCGAGCAGCACGATCTCGGCTCCGTCACGGTATTTCAGCAGCACCTCGCGCAGAGACATGGCTGCGGCGAGTGGATCCGCGACGACGGGACTGAGGGCATCGACTTCGGCCTTGAGGCGTCGGGAGATGAGGATGAGAAGGGACTGCTTGTCCTTGACGTGCCAGTACAGCGCCGAGGGCTGAACCTCGAGTTCACGGGCGAGTCGGCGCATGGACAGATCGCCGAGACCGTAGTGCGACAGGATGGTCAGAGCAGTGGTGGTGATGCTTTCGGCTGTCAGTGCCAATGAGACATACCTTTCATTCTTCCGAAGTGGACCGTCCCGATTTTTCAGATCGCGTTCCCATCGCTATAGTAGTTCCTGGTCACGGGATATAGCGCAGCTTGGTAGCGCGCCTCGTTCGGGACGAGGAGGTCGTGGGTTCGAATCCCGCTATCCCGACCATGGTTAAGTGCCGCAGCATCGCTCAGGCGAGGTTGCGGCACTTCTGCATTCCCGGCCCGTTGAGTGCCTGACTCCGGCGGGCCCGAGCGTTGACTTGGGGCCGGTTCAATCGGGTTCTGAACAGGTACTCGAGTTTGAACTCGATGACGGGTCCAGAACTCGATGATCAGTCTGATGTCCGCGGAGTCTGCGGGTCCACGGTGCCTGCATCCGCATCGATGGAGTCGATCGGCTTCGTGCGGCTAGGTGAGTCGGAGTGGCCGGCCGCCTCGGCGAAATTCTCCGCGACGCGGTCGGGATCCGTGCCCCGCCACCGGGCGATGGCCTTCATGACCTGATAGACGATGATCGCCGAGGCGGTGCCCAAGGCGATGCCTTCGAACTGGAGTCCGCCCGGGGACCAGGTGAAATTCGCGATCGCGACGATGAGCGAGACCGCAGCGGTGTTGAGGTTGATCGGATTGGAGAAATCGACCTTGTTCTCCACCCAGATGCGCACTCCCAGCATGCCGATCATTCCGTAGAGAACCGTCGCCGCTCCGCCGAGGACGCCGGGTGGGATGGTGGCGATGATCTCTCCGAACTTCGGCAGCATGCTGAGGACGAGGGCGATGATCGCTGCGCACAGGTAGGCGGCGGTGGAGTAGATGCGCGTGGCGGCCATGACTCCGATGTTCTCGGCATAGGTCGTCGTTCCCGAACCGCCGCCGGATCCGGCGAGGATGGTCGAGAACCCATCGGCGAAGAGCGTGCGACCGGTCAGTCGGTCGAGGTCGCGGCCGGTCATTGCGGCGACCGACTTCACATGACCGATGTTCTCTGCGATGAGAACGAGGACGACGGGCAGGAAGAGGCCCAGGTGGCCCAGGTCGAAGGCAGGGGCATGGAACGCGGGCAGTCCCACCCAGTCGGCTTTCGTGACGGTGGAGAAGTCGAGCTCGCCCTGCAGCCATGCCGCGCCGTAGCCGACGAGCACGCCGATGAGGATGGACAGCCGTCCGAGCATGCCGCGGAATGCCACCGTGGTCAGCAGAATTGCGATGATCGTGATCACAGCCGTCAGGGGAGCGGCCTTGACCCAGTCCCAGGCGGCCGGTGCCAGGTTGAGGCCGATGAGTGCGACGATGGCGCCGGTGACCACGGGAGGCATGGTCACCTCGATCCACCGGACGCCGACGACATGGACGACGAGTCCGACCAGCGCCAGAGTCACTCCGACGGAGATGATTCCACCCTGAGCCAAGGCCATGGCATGAGGCTCGAGGTCGTCTCCCGACGTCGCCGAGAACCCCGTGACCGCACCGATCGGGGCGAGCAGTCCGAACGACGACCCGAGGTAGGAGGGCATCATGCCCTTCGTGATGAGCAGGAAGAGCAGAGTGCCGATGGCGGTGAAGAACAGCGTCGTCGACGGCGGGAAGCCGGTGAGCAGCGGAACGAGGAATGTCGCACCGAACATCGCCACGACGTGCTGGGCGCCGATGCTGATGGTCCGCGGCCAGCTCAGACGCTCCTCGGGCAGAACCCTCTCACCGGGAGCGATCGTCCGCCCGTCACCGTGCAGACGCCAGCCGCGGCGACTGCGTGTTCCGGTACGAGTGTCCGTCTGTGTCGAATCCGCCATTGTGCTCCTCGTTCCGATCGTGCTGCTTCTTGGCCGCTGGCCGGCCGGCGGACAGCAATCCGTGCCGGCGAGAGAAGTCTATGCGCCTGGTTGCTGTCTCGCCGAGTCGACGGCCGCTGAACGCGTTTCAGGACGGTGCCCCCGGAACCTGATGCAGAGACAGGGATCACGGTTCTGATACCGTATTGAACAGTGTTCAGGAGACGTGACCTGGACTGACAGGGATCCACTTCAATCGCACGGAGACGAAGGACCAATCGATGACGCCTGTGAGCACCGACCAGCTTGTGAACCCAGACCAGCTCGCCGAGTCCATCCTCAACGGGGGAGAGATCACCGAAGCCGAGGCACTTGCGCTTCTGTCGACGCCGGATGAGGACGTCTTCGGACTCGTCCACGCGGGATCGCAGCTGCGCCGACGCCACTTCGGCATGACGATCAAGCTCAACTACCTCGTCAACCTCAAATCGGGCATGTGTCCTGAGAGCTGCACCTACTGCTCTCAGTCGCTGGGCTCGACGGCGGAGATCCTCAAGTACTCGTGGCTGAGCACCGACGAGGCCATGGATCAGGCGAGCATGGGCATCGGCGGGGGAGCCTCCCGAGTCTGTCTCGTCGCCAGCGGTCGCGGCCCCAGCCGTCGCGACGTCAACCGAGTCGGAGAGATCGTCGAACGGCTCAAGGACGAGAATCCGGAAGTCGAAGTCTGCGCCTGCCTGGGCATCCTCAGAGAAGGGCAGGCCGAATCGCTCAAGGAAGCCGGAGCCGACGCCTACAACCACAACATCAACACCGCCGAGTCCTTCCATGACACCATCGTCAAGACCCACACCTATGAGGACCGGGCGAACACCGTCGAGCTGGCCAAGACCGCCGGACTCTCACCCTGCAGCGGCCTCATCGTCGGACTCGGCGAAAGCGACGAGCAGATCATCGAAGCGCTCTTCGCGCTCAAGGCCCTCGGCTCCGACTCGATTCCGATCAACTTCCTCGTCCCCTTCGACGGCACCCCACTCGAGGGGCAGTGGAACCTCACCCCGATGCAGTGCATGAAGATCGTCGCGACGGCCCGATTCGTCTGCCCCGACCGAGAGATCCGTCTGGCCGGCGGCCGCGAAATCCACCTCAGGTCGCTGCAGCCGATGGCTCTGCAGCTGGCCAATTCGATCTTCCTCGGCGACTACCTCACCGCCGAGGGCCAAGCCGCCGCCGATGACCTCGCGATGATCCGCGACAACGGATTCACCATCCTCGGCCAGGAGACCGGGGAAGGAGGGGATGCCCGAACGGACGAATCCGCTGGAGGATGTGGTGGGGCAGCCGGCTGCTGTTCCGATTCGCAGACCACCGCCGAGGCGGCCACCCACACCGATCCCGTCATCCGCAGGCGCGGTGCAGGCACCGCTGAAGTCGCCAACGCCTGACGGGCCGCATGCCCTCAGGCTTGGCGCAGGCTGCGCTTGAGGATCTTCCCCGCCGAGTTCTTCGGCAGTTCGGCCACGAACTCCACCCGCTTGGGCACCTTGAATCCGGCCAAACGCGACTTGACGTGGCCAGTGACTTCCTCGGCCGACAGTGACGGCTGGCCGTCCTTGAGGACGACGAAGGCGGCGACCGCCTCGATCCACTTCTCATCGGCGATCCCGACCACAGCCACCTCGGCGACCTGGGGCAGTTCGAAGATCGCGTCCTCGACCTGGCGGCTGGCGACCAGCACGCCGCCCGTGTTGATCACGTCCTTGACTCGGTCGACGACCTCGACGAAACCCTCCTCGTCGACCTTGACGAGGTCCCCAGAATGGAACCAGCCGTTGTCGAACGCCTCGGCGGTGGCTTCCGGGAGGTTCCAATAGCCTTCGCACAGCTGCGGCGACCGGTAAAGGATCTCGCCCTCCTCGCCGGGGCCGACGTCGTCACCGCCGGCGTCGACGACACGGGTCTCGACGAACAGGACCGGGCGACCGGCCGAACCCGGATGATCGTCGTGCTCTTCGGGACGCAGCACAGTGCACAGGGGCCCGAGCTCGGACTGGCCGAAGCAGTTGTAGAAGCCCAGCTGCGGAAGCCGCCGGCGCAGGCGCTCGAGGATCGGCCCGGGCATGATCGACGCACCGTAGTAGGCCTTGTGGAGGCTGTCGAGGTTGCGGGTTTCGAGGTCGGGGCTGTTGGCCAGCGCTACCCAGACGGTGGGAGCGGCGAAGAACGAATTGATCTGGCGTTCCTCGAAGATGGCGAGCAGCTGCTCGGGCACGGGTGCAGGGACGATGATGTTGTGCGCGCCGATCGACAGCAGCGGCAGCAGGAAGACGTGCATCTGCGCAGAGTGATAGAGCGGCAGGGCATGGACGGCGCGATCCGTCGCTGCGAAGTCAAGGGACATGAGGGACGACAGGTACTCGTGCAGAAGTGCACGATGCGTCATCACCGCCCCTTTCGGCGCCGAGGTGGTACCGGAGGTGTAGAGCAGCTGAGCCACGTCAGCGTCGTCGACGGTGAACTCGGCACTGTCGGCAGGAGCGATCTCCTCCGCGGTGGCGACCGGAACGAGATCGGCGAAGTCGATCACCTGCGCCTCGGCCCCGGTCGGCGTTGCGGTGACAGCGGACATGAGATCGGCGTCGGCGAAGACGATCTCGGCACCGGAATTGCTGAGGATGTAGTCGAGTTCGTCGTTCTTCAGCTGATAGTTGACCGGCACATGGATGAACCCGGCACGGGCGCAGCCGAGATAGAGGAGGACGAAGAGATCGGAGTTCTTCCCATAGGCGGCGACCCGGTCGCCCTTCGTCGCACCGAGACGGACGAGTTCGCGGGCCACCGCGGTCACGGCGGCGTCGAGCTCAGCATAGGTCCAGGTTCGGTCGCCGAACTCGATGGCGGTGTCGGTGGGGAAGCGACCAGCGCTGCGTCGGATGAGGTCCGAGACCGTGGACGAGTTTCTGATGACGGGTGATTCGGAGGTGGTGCCTGTAGTTGTCATGGCCCTAATATATGATCTGAATCACGTTCTCGGAAATTTATCCGCTGATCTCTTCGCCGTCCTCGGGGTGTTCCCAATCGCCGCCTTCCGGGCCATGATCACCGCCCCCGATGTAATAGTGTGGGGGCATGAGACATCCGAAGGTGAGTGACTGCGTTGAGGTCTTCGACTCGCTGTGGCCGCCGGCCCTGGCCGAGCCCTGGGACTCCGTAGGACTGGCCGTCGGCGACCCGGATTCCGAGGTCCGGTCGATCCTGCTGGCTCTTGATCCGATGGACGCAGTCATCGCCGAGGCCGTCGTCCTCGGTACGGATCTGGTGTTCAACCATCATCCGCTCATGCTCAAGCCCGTGAAGTCGGTGAATGCCGCCACGCTCAAGGGCGGAGCGGTGCACACCCTCATCAGCAACGATATTGCTCTGTTCAATGCGCACACGAATGCCGATTCGGCCCGTGGCGGAGTCTCCGATGTGCTCATCTCACTCATGGGCATCGAGGATGCGCAGCCCCTGGCCGCACACGACACCGCTGGCGGATCGGATGCTGACTCATCGCCGACGGGGATCGGCCGCGTCGGGGACCTCGACGAACCCACTCCGGTCCGCGACCTTGCCAGACGACTCGCGTCTCGGCTGCCGCGCACCACGACCGGTGTGCGCATCGCCGGCGACCCGGCGGCGCAGGTGACCCGCGTCGCGGTCTGCGGCGGCGCCGGCGACTCGCTGTTCGATGAGGTCCGGGCCAGCGGCGCCGACGTCTACGTAACCGCAGACCTCCGCCATCATCCGGCCACCGAGGCTCTCGACACGGCGAACCGTCGGGAGGACGGACTTTCGCTCATCGACGTTTCTCATTGGGCTTCGGAGACGGTCTGGCTGACTGCGGCAGCCGAGGCACTCCAGACCGAATTCGCCCGTCGCGGATTCAGTGTTTCGCTGCAGCACTCAGCGGTCAACACCGACCCCTGGGTCGAACGGTACTGACAAGGAGACCGACGATGCTCATCACCGACAGCCAGAGAACAGCGCTGCAGACCCTCATCGAACTCACTGCCCACGGGCGCGCCCTGCGTTTCGAATATGACAATCCGAAACGGGCCGAGGAACTCCAGGAGCTTATCTCTCGCCACAAGGAGCTCGGAGAGAAGCGGACCGAGGCCGCCGCGGTCGTCGACGGTCACCAGCAGACCATCGCCGAAGCCACCCGTCTCATCGAGGTGCAGCGCTCGACAATCGAGAAGAAGACCGCCGAGCTCAACGACGGCACCGGTCTGACCAGCAGAGACATGGTGCATCTGCAAGAAGAGATTGCCGGTCACGAATCTCGGGTCTCCGAACTCGAAGAATCGCAGCTGGAGGAGATGGAGAAGCTCGAAGCCGCAGAAGACGAGCTGGCGGCACTCGATGACCGAATCGCCGATGTCACGGCCTCCGGCAAAGAGGTGCAGACCGCGGTGAAGGACCGGAAGACCGAGCTGCGGGAACTCATCGCCGAGAGCGAATCCGCCGAGTCCGGTCCGAGAAGCGAAATGCCGCAGCAGCTGCTGTCGGCGTTCGATGCCAATGTCCGGCAAGGCGGTCCCGGAGCCGCACTGCTGAATGGGCCCAACTGTCAGGCGTGCGGTCAGGAGATCGGCGGCGCAGCCTGGCATGAGATGCTCGGCACCGACGTCAACGAAACCTATGAATGTGAGGAGTGCGAAGCGGTGCTGCTGCGCCGCAGCTGACCGCGGATCTGCCGCACTTTTCGCTGCGAACGACGCGTCAGCCCCGGAGGACGATCATGAGGTTCCCCGCCTTCGATGCCGTCGGTGGGACGTACTCGACTTCGTAGAACTCTTCGGCCCGAGCGACGAGCTCGTCCGCTGTCTCCGGCAGGGGGCGACCATCGGAGAGTAGTCGACCGGCGAACTCACCTCGGTAGAACTTCGCCCAATGGGAGACGACTCGACGTTTCCCGCCGCTGACGGACACGGCACCCATGGTGACGACCTGATCGGTGGGACCCGGCCACACGGACCGGTAGTCGCTCGAGCGGCAGTCAAGGGCCACCTCGGCGGGATCGAGGGAACAGGACTTCGCCAGAACCGGCTTCCAGTATGAGGTCAGCTTTCCCAGGGTCCCCAGATCGGTCTTCATCGCCAAACGGTAGGCGGGGATCTCATCGAGTCCGTGCACCCGGCCGAACAGAGCGGAGAAGACGTGGACGTCGTGGAGGCGGTCTCGCAGCGTCTCGTCGTCATCCGACTGCGCAACCAGCTCGGTCGCGCCCATCGCCTCGTAGAGCACTCCGGAATAGGTGAGCAGCGCGGGGGCACAGGGTATCTCATCGAGAATTGTGTTGCGTTCGACGTCCTCGGTCAGTGACGCGCCGACGCCGAGCTTCTCGAGGGCATCTCGACGTTTCGACACCTTCTTCAGCGCAGCGAGCACACGCTTGCGTTTCGGGGTGAGTTCCGGAGCCGAGAGACCGTCGAGATCGAGCGTGGGACCGGTTGACGACGGTGTCTTGCCCTCGGAGGGCGGCAGCAGGATCTTCACCACCCCATCGTATGATCACGCACTGACGCAGTCGGGGCCGGGTGTCGATGACATTGATCACGTTCGATGTCCGACCTCCGCTGCGTGTGGGTGCTGTGTGCGCAGCGGCCTCGCTGAGCGACTACACTGGGGTGCTTGAGGACAGGTCACCAGACGGTCGCGGCTCTCTTCACGAGGGCTGAGGAACGTCCGGGCTCCACAGAGCAGGGATGGTGGGTAACACCCACCCGGGGCGACCCGCGGGCCAGTGCAACAGAAAGCAGACCGCCCAGTTCCGACTGGGTAAGGGTGAAACGGTGGTGTAAGAGACCACCAGGGCGGCGGGTGACCGTCGCTGCTGGGTAAACCCCATCCGGAGCAAGATCAGACAGACGACGTTCGAGGCTGCTCGCCGAGTCGTCGGGTGGATTGCTTGAGGCCGGTGGCAACATCGGTCCCAGATAGATGACCGTCAGGCGAGAAGGGCGACCGACTCGTCGACAGAACCCGGCTTATCGGTGGCCTGTCCTCATCGTCAGCTGCGGCACCCGATTCACGACGTGCTGCGACGGACCTTCGCCTTACCGTCGTTGACCGCGATCATCGCAGCCCCCACGATTCCGGCGTTGTTGTACAGCTTCGCCGGTTTGAGCTTCGCTCGCGTCGTGATGAGCGGCAGGAACTGGTCATGGGACTTCGAGACCCCGCCGCCGACGATGATGACGTCCGGGGCGACCAGCAGCTCGATCATCGAATAGTACTGCTGCAGTCGAGCCGCCCATTCCGGATAGGTCAATCCCAGCCGGGTCCGGACTGATTCGGCGGCCTGCGTTTCGGCGTCGGCCCCGTTCATCTCGATATGACCGAGTTCGGTGTAGGGAACCATCCGGCCCTGAGTGAATAGGGCCGTTCCGATTCCGGTGCCCAGTGTCGTCAGCAGCACCGTCTTCTTCCGGTGCTTGCGTCCGGCGCCGAAGATCATCTCGGCCAGGCCGGCGGCATCGGCGTCATTGAGGAAGTACACGGTGCGGCCCGTGCTCTGCCCGATGATCTCGGCGATGGGCGAACCGATCCAGCTCTGGTCGAGGTTCGCCGTGTATTCGACACGTCCTTCGCGGATGACGCCGGGGAATCCGCAGCCGACCGGCAGGGAATCGAGCGCGGCACGGTCGGCGACGAGTTCGAGTTCGACGGCACGTTCACTGAGCGCATGGAGAAGCGTGGTGATCGTGGCCGCCACGGCCTCCGGAGTGCTCGGCTTCGGGGTGAGTTCGCGCAGTCGTTTGAACGGCAGCTTGCCGGTCACCGTGTCGACGAGGGCCGCTTTGATCCCGGTCCCGCCGATGTCGATGCCGATTGCAAAGCGGGGGGAGGCCTCTGTGCTCATCTCATCTCTCCTCGTGTGCCGGTCCCGCGGCAATCGCGGTGTCGGCGTCGGGCAGGGTCAGGATATCGGCGCCGGACTCGGTCACCACCAGCGTGTGCTCGAACTGGGCGGAGCGTCTGCGATCCTTCGTCACCACGGTCCAGGAATCGTCCCAGACGTCCCAGTCGATGGTGCCGAGGTTGAGCATCGGCTCGATCGTGAAGATCATTCCCGGTTCCATCGTCTCGGCGTGGGCGGGTGCGGCATCGTAGTGCGGGATGATGAGCCCCGAGTGGAATTCGCGTCCGACTCCGTGACCGCTGTAGTCGCGCACGACTCCGTAGTCGAAGCGCTTCGCGTACTTCTCGATCACCCGTCCGATGACGTTGATCTGCCGACCCGGTCTGACCGCTTTGATTCCACGCATCATCGACTCGTAGGTGCGTTCGATGAGCAGTCGGGACTCCTCGTGGACGTCTCCGGCGGTGAATGTGTAGTTCGTATCCCCGTGCATGCCCCGGTAGTAGGCGGTGATATCGACGTTGACGATGTCGCCGTCTTCGATGACGGTCGAATCGGGGATGCCGTGGCAGATCACCTCGTTGACGGAGGTGCACACGGACTTCGGGAACCCGCGATAGCCCAGAGTCGATGGGTACGCTCCGTGATCGCACATGAACTCGTGCGCGACCCGGTCGATGTCATCGGTGGTGATGCCGGGGGCGATCATCTCGCCGACGGCGGCCAGGGCGTTGGCCGCGATCCGACCTGCCGCCCGGACCACCTCGACCTCCTCGGGGCTGTAGAAATTGTTTCCCCGGCCTTCGTCGGCGTCGGCGCGACCGACGTACTCCGGGCGGGGGATGTTCTTCGGCACACCGCGTTCGGGCGACATGGTGCCGGGTGTGAGCAGGCGAGTGTGAACAGTCATGATGGTGTCGATCCTATGCTGGAAACGCGGCTTTGTCCCGCCGACCGCCCGCCTGTCGATGCGGGTGCGAGGGGCGCGCGGAGTCTAGAATCGGAAGCAGCCGTGCCAAGGAGACGGGAGGCAGATTGAGCGACGACACGACATCGGCGGGCCACGAGTTCGCGGGCCTGGGCGAAGTGGTGAGCCTGACGAGCGCACCGCAGCAGATCGCCGACCACATCCTCTCCGGCATCGCCGTGGGAGCGCTGCCGGAAGGGACACTGCTGCCGGGAGAGCGGGCCTTGGCTGCGGATCTGCAGGTCTCCCGCTCGAGCGTGCGCGCGGCTCTGCTGCGGTTAGAGCGTCTCGGTGTCGTCGAACGTCGCCGCGGCCGCGGGGGAGGGACGTTCGTCAAGACCGCCCGCCCCGAGGCGCTGGCCCCCATGGCCGACAGGATCGACGAATTCCATGCCGAACGTCGCAATCTCCTCGACGCCCGCGCCGTCTTCCAGAATTCCCTGGCCGCGACCGCAGCGCGCAGGCGCACCGAGGACGAGCTGAGCGAACTCCGGGAGTTGGCCGAGGTCTATTCCCAACGCGCCGAGGCGGCCGCCGCCCGCACGGCGGACGCGCAGTTCCATTTCGCCATCGCCCGTGCCGGGCACAACCCGGAACTCGTGCGCATGGCCATCGACCTCGATACGAAGATCAACGCCGGTTTCCGTCACGACCCGTTCTCCGCCGAGCTCTTCGACCACGCCGTGGACGATCACGCCGCGATCGTCGAGGCGATCGCCGCGGGAGACGCAGCAGAGGCCGGACGACTGTGCGAGGAGCACTTCAGATACACGACCATCGTCCCCCGCCCCTGACCCACTTACTACCTGACGGCGGCTCAGCAACCTCGCGCGAGGTTGCTGAGCCGCCGTCAGGTAGTAATAGGGGAGGGGATCAGTTGGCCAGGGCGTGGGCCACGGACACGGCTTCGTAGCCGAACGCCTCGGCGACGTTGTCGTTGGTGACATGCCCGTTGTGGATGTTGAGGCCGCGGGCCAAGGCCGAATCGTTCGACAGCGCCTTATGCCACCCCTGATCGGCGATCTTCACGGCAAACGGCAGAGTCGCATTCGTCAGTGCCGCCGTGGCCGTGTTCGGCACGGCACCGGGCATGTTCGCCACGCAGTAGTAGACCGAGTTGTGCACGGTGAAGGTCGGATCATCGTGCGTCGTCGGTCGTGAGTTCTCGAAGCAGCCGCCCTGATCGATGGCGATGTCGACGAGCACCGAGCCCGGCTTCATCCCGGAGACCATGTCATCGGTGACGAGCTTGGGCGCCTTCTTGCCCGGGATGAGCACCGAACCGATCACGAGATCGGCCGAGGCCAGAGACTTCGTGATCTCGTACTTGTTCGACACCTTCGTGCCGATGGCACCGGCGAAGGTCTCATCGATCTGCCGCAGACGCGGAATGTTGATGTCGATGACTTCAACTCTCGCTCCGAGACCGAGGGCCATGCGGGCGGCGTTCGTCCCGGCCACACCGGCACCGATGACGACGACATTCGCCCGCTCGACGCCGGGGACCCCGGAGAGCAGGATGCCGCGACCACCATTGGCTTTGAGCAGGCTGTGCGCGCCGACCTGAGTCGACAGGCGTCCGGCGATCTCACTCATCGGCGCCAGCAGCGGAAGACCGCCGCCGTCGGGCTGGACGGTCTCGTAGGCGATGGCCGTGGTCCCGGCCTCCATCAGAGCTTTCGTGAGTGCCTCATCGGCGGCGAGGTGGAGGTAGGTGAAGAGGATGAGATCCTTGCGCAGGAACCCGTATTCCTGGGCGATCGGCTCTTTGACCTTGAGCACGAGATCGCCGGCGGCCCAGGTGGAGGCCGCGTCGGGGGCGATCGTCGCTCCTGCTGCCTCGTATTCGGCGTCGATGATGAAGGAGCCTTCTCCGGCTCCCGCTTGGACGGTGACCTCATGGCCGTGGGCGACGAGTTCGTTGACGCCGGCAGCGGTGATGGCGACTCGGAACTCGTTGTTCTTGACCTCGGTGGGCACTGAAATGCGCATTGTGTGTCCTTCTCTCCTGGTGATGAGCCGCAACGGCGGAGGCGGCCGACCACTCCGTCGACCGTCGATGGTGCCAACTCTATTCCTTTGAAGGTTTGGAGAGCAAACCTTTAAGTCTGTTTCCGTCTTCCCAATTGCGAAATCAGTGTGTGTGAGTGCCAGATGCCGCGGAAACCATGGTTCCAGACGGTGATGGAGTGCACCGGAGGTATCAGGAGCCGCAGTTCCTGGCATTGAGCGGCAGGTGCCGCCAGTTCGCCTCGTGAAACGGTAAGCTGAAAGTGTCAATGCAGAACCCCGCCGAGGAGAGAGGGCTCGCCATGGGACTCTACGAAGATATCGACGACCCGAACTCGAAGTACTACTTCAACCTCGAGACGAACACCGTCGAAAAGGGCCTGGTCAGCGATTGGACCCACCGCATGGGACCATACGAGACCGAGGAGGTCGCCCGCGCCGCGCTGGAGAAGGCACGTGAGCGCAATCAGAAGTGGGACGAAGACGACGAGAAGTGGAACGGCTGAACCGATGTCGCGTCAGGAGGAATTCGTTCTCAGGACAGTCGAGGATCGTGAAGTCCGATTCATCCGACTCTGGTTCACCGATGTCCTCGGACAGCTGAAGTCCGTGGCCATCGTTCCCGCCGAACTCGAAGGCGCCTTCTCCGAAGGCATCGGGTTCGACGGTTCGGCAGTCGAGGGACTGTCACGGGTCTTCGAAGCCGATATGGTCCTCAAGCCCGATCCTTCGACGTTCTCTCTGCTGCCCTGGCGCGGGGAGATCGAGCCGACCGGGAGGATGTTCTGCGACGTCCACGTCCCCGGGGGAGAACCGGCGCCGGCTGACCCGCGCAACGTCCTCAAGCGCACCTTGGCCAAAGCCGCCGAACGCGGCTTCACCTTCTACGTGCATCCGGAGATCGAGTTCTATCTGTTCAAGACCGACAACCTCGATCCCGTCTCCGGGATCAGCGATGGCACCGCGCCGAAGCCCGTGGACACGGCAGGCTACTTCGACCATGTCAACGGCGGAACGGCCAACGACTTCCGGCGGGAAGCCGTCACCATGCTCGAAGCCATGGGCCTGTCGGTGGAATTCTCCCACCATGAGGCCGGACCCGGTCAGAACGAGATCGATCTGCGCTATGCCGACGCGCTGACGATGGCCGACAACGTCATGACGTTCCGGTCTGTGATCAAAGAGGTCGCGATCTCTCAGGGTGTCTACGCCTCATTCATGCCCAAGCCGATGGCCGAGCACCCGGGCAACGGGATGCACACGCATGTCTCCCTGTTCGAGGGCGAGAACAATGCCTTCTTCGAACCGGGTGCTGAGTACCAGCTGTCGAAGACCGGTCGACAGTTCATCGCCGGACTGCTCACCCACGCCGCTGAGATCTCCGCGGTGACCAACCAGCACGTGAACTCCTACAAACGCCTGTGGACCGGGCACGAAGCCCCGTCCTACATCTCGTGGGGCCATCGCAACCGTTCGGCGCTCGTGCGAGTCCCGCAGTACAACTCAGGGAAGTCCTCATCCGCACGGGTCGAATACCGTGCTCTCGACTCCTCGGCCAACCCATACCTGTCCTATGCGCTTATGCTCGCAGCGGGGCTCAAGGGAATCGAGGAAGGGTACGAACTGCCTGACGAGGCCGAGGACAACGTCTGGCTGCTCTCGTCCACCGAACGTCGAGCGATGGGCATCGAAGCGCTGCCGCGCAGCCTCTCCCACGCCCTGGAGCTGATGGAAGGCTCGGACCTCGTCGCAGAGACGCTGGGCGAGGAAGTGTTCGACTTCTTCCTGCGCAACAAACGGCAGGAATGGACCGACTACCGTGCGCAGGTGACTCCGTACGAAATCGCCAAGCACTTCACCTCGATGTGATGGCCGCAGTCACATCTCGCACCACCAGCATCCCGGATGCCACAGCCCGCTTCCTCCGCGAGCTCGATGAGCTGCTCGGTCAGCCCCTGGCCACTGACTCGAGGTTCGTCGATCTGCTCATGGCCGCACCGGATCCGCACGGGGCGGCGCTCGGTCTGCTGCGCGTGGTCGAGGCCGCAGGAGAGGATTCCGGGGCGCTGCTGGACGCGGTGAGGTCGGGGACGACGAGGGAACTGGCCGAGGATGAACTCAATCGTCCGCTCCTGGCTCGACTGCTCGCGGTCGTCGGCACGTCGGAGGCGATGGTCGATCACCTCGTCCGACATCCCGACTCCCTGCCGCTGCTGCTCGCCCCGGACCCGTTCCTGCTGATCTCCACACCTGCCGCCTCGGCGGTGTCCCTGCGCGCCGAGATGCTCTCGGCCCTCGGCGCTGACCCCGACGATCCGGCTCCGCGTGCGAAGGTGACCGGAGACGAAGGAATCAAGGCACTGCGACGAAACTACCGTGATGCTGTGCTTCGCCTCGTCGCCGACGACCTGTCGGCGGAGTCCCCGGGCGAGATCGTCGACCAGGTCATGGCCGTCCTGTCGGATCTGGCGGCGGCCGCACTCGACGCGGCCCTGGCCATTGCGCGTGCCGAGCTCGATGAGGCGGCCCACATCCGTCTTGCCGTCATCGCCCTGGGCAAGACCGGGGCCCGAGAACTCAACTACGTCTCCGATGTCGACGTCGTCTTCGTCCTCGATTCCGCTGAGACCGAGGGGGCCAGGAACCTGGCCACCGATCTCGCCCAACGCATGCGCAGCATCCTCTCGGACGCCGGAGGAGAGCCTGCCCTGTGGGAGGTCGACACGGCGCTGCGCCCCGAAGGCAAAGCCGGAGCACTCGTGCGGACGCTGTCGGAGTTCGAACACTATTACGCCGAGATCGCCGAGAACTGGGAATTCCAGGCCCTGCTCAAGGCCCGACCCGTGGCCGGCGACGTGGAGGTGGGGGAGGCGTTCTCCGCATCGCTTCTGCCCCTGGTGTGGCAGGCGGCCAGCCGTCCAGGCTTCATCGATGGGATCCGCGCGATGCGTCGGCGCGTCGTCGACCTCATCCCGGCAGTCGAAGCCCCACGCCAGATCAAACTGGGACGCGGGGGACTGCGAGACGTCGAATTCTCCGCACAGATGCTCCAGCTCGTCCACGGACGCAATGATGAGGACATCCGCACCCCGAACACCCTCGTCGCCCTCGAAGAGCTCGGAGAGCACGGATACATCGGCCAACAGGACGCATCGGTCTTCTCGACCGCGTACCGATTCATGCGGGTCGTCGAACACCGAGTCCAGATCCCGAGGATGATGCGCAACGCACTCATCCCCGACGACGAGACCAAGCTGCGGATGCTGGCCCGCTCCGTCTTCCGCTCCGGGTCACGGACCGGGGACCGCCTCGAAGAGGTCCGCCGCGACTATGCGAAACAGGTCACCCGGCTCCACGAGCAGATCTTCTATCGACCCATCCTCGAGGCGGCCGTGGGAGTCCACGGTGCCGTCGTGGACGCTCAGAAGCGAGGAACGAGTCTGCAGGCGGCCGCCGATCGTCTCCAGGCGTTCGGCTATGTTGACCCGCAGGGAGCATTGGGCCACATCAAGGCCCTGACCACAGGCATGTCGCGCACGGCATTGGTCATCAAACAGGTGCTTCCTGCCCTGCTCGACTGGTTCTCCGATGGGGTCGAACCCGACCGAGCTCTGCTGGCCTTCCGACGGCTGAGCGAGTCGCTGGCATCGTCGGGGTGGTTCCTCAAGATGCTTCGTGACTCCGGCCTCGCCGCCAAATCGGTGGCCGAGGTGCTTTCCCTGTCCGGATATGCGACGGAACTTCTGCAACGCCAGCCTGCTGCTGTCGCCTGGCTGGACCGCTACGAGAACCTCGACGCCCGTGACCCTGCGATCCTCAACGCCGAAGTCGACGGACTGCTCAAACGCCACGGGGCAGATGCGGTGACTGCGATCCGTGAGACCTACAGTCGAGAACTGCTGCGCATCGCCCTGCGCGACGTCCTCGACGTCGGAGACCGGGCGGAGATACCCGGTGATCTCTCCGACCTCATGGACCTGGCTGTGCGAGGCGCCCTGCAGGCGGTCCGAACCGATCTGGACGGTCCTGAGACCCCGGACTACGATTTCGGGATCATCGCCATGGGCCGGTGGGGTGGACGCGAGATCGGGTACTTCTCCGATGCCGATGCGATGTTCGTCTACCGGCCCTTGAGCGACGATCTCGACGCCGAGGCCCGGGGAAAGCTGAGCAAGCATGTGACGAAAGTGGCCCTCCAGCTCACCTCCCGGCTCAAGGCCAGCGAAGGCGCCCAGGGGGTCGACCTCGATGCGGACCTGCGACCGGAAGGCAAGAACGGGCCGTTGGTACGCAGCTTCGCGTCCTACCAGGCCTACTACGCGAAGTGGTCACAGCCGTGGGAGGCGCAGGCGCTGCTGCGGGCACGTCCGATCGCCGGCGACGACGGTCTCATCGCCGATTTCCGGGCACTCATCGATCCCCTGCGCTACCCGGGGGAGATGCCGCAGAAGGCATTGACCCAGGTGCGCACGCTCAAGGCGCGGATGGAGGACGAACGACTGCCGCGCAATGCCGATAAGCGCCGGCACCTCAAGCTCGGCCGCGGCAGTCTCTCCGATGTCGAGTGGACCGTTCAGCTCCTGCAGCTTCGGCATGGGCATCGGGTGGACGGGATGCGTACGACCTCGACCCTGTCGGCTCTCGACGTGGCCACTGAGGAAGGTCTGCTTCCGGCCGACGACGCCGAACAGCTGGCCGCGGCCTGGCAGCTGGCCACCGATGTGCGTTCCGCCGTCATGCTCTTCCGCGGTCGCACGGCGGAATCGCTGCCTGCCGATCACACCGAGCTCGAGGCCACGGCCCGCCTGCTCGGCTATCCGGCAGGGGCGGGCCATGATCTCGAAGACGACTTTCTGCGTACGACCCGGCACGCCCGGTCCGTCATGGAGCACCGCTTCTACGACTTCTGAGACTCGTGCGGCAGGCTGCCGCCATCGGGTTCCCCGCATGAGACCGCCGAATCAGACTTCGGATCGACGGGTCAGAGGCCGGTCGCCGGGTCAGTCGGCGAATTCGAGCCCGAGCAGGGCGTTCTCGACCACCTCGGGCAGGGCCGGGTGGATCCAGTACTGCCCGGTGGCCACCTCGTCGGCCTTCTGACCGAAGGCCATCGCCTGGATGAGCGGTTGGATGAGAATCGAGGCTTCATGCCCGACGATATGCGCGCCGAGGATGTGCCGGGTGCGGCGATCGGCGATGATCTTCACGATTCCCGGATCATCGGCCATCGCCCAGCCGTAGGCGACGTCGGAGAACTTCTGCACCTTGATCGTGACCTCGTGCCCGTCCTCCGTCGCCTGGTCCTCGGTCATGCCCACAAAGGCGACCTGAGGGGAGGAGAAGACGGCGCCGGGCACGGCATGATGGTTGACGGCAGTGAGATCAGCGGTCGGTGCACTGCCCGGCGCTCCTGCCGCGACATCTGCATCCAGGTTGCGTCCGACGATCTTCGCCTCGTGGTTGGCGACGTGTTTGAGCTGGTGAGGCGAGGAGATGTCGCCGAGCGCGAACACTCCGGGTACCGGCTGACCTGAGGAGAGGACTCGCTGGAACTCATCGACGGAGAGGCGCTTGCCGTCGGTGACGTCGAATCCGGCGGTCTCGACGTCGAGCTCGGCGGTGTTGGGGACCCGTCCCGTGGCCACGAGCACGCCGTCGGCGGTGATCGTCTCGGGCAGGTCCGCCTCGGCGAGGCGCCCGCTGGGTTCGAGGGTCAGCGTGACCTCGCCGTCGGCGATGTCGATCTGCTTCGCCTGGGCCCCGTGGAGGACGGTGTGGGAGGAGTCGAAGATCCGGGTGAACTCGTCGGCAGCCTCCTCGTCGATATTGCTCAGGAGGCGGGGGCCGCGGGCCAGGACGGTCACCTCGGTGCCGAGAGCGGCGAAGACGTGGGCGAACTCCATGGCCACGATCCCGGAGCCGATGATGACCAGGCGACGCGGCTGTTCGGCGCGGCGCATCACCGTGTTCGAGGTGAACACCGGGTAGTCGTCGGTGTCGATGCGGGCGATGTCGATCCCGGCGATGTCGGGGATGAACGGGTGGGCGCCGGCGGCGATGACGATGCGATCGGCGGTGATCTCCTCGCCGGAAGCAGTGCGCACGGTCTTCGCCCCGGTGAAATGAACGTGTTCGGGCACGACTGTGACGTTGGGTTGGCGGTCGCTGCTGCGGTATTCGCGTCCTCCGGACTCGATGGCGTCGATGCGGGAGAAGATGCGTTCCTGGAGGCCTGCCCAATCGACTTCGGGGTGGGTGGAGGTCAGGTTGTAGCGGTCGGCTTGGGCGGCCTGCTCGGCCAGAGTGGCGGGGTAGACGAACATCTTCGTCGGGATGCACCCGACGTTGAGGCAGGTGCCGCCGAAGTGCCATTCCTCGGCGATGGCGGTCTTCAGGCCCGCGAATCGCTTGTCGAGGAACATATTTCCCGAACCGGTGCCGATGAGCAGCAGGTCATAATGCGTCAAAGTCCATCCCTCCGATGGTGCGTGATCCGATCGGCCGCGTGGGCGGCCGCAGAGCCGAAAGGGCGCCACGGGTGAAAACCCGTGACGCCCTCACTCTATTCCACTCGGCTGCGGGATCTCAGCTCGGCTGAGGTCGGCGACCGGCCGAGATCAGAGTGCGTAGTAGAGCTCGAACTCCGTCGGTGTCGGACGCAGGCGAGCGACATCGAGTTCGTTCTCACGCTTGATGCGGATCCATGTCTCGATGAGGTCGGGGGTGAACACGTCCCCGGCGGTGAGGAAGTCGTGGTCCTTCTCCAGCTCGATGAGAGCCTCGTCGAGGGTGCCGGGGACGAGCTTGATGTCCTTGGCCTCCTCCGGCGGGAGCTCGTAGAGGTCCTTGTCGATGGGCTCCGGGGGCTCGATGCGGTTGCGGATGCCGTCGAGTCCGGCCATGAGCTGCGCCGAGAACGCGAGGTAGGGGTTCGACGAGGGGTCGGGCACACGGAACTCGAGGCGCTTGGCCTTCGGCGAGGAACCGGTGACAGGAATGCGGATCGCGGCCGAACGGTTGCGTGCCGAGTAGACGAGGTTGACCGGAGCTTCGTAGCCGGGCACGAGCCGACGGTAGGAGTTGATCGTCGGGTTCGTGAAGGCGAGCACGGCGCCGGCATGCTCGATGAGGCCGCCGATGTACCAGCGGGCGAGGTCGGAGAGCCCGCCGTAGCCGTTCTCGTCATAGAACAGGGGCTCGCCGTTCTTCCACAGCGACTGGTGGCAGTGCATTCCCGAACCGTTGTCGTCGAACATCGGTTTGGGCATGAAGGTCGCGGACTTGCCGTTGGCGAACGCAGTGTTCTTGATGACGTACTTGAAGTCGAGCAGCTGGTCGGCGGCGTGCTGGAGGGTGTTGAACTTGTAGTTGATCTCCTGCTGACCCGCGGTGCCGACCTCGTGGTGGGCCCGCTCCATCTCGAAGCCGATCTGTTCGAGCGTCAGTGACATCTCGTCACGAATATCGGCGAAGTGGTCCTGTGGAGAGACGGGGAAGTACCCGCTCTTGTGCGGGGTCTTGTAGCCGAGATTGCCGCCGGCCTCATCGGCGCCGGTGTTCCACGCTGCTTCCTCGGAGTCGATGCGGTAGAAGCTGTTGCCGGGAGTGTTCTCGTACTGGATGGAGTCGAAGAGGTAGAACTCCGCCTCAGCGCCGTAGAAAGCGGTGTCGGCGATGCCGGTGCTCTGCAGGTAGGCCTCGGCTTTGGCCGCGACCTGCCGCGGATCGCGGGAGTACGGCTCGTCGGTGAAGGGGTCGACGATCGAATGCGTGACGACCAGAGTCTTCGCCTCACGGAACGGATCGATGTAGGCGGAGGTGACATCGGCGAGCAGCTTCATGTCGGACTCGTGGATGCCCTGGAAGCCTGTGATGGAGGACCCGTCGAAGAGCAGACCTTCGGTGATCTCCTCCGTGCCGTATGAGGCGGCGGGGAGGTTGAAGTGCTGGACCACACCGGGCAGGTCGCAGAACCGGACATCGACGAATTTGACGTCGTTGTCCGAAATGAAATTGACGAGTTCTTCAGCAGACGAGAACACTTAGGTCTCCTAGTTCGTGTACGGTGGCCGTTTGTCCTGACCGCAGTCGATTCTAGTCGCCGAAGAATGAAGTGGTGATGTCGGTCATGTTTCGGGCATGTTTCCTGAGGATTCATTCAGCTCGGATTCCGTAGGCTGGGGGAGTGATCAATCGTGACGACCTCGGTTCCTGGCTCGAAGGACCCCGGTTCGACAGGGAAGACGACGACTGGCCCGGAAAGCGGCTCGGTCTGCCTGTCAACGGCTCGCATTCTCTGGCCCCGGCGTGGAAGCGCATCCTCGCCCTGCTCGTCGACTGGCTGATGTGTCTGGCGATCGCCAATCTCATCGATCCGGCGAATCCGGTCCTGGCTCCAGCCATCTTCGCACTCGAGAATTTCGTGCTCGTGGGAACTCTCGGCTACTCGGTGGGGCATCGCCTCTTCGGCATCGAGGTCCGCCGCCTCGACGGCCATGTGCCGGGACTGCTCAAGTCGCTCATCCGCGCCCTCCTCGTCGTCCTCGTCATCCCCGCCCTCATCTTCAACCGGGACAACCGGGGAGTCCACGACCTCGCTGCCGGAACCGTCATCCTCCGCCGCTGACCTCCTTGTTGCTACCTGACGGGGGCCCAGCAACCTCGCGCGAGGTTGCTGGGCCCCCGTCAGGTAGCAATAAGGGGTGGTGGGATGAGAGCGGCGCCGACTCGGATCGAGTCGGCGCCGCTACTTCGTCTTTGCTGGGTGTCTGCGGATCAGCGTCCGCGCATGGCCTTGTGGTTCGGGCGGGCCTTGTTCGGGTCGATTCCCTTCGGGATCGGCGGACGCGAACCCTGAGTGCCGAGCGCGGCAAGACGGTTGCGCACGGCCAGGACCTCGGCGCGGTTGAGTTTGCGCGGCAGCTTCTGGACGGCCGGAACGACCTGCTTCATCGTCAGCTGGCCGTCTTCCTTGCCACCCTGGAAGGTGTGGACCGGGACGTTGGGGAGGATGCGCTCGTGACGCTTCTTCTCCTTGGCCAGCAGCTTCGCACTGCGACCCTTCGGCCCTTCGCTCAGCAGCACGACGCCGGCACGGCCGGTCGAGCGGAACACGAGATCGCGGCTCTTCGGGTCGACGGCGATGGGCTTCTCGTCCATGAGGTAGCCGCGACGAGCGGTGTTGAGGACGGCCCCGAAGGCTCCCGGCTGTCCGTCCATCTGAGCGAATGCGGCGGTCTCGGCGAAGCGCCCGAGCATGAACATGCCCAACAGCAGACCGACCATGAAGCCGAGGATCGTCGTGAAGATCGCGGTGGTGCCGCCGATGAGCAGACCGATCATGAGACCGATGAGCGTGCACCCGAGGATCGCCGCAGCCAACAGCCACGGGGTCGCTTTGTTGTGTTTGGCGGACAGCTCGTAGACCTGACGCATCTGCGCCAGACGGCCGGGCTTCTTGTTCGGATCTTTGGGCTTGCGCCGGAAGAGTCCCTTACGCGGTTCTTCGCTCATTCTCTCACTTGCTCTTGAGGGGCGTTGCGGCGTCGCCTCCGGAAATCAGGCGGAGGCCGACGCTCATTGCTCAGCAGTCAAGTCTACCTCTTCGCCGGGGCCGAAGGTATCCACAACCGCCTGCGCCTCCTGTTTGGCAGGCGTGTGCTTGTCCAGGTGCGCCAGATGCGACGGGATCTCCTCGCCGCGGCGACGCATGGCGGTGGCCCACAGGCGACCGGCACGGTAGGACGAACGCACGAGCGGACCCGACATGACACCGAGGAAGCCGATCTCCTCGGCCGCATCGCGCAGCATCACGAAGTCGGCGGGCTTGACCCACCGGGTGACGGGGTGGTGGCGCGGGGAGGGACGCAGGTACTGCGTGATCGTGATGAGGTCGCATCCGGCATCGTGCAGGTCCTTAAGCGCGGAGATGATCTCGTCGTTCGTCTCACCCATCCCGAGGATGAGGTTCGACTTCGTCACCAGACCGGCTTCGCGGGCCTGCGTGATCACCGACAGGGAACGCTCGTAGCGGAACGCGGGGCGGATCCGCTTGAAGATGCGCGGCACCGTTTCGACATTGTGCGCGAGCACCTCGGGACGCGAGGAGAACACCTCGGCGAGCTGATCCGGTTTGGCATTGAAATCGGGGATGAGCAGTTCGACGCCGGTGCCGCGACCGTCGACGTAGGACAGGTCGTGGATCTGGCGCACGGTCTCCGCGTAGAGCCAGGCTCCGCCGTCGTCGAGGTCGTCACGGGCCACACCGGTGATCGTCGAGTAGCGCAGGCCCATCTCCGCCACCGAGGCGGCCACGCGGCGCGGCTCGTCGGCGTCGAATTCGGCCGGTCGGCCGGTGTCGATCTGGCAGAAGTCACAGCGTCGGGTGCACTGTTCGCCGCCGATGAGGAAGGTCGCTTCGCGATCTTCCCAGCATTCGAAGATGTTCGGGCATCCGGCCTCTTCACAGACCGTGTGCAGCTCCTGCTTGCGCACGAGCGATTTCAGCGCGGTGTATTCGGGACCGATATGGGCCTTCGCCTTGATCCAGGCCGGCTTGTCCTCGATGGGAGTCTCGGAGTTGCGGGCCTCGACGCGGAGCATGCGGCGGCCCTCTGGTGCGATCGTCATCTGAGTTCTCCTATGCGGTGATGGTCTCGTGCAGGATCTCGTCGAGTCGCGATGCCACGTCCTCGGGAGTGACCGTGCGGCCGAGCTCGGCACTGATGGTCGTGGTGTCGGCGTCGGTGATCCCGCAGGGGATGATGGATTCGTAGGCGCCGAGGTCGTTGCTGCAGTTGAGCGCCAGACCGTGCAGCGTCACGCCTTCGTGGATGCGGATGCCGATGGCGCCGATCTTGCGGTCGCGCCGGAGACCGTCGGCCGGCAGCCAGACGCCGGCACGTCCCTCGATCGTGGTCGCTTCGATCCCGTACTCGCAGAGCAGTCGGATCATCGCGTCCTCGAGCTGGGACACGAAGAGTCGGACTTCTTTGGGATCGTTGAGCTTGTAGATGCAGTAGGCGACCAACTGTCCGGGTCCGTGCCAGGTGATCTTCCCGCCGCGGTCGACGTCGATGACATCGGTGCCGTCGGTGGGCCGCTCGAAGTCCTCGGTGCGCTTGCCGGCCGTGTAGACCGGTGAATGCTCGAGGAGCAGGATCGTCGAAGGACGGTCACCTGCGAGCACGTCGTCGTGGTACTTCTTCTGCAATTCCCAAGTCTGCCGATAGTCCGAGAGGACTGGGGCGAACCCGAGCGTTTCAGTGGCCAGGGGCATGGCTCCACACTATGACTCTTGCCGTCGGTGTTCAATTTGTTCCCACTCGCATCTGCAGGCCGTCACCGAGGCTGTGGCCCTTGACACAGAACGACTTCACCGAGCATCATTAAACGACAATAAACGGCATCCAGCTTCATCAACGGAGATGACGAACGATGACATGGGAGTTCCAAGCAACGATCGCGGACGATATCCATCGTGTCCGCGATTCCGACGGTCGCAGTGCGTGGGGCGTCGTGCACAGAGAATTCGATGCCGATCATCCCCGTGTTCTCGCCCTCGCCGAGGTGGCACTTCCGAACGGCCCCCGTTCCCTTCTCATCGTCCCCGCTTCACCCGGTGGGCTCGTCCTCGACGTCGTCCGCGCCTATCAGGGTCTGACCGAGCCCGAGCTGTGCACGCTGTTCCTCGGCATAGTCGAACAACTGCGGGTCTGCACGCGCCCGGAGGAGCGTCTGGCTCTGTCGTCCTTCGCCCTCGATGCCGAAGGCCGGCCGGTGATCGTTCCCGGCGTCTGCGCGCCGAGAACGACGACGCCGCGGCGAGCCGTGGGGGAGATGATCTACCATGCCGTCTTCGGGAGGCCATGGGCCGAGGCTCTGCTGCCGGTGGACCTGGCACTTGCCGAATCATCGTCGGCCCTGCGTTCGCTCGTCGCCGGTCTCCTCGACGCCGCGGCGTCCGATGTCGGGTTGGAAACCGCCCTCGCCGAGGCGGCCGAGTCGCTGCGTAGCCTCGACCGACCCGCTGCGCTGCCGCTGGTTCCCGCCGAGAGTGCAACGGCACCCGAATCGGCGCTCACGGCGCGTCTGCGTGTGGCCTCCGGACTCAGGCCGAGTCGGGGTTCGACGGGGGATGTCGAGTCGAACCTCGGGTCTCCGGCTCCGCCTCTGCGCGGCGGAGAAGTCTCACCGCTGCGTGCTGGGGCGAAGAGCTCGCGGCGTTCGAGGCGGAAGCGAGCGGAGGCACGAAGAAGACTGCTGACTCAGATCCTGGGTGCTCTGGATTCACTGCGGTCACGGCTGAGGGCCATGGCCCTGTCGCGAGTACTGGGACGCAGCACGCTGTTCATCGGCCTCGCCGTGTCTCTGACGCTGCTCGGCGGAATCGTCGTCTGGTCATCATGGTCGTCCAGCGCGTCCTCGATCCGGGAGGAAAAGTCGTCCGGCCAGGGGTCCGGCCCGTCACCCGAGCAGGCGTCGTCTCTCGGCGTCGACGAGGTCACCGGTGTTCTCAGGGATCTGTGTGAGTCCCGAGCAGCCGCGCTCAGCGACGGCGATAGCGAAGCTCTGCAGGCGCTGACGGTCCCCGAGTCCGCTGCCGCGGCGGCGGATGAGCTCATCGATCCATCGGCATATGCCGACTCGGACTATTCGATCGATATCGAGGACGTGACGATCGTTGCCGCCGACGATGACCGGGTGGTCGCCTCGGCGCTCATGCGTTCGAGCGCGAGCAGCGGTGACGCTCTGCAGGAGTTCGCCGCCCAGTCGGTCGAATTCGAGCTGGCGAAGGTCGAGGGAAGATGGCTCGTTGCAGAGGTCCGCGAGATCGCCGAGCCGTGAATGCCCCGAGGGGCCGACCATGCGTGGTCGGCCCCTCGAAAGGTGTGTGGAAGAGTCAGGTTCAGAGGTCGAGATCGGCCTCGAAATTGCCTTCTTCCAGACGTGCCTTGATCGTCTGCAGGAAACGTCCCGCATCCGCACCGTCGACCAGCTGGTGGTTGTAGGTCAACGGCAGGTACACCATGTCACGGATGGCGATTGCCTCGTCGCCGTCGGCCGTCTTCACGGCGATGGGACGACGCACGATCGCACCCGTGCCGATGATGCCCATCTGCGGCTGGTTGATGATCGGCGTGTCGAACAGCGCGCCGACGGAACCGATGTTGGTCACCGTGAACGTTCCGCCCGAGAGCTCATCCGGCATGATCTTGTTGCTGCGGGTCCGGTCAGCGACGTCGTCGATGGCCTTGGACAGGCCCGCCACGCTGAGGTCACCGGCATCCTTGATCACGGGAACGAGCAGTCCGCGCGGAGTGTCGACCGCGACGGCCAGGTGCTCGTGATCGAAGTAGGTGATCTGCTGCGACTCGAGATCGTACTGCGCGTTGACCTTCGGGTGCACCTGAAGCGCCTCGACGATGGCCTTCGCGAAGAACGGCAGATAGGTCAGCTTCGAACCGTGCTTGGCCTGGAATGCCTCCTTGTTGGCCTTGCGCAGCTTCACGACGCGAGACATATCCACTTCGATGACCTGCGTGAGCTGAGCAGAGACATCGAGGGACTCGCTCATGCGCTTGGCAATGGTCTGGCGGATGCGCGAAGCCTTCTCCGTGGTGCCACGCAGCTTCGCGACCTCCTCGGGGATCTCGACCTTGAACGGAGCCTTGGACGCGGCGGCCGGTGCGCCGGACTGTGCAGCGGGGGCCGCGGCGGGAGCGCTCTTCGCGGCCGCCTCGACATCCTGCTTGCGGATGCGTCCGCCCACTCCGGTGCCGGTGACCTGCGAGAGGTCGACACCCTTCTCGCGGGCCAGGCGGCGCACGAGCGGTGTGACGTAGGCGGCGTTCTCGCCCACGGTGTCGGCGGCGGCAGGGGCCTGAGCCGCGGCGTCGACAGGCTCTTCGGCCTGAGCGGCGGAAGCCGACTGCGCCGATGCGGCTGCGGCCGGCTTGGGAGCCGACTCCTGCTTCGGGGCCTCCTCCTTGGGGGCTTCCTGCTTCGGTGCCTCGTCGGCAGGAGCGTCCTCCTTGGGAGCCTCCTGCTTCGGGGCAGCCTCGGCGGGAGCTTCGTCCTTGGGGGCTTCCTCGGCCGGCGCGGATTCGGACGGGGCACCGGAACCGATGCGAGCCAGAGGCGCGCCGACCTCGACGGTGTCGTCCTCGTCCGCGAGGTGAGCCTGGACGACTCCGGCGACGGGGGAGGGGACCTCGGTGTCGACCTTGTCGGTGGAGACCTCGAGCAGAGGTTCGTCGACCTCGACCTCTTCGCCGACTTCCTTGAGCCAACGGGTCACGGTGCCTTCGGTGACGGACTCGCCGAGCGCGGGCATCGTGATCTCGGTGCCTTCGGAGGAACCGGAATCAGAAGCGGCAGGAGCGGATTCCTCCGTCGGTGCCTCATCCGCCGCCGGTGCCTCATCGGCTGCCGGTGCTTCGTCAGCGGGAGCCTCTTCAGCAGGGGCTTCTTCGGCAGGTGCCTCAGCAGGCTCCTCGGCGGGTTCCTCGGCCGGTGCTTCCTCGTCGGAGGACGCGCCGCTGCCGTCGCCGATATAGGCGAGGTCGCCGCCGACCTCGACCACGTCATCTTCTTCGGCGAGGATCTTCTCGAGGGTGCCGGCATACGGGCTGGGGATCTCCGTGTCGACCTTGTCGGTCGACACCTCGAGCAACGGCTCGTCTACCTCGACCTCTTCGCCCACTTCCTTGAGCCAGCGAGTGACAGTGCCCTCGGTGACCGACTCTCCGAGAGCCGGCATCTGAACGGAATTCGACATGAGTATTCGTCTCCTCGGATCTTATGAGTGGAAGTGCAGGGGTTTGCCGGCCAGAGCCAGGTGGGCCTCGCCGAGTGCTTCGTTCTGCGTGGGGTGCGCGTGGATGAGCTGCGCGACTTCCTCGGGGAATGCTTCCCAATTGACGATGAGCTGAGCTTCACCGGCCTGCTCGGACAGGCGCGCGCCGATACCGTGCACGCCCACGACCGGACCGTCCTTTTCCCGGATGACCTTGATCAGACCTGTCGTATTCAGGATCACGGACTTGCCGTTGCCGCCGAGGTTGTACTCGAGGGCTTCGACCTGATCCTTGCCGTACTTCTCTTCGGCCTGAGCCGACGAGAGCCCGACGGAGAAGATCTCGGGTTCGCAGTAGGTCACGCGGGGGATGCCGGATTCGACGACCGGTGCCGGGTTGAGTCCGGCGATCTCCTCGGCGATGAAGATGCCCTGGCCGAAGGCACGGTGGGCCAGTTGGAGTCCGGGGACGATATCGCCGCAGGCGTAGATGTTCCCGACGCCGGTGTGGAGACGTTCGTTGGCCAGGACGAATCCGCGATCCATCGGGATGCCCTGCTCTTCGAAGCCGAAGCCCTCGGTGACCGGACCGCGGCCGACGGCCACGAGGAGGTACTCGGCTTCGAGCGTCGAACCGTCTTCGAGGGTGACCTTGACACCGTCTGCGGTCTCTTCGACGCCCTTGAACATGACTCCGAGCTTGAACTTGATCTTGCGCTTCTTGAAGGCGCGCTCGAGGTTCTTCGAGATGGTCTCGTCCTCGTTGGCGACGAGGTGCTTGAGTCCTTCGACGATTGTGACGTCGGCTCCGAAGGAGTTCCAGACGCTGGCGAACTCGACGCCGATGACGCCGCCGCCGAGCACGATGGCGGAGTTCGGGACCTTGTCGAGTTCGAGCGCCTCGGTGCTCGTGATCACGCGGTCGGTGATCTCGAGTCCGATGGTCTTCGACGTCGAACCGGTCGAGAGCAGAACATTCGTTCCCTTGACGGTGTGGTTGCCGTCTTCGCCGGTAACCTCGACGGTGTCCTTGCCGACGAGCTTGCCGGTGCCGAAGTACGTGTCGATTCCGCGAGCCTTGACCAGACCCTGCAGACCCTTGTAGTTGCGGGTGATGACGCCGTCTTTGTACTCGAGCACCTTGGCGATGTCGATCCCCTTGAACTCGGCTTCGATGCCGAAGGTCTCGGAGTGCTTGGCGGAGTCGGCGACTTCTGCGGCGTGCAGAAGAGCCTTCGTCGGCACGCAGCCGCGGTGCAGGCAGGTGCCTCCCACCTTGTCGCGTTCGATCAAAGCGACCTTCATGTCGAGCTCCGCGGCTCGCAGAGCAGCGGCATAGCCACCGGTTCCGCCGCCCAGAACGACAAGGTCGTAGGTCAATTCGTCACTCACGGATTTCTCCTCGTAGCTGTGAATAAGCCTGCAGTACGCAGCTTTCAGTCATATCTTTCCACTTTTCTTTGCCGGGGCGAAGAAAAATGCTGTCTGATTGGACACAGGTGGGCATCATCACGTTGCCCTCGACAGCGTGTAGAACCATTGTGCTCAGGCCTGTGCCTTCGCGATTTCGATGAGGGTGCGCACCGCGGCTCCGGTTGCGGCCTTCGGCGTGTAGCCGAAGGGTGCGGACCCGTTGAAGCTCGGTCCGGCGATATCGATATGCGCCCAGTTCGCATCCTCACCGACGAACTCCCGCAGGAACGCGGCTGCGGCGAGCATGCCGCCGGGACGCGGTCCGGAGTTCGTGAGATCGGCGGCGGTGGAGTCGAACCCGGAGAGCATCTCCTCGGGGATCGGCATCGCCCACATCTGCTCACCGGCCACGGACGCCGAGGCGATGACCTCCGCCCGTGCGGTTTCGGAGCCCATGACGCCGGAGGTGCGTTCGCCGAGTGCGACGATCTGCGCACCGGTGAGGGTGGCCACGTCGATGAGCAGGTCCGGGTTCTCCTCCCCGGCGTCGGTGAGTGCATCGGCGAGGACGAGTCGGCCCTCGGCATCGGTGTTCGTGACCTCGACGGTCTTGCCGCTGCGCATCTTCAGCACATCGCTGGGACGCTGCGCCGAGGATCCGGGCATGTTCTCGGCCAGCGGCAGCCACGCGGTGACCCGCACGGGCAGTTTGAGGTCGGCGATGCCGAAGAGCGCCTGCACGACGGCCGCGGAACCGGCCATATCGGACTTCATGTCCTCCATGCTCTTCGCGGGCTTGAGCGAGATTCCACCGGAGTCGAAGGTGATGCCCTTGCCGACGAAGCTGAGATGGCGCTTCGCCCCACGCGGGGCGTATTCGACCTTGACGAGTCGAGGCCCGCGGGTCGAACCCTGGCCGACGCCGATGATTCCGCCGTAGCCTCCGGCCCTGAGTTCCTTCTCACCGAGGACGGTGACCTTGAGCTTGCGGTCCTTGGCCTGGTCCTTGACGATCTCTGCGTAGGACTCGGGATAGAGATCCAGCGGGGGAGTGTTGACGAGGTCGCGTGCCCTGTTCGTCGCTGCGGCGATGACTTCGCCGGCGCCATGGGCCGCCGCGAAGGTCTTGCCCTTCGGGCCGATGACGGTGATGACTCCCGGCGTCCTGTCTTCGCTGCGGTAGTCGAGGAAGCGGTAGGCGCCGAGTCCGGCGCCGACTGTGACCGCTTCGACTTCGGCCGGAGTGGCGGCGGGCAGGGCCAGCGCGATCGACTCGGCTCCATCCAGCGCGCGCAGTGCGGCACCCGCGCCTCGGCGCAGCGATTCGGCCGTGGCGGCGACATCGGAGTCGTCGGCATCGTAATCGCCGAGTCCCACGAGCAGCACGGAGTCCGCGGCGATACCCTTCGGAGCGGGAACCCGAGCGGTGGATCCGGCCTTTCCGCTGAACCCGATGGCCCGCGCGGCGTCGTCGAGAGCGGTCTTCGCCGCCTTCGCGCCTGCGAGCCCGAGGACCGTCGAATCTGCTGCCGCCAGCACCAGTACGGAGGCGGTGGCCTTCGCCGGTGAGGTCGTGGAGTAGCTGCTGAGGGTGGATGCACCAGCCATGAGTTCCCTTTCAGTCGTCGTCGAACGTTGGTTCGATCCTAATGCCTAACACGCCGACTTGCTGAAGCGGTGCGGCACGCGCCTGCTGATGCCGTGAGGGACTCTGACATATTCTGGAGTGCGTGTACTCATTGATCTTCAGACTCCTCTTCGTCCCGATGGATGCCGAACGGGCCCATCACATCTCGTTCTCCGCTCTGCGGCTCCTGGACTCCGTTCCTCTGCTCGGGCGTCTGCTCCGGTTCGTCTGCGCCCGCGGCACCGTCCGGCCCATCGAGGTGATGGGACTGCCCTTCGCCAACCGCGTCGGCCTGGCCGCCGGTTTCGACAAGAACGGTGTGGGAGTCCGCGCGCTGTCGACGTTGGGCTTCGGCCATATCGAGGTGGGAACGATCACCGCACATGCTCAGCCGGGCAATGATCGTCCGCGGCTGTTCCGTCTGCGGCAGAACCTCGCCCTGCTCAATCGGATGGGGTTCAACAACGACGGAGCCCGTCAGGCATCGTTCAACATCGCCGCCGAACGGGCGAAGGTCGAATCCCTCCCGCAGCGCCTGCGTCCCATCGTGGGCATCAACATCGGCAAGACGAAGGTCGTCGAGGCGGCCGACGCGGTGTCCGACTACGCCGCTTCGACCCGGGCGCTGGCTCCATTGGCCGACTACCTCGTGATCAATGTCAGTTCGCCGAACACCCCAGGTCTGCGCGACCTGCAGTCCGTGGGCAGCCTGGAGCCGATCATCACCGCCGTCCGAGACACCGCCGCCGAGGTGGTGGGCAGTCCGCGCTCATCGCTGGGTCATGTGCCGCTGCTGGTCAAGATCGCCCCGGATCTCGCCGATGAGGATGTCGCTGAGATCTGCGACCTCGCCCTGCGCACCGGCGTCGACGGGCTCATCACGACGAATACGACGATCGACCGGTCCGTGCTGACCGGTGCCGAGGCGGAATTCGCCGAAGGTCAGGCCGGCGGCATCTCCGGACGTCCGGTGGCCGCACGCTCACTCGAGGTGCTGCGTCTGGTGAAGAGGCATGTGGGCGATGAGCTCACCGTCATCTCCGTCGGGGGAGTCGCGGATGCGAAAGACGCCCGGGCACGACTGGCCGCGGGCGCCGATCTGGTTCAGGTCTATTCGGAGATGATCTACTCCGGTCCGTTCTTCCCCGGCCGCATCGTCCGCGGCCTCGAGCCGAGCAGACTGCTCACTCGGGGTACTGACGGCGCTTGACCTGCGGTTTGGGCATGCGCAGCGGACGCAGCTGGATGCTGCGCATGACCGCATAGAAGGTGATTCCCCGTTCGACTTCTCCGAACTTGTTGCGCAGTCGGTTCTTGAGGATGTAGTTGAGCACGAACCCGTCGAGGATGATCAGTGCGATGAGGCCCCAGACGGCATACGTGAAGTACTGCTGAATCTGCACCGGCAGCGTGAACGCGATGACGAGGATGAGGATCGCGGCGGGGATGAAGATCTCCCCGACCGAGAAGCGGGCATCGATGTAGTCACGGATGTACCGGCGCTGAGGTCCCTTGTCGCGGCGGGTGAGATACTTCTCCTCACCGTTCATCATTCCGATGCGCGCGCGATCACGCTCCTGCCTCTGCTGCTCCTTGGCTCGTCGGTTCGCAACCTTGCGATCCTTGTTCACCAATGGCTGACGGCGCGCAGACTCCTGTTGGCTGCGCTTGGGCGTGGGCCGTCCCTTCTTCGCTTCCGCATCGCGACGGGCGTCGGCTTCTGCGGAGAGGTCGTCATGGACTGGCTGAGAGGCAGAGGTTTCGTCCTCCGCGCGAGATTTTTTGCTTCCGAACACGAGATGAATACTACCTTTGGAGAATGAGCGAATCGACTTCAGCACTTGACAGTGCACAATTGCATGCCGAACTGGACGCCATCTTCGAGGAGGTCCTCGGCAATCTCACGGATCTCGTAGCCATTCCCTCCGTCGCCTGGCCGAGCTTCGACGCCGCGAATGTCACGGCCAGCGCCGAGGCGGTCGCCGGCTTGGCCAGCGACCTCGGCCTCGACGTCGACATCCTCAGCGCCGACCAGCCCGACGGAACCCCTGGATACCCGGCCGTCGTGGCCTCCGTGCCGGCGCCCGAAGGCGCCCCGACCGTCCTCCTCTACGCCCATCACGACGTGCAGCCGCCCGGACGCGCCGAGGATTGGGACACCGAACCCTTCGTCGCCACCCGGAAGGGCGACCGTCTCTTCGGCCGTGGAGCCGCCGACGACAAGGCGGGGATCATGGTCCATCTCACGGCTCTGCGGCTGCTGGCCGACCGCCTCGGTGTGGGTGTGACGCTCTTCTTCGAAGGCGAGGAAGAAGCTGGCAGCCCGAGCTTCCGCAATTTCCTCGAGACCTACCGGGACCGTCTGCGTGCCGATGTCATCGTCGTCGCCGATTCGGGCAACTGGGCCGCGGGCACTCCGGCCCTGACGACGAGTCTGCGCGGAATGTGCGCCGTCGAATTCGAGGTCTCCACGCTCGACCACGCCGTGCACTCGGGAATGTACGGGGGAGTGGCACCGGATGCGATGCTCGCGATGACGAAGCTGCTGGCCACCCTCCACGACGACAACGGCTCCGTTGCTGTCGCCGGCCTGCACTCGAGCGCGGAGACGTCCATCGACTACGACGAGGCGACTCTGCGCACCGACTCCGGAGTGCTCGCGGAGACCGAGCTCATCGGCGCAGGCACCTTGGCCTCCCGTCTGTGGACCCAGCCGTCGATCACCGTCATCGGCCTCGACATTCCCGATGTGGCGGTCTCCTCGAATACCCTGCAGTCCTCACTGAAGGCCAAGCTCTCGATCCGACTCGCGCCCGGGGACACCCCCGCCTCGGCGGTCAAGGCCGTCGAAGAGCACTTGCGCGCGAATCTGCCCTTCGGCGCGCAGCTGAGCATCGGTGAGACCGAGGGCGGAAGCCCCTGGCAGGCCGACGAGAACGACCCCGTCGTGCGGACCGCGCGTCAGGCGCTCACCGATGCCTGGGGCACCGAATCGGTGACGATGGGCATCGGCGGATCGATTCCCTTCATCGCCGATCTGCTCGATGTGTTTCCCAGCGCATCGATCCTCGTCACGGGCGTCGAAGATCCCGACGCCAGGGCCCACAGCGCCAACGAATCGCTCTACCTGCCCGATTTCAAGGCCGCGATCGTCGCCGAAGCACTGCTGCTGCAGCGCCTCGGCGACCAAGGATGACACGAACGGGGAATAGCTTGCCGGGCACCGACGTTGTCACCGGTGTAGCCTGGGGACAGGAACGCGAAAAGGAGTAACCATGACTGTGACCGAAAAAGCAGAAGCCACCCACGAGGTGGAGCTGTCGTCGACCGCTGCCGACAAGGTCCGCAGCCTGCTGGAACAGGAAGGTCGTGACGACCTGCGCCTGCGCGTGGCTGTCCAGCCCGGCGGATGTTCCGGACTGATCTATCAGCTCTATTTCGATGAGCGTTTCCTCGACGGAGACGCAGTCCGCGACTTCGACGGCGTCGAGGTCATCGTCGACCGGATGAGCGTTCCCTACCTCAGCGGGTCGACCATCGACTTCTCCGACACCATCGAGAAGCAGGGCTTCACCATCGACAACCCCAACGCCGGCGGATCCTGCGCCTGCGGAGACTCGTTCCACTGATCAGCCTCGGCTGAGGAGGAGCGCTTCTCATGGACCTGGAGGATCTGCGTGCCGTGTCATATACGGCAACGCAGCCCCAGGTCCTTTTGTCGTATCGGGCCGGACTCTTCCCCATGGGGGTCGGCCACGGGGGCACCGGTCGGATGGGATGGTGGGCGCCACGACGACGTGGAGTTCTGTTTCCCGGTGACCTGCGCGTGACGAAGAGCCTGCGCAAATCGATGAAGCACTTCACCTTCACCACCAACCGCGCCTTCATGCACGTCATCCGCTCGTGTGCCGACCCAGCGCGGACGGGCAGCTGGATCACCGAGGAGATGATCGAGCTCTACCAGGGCCTCCACGACGACGGGTGGGCGCATTCGGTCGAAGTCTGGAACGACGATGAGCTCGTCGGCGGACTCTACGGAGTCGCCATCGGTTCGTTCTTCGCCGGCGAATCGATGTTTCACACTCAGCGGGACGCCTCGAAGGCCGCGCTGGCCCACCTCGTCGGACTCTTCGACGGCACCGACGTCGACACCAGAGAAAGCCGATCCACCTCGGCGGATGAGGAAGCGGGACAGAGGGACTGGCTCATCGACACCCAGTGGCAGACATCACATCTCGCGAGCCTCGGCGTGTCGGAGATCAGCGGCCTCGAATACTCCGCGCACCTAGAATCCGCGCTCAGGGGCAGTGTCTGTCAGCATGTTCTCAACAAATGAACATCTGCAGGTGAATTTCTACCGCGTGTAGCGGTAGTCTTATGAGTGACAGAGTAAGTACACGTCTCTCGGCCTGACCTGGAGACGCAGAACGTTGTGAAAGGCTGCACGTGGATTCTCCGAATCAGTCAGGACCGCAGCGGTCCTGGGCGAAGCGGCTCGGCATTCTGAGCGCCGTGTTGATACCGGCGTTGCTATCGGGTTGCACTAAAGAGCAGATCGCCACAGGATTTTTTCCCGTCGAATCGCAAGGCGCGACGAACCACACGGATGCCTATACAGCGCTGTGGAACGGCGGCTGGATCGCCCTTCTCATCGTGGGCCTCATCGTGTGGGGACTCATCCTGTGGGCCATGGTCGCCTACCGCCGCCGCAAGAACGATCGCGGACTGCCGGTGCAGATGCGCTACAGCATGCCGATCGAAATCCTCTTCACCGTGACCCCGCTCGTCCTCGTGCTCGGTTTCTTCTTCCAGACTATCCAGGTCATGGAGCAGACGACGGATGATAGGACTCCGGGCGAGCAGGTCATCGAGGTCGCTGCCAAGCAGTGGGCTTGGGACTTCAATTACGAAACAGAGAACGTCTACTACGCCGGCACTCAGGTCGCTCTCGACGGCACCGAGGAGCCGGAGAAGACCGCTCCGGTCCTCTACCTCCCGGTCGACACCGATCTCGAGATCCGCCTGCATTCGCGTGACGTCATCCACTCCTTCTGGGTCCCCGCCTTCTTGGAGAAGCGTGATATGATTCCCGGCCGTGATCAGAGTCTGCATCTGCGCGCCGAGAAAGAGGGCGAGTATGTCGGCAAGTGTGCCGAGCTGTGCGGCGAATACCACTCGGAGATGCTTTTCAACGTCAAGGTCGTGTCCAAGGAAGAGTTCACGAAGTACACGCAGTCGCTTGCCGATCAGGGCAACACAGGACAGCTGGGATCGGAGTATGATCGCAACTGGTACCCGAAAGAAGGTGCTGAGAAATGACCGCCACGATGGATCAGGCAGCTCTTGATGCTCCGGTAGTTCCACGGAGCAAGGGCAAGGTCATCGTCGACTGGATCACGTCGACGGATCACAAGACGATCGGCTATATGTATCTGATCGGTTCGTTCTTCTTCTTTTGCCTCGGCGGTGTGATGGCGCTCATCATTCGCCTCGAGCTCTTCGAGCCCGGAATGCAGATCGTTGAGACCAAGGAACAGTACAACCAGCTGTTCACCATGCACGGGACATTGATGCTGCTGATGTTCGCCACCCCGCTGTTCGCCGGCTTCGCCAACGTCATCATGCCGTTGCAGATCGGCGCTCCGGACGTGGCTTTCCCGCGGCTGAATGCCTTCGCCTTCTGGATGTACCTCTTCGGCAGCCTTGTGGCCATCTCCGGATTCCTCACCCCTCAGGGTGCGGCATCCTTCGGCTGGACCGCCTACGCGCCATTGAGCAATACGACGTTCACACCGGGCGCCGGTGGCAACTTGTGGGTGCTCGGACTCGCCCTGCAGGGCTTCGGAACCATCCTCGGCTCCGTCAACTTCATCACCACTGTGATCACGATGCGTGCTCCCGGCATGACCATGTTCCGGATGCCGATCTTCACCTGGAATGTACTCATCACCGGTATCCTCGTTTTAATGGCCTTCCAGCCGCTGGCTGCGGCGCTCCTCGTCCTCGCCTCAGACAGGATCCTCGGATCGCATGTCTTCAGTCCGGCCAACGGCGGACCGATTCTCTGGCAGCACTTATTCTGGTTCTTCGGACACCCGGAGGTCTATGTCATCGCGTTGCCATTCTTCGGCATCGTCACAGAGATTTTGCCGGTATTCAGCCGCAAGCCTGTCTTTGGTTACAAGGAACTCGTCTTCGCGACAGTCGCTATTGCTGCACTGTCCGTGACGGTATGGGCCCACCACATGTACGTGACTGGGGTTGTGGCACTGCCGTTCTTCGCGTTCATGACGATGCTCATCGCGATCCCGACCGGGGTGAAGTTTTTCAACTGGATCGGCACGATGTGGAGAGGCTCGATTACCTTCGAGACACCGATCGTGTGGTCGATCGGCTTCCTCGCAACGTTCCTTTTCGGTGGTCTCACCGGAGTCATCCTGGCAAGCCCAGCCCTCGACCAGCAGGTGTCCGACACCTACTTCGTCGTTGCTCACTTTCACTATGTGGTCTTCGGCACCGTGGTGTTCGCGATGTTCGCCGGGTTCTATTTCTGGTGGCCGAAGTGGACGGGCAAGATGCTCAACGAGAAGCTCGGACACATCCACTTCTGGATGCTGTTCATCGGCTTTCACGGTACGTTCCTCGTCCAGCATTGGCTCGGTGTCGAAGGCATGCCGCGCCGTTACGCCGACTACCTGCCGCAGGATGGTTTCACCTGGATGAACCAGGTGTCGACGGTCGGCTCGCTGGTGCTGGGTCTGTCGATGGTTCCGTTCTTCTGGAACGTGTGGATCACATACCGCAACGCACCAAAGGTGACTGTCGACGATCCGTGGGGCTACGGAGGTTCGCTCGAATGGGCTACCTCCTGCCCGCCCCCGCGTCACAACTTCACTTCTCTGCCGCGGATCCGTTCAGAGCGTCCTGCCTTCGACCTCAATCATCCTGAGCTGCTTGAATACGCAGGTCACTCCAATGTTGAACAGCTGGCAGGAGGCACAGTCAAATGAGAGCTTCGATCTTCGTCTTCAACTTCTCCGCCGTGTTTTTCGTGGTTGTAGGCATCGTCTACGGCTTCTATACCGACTTCACGGAGATGGCTGGTTTCCCCGCGCTAGTGCTCTTAGGGGGAATGTCCGGAATTATCGGCATCTACCTGTGGATGACAGACCGTCGTGTCGGCCGTCAGCCACAGGACAACGACGACGCCGAGATCTCGGACGCTGATGCCGACTACGGTATGTTCAGCCCGTGGAGTTGGTGGCCGATCGTCAGCGCGGGAGCCGCCGCCGTCGCATTCTACGGAATCGCCATGGGTTGGTGGATCTTCCCGTTCGGTGTTGTGGTCGGTATCATCGCACTCGTCGGCCTCACCTATGAACACGATCGCGGCGACTTCGCGCACTGATACGTTGATCTGATCGCCTAGTCACCCTGGCCCGGACTCATTTTGAGTCCGGGCCACAGGTCTATTCACAACCATCTCTGCCGCCCTCTTCCGGTGTGGCCTCACGCGTCCAGCGCCAATCGATGAGCAGCGAGGAGTCTAGACCCTCGCTGGTCCGATAGGCCCGCCCTGCTGTTGCTCGCCGGCTTCTTCGTCGTCGGCGAGGTGTGCAAGCAACTGCTCAGGGGTGAAGATGCGCTGTCGTGGACCATCAGCAAGCGGGGGTGGACAGTTCAGGGATCGATCTTCGCTGGCCGTTGACGACGGAGTCGACAATGATGAACGGCACATGGTGGTTGTTTTAGGGAATTGGCATTCGGTAGCACGCGTGGAACGAAGTGGTAGCAGGAGCGCGGGGATCCGGTAGCACCACTCCGGCGCCCCGCACTCCTAGCTTACGGTCACGCCGGACTACCGGCTTCGGATTGTTGTCTTGTCTTCTTCCGCATGTTCGGGCCATCGAGTTGGACGATCTCGCTGACGGATACGAGCCGGCTGAGTATTGACTCGGCGATGACAGCATCGTGGAGTGATTTGTACCAGTCCTCGGGGTCGAACTGGGATGTGACGTTCGTGGCTCCGCGGCCTTCTCTGCTGGCAAGAATGTTCAGTATCTTCGCTGTCGTGTCCATCGAGATCGGGTTCGTGAGGAAGTCATCGAGGACGAGGACGTCGCAGTTTTGCAGACCGTCGAGGAATCGCAATCCTCCAGGATCAGACGGTTCCCCAGGTCATCTAACCGCCAGTAGGCGACGGTGTAGTCCTTCCGGCAGGCAGCGTTGACCAGGGATTGCGCCAGGTAGGACTTGCCGACACTGGTCTTGCCGAGGATGATCACGTTCGTCGCATTCTCAATCCAGGCACATGAGGCGAGCCGGTCAACAACGTCGCAAGTCAGCGTCCGATCGGGCAAGTAGCGGACGTCTTCGACACAGGCTGCCGGATTCGGGGTGTGTGAGGCTTTGAGGAGTTTATGGACGCGGCGTTCTGCCCGGGCAGCGAGCTCGATATCGAGAGCGTGGTGGATCTTCGCTGAGAACGTCCAGTCGTCGTAGTCGGAATCGTTGGCGATATCGATCATGGCCTGTCCGAACGCGGTCATCCGCAGCTGGGTGAACGTCGCCATTTCATCAGTCGTCAGGTGATTACTCATTGGTCGGATCCTTCCTCATCGTTCGTCAGCGCCGTCAGCCGGAATTGATTAACACCGCTCAGGTGAGCCCGGCTGGTATCCCTCGACATTGCAGGGACCGGGGCCGGTGATGGTGGTGGTGCGACTGCCGGTCGTTGCTTCGCCTGAGCCCGAACAGCTGTCAGCTGGTGTTTGACCGCGGTGTAGCTGATCGGTCGGCGCTCATCGGCACACAGGGTGTGGCAGACTTGTTCCAGCCGGGGCCTGTTATCGCCCTTGCCCAGGGAGAGGATGTTCATGCAGGCTCTGAACCCTTGGGCTTCGATCTTCTTGGTGTCCAGCAGTCGGGTGAGCGCCTCGACCGTGTTCGGTCCCGTCTTCGCGGCTTGGCGGAGGAAGTAGCCGCGAGTCCACAACCCAGCAGTCTCGCCTTGAGAGGCTGGGGCGTGGTCGGCGTCGGTCACATACGAATGCTTCTTCGCAGCCACTCGATGGTTGGCGATGATGTCGCCGGCGGCGAGGAGTCGAGTCGGTTGCCGATGATGCGTACATCCACGGTGGTGCCGACGAAGGCGGCGGGCACGGAGTATTTGATGGTTTCGATCTGGATGTGCCAGTCGCGGGAGACTTTCGCTTTCTTCCAGGTCACGTCCTGCCAGGGCTGGTCGGGCAGGCTGATGAGGTCGCCGGCTTCGCCATCGGTGAACCAGTCCCGCCGGGATCGCGGTTGGCTGCGGAACGGGGTGCGGTCGTTGATCCACTCGACCCGGTCGGCGACGGCCGCGTTGAGGTCGTCGATATCGGCGAAGTGTCGGTCGGCGAGGTAGTGGATGATCCAGTTCGTGACGATCTTGACGCCGGATTCGACGTTGGCTTTCTCCTTCGGTTTGTAAGCCCGGGTGGGGACGGCTGCGGTGTTGTAGGGGACTGCTGCAAGGCGAGGTGACATTCGGGGTCTCACGCTGCGACTGCAGGTGACTCAATAATTGCTTCGTACTCGATCGGTGTCAAACGACCCAACCGGGCTTGCCGTCGACGCCGGTGATACGTCCGCTCGATCCACGTCACGATCGCGATCCTCAACTGCTCCCGGCTCGCCCACCGGCGACGGTCGAGAACGTTCTTCTGTACCAGAGCAAAGAAGCTCTCCATGGCAGCATTGTCACCAGCCGCGCCGGCTCTGCCCATCGACCCGACCAGGCCGTGACGGGCCAGAGCACGGGTGAACTTCTTCGACCGGAATTGGCTGCCGCGATCGCTGTGCGTCACGCACCCGGCCACGTCACCACCGCGACGGGCCACGGCCATCTCGAGGGCATCAACAGCTAACCGCGCCTTCATTCGGGCCCCGATGGAGTAGCCGACGATCCGCGAGGAATAGACATCCTTGATCGCGCACATGTACAGCTTGCCCTCATCGGTGTCGTGCTCGGTTATATCGGTCAACCACAGCTCGTTGACGGACTCAGCACGGAACTCGTGCCGAACCCGCCCATCGGCATCGGTAACGACGCACAGGTCGTCGTGAACAGGTGGGCCGGGCTTCTTCCCATTCTTGGCTCGGGCCTTGCCGAAGGCCGAGAACCAGGCGTTATCCGAGCACAGCCGCCATGCGGTGCACACTGCCATGGACTCACCGGCAGCCTCAGCTTCGTCGGACAGGTACCGGTACCCGAACTCGGGGTCGTCCCGGTGGGCGTCGAAGAGGGCGTTGGCCCGATACGCCTCGAGCACCTCGGCTTCGGGGACAGGGTCGGCCAGCCATCGGTAGTAGGGCTGGCGTGAGAGCTTGAGAACCCGGCACGACACCGCCACGGGGATCCCGTCGGCGGCGAGCTATCTCACGAGCGGGTAGAGCCTTTTGACGGCAGGTTCGCCAGCGACAAGTACGCGGCGGCACGACGCAGTACTTCGTTCTCCTGCTCCAACAGACGAGTCCGCCTCCGCAGCTCTCGCAGCTCGGCGGACTCGTCCGTGGACTTGTCCGGCTTGTTGCCGGCATCGATGTCTGCTTGGCGCAGCCATTTCGCGATGGTGCCTTCGTGGACTCCGAGGTCCTTGGCGATCTGGGCGATCGTAGTCCTCTCGTCGCGGTTCAAAGCCACACGGACGACGTCATCGCGGAACTCTTTCGGGTAGGGCTGGGGCATGGTGTCTATCCTTCCAGGCTTGCCTGAGAACAAGTCAGATAAGGTGTCACCAAACCCTGCATCAGTCACTGTGTGTCGGGCTTATCCGCTTTCGAGATGGATCGTGGGCTGGAGTCAGATTCGTTCCTCACCGCTGGCGAGTCGCCCCAGGTAAGCGTTGTAAGCGTCGAGGTCTTTGTCGCCAAAGGCATCGATGTGTCGGTCTCTGATTCGATTGTTTCTATCTTCTTGCCGGAACCATGTGATGAGCACGACCACCAAAATCAGCACAGCTGGGCCCTCACCATAAGCCCAGGCAATCCCTCCAGCGAGCTTCTGGTCCTCCATGACGTCGATTCCCCACGCTCCCGGTGGTTGAGCAAAGCGGTCGACGAGGGGCAGTGTCGCCATCATGACGATGACACCGAAAAAGGCGTGGAGACCGGCTTCGAGGAAGGAATGGAAGATGCGCACGATATGTGATTCGGGGACTGGTAGAGGATCGGCAGGAATGAGCGTGGCATTGAACACAACGCCGGTGAAGAGGAAGACCAGTTCCAATCCGACGTGTCCGACCATGCCCATGCCCAGAAGCGTGCTCGCAGCGCCGGAAAGGTAGAGGCCGTAGAAGAGGGCAAGGAAGAGGGGGATCGAGAAAAACGGGTGGACAATGATCTTTCCCGCCCATGATCGGAGACCGAAGATCGCGACTTTGAGGGCAATGCGTCCTGGAAGATTGCGGGGGGTGGCGCGCAACAACAGTGTTCCCGGCGCGCCGAGGAGAAGCAGTGGAGGCACGGCCATCATCAGCGTCATCTGCTGGAACATAAAGACCGAGAACATGAGTTGTCCGTAGCCTTCAATGGCCAAGCCCATCACTGCTGCGAGGAGAAGACATCCAAGCAGAAACAGTGTGCCTCTCCAGACCGGCCACGGTCGTTTCTTGACTCGGAGTCGGATCCACCCGGCAGTGTAGGCCAGAGTAAGTATCCCGGCGATGAGAGGAATGACCGGAATGGGTTGTAAGTCAAACCCGAAGAAGGCCTCCATAGACGGAGCCCGAGTTGGTGTCCATATCAGTTCTGCCACAATTTAAACCTCATCTCATCCAACCATCCAGTCTTCCGCCACTCGCGTCATCAACTCGGGACTGATGCGAGGATCGGTGACAGTGTGAGTGTCAAGCTGCGAGTGCAGCTGGCTCTATGATTGCTTCGTACTCGACCGGTGTCAATCGGCCCAACCGAACTTGTCTCCGACGCCGGTGATATGTCCGCTCGATCCACGTTACGATCGCGATTCGCAGCTGGTCTCGCGTGGCCCATCGATGACGGTCAAGAACGTTCTTCTGCAACAGAGCGAAGAACGATTCCATGGCCGCGTTGTCACCGGCCGCGCCGACTCGGCCCATCGATCCGACGATGCTGTGGCGGTCCAGGGCTCGCGTGAATTTCTTCGATCTGAATTGGCCGTATTCAACTCGTCGTTGCAACAGTTGGTTGTTGGACTAAGCGTAACTGGTCCTCGAAGGTCTCAGCAGGAGTTTTCCATCCAAGGACGCCACGTGGCTGGTTATTAACCGCTGTCGCTATCGCAGCGATCTCGGCGGCACTCCACCGCGAGAGATCAGTACCTTTCGGAAGGTATTGGCGCAGTAGCCCGTTGAGGTGCTCGTTGCTACCGCGTTACCACGGACTCTTCGCATCGGCGAAGTACACCGGGGGTCTTCGTGGCATCAGTGAACAGTTCATGGGCTGACAGCTCCTTGCCGCGGTCCCAGGTCAGCGATCGACGCAACGACGGTGGCACCGGAATCATCGCCCTGATCAGTGCATCCTTCATTGTCAACGCCCCGTAGCCAGCCATTGCAGGCGCATTCTTCTTCGGAGGAATGAGCCCATATCCGGTTTGTCGCGGTAGGTGAACGAGTATTGCGTATCGGGTGGTGCGCTCGATTAAGGTGGCTACTGCTGAACGTTTCAAACCGATGATCAGATCTCCTTCCCAATGGCCGGCAGTCTTGCGGTCCTCGGCTTCTTCTGGCCGTTTGGACAGCACAGTCTCGGCGGTGACGTGTGCCCACGTCTGTTGGCGCGTCCGAGCTCTCGGCATCCGCTTGGTACGGCCTCTACGCAGGTGCCATGACTGTTTGCGGTCAAGACCACCGCGGGATTCGATGTAAAGGGCCTGATAGATCGCTTCATACGAAATTCTCGTCGTCGGATCATCAGGGAAGTCCACGGGCAACCGATTCGCGATCTGCTGCGGACTCCACGCTGTGACCCACTCGCGGTCCCCACGGTGGGGTTTGTTCTTCCCATCCCATGCCGGCCCTTCGGGGTCAATGATCTCGCCATTAGCAGTGACAATGTCACCGTTGAGTTTGTCCTGAACATACTGGCGCAGCCTGTCATCGGTCACCATTTTCGCGACCTTCGGACGCCGGGCACGGCGTTCAGCATGACATTGGGCTGTCGAGGCCTTGTATGACAGGTGATACGTTCTCGTCGAGGCGTTACGTCGCAGTTCTCGAGAGATCGTCGAAGGACTGCGGCCCAATCGACGAGCGATCTCCCGAATGCCGATTTCCCGGGCTCGCCATAACGCAATGTCTTCTCGCTCTGACGAGGAGATATACCGTCCTGACACGGTTGGGGTCAACTGTGGATTCACACCACCAGCATGCCGGAACCACCGGTGGGCGACGGGTTCGGAAATACCCGCTGCATTGCCTGCTTCTCGGGTCTTTGCTCCTCGTGCGATAGCCTGCCAGAACTCTACGCGGTCCTGCCTCCAGGCCACGGTCGGACGGCCTGGCGACACGATCTGTCCCCGATACGCTTGGACCCGTTGCTGTCTTCCACGGACTCCCATCGAACACCTCCCTGACGTCGGTGTTGCAACGACCACTTGAATTCGGCTTGGCTTCCGCGATCTGAGTGCGTCACGCATCCGCCCACATCACACACCCCTACGGGCCACGGCCATCTCAAGCGCATCCACGGCCAGGCGCGCCTTCATCCGCGGTCCGATCGAGTAACCGACGATCCGCGACAAGTAGACGTCCTTGACCGCGCACATGTACAGCTTGCCCTCATCCGTGTCGTGCTCGGTGTAGGGTCGGCCAGCAGCGCCCTGCCAGTCTTTGAACTGGTGGGTTTCTGCTGGCCGCCCTCCGAACCGGACGTGCCCATTCCTGAACATCCGGCTCTCCATGTGATCACGCCAAGGCACTCGTCCATGGTGTGGGGATACGGGTTCCGCGATACCGGTAGCGGGCCACGGTGACCTGCTGGCATCGGAAGAACTCAACTCCTTGGTCGCGGATCTGCCAACCGGGCAGATGGCGACGCACCAGGGTGCGCATTCTCAGTTTCGGGTGTCGCTTCTTCAACCATCCGACGATCCGCCAGAAGGCGAAGTGGTCGATGTAGCTGAAGAGGTGTTTCACGACACCGTGGTGAAAGTATGTGCACCAGCCCCGCAGCGCCGGATTGAGCCGGCGCAACAGATCAGCGAGCGTTCGATGGGATGCCCGGCGGGTCAGCGTTCGCACCTTGTCCTTGATGGAAGCTATCGACTTCCGTGACGGATAGGTGTACGTCGCTCTCTTCCCGCCATGGCCTCTGATCCGGCGGCGCTGGATACGCCACCCGAGGAAATCAATTCCGGTGTCTATGTGCGTGACCATCGTCTTCTCGACCGACAGGCGCAGACCCATCGGCGCGAGCACTGCGGCGACTTCGTCCCAGAGCGCTTCAGCAACGGCGCGGGACCCGCGGACGAGGACGACGAAGTCATCCGAGTAGCGGACCAACTTCATCGTCGCGCCCCCGGCGCGTTGATGCTTCGTGCGCGACCATTGCGGCCCGAGCGCGTCCCACTTGCGTTGGAAGTGCTCGTCCACCACGGACAGGGCGATGTTCGCTAACAGCGGCGAGAGGATCCCGCCTTGCGGGGTGCCGGTGTAGGTCTCCCTGTTCACGCCGTCCTCGCTGAGGACGCCCGCTTTGAGGAACCCGCGGATCAGCCGCAGCACACGCTTGTCCGCGATCCGACCGCGGACGCGCTGCATGAGAGCGCCGTGGTCGATCTCGTCGAAGCACGCGGTGATGTCCGCTTCGAACATCTGCACGTAGCCACGTGAGGCGTATTAGTGGATATCCGCGATCGCGTCCTGCGCCCGCCTGCGTGGCCGGAACCCATGCGAGGACGGCACGAAGTCCGCCTCGAAGATCGGTTCCAGCACCAGCTAGAGGGAGGCTTGAACGATCCGGTCCGTCATCGTCGGGATCCCCAGCGGCCGGACTTTGCCATTCGCCTTCGGGATCGACTTCTGACGCACCCGCTCCGGAACGAACCCGCCGCTCTGCACGCTCTCGCGCAACTCAGCGAGCATCCCGTGCATACGGTGCGGCGTCACAGATCGCGGTGCGATCCCATCGACTCCAGCGGTGCGACCTCCCTTGTTCCCCTGCACCCGGGTCCACGCCGCAACCAGGAATCCCGGGTCATAGACCAGGTTGAACACATCATCGAAACGACGACCAGGATCGGTCGTCGCCCATTGGTGCAGTTTCGTCTGCATCGTCAGTACTCGTGACCACGCCTCTGTTGAGTCAACTGGCCACGAAACATCCGCATTCACGGCTGTATCTCCCTTACTGCTTCTCGATCCTGCGATCACACTGGGCCTCTTTGCCATGTGACCGGCTTTCCCGGTCTCGGACTACTACAGGCCCTCCGCCCCATCCCGGTCCGAACAGCAGACCGTGCACTCAGCCGTTGGCTTCGTCGCTGGCGGCGACGTTCCTCCGGCGGGGCCAGGATGGTTCCCACGTTCACTTGCGAACCATTCGACGGGATCGGCATCCAGTTATGCCCCACCATCCTCGCCACAGCTACGCCCCAGGCATTCACCGTGGCCTCCCAACCGGCGACATCACCCGGCCCAGGAGTTCTCCCCGCCACCGAAGCGGCGAGGATGCGCGATGCGACCCGACCCACATCCACCAGGTTGGAGTCGGTGGTCTTCAATCGAGGGGCTTTCAGCCACTGGTTCCTATTCGTATGCCTCTCCGTCTCGCTAGCCGAGCCCGCACCATCTGGCAGTACTGATGCGACTCGTCGTTGTCGAGGACTGCTCCACCCACCGAGCTCACGCCAGCACGGCAGATCGTCCTCCAGCTATCACACACCTGCTGCGACAGACGCGAGGCGGTGTCCTTTCACCACCGCAAGGTTCAGAAGCGCCTCGTGGCGCTCGATATCGGTCAACCACAATTCGTTTGGGGCGGTAGCGCGGAACTCATGCCGCGACTTCCCATCACCGTCGATGACGACGCACAGATCGTCATGAACGGCCGGGCCCGGCCGCTTACCGTTCTTCGCCCGGCCCTTGCCGAAGGCGGAGAACCAGGCGTTGTCTGAGCATAGCCGCCAGGCGGTGCGTGGCGCCATCGGCTGTCCGCTGGCTTCGGCTTCATCGGCGAGGTACCGGTACCCGAATTCGGGATCATCCCGGTGAGCGTCGAACAATGCGTTGGCCCGATACGCTTCACGAACCTCGGTTGCAGGGACAGGTGCGGCCAGCCACCGGTAGTAGGGCTGGCGTGAGAGCTTCAAGACCCGACACGTCACCGCCACGGGGACCCCGTCGGTGGCGAGCTCGCTTACGAGCGGGTAGAGCCTTTTGACGGTAGATTCGCCTGCGACAAGTACGCGGCTGCGCGGCGCAGGACTTCGTTCTCTTGTTCCAGCAGATGATTGCGCCGACGCATCTCGCGCAGTTCAGCCGATTCGTCGGTCGTGTTGCCGGGTTTGTTGCCGGCTTCGATCTCTGCTTGGCGCAGCCATTTCGCGAGGCTGCCTTCGTGGACTCCGAAGTCCTTGGCGATCTGTCCGATCGTGGTCTTGTAATCCCTGGTCTGCAGGACGCGGATGACGTCGTCGCGGAACTCTTTCGGATACGGCTGTGGCATGGTGTCCATCCTTCCAGACTTGCCTTGAGACAAGCCAGGTCAGGTCAAGGTGTCACCTCACCTTGCATCAGTCCCGCCCTGGAATCGTGTCTCGATTCCAACTACTCACCGACAACCAATGGGCACTCATCGCCGACTACCTACCAACACCGACAGGTAGGCGGGGCCGGCCCTTCTCCGACCCCAGACAGATGATCGAGGGCATCATCTACCGCTACCGCACCGGCATCGCCTGGCGCGATCTGCCTGTGACTTTCTGCAGATGGCAGACCGTGTGGACCTGGCACCGCCGCCTGGCCGCCGACGGCACCTGGGATGCTATCCACCAGGCATTGACTGCCTACGCAGCACAGAATGACAAAGTCGACTTCACCGTCTCGGTCGACTCCACGATCGCTCGCGCGCACCAACACGCGACGAACATCAGCCGCGTAAAAAAGGGACTCGTCGAATTACAAGGATCTGCTGGCCGAGTCGCCTGACCACGCCTTCGGTCGGTCCCGCGGGGGCCTGTCGACGAAGACTCATCAGCTCGTCGATGGCCACGGACTGCCGCTGGTGTCGCTCTGCACGGCTGGCCAGGACGGCGACAGCCCGATGTTTGCTCCTTTGTTGGAGCATCTGAAAGTCGGTCGTCGCACCCGCCCGGACGCGGTCCTTGGCGACAAAGCGTACTCGTCGAAAGCCAATCGCGCGCTGCTGCGGTCGCGAAGGATCGAGGCCGTCATTTCCGAACCGTCGGATCAGCAGGGTCATCGGCTCCGGCGTGGGTCCAAGGGTGGCCGGCCACCGAAGTTCGACGCCATCAAGTACAAGGGCCGCAATGTCATCGAGCGCGGTTATGCCCGTATGAAGCAGTGGCGCGGACTAGCCACGAGGTATGACAAACTCGGCATCGTCTACCGAGCAGCTGTCGTGCTCAACGGTGTGATCGCCTGGTTACAGCATTTATCAGACACGCCCTAGTCCTGGGCAATGGGTGACGATATTGCTGTGGCGGATGTACAGGACTGGGCGGCGGGGCTGGATGAGATCGCGGCGCTGATCGGGCCGCGGTTCGCGCGTTCGGAGCCGAGGAAGAACGCGGTCGCCTACATGCAGGGGCTGCTGTCGGAGCGGGAACGGAAGAACTCGTGGACACTGTCCGAGCAGGTAGGGCAGGCGGTGCCGGATCCGATGCAGCGGCTGCTGTCGACGACGGATTGGGACCCCGACGCTGTTCGTGATGACCTGCGTTCGTACGTCGTCGACCATCTCGGTGACCGGGACGGGGTCCTCATCGTCGATGAGACGGGGTTTGTGAAGAAGGGCGACCGGTCGGCCGGGGTGGCGCGGCAGTACACGGGCACGGCGGGCAGGATCGAGAATGCGCAGGTCGGGGTGTTCCTCACCTACGCGACGTCCGAGGGCCGGACTTTCCTGGACCGTGAGCTGTATCTACCGAAGTCATGGACCGGCGATCTGCAACGGTGCCGAGGTGCCGGGATACCCAGTGAACGCGGCTTTCGCACCAAACCAGAGCTGGCGATGCAGATGATCGCCGGAGCGATCGACGGCGGGGTCCCCGCGTCGTGGGTGACCGGCGACGCCGTCTACGGAGGTCACTACCGGCTACGCAAGTGCCTCGAAGACCGCCAGGTGAACTACGTGCTCGCCGTCGCGTCCAATCAGCACGTGATCGCGAAGACCTCGGCATCGGTCATCGGCATCGAGTATCGCGCCGACGCGCTCATCGCAGCACTGCCGGCTGCCGCGTGGCGTACTCGCTCCGCTGGGCAGGGAACGAAAGGCGACCGCCGCTACGCGCGGGCGCGTGCTCGTATCAACGGCCACCGTGATCCCGATGCCGAATACTGGCTCCTGGCCCATCGCAGTCTCGCTGATCCGGCAGACCTCGCGTACTACCTCTGCCATGCACCCAAACGCGTGAGTCTGGCTGAGCTGGCCCGGGTCGCCGGCACTCGGTGGGCCATCGAGGAGACCTTCCAGACCGCGAAAGGCCACACCGGGCTCGACCACTACCAAGTCCGTCAATACACAGGCTGGTATCGACACATCACTTTGTCCATGCTCGCCCATGCCTTCCTGACCGTCACACGCTCAAAAAGGGGGCTCGAGTCGGAAACGACGCCGAACTCATCGGGCTGAGCCTGCCCGAGATCCGCTACCTCATCGCCACTCTCGTCCTGGACCGACCCGCCTACGCGGGACGGGTGCTGCAACGCTCACGCTGGCGACGAAGACACCAGCACGTTGCCCGGACATACCACTACCGACGCCGCGGACACACCTAATAAACGCGACTGTAGTACTAGGAGGTGCGACTCCCACCGGGTTTCGAGCAAATCATTTCAGCACGATGGGACCAGTTGCGTAGCTCGCGCACGAGCCTGTGCTCCATCAAAACCGGGGCTTGGGCATCATTACCAAGGTATTCCCCCTGCTCGTTGTGGATGGGGCATCGTCGTCGTGGCCTGAGTTGCTCACATGAGCGCGAGCATGCCTGCCATGCCGGTGCCCATGACCGCATGGCAGAGCGTGTGGATTCCGATTCGACGCGAACGCACGAGCAGGGCGAGCCACCAGACTGCGGCGAGTGCGGACAGGGCGATCGCGGCCCCGTTGACGGCCGCTGCCCAGTCGGAAGTCTGGGCCATCGCCTGCGCCATGTCGGATCCGTCGGAGTGACCGTGGTCGTGTGCACCGCCATCCATCTGGTGGGCCATCAGGAGAGGCATCGCCAAGAGCATCCACACCATCACAGCATTGAGCACGATGTGTGAGGCCAGGCTGATCCTCAGCGTCCGTCCCTCGATCCTGATGGCTCCGATCACCATGACCGCAGCGAGGATCGTGAAGAAGGCGACCTGGGCCCAAGTGGCGAGCGTTCCCGTGCTGACCCAGACCATGGCGATCATGCCGATGCTCATCACGAGGTGGTTGCCGTGCACGACCAGATCCATCCTGGCTGCGTCGACATCCGGACATGTCCGACTCCGAGTCTGGTTCCAGTGCCTGGCCACGTGGATGAGGCACACGAGGCCGGTGAATGCGAACGCCGTAGTGAGGAGGAGAGACCAGGGAAATGAGATCATCCCGAAATACTACACATTGTAGTAGTTTGATGCATAGCGGCGGCACTGCGGTGCTCTGTGGCGGCGCGTGCGGTTGGTCGGTGCTGAGGTGGGAGCCGAGGTCCTGGCGACACGCATGCCGATCAGGAAGTCGACCGGGTATCCTCGGTGATACGACCTACCGGCGAGCGAGAGCGGACGATGAGGCGCAGGAGCAACGGCGAACTGGAGAATGCGGTTCTCACGGCACTGTGGGAGCGCGGCGAGCCCATGGCGGTCGCTGAGCTGCAGTCGGCCGTCTCTCCGCCGATGCCTGCGTACACGACGATGATGACGGTCCTGACCCGGATGGAGGACAAGGGCCTAATCACTCGCGATCGGGTCTCACGGTCGCTGATGATCAGCCCGGTGCGCTCTCAGGCCGCGACAGCGGCCTCTCGGATGTCGCAGACGCTGCGCGACTCGACCGATTCCCGTGAGGTGCTAATGTCGTTCATCGGCTCGTTGGATGATGACGAGATCGAAGTGCTTCGCTCCTTCGTCGGCGACTGAACCGACCCGGCATGCTTGTCACGGCGATTATTCTCCTGGCCGCGGCGGCCGCGGTGTTCTTCCTCTCGCCGGTCGTTCTCTCCTTCGGTCGGTGGCAGTCGAGGCGGCCGGTCCTTGCGCTCAATGCCTGGTTGGCCGCACTGATCGGCGGTCTGCTGCTCAGCGTGGCCGCTGTTATCGCCCTCGTCACCGGCGCACTGGATGTGCAGCGTGATGAAGCCGGCCCCCAAGTGCTGGTTCCGTGGATCGTCGGGTGGGCGGCGCTCTCTGCCGCCGGGGTGGTGCTCGCTCTCGTGCTCAGCGCATCGGACGACTTCGGGCGTCGGCTCAAAGGCGAGGCTCGGGTTCTGCGCTCACGGTGGACCGACTGGTATGTTGATTCGCCGTTTCGCATCGTCACTGTCGAAGACGATGCACTCTACGCTTGTTCACTGGCTGGTCGGCCGCCCGAGATCTATCTGAGCACGGGTATGCGTCGGGTTCTGGGTGAGGACGAGTTCGCGGCGATCATCGCCCATGAGAAGTCCCACGTGCTACGGCGGCACAGTCTTGTTCTGTGGGTGGCGGCCGTGAACTCCGCCTGTCTGCCGCGGCGACTGAGCGTTTCCCAGAGGTTCCGGATCAGTGTGCTCACCCTCGTCGAGATGATCGCTGACGACGACGCAGTGCAGGCGACTTCGGCAGTGGTCGTGCGAGGCGCCCTCGACGCGATAGGCGGATTCAGCGGTGAGGCCTCCCTGCGCCTGCGTTCGCGCAGGGTGCAGCGGCTCTACCTGACAGTGGACTGAATGGCCGTCGAAAATCTTCTACTACACTGTTGCGTAATATGATGGGGAGTGTGACAGAGGTCCGCGGCAGGTCTGTCGGTGGATCCGAAACAGCCAAGGCGGCAGCGGCAGTGCTCGCGGTCGCGGTCGTTGCCGTGACGGTCACAATCGTCACCGCAGTCAACGTCGGTCCCGAGGCCTATACCTCGATTGCCCGGGAGTTCCCCGGATCCGGGGTCGTCGTCTTCGTCGCCGTGCTGCGCGCTGTGCACGAGGTCTTCTCGGTCCTGGCTCTGGGCATGCTCGCGCTCGTGCTCATGTTCACTTCACGCACCTCCCGTCCCGGGTGGTCGTCGACCAGTGAGACTGCGCGGGGGCTGCTGAGGATATTCGGCGCGATCTGGGCGACGGCGGCACTCCTGCTCACCGTCGTCGACGGACTGAACACCAACGGCCTGTCACTGGCGGCGATCAACCATCCGGACCAACTGTGGTTCGCCTTGACCGGCACCTTCTACCCCGCCGCCTGGCTCGTCGTCTTCATCGCAGCCTTCACTGTCTTCACCGTCTCGCTCTTCGCCGAATCCTGGGCCGCTCACGCCGTGAGCCTGTGGATCGGGCTGCTTGCGATCCTCGCTCCCGTCGTCATCTCCCAGGTGCTCGTCGGGCCCAACCACGATCTGGGAGAGGACGCGTCGATCATCCAGACTCCTGTGGCGACAGCTGTTCTCGGGCTGCTGGCCGCGGGGGTGCTCCTCGAATTCGCCCATCCTCGCTGTGGGGCTCTCCGTCGGATGGTGCGCTCGAAACCCCTGTGGACAGGAGTCATCGTCATCGTTTCCGCGGACGTGGTGATCTCGGTCTTCAAACTCTCCGGGACCCCGCTGCTCGAGTCGCTGACCGGATGGCAGCTGCTCGCACGCTGGGCGGGACTGGCGGTCATCATCATGGCGGTGCTGACGGCTTCCTCGGCGCGGTTCGTTCGGGCACGGGCAGATGTGCGTGCCCGGGCGGCGAAGACCGCCTCGGTGCGAATGGCCGTGGCCCGCGTCGGCATTCTCGTCGGATTCACGGCATGGGCGTCGATCACGGCCGCGATGATCCTCGTCCCCTCGCCGAACTACTTCGCCCCAAACAGCATCGTCTCCGTCTTCCTCGGCTACACTGTCGAGGCCGCACCCGACCCGCTCGTGCTGCTCACGCACTGGCGGATCAACCTCCTGCTCACCGCGGTCGCGGTCGCCGCCATGGCCGCCTACGGCCTCGGTGTGCTCAGGCTCCGCCGCCGAGGCGACTCCTGGCCGGTGATCCGGACGATCTGCTGGTTTACGGGGTGGATCGTCACCATCGTGCTCATGGGTTCGGGCCTGGGCAAGTATTCTCCGGCCGATTTCGGCATTCACATGGTCGTGCACATGTCGCTGAACATGCTCATCCCGGCCCTCCTCGTCGGGGGCGGGCCGATCACACTCCTGCTGCGAGCGACCACCGGCACTGGTCGACTCGGGCAGCAGGTCCACAGCCGTGTGAACCAGCTCATCAACTGGCCCGGACTGCGGATGCTGCTCCACCCGCTCGTCGTCTTCGTTGTCTACATCGCCTCGTACTACGCTCTCTACCTGACCCCGCTGTTCGGCGAACTCATCCGGTACCACTGGGGGCACCAGCTGATGAACGTGCACTTCCTCATCATCGGGTACATGTTCTTCTCCCTCGTCATCGGCGTCGACAAGCTTCCGATCGAACTGCCGCACATCGGCAGACTCGGCTATGTCATTGCCGCCATGCCCTTCCACGCGTTCTTCGGCATCGTTCTGATGATGACGAAGACACCCGTAGCTCAGAACTTCTATCGCACTCTCGACCTACCCTGGCTCGACATCGCTGCCGAACAGTATTTCGCTGGCGGCATCGCTTGGGCAGGGGGAGAGCTTCCCCTGCTGGGAGTGGTAATCGTCCTCGCCGTGCAGTGGACCAAACAGGACAAGCGCGATGCGCAACGCTTCGACCGCCATGAGGACACGGGTCTGAGCGATGAGTTCTCTGCCTACAACGACATGCTGCGAAAGCTGGCCGAAAGAGACGGAGTCGTTGCCGCCAGCAGCGCGGCGAAGGAAGGAACGAGAAAGAATGAGCAGTGACAGCACGGTTCGTGAGGACAGCTCGGCACAGTCTCCCGGACTGACCGGCGGGGTCGACATCGACATCACCGGGATGACGTGCACCGCCTGCGCTCGCCGGGTCGAGAAGTCGTTGAACCGGATCGAGGGGGCCACGGCGTGGGTGAACTTCGCGACCGAACGTGCTCGCGTCACCGGCCTCGACGATCCCGAGGCGGCTCTGAGCGCGGTGAAGAAGGCCGGATACGGGGCCCAGATCCACAGAGCCGGAGACGATGCCTGGTCTCAGCGGGCCGCCGAGGTGCGGCTGAGTTCCCTGCGCCGACGCCTCATTCTCGCCGCTGTCCTCACGATTCCCCTGATGGACGCCACGATCGCGTTGGCACTGGTCGAGGCGTGGCGGTTCCCCGGCTGGGAATGGGTCTGCGTCCTCGTGGCACTGCCGATCGTGACGTGGGCCGCCTGGCCGTTCCACCGTTCGGCGTGGAAGAACCTGCTGAACCGGACGACGAACATGGACACGCTCGTGTCCCTGGGCATCATCGCCGCCTTCGGCTGGGCCGTGGTGACAGCGGCCTTCGGCTTCAGCGGACCCGATGCCTGGCTGGGGTTCGGGCTCGTCCCCGAGGGGGCCGACGCCCTCTACCTCGACGTGGCCGCCGGGGTGACGACGTTCCAGCTGGCTGGCCGGTACTTCGAGACCCGGTCGCGGCGCAAGGCCGGTGACCTGCTGGCCGCGCTCAGCGATCTGGCTCCGAAGACCGCCCGCGTCCGCGGTGCGGACGGAGCCTTTGTCGACACCCCCATCGAATCGGTCAGGTCCGGCGACATCGTGCTCGTGCGTCCCGGTGAGACCGTGCCCGTCGACGGGACGATCGTCGAGGGAACCGCCGAACTCGACACCAGCAGCCTCACCGGCGAACCGGTGCCCGTGCCCGTGATCATCGGCGATCGCGCCATCGGCGGTTCGTTTGCGACCAATGGACAGATCACCGTCGAGGCCGAGGCCGTCGGTGCCGATACCCAATTGGCGCAGATCGCGACGATGGCGGAGAAGGCGCAGTCGCAGAAGGCTCTGGTCGAGAGCCTCGTCGATCGGATCACAGCGGTCTTCGTGCCGATCGTCCTCGTCCTCGCCCTCGTCACCCTGCTCGTGTGGCTGCTGCCGCTGGGGCACACGCCATCGCGGGCGATCGGAGTCGGCATCTCCGTGCTCATCATCGCCTGCCCCTGCGCACTCGGGCTGGCCACCCCGACCGCGCTCATGGTCGGCATCGGTCGAGGTGCCCGTTCGGGCGTCCTCGTCAAGGGCCACACCGCGCTGGAGGCCAGCGGCCGAATCGACACGGTGCTGCTGGACAAGACCGGAACTGTGACCACAGGCTCCCTGCAGGTCGCGGGGGCGTGGCTGCCCGAACCGGACCGCAGCCAGCTGCTCGAACGGATCGCCGCCCTCGAGGCCCGGTCGGAGCACCCGGTTGCCCGCGGAATCGTCGACTTCGTCCTTTCCCACCCCGAGGTGGAGGAACGGGCCGTCGGTACCACCACCGAAATCTCGGATGTGGAGGTGCTTCCCGGGGTCGGAATCGAGGGAGTCGTCGACGGGAGGGCGATGGCCGTCCTCAGCCACTCCGCCGCTGCCGAGCGCATCGAACTGGGTTCGGAGACAGACGGCTGGGCCCGTGACCAGACGGAGGCGCAGCGCACTGTTGTGATCGTCATCGAGGACGGAGCGCCGGTTGCGGCGCTGGCGCTCAGTGATGACATCAAACCCGACGCGGCAGCCAGTGTGGCGCAGCTGCGCAGTCTCGGACTGCGCACCGTCCTGCTCACCGGCGACGGCTCCGCTCCCGCAGGTGTCATCGCCGAGAGGATCGGCACTGACGATGTCATCGCGGAGGTCCTTCCCAATGACAAAGCAGCGGTCGTGACCTCCCTGCAGGAGGACGGACACCGCGTCGCGATGGTCGGAGACGGGATCAACGACGCGTCAGCACTGGCTGCCGCGGATCTCGGCATCGCCGTGGTCACCGGTTCGGACATCGCGATGAAGTCGGCCGACATCATCATTGTTCGCGACGACCTCGGTGCCATCGCCGAATCGATCATACTCTCCCGTAAGACTCTGGGGACCATCCGTGGCAACCTGGTCTGGGCGTTCGGCTACAACGTCCTGGCGATTCCCATTGCGATGTTCGGCCTGCTCAACCCCCTGATCTCGGCGGCCGCGATGGCGATGTCCTCGGTGTTCGTCGTCTACAACAGCCTCCGTCTGCAGCGAGTGAAGCTGTTGCTGCAGCCACGCTCGGTCGGCCGGTGACCCCGCTGGGACGCCACGGCAAAACCGTAGCGTCTCAGCTTCACCAGCTTCGTTTCCGCAGGTCCCCCTACCCGTTGAGAGTTGATGCGTTCTTCAAGTTCCACTATTTCCAAGGCCAACATATCAGCCTCACGAAAACCAGATTGGCGTGCAACTCGCGATGGCCACCGCTCTTACTAGGGTATGGCTCATTTATTGGCGCAACCATGCCAGAATCGCGCTGATCACGCTAACTGCTCGATAGGTGATGGCGAGTTTGGGGTATCTCGTTGCTACTCCTCGCCGTTGCTTGAAGTAAGCAGAAGAACCACTGAAGCCTTTTTGCATACCTCCGGGAAAGAAACATCGTTTGTCAAGCCCCGGGTTTCGTAGAGGCTCCTTTTCTTGGTTTCCTAAGCAGCCGCGAGTTCTGACCCGGACTGGTTGATCCATTCGGAATGGACCTCGACGGGCGGTCGGTAGTTAATCGCTGAATGCAACCTGGACTGGTCGTACCAAGCCACCCACTTTGACGTCTCCGCCATCACCTCGATCAACCCCGACCACACCTTCCGGTCGACGCTGCGCCTACTCTTTGGAGCACCTGGCGAGAGCATCGGATCCCTGCCGGTCAATTCCTTCAGCCACCCTGCTGGTCGACCCATGGTCGTCCTTTCGCTCAGGGTGTTGCAACGACCAATTGAATCCGCCTTGCACCCCGCGATCCGAGTGGTGCACGACCCCGGAGAGGTCTTCACCGGCCCGGTATTTCGCAGCGAGAGCCATCGTCAGAGCGTCCCTGGCCAGGGACTCCCGCATATGGTTCGTCACTTGCCAACCGACGATTTCCCGGTGGAAGACATCGAGGCTGAACGTCGTGTACACCCATCCAGCTTGCGTGGGCACATAGGTGATGTCCCCGACCCACAAACAAATCGGGGCCGGTGCTGCGAACTCGCGTTCGACGAGATCATCCGGACATTCCTCAGCACGTGCTGAGGCCGTCTTCGGACGCTTCCGCTTCCGACGGATTCCGTCGATACCCAACTGGCGCATCAACCGTTCCACCGTGCAGCGGGCCACCGGACCAAATTGATCGGCGTACTCGCGGTTGATCGCCTTCCACATCTTCCGCACCCCGTAACACGAGTAGTTCGCCTCATAGACATCCTGGATGACGACCATCAGCGCCTGGTCCCGGCGGGCCCTGGCCGATGGTTCCCGTTTCTTGAACGCGTAATACGAGCTCACAGCAATCCGTGCCGCAGTCCCGGACAGGGCGCGTACGATTGGCACAACTGGCGAACTCGTGACGATTGTCGTCGATGAAGACGACAATCACTTCGATGGGCGGTCGAGATCCGCCGCGAAGAAAGCCGACGCTCTCTTCAAGATCACGTTGGCCCGCTTCGCTTCAGCAAACTCAGCCCGGAGCCGACGGTTCTCCGCTTCCAGGTCGACCGACTCGGCCGGCGTAGCTTTGCCGGATTCCCTATGCTTACGCACCCAGACCCGCAAGGTCTCTTTGCTCAGACCGAGCTCGTTCGCGACACGGGTGATCGCTCCGTTCGCAGTGTCGGGATCGGCCTGGGCGTGGATGACGAGATCGACGGCACGAGCCTTGAGTTCGTCGGTGTACTTCACTGGCAAGAGAGAATCTCCTTCTTCCAATCTCCCTGCCTCTATTATCCCCGGGGCGATTCACAAGAAGGGTGACCCGTTGTATAAGGCCCGGAGGACTCTGCACACAGGATGTCAGCTACTCGCCGAGCGGCAGCAACAACGAATCGTCGCGCTGTTCGCTGATGACAATCATGCTGATGTTGAGGTGGCCTGGAGCGTGTTCCAGGACATCATCACCGTCTACCGCAACCCAGACAGAGCCGTGAGGAAGCAGTCGTTGCAGTCGACCATCGAGTCCATCTCGTCGGGGGTGCCTGCCGGTCTTGTTGGGCTGCGCCGGCTGGGGAGGACATTGAAGAAGCGCGCTGTGGATGTGTTGGCGTAATTCGATCGACCGGGGACGTCGAACGGTCCGACAGAGGCACTCAACAGCAGGCTGGAACACCTGCGTGGATCAGCGCTGCGGTTCCGGAACCTCGCCCACTACATCGCCCGGAGCTTGCTCGAGGCCGGAGGGTTCAGGCCCCGATTACACCCCCTAAACGCGAAGAGCCAGTTTCACACCACTCACCCAGCTGGTGAATAGAACGAGGGGCTCAGCAGTTGTACTGCTCAGCCCCTCGGTTGTGGCCGGTCAGATCGATCAGTGTCCGAGCTGATTGCTGTTCGAGCCCTCGACCGCGTCGTGCTCGTGGTGCGAAGCTTCGAGTTCCTGCTTCGACACCGGAGCCACACGATCTTCGAAGAAGAAACGTGACAGTCGCGCACGCAGCTTCTCCATGCCCGTGATCTTGCCCTCGGCATTCGGCTGAGCCGGCACGTAGGCAGGCGATTCGAACGCGGTGATCTTCCACAGCTTGTGCGGGGGAAGAGCCTCGTGGCGTTCGAGGAACTCACCGTGGGGCAGACGGATGATATGAGCCGTCTCCCGTCCGTGCAGAGCGATCTCGCGGTCCTTGCGCTGGAGCGCCAGGCACATGCGCTTGGTGATGATGTAGCCGATGATCGGTCCGAAGAAGAACAGGAATCGGAAGATGTAGATCATGTCGTTGAGCGACATCTGGAAGAACACTGCGATGATGTCGCCCGATGCAGCTGCCCACATATTGCAGTAGAAGATGATTCCGGCAACGCCGATGGCCGTCCGAGTCGGGTTGTTGCGGGGGCGATCGAGAATGTGGTGCTCCCGATGGTCCTTCTGCAGCCACGCCTCGAAGAACGGGTAGATGAACATGACAGCGAACACGCCGCCCATGACGATCACGGCGCTGTTGATGTTGAACGAGATCGGCCATCCGAAGATGTAGAACTCGAACCAGCCCGGGACGATGCGGAGGAACCCATCGGCCCAACCGATGTACCAGTCAGGCTGTGTACCGGCCGAGACGGGTGACGGATCGTAGGGACCGTAGTTCCAGATCGGGTTGATCGTGAACAGCGCCGAGATGAGCGAGAGCAGTCCGAAGATGAGGAAGAAGAATCCTCCGCCCTTGGCCGCGAAGGTCGGGAGAACGGGTTCTCCGACGACGTTCTTCTCGGTGTTGCCGGCACCCGGGTACTGGGTGTGCTTGTGCACGACGACGAACATCAGGTGGATGCCGATGAGCGCGATGAGCAGGGCCGGCACGATCATGATGTGCAGGGTGTACAGACGGGCCACGATGTCGATGCCCGGGAACTCGCCTCCGAAGAGGAAGAACGAGATGTAGGTTCCGACGAGCGGCAGCGACTTCAGGATGCCGTCGATGATTCGCAGTCCGTTGCCGGAGAGCAGATCATCAGGAAGCGAGTAGCCGGTGAAGCCGGCAGCCATGCCCATGATGACGAGCAGGACGCCGACGACCCAGTTGAGTTCACGCGGACGGCGGAAGGCGCCGGTGAAGAACACGCGGAGCATGTGCACGCTCAGTGCAGCGACGAAGAGCAGCGCGCCCCAGTGGTGCATCTGTCGGATGAACAGACCGCCGCGGATCTCCAGGGAGATCGCGAGTGTCGAGTCGTAGGCTTCGGAGATCTCGACGCCGCGCAGCGGCAGCCAGGGTCCGTCGTAGTGCAGTTCGCCCATGGCCGGCTGGAAGAAGAACGTGAGGAACGTTCCGGACAGAACGACGATGATGAAGCTGTAGAGAGCAACCTCGCCGAGCATGAACGACCAGTGGGAGGGGAAGATCTTGCGACCGAACTCGCGCACGAGGGCGGATGCCCCGACGCGGGTTTCGGCGAAGTTCGCCGCCTTCCCGATGGTGGTGGTTGGCTGTGTAGTACTCATGGGTGGTTGATCTCCCAGAACGTAGGTCCGACAGGCTCAGGGAAGTCCGACTGGGCAACCAGGTAGCCTTCGCTGTCCACGGTGATGGGCAGCTGAGGAAGCGGTCGTTTGGCCGGGCCGAAGATGACCTTGCAGTGTTCCGTCACGTCGAAGGTCGACTGGTGGCAGGGGCACAGCAGGTGGTGTGTCTGGTGCTCGTACAGTGCGACGGGGCAGCCGACGTGGGTGCAGATCTTCGAGTAGGCGACGATTCCGTCGTGCGACCAGTCCTTGCGATCCGGATCTTCTTTGAGTTGATTGGGATCGATGCGCATGAGAAGCACGGCCGCCTTGGCCTTCTCGTTCAGCGGGTGCTCGCTGGCCTCCTCGTCGCCGATGCCCGAAGGCAGGACGTGGTAGGCCGAGCCGATCGTGACTTCCTCAGCCCTGATCGGACGTTCGGAATCCACCGAGGGGATTCCGCCGACATCGCGGATGAGGCGAGTGCCCTTCTGCCACAGCGTGTTGAACATCTTGTCGCCCGGCAGCGGACCGAGGTCGCGGAAGACGAGGACTGCGGGCAGCGGCGCGATCGCCAGAGCGGCGATGAGCGTATTGCGCAGCAGGGGACGTCGGGCGATGCCCGACTCTTCCTTGGCCTGGTGGAGGATCTCGAGCGCAATCGCCTGATCTTCTTCGCTGCCGCCGATGTCGTGGCGTTCGTCGATGCCCTCGTGATCGCTCATGAGGTTCTTGGCCCAGAGCACAGCGCCGAAACCGATGGAGAACATCGCGACAGCGGCGCCGAGGCCGACGAACATGTTGTGAAGGCGGATGCTCTGCATCGATTCGCCCGGGGTGAACAGGAAGTACGCCACGATGAACCAGATGGTTCCGATCATCGAGAGGATGAACCAGGCGGCCACCTGTCGTTCGGCGACCTTCTCGGCGCGTGGGTCCGAGTCGGCCAGCCGCGGTTTGTGCTCGGGCAGGCCCGGGTTCGTGAACCCGTTCAACTCCTCGAGCTGGCTGCCGCCGCCGGAGTGCTCTTTCGAGGTCATTGAATTCCCCGTCTATTCTCGTAATTGATGGTGAACGACACTGTCGGACTCACTTGGCCCTCGAAGACAGCCACACTGTCAGGCCGATGACGGCAGCAAGACCGAAGAACCAGATGAACAGGCCCTCAGCCACCGGGCCCAGCGATCCGAGCTTGAAGCCGCCGGGGGAGGGATTGTCCGAGACTTCCTTGACGTAGGCGATGACATCACGTTTGTCGTCGGGAGTGAGGTTCGCATCGTTGAAGATCGGCATGTTCTGCGGGCCGGTCTGCATCGCTTCGTAGAGGTGCTTCTCGGAGACTTCGGACAGGTCCGGTGCGTACTTGCCGCGGGTCAGCGCACCGCCGGCGCCGACCACGTTGTGGCACATGGCGCAGTTGGTGCGGAACAGACCGCCGCCGGCAGCCGGGTCGCCCTTCGACGCATCGAGGTACTCGTCCTCGGGGATTGCCGGTCCTGGGCCGAGCGAAGCGACGTAGGCAGCGAGCTGGGCGGTCTGCTCTTCGTCGAACTGCGGTTCCTTGACGCGAGCCTGCGGGCCGTTGGCCTGCAGCGGCATGCGTCCGGTGCCGACCTGGAAGTCGACAGCAGCGGCGCCGACGCCGATGAGGCCGGGGCCGGCCTTCGAGCCTTCGGCGTTCATGCCGTGACAGGTGGCGCAGTTGGCCAAGAAGAGTTTCTCGCCCTCTTTGATGTCAGAGGCGCTGGCTGTGTCCGCCTTGGCGCTCGAAGTCTGCGTGAAGAGTGCATAGGCTCCGCCGGTCAGCAGCAGTCCCACGAGCAGCAGCGCGACCAGCGCCATGGGATGTCTGCGGCGATCTGCTAGAAGCTTCACTTGATCGTCCTTTGCTTGAAGTGGTGTGAGTCCTGGGGGCCGAGCATCTCAGTCCGCCTATTGGAGGAGATAGATGACGCCGAACAGACCGATCCAGACGACATCGACGAAGTGCCAGTAGTAGGACACGCAGATTGCGAAGGTGGCTTCGTGGTGACCGAACTTCTTCGCCCCGTAGGCGCGTCCGATGACGAGCAGGAAGCAGATGAGACCGATGGTCACGTGGATACCGTGGAAACCAGTGGTCAGGTAGAAGACGGAACCGTAGCCATCGGTGTTGATCGAGATGCCCTCGCTGACGAGGGTCGCGTACTCCATGACCTGTCCGGAGACGAAGATGGCGCCCAGGGCGAAGGTGAGGTAGAACCACTCGACCATTCCCCATTTGGCGATGTTGAACAGCGAGCCGGTCCGCCGGGGGCGGAACCTCTCGGCTGCGAACACACCGAGCTGGCAGGTGAACGAAGACGACACCAGGATCAACGTGTTGCCGAGAGCGTAGGGGATGTCGAGGATCTCGGTCCTCGTCTCCCACAGCTCCGGAACGACGGACCGGATGGTGAAGTACATGGCGAAGAGCGCGGCAAAGAACATCAGGTCGCTCGCGAGGAACACGATGAAGCCCACCGTGGTCACATTCGGACGATTGACAACCGGATGTGCTGGCGCTGTTTGAGATGCAGTGGCAGTTGACACAACCCCATTATTACCCGTCTCGGGGTGAGTTTTCATCTTTTACCCAGGTTTCGGGAAAGAAATTTCTACACGACGTAGCAAAAACCGCGATCTGGTGCCGAAATCTCGTTCCGGGGGCAGCTTCTGCCCGCGTGTCGAAGTCGCGATAGTATTCCGCAGGTAAGGAACGTCCCCTTCTGCGGGACGGTGAGAACGCCTAGTGAGAGTTCATACGGATGACTGATTCCACGCCCCTGACCACCCCGGCGCCGCACGTGTCGGAGTCCCGCAGCGAGGTCGCGGCAGCCACTCAGAACTGGCCCGACCTGCTGATGGCACTCATGCATCAGCAGGACCTCGACGGAGTTCAGGCAGCGTGGGCGATGGATCAGATCATGTCGGGCAAGACCCCCGATGTGACAATGGCCGCATTCTTGGCCGCCCACCACACAAAGGGCGAGACGGTCGAAGAGATCGCCGGGCTGGTGGCGGCGATGATGGACCACGCTGTGCCCCTTCCCGGGCTCGAAGACTCCGTCGACATCGTCGGCACCGGCGGGGACCGTGCGAAGACGGCGAACATCTCCTCGACCGCGGCCATGATCATCTCCGCGACCGGGCAGCGCGTCGTCAAACACGGCAACCGTGCGACGTCCTCGGCGTCCGGCTCCGCCGATGTGCTCGAAGCACTCGGGGTGCGGTTCGACATCACACCCGAGCAGACCGGTCAGATCGCCCAAGAGGTCGGGCTGGCCTTCTGCTTCGCCAACGTCTTCCATCCCTCGATGCAGTTCGTCGCGGCAGTCCGGCGACAGATCAACGTTCCCACAGCGTTCAACATCCTCGGACCCCTGACGAACCCCGCCCGGGCGCGGCATACGGCCATCGGAGTCGCCGACGCCCAGATGGCCCCGCTCGTCGTCGGAACCTTGGCCAAGCGCGGTCACCAGGCCGTGGTGTTCCGTTCTCAAGACGGACTCGACGAGCTGAGCAACACTGCCGTCAACGATGTGTGGGAGGTCCGTCACGGCGAGATAGAGCACACCACCTTCGACGCACTCGACCTCGGCATCGAGCGGGCGACGAAGGACGATCTGCGCGGAGGCGGTCCGGACGAGAATGCCGCCATCACCCGGGCTGTCCTCGACGGTGAGCGATCAGCCGTGCGCGACATCGTGGCCATCAATGCCGCGGCGGCTCTCGTGGCCGCCGACGAATCGGCTGTGGGCACGTTCACCGAGCGCCTGGCGCTCAAGCTCGAGACTGCGGTGGAGACGATCGACAACGGCGGCGGTGCGGACAAACTCCAACAGCTCATCGACGTCTCACATCGGGTCGCCGAGACGAACCGCTCCTGATGACTGAGCGTGGCTGGTCGCTCCCTGTCGAGGCAGCGACCAGCCACGGTCGTCTGTGGGGGTCACGGAGATGAGTTCGGCAGTCTCCAACCAGCCGGCCAGCAGTCGCGTCTCCTCCGGCAGAGAGTCCGTCTCCTGCGGCAGCGAGCCCGGAGCAGGCACCCATTCCGCGGTCGGGGCCAGCACCGCCAGCGAATCTGCCATGGCCGGTCTGGCCGACACATGGCCGGCACCGGCGAGTTTGCCGTGCCGGATGATCGCCAGATCCCAGCCGGCCTCGGATCCGGGCGCCGCCGCAACCAGTTCGGGAATCCTGCGCAGAGCCGACACCTGCTCGGCCCGAGCAGCGATCGACACCGCCGTGCGCAGCGCGTCACGGACCTCGGCCGCCGTTTCGTAACGAGCCTCACCGGCCAGTCGCCGCATCCGTTCTGCGGCCAATCGCTGCAGAGACGACAGATCCCCGGCGACGAGCTCGAACAGCTCCCTGATGGAGCTCAGGTAGTCATCGACGTCCGTGATCCCCGCACATGGGCCGCCGCACTGACCGACCTGGGCGCTCACGCACGGACGATGCTCGCCGAGGCTGCGCTTCCTGATCGTCGTCGTGCACCTCTTGACCGGGTAGAGGGTGTCGAGGAGCTCCTTGACGGCTTGTGCGGACTTCCGCGATCGGAATGGTCCCAGCGGCGGCGCGGGGGAGCGTTCCAGGGCCGAATTCGCCCGGACCACCGACAATCGCGGGAAGAGCTCATTGCTGAGCACGATCCAGGAATTGCGGTCCGGATTCTTCGATCGTCGGTTGTACGGAGGCGCCAGCTCGCCGATGAGGCGGATCTCGCGGACCTCGGCTTCCAGCGCGTGCGCGCAGGGCAGGCAGCTGACCTCCTGTGCCGCGGTGATCATCTCGGCCATGCGTCCGCGGTTCTCCGAGGCGTTGAAATACCCGCGGACCCGTCGGGCCATATTCCCCGACTTGCCGATGTAGAGGACACGGCGAGTGCCGTCGAGGAACATATACACGCCGGGTTCGGCGGGAACGCCCTTGGCCAGATGGGATTTGGCCTGACGCTTCGCCCACCCCGACTGCCTGACGGTGGACAGCTCCTCGAGAGTCGTCACACCGTAGCCGCCGAAGCGTTCGAACAGATGGTGGAGGAGCTCGCCGGTCGCGCGAGCATCGGAGAGCGCACGGTGGTCGGGTTCGACCTGGGTGCCGAAATGAGCGGCCAGGGTCGAGAGCTTGTGATTGCGCACTTCGTCACGACCGACGACGCGGCGGGCCAGCGTGACGGTGTCGAGGACCGTCGGAGCCGGCCAGTGATAGTCGAGACGTTCACAGGCCGAGCGGAGGAAGCCGATGTCGAAGGGAGCGTTGTGGGCCACCAGCACCGCACCGATGGAGAATTCGAGGAAGCTCGGCAGCACCGAGCTGATCGGCGGGGCGTCATCGACCATCGCATGGGTGATGCCGGTGAGCCGGGCGACGAAGGGGCTGATCACGGAGTGTTCCGGCTTGACCAGCGTCTGGAACTCGCCGATGACCTCACCGCCGCGGGTCTTGACCGCACCGATCTCGGTGATCTCCGACTGCCCCGCCCGGGTGCCGGTCGTCTCGAGGTCGACGATGACGAAGGTGACATCGGACAGAGGAGTGCCGAGGCTGTCGAACGACAGCTGGGAGTTGTGCAATGCGCCGGGGGCGCGGTCGAACGGGACGGTCATGACGTTCAGTCTCTCAGGTGCGGCTGACGCGAAGCGATCAGCACCATTCACACCGAGGATCCGTCGCCGTCGTCGGCGGACCGGTGGCTCGGCAGGTGGAAGAACAGTCCGACCGCTCCGCCGATGCCGACGGCCAGTCCGATGAGCAGGTACCATTCCGGCAACGGTCGGAAGAAGATGACGCCGATGAGCAGGAGCACGACTGCTCCGAGGGCGGCGGCCCAGGACAGCACGAGAGTGGGCGACGCGGTGCGCCACCCGATGGGCTCCGCCGGTTCGGGTTCCCAGTGCTCGGTGTCCTCGAGCGCGTCGCGAACATCCTCGGCGGGCATATCGCCCATGGCGGCGGAGGGTTCGGCGATCTGGCGGACGAGGTCGTCCCATTCCTCGTCGCTGATGCGCGATCGGTCGTGCCCGATCTTCTCCGGGTCGGGAACGTCTCCTCGCCAATCCTCCCGACCTTCGTCGTCGGGAGTCGAAGCGCTGCCGTCGTCGTTCATATCTGCATCAGCAATTCCGTGAGCTCGGCTATTCCCCGGTCTCCGACGGGAACGGCACGGCCGCTCCGGTGCGAGCTGACTCCAGGACCGCCTCGGCGATGGTGTGCGCATCGAAGTCGAGGGTGGCGACATGCCGGGACCGCCGCAGGGCGACGATCCTCGGCGGCTGCGGAAGGTCCGAACGCAGCACACGCAGCGTCCGCGGGCCGACGACATTGTCCTCACCGGAGATCATTGCGGTCACGGGGCGGTCGACCTTCCACAGATCGTCGCGCAGCGTCTTCAGCGCACGATGGAACGTCGCCAGGGGAGCGACAGGGGTCCGCTCGTAAGCGCACTCGTCGCGGTCCGGGTGGGCGATATCGCCGCCGATCGACGGAATCGTCCGCACGACATGCCGGAGGACCGGCAGCAGGGGAGCGAAGGGGGAGTCGACGAAGAGGGCCGGATTGACGACGATGATCTCATCGGGGCGCCCCTCCGCGGCGCCGAGCGCCAATGCCAGGGACCCGCCCATCGACAGCCCGGCGACGATGACCCTGTCATGGTCGGCCTGCAGACGACCCAGCTCGGTGCGCGCCGCGCCGAACCAGTCGGACCACCCGGTGGCGTCCATGTCCTGCCATGAGGTGCCGTGACCGGGCAGCAGGGGAACGCTGACGTCGATGCCCCGACCCTCGACCGCACGGGCGATGGGCACCCAGGAGACCGGCGAGCCGGTGAGTCCGTGCAGGAACAGGACCGCGGTGGAGGAGCCGTTGCCGCGGCTGCAGTAGGCGGCCGTCGGATCCGCTCTGAGTGTGAAATCGATCTCCATGATCCCAGCATGGCACGGATGTGTCGCAGCGGACTTCGCTGTTCACCGTTGTCGTCGATATATGATTGCCGAGGACGACAAAGAGTCGTAGTCGGAAGGGTGCGCGTGTTCTACTGGTTTCTCAAGCGAATTCTCGCCGGACCCATCCTGCGTATTCTCTTCCGTCCGTGGGTGCGCGGCCTGGACAATCTTCCTGCCGAGGGCCCGGCGATCATCGCGGGAAACCACAACCACTTCATGGACTCGATCTTCGTTCCTCTGCTCGCTCCGCGCCCCGTCGTCTACCTGGCGAAGAAGGACTACTTCACCGGTCGCGGAATCAAGGGCGCGGTGACGCGCTGGTTCTTCAAGCTCAACAACCAGCTGCCCATGGACCGCGGCGGCGGATCGGGATCGCAGGCCTCTCTCGAATCCGGGCTGAAGGTCCTTGGCGAAGGCAATTCCCTGGGCATCTACCCCGAAGGCACCCGCTCGCCCGACGGCAAGCTCTACCGCGGACGCACCGGCATCGCACGCCTCGTCCTCGAGTCGGGGGCTCCCGTGGTTCCGGTGGCGATCATCGGCACGGACAAGCTGCAGCCGGCCGGTCGCCTCGTCCCCAAGCTCCGGCGTGTCGGCGTCGTCTTCGGCACACCGATGGACTTCTCGAAGTATGCGGGACTGCCGGTCGACCGTTTCATGCTGCGGTCGGTCACCGATGAGATCATGTACGAGATCATGCGCCTGTCGGGTCAGGAATACGTCGACACCTATGCGTCGACGGTCAAGACCAAGCTGCTGACGAGCGCGAAGCCGAAGAAGTCGGAATCCGATAAGGACGCGGCCACGGGCGCGTCCAAGGACGGCGATGCCGCGACAGGCAATGGAGAGGCGAAGACGCAGGGATCCTCCGGCCGGGGCGCGCCCGAATCCGACAGCGACGAGCCGTCGCCGTCGGCCTGATTCCCTGATTCCTCGCCTCGGCCCACCCTCAGCCGCCTGAATGACATCCATGTGACATGTTCGAATACTGCGGTAACAGCGACACGCGGAAATTGTTACCTCGGGGTGTTTGTCCTGGCCGGGACGGCAGAATAACTTGGAGTTGTTGAATCCCACTGTAGGTTCGCTGGGAAGAGGGCTAGAATGACTATGTTCTCGGTCCTTCCAAGCGACCTTCGCTTCCCCCAGGGACTTAAAGGAGGAGTCGGTGTGAACCGCTCAAGTCATGAAAGCGTCGACATGACGCCGATGCCGTCAGCGGCCCAGGGCCTGCTGTTCGATGATGATCTGCCCGTGCTCGATGAAGAGGCCGGCTACCGCGGTCCCACCGTCTGCAAGGTCGTCGGCATCAGCTATCGTCGTCTCGATTACTGGGCGCGCACCGATCTGGTGACCCCGTCGATCCGCAATGCGACCGGATCCGGCAGCCAGCGGCTCTACAGCTTCCGTGACATCCTCGTCCTCAAGATCGTCAAGCGACTCCTCGACACCGGCGTCGGGCTGCAGTCGATCCGCACGGCGGTTGAGCACCTGCGCTCCCGCGGCGTCGAGGATCTCTCCCAGATCACTCTCATGTCCGACGGCGCGAGCGTCTTCGAATGCACGTCACCCGATGAGGTCGTCGACCTCCTCCAGGGTGGTCAGGGCGTCTTCGGGATCGCCGTGGGGCGCGTCTGGAACGAAGTCGAGGGAACGCTCTCCGAATTCCCGAGCGAACGCATTCCCGAAGACGATGCGGCGCTCGAAGCCATGGACGAACTCGCAGCACGACGCGCACGCAAGTCCGGCTGACAGCCGACAGAGTTTCTGCACCATCACCGAGGCGGCCCGCTCGATCTGAGCGGGCCGCCTCGGTTCTTGGCTGGGTCGTTCCGAACGCGGTCGTTCCGATCGCGACCTGAGAGTTTTCATCGACTGCAGAACTGCCGCCGCGAACCTGGGTTCGGGGCGGCAGTCGACGATCTGCTGGGGGAGCAGCGGCTCAAGCGCTCACTTCTTCTCGGTCTGCTGAGCGCCGTTCTTGGCCGGGGCCGCACCGCGTCGGCCCCGGATGTTCTCCGAGCGCAGCGCACGCTCCAAAAGAGCGTCGAACGAGCCGGCGACCTCTTCAGCCGGTTTGCCGGGCCAGGAGTGGATCGGTCGCGCCGAACCCTGAGCCTGCTGCATGACCGCGCGTTCGGCCAGAGGGGGATTGAGCACGAGCGGACCGAACATCTCACGCATCTCCTGGATGCGGTAGTCGTGTTCGGTCGAACCGGCCCGCACCCGGTTGACGACGAGTCCGAGAGGCTGCAGGTCGGAGGCACCGCGCTGCCGCAGCTCATCGGTCGCACGCAGGGCCCGATCGGCGGCCGCGACGGAGAACAGACTGGGCTCGGTCACGACCGCGACGCGATTGCTCGCCGTCCACGCCGTGCGGGTCAGGCCGTTGAGGCTGGGCGGACAGTCGATGAGGACGAGCCGGTAGCCTTTGGCGATCCGCGTCAGGGCGTCTTCGAGTCGGCGCAGATAGCGCTCGGACAGTGAAGGCCGATCGAATTCCGCAGCGCGCGGAGAACCGGAGATCACGTCGAGGTGGCCGAGCCGGTCTCCGACCCACCCGGAGGGGATGATCGCCTCGGACAGGATCTTCTGGGACTTCGGAGCAGCGAGCACATCGGCGATGTCGACACGCGTCGAGGTCGGCACATCGAGGCCGGTCGACGAGTCCGCCTGCGGGTCCATGTCGACGACCAGAGTGGGAATTCCTCTGTTGTAGGCCGCCGAGGCCAGGCCGAGCGTCACGGATGTCTTACCGACTCCGCCTTTGAGGCTGCTGATACTGAGGACAAGCACGCTCCTACGTTAACGTATCGGCGGCTGCCGAGCCGTGCCGACCACGCCGAGACTCACGTCTCAGTCCAAAGTCGACCCCCGGGCGCAGGGGTGTTCCAGGTCACTTGTAGAGTATGTTTCCGACAGCTTGTCGACCAGTCGCCCAGTGCGGCCGATACAGAAGTGAGAGACACCTATGTTCTCCAAAGTCCTCGTGGCCAACCGCGGAGAGATCGCCGTCCGCGCTTTCCGTGCCGCCTATGAGCTCGGAGCCTCCACCGTCGCAGTCTTCCCGTATGAGGATCGCAACTCCGAACACCGGATGAAGGCCGACGAAGCCTACATGATCGGCGAGGAGGGCCACCCCGTCCGCGCGTACCTCAGTGTCGAAGAGATGCTGCGGGTGGCGAAGGAGAGCGGCGCCGACGCCATCTACCCCGGGTACGGATTCCTCTCCGAGAACCCCGATCTGGCACGTGCCTGCGCTGACGCGGGCATCACCTTCATCGGGCCCAAGGCCGATGTGCTCGAACTGGCGGGAAACAAGGTCCAGGCGCTGGCGGCCGCACGCAATGCGGGCATTCCGGTGCTCGACTCGACACGACCCTCGGCCGATATCGCGCAGCTGCTCGCCGATGCCGAATCGATGGAATACCCGCTCTTCGTCAAGGCCGTCGCAGGCGGCGGCGGCCGCGGAATGCGTCGCGTGGCTCAGGCGACCGAGCTCGAGGATGCGCTGAAGGCCGCCATGCGCGAGGCCGAAGGCGCCTTCGGCGACCCCACGGTCTTCATCGAGCAGGCCGTGCAGCGCCCCCGACACATCGAGGTCCAGGTGCTGGCCGACAACGATTCGAACGCCATCCACCTCTTCGAACGCGACTGCTCCGTGCAGCGCCGCCACCAGAAGGTCGTTGAGATCGCTCCGGCGCCGAACCTCGACCCCGAGATCGCGGCAGCCCTGCACGCCGATGCCCTGAAGTTCGCAAAGGCGCTGGGCTATCAGAACGCCGGCACCGTGGAGTTCCTCCTCGAGACCGACGGACCGCGCGCAGGCAAGCATGTGTTCATCGAGATGAACCCGCGCGTCCAGGTCGAACACACCGTGACCGAAGAGATCACCGATGTCGACATCGTCGCATCTCAGATGCGCATCGCCGCCGGAGCCGGCCTCGAAGAGATCGGCCTGCGACAGGAAGAGATGCGCATCAAGGGTGCCGCCCTCCAGTGCCGCATCACCACCGAGGATCCTGCCAACTCGTTCCGTCCCGACACCGGAACGATCACTGCCTACCGCTCGGCCGGCGGTGCCGGCGTGCGCCTCGACGGTGGAACCGTCCACGCCGGTGCCGCCGTCAGCCCCCATTTCGACTCGATGCTCGTGAAGCTCTCCTGCCGCGGCCGGGACTTCGCTCAGGCCGTCGGCCGGGCCAAGCGGGCGCTGGCGGAGTTCCGCATCCGCGGGGTGTCGTCGAACATCGGCTTCCTGCAGGCCGTTCTCGACGATCCCGCATTCGTCGCCGGCGACCTCTCCACGTCCTTCATCGAAGAGCGCCCGCAGCTCTTCGACGCACGCGTGAGCGCCGACCGCGGGTCGAAGCTGCTCGACTACCTCGCCGACGTCACCGTCAATCGGCCCCATGGCGAACCGGGGCTGCGCATCCGCCCGGGCGACAAGCTCCCGAACATCGACCTCTCGCAGGCTCCCGCCCCCGGCAGCCGCGACCGCCTCGCCGAGCTCGGTCCGGAGGGCTTCGCGCGTGCCCTGCGCGAGCAGACCGCGCTGGGCGTCACCGATACGACGTTCCGTGACGCTCACCAGTCACTGCTCGCCACCCGCGTGCGCACCCGCGATCTGATGGCCGTGGCCTCACACGTGTCCCGGATGACGCCCGAGCTGCTGAGCATCGAGGCCTGGGGCGGTGCCACCTATGATGTGGCTCTGCGCTTCCTCGGTGAGGATCCCTGGGAACGCCTCGAGGCTCTGCGCGCCGCGGTGCCCAACATCAATCTGCAGATGCTGCTGCGCGGCCGCAACACCGTCGGCTACACCCCGTACCCGACCGAGGTCACCGACGCCTTCGTCGACGAAGCCGCTCGCACGGGCATCGACATCTTCCGCATCTTCGATGCGCTCAACGACGTCGAGCAGATGCGCCCGGCGATCGAAGCCGTGCGCGGAACGAACTCGGCGCTGGCCGAGGTGGCTCTGTGCTACACCTCGGACATCCTCGACCCGACCGAAGAGCTCTACACGCTCGACTACTACCTGCGCCTGGCCGAGCAGATCGTCGAGGCCGGAGCCCATGTTCTCGCCATCAAGGACATGGCCGGTCTGCTGCGCCCTGCTGCCACGGCCAAGCTGGTGACGGCTCTGCGGGAGAACTTCGATCTGCCCGTCCACGTCCACACCCACGACACCGCCGGCGGCCAGCTGGCCACCCTCTATGCTGCGGCCGCTGCCGGGGCCGATGCCGTCGATGCCGCTTCGGCGGCCATGGCCGGAACGACCAGCCAGCCGAGTCTCTCCGCCCTCGTCGCCGCGTTCGAGAACACCGACCGCGACACAGGCATCAGTCTCGACGCCGTCAGCGATCTCGAGCCCTACTGGGAGTCGGTGCGCAAACTCTACGCACCCTTCGAATCCGGTCTCGCCGGACCGACCGGTCGCGTCTACCGCCACGAGATCCCCGGCGGTCAGCTGTCGAACCTGCGGCAGCAGGCCGTGGCCCTCGGGCTGGGGGAGCGGTTCGAAGACATCGAACACATGTACGCGGCCGCCGATTCGATCCTCGGCCACCTCGTCAAGGTCACCCCGTCGTCGAAGGTCGTCGGCGATCTGGCGCTCCATCTCGTCGGTGCCGGCGTCTCACCGGAGGAATTCGCTGAGAACCCGGACAAGTTCGATATCCCGGATTCGGTGATCGGCTTCCTCAGCGGCGACCTCGGTGACCCTCCGGGCGGATGGCCCGAGCCGTTCCGCACGAAGGCTCTCGCCGGCCGCTCCGCCAAGCCGCTCGTCGAACACCTCGAACCCGCGGATGCCCAAGCCCTGCAGTCACCGGGACGGGAGCGGAAGGACAAGCTCAACGAGCTGCTGTTCCCCGGACCGACGAAGGAATTCCGGACGATGCGCTCGAACTACGGGGACCTGTCCGTCGTCGAGACCTCCGAATACCTCTACGGCCTCACCGGCGGCGAAGAACACGCCGTCGAACTGGCGAAGGGCAAGAACCTGCTCATCGGCGTCCAGGCCATCGGCGGAACCGACGAACGCGGAATGCGTTCGGTCATGTTCACCCTCAACGGACAGCTGCGTCCGCTGCAGGTGCGCGACCGGTCCGTCGAAAGCGAAGTCAAGACGGCGGAGAAGGCCGACCCGAACAACCGCAGTCATGTCGGCAGCCCGTTCGCCGGCGTCGTGACCATGCAGGTCCACGAGGGTGACACGGTCGCTGTCGGAGACACCATTGCCACGATCGAAGCCATGAAGATGGAAGCGACGATCACCACGCAGACGGCCGGAACCGTCTCCCGCGTGGCCATCGCTGATGTCCAGCAGCTCGAAGGCGGAGACCTCGTCGTGGTGATCGATGCCTGAACGCGAGATCCGGCTATGGGGCGACCCCGTGCTGCGCAGCAGGTGTGAGACGGTGACCGTCTTCGACGATCACGTCGAATCCCTGGCCTCCGACCTCGTCGACACCGCACGGCCCGCGGGCCGTGCGGCCGTGGCCGCCCCGCAGATCGGGGTCGGCCTGCGGGCTTTCGGCTACGACCTCGACGGTCGCACCGGCTATGTCATCAACCCGGAGATCGTCGAGCTCGGCGGGCAGCTGCGTGACATCGAAGAAGGCTGCCTGTCCGTGCCCGGACTGTTCTTCCCCACCCCGCGCTACGAGTTCGCTCGGGTGCGCGGGGTGGATGCGCAGAACCAGCCGATCGAGATCGAGGGCACGGAGGTCTTCGCCCAGATGCTCCAGCACGAGGTGGGTCACCTCGACGGGCAGGTCTACATCCAGACTCTGCCCGGTCAGCGCCGGCGGGAAGCTATGAAGGCCATCCGCTCGGCCGACTGGTTCCTCGCGCGGATGTCCTGAGCACATCGATACGCACACCATCGACCACAATGACCTGAGAAGGAGAAGTTCTTGAGCATTCAGCGCACAGCCGTCATCGGCAGCGGACTCATGGGAGCCGGAATCGCCGAGGTGCTGGCGAAGTCCGGTCTCGACGTCATCGTCCGTGAGATCAACGAGGAGGCATCGGCCGCCGGTCGGGCCCGCATCGAGAAGTCCCTGGCCCGCGCCGTGGACAAGGGAAAGCTCGATGCCGCTGCCCGCGACGAGACCCTCGGCCGCCTGCGGTTCACCACCGACATCGGCGATCTCGCCGACCGTCAGCTTGTCATCGAAGCAGCCAGCGAGAACGAAGACATCAAGAAGTCGATCTTCGCCGAACTCGACCAGGTCGTCACCGACCCGGAGGCCATTCTCGCGTCGAACACCTCGTCGATGCCGATCATCCGCTTCGCGCAGTCGACGGCGCGTCCCGAACGCGTACTCGGCGTCCACTTCTTCAACCCGGCACCCGTGCAGCCGCTGGTGGAGATCGTCTCCTCGGTCCTCACCGCCGACGACGTCCGTGACACCGTGACCTCGTTCGTCGCCGAGGTGCTCGGGAAGAACCCGATCCAGGCTGATGACCGCCCCGGGTTCATCGTCAATGCCCTGCTCATCCCATACCTGCTCAGCGCGGTGAGGATGCTCGAATCCGGGTTCGCGACGAAGGAGGACATCGACGCAGGCATGGTCGGCGGCTGTGCCCACCCGATGGGCCCGATCAAGCTCGCCGACCTCGTCGGTCTCGACACCTGCCTCTACGCTGCCCAGAGCATGTATGAGGAGACCGGTGATCCGGCCGCGAAACCGCCGATCCTGCTGTCGCGTATGGTCGATGCCGGTCTGCTCGGTGTGAAGTCCGGACGCGGCTTCTACGACTACTGAGCCGGCGACCATGGACCAGACAGGTCCGCCCCGAACCATTCGGTTCGGGGCGGACCTGTTTTAAGTCTGCAGGCAGCGTAGGTCTTTCAGCCGGCCAGCAGCTTCTCATAGCTGGCCAGTCGCACGCATGCCACGAGACCCTGAGCCGCGAGTTCGACCTCATCGAGTGTCGGCATCGTCGGGGCGATGCGGATGGTGTTGTTGTGCGGGTCGAGTCCGTACGGGTGAGTGGCTCCGGCCGGCGTCAGTTTCACACCCGCCTCCCCAGCGAGTTTGACCACTCGATCCGCGATGCCCTCCATCGTCGTCAGAGTGATGAAGTAGCCCCCGTCCGGTGAGGTCCACTGTGCCAGTTCATCTGATCCGAGGCCGTCTTCCAGCGCCGCAAGTACGGCGTCGAACTTCGGGGCGACGATTTCGGCATGCCTGCGCATATGCTCTTCGACCCCGGCGGGTTCGGAGAAGAACCGGACATGGCGCAGCTGGTTGATCTTGTCGGGGCCGATCGCGACCTTCCCGAGGTTCGCTCGCATCCAGTCGACCGTGGCCGGGCCGCCTGCGAAGAACGACACACCGGCACCGGCATGCGTGATCTTCGATGTCGAAGCGAAGATCCATGCTCGTTCGGGATTGCCTGCCTCGGCGCACAGAGAGAGGATGTCGAGATTGTCCGGATGGTCCTCACGCAGATGGTGCACCCCATAGGCGTTGTCCCACAGCAGAGCGAAATCGTCCGCCGCGGTCGGCATGGCCGCGAGCTCCCGTGCCCGCGCCTCGGTGATGGTGATTCCGGTCGGATTGGAATACATCGGCACCAACCACATGCCTTTGACCGCCGGGTCCTCGGCCAGACGCTGCGCCTCGGAGATGACCGGTCCCTCGTCGTCCATCGGGATGGTCAGAAGCTCGAATCCGAGGGATTCGGCCAGGGTGAAATGACGGTCGTAGCCGGGCACGGGGCACAGCAGTTTGTGCGGTCCCCGACCCCACGGGCGGTCGTCGACTGCTGTGCCGTGCATGAGTGCGAAGGTCAGGGCCTGGGCCATGAAGGTCAGCGACGCATTGCCTCCGGCCAGCAGCTGATTCGCCGGCACCTTGAGCAGCGGGGCGAAGATCTCACGCAGTTCGATGAGCCCGTCGAGCCCACCGTAGTTGCGAGCGTCGACACCACCTGGGGTGAACACGTCGTCACCGCTGACCGCGGTGAGCAGATCGGCGGCGAGGTCGAGCTGCTCGGGTGCGGGCTTGCCGCGGGTGATGTCGAGGTCGAGGCCGCGTGAGGCGAATTCCTCGTAGGCAGCGGAGGCCTCATCCAGTCGGGACTGGAGATCGGACGGTGCGGACATGCTGACTCCTCAGGGCTGGGAACGGGCCGTTGACTCCATCCTATCGACTCGCTGGCTGACAACGACGCTAGAGTGGTCTGCAGCGGTCGCCAGAACGACCGACATAAGTTCGGTGAAAGGCAGGGGCACATGGTGCGACCACGCGCGCAGGCCGCACACGGGCGCCGTTTCGGTGCTCAGGCCGGAGTCTATGACGAGGTGCGCCCCGGCTATCCGCAGACGGCTCTGGATCTGGCGCTGACCGGCTGGGACCGGAGTTGGTCCGATCTGCAGGTCTGCGACCTCGGTGCGGGCACCGGGATCCTCAGCCGTCGGCTGCTTGCCCTCGGCACCGATCTCATCGCCGTCGATCCCGACACGGCCGCGCTCGAGCGCAATCCTGCGCCCACCATGGTCGGCACGGCCGAGGCCACGGGCCTGGAAGCCGAGAGCTTCGACCTCGTCACGGTCGCACAGGCCTGGCATTGGTTCGACGAGTCGAGAGCCGCCGCCGAGGTGGCCCGCATCCTCCGTCCGGGAGGCCGACTGCTCATCCTCATCAACCAGCTCGATGTCCGTGTCGACTGGGTGCTGCGCCTGAGCCGGATCATGCACGCAGGAGACGTGTACCGGCCCCAGTACCGGCCTCAGCCCGGCAGCGGTCTGACTCTCAACGAGAACAGACTCGTCGAATTCGCAACGGAGGTCTCCGTCGATGGAATCGTCGACCTCGCTCGCACACGCTCCTATTGGCTGCGCTCGGACGAGAAGACCCGGAACAGAGTCGAATCGAATCTGCGCGAATATCTCCGTGTCGAACATCCGATCCCGGACAGGGCGGAGCTGCCGTACATGTGTCTGGCCTACCTCCTTCAGCGCCGCTGAATGCACGAAGCGGGCCCCACCCGCGTTCGGGTGGGGCCCGCGCTCACGGAGTCAGCTGCCGGCGCCGGGGGAGCGGGGTTCGTCCGCCGAGGACGATTCGACCACTTCGGGGGCGGTCTGTCCGGAAGCGTGCGAAACGGAGATCTTCCGCGGACGGGCCTCCTCGGCGACGGGGATCGTCAGTGTGAGGACGCCGTCGCTGTAGTCGGCGCGGATGCGATCCAGGGCCACCCGGTTGCCGAGCGTGAGCTGGCGGGCGTAGGTGCCGTTGGTGCGTTCCCTGGTCAGCCACTTCACGTCCTTGTCGGCGACCTCGGATTCGCGGCGGGCGCGGACCGTGAGCGTGCGGTCTTCGACGTCGACGTCGATGCTGCTCGGATCGACTCCGGGCATGTCGATGCGGGCGATGAAGACTTCGCCGTCACGGTAGAGGTCCATCGGCAGAGTGGTGGCATTCGGGGTGCGGGTGACCTCGGAGAAGAATCGGTCGAGGTCGCGGATGGGGTCGAAACGTGTAGCCATGTGCTTCCTTTCGTTCGGGTCCTACATTGAGTCAAACACACTCAACTTTGAATTGATTCCGAACTCATGAAATTCTCAGTCTGTGAGCCTGGTTCCCATACTCCTCGCCCTCCTTCCCGTCACGGTGCTCATCGCCTTCGGCCTGGTGCTGAAGAGACTGCCGGGTTTTCGGAGTCCCGAGTTCTGGTCGGGCGCGGAGAAGCTCGCGTACTACTGTCTGCTTCCGGTGCTGCTCTTCACCTCCGTCGCCGAGGTGGATGTGGCCCATGTCCCGCTCGTGCGGTTGGCGGCGGCGCTCGTCGTTCCCACCGCGGTCGTCTCTGTGGGCATCATTGTGACCCGTCGGGTCATCGCTCGTGATCTTCCCGCCTTCACCTCTGTTCTGCAGGGAGGCATCCGCTTCAACACCTATATCGGGCTGTCCTTGGCGGGCAGCCTGTTCGGCTCCGAGGGCAGCGCCGTTGCCGCGATCGTCGCAGCGATCCTCGTCCCCACGGTCAACGTCGTCTCGAGTCTCGGTTTCGAGTTCCTCCGCACCGGGCCGAGCTCGCTGTTCGCGCTGCTGAGGGCGATCGTGACGAATCCTCTCGTGCTCGGCTGCGTCGCCGGAGCTGCTGCCAACGTCAGCGGGCTGGGCCTGCCCGACGTGGCGTCCACGGTTCTCGATCCCCTGGCGTCGGCCTCGCTGCCCATCGGTCTGCTGTGCGTCGGTGCCGGCTTGCAGACATTCTCGCTGCGCTCCCATACCCGGGCCATCATCGCCTCAACGGCGATCAAGCTGCTTCTGCTGCCGGGCCTGTCGCTGGCAGCCCTGGCCCTCTTCGGCGTCCCGACGGTGCCTGCACTGGTCGGATTGGTCTTCCAGTCGATTGCGACGGCGAGCTCGGGCTACGTCATGGCGAGGCAGCTCGGGGGAGACGCGAAGCTCATGGCCGCACTCATCGCCGGACAGACCGTCATCATGCTCGTCACTCTGCCGGTCGTCCTCCTCATCGGCCAGTCGGTGCTCGGCTGAGTACGGAGTCCGGTGCCGACGTCATAGGGGCCGACAGCACAGCGGCCGACCCCGCACTGGGATCGGCCGCTGAGTACTCGATTCGAGTCCACCCTCGACTCACGCGACTCGAGATGAGCGCTGAGCCTCAAGTGGTCGGTCTGCAGATATCACTCGCCGTCGGCGGTGATATCGGGGTGGCGTGAGCCGAGTTCGGAATCGATGCGCAGGACACCGGCACCGTCGGTGCCGACACGCTCGAGGCGACCGATGATCTCCGAGATGCTCGACTCCTCCTCGACCTGCTCGTCGATGAACCAGTGGAGCAGCGGCAGCACGTCGAGGTCGGCTTCGTCCTGGGCGGTGCGGTAGAGATTGCGGATGGATTCCGAGACCTTCTCCTCGTGCGCCAGAGCGGCCTTGAAGAAGTCGATCGGCTGCGAGCCGGAGACCTTCGGAGCGGCGATATCACCGATCTGAGGGGCGAATCCGCGGTCGAGGCAGTGCTGGGTGAACTTCGCGGCGTGCACCTGCTCTTCTTCGGACTGGGCGCGCATCCAGCGCGTCATTCCGGGCAGATCCTGATCGTCGAGCTGGATGGAGAGCTGGAGGTAGACCAACGAGGCTTCGAGTTCGAGGGTGACCTGCTCGTTGAGGACCTTCTGCATAGCGGGGCTCAGGTGCATCTGTTACTCCTTTGCTGTTCGAGGCGGATCCATTCCGCCTGCTTAGAGAATATCCTGACACCTTTTCTAGAACCGTTCCAGTGTGGAAAGGCTCGGCAAACTCTGCCCAGGTTTGCCATACCTGTCCCCGTCCGTCCCGCGCTGCGCCGACTCCGGCGCGACGTTCCGCTCAGAGCTCCGGCCGCCGACGGTGGTGACCGGTCGCCGATTCGAAGGCATGAGCGACTCGGAGCAGTTCGACGTCAGCGCCCGGTTTCGCCACGATCTGCACACCCACCGGCAGGCCGGAGGCCGAGAATCCTGCCGGCACCGAGATCGCGGGGCACCCGGTCGCCGAGATCAGGCACAGGGCCCGCATCCAATCGAGGTAGTTCTCCAACTGCACACCGTTGATCTGCGTCGGATATTCGATGTCGGCATCGAACGGCAGGACCTGGCAGGTAGTGAGCACGAGGACATCGTGTCCGGCGAAGTATCGGTCGATCTCACCGTGGAGGCGGGTGCGTGCGGATTCGGCCGCAACCACCTCGGCGCCGGTGAGATCGAGGCCCATGCGGATATTCCACCTGACCGATTCCTTGATGTGCTCCGGGTGCGCTTCATACAGCCCGCCCCAGGACCCGACGAAGTCGAGGGCACGGCGCACATTGAATACCTCATCGGCGTCCGTGAGATTCGGAATCTCCGCGTCCACCTGCGCGCCGAGACCGCTGAACACCTGAGCCGTGGAGGCGACGATGTCCTTCACCTCGGCCTCGACAGGCAGCAGTCCGTCCAGGTCGGGGCTGAATCCGACCCGAAGACCGGTGAGGTCGGGGGAGTGGTCGGCGGCACGAGCGAATTCCGGGAGGTCGAAGACTCTGCCCGATTCCAGGATCGATGCCGGCGCCGAGGGGTGCGGCCCTGAGGCCACCGACATCAGTAGTGCGACATCCGAGACCGTGCGTGCCATGAACCCGCTCTGCCCAAGCCACGCATAGGGGTTGCCCGGGGCAGTGTGCGGGATGCGGCCGTTGCTCGGTCGCAACCCGACGACGTTGTTGAACGATGCGGGCGAACGCAGTGATCCGCCCATGTCCGATCCGTCCCCGGAGGCTTGGATCCCGGCCGCGAGCACCGCCCCCACTCCGCCGGAGGACCCCGATGCCGATTTCGTTCGGTCGTAGGGGTTCACCGTCGTGCCGAACACCTCGTTGAAGGTGTGCGAACCGGCGGCGAACTCGGGGACATTCGTCTTGCCCGTCGTCGTGATCCCGGCGGCTTTGAGTCGGGCGATGATGAGCGCATCCGATTCGGGAACCCGATCGGCCATGAGCGGCGATCCCCAAGTCGTGCGCATTCCCGCAGTGTCGTGAGTGTCCTTGTGCGTCATCGGCACCCCGTGCAGGGGCCCGAAGCTCTCACCGCGAGCGGTCGCTGAGTCCGCCGCCTCGGCCTGGGCGAACGCGGCCTCGTCGTCACGGGTGACGACGGCATTGAGGACGGGGTTGACTGCGTCGATGCGGTCGAGGTGGACCTGCAGTGCTTCACGGGCGGAGACCTCTTTGGCGGCGATCCGGGCGGCCAGTTCACGGGTCGACCACCACAGCATCTCCTCACTCATGCGCGGTCCTTTCCGACCTTGCTCAGCACTGCTGACAGCGCGGCTCGGATGCCCGTCTCGAGCGTGGTTTCGACATCGTCAGGAGCGAAGAACGGGGAGTGGTTGCCGGCCGGGGTCTGTCCGCCTTCGAATTTCGCAGGGGAGTAGCCGCCGAAGAACCAGTAGACGTACGGCACACCGATGTCATCTCCGAACGCTCCGACATCCTCGCTGCCGGTGGCAGGCTCGGTCAGGTGGACCTGCTCGGCACCGAGCTCGGCTCCGACGTGAGTGAGGAACGACTCGGTTTCGTCGGGGTCGTTGAAGCAGCGCGGGAACCGATACATCTCCTCGATCTCCGGTTCCGGGGCGCCGGAAGCCTGCGCCTCGGCGAGAATGATGCGGCGGACCCGGTCGAGGACGACTGCGCGGACCTCCTCGGTGAAGGTGCGGATATTGAGTTTGAACTCGGCGGAGTCCGGGATGATGTTCTCCTTGAGCCCGCCGTGGAACGTGCCGACGGTGACGACGGACATGTCGCGGCCGGAGATCTCACGGGACACGACCGACTGGAGCCGGGTGATCATATAGGCGCCGAGGACGATCGGGTCGATCGCATTCTCCGGTTGGGATCCGTGCGCCTGTTTGCCCTTGACGATCACGCGCAGGCAGTCGGACATCGCCATGGCGGTGCCGCTGCTGGCGTAGATGTGGCCGGCCGTTCCGGGCCACACATGCTGACCGAAGATGACTTCGGGGCGCACGATCTCATCCCAGAGTCCGTCGTCGAGCATGGCCCGCGCACCTTGGCCGGTCTCTTCCCCCGGCTGGAAGATCATGACGACCGTGCCCGACCACAGGTCCTTGTGTGTGACGAGGTGCTTGGCGAGGTAGAGCCCGACGGTGATGTGCGTGTCGTGGCCGCAGCCGTGCATGACCTTCGTGGTCTCCCCGTCGGGCAGAGTGCCCTCTGCAGCGGAGGCGTAGTCGAGTCCGGTGTCCTCGCTGATCGGCAGGCCGTCGATGTCGGCGCGGTAGCCGATGACGGGCCCGTCGCCGTTGTCGATCACGGCGACGACGCCGGTTCCGCCAAAGGTGCGGGTGGTCAGTCCGAGGGCGTGGAGGCGGGAGGCGATCTCGGCGGCGGTGTTCGTCTCCTGCATCGACAGCTCGGGAGTGCGGTGGAAGTGTTTGTAGTCGGCAATCGTCTGGTCGAGATCGGCGCTGATCGACGCGCGGAGAGCGGGGTTGAGCGACATGATGTCCTTTCGGCAGTGGTGTGGTGCCATCTTGGCAGGAATTCTCGAATGCGGAGGTCAGTCTCGGAGACTGAGCGACAGGGGCATGGTGTCGTCAGTTGATGCCGACGGTATCGGTGCCGTCGCCGCCCGACCTCTTGTCCGTGACCGATTTGTTGCGGGTGAACCAGGTGATGAGGATGGTCAGGAACACGACGATCGCGACGTCGCCGGGCGCGAGCACGGGAACCAGCCGGACGAGGACGAGGATGACCAGAGCCGCCATACCGAGGGCGATGAGCGTCGACTTGAGCTGCTTGAGGGACGCGATGAGCTGGACGGTGACACCGCCGAGGATGGCCGGGAGGATGTAGAGCTTCGCGACGAGGGTGGCCGACTCGGGGATGAGGGTGACGAGCCACGTGCCGAGGATGCCGACGAAGATGACCATCGAGGTGACGTGGATGATCGCCGCCCCGCAGATGGCCATCGTCGCCGCATATTCGCCCTTGCGGGTGCCGGGCTTCGCCCCGATCGCGTCCTGAGCGACGATGGCCGAGGGCAGCAGCTTGTTCGAGACGTTGCCGATCATGAAGGCCTGGTACATTCCGGCGGGTCCGAGGATCGGGAAGTAGGTGAGAGGTTCGACGATGTAGAAGACGCCGTAGACGGCGAACACGGCGAGGAACCCCGTGAGGATCTCACCGAGGTCGATGTTCGCGTCTGCGACGAAGATCAGATAGAACGGCACCGAGGTGGCGATGAGGAATCCGATGAACAGCGTGATCGAGCCCCACCGGCTGGTGGTGCGCTCGAACGCCGCGTGCGAGGGTGATGTGATGATCGATGACATATTCTCTCCTCAGGCTTCGGGCAGTCCGAGCCCGGCATAGTGGGCGAAATACGCGGCGACGAGGCCGATGAGCAGGGAGAATCCCAGTCCCCATTCCTTCAGCCAGTTCTGTTTGAGTGTCTTGGCCAGCAGCAGGCAGATGCTCATCACGACTGCCGAGACGATGACGGCGATGACGTGCGCCGGCGATTTCGGCAGCTCACGGAAGGTCAGGGCCGCGAAGGCCGCGAGCAGTGCCGCGCCCGGGATGATCGACATGAGTGCCGGATTGACCTTCTCGAGTTTGTGGGAGCTGCGCTTGAAGATCGGGGTGAGGATGAGAGTGGAGATCATCCAGCCGGCTCCCGAGAGGCTCATCGCCATGAGAGCCACGATGAAGACCCCGCGGGTGAAGGTCTCATCACCGAGGTTGGCGCCCATGGTGCCTGCAGCCAGCGACGCAGAGGCCACCTCGGTGGCGGCGGAGCCGATGAGCCCGACCCTGACGATGACCGGGGGAGTGCCGAAGAGCGGCAGCAGGGCGATGGCGACGAGGACCACCGACAGTGACGGTCCGATTGCGGCGACACCACCGGCGCGGAAGGCCGACCTGACCTCCTGTTGGCTCATTCCCGCCGACTCGGCGTTCTTCTTCACGGCGGTCATGTAGATGAGCGATTGGACGACGACGACAGCCATCACCGCCAACGCGAGTATCCAGAGAATCGGTGCATTTGCGAGGCCGATGTAGTCGGCCGAACCGCTGGCCACTGTCATGGTCAGCTCCTCACTTCATTGTCGAGCAGCAGGGGCCCGAGTGGCAGGTCACATTGGTATACCATCACGCGGGACGCAGGGACAACATATACTGACCGAACGGGCAGGGCCACCGTTTGGCCGGAAGATCTCATTGTCCGAGACGCTGCGGCGAGTCCGTGCTTCCGATCTGAATCGGACGAGCGGTGCCGGAGAGTGGACGAATGCCGAGCTCATCAATCACCTGATCGGCGATGGAGTCCTCTATACGCTGCTGCTGGGGCAGGCGAGCACTGCGAAGGTCGAAGCCACCAGGGGAGTCGATCACCTCGGCAACGACAGGCTCGAATCATTCTGGGCTCACGAGACAGCATTCAGAACGCTCGCTGAGGAGTGCGATCTGCAGGTGCCGGTCGCACATCGGATCGGGAACATTCCCGGCGCGCAGCTGGTGCAGATGCGCATCCTCGAGCTAGCCCAACATGCCGCAGATCTCTCACGCGGCACCGGTCACGATTGGCCGGTCGACGAGAGCCTCGCCGCGTTCATCGTCGAGGAACTCGGCGATCTCATCATCGCCCTCGGCGCCGAGGGCGGATACAGGCCGCCGCGCCCGCTCGACAAGGGCGCCTCGGCCGCTCAGCGGGTGCTGCTGTCGGGTCGGTGACCGGTTCAAACCCGTCACCGGATGGAGGCGGGATGGCTCAGCGCTTCTTCGGTGAGATGTACATGGTGATGCGTGCCGTGACGAATGCGGTGCCCTCAGCGTCGATGACGTCGACGGGGACGACCATGTCGAACTTCTCGTCGCCGAATTCAGGGATCGCCTCAAGGCGGGTGACGGCCGTAATCTCTCCCTTGCTGGCCTTGGCGTTGTACTCCACGGTCATTCCCGCAGGGATCCAGCGGTGTGTGAGCGGCACGGTCGTTTCGGTCATGACACCGGCGGCGACCTCGGCCATATTGCACGATGCGATCGCATGATAGGTGCCGATGTGGTTGTGCATTCCGCGACGGTTCGGTGCAGTGACGCGGCACAGGCCCGGGCGGAGCTCTCTGATCTGCGGTCGCACGGTGCGGAAATAGGGTGCCTTGAAGGAGATGGCCTGAGAGAACAGCCAGGAGCCCACGCGACCGCCCAGCGGCATCTCCTGCATCTTCTTCCAGAGCTTGAAGGTGGGTGCCGGGTCGGTGTTCTGCGCGGCTGCGGTGTCTGCGTTCATGGGTGCACCTCTGCTGTGAGCTGAGTTACTGTTCAGTACAGACTAGCATTCGCCCCATTCGGCCCGCGCTCTTCATAGTCGCCGGTGAGATAGATCGTGTGTTGGCGTGCAGCAGGGGAGTAGGCGAGCACCGGCATTGTGCCGCCATGTCCGGACTCATAGCGATACTCGACCTCACCGAACCCGATATTGCGCGAAGCTCACACCACGGGTACTTCGCCGGAGATCTCTGCGAGGATCTCGCACAGGCGATCGGCCTCGGCGCGCCTGGGGCCGCCTGCATGGTCGAGCACCTCATCGACGGGTTCACCTGTCGTTCGCATCGCCGGCTGCCTCGTCGCCATTCCGTCTCCTTATGTCGGACTGACGGATCCCAACGCGAACCGTCGAATTCAACTGTATTCAGACACCCCGGGGAGTTGCTCCATATCTGTGCTTAACATAATGTATATTATCGGCGTTGCTCACGAGAGACGCGGCAGTGCACAGAAATAGGTGTACGGAAATGGCCGCGAGCGACGCACGTATCGCTCGCGGCCATTTCACGATCACAGCCCACGTGTTCGTGCTCAGTGATCGTCAGATCATCGTGCGGTATCAGCTGCCGACGGTGACGTTGCCGCCGAGGCCGACCTTGCCGCTGTCGTCCGAGCCGCCATCGTCCTTCTTGCCGTCATCTCCGGACCCGCCGCCGTCATCGGCTGCACCGTTGGACTTCGTCAGTCCGGCTTTCTCGCCGCACACTGGCCACGCGCCCGGACCCTGCTCCTTGAGCACCTTCTGAGCGATGTGGATCTGCCATTCCTTGCTGTGCTCGTCCGCGGTGCCCGAACCGCCGAAGGCGTTCCAGGTCTGCTTGGAGAACTGCAGTCCGCCGTAGTATCCGTTTCCGGTGTTGATGTGCCAGTCTCCGCCGGATTCGCATTCGGCGACCTTGTCCCAGACGCCCTTCTCAGATGCCTGTGCCGGCTGCGCCGCGCTCATTCCGGTCAGTCCGGCGGCTGCGACAGCGCCGGCGCCGACGAGCAGGGCGGCCTTGCGGAGGCTTGTGCTGTAGAGGTTCACTGTGTCTTCTCCAAAGTACGACTGCATTTCGGTTCTGTAACCCGGTCGTTACCGAGCCGTTATACACCGTAACGAATCAACTGCCGCATTTGAACCCGAGACCGTGAATTCAGCATCCGAATCGCCTCCGCGCTCTCTGAGCGAAGCGTGATAACAAGCGGCTCCCCCGGTCAGGCATTCACATATGCGGCCAGGTGCTCGGCGGTCAGCGAACCGTTCGTCTTGACTCCTGCGACCAGTTCGGCCGGGCTGCCTTCGAACACGATGGAACCTCCGTCATGTCCGGCACCGGGTCCCAGGTCGATGATGTGATCGGCATGAGCCATCACGGCCTGATGGTGTTCGATGACGACGACGGTCCGACCCGAGTCGACAAGTCCGTCGAGCAGACGCAACAGGTTCTCGACATCGGCCAGGTGCAGTCCGGTCGTCGGCTCATCGAGGATGATCACCTGCGCCGCATCGGCGGCCTTCGCCGATAAGTGCACCGCCAGTTTCAGTCTCTGGCGCTCTCCCCCGGACAGCGTCGTCAGCGGCTGGCCGAGACTGACATAGCCGAGTCCCACCTCGGCGAGGATCTTCAGAATCTTCACGACCGCGGGAATGCGCGACTCCCCCGCACTGAAGTGCGTAATCGCCGAATCCACCGGCAGGTCGAGGACGTCACGGATATTCAGTCCGCCCAAGGTGAAATCGAGCACCTCGGCTTGGAACCCCTTGCCCTCGCATTCGTCGCAGGGTGCCGACACGCCGCCCATAAGCGCCATATCCGAATAGATGATCCCGGCGCCGTTGCAGACCGGGCAGGCGCCTTCGGAATTCGCGCTGAACAGGGCGGGTTTGACCCCATTGGCCTTCGCGAACGCCTTCCGAATGGGCTCGAGCATCCCCGTATACGTGGCCGGGTTGCTGCGCCGGGATCCCTTGATCGGCGCCTGATCGATCATCACGACGCCCTCGCGTCCCCGCAGGGACCCTTCGATGAGGCTGCTCTTGCCCGAACCGGCGACTCCGGTGACGACGGTGAGCACGCCGAGGGGCACATCGACGTCGACATCGCGCAGATTGTGCGATCCGGCACCGCGGATCTCCAGTGCCCCTGCCGACTCCCGCACCGTGTCCTTGAGTGCGGCGGTGTATCCGAGGTGGCGACCGGTGAGAGTGTCCGATTCCCGGAGACCGTCGACGGTGCCGGTGAAGGTGACCTCTCCCCCGTTGCTGCCCGCGCCGGGACCGAGGTCGACGATGTGGTCGGCGATGAGGATCGTCTCGGACTTGTGTTCGACGACGAGGACCGTATTGCCCTTGTCCCGCAGCGCCAGCAGCAGGTCATTCATCGCGCGGATGTCGTGCGGATGCAGGCCGATCGTCGGTTCGTCGAAGACATAGGTGACGTCCGTGAGCGACGAACCCAGGTGGCGGACCAGTTTGATCCGCTGCGCCTCTCCCCCGGACAGCGATCCCGCCGATCGGTCCAGCGACAGATATCCGAGGCCGATGTCGTTGAAGGCGCGCACATCCGCACGCAGGGACTCGAGCAGCACCGAGGCGGCCCCCGGGGTGACCTGGTCGAGCCATTCCGTGATGTCCGAGATCTGCAGGGCGCAGACATCGGCGATGGACCGACCGGCGATCAGGGAGGACCGCGCGGCCGCATTGAGACGAGTGCCCTCGCAGTCGGGACAGGTGGTGAAGACGACGGCTCGGTCGACGAATTCCCGGATGTGCTTCTGCATCGAGTCTCGATCCTTGGACAGGAACGACCGCTGGATCCGCGGGATCAGCCCGTCGAAGGTGATGTTCGTGCCATTGATCCTGACCTTCTCGCCTTCGGCGTAGAGAAGGTAGTGTCGCTCTTTCTCATCGAAGTCGGCGATCGGTTTGTCCGGGTCGAAGTAGCCGGATTCGGAGAACATGCGCACGGACCAACCGCCGGGTTTGTACCCGGGGACCGTGATGGCTCCGTCGTTCAAGGATTTCGACTCATCGACCACCTCGGCGATGGAGATGTCCGTGGCTGTACCCATGCCCTCACAGAGCGGGCACATTCCGCCGTTGACGGAGAAGGACCTGCGCTCGACCTGCTTGCCCTCGCCCTTGTCGATACTCACCGCGCCTTTCCCGCTCAGGGTGGCCACGTTGAAGGAGTAGGCGTTGGTCGACCCGAGGTTCGGTTCTGCCAGACGAGCGAAGAGGGTGCGCAGCTTCGCATTGATGTCCGAGACCGTACCCACGGTGGATCGCGGGTTCGCTCCGATCCGCTCCTGATCGACGAGGATGGCCGTCGTCAGCCCCTCGAGGACATCGACTTCGGGTCGGGCCATCGCCGGCATGAAGCCTTGGACGAACGCAGAATAGGTCTCGTTGATCATCCGCTGGGACTCGGCGGCGATGGTGTGGAAGACCAGCGAACTCTTGCCGGAACCGGAGACTCCGGTGAAGACCGTCAGGCGACGTTTGGGGATCTCGACGCTTAAGTTCTTGAGATTGTTCTCCCGGGCTCCGCTGACGCGGATGAGGTCATGGCTGTCTGCGGTGTGCACAGGTCTCAGCCTCTCTGCTGGATGCGGATCATGTTTCCGGCGGGATCCCGCAGGGCGCAGTCGCGCAGACCGTAGGGCTGGTCCATCGGCTCCTGCACGATATCGGCGCCCTTGGCCTCCACCTCGGCGAAGGCCTCATCGACGTTCGGGCTCGCGAGCACGATCGCGGCATAGCTGCCCTTGGCGATGAGTGCCTCGATGGTCTCCCGTTCGGTGTCGCTGATCGTCGGGTCGGTCACGGGCGGGGTGAGCACGATCGATGTGTCGGGTTGGCCGACCGGTCCCACCGTCAGCCAGCGCATGCGTCCGGCACCGACGTCGAGGCGCAGTTCGAAGCCGAGGATGTCACGGTAGAAGGTCAATGATTCGTCCGCATCGGTGTGCGGCAGGAAGCTGGCGTTGATCGAGATGTCCATGTGAGCAATCGTAGACTGCTCAGTCAGGTGGGACTTCTCGATTCCTGACCGGTCGCAGGGCATTCTTCACTACGATCGTCGGCAGCCGGTGTTCGCCTGCGGCGACTTCGTCGCGGTAGCGGGTCGGTGAGAGTCCGACGAGTTCGCTGAAGCGGGTGCTGAAGGTGCCCAGGGAGGAGAATCCGACGGTGAAGCAGATCTCGGTGATTGTGAGATCGCCGCGGCGGATGAGGGCCATGGCGCGTTCGATCCTGCGCGTCATGAGATACGAATAGGGCGATTCGCCGAAGGCCGCTCTGAACTGACGGCTGAGGTGCCCGGCGGACATGTGCACGCCTGTGGCCAGGGCCTCTACGCTCAAGGGCTGGTCGAATTCGCGGTCGATGCGGTCCCGAACTCGGCGCAGAGCCACCAGTTGCTCATTCACCCCTCGTCGACTCCCTGTTTCAGGGTGCGTCCGCGGAAGAAGTCGGGGTGGCGGATGGATTGGATGATCATGATGACCACGCCCAGGGCCAGTACTCCGATGCCGAGGACGAAGACGAGTCCGATGCCGAAGATTGAGGAGCCCGATCCGTAGTCGGGATCGAGGGAGTCGATCGCGGTGGTGACGAAGATGACCAGCAGGGTCACGCCGCCGATGAGCGGGAACAGCAACCGGAAGAACAACGTGCGGGTCGAGGCGAACAGACTGCGGCGGAAGTACCAGATGCAGGCCAGACCCGTGATGCCGTAGTAGAAGCAGACCATAAGGCCCAGAGCGGTGATCGTGTCCCACAGGGCGTTCTCGGACAGCAGACGCATGACGACGTAGAAGATGATCGCTGCTCCCGCCGAGGTGACGGTGGCCACGGACGGCGATTTGTACCGTGGGGAGACGCGACCGTACTTCTCCGGCAGTGCTCCGTAGTGGCCCATCGCCAGGATCGTCCGGGAGGGCGAGACCATCGTCGCCTGCAGCGACGACAGAGAGGAGGAGAGCACCGCGATGGATACGAGAACCGCGAAGGGACCCATGACAGGGCCGGCGAGTGAGGCGAAGATCGATTCCTGGTTGTCCGGATTGCCTGCCCCGAGCCCCTCGGTGCCGATGCCGGCGAACGAGATGACCGCGATCGTGCAGGCGATGTAGATGATGACGATCGCGATGATCGTGAGCATGGCGGCCCGGCCCGGGGTCTTCTCCGGATCCTTCGCCTCCTCGTTCATCGTGATCACCGTGTCCCAGCCCCAGAAAAGGAAGATCGACAGTGACACGGCAGCCGCGACGGTGGAGAAGTCGCCGGCCGACAGCGGGTTGAACCAGTCGAATGAGACCGGGGTCGGGTCGAAGGCGGTGCCGTTCGCCACTTGCACGATCGCGGCGATGACGAACCATCCCAGCGCCAGCACCTGGAAGGCGACCAGCCACACCTGCAGCTTCTCCGTGGCTTCGACTCCCCGATACGATACCCAGGCCGCGGCGGCGGTGAGGATGATCGTGACGGGGATGTTGATCCACAGAACCCGGGTGAGTTCGGCGATGGACGGATCGGAGAACACCTGCGACAGGAGGAGGAAGAGGAAGTCGACGGCCACGGCCGCGAGATTGGACAGCACGAGGACGGTGGCGGCGACGAGTCCCCAGCCGCCCATCCATCCGAGCCAGGGCCCGAATGCTCTGGTCGCCCAGGTGAAGGTGGTTCCCGAGTCGGGCATCGCCGTGTTCAGTTCCCGGTAGCCGAAGACGACCAGGAGCATCGGCACGAAGCCGATGAGCAGCACGGCTGGGGTGTGCACCCCGACTTCGGAGATCGTCGGGCCCAATCCTGAGGTCAGCGTATAGGCCGGGGCGATGCAGGAGATGCCGATGACGGCTCCCCCGATGGCTCCGATCTTGCCGGCGGAGAGTCCCTTGGCGCTCAGTCCGCTCGTGTTCGTCGACGGTGACGGCTGTGTGCTGCTCATCTCAGGAGATCTCGCCGAGGATCCTCTCGGCGGTGGCGGTGCCGATGCGCACTGCTCCGTCGACGTGCTGGTAGCCTTCGGCGGCGATATCGGAGCTGGCGAAGTGGATCGGTCCGACCGGGTCGTTCTGGAACGGCCCCCACCGGTGCAGACCGCCCAGGTCGTAGCTGGTCGCATAGGCACCGCGAGTCCATTCCTCCGCGCCGAAGTCGGAGAGGTAGAACACGCGGGGGTCGAGAGCCTTCGGGCCGAGGAATTCGGCCAGCGCCTCGAGGATCGTCGCCCGGCGGGTCTCCTCGTCGAGGGCCCACATGGCGTCGGCGTTGACATCGGAGATGAACCCGACGAGGGTGCCCTGCTCTTCGCCGTGGTTCGTGTTGTCGTAGACCTCTTGGACGAGACGGGAGGCGCCGAATCCGGTTCCGCACAGACCGTCCTCACGCCAGAACGGAGTGTCGTAGGTGGCGTGGACCTTGATGACGAGTCCCATCGACTGGTGTTGGTGGAAGATCTGCTGGAGCCGCGGCAGAGGCGGGTCATAGCTGATGCGTGAGTAGAGGTTCGGCGGGACGGCGACGATCGCGGACCGGGCGCTGACACTCAGTTCGTCGGTCGAGACGTGGACTTCGGTCTCCGACCATTCGATCCGACGCACCGGCTGCTGCAGACGGACGATGTCATCACCGAGTTCTTCAGCCATCTGCACCGAAACCGACTGCATCCCGCCGACGACGCGACGATCGAGGATGAAATGATCGTCGACGAGGTTCGTGAATGATCCCGCCGAGGCAGCCATGAGGATGGCCTGGAGCGTTGAGAAGGTGGTGGCGGGCTTGGTCAGCATGCCACCGGCGACGAACAGCCCGATGTTCTCGCAGGCGAGTTCGTCCTCGGACTGCTCACGCAGCCAGTGGTGAAAGGAGATCGTGTCGAGTTCGGCAGCGTCTTCGGCATCCCAGGGGGCCGTCGGTCCGATCCGGGCAGCGAGTTCGTCGAGGAGGCCGATGAGGCGTTCCATCTCGGCCCGGGTCGACTCCCCCACGGGGAACATCTCGCCCGAGTACACGGTGCGGGTTCCGTCGGGTGCGATGTAGACGCTGTCGCCGTCGCGGTAGCGAGGGTAGGTCTCTTTGCCGAGTTCGTCGACGAGGGCCAGCAGCGCGGTCTGGTCCGGAGAGATCCACTGTCCGCCGAGTTCGAACATCTGCCCGTCGATGTGTTCGGTCCAGGTGCGTCCGCCCACACGATCACGAGCTTCGAGGACGATGACGCTGTGTCCGGACTTCCGCAGGCGACGGGCCGCGCTCAGACCCGATGGGCCTGCTCCGATGATGACGACGTCACAGGTTTCTGCGGACATGGCGGACTCCTCCTGAAGCGGTTGGGGTGGCTTCAGACTAACGAGGTCCCGCGCCCGTGCCAAGGCGGATCGGGCGAGTGCGGATTCCGCACTCGCCCGGGCGGTCAGCGGAACTCGCGAGGATCCGCCGCCGGATCGTTCTCGAGGGCGGTGATGAAGCGCCACGAATCGGGTCGTGATCCGTCGAGGTCATTGAATCCGTAGTGAACGGCCAATCCGTGGGTGTCCTGCGTCGTCGAGTTGAACCTGTGCCTGTCGGGATCGGCGGCCAGTGCGACGACGGAGCGCCCGAGCAGATGAGGAGTCTCCGAGATCGCAAAATCGCGTGGGGGTCCGGTGCGGGTTTCGTCGAACGCATCACGCATCCAGTTGTCCTCTGTGGTACCGAAGTGATCGAGCATCATCTCCGATCGCAGCCAACCAGGAGTGACGGCGACCGCGGTCGCTGCCGCCTTTTCGAGTTCGTGGCCGAGTCCGAAAGCCAGTCGGCTAACAGCCGTTTTCGTGAGATCGAGGAAGATGCTCTGCCGATAATGGTTCGCGTTGTACGTCGCGGTGCCGTCGGTGATCTCGATATGGAGTCCGCCCGGGTTCCGTGTGAGCAGGGGCAGGGCGGTGTGTGCGGTGTGCAGGTGAGTGAGCAGACCCGCCCGGAACAGGCGCATCTCGGTATCGAGCTCGGTCTCCCAGAACGGTGTGCCCCAGTCGACGTAGGCTTCTCCCCCGATGTCGTTGACGAGGATGTCGAGACGACCGTGGCCGGCTTCGATCCGGTCGAGCACGTGTGAGATCTGAGCGGGCTGCAGGTGGTCGCAGACGTGAGCCTCGGCCAGGCCGCCGTCGCCGGCGATGAGAGATGCGGTGCCTTCGATCGTCTCGCTTCGGCCGTAGTCGGAGGGCCGCTCGCTGGTCAAGCGGCCGGTGCAGTGGACATAGGCCCCGGCACGAGCGAGATCGCGAGCGATGGCGCGGCCTGCTCCTCGGGTGGCCCCGGCGACGAGGGCGACCTTGCCGCTCAGAACCCGTCGGGAGAACGGTGCGAAGTCGGACGGATCTGGGATGTGGGCTGGTTCCGGTGTCGGTTCATTCATGAGTCCAGTCTCAGCGCCTTCCACTGACATCTCGTGTCAGTGTCCTTCACTATTCTCGCAATTATGAAAGCTGCTCGCCTCGTCTCGGAGATCGTCATCCTCGGTGCGCGTTCTCGGCCGATCACAGCATCGGAACTCGCCAAACGTCTCGAGGTCACCGAGCGGACGATCTACCGCGACCTCGGTGAGCTCTCGCGGATGGGCGTTCCCATCATCACCGAGGCGGGCCCCGGCGGCGGGGTAAGCCTCCTCGGCGATTGGGTCTCGCCTGTGGCGGGTCTCACTCGCGACGAGCTGGACTCGCTGCTCATCGGCTCCCCCGCCGCGGCCGATCTCGGCTTCTCATCCGAGTTGGCGACGGCACGCGCAAAGGTGCTCACCGAATCCGCGTCGGCGTTCTCGCGACTCATCCTCGTCGACGGACCCGACTGGTTCATGGCACAGGAGAGTCCGGAGCAGCTCGACACCGTCGCCGCTGCCTTACGCTCCCAGCGTGGCCTGCAGATCACGTATCGCGGGCGAAAGGGTCGGCGATTGCGAACGCTTCTGCCTTTGGGGCTCGTCGTCAAAGCGGGTCGATGGTATCTCGCGGCTCAGCCGCCTGGTGGCAGTCCCCGAACCTACCGAGTCTCCCGGATCGTCTCCGCCGAGGTGCGATTCCTCGGCATCACTCCCCCACCGTCTTTCGACCTTGCCGAATACTGGAGGAACGCACAGAGCGAATTCGACGCCTCGATCCGCCGGATTCACGTGAGATTGCGGTTGCCTGTCGCGCAGATCGACGATCTTCTGCACGCGATTCCGGGCCGACTCACCGAGGAGGCCATCGACTCGGGCCGGACGGATCGCGGCATCATCGAGATCGACCTTCCCATGGAATCCGACGAGGTGGCCGTCAGTCAGCTCGTCACCGTGCCCGGGGTCGAAGTCCTCTCGCCGATAGAGCTCCGCCGCGGCCTGCACGATCGGGCACGGGCCGCGGCGGAGCTCAATGAGTGAGGTGAACGGTCAGCAGCTTCGGATGGGCGTCACTGGACCTCGTACTTGCCGTTGATCTGCCCGGCGCCGACGCCGCCGACGGCTTCCATGGCGGCCTTCGACAGATCGAAGCAGCGGTTGCCGTGGTAGGGACCGCGGTCATTGACGCGCACGGTCACGGACTTGCCATTGGCGGTGTTCGTGATCTTCACCTTCGAGCCGAACGGCAGGGTCTTGTGAGCCGCGGTGAGCTTATTGGTATCGAAGATCTCACCGTTGGCGGTCTGCTTACCGTCGAATCCGTCACCGCCGCCGTAGTAGGACATCGGGCAACTGCCGGATTCGCCTGCCGACTTGCCGGAGTTCGACGGTCCGTCGTTCTCATCAGCGGACCCTCCCGACGATCCCTTGTTGCCGGAGGATTCTCCGCCGCCGGTCGAGGCCTCATCCTTAGTGTCTGCGGTCTTCGACGGCTCAGGGCTGGGCGTCTCGATATGGGTGTCGATCGTGACTTCTGCGGGCTTCTCCTTGGCCTGCTTCTTCGCCTTGGCGAGGAATTCATCCGCGACCTGCGTCGGTTCGGAGACAGCGACGGCCGGGGCTTCAGCGGGCGCTTCGGCCACGACCTGGCCGCCCGTGGAAGAGTCGTTGGGAACCATTGCGAGGCTCGAGGCGACGACGGCCGCCGTCGCGGCAGTCGGCACGATGAAGGCAGAGAGCACCGGACGGGTGCGGACTGCTGCCAGCACTCCCCCAGCGGTGTTCGGGCGGTCGGTCGGTGCGTGGCGTCCGGTCTTCTTCTTCGCCGTCAGCGCGGAGAAGATCGAGCCGGTCTTCTTGGTGCTCGGTGCTGAGTGTCTGCCCACAGTGGTGTTCCTCGTCGTCATCGCAGAGTGTCTCGGCAACTCGGAGATGCAATGGGAAGACCTCTCGCACCAGTGCGCTCGAGGATTGGCTCCAAGTTATCTGATCGTTATCTTCACAGATTCTAGTTAAGGAACTGTTACAAAAGCAATGTGGCGCACCGTTTGGGTGTGCCACATTGCTGAGACTCTGCTCACGGGCAACGTCGGTCGACTGCCGAGTCGCAGATCCTGCGAACCGGTTCGCGGACGGATCCGATCAGGGCCGGCGGGGCTTGCGCGTCACCAGTTTCCGGACGCCGTCGGCTCCGGTCGTCACGGTCTCCTGCGCCCGGTCGAAGGCCCGTTCGACCTTGCCGCTGCGCACAGCCTCATCGATCGCATGCGAAATGCTTCCCAAAGCCCGGTTGACACCGTTCTCGCCGGCTTCGATGAGGCGAGAGGTCGATGTCGCCTCACGCACATTCCGCACACCGGAGCTCGCTGCACTGTATGCGCGTCCGGCAACCCGGCGTGCGCGTTCGGTCGGAGTCTTCGCGGTCGCGTCGATGACATCGTCGGGTTCGAGGGGTTCGCGGTGTGAGCTCATGACTCCATCCTTGAGCAGTGCCTCGGTGAAATCAACACCCTGATTAGGATTGGATCATGAATTCCCAGCGGGAGGTCACCGCAGACCCAGAGATCATCGCTCACCGAGGCGGGCTGTGGCCCGGAATGAGCGAGAACACCCTCGAGGCATTCGCCGCAGCCGCCGCTGCTGGGGTGCAGTGGATGGAGACCGACGTCCACGCCTCCGCAGACGGCATCCTCTTCGCAGCTCATGATGCCGACCTCAACCGCATCGCCGGATTGTCCCACACCATTCGCGAACTGCCGGCATCCGAGCTCGACGAGGTCGAACTCCTCGCCGGGGGTCGACTCCCCCGTCTCGAAGCGCTGGTGGAGGCGCTGCCCGAGGTGCAGTGGAATATCGATGTCAAGGCCGCTCACAGCATCGGCCCCATGATCCGGTTCGCGCATAATTTCCATGCCGTCGACAGGATCCGCCTCGCCTCCTTCGACTCGGGAACCCTGCGACGGCTGCGCACCGCCCTGCCCGGAGTGCGCACGTCGACAGGCACGACGGAGACAGCCCTGTTCGCCCTCGGTCGACTGCCGGGCTTCCCTGATCACGGGGCCGCTGCCCTGCCTCCGGGAGTCGACGCACTGCAGGTGCCGGCGTCGTTCAAGACGATTCCAGTGGTCACGGCCGACTTCGTCTCCCGAGCTCACCGCTCGGGCCTGCTCGTTCATGTCTGGACGATCAATGATGCGCCGGCGATGCAGTCGCTGCTCGACCTCGGAGTCGACGGAATCGTCACCGATGATATCGAGCTCGGTCTCCAGATCCTGGGGCATCGGCGCGGGTGACTGGCCCTTCCTCCTCGTCGATTCGTGCATGCCGCTCCGGGGCTGTCGGCGAGGAATATCCGGGCACGGTAGACTGTTACATTGCGTCCAAGGTGTGCAGTCGAGTCGGAAGGTCTTAGATATGAGCGAACGCAGTCTCCGCGGAACACAGTTGGGCTCGCGCAGCCTCGAAACCGAAGAGGGCGTCGAGCCGGCACCCCGCCAGATGGTCGAATTCGAATGCGAAGACGGGACCCGCTTCAAGGTGCCGTTCTCGATCGAAGCCGAGGTTCCCTCGGCCTGGGATTCCGGTATCCACGGCATCGGCGTCCGCGTCGGAGTCAACGAGCCCGATGGTGAGCCCGTGAAGCACGTGCGCTCCCATTGGGACATGCTCCTGGAACGCCGGTCCTTCGACGAACTCCAGGTGCTCCTCGATGAGCGCCTCGCGATCCGTCGCGGTGAGGTTCCGGCCCAGAGCTGAACCAGCCGCAACAGGAACCCATAAGGGGTGCAGGTCAACAGACCCGCACCCCTTATTGCTACCTGACGGCGGCCCAGCAACCTCGCGCCAGGTTGCTGGGCCGCCGTCAGGTAGCAATTGAGGAGGTGGAACGGGTGAGGAGGCGACGGAGCTGATTGCGACGGCGGGTCAGACCCCAGCCGGCGACCTTCGTGAACGCTTCGGTGATGATCGAGCCGCTCATCTTCGATTCGCCGAGCTCGCGTTCGACGAAGACGATGGGCACCTCGGCGACCCGGAACCCGGCCTCGACGGTGCGATAAGTCATGTCGATCTGGAAGCAGTATCCCTGCGACTGGACGTCGGAGAGATCGAGCGCCTCGAGCACAGCCCGGTTGTAGGCACGGAATCCCGCCGTTGCGTCCTTGACTCCCAATCCCATGACCGCGTTGACATAGACGTTCGCGCCGCGGGAGAGGAAGAACCGGGATTTGGGCCAGTCGACGATCTCTCCGCCCGGAACCCAACGGGATCCGATGATGAGGTCTCCTCGCCCCTCCGCGGCGGCGTCGAGCAGCTGCCCCAGGTCGAGGGAGCGGTGAGAGCCGTCGGCGTCGAACTCGCAGATGATCTCGTAGTCGCGTTCCAGCGCCCATTCGAATCCGGCGATATAGGCCTTGCCGAGTCCGGACTTCTCGGTGCGGTGGAGGACGTTGATCCGGCGATCTGCCGCAGCCTGCTCGTCGGCCCACTCCCCCGTTCCGTCCGGGGAGCTGTCATCGACGATGAGGACGTCGACATCGGGCTGCTGTTCGAACAGTCCGGCCAGAGTCACGGGGAGGGCGAGACGTTCGTTGAATGTGGGGATGACGACAAGAATCTTGGAAAGCACGCACTCCACGATACGCGGTAGTCGCCCCAGACAATGAGTCGACACCCCCGCCTTCGGACCACGCTGCCGCGGCAGCGAGTTATCTATTGACGGGAGTGCCGACTCCATCCCGCATCAAGCGGAATGCTCACGTCGAATCTAGTGGCCCATCGAGACTTCGCAAAATCGCCGTGACCTGGGCTGATAACTGAAACCGCAGGTCACAGGCTCAGACAGAGGAAAGAAAATTTCGCGCTATCGGCGTGTCGGCTGGACAGGCCCGACCCGGCTGAAGTCAGCGGGCCCTCCCGCATCTGCAGCTCCGGTTCAGAGTTCGACCCGGGTGGGCAGAGCCACGTCCGGAGACAGCTCGGGAAGTCCTGGAGTCCCGGACCGTGGATCGGTGCTCCAGGCGGCGACGCGCGGGTCGGCGACCTGAACGACGAGACGTTCGACCTTCCACCGCACGATATCGGCATCGGCTCCGGGCGCGAGGACTCCCCCTTCCGGGTGTCCGGCCGCGCGATGAGCGAAGCGGGTCGCCGCGTTGAACGCCGCGCGCGCACCGATGCCTCCGTCGCCGACGACGGCATCCCGCACTCCTGCCCAGGGTGAGGTCTCGGAATGACTGAAGGACACCTGCGCCCCGGCCGCCAGCAGCTGTGCCAGCGGCTGCGGCTGTGCGGGGTCGAGCGTGATGGCGATACCGCTGCGGCCGAGGGACTGCACCTGCTCGTCCGGAACGGCGAAGTCCAATCGCAGACGGTAACCGTGACGCTGGGCATGGGCGGCATCGGCACGGAGGACCTCGAGCACGCCGGTGAGCAGTTCATTCGAATCGACGAGGATGAACAGGCTCAGCGCCGGCAGCTCCTCGAGCGCGAGGAGATCCGCTGCGGCGATCGAAGCACGTCCGGCTTCGACGGAACCGGAGCCCAGCTGCGGGTAGTCGACGATCGACAGTCCGTCCGGGGCGTCGGCAGCGAACTGCGCAATCTGCTCGGCGCTGCCGATCGCGTGCACATGGGTGAACCCCTGCGCGTACAGGTCGGCCGCCGTCGGGACTGATTCGTCGACGATCAGACCGGCGTGGACGAAACCGGGTGTGAGGAAGTCCTCACCGAGGTCGATCGCCTCCGGGTCCAGGGCCTTGGCCGCTTCATCCGAACCGATGAACGAGACCTTTCCGTCCGCATGCCCCAGTGCCGTCGCAAAAGGGTCGACACTGCTGTAAACATCTCCACCAAAGTACATAGTCACAGCCGACAGGCTACACCGTCGGCAGTGGCGGCTACACCTGTGTCAGGAGGGTCAGGTATCGTCATCGATTGTGAAGCCCTTGGTTCTGCTCGATACGCCAGCTCTGTACTATCGCGCCTTCTATTCGGTGCCGGATTCGATCGTCAATGCCGACGGTCATCCGGTCAACGCCGTGCGCGGGGTGCTCGACACCGTTGCCCAGATGGTGCGCCGCTTCGACACCGATCGTGTCATCGCGACGATGGACGCCGATTGGCGTCCGGACTTCCGCACTGCGATCATGCCCGAATACAAGGCGGCACGCGTCAAAGATGAGGAAGCCGGTACGGAGATCCCTCCCGAGCTGGCAGTGCAGCTGCCGATCATGAACCGTGTCCTCACCGCTGCCGGAATCCCCATCGCCGAGGTGGCCGGAACCGAAGCCGATGACGTCATCGCCACGATGGCCGCCCAATCGACGACCCCCGTGATCATCGTCTCCCCCGATCGGGACCTGCTGGCGCTGCTCGACTCGTCCACCGACGTCAGTGTTCTGCGCCCCCGCAAGGGCGGCGAGTGGGAGGCTCTGACCCAGGCGGATCTGCCGAACGCCTACGGAGTGCCCGACGGCACCCGCTACCGTGAGCTGGCAGCTCTGCGCGGCGACCCGTCCGACGGGCTGCCCGGGGCCCCCGGGATCGGGGAGAAGACTGCGGCGACCCTGCTGGAGAACTTCGGTTCCCTCGAATCGATCATCAAAGCCGCCAAAGCCGGCGTGAAGACCGGTGGCCTCAGCCCGAAGCGGGCCGCAACGATCATTGAGGTCGAAGAGACCCTGCACAAGACGCTCGAGGTCATGCGCTGCCTGACCGACGTCGACCACGGCATCGACCTCGACAGCGTCCCGAACGGCCTTGACCGCGCCGCAGTCGAGGACGCCGCCGACGGGCAGAACATCCGCCGTTCCGTCGACAACCTCACCAGTGCGCTCGAATCCGTGTCAGGAGCCGACGCTGTCGCAGCCTCGCATGAGGCCGCCTCTCAGGCGGCCGCACAGACCGACACGATCGCGCAGCCCAGGAGGTCGACCGAGTCCGCCGAGTCGGCGCCACGGTCGGCCGGGACCGCTTCGTGGGTGCAGTCACGGCTCGTCGGCTTCGACCTCGAGACCACCGGAGTCGAACCGGCCACCGCCCGCATCGTCACCGCCGCCTTCGTCGACACGCCTGCTCAGGTGCGCACATGGCTGGCGGATCCGGGTATCGAGATCCCGGAATCGGCGCGTGCCGTCCACGGCATCACCACCGAATTCGCTCGGGCAAATGGTGCGCCCGCCGTCCAGGTCGTCAGCGAACTGTGTGCAGAATTCGCCGCGCTCCGAGAAGAAGGCGCCGTCGTCGTCGGGCACAACGTCGTCTACGACCTCAGTGTGATGGCAGCGGAAGTCGCCCGCCATCGACCGGACATCGATTTCGCCTCGATCATTCCGACGATCGTCGACACATTCGTCGTCGACAAGCAGATCGACCCTTATCGCAGGGGAAAACGGACGCTCATCGAGACGGCGAAGACCTACCGCATCGAACTCCTCGACGCCCACGATGCCGCCGCCGACGCCCTGGCCGCTCTGGACATTTCCCGAGCATTGGCCGAAAAGTCCACGGAAATCTCCGCGCTGAGCAACGACGAGATCATGGCCGCACAGGCCGATTGGAAGCGCTCACAGGCGGCAGGACTGCAGGCCTGGCTGCGGAAGAAGGGCAACGCCGAGGCCGTCGTCGACGGTTCGTGGCCGATGTCCTGAACGCTAGACTCGACACCGACGCACCAACGACGAAGGACGACAATGGGATTCTTTTCTCGCCTGCTCAACCGACCCGGCTCTCATGCGGAGAAGACGACAGGTTGGTTCGAGCGCGCCGTCGACGATCTGGACGCGGCCGGGCGCGAATTCTCCGAACTCAGCGATGCCGAGCTCACAGAGGCCGCCGGTGAGGTCTTCGCATCGGGCAGCCAGCAGCAGACCCTCATCCGCTATTGTGCTCTGGCACGCGAAGCCGGTGAGCGGGTCCTCGACGAACGTGCTTATGACACTCAGCTGCGAGGGCTCGTCGGGCTTCTGCAGGGCAGCATCGTGCAGATGGCCACCGGTGAGGGTAAGACTCTCGTCGGCGCTCTGGCGGCAGCCGGCTACGCACTGCAGGGACGACGCGTGCACGTCGTCAGCGTCAATGACTACCTCGCCGTTCGAGACCGCAATTGGATGAAGCCGCTGTTCGACCTCCTCGGCGTGAGGTCCGCTGCGATCTCGGGCGCACAGGCCGACGACGAACGCCGTGAGGCCTACCGTGCCGAAGTCGTCTATGCGTCGGTGACCGAGGTCGGTTTCGATGTTCTCCGCGACCGGTTCCTCACCGAGGATGCCGATCAGCGGGTGCCCGAACGTGATGTCGTCATCGTCGACGAGGCCGATTCCGTGCTCATCGACGAGGCACGTGTGCCGCTGGTCCTCGCCGGTTCGGCCAGCGTCCAGGACACCGATGCTGCGATCGCAGCGCTCGTGTCCCGACTCAGCCCGGACACCGACTTCGAGGTCAGTGCCGACCGCCATGCCGTCTCACTCACCGATGCCGGAGTCGATAGGGTCGAGGACGAGCTCGACGTCGAACTCTTCGGAGAGGACTCCGAGACGCTCGCCGCCGTCAATCTCGCTCTTCATGCCCGGGCGCTGGTCAAACGCGATGTCGATTACCTCGTCGTCGACGGACGCGTCAAACTCATCTCCTCCTCCCGAGGTCGCGTCGCCGAACTCCAGCGCTGGCCCGACGGGCTCCAGGCCGCAGTCGAAGCCAAGGAGAGCCTCGACGCCACCGACAGCGGGGAGATCCTCGACCAGATGACGGTCGAAGAGCTCATCCACGGCTATGCGACCGTGTGCGGTATGACCGGCACCGCCCTGGCCGTCGGTGACGATCTGCGCGAATTCTATGGGCTCGAGATCGTGCCCATCGACACTCATCTGCCAGTGATCCGCATCGACGAACCCGATCGCCTGTTCACCTATCAGGAGTCGAAGGAACGCGCGATCGTCGAGGAAGTCGTCGACAATCACGCCCGCAGACGTCCTGTGCTCATCGGCACCTCATCGGTAGCCGAGAGCGAGTCCCTGGCCGAACGGCTGACCGAACGCGGAATCGATGTCGCCGTTCTCAACGCGAAGGACGATTCCCGAGAAGCCGAGATCATCGCGAAGGCCGGAGCGCCGGGCGCCGTGACGGTGTCGACGCAGATGGCCGGTCGCGGTACGGACATCCGACTGGCCGATGACGACGTCGCCGATGCCGGAGGCCTCCTCGTCATCGGTGCCGGTCGCTATCCGTCATCCCGACTCGATGACCAGCTGCGCGGTCGCGCGGGTCGTCAGGGCGATCCCGGCACGTCTGTGTTCTTCACCAGCCTCGAAGACGAACTGGTCACCAGGGTTCCCGAGATCCAACGCTTCGTCTCCGAGGGTGATGAGACCGGGCTCATCGAATCCAAGCGCGCACTCGGCCTCGTCGAACACGCTCAGCGCATCGCCGAAGGCCAGAACACCGCACTGCATCGCGACACCTGGCGCTTCAATGAGCTCATGGCCAAACAGCGTGAGCTCGTCCTCGACCGCCGAGCCGAGATCCGCAAGGACGACGAACCCGTCGAACAGCTGCGCAAAGAACTCGGCGACCGTGCCGATGAGATCGCGCAGGAGCACTCGGAGGAGCTGCTGGACTCGGTGCTCCGCGTTGTCATGCTCTTCCACCTCGACGCACGGTGGGTCGATCACCTCGCCTTCCTCAACGACCTGCGTGAGGGCATCCACCTGCGCACATTCGCCAGGGAGAAGCCGCACGAAGCGTTCAACACCGAATCGATCCGCGTCTTCTCATCGTTCTGGTCCGATGTCATCGACGATTCGACGGCGACGATCAAGGAGGCGACGATCACCGAGGAGGGAATCGACCTCGAATCGCATGGGCTGAAGCGTCCGTCGTCGACGTGGACCTATCTGACGACGGAGAACGCCTTCGGCTCCGATATCGAGAACATCGTCAAGAAGGTCCGTCGCTGAGACGATGACGCTGCGTCTGCGCTCCCCCGGCGGAGAGCGCAGACGCGGTGACGCTCAGGAGTCGGCGACGACTCCGCGCCGGATCGCTTCGATCGTACGACGCACACGCACTGCGGTCTGCGGGTCGATGACCTCAGCGACCTGACCGAGCAGATCGAGACTCTGCTTGGCCCATCTGACGAAGTCTCCGGCGGCGATATCGCTGCCCCGCAGTGACTCCGACAGGGTTTTGCCTTCGGTCCACCGGTACATCGGTCTGATCAGCCCGCGATCCGGTTCGTCAGTCGTATTCAGTGCATGCTGCTCTTCCAGGTGGAAGAGTCGACGCCAGATCGTCTCGGACTCATCGCAGACGGTCTTGAGGTCGGCGCTCGGCGCCCGATGCGCGGTCAGGGTGTCTCTGCGCGATTGGAAGACGAAGATCGATGCGAACGCTGCGAGCTCCGGCTCATTGAGTCGGTCCCACAGCCCGGCGCGGATCGTCAGCGCCACCAGGAGATCCCGTTCGCCGTAGATCCGACGCAGCATCGTCGAATGCTCGGGGTCGAACCCGAGGCCCCGCAGCACGTCCTGGACCCGGTCGAAGACCAGAGCGATCGAGGTGGTGCGTCCTTCGATGCGGGCGATGAGCGATTCGTTCTCCCGGATGAGCTTGTCGGCACGGTTGGCCCAGCGGGCGTGGAGCTCCCGATCCGGGCAGTCGTGGCAGGGGTGTGCCCGCATCTGCGCCTGGAGTTCGGCCACTGTGGTGCTCTCGCCCTGATGCTGTCGGCTCGATTCCCAGTGGGCTTCGGAATCCACTCGGCCGTCGTGAATGGCGGCCTCGAGGATGGACAGCAGCTGTCTGCGGTCGCCTGCCTGCCGATGGTTGAATTTCTTCGGCACCCGGACTCGCCCGCACGAGGCGACGGGTTCGGTCACCTCGTGCGGGCGCAGGTGCCACACCTTGCCCTGCTCGGTGAGGACGGTGGGAAGTCGGGACACACCGTCCTTGTTGCTCATCGGAGCGATGATGACCGCGCGACCACCGACCCGCTTGGCCGGCATCGTCACCACATCGCCGATCTTGAGCGCGGTGAGGGACTCGACGATATCGCGCTGCCTGTTCCGCGATTTCGTCCTGGTCTCCTGCTTCTGCGTGTCCGAGATCGCCCGACGCAGCCCGGCGTACTCGGAGAAGTCACCGCGATCGCAGTGCATGGACTTCTCATACGCCTCGATCGTGGCTTCGTTCTTGCGTACCTTCCGCGCCAGGCCGACCACGGCCTTATCGGCCTGGAACTGGGCGAACGAGGTCTCGAGCACCTTGGCCGCTTCCTCAGAGCTCATCCGCGACAGCAGATTCGCAGTCATGTTGTACGTCGGTCCGAACGCCGAGTTCAGCGCGTAGGAACGGTTCGAGGCCAGGGCCGCCAGCTCGCTGACCTCGATGGTCGGGTGCCACACCACGACGGAATGGCCGATGCGGTCGATTCCGCGGCGACCTGCTCGCCCGGTCAGCTGGGTGTACTCCCCCGGAGTGATCATCACATGTGCTTCGCCGTTGAACTTCACGAGCTTCTCGAGCACGACGGTGCGCGCAGGCATGTTGATGCCCAGCGCCAGCGTCTCCGTGGCGAAGACGACCTTGATGATTCCCTGCGAGAACAGCTCTTCGACGAGCTGTTTGAACTGCGGGATCATCCCCGCATGGTGCGCGGCCACTCCGAGCAGCAGACCCTCACGGAAGGTGTGATAGCCGAGGATGCCGAGATCGTCGTCGGCGAGGTCATCGCGCAGCTTTTCGAGAGCGGCATTGACGATCGTCTTCTCCTCCCGGGAGTTGAGGTCGGTGCCCGTGCTCAGATACTGTTCGACGGCTTCATCGCAGCCGTTGCGGGAGAAGATGAACATGATCGCCGGCAGCATGGCCGCCTCGGCGAGTGATGCCACCACCTGGGTGCGGCTGGGGCGGCGGAATCGTGCCCGGGTGGCACGTGCACGTTTCGACCGTGGTCCTCCGTGCGTGCGAGTGGCGTGGTTGAGAGCCGGATCGATACGGTCGGAATCGCTGTGCGTGAACAGGTCGTACATCCGGTGGCCGACCAGGACATGGTTGACCAGCGGCACCGGCCGGTGACTCGTGGAGACGATCGTCGTCGGTCCTCTGACCTCACGCAGCCAGGCACCGAACTCCTCGACATTCGACACCGTCGCCGACAGCGACACCATCTGCACACGGTCGGGAAGATGGATGATGACCTCTTCCCACACCGGCCCGCGGAACCGGTCGGCGAGGTAGTGGACTTCGTCGAGGACGACGAATCCGAGATCCGACAGTCCCGCCACGTCGTTGTAGAGCATATTGCGCAGCACTTCGGTGGTCATGACGATGATCGGCGCATCCCGGCGGATCGACGTGTCACCGGTGAGCAACCCGACGTTCTCAGCCCCATGGACCTCTGCGAGGTCGTTGAACTTCTGATTGCTCAGCGCCTTGATCGGTGTCGTGTAGAAGACCCGTTTGCCCTCGCCCCGGGCCAGCTCCACGGCGAACTCCGCGATGAGCGTCTTGCCTGCGCCGGTCGGCGCCGTGACCAGCACGTCCTCCCCTTGCTGCAGGTGGCTGCAGGCTTCGACCTGGAAGTCGTCGAGGGCGAACTCCGTGCGCTCCATGAACCGTCCCAAGGGGGTGCGGGCGAAATCCGCGCGCGCCTTGAAGTCGGCATAGGCGGCGGAGGGGCTCGGTGACTCCTCCGCAGGAGTATCGGTCGAAAGCGGTGTGGGGTCAGTCATTCTTCTCTTCGTCGGTCAGTTCGTCCTCGTCGACCCACAGGCCCTGCGCGATGAGGCGCTTCTTTCGTCGGCGATCATTGAACACACAGATCACCCAGGCCAGGCAGAACAGGGTCATCATGGGGATGACGAGGAAGAACATGGACATGGCGTCCGGAGTCGGGGTGGCGATCGCGGCGAACAGGAACACGAGCATGACGATGATCCGCCATGACTTCTGGATCCGCTCCGCCGACAGGATTCCGAGCATGTTCAGTCCCACCATGAGCACCGGCAGGACGAAGGCGAGACCGAAGACCACGATGATGATCATCACGAAGCTCAGGTAGTCCTGTGCCGGGATGATGTTCGTGCCGCCCTCGGGAGTGAACGAGGTCAGGGCCTTCACCGCATTGGGCAGAGCGAAGAACGCCATCGTCGACCCGGCCAGGAACAGCGGGATCGCTGCCCCGAGGAATCCCAGAGAGTACAGCTTCTCCTTCCGCTTCAGCCCCGGCACGATGAAAGCCCAGACCTCGTAGAGCCAGATCGGGCAGGAGAGGAAGAGTCCGATGAAGAACGAGAGCTTGATCTTCAGATCGAAGGGGGAAGCGACTCCGGCGAAGTTGATCTCGGCCATCCGTCCGCCGTTGTCGCGGATCGTGCGGATCGGCTCTTGGAGGATATCGAGGACGGGGTCGTAGAGGAACCAGCCTGCCACCGCACCCAGAGCGATGGCGATGGCGGAGATGATGACGCGGTTGCGCAACTCGACCAGGTGCCCGACGACGGGCATCTTCTTCTCAGGATTGTTCTTCCGTGATCGAGAGGGCTTGCGCTGACTGTTCTCTTTCACTTCTCGTGAGACTGCGGGTCCTGCTTCTCTCGCCGCGACTCCTCGGTGCCAGTGGTCTCACCGGTGGCCGTGGAGGATTCGGTCGAGGAGTTCTGGTTGAGCGCTCCCGGCTCGGTGCTCTTGCCGGATTCGTCCTCATCGCCGCGCAGATCCTTGACCTCGGACTTGAAGATCTTCATCGACTGTCCCAGGCTTCGGGCCAGCTGCGGCAGTTTGGGTGCGCCGAAGATGATCACGATGATGAGGATCACGATCGCGATCTGCACGAAACTTGGTCTCATGGGGAGCTCCTTGGATTGTTGATGCTGTGGAAGAGTCTACGCGCTGCGGCTGAGCCTTTCATCCACTTCCGGACGCGGCCTTCGTCTCAGCCGAGCCTGTTCAGGGCGCCCGCAACGGCTTCGGTGTCGTCGATCTCGGTGATGACATCGGCATGACAGAGCAGGAACCGGCTGAGCCAATCCACAGAATGCACGAGCAAGCGGATGCGCACGCTCGTGTCACCACCGTCGAGGTACTCCCGATTCGTCACGTCGAGTTCATCTGCCAGCCATGCTCCCGCGGCCGCAAGACCGAGGGTGACTTCGTATGAGGTGGTCATCGACTCGCTGACCGACATCGGCGGATGCGCGGCCGATTCCCAGGACCGGATGCGACCCAGTGCGAACCGCCGGGGCGCTCCGGCCGAATAGCACCACGCATCGACGTACCAGTCAGCACCGGGGACGAGTCGGGTCGGGGCGATGGTCCGCGTGGTGAGTTCGTCACGGGAGCCCACGTAATAGTCGATCCGCAGCGCCGTGCCTTCTTCCACCGCATTGCGCAGAGCGGTCAGGAGCTCCTCGTCGGCGTCGATGGGACTGACGTCGACGGCCGTGCGCAGGTTCTCTCCTGCAGCTGCGCGCAATTTGGACGCGGCCGTGGCCACCGCTGCGGAATCGAGCCCTGGCAGGGACGAGAGCATGTCGAGAGCGAGTACGAGGACTCCGGCCTCCTCGGCGCTGAGCCGCACGGGCACGGAGACCTCTTCGGCGTTGGAGACGAAGATCTGCCCGCCCTCCCACGAGGCATCGATGAGGTCATCGGGCATATGTCCGGGTCGACCGGTGACGAAGAGCAGCTGCAGATCGTCGATGAGGGTGGCGGAGTCGATGCCGAAATAGGCAGCGGTCTCTTCGAGATCCGCGCCCGGATGGGCGTCGAGGTACGGGACGAGGCTGAGCAGTCGGGTGAGCCGTTCACGCGCTGAGGACACTGGAGCCTCCCAAACGGTCGAGCGATCGGCGAATCGTTTCGCGTCTGCGGTCGACGGCGCGCACGAGTTCGGGCGGATCGACCACGTCCACGGCGTCCCCGAAGCCGACGATCTCGGCGGCGAGGGCATCGGCATCGGAATAGCCGATGACCACCTCGTCGCCATCGCTGCGGATCTGTCGACGGCGCAGCGGATCGGCCCGGTGAGCACGGATGTGCAGCCTCGCCTCGGCGACGACGGCCATCTCGGAACTCGACTGCAGCGCCAGCTGCGGGGAGAAGTCCTCGGGGATCTCATAGTCGCCGGGTTCACGGCCGCTGAGCTTCGCGATCCCACCTTCGACGCGGGAGAGCCGGAAGGTGCGTCGGGCCTCGCGGTCGAGGTCGAAGCCGAAGAGGTAGACACGGTCGCCGCGGCTGAGCAGCGCATAGGGTTCCAGCTTCACTTTCCTCTCGCTCTGACCGGGTTTGTGATACCGGAAGCCGATGGCTTCGCGGGCATTGATGTGATGGAGAGCGGTGGCGAAGTTCGCGCTGGCCAGCCGGTGTGCGGCGGTGCCCGGATCGACGTTTCCCGGGCCGTCGGCGGACTGGTCGAGGTCGATGCCGAGTGCGCGCAGCTTCGTCAGGGCCTGAGACGAGGATGCCCCGAGCTCGGTCTCGGACCAGAATGCGGCGGCCACGGTCACAGCGGCCACCTCGGCGGGAGTGAGGTCGACGTCGCCCATCGCATAGTCGGCGGTGGAGATCCGATAGCCCGTCTCCCCCACATCACCGTAGGCATCGTGTTCGGCTCGGGTTGCGATGGTGATGCCCATGTGTCGCAGCAGCTCCTTGTCGCGGGAGAACTTGCGGTCGAAGGCGACCTCGTCGAGCCCGGAATAGCCGTCGATGGCGCTCATCAGCGTCTTGCGCGACACCCAGCCGCGGGAAGCGCGGAGGGCGATCAGCAGATTCATCAGACGTTCGGTCTGCTGTCTCTGTCTGCTGGTGCGGGGTGTATTCACGATTCCACCGTAACCTAGGCCGGGCGATAGTCTTGGGACCATGATTCATTGGCGCAAAGGAATCGTCGCAGCGATTCGCTCCACCCGGCCAGGATACACAGAGCTCGACGTCGACCTGCACGAGGCTGTGCCGGGAACTGATGTGAGATCCATCCGGGCGATCGCCTACACCGATGCCGTCGGGCAGCCGCAGAACCAGGACACCGTCATCGTCAATGTCTCGGCTCTGGCGAAGAGGCTGGGCACCGGAGGGTTCGGGCTCATCGTCGCCCTGCCCGAAGCGCTGCCGACCGATCCTCCGGACGGTCCGGGCCATCTCGTCAAGGACCGCTATTCACCGTTGCAGACGATGGTCCTCGGCGTCGACGATCAGGAATCGCAGCATCACGCCACTCTCGCCGAGGCGGAGCACCTCGACGGCATGCCCGTGATCGTCGCCGATCTGCATTCGGCTCTGCCCGCAGCGATCGCCGGTATCCGCGTCGTCGACCCATCACTGTCGGTGGCTTATGTGCTCAGCGATGGTGCGGCTCTGCCGTCCCCGTTCTCGCAGGCCGTCGCCGGACTCAAGGACGCGAAATGGCTGACGGGGGTGATCAGCACCGGGCAGGCCTGGGGCGGAGACCTCGAAGCGGTGACGATCCATACGGGACTGCTCGCGGCCAAGCACGTGATGGACGCCGACATCGCCATCGTCGCACAGGGTCCCGGGAACCTCGGCACCGGCACGAAGTACGGCTATTCGGGCCTGGTCACCGGAGAGCACCTCAATGCCGCAGCCCTGCTCGGTGGGCGCCCGATCGGCCTGCTGCGGATGTCGAATGCCGACGCCCGCGGCCGTCATTTCGGCATCTCCCATCATTCGCTGACGCCGTTGACTGAGATCGCTCGACCGGGGATGACCGTGCCGGTGCCCGACTTCTCCACCCTCACCGAGGCGGAGCGAGCCGAGATGGACCCGGATCCCGAAGTCGTGACCGCGACCGTGGCCGAGCAGCTGTCTCGACTCCAGATGCATGAACTCGTCGACGTCGATCTGACGGGACTGTGGGATGCGCTGCGTGTCTCACCTGTACGTCTGTCGACGATGGGCAGGAAGCTGCCGGCCGATGCCGCATCGTTCCTCGCCGCGGCCGCCGCTGGACGCTGCGCCGCCCGGCTCGTCCACAGCTGAGCGCGGCGAACACACAGGCAACCGCCGCTCTTCGCAGAATTCCCCTCCGCGTCGGGAAAGACGGCTGTGGCCGGGTTCCGACGAACCCGGCCACAGCCGTTTCACGCAGAGTCAGCGCGTGCTGATCCTATTGCTGATGCTCAGCGGACGTTCTCGAGGTCGCACACGAAGATGAGCGACTCGCCGGGCTGGATGACTCCGCCGGCGCCCTGGTCGCCGTACGCCAGGTGCGGCGGGATCTGCAGGGTACGGCGTCCGCCGACCTTCATCCCCTGGATGCCCTGGTCCCAGCCGGAGATGACCATTCCGGATCCGAGACGGAACTCCAGCGGGGTGCCGCGGTTGTACGAGGCGTCGAACTCCTCGCCCGTGGAATAGGCGACTCCGACGTAGTGCACGCTCACGGTGTCGCCGGGTCCCGCCTCGGCGCCGGTGCCGATGACATCATCGGTGATGATGAGCTCGGTCGGGGCGTCGCCGCCGGGGAAATCGACTTCGGGCTTCTGCTTGCTCATGTGTTCCTCCTGGTGTCGGTTCTGGTGAGATATCGGACCGGTTCTCAGCCCTGGGCCGAGAGGATGTCGACGACGAAGATCAGGGTCGAGTTCCCCGGGATCGAATCATTGCCCTGTTCGCCGTACCCCTTGTCCGGCGGGACGACGAGGACGACTTGGTCGCCGACCTTCTGCCCGACGAGTCCCTCGTTCCAGCCGTCGATGACCTGAGCCTCGCCGACCGGGGCGACGACGAAGGGCTGTCCGCCCTTCTTCCAGTTCGAGTCGAAGGTCTTCGACGTGTCGTCCCAGAGCCAGCCGGAGTACTTCACGGCGACGCTCTGGCCCTTCTTGACCTCGTCGCCTTCGCCTTCGATCGTCGTGTAGGTCTCAAGTTCGGTCGGCTTCTTGCCCTTCGGCTTCGAGATCGACGGTGCACCGTCGTCGCCCCACTTCACGGTGACGGGGTTGTCCGACTGATCGGCCTTCTTGCCCTGCGCCCGGGTCAGCGGCTTCTTCGCGTCCTCGATGTCGATGACGTAGACGAGCGTCTGTGAGGCTTCGCCCTGCTGGGCGCTGCCGTTGAGCGACATCATCACGCGTGATCCGACCTTGACGTCGATGAGTGCGTTGTAGAGGTCTTCGGAGATCTGGGACTTGTCCATGGGGAAACCGGCTGCGGCGTCCGAGTCGTAGCTGGATTCGACGGTCTTGCCGGTCGTGCCGGAGACCAGCGTCATCTGTGCCGTGACCTGTTCGCCGTCGGCGATCTTGTCGCCGGTGCCCTTTGTGAGCACTTTCCTCTCGGTCTTGTCCATGACCAGCGGTGCCTCGAAGCTGACCTCGGGCTTCTTCCCGATCTTGCCGTCGACGGTGATGTCGTCGAGGCTGGTCGACTTCGCGTCCTGAGCGGCCACCGACGGCGGAGGTGTGGTCGAGTCCTCGGACTCATCACCCTGCCCGCAGGCCGAGAGCAGCAACAGGCCCGCCGCGATGGCGCTGAGCACTTTGGTGCGCACTGGTTTCCTTTCGTCACGCGAAGGCCGTGCCCGGATAGGGGCCAGACCGGATCACAGGGCGATCTTACAGGCCCGCGATGAGTGTTTCCGCCTGCGGGTGCGTCGTGGCGAACGGGTCCTTGAGTGCGACTGCTCGACCGGATTCGTCGTTGAGACGCAGGTGCACCCAGTCGACGGTGTAGTCGCGTCGGGCGGCATGGGCTGCGCGGACGAATTCGCCGCGGATCGCCGCCCGCGTGCTCGCCGGGGGCGTGTCCTTCGCTCGTTCGGCCGCCTCGGCGGGGACGAGGCTCTTCGCCATTCCGGCGGCTTCGAGCTTGGGAAACAGCCCCGTTGCGGGTGTGATGTCATGGAAGGCGATGTCGAGGCGGTGGATGCGCGCATCGGCGATATCGGTGATTCCGCGCTGCATGGACCGTTCGATGAGGGTGCGTTTCATCACCCAGTCGATCTCCGTGTCCACGGTCGAGAAGTCCTGCGCTTCGACGGCGGTGAGCATCCGCGTCCACAGGTCGATGATGTAGCGGGCGAGTTCGTCGTCGCCGAGGCTGTGCTCCCCTGATTCCACGATCCGCTGTGCCCGGTCCCGGTAGTCGGCGAGCAGTCCCAGCGGCGTCGTCGTGGTTCCGTCCGTGCGTTCGAGCACGACCCGTCCCGTGAGATCGCGGGCGACGAGGCGGATATCGCGCACCGGGTGGCGCAGCCCGTTCTCCGGGATCCGCGCCCCCTGTTCGATGAGGTCGAGCATGAGCACCGCGGATCCGATCTTGAGCGCCGAGGTGGCCGTCGACATCGAGGAATCACCGACGATGACGTGCAGCCGCCGGTACTTCTCCGCATCGGCGTGCGGTTCGTCGCGGGCGTTGATGATCGGACGCGACCGTGTCGTCGCCGACGACAGTCCCTCCCACATGACATCGGATCGGCCGGAGAGGCCGAACATCATCTCCGACCGGTCGGCTTCCTCGTCGGGGGTGAAGGCCGAACGGCGCGGAATCACGGCTCCGGCCCCGACGAGCAGCTGCCGGGTGACGAGGAAGGGCAGCAGCACCGTGGTCAGCCGGTTGAAGTCCAGGGTGCGGCGGATGAGGAAGTTCTCGTGCGACCCGTAGGAGTTGCCAGCCGCATCCGTGTTGTTCTTGACCATGTGCACACGTCCGCCGATGCCGTCGGCGTCGAGGGCGGCCTGCGCCTTGTCCAGCAGGTCGATCATCAGACCTTCGCCGGCCCGATCCTGAGCGAGCAGGTCGCCCAAGTCATCGCATTCGGCGGTCGCGTACTCCGGGTGGGAGCCGACGTCGAGGTAGAGGCGCGACCCGTTGGGCAGGAACACGTTCGACGACCTGCCCCATTCGACCACTGGGCGGAAGAGATAGCGGGCGATCTCCTCGGGGCCGATGCGCCGACCCTCGGGGTCGGCGGTGTGGGCGAGTCCGTATTCGGTTTCGAGCCCGTAGATGCGTGCCATTCAGTCCTCCCGCAGTGCGCTCATCGCCGCATCGTCGAGGCGGCGGAACGTGCGCTGCTTGGTCGTCGTGCGGTCGAGGACGGCGGCCTCGAGTGCGTCGGTGGCCACGATCGCCTGGCTCGCGGCACCCAACGCGGTCACACCGTGGTTGAACACCTCGCGCAGTGTCATCTGCGAGCTGCGCACCCTGGCCAGGGATGCCGTGATCGCATCGGCTTGGCCGCCGATGGCCACATGTTCGGTCTCGTCGATGACGGATCCGTCGTAGCTGAGCCGGTAGAGCTGGTCGGTCTCCGGTGCGAGTCCGAGTTCGGCGACGACGAGTTCGACCTCGAAGGGCTTCGACTCGGTGGTGAAGACTCCGGCCAGGGTCTGCGCGTACGCATTCGTCAGCCCGCGAGCGGTGACGTCGGTGCGGTCGTAGGAGTATCCGCGCAGGTCGGCGTAGCGGACGCCGGCCTGCCGCAGGGTCTCGAATTCGTTGTATTTGCCGACGGCGGCGAAGCCGATCCGGTCGTAGATCTCAGCGATCTTGTGCAGCGTCGGTGACGGGTTCTCCGCCAGCAGCAGGATGCCTGCGTCGAAGCGCATGACGACGACGGACCGACCGCGGGCGATGCCCTTGCGGGCGAAGTCGGCCCGGTCCTTCATCAGCTGCTCGGGCGAGACGTAGAACGGTGCCTGACTCATCGACGATCCTTTCGCGGTGACTGTGCCGCACTCATCACCGGGCGCTGGCCGTGCGGCGGTCGACGACCTCGGTGGCGGTGTCCAAGACGGTGGCCGAATCGACCTCGGTGACCCCGTTCTCGAGGTCGACGGTGACGATCGTCGGGGCGATCTGCCGGACGAAATCCGGTCCGCCCGTCGCCGAGTCGTCGTCGGAGGCGTCGAAGAGAGCCTCGACGGCCACGGAGATCGCCGAGGGTGTGTCGAGGTCGGCCCTCCACAGCTTCTTCAGCGCCCCGCGGGCGAAACGGGAACCGGACCCGATGGAATGGAATCGGTGCTCTTCGTACTTTCCGCCGGTGACGTCGAAGCTGAAGATCTGGCCCTGTCGTGTGGAGTCGTCGACTCCGGCGAACATCGGGACGACGGTGAGTCCCTGCATCGCCAGGCCGAGGTTTCCGCGCAGCATCGCAGCCAAGCGGTTGGCTTTGCCGTTGAGCGAGAGACGGGCGCCTTCGATCTTCTCGTAGTGTTCGAGCTCGAGTTGGAAGAGCCGGATGAGGTCGAGTGCGACCCCGGCGGTGCCGGCGATGCCGATGACGGAGTAGTCGTCGGCTGCTTTGACCTTCTCCATCGAATGCGAGGCGATGAGGTTGCCGATGGTCGCTCTCCGGTCACCGGCCATGAGGATTCCGCTGGCCGTGCGGAAGCAGATGATGGTCGTGCCCTCCGGGGACTGTTCGGCCAGATCCCGGGCTCCGGGGTGCGGCAGCGCTTCGGGCGCCAGGGAGCGGGCGAGTTCGACGAAGGAGTTGCTCGTCGAACTCAAGAATGCAGGAGGGAATCCTGCCATCTCATTGGCCGCCCTTCTGCACGAAGTTCTTGACGAACTCCTCCGCGTTCGACTCGAGCACACCGTCGATCTCGTCGAGGATGGAATCGACGTTCTGAGTGTTGATCTGTCCCTGCACGGCCTCCGGCGGATCGACGGGTGCATCTCCCCCACCGGACGATTTGTCTCTCTGGACCTGTTCCTGCGAGCTCATCTCACACTCCTTCAGTCGTTCTTCGAATTCAGTCTATCGACTCCGAGTGCCTTCAGCAGGCCCTCGGCGGTCGCGATTCCCTCTACCCGATCGGCGAGCAGCTCCCGGGTGCCTTTGAGAGGTTCGTGCATGGGCAGACGCACCACCCCGAGGGATTCCGCGTTGACCACGAGCGAATCCCAGCTCGCGGCCACCAGATCGTCCCCGAGGCGGCTGACCGCCACGGAGCGCAGGAATGCGCGGGTCCCGTCGGGAGCGTTGGTCACGGCGGCTTCGACTTCGGCGTCGGTGGTCAGCCGCCGGATGCGCCCGGCACGTTCGAGCTTGTGGAAGAGCCCTTTCTCCGGGCGCACATCGTGGTACTGGACGTCGATGAGGGCCAGCTTCGGATGGTCCCAGTCGATTCCCTCACGGGAGCGGTAGCCCTCGAGCAGGACCCATTTGGCGACCCAGTCGATGGAGTCGACCAGAGTCCTCGGGTCGGTCGAGAGACCGTCGAGGAATCGGCGCCATTCGGCGAGCACCTGACTCGTCTCGGCATCATCGGGATCCGCGTGTTCGAGGCAGGCTGAATAGAAGGCCTCTTGGATCTCGAGCGCCGTTGCCGTCGTCCCGTCGGTCAGCGGCAGCGGGGCGGTCAGGCTGAGGTCGTGGCTGACATCCCACAGCGACTGCAGGGCATCGGCGAGTTCGATCCGCGGTGCCAGCCCCGCTTCGATGAGGCCGAGGACGAGGGAGGTCGAGCCGAAGCGGACGAACGTGGCGGGCTCCGCCAAGGTGGCGTCGCCGATGATGACGTGCAGCCGACGGTACTTCGCGGGATCGGCGTGCGGTTCGTCACGAGTGTTGACGATCGGACGCCGCAGGGTCGTCTCGAGTCCCACCTCGGCTTCGAAGAAGTCCGCTCGGGATGAGATCTGAAAGCCCTTGCCCTCGCCTTCGCGGCCGATGCCGACCCGTCCCGATCCGCACAGGATCTGCCGGGTGACGAAGAAGGGGACGAGGCCGGCCACGAGGTCGCCGAAGTCGGTGGACCGGTCGACGAGGTAGTTCTCATGGGTGCCGTAGGAGGCTCCCTTGGAATCAGTGTTGTTCTTGTACAGATTGACCGGTTCCGCGCTCTTCTCCAGCGTCCGCACCGATTCGAGGGCGACGAGGTCGCCGGCCCGGTCGAAGGTGACGATATCGCGAGGGGTGAGCACTTCCGGGGAGGAGTATTCGGGATGAGCGTGGTCGACGTAGTAGCGGGCGCCGTTCTCCGTGACGACGTTCGCCAGGTACTGGGCTTCGACATCGTCCTGCGGGAGATGGGTCAGCTGCGAGACGTCCGCATCGGCGATGTTCATGAAGAAGCCGCGAGCGTCGGCCAGCGGAGACTCGGTGGCGAAGTCCCAGAAGTTCTGGGACGACTTCAGTCCGCGCGGACCGGCATAGGCGTCGACGACACGAGCCGAGTCCCGCATCGGGTTCGCCCGCGGGTTGCCGGGCTGGCTGAGGCCGAACTCCGTCTCGGCTCCCATGACGCGTCTGACTCTGAGCATCTGATTCTCCTCCACGGTCTAGACTCGGGGACGTGGCAACGAAGAAATCTCATCTCCCCATCGCACTGATCGTCGACCTCATCCTCGTGGTTCTGTTCACGATCGTCGGTCATTACACACATTCTCACAATTTCGATCCGCAGGGGCTGATGACCACGGCGTGGCCGTTCGTGGCCGCCCTCGTCATCGCCTGGCTGCTCACGGCCGTCTGGGATCGGCCGATCGCTCCGCTGGCCACGGGCACCGGGGTCTGGGCGGTCACCGTCCTCGTCGGACTCGTCCTGCGCGGAATCACCGGAGCCGGCGGCGATCCGGGTTCGGTGCCGGTGAGCTTCATGATCGTCGCGACCTCGCTCAATCTCATCACTCTGGTCGGCTGGCGTCTCATCGCCACGGCCGTCTCCGGTGGTTCCGGCCGCCGCAAGCGCAGCCGCTGAGCCCCGATTCAGACGAGATCGGAATTCGGCCGCACCTCGGCGATATCGGTCTCATACGGCACGGTCGGGGCTCCCCTGGTCGTGTCGAGGTGCATCATCCGCAGATGAGTGACCCGTTCGCCCTTGCGCCCGGAGATCCGTGCCCATTCGTCGGGGTTCGTCGTGTTCGGCAGGTCCTCGTGTTCGCTGAACTCTTCGGCGATCGCATCCTCGAAATGCCCGGGGTGCAGACCGCGTTCTCCGGTGTCGAGCAGCGACTTGATCGCCGCCTTCTTCGCCCGGTCGACGATGTTGTGGATCATCGCCCCGGAGGCGAACGCAGAGAAGTGGAGGACTTCCTTCGACCCGTCGGCGTAGCTGACCTCGACGAATTCGTTCTCCGGGGTTTCGGCGAACATCCGTTCGACGCAGCTGTCGATGAGTGACGAGACCGCCTCGGCGGGCGTATCGTGACCGGCGAGCACGCTCGAGTGCAGCGGCAGCTCGGCGGTCAGATACTTCTCGAAGATGTCGCGGGCCGCCTCGGCGTCGGGGCGTTCGATGCGGATCTTCACATCGAGTCGGCCGGGGCGCAGGATCGCGGGGTCGATGAGGTCCTCACGGTTCGAGGCGCCGATGACGATGACGTTGTCGAGCTGTTCGACGCCGTCGATCTCGGTGAGCAGCTGCGGGACGATCGTCGTCTCCACGTCCGAGGACTTGCCGGTGCCGCGGGTGCGGAACAGTGATTCCATCTCATCGAAGAACACCACGACCGGGAACCCGGCTGAGGCCTTCTCCCGCGCCCGGGCGAAGATCAGGCGCAGCTGGCGTTCGGTCTCGCCGACGTACTTGTCCAGCAGCTCCGGGCCTTTGATGTTGAGGAAGTAGGTCTTGCTCGTGCGGACCGTCCCGGTGCGATCGGCCAGGGAGTTCGCCACGGCCTTCGCGATGAGCGTCTTTCCGCAGCCGGGAGGCCCGTAGAGCAGAATCCCCTTGGGCGGTTTGAGTCCGTGCTCGGTGTAGAGCTCGGGATGTTCGAAGGGCAGTTCGACGGCATCTTTGATCTGCTCGATCTGGTCGGCCAGTCCGCCGATGTCCGAGTACGTGATGTCGGGGACCTCTTCGAGCAGCAGCGAGGACACCTCGGGCTTCTCGACGACCTGCAGGGCGTAATGGGTGCGGGTGTCGACGACGACGGCATCGCCGACGCGCAGCCCTGCGTCGACGAGATCGGCGGCGAGGGTGAAGACCTGCTCGTCATCGCCGGGGGCTCCGACGAGGATCCGCTGGGAATCGACGAATTCGCGGACGTTGACGACCGATCCCACGGGCGGGAAGTCGCCGGTGCCGATGATGACGAGACCTTCGGACAGGAGCACATCGGCTCCGGCCCGCAGACTCTCGGGCTCGACCTCGGGGGCGACGGCCACACGCATCCGGCGACCGCCGACGATGACATCGGCAGTCACCGCGTTCTCGCCGAGGGCGATGAGTGTGCCCCAGTTGTTCGGCGGCTCGGTCAGGCGCCTGGCCTCCTCCTTGATCCTGCCGAGCTCATCACGGGCCGTGCGCAGAGTCTTCGACAGTGCCTCATTGCGTTTTCCCGCTGTGTAGAGCTGCTGGCGCAGGGACGCGGTGTCCTCGCGCAGCTTCTTCACTTCGGTCGTGGTCTCTGTCATCGATCCTCCTTCGGCCCTGTGCTGCTGGTCGGGCTGTCTGTGACATCTGTGGGCTGCGCGTCTGCGGAGCCTGCGGGGTCGGTGCGCAGGCGTCTGCCGGCCTCGCGCATCACCCGGCGCAGCTTCTTCCCGTGTGCGGTGCGGGTGCCGATGGCTGCCTCGGTGACTTCCGGTTCCGTCCACGCCGCCACATCCTCGGCGGCCGCGGTGGCTCCCTGGGGACGTTTCTTCTTCTCCAGCGGGCTGATGCCATCGGCCATCCGGCGGGCCATGATGAGGAACCCGGTGTGGGCGATCATCCGGTGGTCGGGGCGGACGGCGAGTCCGTCGACATGCCAGCCGCGGACCATGGCCTCCATGGACTCGGGTTCGGCGAACTTGCCGGAAGCGCGCAGGGCTTCGACGAAGCGGGAGAGCTGCGGGACGGTGGCCACGTAGGCGATGACGATTCCCCCGGGTGTCAGGGCTTCGCTGACCGCCTCGAGCGTGTTCCAGGGGGTGAGCATGTCGAGGACGACGCGGTCGACGCTGCCGGGGCCGAACGTCTGCGGCAGGGTCTGTGCGAGATCGCCGACGGTGACCGACCAATTGTCCGGTTCGCCGTCGAAGAAGTCGGCGATGTTGCCGGCCGCGATCGTCGCGAACTCCTCACGCAGTTCGAACGAGTGGACGGATCCGTTCGGGCCCACGGCTCGCAGCAGCGCCATCGACAGGGCTCCGGATCCGACGCCGGCTTCGACGACGACTGAGCCGGGGAAGATATCGCCGAGGGTGACGATGAGACCCGAATCCTTCGGGTAGACGACTGCGGCGCCACGGGGCATGGAGAGCACGAAGTCTTCGTAGCGCGGGCGGAAGACCTGGAAGTCGATTCCCCCGGAGTTCGCGACGATGATTCCCTCGGTGCGCCCGATGATGTCATCGTGGCTGATGAGGCCCTTGTTCGTGTGGAAGTGCTCACCCGGGGAGAGCACGAAGGTGTGCATCCGGCCCTTGGGATCGGTGAGTTGGACCTTCTCTCCGGCGCCCAGAACGCGCGGGGGCCGGGAATGGAGTGGCTGAGTCATGATGAGTCCACTCTACGCTGGTGAGGATTGCCTCACACAACCGGTTCAGGCTGCGAGCAGCTCGTCGAAGAACTCCTGCAGGTCGATGACTCCGACGAGGGTGTTGCCGTCCATGACCAGGCTGAACTGCGCCTTGGGTCGGTGCGTGAGCGATTCGAGCAGGTGCGGGGCGGTGATGTCCTTCGGCACGCCGATCCACCCGGCCAGGGGGCGGGCGACCTCACCGGCGGGAACGGCGTCCAGGGTCTCGGCGAGTCGACCCGCTGCGGCGTGTCGGTCGACGAGACCGTACGGCAGACCCTTCTGATCGAGGACGACGATGAGTGTGCGCTCCTTCGCATTCCCGAGCGTGTTCGCATAGTCGAGTGTGTCGGCCAGGTCGGCGTCCCAGGTGGCGGCGATCGCCGGTTGGATGACCTGGGCGAGGTCGTAGGTCTCCATCTTCCGGGCCCGTTTGGCGTGGGTTGCGGCATCTCCGGCGGAGAACCACAGCATGATCGCGATGAGAGACATCCAGGCGACGGTCAGCGGGTCGGGTCGATCGCCGGCCAGCAGCGGGGTGATCACCGACCAGCCGATGAAGCCGACGGCGATGATGCGGCCGACCCAGCTGGCCACGATCGTGCCCAGAAACTGTGACCCGGTGATGCGCCACATGATCGCCTGCAGCGCCCAGCCGCCGTCGAGCGGGATGCCCGGCAGCAGGTTGATGGCGCCGAGGGCGACGTTGGCGAAGGTGACGGCGATGAGCAGCAGCCACGGCACCGAGGTGGGGCTGGCGGCACTGAGGCACCACCATCCCAGCAGGGCGAGAACGATGTTGACGATGGGGCCGACGATGGAGATGACGAAGCTCGTCATCGCCGCTTTGTCACGCGGGTTGTCCATCTGCGGTTCGAACCGGGTGAACCCGCCCCAGATGTTCAGCTCGATCGCGGCGACCTTCTGCCCGTAGAACTGACCGGCGACGCCGTGAGCGAGTTCGTGGAGGAAGACGGAGGCGAAGAGGAGCACGGCGTAGGCGAAGGCGACGAACCAGGCCCCGATGCCCAGATCCGGTCGGACCTGGTTGAGCCACGGAGTGAAGAGGATGGTGATGACGATGGCGGCGAGGAACCACGACCACGCCAGAATCACCGGAGCGCCGAGGACGGTGCCCAAGCGCAGACCCGATGACGCACCGGGGTGGTGGTTTTTCGCGGCCATTGAAGGGGTTCCTCCGGTCGATGTCGTGGTCAGCGGACCACTGAGGGTCGGTTACTCAGCCTAACAGCGACGACGCTCCGACCGCTGGTCGCCACGTCGTGTCCGTGCAGGTCGTTACAGTGGAGTTATGGCCGAGCTCACCAGTCTCTCGCCCTCGCGGGCCAACGACTTCATCCAATGCCCTCTGAAGTTCCGTTTCCGCAGCATCGACAAGCTGCCGGAGCCGCCCTCTCAGGCCGCGTTCCGCGGCACGGTGGTCCATTCGGTGCTCGAGAAGCTGTTCACCGCACCGGCAGGCGAACGCACGGCCGAACTCGCGCAGACGATGCTCATGCCGGCGTGGGAGGAACTCGTCGAGAAGGATCCGGAGGTGCTCGAGATCTTCGGGGACGACGCCGAGAAGGAGACGTTCTTCACATCGGCGCGTCGGCTCATCGATTCCTACTTCGTTCTCGAGTATCCGGAACATCTCGAACCGGAGGAGACGGAGAAGTTCGTGCGGACGAAACTCGACAACGGTCTCGAACTGCGCGGTTTCATCGACCGGGTCGACGTCGCCCCGGGTGGCGAGCGGCGGCTGGTCGACTACAAGACGGGCAAGCAGCCGAAACCTCAGTACGGGCGGGAGGCGAAGTTCCAGATGGGCTTCTACGCTCTCGTCGTCTACCGCCTCTCCGGCGAACTCGTGCACACTCTGCAGCTGATGTACCTGGGTTCGCGCAGTGTGCTGAAATCCCACCCGACGATGGCTGAGGTCGAACAGACGCAGTTCGAGATCGATGCCATCTGGAAGGACATCATCGCCTCGGCCGAGTCGGATCGGTGGCGGCCGAAGAAGTCACCGCTGTGCAATTGGTGCACGTTCAAGCCGCTGTGCCCGGCCTGGGGCAATACCGCTCCCCCGACCCCGGAGATCACGAAGATCGTCGGGGCTTAGGGTTCAGGCGCTCTGCTGAGCGCGCAGACGTCGCAGGTCGGCGACTCCGCGGCCTTCGAGGCTGTCCCACAGGATCCGGCCCGGACGCGGCTCGAGGTCGACGAAATGCGGGATCCCGATGGCAATGGTTCCCGCCGCCTCGGCACTGGCCAGACCCGGCTTCGAATCCTCCAGGGCCACACAGTCGGCCGGGTCGAGGTCGAGCAGAGCGGCTCCGCGCAGATACGGCTCGGGGTTCGGTTTGCCGGCGGATACCTCGTCGCCGGAGACGAGACCGGCGAAGCTGTTCGGCGGACAGCTGGAGATGACCGCCTCGGCCAGTGGTCGGTAGGACATCGTGACCATGACGTTCGGGATGCCCTCGGCCTTGAGTTCGGCCAGCAGCTCCAGTGCACCGGGGCGGAAGGGCACGGATGCTCGGATCTGTCCGATGACGTTGCCCATCAGGGTCTCGACGATCTCCTCGGCGGGCAGGTCGAGACCGGCCTCGCGCATCATTCGGGCGGAGACGATCAGCTCGTTGCCGACGAATTCGAGCCCCTGCTCTTCCGACCAGGACAGCCCGTGGGCGTTCATGAGTTCGGTCTCGGCGCGGATCCAATACGGCTCGGTGTCGACGAGGGTTCCGTCCATGTCCCACAGGACGGCGGAAGGGTCGGCTGATGCGTGGTTCGTCATAGGCCCAGCGTAGTCTGGAACCATGAGTATTCTTCCATCCGGGTCCGGGGCACTCGTCTTCATCGCCTTCGAAGGTCAGGATGCCGATGCTTCCGAAGCGGCGAGTTCGCTGGCCAAGGATCTCATCGAGGTTTGGCAGCTGGACGACTCCGAGATCCTCGACACCGATGGGTTCTACGAATTCCGCTTCTCCGAACCCGAGATCATCCGCGACGAGGCCGGCACGGCGTCGATCGCCTGGCCGGGTGTCGCGGTGCACCGGGGCCGCCTCGGCGAGTTGCCGATCACGGTCATCCAGGGGCACGAACCGGGCCTGAAATGGCGGGAGTTCCTCACCCTCATTCTCGCTCACGTCGGTGCTGACGATACCGTCGTCCTCCTCGGAGGGCTCCATGCCGAGGTTCCGCATACGCGGCCCCTGCCCGTGGTGGCCAACACGGAGGACGCTGAACTCGCGTCCGGTCTCGGCATCGACGCCAACGGGTATGAGGGACCCATCGGCATTCTCGGGCTGCTCGGAGTCGCGTGCCGCTGGCGCGGAATCAGGGCGATCAACCTGTGGGTGGGCGTGCCGGACTATCTCGCCGAGTCTCCGTCGCCGAAGGCCGAGCTCGCTCTGGCGAAGGCGGTCGAGCGCTATGTCGGCATCGAGATCGACATCCATGTGCTCGAAGAGGAGAGCCGGGCCTGGGAGCTCGGCGCCGACGAACTCGTCTCGTTCAACCCGCGGCTGGCAGAGCTCGTCAAGGCGCTGGAGAAGCAGAACGATTCGGCGGACCTGCCGGAGGCCAGCGGAGACGCCATCGCGGCCGAGTTCGAACGCTATCTGCGCAAACGCGGCCGCGATAAGTGAACCACAGTCATTCGGTGGTCAGGCGGTCGACGCCGAACGGTGTCAGTCCAGCAGACGGATGCCCAGGAGGGCGTCGACGGCGTCGGCGACTCGGTCGCCGGTGATGCCCGCTGTCTCCGAGGGTTCGGAGTCCGCATAGTGTTCGGCCCACTCGTCGAGGATCCCCAGAGCCCGCGGGCTGTCGAGGTCATCGGTGAGTGCTTCCCGCAGCAGACCGATGATGTGCTCGCGCAGACCCTGGCGACATTCGGATTCGCATTTGGCCGCGTGCCTCCATGACTGGAGGCGTGCCTCGGCGATGGACAGCTGCTCTTCGGTGAAGCTCCAGTCGCTGCGGTAGTGGTTGGACAGGATCACGGTGCGGATGGCCATGGGATCGACTCCACGCTCGCGCAGCTTCGAGACGAGGACGAGGTTGCCTTTGGACTTGCTCATCTTCTCGCCGTCGAGGCCCACCATTCCGGTGTGCATATAGGTCTTCGCCATCGGCGTGTCCCGCCAGGCAGCTGCATGGGCGGCGCTCATCTCGTGGTGCGGGAAGATGAGGTCGCTGCCGCCTCCCTGCACATCGACGGGGAAGCCGAGATACCGATCGGCGATGACTGTGCATTCGACATGCCATCCCGGTCGTCCCCGACCCAGTGCTCCGCCGTCCCAGGACGGTTCGCCTTCGCGTTCGGCCCGCCACAGCAGCGGGTCGATGGGGTTGTCTTTGCCCGGAGTCTCGGGGTCTCCGCCGCGTTCGGCCGACAGCGCGGCCATGGTTTCGGCATCGTCATGGCTGACGGTGCCGAACGGTGGGGTGATCTGCGTCGACACCCGGTAGTAGACGTCACCGTTGTCGAGGGTGTAGGCGGCTCCCCTGTCCACGAGATCGCGGACTCCGGCGGCGATCTCGTCGACGGATTCGACGACGCCGATGAAGCTGGCCGGCGGAAGCACCCGCAGGGCTTCCATATCCTCACGGAAGAGCTCGATCTGGGAGGCGGCGAGTTCGCGCCAGTCGACTCCCGTGGCGTCGGCGCGCTCCAGCAGCGGGTCGTCGACATCAGTGGTGTTCTGTGCATAGTCGACCTCGAGTCCCGCATCGCGCCAGATCCGGTTGAGCAGATCGAAGGCGACATAGGTGGAGGCGTGCCCGAGGTGCGTCGCATCATAGGGGGTGATGCCGCAGACGTAGAGTCGAGCGGTCTGCTCGGATCCGCGCAACCTACGCGGGCTGCGGGTGCTCGTATCGAACACCGTAGGCACCTTGCCGGTGCTGGTCAGACGGGGCAGTTGAGGTTCGGGCCATGACTTCACGGCACCCAGCCTAACCGAGAGGCAGGCGTTCGGCACTTCCGGGTTGACGTGATGCCGGTTTCAGATCGGCGGCCAGGGAATGACGGTGCGATCATCCGGTGCTTCGGGGAAGAACTCGGCGGCGAGAAGCCGGTTCGCCCGGTGTTTGAGGGCCTGGATCTCGTCGGCCGACAGGCAGTCGCTCAGCTGCGTCCGCAGCGTTTCGTCCATGGCGGCGACTTCCTGCAGAGCATCGATCTCTTCGGCGCAGAACGAGGTGCGAGAGAAACCCCACAGCACGGTGCGCAGCTTCTCCTCCTGGTGGAAGGTCAGTCCGTTGTCGATGCCGAAGACGCCGATGTCGGCCGCGGCGGTGCTCGGCAGCGTGCTGCCGGTGATGACATGACCGGCTTTGCGGTCGGCGTTGTTGGCCAGCAGGTCGAAGAAGGCGATGGTGCGCAGGGCACCGTCGACGGAGTGGGAGAGCACGAGGTCGCGGCCGTCTTCGGTGCGCAGCGCGAAGATCGGGGTGTGGTCGACGGGGATCGCGTTGACCGTCGACAGGGTCACCGCTTCGTCATCGTCGGAGGCTTCGACGTAGGCCTGCAGGGATCCGCGACCGGCCGGCAGGTCGTCGCGCAGCACCGTCGGCGGGACCACTCCCAGATCGAGCGTGGACGACAGCCGGTAGGCGGCGACCTCGCGCAGGGCCAGGGTCTGCTCTGGGAAGTCGATCAGGGGCCGTTCGCCGGAGATGGGTTTGTAGACGGCCTTGATCGCCCGGCCCTCGTGTTCGAGCACGAGCAGTCGGGTGTCATTGCTGGCGCGTGGGATCGCTCCCATCTCCGTCCAGTCCCCCGCAGACAGTGCGTCGAGGACAAACCCGTGGTCCATCACCGATCAGGCGCGTGGGATCCCGTTGGCACGGGGGCACAGGTGGCCGTCGGGTTCGAGCGGAAGGGAGCAGAACGGACAGTCTCCGCGTCCGGCACTGACGACCTGTTCGCCGCGCCGGGCGAACTCGCGGGCGGCCGCGGCGTCGAGGACGATGCGCAGGACCTCTCGTTCGACCTCGTCGTCATCGGGGTCGGCAGAGGTTCCGGCCTGGGCGTCCGCCTCGGTGAGTTCGAAGCACTCGATCACGAGTTCGTGTTTGACGGTGTCCCAGCCCAGGCTCATCGTGCCGACACGGAACTCCGGTTCGATGGGAACGTTGAGCCCGGCGTTGTCGATGAGATCGTCGAGCGCCGTCTGCGGCACCCGAGCGGCCGGGTCCTTGATCATCACCATGTCGAGCAGTTCGGTGATCCGGTCGGAGAGGATCTCGACCTGTTCCTTCTCGACGACCACCGTCGTGAGCGCGGTGCCGGACTTCGCTTGGAGGAGGAATGTCCTCTCGCCGGGAAGTCCGATTGTGCCGACGACGAAACGATCGGGCGTGGGGTGGTCGTACAGAGCTGCCATGTCTTCAGCCTAGTTCAAAGACTTACATGTCGGTCCGGCCTGGGATACATTTGAGTCATGAGCACTGATCCTCGTGAGGCCCTGGACGCATTCCTCGAAGCAGTGAGAGAGCACTACGCTGCATCCGCACACCGCAACGGTGACCAAGACCCCCGAGTCGAAGCCGCTTATATGGCTTTGGCCGATGCCTTCGAAATCTACGAAGACGCGATCTACACTGCGTTCGACGAAGTCACCCCGTTCGAGCTCTTCGATGATGTCGAGGATGCCAAGGACGATGACGAGTTCGTCCTCGACGATGACGACGAGGATGACTGAGAAGCTCGAGAATCTCGCGCAGGACCCGACAGGACCCGAGCCGAGTCTCTAGGCGGACGGACTCCATGAGATCTGGTCGAGCACCTCGGCGATCTCCGCGGCCAGTTCGACCTCGCTGCCGGTGACCTCGGCCAGCTGTGCCGGAGTGCGGGGCGAGACCAGAGTGCTCGCGATTCCGTGCTGCCGGTTGAAGGCCAAGGCGATGTCGACTGTCGACACACCCAACGCGGTCGCGGCACGACGGACGCCTGCGAGTACCCGGTTCGAGCGCTCGTCGAGATAGGCACCGGCGTAGTCGCTCAGCTCCCCCGCCAGGCGGGAATCCTGCGGAGTCGCGTTCCGGTATTTGTCGGTGAGCACTCCGCGGCCCAGTCCCGCTCCGGCGATGAGTGAGACTCCCGCATAGTCGGCCGCGGGAATGAGCTCTGCTTCGGCCTCGCGGTTGAGCAGCGAGTATTCGGCGACGGCGCAGGCCACCGGAATTCCGGCTCCGCGCATCTCCGCCAGCTGCCACCCGGTGTGGTGGGACACCCCGACGTAGCGGACCTTCCCCAGCGTGAGCAGCGTCTCAACGGCCGAGGCGGTCTCGGCACGGTCGACTTCGGCGTCGAAGACATCGAGGACGAGTACATCGAGGTGATCGCGTCCCACCGTGCGCAGGAGCGTGTCGACCTGGCTGAGGATTCTCGAACGCCCGAGCCCGACCTCGATGTGGTCGGGCTCACTCATGGACACGCCCACTCGGGACAGCAGCAGAATCTCTTCGGGAAGTCTCAGCCGCCCGAGCACCTCTGCGGAGGCTGTGGCCGAGCTCGGCAGCTCGATGAGGTTGCCACCTGCGTCGATGTAGCTGTCGACGAGGAGCTGGGCGACCTGGTCATCGACCCGGTGCCCCCACTCGAAGGTCCCGAGACCCACATCGCTGATTTCCAGACCGGTGGTGCCGAGGCGTTGGTGCTTCATGCTTCTTGAGGTTACCTGATGCTGCGACTACCGTGGTTTCGTTCCCACCTCATAATCTCAAGGAGTCGTATGTACGACTGGCTGGTCGCCGCCGTGCTCGGAATCGTTCAGGCACTCACCGAGTTCCTCCCGATCTCGTCGTCGGCGCATGTGCGCATCGTCGGCGAACTCATGCTTCCGGGGTCCGATCCGGGTGCGTTCTTCACCGCCATCATCCAGATCGGCACCGAGGCGGCCGTCGTCGTCTACTTCTGGCGCGATATCGTCACGATCATCTCGAAATGGTGCAAAGCACTCGTCGGCAAGCATGATCGCAAGGACCCCGAGGTGCGCCTGGGTTGGCTCATCATCGTCGGCTCGATCCCCATCGTCATCATCGGCCTGCTCTTCCAGGACTACATCGAGGGTGCTCTGCGCAGCCTCTGGATCACGGCGACGATGCTCATCGTCTTCGGTCTCATCATCGGCCTCGCCGACTGGGCAGGGAAACGCGAACGCACCCTCGAGGATATGAACTGGGGTCAGGGCATCCTGTTCGGTTTTGCTCAGGCGCTCGCCGTCATCCCCGGCGTGTCACGCTCCGGCGGTACGATCATGGCCGGCCGGTTCATGGGCTTCGATCGTCCCTCCGCGGCCCGCTACTCGTTCCTGCTCGCCATTCCCGCTGTCGTCGGGTCGGGCCTCTACGGCGTGGCGCAGACGCTCGGTCGCAGTGAGGCCATGGTGCTCGGCTGGGGACCGACGATACTGGCCACGGTCATCTCCTTCGCTCTCGGCCTCGTCGTCATCCACTGGTTCCTCAAGTATGTGGAGACGAAGTCGTTCGCCATCTTCGTCTGGTACCGCGTGGCTTTGGGCATCGTCCTCTACATCCTGCTCGGCACGGGAGTCCTCGCCGCAGTCTGAGTCGACATCGCGACCTGTTGCGACAGACCCTGATCCCGGCATTCGCCCACGAGTGCCGGGATCAGCGCATTCCGCCGCCGCCGACCGCGGCCGACTGGGCGAGTCCGGCGGCTGTCACCGACATCGCGGCGAGCACCGGCTTGTCACCGGAGAAGTCGATGACCGTGAACGACCCGGGAGCGACGCTCAGCCGTTGGAAATCGTCCAGCGGCATTCCCAGCGCATCGGCGATGATCGCCTTGATGATGTCTCCGTGGGAGACAATCATCGCCCACCGAGGCGGCGCCGACTTCCCCGCGTCGGTTCCGGAATCCGCGGCGGACTCGAGTTCCGCATCGGCACGCTCCTCTTCGCGCAGCTGAGCCACGAGGTCACGGACGCGGGCAGTCGAGCGCTCGGCCGCCTCGGTGATGGATTCCCCTCCGGGGAACCTGGCCTGCGACGCCGTCTTCACCACGGTCGCCCACAGGGGCTCCTCCCCAAGCTCTGTGAGCGATCGGCCCGTCCACTCGCCGTAGTCGAGTTCGATGACGGCATCGGCGACGTCGATGCGCTCGAATCGGGCTGCCTCCGCCGCGATGGTCGCGGTCTGTTCGCAGCGTTGCAGGGGCGAATGCAGAAGCTGGGCGAAATGCCGGTGCGGCAGCAGCTCGAGGTTGGCCCGCAGCGCCCGTGTTCCCTCATCGGTGAGGGACACGCCGGGCGCGCGTCCGGCCAGGATTCCGGAGACGTTGGCGCTGGAGAGACCGTGCCGCAGCAGAACGATGACGGGCATACCGTCAAGATTAGCCCAGATCGTCTAGGGTGAGGCTATGAAACGTCAGCGTCCACGTATGACCTACGAGTTCCGGAAAGTCTCGTTCTCCCGGGATGTGCCGCGGTCGGTCAGCCTGCAGGAACTCAACGACCAGGCGGAATACGGACAGTGGGAGCTCGCCCGCACCCGCATCTCCGTCGGCGGAGTCCGCACCGTGTGGCTGCGCCGCAAGATCATGCCGCTGGCGGTCAGCAACTGATCGGTTGAGGTCTCCCTCCCTCGTCCCGGTCCTCACCGCCGGCCTCGTCACGATCGCAGCGGGGGCGGCGATGTCCCTGCAGGGTCGGGCGAACGGGCTGCTCGGTCAGGTGCTCGGCCACGCCGTCTTCGCCGCACTCATCTCATTCCTCGTCGGACTCCTCTGCGTCGGCATCGCCTTGGCGGTCTCGGCCCGCTCTCGAGCCTCCGCCCGCCGGCTCTTCGGACTGCTGCGTGACCGCAGCCTTCCCTGGTGGATGCTCCTCGGGGGCTTGAGCGGCGGGCTCGTCGTCATCGCGCAGGCCACGACCATTCCCCTGCTGGGAGTGGCTATATTTACGATGGCCTTCGTCTCCGGTCAGGTCACCGGCGGACTCATCGTCGATTCCACCGAACTGCCGCCGGGAGGGCGACAGCGTCTGAATGTGCTTCGCATCCTCGGCGTGCTCATCGTGCTCGCGTCTCTGACCTTCGCCGCCGGTGACCGCCTGCATTCGGGTATACCTCTGTGGACTCCCCTGCTTCCGTTCGTCTCCGGGGCACTGACCAGTGTGCAGCAGGCGTTCAACGGCCATATCCGTGCCGCCACCGAATCGGCGGTGGTCGCGACCACGGTGAACTTCACCGTCGGTTTCGCAGCACTCGGCATCGGCACGGTCGTCCTGCTCATGACCGGCGTTGCCTGGCGCGGATTCCCGACCGCACCGGATCAGTGGTGGACCCTCCTCGGCGGAGCCTTCGGGGTGGTCTTCATCGCTCTGACCACGGTGACCGTGGCGAGGCTGGGCGTGCTGCTGCTCAGCCTGTTCGCCCTCTTCGGGAATTTGGTCGGGGCACTGGCACTCGATGCACTGCTGCCGATTCCCGGCTCCGATGTCACGCTGATCACGGTGCTCAGCGCCGTCGGAGTGCTCGTCGGGATCGTCGTGACCGTGCTGCCGGTGCCGGTCGGACCGTCATCAGCGGTCAGACTCTCATCAGCGCTCAGGCCCTCATCAGGAAGTCGCCGAGGACCCGCGTCCCGAACTTGAGCGCCGAGATCGGCACTCTCTCGTCGACGCCGTGGAACATAGCCGGAAAGTCGAGGTCGCCGGTGAGTTGGAGCGGGGCGAAACCGTAGCCGGTGATGCCGAGTTCGGCCATCGACTTGTTGTCCGTGCCCCCGGAGAGAGTGTAGGGCAGGACGTTCGCGCTCGGATCATCGGCGAGGAGGCTCTTGCGCATCTGCGCGACCAGCGGGGTGTCGAACGGCGACTCGAGGGCCTCGCCCTCATCCTCGGCGGAGATGTCGATGCCCTCTCCCGCGAGTTCCTTGATCTTGAGCATGACGTCCTCATGCTGACCCGGCAGAGTCCGGCAGTCGACATAAGCGGTCGCGGTGCCGGGGATGACGTTGTGTTTGTAACCGGCGTCGAGGAATGACGGATTGGAGGTGTTCTGCAGGGTCGGTGCCACGAACTTCTCGACCGAACCGAGTTCGGCGAGCAGCTGCGGGATCGTCTCTGCCGTGAATTCGATTCCCGTGAGTTCGGAGACGCCTTCGAGCAGCTTCCGCGTGGCCAGCGGGATCTCCTGGGGCCACGGGTGGTTGCCGATCCGGGTGATGGCTGCGGCAAGACGCGTGACCGGGTTGTCGTCATTGCGCTGGGATCCGTGTCCGGCTGTGCCGTGGGCGATGAGGTTGAGCCAGGCCAAGCCCTTCTCGGCGGTCTGGATGAGGTAGACGCGCTGCCCGCGGACATCCACGGAGTAGCCTCCGACCTCCGAGATCGCCTCGGTGGCTCCGGAGAACAGCTCGGGACGGTTGCGCACCATATGGCGGGCGCCGTAATTGCCTCCGGCCTCCTCGTCGGCGAAGAAGGCGATCACGAGGTCCCGACGAGGGGTGAGCCCTTGGGCGAGCATGGCACGGACGGAGGCGACGATCATCGCGTCCATGTCCTTCATGTCCACCGCCCCGCGGCCCCACAGAAGCCCGTCCTTGATGACGCCTTCGAAGGGGTCGACGCTCCAGTCCTCGGCCGCGGCCGGAACGACGTCCGTGTGGCCGTGGACGACGAGTGCCGGAGCCTCCGGGTCGGAGCCCTTCACACGGGCGACGAGGTTGGCCCTTCCCGGCGACGATTCGACGATTTCGGATTTCAGGTCCACCTCGGCGAGCCAGAATGCGATGAGTTCGGCCGCCGGCAGCTCCGGGTTCGCTGTGTTCCCGCCCCAGTTCTGGGTGTCGATGCGGATGAGCTGACGGCACAGTTCGACGACTTCGTCCTCTGCGGCTCTGAAATCAAACACGGGGGCTCCCCTCGGTGGTGGTTCGATCACGCGGCGGTGCTGTGATCGGTCTGACAATCACCACCGTATCCCACCGGCGGGCGTTCCTGACCGGCCACACGGTGTGTACCAGCGGATCGGCCAGCACACACATTTCGGCCTGCACCCCGTACCCGCGGGTTCGAAATTCATGCGGGGTGATCTCGATCAGGGCGTGTACACTTTCGACCCGCGGAAGCCGGATGCCCCTGTGCCGCAGACGACTCCGACGGCTGAATGCGAAAATGGCCTCCGGACCGAAATCCGGAGGCCATCTCCTCGTTGTGCGCGAAGGGGGACTTGAACCCCCACGCCCGATAAGTTGGGCACTAGCACCTCAAGCTAGCGCGTCTACCAATTCCGCCACTCGCGCTGGCAACAGAGATAACTCTACATGCGCGAAACGGTGTCGCAAAATCGAAATCGGCTTTTGTGACGCACTGCACTTATCAGGCCATCAGTCGAGGTGTGCCACCTGCGACAGGACGTGGGGTTTGCCGTTCTTCAGATCGAAGACGGCCGACTGCGCAGCCTCGTGGCGACGTCCCTCGGTCAGCGCATAGCCGACCGTGCCGGGCAGCAGTATCGGCTTCGCGAAGGACACATCCCAGCGGTAGGACTCGAGCCGGGGATCCATCGCCGCGAACGCCCGAGAGGCGCTGTACATCCCGTGCGCGATCTGCTTCGGGAACCCGAATCCCTTCGCGGCCAGACCGTTGAGGTGGATCGGGTTGTAGTCACCGGAGACCTTCGCATAGCGCTGGCCGATGATCGGGTCCAGACGCCACACCGCGCTGGGCTGCGGTGCGGTGAACTCGAGGTGCGGAACCTGTGACTTCGGCTTGGCTCCGGAGAGCTTGCGCCCCTTCGCCAGATACGTGGACACCTCGTCCATCACGGGACGTCCGTCGACCTTCGCCTCGAGCCGAACCTCGATCGTCGTGCCCTTCGTGTGCTCGAACGGACCGGCGAGCTCGAGGTGGAAGTCCACAACCTCGCCGAGGCGGGCCTGCGAATGCATGTCGACGCGATTGTGGATGTGGACCATCCCCATCATCGGCAGCGGCACCTCGGGGTCGGCCAGCAGCTGCATGCTCAGCGGGAAGCCGAGGATGTGCAGATAGCCGGGGTGGACGATGTCGTCCAGGCCATGACCGACGACGTGGGCGAATCCCGCATAGGCGACCGGTTCGAGCGGAATGCTGCGATCGATCGCATGCTCCGGCAGCTCCGGACCGGTGCGCGGGCCCACCGGCAGGGTCTTGAGCAGGGCACGGGCATAGATGGGAAGCATCGAATCCGCCATCATGCACCCACCATGTTCTGACCGCAGACACGCAGCGTCTGACCGTTGATGCCGCGGGCGCCGCTGGAGGCGAGGAAGCCGATGGCTTCGGCGACGTCGACCGGCTGTCCGCCCTGCTGCAGGCTCGAGAGCCGGCGTGCGACCTGCCGTGTGAGGGTGGGCATCTTCGCGGTCATATCCGTTTCGATGAATCCGGGTGCCACCGCGTTGATCGCTCCCCCGCGGGCGGCGAAGTCCTCCGCCGAGGCGGCAGTGAGCCCGATGACTCCGGCCTTCGAGGTCGCATAGTTCGTCTGACCGCGGTTGCCCGCGATTCCCGAGGTCGAGGCCAGGGAGACGACCTGGGCGCCGTCGGCGAAGAGTCCCTTCTCCGCGAGATCAGAATTGATCATCGTCTGCGCGGCGATGTTGACGGCGATGACCGAATCCCACTTGGCCGCGTCCATGTTCGCCAGCATCTTGTCTCGAGTGATGCCGGCGTTGTGGACGAGGATGTCCACGGGTGCTCCGAGCGCCTCGACGATCTTGTCCGGGGCGTCTGCTGCGGTGATGTCGAGCTGCAGCGACTTGCCGCCGATCCGGTTCATCACCTGCGCCAGCGCCTGCCCCGCCTGCGGCATGTCCACGCCGATGACGTAGGCGCCGTCGCGGGCGAGGTTCTCGGCGATCGCGGCTCCGATCCCGCGTGCGGCACCGGTGACCACGGCTGCGCGTCCGGCCAGCGGGCCGGCCTCACCGGTGGACATGAACTCGTCCAGACTCAGCCGCTGGCCGGCGTCCGAGGACACCGTGAGGAACTGGCCGGAGACATAGGCAGACTTGCCGGAGAGCAGGAACCACAGAGCCGCCGTCACCGAGGGTGCGGTGAGGTCGACGCCGTCGAGCAGGATCCCGTTGGCGGTGGCGCCGGCGCGCATCTCGTGGGCGACCGACCGGGTGAAGCCGGTGATGCCCTGAGTGGTGGCGGCCTGCTCCGGTGTCTGGTTTCGGGCATCCGGTGCCGTCGAAATGGTGATCACTCGACCACAGACGGCAAGGGAGCGCAGGGCGGCACCGATCTCGAGGACGACCGGTGACAGGTCGGCCGGGGACTGTGCATCGTCGAGGACGGCGATGACGGCCCGCAGCTTCTCACCCGTCTGAGCGTTGCGGCGGACCTCGAGTCCGTTCTCCAGCAGCTGATCGGCCAAGCCCTGAGCACCCGGGCCGGTGCCGAGGACGAGGACCGGCTTGTTCTCATACGACGCCGGGGTGGAGCCGAAGCGGTTGAGTTCGACCGGCTGCGGCAGACCGAGGGATTTGGCCACCTGCTTCAGCGGTCCGTTGACGAGGGAGAGATAGGTGTCTTTCATGCTGCCTCCACGATCGCGGTGAGTCCCTGTCCGCCTGCGGCGCAGATCGAGACCAGGGAGCGCTTCTTGCCGGTGGTCTTCAGGTGCTTGGCGGTGCTGGCGATGATCCGTCCGCCGGTGGCGGCGAAGGGGTGGCCGGCGGCCAGGCTCGACCCCAGGGGGTTGAGCTTGTCGCGGTCGATGGTGCCCAGTGCCGCATCGAGTCCGGCCTTGTCCTTGCAGAACTCTTCGGACTCCCAGGCGGCCAGGTGCGAGAGCACAGTGGAGGCGAAGGCCTCGTGGATCTCGAAGACATCGAAGTCGTCGAAGGTCAGGCCGTTGCGGGCCAGCAGCCGCGGAACGGCGTAGGCGGGGGCCATGAGCAGCCCTTCGTCACCGTCGACGAAATCGACGGCGGCGGCTTCGGCATCGACGAGGCGCGCCAGCGGGGTGAAGCCGTGTTCGGCGGCCCAGTCCTCACTGCCCAGCAGCACCGAGGATGCGCCGTCGGTCAGCGGAGTCGAGTTGCCGGCGGTCATGGTCGCCTCGGCGGCAAGTTTCCTGCCGAAGACGGGGTTGAGCTTCGCCAGCGCTTCCACGGTCGAGTCGGCACGCATGTTCGTATCGCGGCTGACCCCGAGGTACGGGGTGGTGAGGTCATCGAAGAAGCCCGAATCCCATGCCGCGGCGAGGTTCTTATGGGAAGCCACGGCCAGTTCGTCCTGAGCCTGTCGGCTGATGCCCCAGGCCGCGGTGGTGATCGCCTGGTGCTCGCCCATGCTCAAGCCCGTACGCGGTTCACCCGTGCTCGGAGCCTGCGGCGCGAGGTAGGCGGGGCGAATCTGGGAAGCGATCTTCGCCTTCTGCACCATCGTCTTCGCACGGGTGAGCTCGAGGAGGATCTCGCGCATCGAATCGTTGATGACGATCGGAGCGTCGGATGTCGAATCCACACCCGAGGCGATTCCGGATTCGATCTGCCCGGCATTGATCTTGTTGTTGAGGCTGACCACGGCTTCGAGCCCCGTGGCGCAGGCTTGACCGAGATCGAAGGCGGGGGTCGTCGGTGCGAGGGCGGAGCCGAGCACGGCTTCCCGGGTGAGGTTGAAGTCCTTCGAGTGCTTGAGGACTGCACCTCCGGCGACTTCGCCGATGTTCTCTCCGGCCAGTCCGAAGCGGGCGACGAGCCCGTCGATGGCCGAGGTGAGCATATCGAGGTTCGTGGCCTTCGAGTACTGCTTGTTCGAGCGGGCGAAGGGAATTCGGTTGCCGCCGAGGATGACGGCGCGGTTGTTGGGAGCGGACATGTGCACCTCCGGGTGGTTGATTTAGCTGATACCGACAGTACCTGATACTGTCGGTTACATGAAATCGATCACAGACGGCCGCTCGACGAGATGGCAGAAGCATCGCGACGAGCGTCGTCGGGAACTTCTGCGCTCCGTGCGGCTCGTCGTCGACGAGCACGGCGACGGCATGTCGATGGAGCAGATCTCGGACGCGACCGGGACGTCGAAGTCGGTCCTCTACCGCTATTTCACCGATCGAGCGGGTCTCCAGGCGGCCATGGGCGAATGGGCGATGGGCGTCATCATCCGGTCTCTCGATGAGGCCGCGGCCACCTCGGCGAAGGGTGAGGGCTCACCAGCGGCGAAGGAGTCCTTGGCCGCGATGATCCGCGCATTCGTCACGCTCGCCGCGAATTCCCCGAACGTGTATCGCTTCTGCGACACCGCAGTCAACCGGTTCGCGCCCGAGGAGACCGGCGGTTTCTTCAATTCCATTGCCGGGCAGCTGGCCGAACGCCTCGGCCTGAGCGGGGACCAGGCTCGGCTGTGGTCGGCCGGAGCGATCGGATTCGTCCGCGCCGCCACCGAGTCCTGGCTGTCCCGACCGGACCGGCCCGAGGAATTCGCCACCACCATCACCCATTGGCTCTGGGCAACCCTGCCCGAACAACGAGGAGTAGAACAATGAAGCTGTCTCTTGATCCGAAAGCCATCAACACCGTCCTCGACGGACAGTGGGCAGACGCTCGCCGACGCGGGCGAACCCTGGCCGAAGAACCGTCGACCCACGACGATCCGGCCGATGATCTCGACACCGCACGGGCGAAGACCCTCGACGGGGTCATGATGATGGCCGAGACCGGACTGCCGATGACCGGGCTGTCACCGGAGATGGGCGGAAAGAACGAACACGCCACGAACGTCGCCGGGTTCGAAGAGACCGTCACCGCCAACCCGAGCCTGCAGATCAAGGCAGGCGTCCAGTTCGGGCTATTCGGCGGAGCGATCCTCCACCTCGGCGATCAGGAGCAGCATCACAAGTGGCTGCTCGACGCTCAGTCCGGACGCCTGCTGGGTTCGTTCGCGATGACGGAGATCGGACACGGCTCCGATGTCGCCAACGTGGCGACCACCGCCACCTACGACGAGGCGACCGAAGAGTTCGTCATCGAGACTCCCTTCCGGGCCGCAACGAAGGAATACATCGGCAACGCCGCCCGCGATGCCAGGGCCGCCGTTCTCTTCGCACAGCTGATCACCAAGGGAGTCAAGCACGGGGTGCATGCCTTCTTCGTGCCCGTCCGCGACGAGTCCGGTGAGCCGATGCCGGGAGTCTCGATCGAAGACGACGGCTACAAGGGCGGGCTCAAGGGCGTCGACAATGGTCGCCTCGCCTTCGACTCGGTGCGGATCCCGCGCACCAATCTGCTCAACCGCTATGGACATGTCACCGCCGACGGCACATACTCCTCCCCCATCGAATCACCGGGACGCCGTTTCTTCACGATGCTCGGCACCCTGGTCCAGGGCCGCGTCTCGCTCGACGGCGCCTCCGTGGTCGCCTCGAAGCTCGCCCTCGACATCGCCGTGCGCTACGGACTCGAACGCAAGCAGTTCACGGCCGGCGACGACTTCGCCGAGACGACCCTGCTCGACTACGGCCAGCATCAGCGTCGCCTCATGCCTGCCCTCGCCGCCGTCTACGCCTCAGCGTTCGCACACGAGAAGCTGCTGACCTCCTTCGAGGAGGTCTTCGCCGGAGCCGACGACTCCGAGGAGAACCGGGCTCTGCTCGAGACCCGGGCAGCAGCGTTCAAGGCCGACTCGACCTGGATGGCGCTCGACGTCATCCAGGAATGCCGTGAAGCCTGCGGCGGTGCCGGTTTCATGGCGGAGAACCGCCTCGTGGGACTGCGCGCCGACCTCGACGTCTACGTCACCTTCGAAGGCGACAACACGGTGCTGCTGCAGCTCGTGGCCAAGCGCCTCCTCGGTGACTATGCCAAGGAGTTCGCGAATCTCGACGTCGGTGGTGCCGCCCGGTTCATCGGCACCCAGGCCGCCGAGCACACGCTCTACCGCACCGGTCTGGCCAATGCCGGACGGGCGATCTCGGACGCGCTGACCCCGAACCTCGGTGACAAACGGATCCGGTCGGGACGCTTGCAGCGGACCCTGCTCGAGACGCGTCTGGAGGTCATGGTCTCCGGAGTGGCCCAGGCACTGCGTCCGGCGACGAAGATGCCGGCCGCGCAGGCGGCCGATCTGTTCAACGTCCACCAGCACGAGCTCATCGAGATGGCACGCGCCTATGTCGAGCTCGAGAAGTGGAAGGCACTCGACGAGAAGATGAGGGAGCAGACCGACGCCGATCAGGCCAAGGCCTTCCGTCGTCTGCGTGACACCTACGGTCTCGGACTGATCGAGAAGCATATGGCCTGGCACCTCATGTACGGTCGCCTGCCGATGTCGCGCGCACGCCAGATCAACGAGACGCTGAACCGTCTGTGCCAGAAGCTCGCGGCCAACGCCCACGACCTCGTCGAAGCATTCGGCTACTCGGATGTCCACCGTCGGGCCACCATCGCCTCCGGTGTCGAAGCCGAGCGTCAGGCCGAGGCCGCCGACTACTACCGTCGGGCGCGTGCCCGTCAGGACTTCCCGGTCGACGAGAAGCAGCTGCGCAAGGCCGCGAAGAAGAAAGCGAAGGCCGCCGCACGGTGACCGCAGGTCCGTGATCCGGGCACACCAGAAGACCCCCGCAGCGAACGGTCTGCGGGGGTCTTCTGGTGCTTGGGGTGAACGGTGCCTGCGGCTGTCAGTGGTCCTGTCTGACGCCTGAGATCGTCTGACGTTCCCCTCGGCCTCAGTCGGCGAGTCGGCCTCAGTCGGCGAGTCGGCCTCAGTCGGCGAGGAAGTCGGCGAGGACCGCGGAGATCTTCTCGGTCTCGGTGAGGAACCCGTCGTGGCCGACCGGGGAGTCGACGATGTGGTGTCGGACTCTTCCGGGCAGCGCCTCGGCGAGGATGCCCACCTGTTCCGGCGGGAACAGCCGATCCGAGGACACGGAGATCACGAGGTTGTCGGTGCAGGCATCGGCCAGTGCGACCGTGAGGTCGGAGGAGCGGCCGCGTCGCACATCATGGTCGCGCAGGGCACGCGTGAGCACGATGTAGCTGTGCGGGTCGAACCGGGCGGTGAGCTTCTTGGCCTGATGGTCCAGGTACGAGGTCACCTCGTAGTAGTCCTCCGAACGCATCCGACGAGAGAAGCGTTCATTGAGGTCGACATCGTTGCGATACGTCAGGTGCGCGATCTGCCGAGCCAGGCCGAGGCCATGACTGGGGAAGCTGCCGACGGCCGAATAGTCTCCGGAATAGTAGTCGGCGTCGAGTTCGATCGCGCGTTCCTGCATCATCGCCCAGGCGATCTGATCTGCTTCGCAGAAGGCCGGTGCGGCGATGACCGCGCATTTGCGGACCTTCCGACTGTCCAACAGAGCAAACTCGAGCGCTCGCGCACCCCCCATGGAGCCGCCGATGACGGCGACCCAGGAGTCGATGCCGAGGATCTGGGCGAGATTGTGCTCCAGGCGTGCCATGTCGCGGATAGTCACCCGAGGGAATCGGGAGCCGTAGGCCAGGCCGTCATCATAGGACGACTGCGGCCCGGTCGTTCCCGAGCAGCCTCCCAGGGAGTTCGCACACACCACGAAGTACTTGTCGGTGTCGATGGCCTCCCCGGGGCCGACGACACCCGCCCACCATTCGGTGACGCGGGTATCGCCGGTCAGAGCATGCTCGATGAGGATCGCATTGGACCGGTCGGCGTTGAGGGTGCCGAAGGTCTCATAGGCGATCTCGACCGTGCCGAACGTATGCCCGGAGTCCGTGCCGAAGCCCAGGATCCGTTCGACGGAAGTGCTCTGGGTGGTCATCTCAGGCCGCGGTCTGCGCCTTCGCCGCAGCCGCCGCGAAGCCCTTGTCGAGGTCGCCGATGATGTCGTCGATGCCTTCGATGCCCACTGACAGGCGCACCAGGGCCGGGTTGACTCCGGCGGCTTTCTGGGCTTCCTCGTCGAGCTGAGCGTGCGTGGTCGAGGCCGGGTGGATGACGAGCGAGCGGACGTCGCCGATGTTCGCCACCAGCGAGTGCAGTTCGAGGGCGTCGACGAAGGCCACTGCCGCGTCGTAGCCGCCGGCGATGTCGAAGGCGAGGACCGAACCCACGCCGTTCGGCAGGTACTTCTTCGCCAGACCGTTCCAGGGGCTCGACTCGAGTCCGGCGTAGGCGACGCGGTCGACCTGGCTGTGGGCCTCGAGGTAGGCGGCGACCTTGTTCGCGTTCTCCACGTGGCGTTCGATGCGCAGGCTCAGAGTCTCGATGCCCTGGGCCAGCAGGAATGCGTTCGTGGGGCTGAGCGAGGGCCCGAGGTCGCGCAGTCCCTGCACGCGGGCCTTGAGGCCGAAGGACACGTTGACGCCGAAGGCTCCCTCGGCACCGAGGTCGCGGGCGAAGACGAGTCCGTTGTAGGAAGCGTCGGGTTCGTTGAAGCCGGGGAACTTCTCCGGCGCTGCGCCGTAGTCGAAGTTGCCGCTGTCGACGAGGACTCCGGCGACGGAGTTGCCGTGGCCGCCGAGGTACTTCGTGGCGGAATGGAGGACGACGTCGGCACCGTGTTCGATCGGACGCACGAGGTAGGGGCTGGCGAGGGTGTTGTCGACGAAGAGCGGCACACCGGCATCGTGAGCGATTCCGGCGATCGCCTCGATGTCGAGGATGTCCGAGCGCGGGTTCGACACCACCTCACCGAAGAGGAGCTTCGTGTTGTCCTGGATCGCGTTCTTCCACGCCTCGTGGTCGTCGACGTCGACGAAGGTCGTTTCGATGCCGAGCTTGCGCAGGGTGACGTCGAAGAGGTTGACGGTTCCGCCGTAGAGGCTGGAGCTGGCCACGATGTGGTCACCGGCTCCGGCGACGTTCGTGATCGCGAGGAAGGCCGCAGACTGGCCCGAGGCGGTGAGGACGGCGTGGACGCCGCCCTCGAGATCGGCGATGCGGTTCTCGACGACCTCGTTCGTCGGGTTCGTCAGGCGGCTGTAGACGGGGCCGACGTCGGTCAGCGCAAAGCGTGCTGCGGCGTGGTCGACATCGTTGAACACGAACGAAGTCGTCTGATGGATCGGCAGGGCGCGGGAACCGGTGACCGGGTCGGGTACCTGTCCGGCATGGATCTGGCGGGTTTCGAATGCCTGGGTCATGGTGACTCTCCTGTGTGAGTGCGGTGGCGGTGTCGCTGGTTGAGGCGATGTGATGTGTCCACTGTCATCGACTTCGCCGGCTTGCACCCGCTGTGTGTCATGTTGGCGTCATCATGTGTCATGTTTCGTCACACCGTGTCGTGCAGCTGTCACATGTGCAGCGCCGACGATCAGCGGAAGTTCCGCGCCTTCGTCGGCAGCTGCACCTCGAGGGGGATGAGTTTGTGCGCGTAGAGGCTGACCACGTCTCCCCCGCGCTGGATGAGCCCGGTGACGACGAGGGCGTTGCGGGAGGTCGCAACCGTACGGAAGCGTTTCATCAGCCCCGCCGTGGCCACCACATTGAGCATCCCGAATTCGTCTTCGAGGTTGATGAAGGTGATGCCCGAGGCGGTCGCCGGGCGCTGCCGATGAGTGACGATCGCGGCCACCGTCATCCGGGTTCCGTCCGCCGCACGCGCCGCATCCGCAGTCGATGAGTATCCGCGGGCGCTCAGCGACTCGCGCATCATCTGTGTGGGGTAGCCGTCGACGGTGATCCCGGTGGAGAAGAGTTCGGCCAAGGTCACATCGAAGGCGTCCATGGTCGGCAGGGTCGGGGCCGAGTCCACGCTCGCCGTTCCCGGCAGCAGTCCCGGATGAGCACCGGCGACTCCCCCGGCCAGCCACAGCGCCTGCCGTCGGTCGAGGTCGAATCCGGACAGGGCTCCGGCCGTGGCCAGCGATTCCATGGCCCGCTTGCCGATTCCGGTGCGTTCGGCCAGATCCGCCACCGAGGTGAACGGTGCGTTCTCACGTTCGGTCACGATCACCTCGGCGAAGGAGCCGACATGGGCGACCGTGTCCAGTCCCAAACGGATCCCCAGCTCCCCCGCCGAGGCGGTGCCCCCTTCCCCCGCCTCGGCGACCCGTTCGAGGTCTGTGGCCGCCTGTGACCACCGGATGTCGACGGGCAGGATCGGCACCCCGTGCCGACGGGCGTCGGCGATGAGCGACTGCGGGGAGTAGAAGCCCATCGGCTGGCTGCGCAGCAGTCCGGCGGTGAAGGCCGCGTGGTGATGGTATTTGAACCAAGCAGACTGATAGACGAGGTTCGCGAAGCTGATGGCATGCGATTCGGGGAACCCGTAGTTCGCGAAGGCCGCGATGGTCGCGAAGATCGCCTCGGCAGTGTCCTCGGCGACCCCGCGAGCCAGGGCACCTGTCCGGAACTTCTCCGCGAGTTCGGCCATCCGCTTCTCAGACCGGCGTGAGCCCATGGCCTGCCGCAGCCGGTCGGCATCGGCCCCGGTGAACCCGCCGACGTCGATGGCCATCTGCATGAGCTGCTCCTGGAACAGCGGCACCCCATAGGTCTTGGCCAGGGACTTCTCCAACAGCGGGTGGAGGTATTCGACCTCATCGAGGCCCTGCCTACGACGGATGTAGGGATGGACGGAGCCGCCCTGGATGGGGCCGGGGCGGATGAGCGCGACCTGCACGGCCAGATCGTAGAACGTCTCCGGCCGCAGCCGGGGCAGAGTCGCCAGCTGGGCGCGGGATTCGACCTGGAAGACCCCGATCGCGTCGGCACGGCAGAGCATCTCGTAGACGGCTGCGTCGTCGTCATCGATCTCCGCTCGGTCGATGAGGACCCCGGTGTGTCGGTGGACGAGTCCGACCATCTCGTGCAGGGCGGTGAGCATGCCCAGACCGAGCAGGTCGAACTTGACCAGATCCATGGCCGCGCAGTCGTCCTTGTCCCATTGGACGACGGTGCGGTGGCCCATCGTCGCCTTCTCGATCGGCACGACTTCGCCGATGGCACGGTCGGCCAGGATCATCCCACCGGAGTGGATGCCCAGATGGCGCGGTGAGCCGAGCAGATCCTCGGCGACCTTGAGCACCGGGGCGGGCACCGGGGAGTCCTCGGCATCAGGCAGGCTCGACCACCGGTTGCTCGACTTCGAGAACGCGTCCTGCTGTCCGGGGGCGTAGCCGAGGCTGAAGGCGGCGTCCCGGATGGCCGATTTCGCCCGGTAGGTGATGACATTGGCGACCTGGGCGGCGCGGTCGCGGCCGAAATGGTCGTAGACGTATTGGATGACCTCTTCGCGGCGGCCGGATTCGATGTCGATGTCGATGTCCGGGTACCCCTTGCGGTCCGGGGACAGGAACCGGTCGAAGAGCAGTCCGTGTTTGACGGCGTCGACGGCGGTGATGCCCAGAACGAAGCAGACCGCGGAGTTCGCCGCCGATCCCCGCCCTTGGCAGAAGATGCCCATATGGCGGCAGAATTCGGTGATGTCGAAGACGATGAGGAAGTATCCGCAGAACCCCAGCTGCGCGATCATGTCCATCTCCCGGTCCAGCTGCTCCCAAGCTCGGGGGTTCTCGGCTCTCGTTCCGTAGCGGTGCCGTCCGCGTTCGGCGATGAGGCCGCGCAGATACGTCTCCCCTTCGGTCTCATCGGGCATCGGCGCCTTCGGCAGGTCGGGGCGGGCCGAGGAGAGGACGAAGGAGCAGTCCCGACCGATCCGCACCGCATTGTCCAGAGCCTGCCGAGGGAAGCGTGCGAGCATCTCCTCCCCGGTGTGGATGCGTGCGCTCGCCGTCGCCGGCAGCCACCCGGCCAGTTCATCCAGCGAGAGCCGCGACCGCACCGAGGCCCTCACCTGCGCGGACTTCCATTGGGCGCGGGTGGCGAAGTGGACGGCGTTGCTGGCCATGATCGGCAGTCCCGTCCGCTGGGCCAGATCGCCGAGGTGGCGCAGCCTCTCGTCGTCATCCGGGGTTCCGTCTCGGCTGAGTTCGACGGCGACTCGGTCGGGTCCGAAGAGTGCGGTGAGTTCGCGCAGAGCGCTGAGCCCGCCGTCGTCGTCGCCCAACGCTCGTCGCAGCGGTCCCTTGCGGCAGCCGGTCAGGATCATCCAGTCTCCGTCCTCGGCCGCGAGTTCGTCGAGGTCGAAGAGCGGACGGTTCTTCTCACCGCGCAGGTTCGCCTCGGTGATGATCTGAGAGAGCTGGTGGTAGCCCTCGACGCTGCGGGCGAGGACGAGCAGGTGGGTGGCATCGGGGTCGGTCTGTCCTGGGATCTTCTCGGCCAGCCCCACGGACAGTTCGGAGCCGAACACGGTGTCCAGCCCCACCTCGGCGGCGGCATGGGCGAAGCGGACGGCTCCGTAGAGTCCGTTGTGGTCGGTCAGCGCCAGAGAGCTCAGCCCGGCGGCGGCACCGGCTGCCACGAGCTCTTCGGGGTCGGAGGCTCCGTCGAGGAAGCTGAACTGGGAATGCACATGCAGCTCCGCCCAGTCCACGCCGCTCTGACGCAGCAGTCCCGGTCCGCTGCCGATCCCCTGAGCGCTGCCGGCGCCTGTCGGCTCCTGATAGCGGCCGCGTCCGTCCGAACCGCCGGGGCCGACCGAGACTTGGTAACGGTCGGGGCGGGAGAACGCCGGGGCATCGGAGCCGTCGGCATGCTTGTCGACAGGCTGTTTTCCTGCCGGGTTCTCGCCAGCAGGCTGTTTGTCCGCCGGGGAGGACGGGATGTCCTTGCCTTCGAGGCGGCGCGCCAGCTTCGACCACGGTGTGCGCGGGTTCGAGAATCCCATCGGGACCTCCTCCTCTCAGATGGGGTCGTTGGTCAGCAGGTTGCCCGTCAGCGGTAACGGCCGGTGAGGTACCACTGACCGTGCTCTTTGCTCAGCAGAAGGGCACGGCCGGCATCGGTGACCACCTGCAGCCGGGTCCGGTAGACGGCTCGGTTCGGATCCCACCACCCGGATTCGATGGGCCAGGAACCGGAGTAGTCGGCGATGGCCTCGGTCTGCCCGGTGGGGAATCTGATCGTCGCCGGCACCGCCCCCAGTCCCGAGGGGCGAGCCTCCACCGGTGAGCCGTCCGCGGCGAGCACGTCGACGGCGGAATGTTCGACGGTCGTCGGACGCGGTGCGTGCAGGGCCCCGGGCCAGGGTGCGGCAGGGCTGCGCTCGGGGACGGCCGCCTGCTGCCACGGGGTCCACAGGTTCGTCTCTGCCGGGTCCCACCCGCCCTGGAGGCCCGGAACCAGGACGGCATCGGGACCGAACAGCCCCTGCAGACGCTCGAGCGTATGGGTGATCTGCCCGGTGTTCTCGTCGAACAGACTGCGCGTGGCACCGATCGGGGTGGTCAGTTCGGCTGCGATGAGACGCAGCGCGATGATGCCGTCGTCGGAGAAGTCCTCGGCATCGGGAGCCGGCTCGTCGACGATGTCGAGTTCCTGCGGGTCGGGCTGTGCCGTGCGGGGATCCGGGCCCGGACGAGAGCCCCGGCCCACTCCTGCCAGCCAGCCTTCTGCCTGCCACCGCAGACGGTCGGCGATCGCGTTCTCCTGCATGTCTTCGATCCGCCAGGTCCGGGACGAGGACTGGCCGGCCGCGGCATCGAGCTCGATCGTGATCTGGGTGCAGACAAGCCCCTGTCTGCGCACCTTGGCCAGCAGATCGGCACCGAGCTGGCGGGCGAGGAAGCCGAGGGTGTCGCTGCGGGTCGTCGGGGCATCGAGAGTGAGTTCGACGTCGAGTTGTTCACCGCGGACATGATCGGCGAGCGGGGCTCCTGCCCGCCCGGAGGCCAGGTCGTGCAGATGTCGGCCGAAGGCGCCGAAGCGTGCGTTCACGTCTTTGGTCTTCAGGCGGGCGAGGTCACCGAGGGTGCGCAGCCCCAGCTGCCAGAAGACCTCGATCAGCGCGGTCGCCTCGGCGCCGGCGTATTCCAGGGTGGTGACCGGCTGGGCGGAGAGGAAGTCCACGGTCTGCCCGGGTTCGACCCGGCGCGCCTGCCCGGCGGCGAGGACCGCGGCGAAGACGGTGTCGGCGATTCCGGGGAAGAACTCCCACCCGGTGTCATCGACGAGAGCCGAGACCAGTGTCTCGACGGCATCGGCTTCGTCGGTGTAGCCGTGTCTGAGCGAGTCAAGAGGGAGCGCCAATGTTCCCGGGCTGAGCAGGGTGAACCGGGCGACGAGGTTGTCGAGGGCACCGACCCCGGCACTGAAATGTCGGTTGTCCGCCTCTTCGTCCCAGACCGCGACGTGGGCTTCCGGACAGCGGTATCCCACGGCGCGTTTGTTGTTTCCGGCGGTGATGCCGGCGGAACGGGCCGGAGCATTGGCGGCGATGACCTTGCCGGCATGGAGGACTGCGACAGGGCAGCCCGGTGCGATGTCGTGTTCGACCGCTGCGGCCACCGCCGGCCAGTCGGGCACGGTGAGCACGAGGGTGCGGCCGGACTCATCCGACATGGCTGATCACCTGCCGCAGCTGTGTGATCGTCGACCACCGAGGATCGTCGGCTGTATCCGTGCCCGGATCTGTGCCCATGTCCGGATCTGTGTCCGGGCTTGTGGCCGGGACAGTGCGTGCTTCGGCTGCAGCGTTCGCAGTCCCTGCGGGGACGCCGCCTGTCACGACTTCCAGCGTCCCTGCGGGGACGCTGGCGGGAGTTCCCGACGGCCCGGGCAGCAGGAACCGGTGGCTTCCCGTCTGCGACCGGGCACGTACGAGGCAGGACTGCAGGCGTCCGCGGCCGTGTTCGGCACCCGACCAGCGGGTGTCGGTGATCTCGATCTGCTCTGTGCTGCCGGACACGGGACGGAGGCTGATGAGGCTCATCCGTCGTTCGCGGATCTTCGCCAGGAGTCGGGCCCGTTCCGAAGCGCTCGGGGCGAAGCCGGGGTCGACGAGGATGATGTCGAAGGATTCGATGAGGATCGAAGCCACTCGCAGCCAGTCCTCGCCGGGGGTCGCGAGGTTGACGAAATGGTCGAGGTCGACGCCGAGGTCGGCGATCGAGGACACGGCCGGTTCGCCGAGCCCGATGCCGGCGCACCACTTCTGCTCCCGGGTCGCCGCAGCGATCGCCGCCAGGCCGCAGCTCAGCGACAGCTCACCGGTGACGGTGACGAGTTCGCCGCGCGGCAGACCGCCGCGCCGGAACAGCGGAGAGAGCACAGGATCCACCGGATGGGGTGGGATCTTATCGAACAGCGCCGCAGCCGTGGAGACCCCCGTCTCCCGACTGAGCTGTTCGATGACCGGTGCTGCTGACATGACATCCATTATCGAACTGGTGTTCTAAATTGGCAAGATTCAGACAACAGCTCTGCCCTCCCGGTCGTGTCGCCATTCGGCTTCGAACATCCATGCGATACAGAGGCCGAGGTCAAAGCCGTAACCGCCGCCGACGGTGCCGGGATCGGCCGCTTTCGTGATCTTCTTGACCTCGGCGACGCGAACCGCGGTATTGAACATCATCCGCCCCCTCACCCGACTTTCCAGCGGAAGCAGCTGGGAACCGTCGGGCATGTAGAAGGCAAAGGCAGCGGGACCGCGCATCGCTCCGGCGAAATCCGCTCCGGTGCGTTCGATGCGCAGCTGGTATTTGTGCACCACGGTGTGATGTCGGCGACAGAGCAGGATGAGATTGTCCATATCGGTCCTCCCACCCTGCGACCAGGGACGGATATGGTGGGCATCGCATCGCCTGCGGGCTCGGCAGCCGGGGAATTGGCAGCAGACATCACGCACACTCAGCGCCATTCGCTGTCGTCTGCTCACCAGACGCTTCGAGCGCCCGAGCATGAGGACGTCGCCTCCGGCATCCTTGACCGCCCCGCTGATCAGCGCCTCACAGCTCAGGCGCTCCGCCGTCGCCGCGGTGATGCCGCCGAACCCTTCGATCCGGCAGGTCGTATCCGCCCGTCCGCCCGACGTCCCCGCGGGGACGCTTCCCTCGGCTCCTTCCGCACGGTCTGACCCAATCCCCTCTTCTGCCGGACCGTCCGATTCGCCTTTCGTCCCCGCGGGGACGCCTGCGTCGGCCGCTGGTCTTGCGGGGATACTGAGCAGAGGTGGCTTGAACGCGGGCGCGGCTTCCACCGTGGCTCCGCTGCGAGTGATCACCTCGGCGGAGGCATGGACGAGCAGCCGGGCACGATCGGCGTCGATCGAACCCGCGGGCTCGGCACGGGGGAAGGCGTGGATGATCTCCATCAGGCACATGACCTGGGAGACCGGCTCATAAGGAGCCTCGTCCACTGTGTCGCCTTCGCCCGCAGCCCCCTCCTCAGCGGAACCACCGTCATGGACGGGACGCTCGAGAACCTGGCGGGCGGCGTCGAGCATCGCGGCGATCTCTGCGGCATCGTCTTCCTCGAGTTCGATCGTGATCCGGGTCCGACCGGGTGCCACCTGACGCATGTTCACACTGTCCTCAGCCAGGTACAGCGGGAACGGGCCGTTGTCGATCTTGTCGGCCAGCTGCTGGTAGTTCTGCGAGATCCGGCTGATCTGGCTGCCGGTGGCAAGGGTGGCCAGACGCAGCGCCTCATCGTCGCCGATCCGCTCCCCCAGTCGGGTCACTTCCCTCACCTTTGAGAAGCTGACATCACCGCCCGCCAGACTCTTCTTCACCTTCGGCATCTCCCGCAGCGCCCTCATCACGCGAACATACTCGCGAGCCGTGTGCATGCTCACCGACGCCACATGCATCACCCACTCGGTCAGGGTCTTCACACCGACCCATTCCGTCCACAGTCCCCGCCTCTCGACCTCGTCGATGAGGGTGATGACGCGAGCGTGGCAGAAGGAGATGCATGAGATGTTGCGCCGGATATCCGTCACGATCTGCTCACAGGTGAGGGTGCTGGGGTCCACATCGGCGTCAGCCCCTCCATAGTCCTTCGGATCGACACTCAGCCCTGCGAGGTCGGCCGCCTCCGCTGCAATCGGCTCATCGTCTCTCATGGTGCTCCCCTCCCGCGGCCCGTCGGCCCTCCGGTCCGGCGATCCCCATGACCACCAACCGTGCCTCCACTCTAGGGCTCGGCACTGACACGAGAATTCGATCGAAGGCAATCTTCAGAAATGAATCACCGCTGAGATTCGATTGAGTTTCGTTTCTGCAGGTGACCAAGCCTAACCACATGTGTCCCGAAGACTGCCGAACTGGCTCTTGCCTGCCGTGTCAGCGCCGACGGGTAAGGTGACGGTCATGACTGACGAAGCCCGCACCCGCGAAGCGGCCACGCGTGATTCCTATGATGCGATCGCCCGAACCTACACGGACTGGGTCGCCGACGAGCTCACTGCGAAACCTCATGACCGAGCCGTGCTCGGGGCGTTCTCCGAGCTCGTCCTCGGCACCGGCTCAGCGGAGGTCCTCGATATAGGCTGCGGGCCCGGTCGCATCACTACGTTCCTCGGCGCCCTTGGGCTGGAACCGCGCGGACTCGACCTCTCCCCTGCCATGATCGAACTCGCGAAGGGCCTCTATCCGACCCATCAGTTCGACGTCGGGTCGATGACCGCTCTGCCCTATGCCGATGTGTCCTTCTCCGGTCTCGTCGCCTGGTACTCGACCATCCACGTCCCCGGGGATGCGCTTGCCCTCGCCTTCGCCGAGGCGGCCCGTGTCCTGCGTCCGGGAGGCTGGTTCCAGCTGGCGTTTCAGCTCGGCGACCGGGTCGATCACTTCTCCGATCTCGCCGGCTTCGACGTCGACCTCGACTTCCACCGCCGTTCGATCGATGACGTTCTCACCGCCCTCGAACCGCATGGTTTCACCCCTGCCGCCCGTCTCGAACGAGAACCCGACCGGGCCGGCCGCTTCCCGGAGGCGACCAGGCAGGGCTACCTCCTCGTCCGCCGGGACAGCCGATGAGGTCCTTCCCTGGAAAGAGGTGAGAAGATGAGAGGGATATGAATATCGACATCGTCTTCCACACTCCCGAGATCCCCGGCAACACCGGAAATGCCATCCGGCTCGCCGCGGTCACCGGAGCCCATCTCCATCTCGTCGAGCCCCTCGGCTTCGACCTCTCCGACGCGAAGCTGCGCCGAGCCGGTCTCGACTATCACGACCTCGCCCATGTCACCGTCCATCCATCGATCGACGTGCTCTGGAGCCACCTCGGTGAGCGTCGGGTGATCGCGTTCAGCACGCATACGGACAATTCCTTCGCCGAGGTGGAGTACCAAGACGGAGACGTCCTCCTCTTCGGACGCGAGTCGACGGGACTGCCCGACGAGGTCGTCACCGACGACCATGTCGATATGACGGTGCGGATCCCGATGCTGCCGGCACGCCGTTCGCTCAACCTGGCGAATTCGGCATCCATCGCCATCTACGAAGCCTGGCGCCAACACGGCTACACGGGCGCCTGAACCCGCGTAGAATTCTTCGCGAACGCTTTACCTGAAAGGACCACTATGACCGCAAAGGTGCTCACCGTCGCCGGATCCGATGTCTCCGGAGGAGCCGGACTCGAAGCCGATCTGAAGATGTTCGACGAATACGGTGCCTTCGGCACTGCCGTCGTCACCTGCATCGTCACTTTCGATCCCAATGACGGATTCGCCCACGTCCTCGAATTCATCGAACCCGAGGTCGTCAACCGCCAGCTCGAGTCGACGCTGGCCGTGCACGAATTCACCGCCATCAAGTCCGGAATGCTCGGCTCCGTCGACTCGGCACTGGTCCTCGCCGAAGAACTCAAGACCAATGATCTGCCGTACGTCTTCGATCCTGTGCTCGTGTGCAAGGGCGCAGGCACCATGGTCGATCTCAAGGATCTCTTCGTCGAGAACCTCGTGCCCCTGGCCACCGTCGTCACCCCGAATCTCGAAGAGGCCGCCACTCTGGCCGGGGTCGACCCCATCGACTCCGTCGAGGGCATGATCGAGGCCGCGAAGATCATCCATGGGCAGGGCGCGAAGAACGTCGTCGTCAAGGGCGGGGCGCGCCTCGCCGGAGACGATGCCATCGACATCCTCTTCGACGGTGAGACCGTGACGACTCTGCGCTCGCGCAAGGTCAATGACAAGCTCGTCAACGGGGCAGGCTGCTCGTTCGCCTCCTCGATCGCGGCGGGCATCGCCACCGGTCTGGACATCAAGGACGCCGTCGTCTCCGCCAAGGAGAAGGTCGCACACGGAATCGCGAACTGCCTCGACAATGCCACCGGAGTCGCCTCGCTCTACCACCCGGCGGCACGGGTGAGCCCCTCCTCCGAGGTCTCAGTCACCGTCGACTGATCACCGGTGCTTCGGTTGCGTCCCCGCGAGGACGCACCCAGTCACAGTCGGGACGTCGCATCAGAGTCAGTCGACCTGCAGACAGCAGATTGCCCCGCACACCGATTCGGTGTGCGGGGCAATCTGTATGAAGCAGTTGGAAACTCCCGAGATCAGCGCTTGCCGAAGCCCTTGTAGCGGTCCTTGAACTTCTCCACGCGGCCGGCGGAGTCGAGGATGCGCTGCTTGCCCGTGTAGAACGGGTGCGAAGCGGACGAGATCTCGACGTCGATCACGGGGTAGGTGTTGCCGTCTTCCCACTCGATGGTCTTGTCGCTCTTAGCGGTGGAGCGGGTGAGGAACTTGGTGCCGGAAGCCAGATCGTTGAACACGATCGGTGCGTATTCCGGGTGGATGTCCTTCTTCATTTTCTTACCTCTGCTGAATTCTTTCAGGCGCCTGATATGAGTTGAACTCATCTGCCAGTGCCCGAATTCGTCTGCTGGACACGCTCCGAACCGTAGGAACCGGACACGGAGCGACAATCGATTCTAACTGATGGGCCCGGACAAAGCGATTCGACACGGATCTCCTAAACTGTGGCCATGACCACGAAACAGCGCCTCTCCGCTCAGTTCACTCTCCAGCCCGCCGCCACTGCTCCGGAGCTCATGGCAGAGTCGACGGCCGCCGCCCTGCCGACGGTCTCCGGCGAGGTCGACGTCTTCGCCATCGATCCCCAGATCGCAGACACCGCGGCTCTCCTCGATGCCACGGATCTGCCCCCGGCCACCTCGGCGAACTGCGTCCTCGTCGCCGGTTCACGGGGCGGTGAGGAGCGCATCGCCGCGTGCATGGTGCTCGCGAACACCCGCGCCGATGTCAACAAACGGGTCAAGAAGCTCCTCGACGTCCGCAAGGCATCGTTCCTCCCGCTCGAGCGCGCCGTGGACGAATCCGGGATGGAGTACGGCGGCATCGGACCGATCGGCCTGCCGGAGAACTACCGGGTGCTCATCGATTCCCGCGTCGCCGCGGCCGAGGAGCTCATCATCGGTTCCGGTATCCGCGGCTCCAAGCTGATACTCTCCGGCTCCGCCCTCGCGTCTCTGCCCGGCGCCGAGGTGATCGAGGACCTGGCCACCGAGATCGGCTGACCGAGTCGCTCGGTCTGGCATCGACAGTCGGTCGAGCACCGCCTGTCGGTCCGATGCTCCCCGTCTGCCGAGCGCTGCTCGTCAGCTCAGTCCCGCACGCTCGATGACGTAGTCGATGAGTGGGGCATAGAGGTTCGGGACGACGTCGTCGTCGAGCGGGATGGTCGCTTCGATCTGCCCCTGCGCCTCGGCGACGAAGAGCGCCGGATCGTTGCAGTCGGCGTAGCCGATGGTCCGCAATCCCCTGCTCGACGCGGCTCCGGCCCACCCGTGGTCGGCAACGACGAGGTCTGGGGCGCTGCCGCCGCGGGCGGCGAAATCATCGAGCAGCGCATGCATCGGTTCGGCCAGGTGCGTGTGCGGACTGCCGCCATGCTGGTGCCAAGTCCACACATTGTTGATCTGGCGGACGTCGCCACCGATCTCCGGGACCGGAATGAAGTGGTCACGGACGTCGATGACCGCGCCCGCGTCCTTCGCCGCGTCGGCAATCGCCATATGGACGGGCAGCAGGCCCGCCGGGTGCCCGGTGGCGAAGAGGAGCCGACCTCCCGACCGTGTGACCTCACCGACAGCCTCGGCGAGCTTCTCCAGAGCGACGATGCAGGCGTCGGTGGAGATCGTGTCCACGCCTTCGACGAACTCGGGGTCGGGCCGCAGGCCGCAACGCTCAACCATGAGCGCGAACACCGAGTCGTAGTCCCAGTCGCGGGTGAGTTCGACACCGAAGTCGAATTGGCGTTCCTGGTCGAGGAACCGGTGGATGTGCGAAAGGTTGTTCTCTCTCGGGGTGGCGACCTCACCGGTGATCCGTCCGACTTCAAGAGCAAGGGCTAGGGTGCTGCGGTCCACTGGGGTCCTCTCCGTCATGACTGCGGGAATGATCACTGTCTTTCTGAGACGATCATACGGATGACGAGCGCGATCATCAGTTCCTTCTCGGAAGGTTCACTCATCGCGACCAGCAGCGTCATCGCTGCCAGCGCATTGTTGTCGACTCGCCTGTTGCCATCGGGGTCGATCAGCGCGCCGTTGCGGTCAAGGAAGGTGACGAACAGCGCCGCGGCGCTGCGCTTGTTGCCGTCGGAGAGGGGGTGGTCTTTGACGACGAAGTAGAGCAAGTGGGCCGCCTTCTCTTCGACGGTCGGATAGAGTTCGTGGTCTCCGAACCCCTGATAGATCGCCCCGATGACAGCCCCTAGAGCATCGCCTCGTTCCCTCCCCAGCAATTTATCGTCGGGAAATGCCAATGACAGTCCGCCGATGATTCTGCGTGCTTCTTCCAGGGTCAATTCCCATCCAGGCACGGAGCTCGATTTCGACGACAAGTTTCCTTCGTCATAATCTCTGAGCATGGTGAGACTCGGCAGGTACGTTGACAGTACGTCGGCAACCCCCGCAACCAATTCGTCCTGCGACCTCGTCAGCACGCTGACAATCTTTCCCAATTCTGACAACCGCCGTTGGTTGACGGCGGCTCCTTCGATCGCATAGCGATGAAGGACATCGTTTGCCCAACGGCGAAATCGCACTCCTTCCGACGACTTCACTCGAAATCCCACCGACAGGACCATGTCGAGGCTGTAGTGCTCAACCATACGTGTGACGGTTCGGGCGCCTTCTTTTTGAACTGTCGCAAATTTTGCGACAGTTGGCTCACCGTCGAGTTCCTCCCGCAGAGCGTTGTTGATATGTTTGCCGATCGTCTTCACATCACGTCCGAACAGATGCGAAAGCTGATGCCGTGTCAGCCAAACGGTATCGGAATCAGTGCGCACCTCGAGCGCGGTGTCACCGTCAGCGGTCGTATACAGCTCAATCGAATTGCTCATAATCAAACGCTAAAGTGCGCCACTGACGTAGACTCACTCTTCCTGCAGGGCGAAGCAGGTCACCGCCGAGGCGGCCGCTACGTTGAGGGAGTCCACTCCCCCGCTCATGGGGATCATCACGGTCGAGTCGCAGGCGGCGATCGTCGATCGCTTCAGTCCGTCGCCTTCGGTGCCGAAGACCACAGCAGTGCGCTCGGGTGCGGTGGCGGCGAACTCGCGCAGGCTCACCGAATCATCATCAAGCGCCAGAGCCGCCACATGGAATCCGGCGTCCTGGAGCTCTACGATCCCGCCTGGCCAGGACTCGACGCGGGTCCACGGGACTTGGAAGACCGTGCCCATCGACACGCGGATCGACCGGCGGTAGAGCGGATCGGCACACCGCGGGGTCACGAGCACGGCATCGGCGCCGAACGCGGCCGCAGAACGGAAGATGGCACCGACGTTCGTATGATCGACGATGTCCTCGATGACGACGAGGCGCCTGGCGTCGGCGAGCAGTGAGGCGACCGGGGCAAGGACAGGTCGGGCCATCGCGGCCAGCGCCCCTCGGTGGAGGTGGAATCCGGTCAGTGTTTCGACAGCGGAATCCGTGCCGATGAAGATCGGCACATCGCTTTCAGAGATGATGTCGGCCAAGTCGAACAGCCATTTCGGGCTGGTCAGGAACGACCGGGGCGACATTCCGACAGCATGAGCGCGGCGGATGATCTTCGAGGATTCGGCGATGAACAGCCCCTCGGCGGGTTCGCGCACGCTGCGCAGGGCGACATCGGTCAGCTGCGTATAGTCGCGCATCTCATCCAAGCCGCCGACGGCCAGATCCGCTTCGTCGAAGAAGCGCAGACGCTCGACGGCGATCCCGAGTTCAGCGGACCGGTCGATGACCTGCTGCCGAGTCAAGGGAGCCTTGGCCGGAGTATTCACAACGCACGTCCGTTCACAGTGTGAGGATCCTCCAGATCGCCACGAGGCCGAGGGCCACGATGACGGTGCGCAGCAGCACGGGTGAGAACTTCCGCCCGATACGGGCCCCGAAGTACCCGCCGATGAGGGAGCCGATGGCGATGCAGATGACGGCGATCCAGTTGATGCGGTCGTGGCCGACGATGATGTACGTGCTCGCCGAAACCGTATTGACGACGAGGACGAGGACGTTCTTCAGCCCATTGAGTCGCTGCAGATCATCGGGCAGCAGCAGACCGAGCAGGGCGATGAGGATGATGCCCTGGGCGGCCGCGAAGTAACCGCCGTAGATTGCGGTGAGGAAGACGACGGTGAGCACGGCGATGTACCGGCCGGTGGACAGGCGATCCCCCGCCGAGGCAGCCCGATGTTCGACCCCGGCGGCCTCGGCACGGCGCAGGGACCGGCTCTTCAGGTAGCGGGAGAGGTACGGCTGCCCCACGACCATGATCAGAGCCACGACGAGGAGGACCGGCACGATCGTCTCGAAGGCATCCTCGGGCAGGTGCAGCAGCAGATACGCCCCGGTCAGCGACCCGAGCAGAGAGGCGGGAACGAATCCGAGGATCCGCTTCCACTGTCCGCGCAGCTCTTCACGGTACCCGAACGACGAAGCGATGTTGCCGGGGATGAGCCCGACTGCGTTGCTCATCGTCGACACCACCGGCGGCACTCCGAAGGCGACGAGCGCCGGGAAGGTGATGAGCGTTCCGGAGCCGACGACGGCGTTGATGCCACCTGCCGCGATTCCGGCGACGATGACCAGGAGGATCTGCCACGGTTCGAGGCTCAGGTTCGCCAGGAACTCCATGCTCAGAGGGCGGAACGTGCGTGGTAGCGCTGACCGTCCCGGGTGAGCTTGACGTCGATGCCGAAGGTCGCCGCAAGGTTCTCCGCCGTCAGGGTCTCCTCGATCGGACCGGCGGCCAGATCGGTGCCTTCGGACAGCAGCAGCACGTGCGTGATGCCCTCCGGGATCTCCTCGACATGATGGGTGACCATGATCGTGGCCGGCGCCCACTTCGACGACAGAATCTCCGAGAGCGCACCGAGCAGCTCCTCACGCCCACCGAAATCGAGTCCGGACGCCGGCTCGTCGAGCAGCAGCAGCTCCGGGTCGGTCATGAGTGCACGCGCGATCTGCACACGCTTGCGCTCGCCCTCGGACAGCGTGCCGAAGGTGCGATCAGCCAAGTGCGTGATGTGGAACGCGGCCAGCAGATCGCGGGCGCGGTCGATGTCGTCCTGCTCGTATTCCTCCACCCAACGTCCGGTGACGCCGTAGGCGGCGGTGAGCACGGTGTCGAGGACCGCTTCGGAACTGGGAATGCGGTTGGCCAGAATCGTCGAGGCATAGCCGATGCGCGGCCGCAGTTCGAACACGTCGACGCGCCCGAGCTGCTCCTCGAGGATGCTGACCGTCCCCTTTGTCGGATGCATGCGACCGGCCGCGAGTTCGAGCAGGGTCGTCTTGCCCGCACCGTTGGGTCCGAGCACCGCCCAGTGCTCGCCTTCGGCGACGGTCAGCGAGAAATCGTCGAGGAGGAAATTGGTCCCCCGGCGCACGGACACAGAATCCAGATTCAGGACTTCACTCATATCCTCAGACTCTATCGCAGACGGGCCGTCTATCCTGGTTCGACATGGACCTGACGACCGACTCACTGCTGCTGACCCTGGCACTCAACCACCGACTGCGCTCGACCCTGCCCCCTGACGAGGTGACCTCTGCCTTCCTCGACGATGATCGTGATGTTCCTCTCATCGTCTCCGATGAGGTCTTCGACTCGTCCGTGCCCACCGGGCTTCTGCTCTTCATCGCCGAGGCGGCCGCCGCCGGAATCACTCATGCGCGCTTGGCGCTCCACCACCCATCCCTGCCGCATACGACGCCCCCGGTCGATCGCGCCGCCCGAACGAAGGTCGGACGCCACACCGCCCCCGTCATCCTCCACCGCGGTGACGAGCAGGCGGCGATCGCCCTCATCGGCGCCGAAGCGAACGTGGAGATCCTCGCCTGTGCGCCCACCGTCTTCCGCCCCGTCTCGGTCGGAACCGCTCCGGAGGCGCTGCGGCGGCTGCGCCTGCTGGTGATGGAGGGCCTGCGCCTCATCGAGACCATCGACGTCCCCGAGGACTGGCGGCAGGGACCGTGGCGGGATTGGCAGGAGGAGCTGTCGACGATGCATCCGATCTCCCGACTCATCCCCACCGAGGCGGATTCCCGAGCGATCTACGCCGCCCTCGACATCCACCACCGGATGCGCAGCGTGCTCGCCCCTGCGACGGTCGCCCCACCCGAGTTCGGTGCACTGCTGTCTCAGCTGCACCCCGCCGCCGCGGACTACATCATGGCGGTGGCTACGATGAAGGGGTGAATGAGACGCCTGAGGCCACAGCCTCCCAGATCCCCGTCCAACTGCTCGTCATGGACGTCGATTCGACGTTCATCAACGAAGAGGTCATCGACCTCATCGCCGCCCATGCCGGGGTCGGAGACCAGGTCGCCGACATCACCGAACGCGCCATGGCCGGTGAGCTCGACTTCGCCGAATCCCTGGCCGAACGGGTCGCCCTGCTCACCGGGCTGCCGGAGACCGTGCTCGATGAGGTGCGGGAGCAGATCACCCTCACCGAGGGAGCCGCCGACCTGGTCTCGGCCGTGCACGCCTCAGGTGGCCAGGTGGCGCTGGTGTCGGGCGGCTTCACCGCCATCATCGCTCCCGTCGCCGCACAGTTGGGCATCACCGACGTCTTCGCCAACGGACTCGACATCCATGACGGGCTGCTGACCGGGCGGACGAACGGCCGTGTCATCGACCCGAGCGCCAAGGCCGAGATCTTCGAGGACCTGCTCGCTGCCGGCGGATACGATCGTGCCGCCTCGGTGGCGGTCGGGGACGGCGCCAATGACATCGGCATGATCGAGGCCGCTGGTCTCGGAGTCGCCTTCTGTGCGAAGCCGGCTCTCGTCGCCGCAGCGGACGCGTCCGTGGAGACACGTGACCTGCGTGCCGTGATCGACCTTGTCGCTGCCCGTGCAGACGTGTGAACGATCCCGCCGAGGGTGTGGCACCGGTGCCATCGGCCGCTGACTGACCGAAGACGCCTGTGGCGCTGACGAATCTTTCGTCAGCGCCACAGGCGTCTGAGATCGCGTCGTTCAGGCGGAGCGTTCAGACTCCGTGGAAGACCCGGATCTGCGGGGCAGGAAAGTGCCCCGGCTCCACGTCCCAGCTCTCGAGGTCGAAGACCGCGATCGAGGAGGGACGGAACGTATCGGGAACCCCGCCTTCCGGATTGAGGTGGCCGACCACCTCGGCGACGGTGGGCTGGTGGCCCACGATATACGCGCACTGCGCATCCGCGGGGATTGAATTGATCGCATCCAGCCAGTCGTCGACGGACCCGGCGTAGAGCGAGGGATCCTCACTCAGGGTCAGCTCACCCGGTTCGTCGAGGTTACCTCCATGAGCGCGGTTGACCGCTTCGACAACGGCCTGACCGGTCTGCACGGTGCGCCTGGCCGCCGAGGCGATGGCCACATCGGGTGACCAGCGCTCGGCGATCTCGGCTCCGGCTTCGACGGCCTGAGCCAGGCCCTTGGCATCCAGGGACCGTTCGAAGTCGGTGGGACCATGCGCTTCCGCCTTGGCGTGGCGGGCGAGGATGAGCACAGGCATGGGATGTCTCAGGCTCCGGTGGAGTGGAATCCGCCGTCGACGTGGATCATCTCGCCGGTGGTGGCGGGGAACCAGTCGGAGAGCAGGGCGACGATGGCCTTGCCGGCAGGGGTGGTGTCCGTCTGATCCCAGCCCAGGGGTGCGCGGTCGCCCCACATGTCTTCGAGCGTTCCGAAACCGGGGATGGAGGTGGCGGCGGTGGTCTTCAGCGGTCCGGCCGAGACGAGGTTGACGCGCACGCCGTCTTCGCCGACGTACTTGGCGAGGTAGCGGGCGGTCGATTCGAAGGCGGCCTTGGCCACACCCATCCAGTCGTAGACAGGCCAGGAGATGGTCGCATCGAAGGTCAGCCCGACGATTCCGGCGCCCTTGTTGAGCACGGGCTTCGCGGCCACGGCGATGGCCTTGAGCGAGTAGGCGGAGACGTGGATGGCCGCGGACACGGAGTCCCACGGGGTGTCGAGGAAGACTCCGCCGAGGGCGTCCTTCGGTGCGAAGGCGATGGCGTGGACGATTCCGTCGATGTTGCCGCCGAGGCGCTCGGGCAGGGCGTTCAGATCCTCTTCGTTCGTGGCGTCGAGTTCGATGACCTGCGGGGTCTGCGGCAGACGTTCGGCGATCACCTGAGTGATCTTCATCTGGCGGCCGAAGCTCGAGAGGATGACCTCGGCTCCCTGCTCCTGTGCGATGCGAGCAGCGGCGAAGGCGATCGAAGCCTCGGTGAGCACGCCGGTGACGAGAATGCGCTTTCCGTCAAGAATTCCCATGGTGGTCCTTTCGAAAGGAAGGTGGTTGCGTGTGCATGACGCCGCTTCGGGCGGTGTCTCTGTATCGAAGTCTACGGGCTGTGGCCCGGCGGGGCCGCATCGTCTGCGGCCCAGGATCCGGTTGTGACCGGCCCAGCACCGTCTGGGTCAGTGGCCCATTCCCAGTCCGCCGTCGACGGGGATGACGGCACCGGAGATGTACGCGGCTTCATCGGAGGCCACCCAGCGGACGACCTTGGCGACCTCGTCGGCCTCGGCGAAGCGTTTGGCCGGAATCGTCGACAGGTACTCTGATCGCTGCTTCTCGCTGAGCTCATCGGTCATATCCGTGCGGATGAAGCCGGGGGCGACGACATTCGCGGTGATTCCGCGGGAGCCGACCTCGCGGGTGATGGAGCGGGCGAAGCCGACGAGACCGGCCTTCGACGCCGAGTAGTTCGCCTGGCCGGGGACGCCGTAGAGTCCCGACACCGACGAGATGAGGACGATGCGGCCCCTCTTCGCGCGGATCATCCCGGTGATTCCGCGCTTGACGGTGCGGAAGGCACCGGTGAGATTCGTGTCGATGACGGATTCGAATTCGTCATCGTTCATCCGCATGAGCAGATTGTCGGCGGTGATTCCGGCATTGGCCACGACGACCTCGACGGGGCCGAGCTTCTCCTCGATCTCGGTGAACGCCCGATCGATCGATTCGCTGTCGGTGACATCGGCGGCCACGGCAAGAGCACCCTCCGGGGCCTGACCGTTGCGGGAGGTGACGGCCACCTTGTCCCCTTGGGCGAGGAACTCCTCGGCGATGGTGCGGCCGATTCCGCGATTGCCGCCGGTGACGAGGACTGTGCGTGGTTCTGACACGTGGGTCTCCTGTTGATCGACTGTGTTCTTCACATCTGTCGTGGACAAACCTATCCTGTTCTTCGGCCCATGGATACGACTCTCACAAAGGACGAGTATCATGTTTGGCAGTCATCGATCGAAGAAGGATATGGTCAGGCACGCTCAGCAGATCACAACGGCAGACACCGCCCTTGATGACGATATGCGGTCTCGGATCATCAAGTATTCGATCACCATGGGCATCAGGACGGTCTGCTTCGTGGCCGCCTATTTCGCTTTCGTCGCCGATCTGCACATCCTCATGTGGATCTGCGTGGCAGGTGCCGTCGTCCTCCCCTACCCTGCGGTGATCTTCGCCAATGCGGGCCGCGAACGCACCAGCGATGATCGTTCCGCACTGCTCGAACCGGCCCCGCTGGCGGAGCTGCCGCCGGCGCGCGGTGAGACGATCTCCGGCGACACCCTCGACGGGGAGACCGTCGAAGAGGAAACAGTCGACGACGCAGATCCCGGAGGCGGCGCAGATCCCCGAGGCGGCGACCCGGACGGGACCGACCCCGACGCGACCGATTCAGGCGCGGATCACCAGCACGAAACGATCCGGGGCGAGACGGTCCCGGGAGAGACCATCCCGGGAGAAACCGTCCAAGGTGAGACCGTCGACGACAACGACGACGACAGGAGGGACCAGGTTTGAGCGAGCAGCTGCAGTGCTCCGCGAAGGAATGCCGGGCGTTCGCGACCCGCGCCCTGCTGTGGAACAACCCCCGCGTCCACACCCCTGAGAGGAAGAAGACGTGGTTGGCCTGTGATGAGCATCTCGTCTATCTGCGTGACTTTCTGACGCTGCGCGACTTCTTCATCACCGACGTCTCCGTCGACGAGATTCCAGAGGATGCAGGTTGAGCCGTTATTCCTTCCTCTTCTCCGCACGCTGGCTCAAATACATCGCCATGGCGATCATCGTCATCATCGCCTGCGTGTTCCTCGCCCTGTGGCAGAAGGACCGCCGCGATCAGCGCGAGCAGGAGATCGCGACGATCACCGCGAACTACTCCGCCGACCCCGTCGACATCACCTCGGTGCTCTCGACACCGGATTCCACGCTGGGCACCACCGATGAGTGGACCCAGGTGGAACTGACCGGTGAGTACTCCGACTCCGACACCGTCCTCGCGCGCAACCGCACAGTCGGAGACGAACCCGGCTTCTATGTGGTGACTCCGTTCGAGATCAGCGGCGGTTCGACGATCGCCGTCGTCCGCGGATTCACCGCCGAACAGGATTCCGTGCCGCCGGCGCCGCAGGGTGAGCAGACCGTGGTCGCTCATCTGCGTCCCGCTCAGGACGGGTCCGAGGATGAGAACCCGAAGGGCCTCATCAAAGCCATCGATCCCGCGCGCATTCCCGGAATGGATGACGCCTATTCGCATGTCTATGTCGAGGCCTCACCAGCGGAGACCGGCGGTTCCCCGGAAGAAGCACTGACCCCGCTGCCGATGCCCGAGCTCGATCCGGGCAACCACCTGTCCTATATGCTCCAGTGGTTCGCCTTCGGGATCATGATCATCATCGCCGTGGTCATCTCGGCCCGCCGTGAACGCAAGGCCGCCGCCGAGGCGGTCGAACACGGCGCTGCTGCCGAAAATGACATGGTCGTCATCGACAAAGCCGCGCTCGATGCGGGGGCGAAGATCAGCCAGCCGGGCAGCCGCTACGGCCGCAACCGCTGGGCCTCGCCCACCGTGCGCGGGCAGGCAGAAGCCGACGAGGATGCCCTGTTCGAGGAGCGCTTCCGTTCCCAGTGAGCCGATCAGCCGGGTGAGGCCGACCGGCTCAGCCGAGTGCGTTGAACCGGCTCAGGCGAGCGTGACGAGGTCGAGGTACGTGTCGTTCCACAGATCCTCGTCGCCGTCGGGCAGCAAGAGCACGCGGTCGGGATCGAGCGCGGACACCGCACCTTCATCGTGGGTGACGAGCACGATCGCACCTTCGTAGCGGCGGATCGCCGAGAGGATCTCCTCACGGGAGGCGGGATCGAGGTTGTTCGTCGGCTCGTCGAGCAGCAGCACGTTCGCACTCGAGACGACAAGAGTGGCCAGCGCCAGACGTGTCTTCTCTCCACCGGAGAGTACTCCGGCAGGCTTGTGCACATCGTCACCGCTGAACAGGAACGATCCGAGCACATTGCGCACCGCGGTGTCATCGAGATGCGGGGAGTTCCTCGACATGTTCTCCAGAACGGTGCGCTCGAGGTCGAGAGTCTCGTGCTCCTGCGCGTAGTATCCGAGCTTGAGACCGTGTCCCGGCACGACCTCTCCGGAATCGGGTTCGTCGAGTCCGGCGAGCAGTCGCAGCAGAGTCGTCTTGCCGGCCCCGTTGTAGCCGAGTACGACGACTCGTGTGCCCTTGTCGATTGCGAGGTCGACACCGGTGAACACCTCGGTCGAGCCGAAGCTGCGGGAGAGTCCCTCGGCCGTCAGCGGCACACGACCGCAGTCGGCCGGGGCGGGGAAGCGCAGATTCGCAACCTTCTCCGTGGCGCGTTCGTCCTCGAGCCCGGCGAGCAGTCGGTCGGCGCGCTTGGCCATCTGCTGGGCGGCGACCGTCTTCGTCGCCTTCGCCATCATCTTGTTCGCCTGGGCGTTGAGCGCCGCAGCCTTCTTCTCGGCATTGGCACGTTCGCGGCGGCGACGCCGCTCATCGTCCTCACGCTGTTTGAGGTAGAGCCGGTAGCCCATCGAATAGATGTCGATGGTCTGACGCGTGGCATCGAGGAAGAAGACCTTGTTGACCACCTCGTCGATGAGGTCGAGGTCGTGGCTGATGATGATCAGACCACCGGAGTAGGCCTTGAGATGGTCGCGCAGCCACAGCACGGATTCCGCGTCGAGGTGGTTCGTCGGCTCGTCGAGGATCATCGTGTCCGGAGCCGAGAACAGGATCCGGGCGAGTTCCACACGCCGGCGCTGACCGCCGGACAGCGTCCCGATCTCCTGGCTGATCAGTGCCTCGTCGAGGCCGAGGTTCGCGGCGATGGCGAAGGCTTCGGACTCGGCTGCATAGCCGCCGGCGGCGATGAACTCGGCTTCGATGCGCGGGTACCGGTCGATGGCCTTCGTCGCCACCTTCTCGTCCGGAGAGGCCATCTGCCGTTCGGCCTTGCGCAGACGCTTGACGAGGACATCGAGGTCGCGCACCGAGAGGATGCGTTCCATTCCGGTGGCGGTGAGGTCACCGCTGCGCGGATCCTGCGGCAGATAGCCGACGGTGCCGGAGATCGACACGGATCCGGATTGAGCCGGGTGTCCGCCCATGATCACCTTGGTCAGGGTCGTCTTGCCGGCGCCGTTGCGGCCGACGAGACCGACACGGTCGCCCTTGTCGACGCGGAAGGACACTTCGGACATGAGTGTGCGGGCGCCGACGGCGACTTCGAGGCCGGAGGCCTGAATCATTCTGTCTCCAAACTGCGGCCGATGAGTTCGGCCAGAAATTCTTGGGGGTGGATGCCGCGGGCCTGTGCCCGGGCGACGAGTTCATCCGCGACTGAGGACGGGACGCGACAGGACACGACGGTGGAGTTCGGCTCTGCCGGTTCGTCGTCTGCCGTCGCGGTCGACGTGCCCGCGGGGACGTATCCGGGGCCCTCCGGCACGGGCGTGCCCTTCTGGAAGGCGGTGGCGGCCGCGCGGGCGCGATCATCCGCAGCCTCATTGAGTTCGTGGTTGTTGTGGCCCTTGACCCACTCGAACTCGACCGTCCGCCCGCTCAATGCCTCATCGAGAGACGCTAAGAGGTCCTTGTTGAGGACTTCTTTTCCATCGGCCTTCTTCCACCCTTTGCGCTTCCACCCCGGCATCCATTTGGTCAGGGCGTTGATGACGTACTGCGAATCACAGTATATCTTCAGCCCGTCATCGCTGTCCGCGGTCGACCGGAGCAGGTCGAGGACGGCCATGAGCTCACCGCGGTTGTTCGTCGCGTTCTTCCACCCGCCGGCATGCCAGGAGGTGTCGTCGATGTACCAGGCCCACCCGGCGGGTCCGGGGTTGCCGAGTGCGGATCCGTCGGCGGCAGCGATGATCGTCAATGGGTCTCCTTGGAAAGTCGGATTCCATTCTTTCACGCCGCACTCGGGATCTCCGGCCGCGGGGCGGTGATCTCCGCGACCCTGCCCGGAGACGATGGCCGGATCGGACGACGATCGCCGAGGCGGGGCGACCTGAGAAGGTCAGCCCCGCCTCGGCGATGGTGTTCAGTCTTGGATCAGATGTTGAATCCGAGGGCGCGCATCTGTTCGCGGCCGTCCTCGGTGATCTTCTCCGGACCCCATGGCGGCATCCAGACCCAGTTGATCCGGTAGGCCGGCACGATCCCCTCGAGCGACTGTGCGGTCTGGTCCTCGATGACGTCGGTCAGCGGGCAGGCCGCCGAGGTCAGGGTCATCTCGATCACGGCGGTGCCGTCGTCTTCGACCGAGAGTCCGTACACGAGGCCGAGGTCGACGATGTTGACACCGAGCTCGGGATCGACGACGTCCATCATCGCCTCGCGCACTTCGTCGACGCTGGCATTCTGCGGTGCGTCAATGACTTCAGGCATTGTGTTTCTCCTCACGAGCTGCTTGTGCTTGGTTGAGTGCGTCCTTGAACGCCATCCATGCCAGGAGAGCGCATTTGATCCTGGCCGGGAACTTCGACACTCCGGTGAACGCCGCGGCGTCCCCGAGAATCGACTCATCCGCGTCCATTGTCCCACGGGAATGCATGAGTTCGTGGAACGCGCCTTCGATCTCGAGCATCTGCGACACGGAGGAATCGGCGGCCAGTTCGGACAGCACTGAGGCCGAGGCCATCGAGATCGAACAGCCGTCTCCGGTCCACCGCACCGCGATCGTGCCGTCATCACGCAGTTCGGTTTCGAGTTCGATCTCATCGCCGCACGTGGGGTTCACCTGATGCGAATGTCCGTGCGGTGACTCTGCTGCGTCACGGAGCAGTTCGGTGTTGCCGATGCGTGCCCGCGACTGGTCGAGGATGACCTGCTGGTAGAGCTGCTGCATCTGTGTGCTCATCGGTTCGCTCCCCTCCTCATGCGGCTCCGAAGAAGGGCCGCACTTCCGCCAGAGCAGAAAGGAAGCGGGTGCAGTCTTCGACGTTGTTGTACAGATACGTGCTCGCCCGCGTCGAGGCGGTGACCCCGAAGCGGCGGTGCAGCGGCTGAGCGCAGTGGTGGCCCACCCGCACGGCGATGCCCTGCGAGTCGAGATACTGTCCGACGTCGTGGGCGTGCACGCCGTCGACGTCGAAGGCCACCGTCCCGATCCGGTCTTCGGCCTCGCCGAGGATGCGGATTCCGGGGATCTGGCCGATCCCGTCGAGGAGGACTCGGGCGAGCTCCTTCTCATGTTCGAGAACATTGTCCAGCCCCACCTCGGTGAGGTAGCCGATCGCTGTCGCGAATGCCGCCACCTCGGCGACCGGCTGCGTGCCGGCCTCGAACCGCTGCGGAGCGGGCATGAACGCGGTCTCGTCCATGGTCACCGTGGTGATCATGGATCCGCCCGTGAGCACCGGCGGCAGAGCGTCGAGCAGCTCCGCCTTGCCCCACAGCGCACCCAGACCGGTGGGGCCGAGAGCCTTGTGGGCGGAGAAGGCGGCGAAGTCGACGTCGAGGTCGACGAAGTCCACGGGCATATGCGGTACGGACTGGCAGGCGTCGAGCACGACGTAGGCTCCGACGGCGCGGGCCCGTTCGACGAGGCGGTCGACCGGGTTGATCGTGCCGAGGACGTTGGAGACGTGCGTGAACGCGAGCACCTTCGTCGATTCGTCGACGATCGTGTCGAGGTCGGTCAGATCGAGTTCACCGGAATCGGTGACCGGCAGCCAGCGCAGCTGTGCTCCTGTGGAGGCGGCCAGCTGCTGCCACGGCACGAGATTCGCGTGATGCTCCATCTCGGTCACCACGATCGAATCACCGGGGACGAGGGCGAAGCGCTCCGCGTCGTCTCCCCCGAAGCCGTGGCTGGCCCGATCCATGCCGAGGGCCACGATGTTGAGCGCCTCGGTGGCGTTCTTCGTCCAGCACACCTGCTCCGGTGTCCCGCCGACGAGTCCGGCAGCCGCGATCCGACCGTTCTCGAAGGCGTCCGTGGCCTCGACGGCCAGGGAGTGTGCGCCCCGGTGGACGGCGGCGTTGCGCTGCTGGAAGTACTCGACGAAGGTGTCGATGACGCACTGCGGCTTCTGCGATGTCGCGCCCGAGTCGAGATACGACAGCGGCGACTCCCCGACCCTCACATCGAGGATCGGGAAGTCGCCCCTCAGACGTGAGAACATCAGGCCTTCTGGAAGAAGCGGTCGTAGCCTTCGTTCTCGAGGCGTTCGGCCAGTTCCGGTCCGCCTTCCTCGGCCACCTTGCCCTCGATGATCACGTGGACGTGATCGGGCTTGATGTAGTTGAGGATGCGCGTGTAGTGGGTGATGAGCATGATGCCGACGTCGGTGGCGTCCTTGACGCGGTTGACGCCTTCGGACACGATGCGCAGCGCGTCGACGTCGAGGCCGGAGTCGGTCTCGTCGAGGACGGCGAACTTCGGCTTCAGCATCTCGAGCTGCAGGATCTCGTGACGCTTCTTCTCGCCACCGGAGAAGCCTTCGTTGACGTTGCGCGAAGCGAAGGCGGGATCGACGCGGAGGTTCTCCATGGCCTGCTTGAGGTCCTTGGTCCAATTGCGCAGCTTCGGAGCTTCACCGTCGATGGCGGTCTTGGCCGAACGGAGGAAGTTCGTCACGGTCACGCCGGGAACCTCGACGGGATACTGCATGGCCAGGAACAGTCCGGCCTTGGCACGCTCGTCGACGGACATCTCGAGGACGTCCTCACCGTCGAGGGTGACCGAACCGGAGGTCACTTCGTACTTGGGGTGGCCGGCCAGCGCGTAGGCCAGGGTCGACTTGCCGGAGCCGTTGGGGCCCATGATGGCGTGGGTCTCGTTCGTGTTGATGACGAGGTTGATGCCGTTGAGGATGGGCTTGAGACCGGTATCGGTGTTGACACCGACGTGCAGGTCTTCGATTGTGAGAGTGGACATAATGATCCTTCTTCTTCGGTCTTGAGGTCAGTTCAGGGTGGTGTTCGGGTCGACGAGGATGCGACCGGCGATCTCTTTGCAGTCATAGACCGCGACGGGTTCGAACGCCGGCGGATTCACCGGTTTGCCCGTTGTGAGGTCGAACTGCGAGCCGTGCAGCCAGCATTCGATTGTGCAGTCCTCGACGTCTCCTTCGGCCAACGACACCTCACCGTGGGTGCACAGGTCGTCGATGGCGTGGATGGTGCCGTCGGAGTCGCGAGCGATGCAGATCTCATACTCGCCGACCTCGATGCGCATGGTGCCGCCGGGAGCCACCTCGTCGGCGGCCGCCACGTCGATCATGGTCACAGAACACTCCGGGACAGTTCGTCTTCGATGCGTTCGTTGAGCACGTCTTCGATCTCGGGCACCTGGATCTTCTGGATCACTTCGTTGAAGAATCCGCGGACCACGAGCTGACGGGCGACGTCCTCGGGGATGCCGCGGCTCATCAGGTAGAACAGGTGCTCCTCATCGAAGCGACCCACCGAGGAGGCGTGACCGGCACCGGCGATGTCGCCGGTCTCGATCTCGAGGTTCGGCACCGAGTCGGCGCGGGCGCCGTCGGTGAGGATGAGGTTCCGGTTGAGCTCGTAGGTGTCGATGTCGAGGGCTTCGGGACGGATGAGCACATCGCCGATCCACACGCTGCGCGCGTCCTTGCCCTGCAGAGCGCCCTTGTAGTGGACGTTCGACTGGGCCTTCGGTGTGTTGTGGTCGATGTAGGTGCGGTGCTCGAGGTGCTGACCGGCATCGGCGAAGTAGAGTCCGAGCAGTTCGGCCTCTCCCCCGGCTGCCGAGTAGCGCACGTTCGTGTTCAGGCGCACCACGTCGCCGCCGAGGGTGATGTGGATGTGCTTGAACTTCGCGTCCTTGCCCACGATCGCATCGTGCTGGCCGAGGTGCTGAGAGCCGTCGTCCCACAGCTGCAGCGATACGAAGGTCACGTCCGCGCCATCGCCGATGACGAGGGAGACGAGCTCGGAGTACCGGGCCAGTCCCTCGTGTTCGACGACGATGGTCGCCTTCGAGTTCGCTCCGACCGTGACGACGACATGGCCGTGGCCGAGTGCCTCACCGGTGCCGTCGGCGTGGATGATCGCGGCCCGCTCGAGCTCGGTGTCCGCGGGGATCGAGTAGTGCGTCACCGCAGAGGCGCGGTTGGCGGCGACGGCCGCAGCGCGGTCCTCGGGTTCGAGGATGCCCAGTTCCTGAGCCGACTCGAGCGAGATCTCCTCGACGGACAGGCCTGCGGGCAGATCCGACTCGAACTTCAGCGTCGCCTCGGTGGCGGTGTCCTCGAAGAACTCGCTGAACTTGCGGACGGGAGAGAAGCGCCATTCCTCCTCCCGGCCGGTGGGCACGGGGAAGTCGGCGACATCGAAGCTGCGCGTGCGCGCATCGCGCTTCGAATCGGGCACCTGGACCTCGGAACCGTGCGAGTGCTCCGAAAGGCCAAGCGGATTGGTGGTATCAGTCACAGATTTACTCCTTTGAGTGCAGTGGGCGCGGGGTCGGGTCTCAGCCGACCGCGCCTTCCATCTGCAGTTCGATGAGGCGGTTGAGTTCGAGGGCGTACTCCATCGGGAGCTCGCGTGCGATGGGCTCGACGAAGCCGCGCACGATCATCGCCATCGCCTCGGTCTCCTCCATGCCGCGGGACATGAGGTAGAAGAGCTGATCCTCACTGACCTTGGACACGGTGGCCTCATGGCCGAGTGTGACGTCGTCTTCGCGGATGTCGATGTAGGGGTACGTGTCCGAACGGGAGACGTTGTCGACGAGCAGAGCGTCGCAGAGGACGTTGTTCGACGAGCCTTCGGCACCCGGGTGCACGTGGACGAGTCCGCGGTAGCCGGCACGGCCGCCGCCGCGGGCCACGGACTTCGACACGATCGACGAATGGGTGTGCGGAGCGGCGTGGACCATCTTCGCACCGGTGTCCTGGTGCTGTCCCTCGCCGGCGAAGGCCACGGACAGCGTCTCACCGCGGGCGTGCTCGCCGGTGAGCCAGATGGCCGGGTACTTCATGGTCACCTTCGAGCCGATGTTGCCGTCGACCCATTCCATGGAGGCGCCCTCTTCGGCGATGGCGCGCTTGGTGACGAGGTTGTACACGTTGTTCGACCAGTTCTGGATCGTCGTGTAGCGGACCTTCGCATCCTTCTTCGCGATGATCTCGACGACGGCCGAGTGCAGGGAGTCGGTCTTGTAGATCGGTGCGGTGCAGCCCTCGACGTAGTGGACCGAGGACCCCTCGTCGGCGATGATGAGCGTGCGCTCGAACTGGCCCATGTTCTCCGTGTTGATGCGGAAGTAGGCCTGCAGCGGGATCTCGACGTGGACGCCCTTGGGGACGTAGACGAACGAGCCGCCGGACCAGACAGCGGTGTTCAGTGCGGCGAACTTGTTGTCACCGGAGGGAATGATCGAGCCGAAGTACTCTTCGAAGATCTCCGGGTGCTCGCGCAGACCGGTGTCGGTGTCCATGAAGATGACGCCCTGAGCCTCGAGCTCTTCGTTGATCTGGTGGTAGACGACCTCGGACTCGTACTGTGCGGCGACGCCGGCGACGAGGCGCTGCTTCTCCGCCTCGGGGATGCCGAGCTTGTCATAGGTGTTGCGGATGTCCTCGGGCAGATCCTCCCAGGACGTCGCCTGTCCCTCGGTGGAGCGGACGAAGTACTTGATGTCGGCGAAGTCGATTCCGGTGAGGTCGGCACCCCAGTTCGGCATCGGCTTCTTGTCGAACAGGCGCAGAGCCTTGAGCCGACGCTTGAGCATCCACTCGGGTTCGTCCTTGAGCTTCGAGATGTTGCGGACGACTTCCTCGCTCAGGCCGCGTTGCGCGGTCGCGCCGGCGTCGTTCTCGTCGTGCCAACCGTATGCGTACTGCCCGAGGTCTTTGAGCTCGGGATTCGCATCGATGATCCGATTTCCTGTGTCAGTCATCGTGAACCTCCTTGAGGTCGATCATTGCTGTGGATGAGTGGTCTGGTCAGTTCCGAAGTCGGAATGTGGGTGGTGCACACATGGTCGCCCTGCGCCAACGAGGACAGCCGGCGTACGTCGACGCCGAGGTAGTCGGAGAACATCGCGAGTTCCGCTTCGCAGATCTCCGGGTACTCCGCCGCCACGGCCTGGATCGGGCAGTGTCCCTGGCACAGCTGCATCGCCTCCAACGGGGTCCCGGCCGCAACCGGTGTCGCCGAGGCGGCGTACCCCTCCCGTGTCAGCGCTGCCGCGAGAGCGCGTGAGCGTGACGCCACTGTGGTGCCGCCGCGCTTCTCGAGTTCCGGTCCGAGGCGGTCCCGCAGACGGCCGACGAGGTCTTCGGTGAAGTCCTCCACAGCCGACTTGCCGTGCTTGTCCTCCATGAAGCGCAGGATGTTCACGGCCAACTCGTCGTAGGAATGACTGACCGAATCGTGTCCGGCCGTCGTGACCACATAGTGCCGGGCCGGTCGGCCCCTGCCCGCCTGTTTGCCGGCGAGTTCACGGACCTCGATGAGGCCCTCGCTCTCCAGTGCGTCCAGGTGACGACGGATCGCCGCGGGAGTCAGCTCGAGGGCTTTGGCCAGAGACGAAGCAGTGATCGGCCCTTCGTCGAGCACCGACTGGAAGACCTTCTGCCGGGTGCGGCGATCTTCCGTGTCGTTTGCAGCCATAATCCACCTCCTTGACTAACACAACAATATTGTTGCGTAATTTGTTTCGTAAAACTAGGTGAGCCTAACCACCGCCCGATCGGGCGCCCGCCGCCTGCGGTTTCGACACCAGTTTCGACGCGTCGTAGAATAGTCTGGTGTCATCTCCGGCCCTGACCATCCGCGGTCTCCAATACTCCTACGGCTCCCACCGTGTCGTCGACGGAATCGACCTCACGGCCGAGCCCGGATCCGTCCTCGGCGTCCTCGGACCCAATGGCGCGGGCAAATCCACGACCATCTCCCTGGCAGTGGGCACCCGCCGTCCCGATGCGGGCACGGTGGAGATCTTCGGCCACGACCCCGTCACCGCCCACTCCACGACCTCGCAGCTGGCCGGGGTGATGCTCCAGGACGGCGGACTGCCGATGAGCTCGAAGCCGCTGGAGGTGCTTCGCCACCTCTCCTCCCTCTATGAGAACCCTCTTCCGGTCGACGAACTCGCCGAACCCCTGGGCCTCCACGACTTCGCGGGACGCACGATGCGCCGACTCTCGGGCGGACAGAAGCAGCGGGTGGCGCTGGCGGCAGCCCTCATCGGTCGGCCCCGTCTGGTCTTCCTCGACGAACCCTGCGCCGGCCTCGACCCCCAGGCTCGTGAGGTCGTCCACAGCTTCATCCGAGATCTTGCCGACCGCGGGGTCGCCGTCGTCCTCACCACCCACGACCTGACCGAGGCCGAGGAGCTCTCCGACGAGGTCGTCGTCATCGATCGCGGACGGATCATCGCCCAGGGAGCGCCCGAGGAGCTGCGCAGCGCCTCCGCCGGGTCGCGGGCGCTGACGATCCGGCTCGACTCCCCCGTCCCCGCCGCTCTCGTCGATCGACTCACCGAGCTCGGTCCCGCCTCGGCGCAGGGCTCCCTGATCATCATCGACGGAGCACCGACGGCGAGCCAGATCGCGGCCGCGTGCACGGCCATCGCCGAGGCGGGCAGACAGATCACGGACATCGGCATGCAGAGACAGTCCCTGTCCGACGTCTTCTTCGAACTGACCGGGAGGCCGCTGCGATGACAGCCGCACGCATCATCTCGCAGACGAAGTTCGAGACCCTGTCCGTTCTGCGCAACGGCGAACAGCTGCTGCTCTCGGTCATCTTCCCCCTGGGCCTGCTCGTCTTCCTCGCGAAGACTCCCCTGCTCACCGGCCTCGGAGTCATCGACGCCGGGGCCGATCCGCTGTCGATCGCCGTCCCCGGAGCGCTGAGCCTGAGCCTGGCCTCCAGCGCATTCACCGGTCAGGCGATCGCGACCGCCTTCGACCGCCGCTACGGAGTGCTGCGGCAGCTGGCGACGACTCCGCTGGGCACGAACGGACTCATCCTCGGCAAACTCGGCGCCGTCATCGTCGTCGTCCTCATCCAGTACGCACTCGTCTTCGCCGCGGCGGCGATTCTCGGCTTCCGGGGTCCCGTCGACGTCCTCGGACTCATCCTGGCCACACTGCTGGGCACCGCAGCGCTGCTCTCGCTCGGTCTGTTCATGGCCGGCACCGTCCGCGCCGAGGCGACCCTGGCGGCGACGAACCTCATCTGGGTGCTCATGGCAGGCGTCGGTGGCCTCGTCATCGCACATCCGGGAGAATGGGGAACGGTTGTGGGCTACCTGCCCTCCGGTGCGCTCGGCGACGCCATGCGGTCCGTCATCGGAGACGGCGGCACAGACATCAAGGCAATCATCGTGCTCCTGGTATGGGGGCTTGTGGGAACGCTTGCGGCACGCAGGTGGTTCCGTTTCGAATGAGGAGTGAAGTGGTCACGAAGAAGATCCGCATCGCCGCTTGGGCCATGCTCATCGCCCAGGCAGGGATCATCCTGACCGGCGGAATCGTCCGGCTCACCGGCTCGGGGCTCGGCTGTTCGGACTGGCCGAAGTGCACCCCGGATTCGCTGGTGGCCACCAGCGAGATGGGCATCCACGGTGCCATCGAGTTCGGCAACCGCCTGCTGGCCGTGGCGCTGGCGATCCTCGGCGTGTGCATTGCGCTCATGCTGTGGAGGGTTCGGAAGCAGCGCCCGGATCTGTTCTGGCTCAATATCGGACTGCTGGCCATCGTGCCCGTCCAGGCCGTCGTCGGCGGAATCACCGTGTGGACGAAGCTCAACCCCTGGGTCGTCGCCGGACACTTCGTCCCCTCGGCCGTCGCCGTCGGCGTCGCCGCCTACTTCGTCCGCCGCACCTACGACACCGGCGTGCGGCTGGGCACCAAGGCCCCGGCTCCGCTGCCGACATTGGGCTGGATCATCCTCGGCCTCACCGCGATCATCGTCGTCTTCGGCGTGCTCACCACCGGGGCCGGGCCCCATTCGGGTTCGACGATCTCGACCCGCAACAACCTCGACAACATCTGGGTCACCCGTTTGCATGCCGCGCCGGTGTGGCTGCTCGTCGTCGCCACGCTCTCTGCGCTCGTCGTCGCGCGGAAGAAGGCACAATCGGCGATGGTCGCACCGCTGGCCGTGCTGCTCCTCGTCGAGGTCGTCCAGGGAGTCATCGGCTACGTCCAGTACTTCCTCGGTGTTCCCGAACTGCTCGTGGCCTTACACATGGTCGGCCTGTCGGCTACGATTGCGGCAAGCGTTGCCGTCCTCGACAGCGCATACCCGAGGAGCACCGATGTCAGTCCCGATCGTTCCGTGTCTGTGGTTTCCTGACTGCGCCGAGGAGGCCATGGAGTTCTACTGCTCCGTCTTCCCCGATTCGCGCATCCTGTCCATCGAACGCTATCCCGACGAATCCCTCGACGAACACTTCGAAGGGATGAGCGGGAAGGTCATCAGCGGCCGGTTCGTCCTCGACGGCACTGAGTTCATCTGCCTCGACGGCGGACCGGTGTTCACGTTCAACGAGGCGATCTCGCTGACCGTCGAATGCGCGGACCAGGCCGAGATCGACCACTACTGGTCACATCTGTCGGCGTCGCCCGAGCACGAACAGTGCGGCTGGCTCAAGGACCGCTACGGAGTCAGTTGGCAGATCGTCCCCGCGAACCTCGGCGAGCTGATGACCGGTCCGGCACAGACTCAGGCGCTCATGCAGATGAAGAAGATCGTCATCGACGACCTCGTGAACGCCGGCTGAGCATCCTCGGTGAGGCTGAAGCAGGGGTAAATGGGCAGGTCCGTGTCAGCAACCGCTGGTTGGAAATTCATACGTCCTGATCAAGATCACCACGTATGAATTTCGTAACCGCTCATGCGCATCCTGCGGCAGCTGAGGCGGTCAATCCGTGGGCCTCACCAGATCCCGGGGATCAGGGTGGGCACGAACGGGTCGATGGCCACTGCCAGGAAGAGCAGCGACAAGTAGGTGATCGACCCGTGGAAGACCTTCATCGCCTTGAGCGACGTGCCGTCCTTACCCTGCTTGGCACGGGAGACCAGCGAGTAGCACGACCACAGGAACCAGACGCCGGCGCCCACGGCCACGATCGTGTAGACCGGGCCCATCGGAGCGATGGGAATGAGTGCGAGCGAGCAGGCGATCATCGCCCACGTGTAGAGGATCATCTGTCGGCCGACGGATGTCGGCGGAACCTTCGACGGCAGCATGGGCACGTCGGCGGCGTCGTAGTCGGCCTTGTACTTGATCGCCAGCGGCCAGTAGTGCGGCGGGGTCCAGAAGAAGACGACGAGGAAGAGCAGCACGGGCTCCCAGGCGATTCCTCCGGTCACGGCCGACCAGCCGATGAGCACCGGCATGCAGCCTGCTGCGCCGCCCCAGACGATGTTCTGTGAGGTGCGACGCTTGAGGACGAGGGTGTAGAAGACGGCATAGAGCAGGATCGCCGCGGCGGTCAGCCCCGCCGTGACCCAGTTCGTGAAGCCGCCGAGCCAGAAGATCGATCCGATGCCGAGCACGAAGGCGAAGACCAGCGCAGAGCGGGGGCTGATCTCTCCGGTGACGAGGGGACGGTCCTTCGTCCGCTCCATCTTCGCGTCGATGTCACGGTCGACGTAGCAGTTGAAGACCGAGGCCGAGGCGGCAGCGGCGGCTCCGCCGATGAGCGTGTTGATGACGAGCCAGATGTTCGGCATTCCCTGAGCGGCCAGGAACATCACGGGCGCGGTCGTGACGAGGAGCAGCTCGATGACGCGCGGTTTGGTCAGCGCGATATATGCGCTGATGATCGAACGCGGTCGGGTGGAGAGGCTCTGCTCGTCGATGGCCCTCTGCAGAGGTCGTTCACTCTGCTCTTCCCGGTTCTGACGAAGTTTGCTCACGCCCTAGATTCTACCTGTTGTCGAAGTTTTTGCCAGTCGCGCGCAGGCGAGTCGAGTCACTGACGATGCGGACGAGGAAGGCCACTGCGGCACACACGGGAGCAAGCACGACGACTTGTACGACGAGCATTGAGATGAAGCTCAGCGAGGCCGACTGCGAATCCGTGCGGAGGAGATTCACATCGACGCACAGGCCGATGATTCCGGCGATGACGGTATAGACGAGGGCGGTCGTCCACACCAGTCCGCCGCGCCGCGCGTTGAGCATCACGGCCAGCGCTGCTGCGAAGGGGGTGAGCAGAAGGAGAGTACCCAACGTCCACAGACCGAGCTCCTCGATGTCGACGCTGCCGCGCAGCGGCTGTGCGATCGCCGACGACACGGACACGGTCGCCACGGCGAAGAACACCGGGCACGCCGTGCCGATCCGGGAGATCAGCCGACGGAACCCTCTCGTCTGTTCGGCCACCTCGGCGAGGTCGGGTCGCCTTCCCGTCAGCCTTCCGGGTCGACGGTCTCCGCTGTCTGCGACGGCGGCATCGATCATGGGATCAGCCTCTTTGCTCACCCTGTCATCCCTCCAGTCAGGCACGGCCCATTCTCAGTCTCTTCGGCACACCGCAGTTGTTGAATGTCGAACCACAGCTGTGCGCGAGACCACACTTTACCCGTCGGTAGCCTAAATGTCTCGCTCCCTGCCAGCACGGCAGATGAACAGGGGCGGCGCTTCAGGCGTCCGACGGGTAGAGTTTGAATGCACGCTCTTCAGACGAACGAAGGATCGCTCGACGACATGACAACTCTGTCCTGGACTGAACTCGACAATCGCGCAGTCGACACTGCCCGCCTCCTCGCCGCGGATGCGGTGCAGAAGACCGGGAACGGGCACCCGGGCACCGCCATGAGCCTGGCTCCCATCGCCCACTACCTGTATCAGCACGGACTCACTCACGACCCGGCCGACCCGACTTGGGTCGGCCGAGATCGTTTCGTCCTCTCCTGCGGTCACAGTTCGCTCACCCAGTACGTCCAGCTCTACCTGGCCGGGTTCGGGCTCGAACTCGACGATCTGAAGGCCCTGCGCACATGGGGTTCGCTGACCCCGGGCCACCCGGAGGTCGGCCACACCGCCGGTGTCGAGATCACCACGGGGCCGCTCGGCTCCGGACTTGCCTCGGCCGTGGGCATGGCCATGGCCGCGCGTCGCGAACGCGGACTCTTCGACCCCGAGGCGGCTCCCGGCACCTCACCGTTCGACCACAACATCGTCGTGCTCGCCTCCGACGGCGACCTCGAAGAGGGAGTCTCCGGTGAGGCTTCCTCGCTGGCCGGGACTCAGGAGCTGTCGAACCTGCTGGTGATCTGGGACGACAACAAGATCTCCATCGAAGACGACACCGCGATCGCCTTCGGCGAGGACACGGCCGCCCGGTACGCCGCCTACGGCTGGCACGTCCAGCACGTCGACTTCACCGCCGGCGGTGACTACCACGAGGACATCGAAGCCTTCCACTCCGCCGTCGAAGCCGCTCGCGCCGATTCCCGCCCCTCGTTCATCCGCCTGTCGACGATCATCGCCTGGCCGGCCCCGAACGCCCAGAACACCGGCGGATCCCACGGCGCGGCCCTCGGCGAGGACGAGATCCGGGCGACCAAGGAGATCCTCGGCTTCGACCCGGAGGCGACCTTCGCCGTCGCCGACGAGGTCCTCGCCCACACTCGTCAGGCCCTCGAGCGGGGTCGCGCCGCCCACCTCGAATGGGACAAGTCCTTCGCCGAATGGCGCAGCGCCAACCCGGACAACGCCGCACTCTTCGACCGTCTGTCCAAGCGCGAACTGCCCGCCGCCATCGATGCGGCCTTCCCGGTCTTCGAAGCCAGCGAGAAGGGCATCGCCACTCGTGCGGCCTCCGGTCAGGTGCTCAATGCGATCGCCGAGACCATGCCCGAGCTGTGGGGCGGCTCCGCCGACCTCGCGGGTTCGAACAACACTCTGGTCAAGGGTGAGCCGAGCTTCCTGCCCGCTCACCGGTCCACCGGTGCCTTCTCCGGACATGAGTACGGACGCAATATCCACTTCGGCGTCCGCGAGTTCTCCGCCGGTCTCATCGGCAACGGCATCGCCCTCCACGGCGGAACCCGCCCGTACAACGGCACGTTCCTCGTCTTCAGCGACTACCAGCGTCCGGCCGTGCGTCTGGCCGCTCTCCAGCAGCTGCCGAACCTGTTCGTGTGGACGCACGATTCGATCGGCCTCGGCGAGGACGGACCGACCCATCAGCCGATCGAGCACCTCTCCGCACTGCGCGCCATCCCCGGCCTCGACGTCGTCCGACCGGCCGATGCGAACGAGACCGCGGTCGCATGGCGGAAGATCCTCGACCGTACGGACGGACCCAGCGGACTCGTTCTCACCCGCCAGGCCGTGCCGGTCCTCGACCGTGAGAAGTACGCTCCCGCCTCCGAAGCCGCACGCGGCGGCTATGTGCTCACCGATACCGGCGACCAGCCCGAGGTGGCCATCATCGCCAGCGGTTCCGAGGTCGCCATCGCCCTCGAAGCAGCCGAGACTCTGCAGGCATCGGGCACAGCAGCACGCGTCATCTCCATGCCGTGCCAGGAATGGTTCGACGCGCAGCCGGAGGACTACCGGGCTACGGTGCTGCCGCGTACGCTGAGGGCCCGCGTGAGCATCGAAGCCGCCTCGGCGATGAGCTGGCACAAGTACCTCGGCGATGCCGGACGTGCCGTGTCCATCGAGCACTTCGGCGCCTCCGCGGACTACCAGACCCTGTACGAGAAGTTCGGCATCACGGCCTCGGCCGTCGTCGACGCAGCCAAGGAATCCATCAACGCAGCAAAGGCGGAAGCATGAGTGAACGTCTCCAGCAGCTCAGCGCGGCCGGAGTCTCGATCTGGCTCGACGACCTCTCCCGCACCCGACTCGAATCCGGGGATCTCGCGCGCCTCATCGAGGACTCCTCCGTCATGGGTGTGACGACGAATCCGACGATCTTCGCGAACGCGATCTCCAGTTCCGACGCTTACGATTCTGCGGTCGCCGATCTGGGCGCCTCCGGTGCCGATGTGGATGAGGCCATCGAGGCACTGACCACCGCGGATGTCGCCGAGGCGGCGCGCCTGTTCCGTCCGGTCTTCGAGTCCACGGATGGTCAGGACGGTCGCGTGTCGATCGAGGTCGCTCCCCCGCTGGCCCACAATTCGCAGGGGACCGTCACCTCGGCGAAGTCCCTGTGGGAACGCGTCGGCGAACCGAATGCGATGATCAAGATCCCCGCCACCGAGGCGGGGCTGACCGCGATCTCCGAGACGATCGCCGCCGGGATCAGCGTCAACGTCACCCTCGTGTTCTCCCTGACCCGGTACCGCCATGTCGTCGAAGCCTTCCTCCAGGGTCTGGAGAAGGCCCGCGCCGCCGGTCACGACCTCTCGACGATCCGGTCTGTGGCCTCGGTGTTCGTCTCCCGTGTGGACTCGGAGATCGATTCCCGTCTCGACTCGATCGAGGACCCGAAGGCCGCCGAGCTCAAGGGCAAGGCGGGCATTGCGAACTGCGTGCTCGCCCATGAGATCCACTCGCAGCTGTTCACCTCCGAACGCTTCCGGGTCCTCGAACTCGCCGGCGCGCGTCCGCAGCGTCTGCTGTGGGCCTCGACCGGAGTGAAGAACCCCGACTATGCCGACACGATGTATGTGACCGGACTCGTCGCGCAGAACACCGTGAACACGATGCCCGAACCCACTCTGGAGGCCTTCGCCGACCACGGTGAGGTTGCCGGCCGGATCACGTCCGAGCACTACCGTGCCGCCGACGAGGTCTTCGACGCCCTGGCTCGACTGGGCATCGACTACGCCGAGGTCATGACCGTGCTCGAAGAACAGGGCCTGGAGAAGTTCGATGTCAGCTGGACCGAACTCCAGGACACGATCCGGACGGCTCTGGAGCGCTCATGAGGCTCTCACTCTCTGTTCCCGTCGGCGAGGAATTCGAGGCCGAGGCCGCGCGTCTCATCGACACCGGTCTGGCCTCCCGACTGAGTGACAAGGATGCGGAGCTGTTCGACGGAGCCGCCGATGCCGCGGACCGGATGGGCTGGGTGGACCTTCCGCAGCAGGCTGCTGAGCTGCTCGATGAGATCGAGTCCCTGCGGGCAGACCTGCAGGAGCAGGGTCTGCGCACGATCAGCCTAGCCGGAATGGGCGGATCCTCGCTCGCTCCGGAGGTGATGGCTCAGACCGCGGGTGTCCGACTCGAGATCGTCGATTCGACGGATCCGAATCAGGTCGCCGAGGCGATCGGCACCGACCTCGAGCACACTGTCCTCGTCATCGCGTCGAAGTCGGGCACCACGGTGGAGACGGATTCGATCCGACGCAGTTTCGCTGCGGCTTTCGAATCGATCGACGTCGATCCCGCGTCCCGGATGATCGCGATCACCGATCCGGGAACGGAGCTCGAAGCGTTGGCCGCCGATCAGGGCTTCCTCGCCACTTTCCTCGCCGACCCCACTGTCGGCGGACGCTTCAGTGCGCTTTCGGCCTTCGGGCTCGTTCCCGCAGGTCTGGCCGGTGCCGATGTGCGCGGCATCGTCGCAGAAGCCGCTGCGGCAACCGCGGAACTGTCCGCAGACAGCGTGGACAACCCGGCACTGCGGTTCGGCGCGTGGCTGAGCATCGCGCACGCGAGAACGACTGAGAAGCTCGTCCTCGCCGAGACCTCTGGGCAGCTGGCCGGCCTCGGCGCCTGGGTCGAGCAGCTCATCGCCGAGTCCCTCGGCAAGGACGGTCAGGGCATCCTTCCCGTCGTCGTCGACTCCCCCGCCGACATCGGGTTCTCCGATGCCCGCGCGGACGCTCTCCTGTGCCTGCTCGGGCCGGCAGCCGATGGCTCAGAGCTGGGCGCCCCGTCCGGATTCGAAGCGAGCATCACGGGTGGACTGGGCGAGCTGTTCCTGTTCTGGGAATTCGCCACGGCCATCGCCGGATACGGCATCGGGGTCAATCCCTTCGACCAGCCCGATGTGGAGGCGGCCAAGGCGCAGGCCCGGCATCTGCTCGACGGGCCGGACTCGGCAATTGCAGGACAGCCGCAGTTCCGTGAGGGAGCCATCGACGTCCTCGAGGTCGTCGGCGAGGCCACCGATCTCGTCGGAGCCCTGGAGGAGCTGTTCTCGCGGGTCGACGAGTACGGGTATGTCGGCATTCAGGCCTACCTCGATCGGATCGCCGATGCCGAGGCTGAGGATCTGCGACCGCTCGTGTCCACACACGCCGGAGTGCAGACGACCTTCGGCTTCGGACCCCGCTACCTGCATTCGACCGGTCAGTACCACAAGGGCGGTCACCCGAACGGGGTGTTCCTTCAGATCACCGGTGAGGCTCGCACCGACCTGCTGGTGCCGGGACGCGACTTCGGCTTCGCACAGCTGCAGCGCGCCCAGGCCGCCGGAGATGCAGCAGTGCTGACCGAGAAGGGTCGGCCCGTGCTGCGCCTGCACCTGCTTGATCGTTCTCGTGGCCTCTCCCAGCTGCGAGAGGCGATCGGATCGATCAGCCCCCGGCACCACTTCGGCCACGACTGATCGCCTGAAGCGGCACTGATCCGCCGGAACGACGGGCAGACCACGGACGAGAAGGACCCCGACCGGAATGGTCGGGGTCCTTCTCGTTCGTCTGCTCAGGCGTTGAAGCGGGTGAGGACGCCCAGCAGGATGATGCAGGCCGCCCAGATGATCGCCATGAGCGTCGTGAACCGGTTGAGGTTGCGCTCGGCGACGCCCGAGGATCCCAGCGACGAGGACATTCCGCCGCCGAACATGTCGGACATGCCACCGCCCTTGCCCTTGTGCATGAGAATCAGCAGGGTGAGGAAGATGCTCGTGAGCACGAGCAGAGCGATGAGAATGATGTTGAGGATTTCCACGTCGGATTCAACCTATGTTTCGTCGAGTGTTTCGTCGAATGATGCGTCTGTCAGTCTACTTCGCGACTGCGGCCTTGCACAAAGCGGCGAAGTCCGGGCCGCTCAGGCTCGCACCGCCCACCAGAGCGCCGTCGACGTCCGCGGAGGCGACGATCTCTGCCACATTGTCGACCTTGACCGATCCGCCGTAGAGGATGCGGGTGGTCTGGGCAAGAGCGTCGCCGTACTTCTCACCGATGCGTGCGCGGATCGCCGACGCCATCTCGGCGGCATCGGCGGCCGTGGCGGTCTCACCGGTGCCGATCGCCCACACGGGTTCGTAGGCGATGACGAGGCCGGAGAGATCAGCGGCGTCGAAGCCGGCCAGGGACTCGTCGAGCTGCCTGAGCGTGAACTCGATGTGGCTCTTCTCCTGCCGCTGTTCCAGGGACTCGCCCACGCAGAGGATCGGGGTGAGTTCGGCCGACAGTGCGGCCTTGATCTTCGCGGCCACGACCTCGTTGGTCTCCTGGTTGTCCGCGCGGCGTTCGCTGTGTCCGATGACCACGTAGCTGCAGCCGAGGCGGGAGAGGAACGAAGCGGCGATCTCTCCCGTATGTGCTCCGGGAGCGTGCTGGGAGACGTCCTGGGCGCCGTATTTCAGCCACAGTTTGTCGCCTTGGACGAGAGTCTGCACCGAACGGATGTCGGTGAACGGCGGGATGACGACGACTTCACAATGGCTGTCGTCGAGTTTGGCGTCTTCGAGAGCCCAAGCGAGCTTCTGGACAGCGGAGATCGCCTCCAGGTGATCGTGGTTCATCTTCCAGTTGCCTGCCAGCAGCAGGGTGCGGTCGCTCATGGTGTGTGTCTTCCTCATCCGAGTGCGTCGAGTCCGGGCAGGGTCTTGCCTTCGAGGTATTCGAGGCTGGCACCTCCGCCGGTGGAGATATGGCCGAAAGCATCGTCGGCGAAGCCGAGGCTGCGCACGGCGGCCGCGGAGTCGCCGCCGCCGACCACGGTCAGGCGCTGTCCCCGACCGCTGGCGTCATCGGTCAGTGCCTGGGCGACGGCCTTGGTTCCGGCAGCGAAGGCAGGGAATTCGAAGACGCCCATCGGCCCGTTCCAGAACACGGTGGTCGAGCCCGCGATGATCTCGGCGTAGGTGCGGGCCGATTCGGGTCCGATGTCGAGGCCGAGGCCGTTGGCTCCGGCCGGAGTGTCTTCGAGTTCGGCGACGGGCCGGACCCAGTGCTCGGCGTCGGCGGCGAAGGAGGCGGCCATGACGATGTCCGTGGGCAGGACGATGCGGGCCCCTCCGGACCGGGAGCGTTCGAGGTAGCCCCTGACATCGTCGATGCGGTCCTTCTCGACCAGGCTCGAACCGATGTCGTGGCCGAGCGCGGCGAGGAAGGTGAAGACCATTCCCCCGCCGATGAGCAGATTGTCGGCACGGTCGATGAGGTTGTCGATGACGCCGAGTTTGTCCGAGACCTTCGACCCGCCGAGGACGACGGTGAACGGTGAGGCGGGATCGTTGAGCAGCCGGTCGCTGACTTCGACTTCCGCGCGCACCAGCGAACCGGCATAGTGCGGGAGGAGTCCGGCGATGTCGTAGACCGAGGCCTGCTTGCGGTGGACGACGCCGAAACCGTCGGAGACGAAGTCGTCGGCCAGTCCGGCCAGGCGGGACGCGAACTCCTGGCGCTGCGCATCGTCTTTCGCCGTCTCGCCGGGGTTGAAGCGGAGGTTCTCCAGCAGCAGCACCTCACCGTCGGACAGGGCCGCGGCCTTCGTCTGCGCATCCTCACCGACGGTGTCGGCGGCGAAGGCGACCGGGCGGCCGATGGCGTCGGCGAGTTCGGGGACGATCGGGGCCAGCGAGAACTGCGGATCCGGTTCTCCCTTGGGCCGACCCAGATGCGACATCACGATGACCTTGGCTCCCGCCTCGGCGAGGGACCTGATGGTTCCGGCCGAGGCCAGGATGCGCCCCCGGTCGGTGATGGTGCCGTCGTCCATCGGCACGTTGAGATCGCTGCGGACGAGCACCGTGTGGCCGGCGAAGATGCCCGCATCGTCGAATGTCCTCATGAGTCCCTTTCGCTGAGAATGTAGCTGACCATGTCTGTGAGTCGGTTCGTGTAGCCCCACTCGTTGTCGTACCAGGCCACGACCTTGATCTGGTCTCCCAGAACCATCGTGAGCTTGGAATCGACGATCGCCGAGGCGGTGGTGCCGACGATGTCGCTGGAGACGAGTTCGTCGGTGGAGAAGTCGAGATAGGGTGATTCATCCGCCGCGGAGGCGAGGATTGCGTTGACCTCGTCGCGGTCGGCGCTCGTGGAGGTGGTGAAGGTGAAATCGATGATCGATCCGGCGGGCACGGGCACGCGCACGGCCAGTCCGTCGAGCTTGCCCTCGAGGTGGGGCATCACGCGGCCGACGGTGCGAGCAGCTCCGGTCGTGGTGGGCACGATGTTGACGGCGGCGGCGCGAGCACGACGCAGATCCCGGTGGGGTCCGTCGACGAGCATCTGATCGCCGGTGTAGGCGTGGACGGTGTTGAGCAGACCGGATTCGACGCCGAGGGCGTCGTCGAGTGCTTTGACGACGGTGGCCATGCAGTTCGTCGTGCACGAGGCGTTCGAGACCACGGAGTGCACGCTCGGGTCGAAGGTGTCTTCGTTCACTCCCATGACGAGGGTGGCGTCGACGTCCTTTCCGGGGGCGGAGAGCACGACTGTCTTCACAGTGCCTCCGAGGTGGGCCTCGGCCTGGTCCTGACGCGTGAAGCGTCCGGTGGATTCGACGACGAGTTCGACCTTGTGCGAGCTCCAGTCGATGGCGGCCGGCTCGGCTTGGCTGGTCACGGCGATTTCGCGTCCGTCGACGATGATCACCTCGTCGGCGGCCTCGACGTCATGGTCGAACCGCGGCCAGACGGAATCGTGGGAGAGCAGATGGGCCAGGGTCGTCGTATCGGTGAGATCGTTGATGGCCACGACCTCGAAATCGGCATCGGGTTCGAGGGACAGACGGAACAGGGCACGACCGATGCGGCCGAAGCCGTTGATGGCGATTCGTCTCATGCCTCGATCTTAGCGATCCTCGAGCATTTCCGGGGTCAGACTGGCTTCGGTGCCGGGAATTCCCAGTTCTTCCGCATGCTTGTCCGCAGTCGACAGCAGCCTGCGGATCCGGCCGGCGACCGCGTCCTTCGTCATCGGCGGGTCGGCGAGCTGACCGAGTTCCTCGAGGGACGCCTGTTTGTGAGTCACTCGCAGCTGACCGGCATAGCGCAGGTGCTCGGGGACCTCGTCGCCGAGGATCTCCAGTGCGCGTTCGACCCGGGCGCCGGCGGCCACAGCGGCACGGGCAGAGCGGCGCAGGTTCGCATCGTCGAAGTTCGCCAGACGGTTCGCGGTCGCGCGGACTTCCCTGCGCATCCGCCGTTCCTCCCAGACCAGCACGGCACTGTGGGAGCCCATGCGGGTGAGCAGTGCGGCGATATCGTCGCCATCGCGGATGACGACGCGATCGACTCCGCGGACCTCCCGGGCCTTCGCACTCAGTCCGAGGCGGCGAGCGGCACCGACGAGGGCAAGAGCCGCCTCGGGGCCCGGGCACGTGACCTCGAGTGCCGAGGAACGTCCCGGTTCGGTCAGTGAGCCGTGGGCGAGGAAGGCTCCGCGCCAGGCGGCTTCGGCATCGGCCACGGAGCCGTTGACGATGGCCGAGGGCAGCCCGCGCACGGGCCGGCCGCGGTTGTCGACGAGTCCGGTCTGGCGGGCCAGCGCTCCCCCGTCACGGGTGACACGCAGCAGATAGCGGTTGGAGCGGCGGATCCCGGCGGCGTTGATGACGACGATGTCGGCGTGCTGACCGTAGAGGTCCTTGATCTCCGCACGCAGTCGTTTGGCGGCCTGAGCGGTGTCGAGTTCGGCCTCCAGGACGATCGAGCCGTTGACGAGGTGCAGTGCCGACGAGAAGCGGAAGATCGAGGACACCTCGGCCTTGCGGGCGGAGGTGCGTGTGATCGTCACACGCGCCAACTCGTCCTTGACCTGAGCGGTCAGTGCCATAGCTCGTCCTCCTGCACCTGAAGTTCTACCACTGCTCGGCGACGCCGATCCCGGCGTCCAACAACATGTCACGGTAGCATGCCGCGAGTTTGAGACTGTCATGCTGACCCTGCCGCCGTGAGCGCAAGGGACGTTCCCAGAGTTTCGCCCCGAACATGTCTTCGGCCCGCTGCGGCAGATCGGGTTCGAGTTCGGTAGCCGCCTCGTCGACGAGGACATAGTCCAAGGTCAGTGAGCGGGCATGGCGGTGGAGGGAGACGAGGTGTTCGCCGAGGCTCAGATCCCTCGTCTCACCGTCGGTGGAGCTGAGGTTGAGCGTGAGGGATTTCACCGCATTCGAGGCCACGATCGCCTCCGCGAGGGAGGGCACGAGCAGGTGCGGCATCACTGAGGTGTACCAGGAGCCGGGGCCGAGGTTGAGGACATCGGCTTCCTCCACGGCTTCGACTGTCTCGTAGCGGGCCGGTGGGGCCGCCGGATCGAGGCGCACGGTCTCGACGTGGCCGATCGTGGACGCGAGCACGGACTGGCCGCGCACGACCTGGAAGGAGCCGGGGAACTTCACATCGGCTTCGATCGTCAGCGGCACCGAGGACATCGGCAGCACGCGTCCATGAGCACGCAGCAGCCGGGCCATCCAGTCCAGGCCGGCCACATGGTCGCCGTGGATCTGCCACAGTGCTGCGATGAGCAGATTGCCCACCGCGTGACCGTCCAGCTCACCCGTCGATTCGAAGCGGTGCTGGATGACATCACGCCAGGTCTGGCCCCACGTGCCGTCATCGCAGAGCGCGGCCAACGCCATCCGCAGATCGCCGGGAGGCAGTCCGCCGAGTTCATCGCGCAGTCGTCCGGAGGAGCCGCCGTCGTCGGCGACGGTGACGACCGCGGTGAGGTCTTCGGTGAGCAGGCGGAACGCCCTCAGCGCCGCATAGAGTCCGTGGCCTCCGCCGAAGGAGACGATATTGGGACCGTCTTTCTGTGCGCCCGTGGAGATGACGGGCAGATCTTCGGTCTCCATGTCATTCTCTTCCCAGATCGCGGTGACGCACAGCCACGGGGATCCCGGTCTGGGCCGAGAGCAGTCGTCCGACGCGTTCGCTGATCGCCACGGAACGGTGTTTGCCGCCCGTGCAGCCGATGCCGATCATCGCGTAGCCGCGACCCTCGTGCAGATAGCCCTCGGCGACGGTGGACAGGGTTGCGGCATAGCGTTCGATGAATTCCTCGGCGCCGTTCTGTTCGAGGACGTAGTCTGCGACATCGGAGTCGAGTCCGTTGTGTCCGCGCAGGTGGGGAATCCAGTACGGGTTGGGCAGGAAGCGGACGTCGGCGATGTGGTCGGCGTCCTTGGGCAGTCCGTATTTGAATCCGAAGCTCATCACCGTCAGGCGCAGCGGCGGGGTGTCGTCGTCGCTGAAGCGCTTGCGCACCTCCGCCGAGAGCTGGTGCACGTTGAGTTCGGAGGTGTCGACGATGATATCGGCGCGGTGTCTGAGGGATTCGAGCTCGGCACGTTCGGCTTCGATGCCGTCGAGCAGGGTCCCCTCCCCCTGCAGAGGATGGGGTCGCCTCGTCGATTCGAACCGTCGGACGAGGACTTCGTCGGAGGCGTCGAGGAAGACGATGCGCAGGGACAGACCCTGATCGACGAAATCGCTGATCGTCTCCTGCAGCTCGGTGTACTTCGTCCGCCCTTTCGCGTCGATGACGATGGCGATCTTCGGCAGGGCACCGTCGGCCCGAGCGACGAGTTCGACGAGCGGACGCATCATCTGCGGCGGCAGGTTGTCGACGACGTACCAGTCCATGTCTTCGAGCACATTGGCCACGGTGGTGCGGCCGGCTCCGGACATGCCGGTGACGAGCACCACCTCGATGGGGTGGTCGGATCCGTTCGATTCGGCCTGCACGCTCACGCGTCCTCCTCTGCTCGTGCCCGTTCGGTCGGTGGGCACACTGTCCCTCGGCACTACTCTAGGGCAGAATCGCAGAGCTCAGTCGGCCAGAGCCGCGACGATCTTCGCAGCGAGGGCGGGACCGATTCCCCTGACCTCACAGATCTCCTCGGCGGTGGCGGCGCGGACCTTCTTCACGGATCCGAAATGACGCAGCAGAGCGGTGCGCTTCGACTCGCCGAGACCCGGGATATCGTCGAGCACCGAACTAGTCATCGCCTTCGCGCGTTTCGACCGGTGGTAGGTGATGGCGAAGCGGTGGGCCTCGTCACGCAGACGCTGCATGAGGAAGAGCCCTTCGGAGTTGCGCGGGAGGATGACGGGGAACGGATCGTCGGGAACCCAGATCTCTTCGAGCCGTTTGGCCAGACCGACGACGGAGATGTCGACGATGCCGAGATCCGTCAGTGCCCGCGTTGCGGCCGCGACCTGCGGGCCGGCGCCGTCGACGACGAGGAGGCTGGGTCGGTAGCCGAAGCGCTCATCGGGCTCTTCGGAGGTCATCTGTTCGAGGTATCGGCTGAACCGACGGGAGACGACGTCGTACATCGAAGCCGTATCGTCGGCCGCGGCGTCACCGTGGATGGCGAAGTGTCGGTAGTCGCGCTTCTTCGCCATTCCGTCCTCGAACACGACGAGGGAGGCGACGACGTTCGATCCCTGAGTGTGGGAGATGTCGATGCATTCGATGCGCAGCGGTGCTTCCGCCAGGTCGAGGTGCTCCTGGATCTCCTTGAGAGCCTGGCTGCGGGTCGTCAGGTCGGAGGAGCGTTTGAGCTTGTGCTGGACGAGCGCTTCCTTCGCGTTCTTGCCCACGGTCTCCAAGGCGGCCTTCTTCTCACCGCGTTCGGGTACCCGCACGGTCACTCGGGAACCACGCTGCTGGCTCAGCCAGGCCTCCAGCGAATCCAGATCCGCCGGCAGGGAGTCGACGAGGATCTCCTTCGGGATGGCATCGGCATCGAGTCCCGAGTAGGCCTGTCGCAGGTAGTCGGTGGTCAGCTCGGCGGGAGTGTGATCGTCGGAGCGTTCGATGATCCAGCCGCGCTGACCGCGGATACGGCCCTGACGCACATGGAAGACCTGGACGGAGGCCTCGAGTTCCTCGGTGACGAGGGCGAAGATGTCGCAGTCGGCGCTCACGGACAGGACCACAGCCGATTTGTCGAGGACCTTCTGCAGCGCGGAGATCTCGTCGCGCAGACGGGCCGCGCGCTCGTAGTCGAGTTCCGCCGCGGCGCTGGCCATCTCCTTCTGCCGGTGGCTGATGAATCGGCCGGTGTTGCCGGACATGAAATCAGAGATGCTGCGGGCCAGATCCTTGTGATCGCCCTTGCTGATCTGGCCGACGCAGGGGGCTGCGCATTTGTCGATGTATCCGAGCAGGCATGGCCTGCCGCTGCGTTCGGCCCGACGGTAGACCCCCGGTGTGCAGGTCCGCATGGGGAAGGCCCTGAGCAGCAGATCGAGCGTGTCCTTGATCGCCCACACCTGAGCGAACGGACCGAAGTACTTCACGCCCTTGCGTCGCTTTCCGCGGGTGATGAAGGCGCGAGGCACCTCGTCGTTCATCGTGATCGCCAGATACGGATAGGACTTGTCGTCGCGGAACATGACGTTGAACCGCGGATTGAACTCGTTGATCCACGTCCATTCGAGCTGGAGCGCTTCGACCTCGGTGTCGACGACGGTCCATTCCACCGAGTTCGCGGTGTGGACCATCGTCGACGTGCGCGGATGCAGCTGGGCGGGATTGGCGAAGTACGAGTTGAGTCGATTGCGAAGGTTCTTCGCCTTTCCGACATAGATCACCCGCCGGTCGGGATCCCGGAACTTGTAGACCCCGGCCGAGGTGGGGATCGACCCGGTGGCCGGACGGTAGGTGGATGGATCAGGCATTCGAATCAGGATTTGAGCATCGGTTTGAGGAACCGTCCGGTGTGGGATTCGGCCACCTCGGCGACCTCTTCGGGTGTGCCCTGGGCGATGATCTGCCCACCACCGCGACCGCCCTCCGGGCCGAGGTCGATGATGTGATCGGCGTTGCCGATGACGTCGAGGTTGTGTTCGATGACGATGACCGTATTGCCCTTGTCGACGAGTCCCTGGAGGACCATGAGCAGCTTCGAGATGTCCTCGAAGTGCAGACCGGTCGTCGGTTCGTCGAGCACGTAGACGGTGCGACCGCGGGAGCGCTTCTGCAGTTCCGCGGCGAGCTTGACACGCTGGGCCTCACCGCCGGAGAGAGTCGTGGCCGGCTGTCCGAGTCGGACATAGCCGAGCCCCACTTCGACGAGAGTCTTGAGGTGGCGTGAGATCGCGGGAATCGCGGCGAAGAAGTCGTTGGCCTCTTCGATCGGCATGTCGAGGACTTCGGCGATGTTCTTGCCCTTGAAGGTGACCTCCAGGGTCTCGCGGTTGTACCGGGCGCCCTGGCAGACTTCGCAGGGCACGTAGACGTCGGGCAGGAAGTTCATCTCGATCTTGATCGTGCCGTCGCCGCTGCAGTTCTCGCAGCGTCCGCCCTTGACGTTGAACGAGAATCGTCCGGGCAGATAGCCGCGGACCTTCGCCGATTCGGTTTCGGCGAACAGCCGGCGCACATGGTCGAAGACGCCGGTGTAGGTTGCGGGGTTCGACCGCGGGGTGCGCCCGATCGGCGACTGGTCGACGTGGACGACCTTGTCGAGGTTGTCCAGGCCGGTCACGCGTTTGTGCCGTCCCGGCACCCGGGAGGCACCGTTGAGGACGTTCGCCATCTGCGTGTAAAGGATCTCGTTGACCAGAGTCGATTTGCCCGACCCGGACACTCCGGTGACCGCGGTGAGCACACCGAGGGGGAAGGACACCGTGACGTCGCGCAGGTTGTTCTCCACGGCCTTCTCGACGGTGACCATCCGCTCCTTGTCGACGGGACGGCGGGTCGGCGGGATCTGGATCGCTCGTCGACCGGAGAGATAGTCTCCGGTGATCGATCCGTCGGCATCCTTCAGGCCGGTGACAGGACCGGAGTAGACGACCTCTCCCCCGTGCTCGCCGGCACCGGGTCCGATGTCGACGATCCAGTCGGCGGATTCGATGGTGTCCTCATCGTGTTCGACGACGATGAGGGTGTTGCCGAGATCCTTGAGTTTGTTGAGCGTTTCGATGAGCCGGCGGTTGTCACGCTGGTGCAGACCGATCGAGGGCTCGTCGAGGACGTAGAGGACGCCGACGAGGCCGGAGCCGATCTGAGTGGCCAGACGGATGCGCTGGGCCTCACCACCGGAGAGCGTACCGGCGGCCCGGTTGAGGCTGAGGTAGTCGAGGCCGACGTCGAGGAGGAAGCCGAGACGGGCGTTGATCTCCTTCATCACCTGCGCCGCCACCGCGGCGTCCCGGGAGCTCAGTTCGAGGGAACCGAGGAAGGAAGCCGCTTCGTCGAGGGCGAGTTCGGAGACCTCGGCGATGGACCTGTCCCCGACCTTGACGGCGAGGATCTCCGGTTTGAGGCGCGTACCGTCGCAGCTGGCGCACGGGATCTCCCGCATATAGGACTCGTAGCGCTCCCGCGACCACTCGGATTCGGTTTCCTCGTGTTTGCGCTGAATGTATTGATAGACGCCTTCGAAGCCCGTCGAGTACGTGCGTTCACGACCGAAGCGGTTCTTGTACTTGACATGGACCTTGTAGTCCTTGCCCGTGAGTATCGCGGTCTTCGCAGTCTTCGGCAGCTTCTTCCACGGCGTCTTCATATCGAAGCCGAGTTCGTCGCCGAGACCCTTGAGCAGACGGTTGAAGTACTTCGCAACCTGTTTGCCGCCCGACCAGGGCGCGATGGCCCCGGAGCCGAGGCTGAGGTCCTCGTCGGGGACGACGAGATCTTCGTCGACCTGCAGGCGGGTGCCGATGCCGTCGCAGGTGGGGCAGGCGCCGAACGGCGAGTTGAAGGAGAACGAGCGGGGTTCGATCTCGTCGATCGTCAGGGGGTGCTCGTTCGGGCACGACATATGCTCGGAGAATGTGCGGGTCGTGCCCGCGTCGACGAGTTCGACGTCGATGCGTCCGTCGGCGAGCCCCAGGGCGGTTTCGACGGAATCGGTCAGCCGCGGGCGCATTCCCGATTTCGCAACGAGGCGGTCGACGACCACGGAGATCGTGTGCTTGTACTGCTTCTCCAGCGTCGGCGGTTCGCTCAGGCTGATCTGCTCACCGTCGACGATGGCCCGCGAGAAGCCCTTGGACTGCAGGTCGGTGAAGAGATCGACGAATTCGCCCTTGCGGGAGCGGATGACAGGAGCGAGGACGAGGAACTTCGTGCGCTCCTCGAGTTCGAGCAGCTGGTCGACGATCTGCTGCGGTGTCTGCTTCGTGATGACCTCACCGCAGACGGGGCAGTGCGGGGTGCCGATCCGTGCCCACAGCAGGCGGAGGAAGTCATAGACCTCGGTGATCGTGCCGACGGTCGAACGCGGATTGCGCGACGTCGACTTCTGGTCGATGGACACCGCCGGGGACAGCCCTTCGATGAAGTCGACGTCGGGTTTGTCCATCTGTCCGAGGAACATCCGGGCATAGGAGGACAGGGATTCGACGTAGCGTCGCTGCCCCTCGGCGAAGATCGTGTCGAAGGCCAGCGAGGATTTGCCGGAACCGGACAAGCCGGTGAACACGACCATCGAGTCGCGCGGCAGCGCGATCTCGACGTTCTTGAGATTGTGCGCTCGGGCTCCCTTGACCCACAGGGTGTCGAGATGGGAAACGCCTGTCACTTGCTCACCGTTATTGGTTTTCATCACCTGACCACTGTATTACTCGGCACTGACATTGCTGTATTCGCAGCGGTTCGAAGACTCATCCGCCGATCTCTCCGACGGAGAGGATGCGGAGCACGATGTCTCCGGATTCGTCGCTGGCGGCCACGTCCACCTCGGCGTCGATGGCCCAGTCCCTGTTGTCGTCGGGGTCGGCGAGGATCTGTCGGACGCTCCATGTGTCTGAACCGGGGCTGATGTCGATATATTCCCGGCCACGGGCCTTCTGGTCGACGATGAGCTCCCCGTATTCGTCGTAGAAGTCCTCGATCGCGTCCTCCCAGGCCCGTGAGTCGAACCCGGATTCGGCGTCGAGACGGCCGAGCTCCGTGTAGTTCGCACGTTCGGCCAGCAGGACTCGGTGGAACAGAGCATTGCGGATCTCTGCGGTGAAGACCTTCGTGTTCTCGGAGAAGCGGCGGTCGAGGGCCGGCAGATCGTCGGCAGCTTGAGTGGGGTCGAGACCCTGCAGGGTGCGCCATTCGTCGAGCAGCGACGAATCCGTCCGCGCGATGGTCTCACCACACCATTCGATGATGGTCTCGAGTTCCTCGGTCCGGTTCTCCGCGGGAACGTTGTGGAGCAGCGCGCGGTAGACGTCGGTGAGGTAGCGCAGCAGGCTGCCCTCGGCCCGGGCGAGACTGTAGTAGCCGACGAACTGAGTGAAGCCCATGGCCTGCTCGATCATGTCGCGGACGACGGATTTGGGTTCGAAGCCGCCCCGGTGGAGCCAGGGATGAGTCTCGACGAAATGGTCGAAGGCCGGGTCGAGCAACTCGGCCAGGGGTGCGGGGCTTTCGATCTCGTCGAGGATCGCCATGCGTTCGGCGTATTCGACGCCTTCGGCTTTGAGCTCGGCGAGGGTCTCCCCCTTGATCCGGTCGAGTTGGCCCTTCAGTATCTGGAACGGCACCGAGGTGGTCGCCTCGACGATTGACACCACGTCGAGGGCGTAGGTGTCGTCGTCCTCGTCGAGAAGGTCGAGTGCGGCGAGAACGAAGGGCGCCAGGGGCTGGTTGAGCGCGAACTGCGGTCCGAGGTCCTGGGTGGCGACGAGCTCGCTGCCGCGGACCTCGATGAGACCGGCGTCGATGAGGGAGCGTCCGATGCTGATCGCGGTGAGTTTGAGGTCGAGTCGGCGGTCCCTGCTCTCATGCGTCTTGTCGATGAAGTCACTGATTGTCGAGACATCGGAGCCGGGGCGGGCGACGAGGTTGAGGATCGTCGAATGGTCGATATTCATCCGCGGCCGCAGGGTCTCGGATTCGCCCTCGATGAGTTTCGTGAAGGTCTCTTCGGACCAGCCGACGAAGCCGACGGGGGCGGCCTTCTTCTTGACCTTCTTCTTTTTCTTCTTCTCATCGTTCGCGGCCTTCGCTTCGGCCTTGAGGTTGTCGATGACGTGTTCGGGGGCTTGGGCGATGACGTAGCCGCGGGTGTCGAATCCGGCGCGACCGGCACGCCCGGCGAGCTGTTGGAACTCGCGGACGCTGAGCCTGCGCATCTTCCGCCCGTCGAACTTCGTCAGTCCGGTCAGCAGCACGGAGCGGATGGGCACGTTGATACCCACACCGAGGGTGTCGGTGCCGGAGATGACGAGCAGCAGACCCTTCAGCGCGAGCTGTTCGATGAGTCGGCGGTACTTCGGCAGCATCCCCGCGTGGTGGACGCCGACGCCGTGCAGCAGCAGTTTGCGCAGGCTGGTCCCGAATCCCTTGCCGAAGGAGAAGCCCTTGATGGCGGCGGCGATCGCGGCCTTCTGCTCCTTGGAGGCAAGATCGACCGAGAGCAGATTGGTGGCGAGGTCGATGGCACCGTTCTGAGAGTAGGAGACGACGTAGACCGGGGCCTTGTCGTTGCGGACGAGTCCGCGCAGAGTGTCCGAGAGCGTCTCTGTCGAATATTCGTACTCGAGTGGGACGGGTCTGGTCGCCGAGGTGACCACGGAGGAGTCCCGTCCGGTCGTCTCGGTCATGGTTCGCCGGATGTCGGCGGTGTCGCCCAGGGTGGCGGACATGAGGACGAACTGGGTCTGCGGCATCTCGAGGAGGGGCACCTGCCAGGCCCAGCCCCGGGAAGGATCGGCGACATAGTGGAATTCGTCCATGACGACCATCCCGGCATCGAGCAGTCCGCCTTCGCGCAGCGCCTGATTGGCCAGGATCTCCGCCGTGGCACAGATGACGGGAGCATCCGGGTTGACGGTGGAGTCGCCGGTGATCATGCCGACATTCTCGGCTCCGAAGGCGTCGATGAGCGAGAAGAACTTCTCGCTCACCAAGGCCTTGAGCGGAGCCGTGTAGTACGACCGGATCCCGCGAGTGAAGGACTGATAGAGGGCGAAGAGGGCGACGAGCGACTTCCCCGAACCGGTCGGGGTCGCCATGATCGTATTGTCGCCGGCGAGGATCGTGAGGAACGCCTCGTCCTGAGCCGGGTACGGCTCGACTCCGATCTCTGCGCAGTATTCGCCGAAGGACTCATAGATCGTGTCGTCGTCCGCGAATTCCGCTGGGATCTCCTGCAATCTGGCCACGCTGATGCACAGACCTTTCCGATTAGACTGGTTCCATCCTATTGCTCGACACCGAGGAGTCACATATGCCGGTCTTCGCCGTCACCTATCACTATGGTCCCGATACGGATACGCGGATGGAGCACCGCCCTGCGCACCGCCGCTGGCAGGCGGAGATGAATGAGGCCGGGACGATCCTGGCATCCGGCCCCCTGGACAACGATCCCCAGCCGGGAGGACTGCTGATCCTCAGCGCCGCCGACCGCAGAGAGGTCGAGGGCCACCTCGCTGCCGATCCCTATGCGTCACTCGGTGTCATCGAATCGACGGACATCCGCGAATGGACGCCCGTGTTCGGTCCCTTCGCCCAGGGCTGAGAGCCGCACCGCCCGTCCGGGTCTGCCCCGACAGAGCAGAGAAGAGCGGGGTCCGTCTCGAGAGATCGAGACGGACCCCGCTCGTTCTGTGCCGACACCGAGTCCGCGCCCGCATGACCGGGTCCGGTCGGCTCAGGCCCCTTCGGACTCCTCGGAGCTCATGTCTCGGAATGAGATGCCGTCCTTCTTCATCTTCATCAGTGAGGCCAGGGTGGCCACCACCATGGCGAAGACGATGAAGGTCAGCGACAGCCAGGTCGGCACCTCGGGGATCGAATGACCCCAGGAGAGGAACTCCCAATCGCTCGAATGCAGCGCGTGGATGATGAGTTTGACGCCGATGAAGCCGAGGATCGCAGCGATTCCGTAGTGGAGGTACACGAGCTTGTCGACAAGCCCTCCGAGCAGGAAGTACAGCTGACGCAGTCCCATGAGGGCGAACACGTTCGCGGTGAACACGAGGAACGCGTTCTGGGTGACGCCGAAGATCGCGGGGATCGAGTCGAGCGCGAACATCACATCGGTCGAGCCGATGGCGATGAACACGATGAACATCGGGGTCCAGTACTTCTTGTTGTCGTCGAGGGTCACACGCAGCTTGTTGCCGTGATATTCGTCGACGACGTTGATCCGCTTCCGCAGGAACCGGATGAGGCCGTTCTCGCCGTCTCCTTCGTCTTCGGAGCTGAAGGCCTGTCGGTAGGCGACGATGAGGAGGAAGATGCCGAAGATGAAGAAGACTTCGACGAAGGCGCTGATGATCGCCGCACCCGCGAGAATGAAGATGCCGCGGAAGACGATGGCGATGATGATGCCGACCATGAGCACTTCCTGCTGGTACTTCCGCGGTACCGAGAAGCTGCCCATGATGATGATGAAGACGAACAGGTTGTCGATGCTCAACGAGTACTCGAGCAGCCAACCGGTGAGGAATTCGCTGCCGTGCTGGGCATCGCCGATGGCGAACAGCGCACCGGCGAAGACAAGAGCCAGGGCGACGTAGAAGGCGACCCAGATGCTCGCTTCGCGCATCGACGGGGTGTGTGGTCGTTTGACGACGAGGAGGAGGTCGAAGACGAGGATCGCAACGACGATGATTCCCGAGGTGATCATGAACCAGACGGGAATCGGAGATTCGCTCGCTGCAGCGGCGTTGCCGCCGGCGGCCAGCGTGGAGGACAGGATATCCATGGATGCCTTTCGTGGTGAATAGGATGTATCCAGGTCGAAAGTCTCTCCCACGCGGTGAATCTGCGTGCGCTCCGCGTCCGGACCCCGGTGTGGGGTCGTGGTGACGACCGCGGATGGACGGGATACTCCCTTTCGCCAGCACACCAGTATAAACACGCGAGCATCGCTCACGCGTCACCGGCACGGCTCAGGCGTGCCCGGCCTCCTTCATCTGACGCAGCTCCTGCTTGAGGTCGGAGAGCTCATCGCGCAGACGTGCGGCGAGCTCGAACTGCAGTTCCGCGGCAGCCGAATGCATCTGCGAGGTCAGCGATTCGATGAGCTCGGTGAGGTCGGCTGCCGGCGGACGGAGCGAACCGGGTTTGCCCGCGGCTTCCCTCTGTTCGTCGGTCAGGGTCGAGTTGTAGCCGCGCTTTCCCTTGCCGTAGTCGAACTCGGTGAGCAGCTCGCGAGTGTCCTCGTCCTCACGCTGCAGACGCTCGGTGATGTCCGCGATCCGCTTGACCAGCGGGGCGGGATCGATGCCGTGCTCTTCGTTGTAGGCGGTCTGTATCGCGCGCCTGCGGTCGGTCTCATCGATGGCCGTGCGCATCGAATCCGTGATCGTATCGGCGTACATGTGCACCTGGCCGTTGAGGTTGCGAGCGGCACGACCGATCGTCTGGATGAGCGATGTCGACGACCGGAGGAAGCCTTCCTTGTCGGCGTCGAGGATCGCCACGAGGGAGACCTCGGGCAGGTCGAGACCCTCCCGCAGCAGGTTGATGCCGACCAGCACATCGAACTCACCGGCGCGCAGCTCTGTGAGCAGTTCCACACGCCGCAGAGTGTCGACGTCGGAGTGGAGGTACTGGACCCGGATATCGTGTTCGAGCAGATAGTCGGTGAGATCTTCGGCCATCTTCTTCGTCAGCGTGGTCACGAGCACACGCTCGTTCGCATCGACGCGTGTCCTGATCTCGTCGAGCAGGTCGTCGATCTGCCCCTTCGTCGGTTTGACTTTGATCTCCGGGTCGACGAGGCCGGTGGGGCGGATGATCTGCTGGACGTAGCCGTCGGAGTTCCCGAGTTCGAAGTTGCCGGGGGTCGCGGACAGGTACACGCTCTGTCCCACCCGCTCCCGGAACTCGTCGAACTTCAGCGGCCGGTTGTCCATGGCGCTGGGCAGGCGGAATCCGTGTTCGACGAGCGTGCGCTTGCGCGACATATCGCCTTCGTACATGCCGCCGATCTGCGGGACGGTGACGTGGGATTCGTCGATGACGAGGAGGAAATCCTCGGGGAAGTAGTCGAGCAGACAGTTCGGTGCCGAGCCGGGTGCGCGACCGTCGATATGCCGGGAGTAGTTCTCGATGCCGGAGGTGAAGCCCATCGATTCCATCATCTCGAGGTCATAGGTCGTGCGCATCTTCAGCCGCTGTGCTTCGAGCAGCTTGTTCTGAGATTCGAAATCGCTCAGCTGCTTCTGCAGCTCGTCCTCGATCCCGCTGATGGCCTTCGCCATCCGGTTCTCACCGGCGACATAGTGGCTGGCCGGGAACACGTGGATGGTCTCCTCGTCGCGGACGATCTCACCCGTCAGGGGGTGGAGAGTCTGCAGCGATTCGATCTCGTCGCCGAAGAACTCGATGCGCAGCGCGAGTTCCTCGTACTGCGGGATGATCTCCACGGTGTCTCCGCGCACACGGAAGGTGCCGCGGGTGAAGGCCATGTCATTGCGGGCGTACTGCATGGACACGAAGCGTTTGAGCAGCTCGTCCCGATCGCATTCGTCCCCCTTGTGCAAGGTGACCATCCGGTCGACGTACTCCTCGGGTGTGCCGAGACCGTAGATGCACGACACCGTCGAGACCACGACGACATCACGCCTTGTCAGCAGCGAATTCGTGGCCGAGTGCCGGAGCCGTTCGACCTCGTCGTTGATCGAGGAGTCCTTCTCGATGAACGTGTCCGTCTGCGGCACATAGGCTTCCGGCTGGTAGTAGTCGTAGTAGGAGACGAAGTACTCGACCGCGTTGTTGGGCAGCAGCTGTCGGAATTCGTTGGCCAGCTGCGCGGCCAGGGTCTTGTTCGGCGCCATGATCAGCGTCGGTCTCTGCACCTGCTCGATGAGCCATGCCGTCGTCGCCGACTTGCCCGTGCCGGTGGCACCGAGGAGGACGATGTCCCGCTCCCCCGCGTCGAGCCGGTCGGAGATCTCATTGATCGCCGTCGGCTGGTCACCCGAGGGCGAGTATTCGGAGACGACCTCGAAGGGCGCCACCTCGCGGGTGACGTCGGGGCGGTGGCCGATCGCTGGCAGGGGGCGTTCTGAGCTCATGGTCCAACCCTAGCCCCCGCCCCTGACATTGGGCAGGCCGGCACCGGTTCGACACCGCCCGCGACGTGTCGGCCGACGAGTCTCACCGAGTCAGTCGAAGCTGTCGGGGACGAGCCTGCGACGCATCTGCAGGAAGTACGGTTCCTTCGACTCCGCATATGTCCGGATCATCTGTGCGTTCGTGCCACCGTCCGCCTTCGCCTCGGCGACGAGTTCGCGCTTGACCCGCAGGTAGCGGTCTCTCTCCCCCGCGTCCTGGATGAGCAGGTCCCGGAACGCGCGGGCGAAGCGGGCACCGACGGAGTCCGCGGTGCGCACATGCAGATTGACGGCCCGGCCAGGGTCGGTGTTCGCGTGGAACCATTTCCCCTCGGTCGAACTCTCGCCGAGGTGGTCGCTCATCTCCTCTCCCGGATAGCCGAGGTCGGCCAGACGGGGCGCCAGTTCTCGGGCGGCGGTGAGATCGGGGACGATGAGCTGCAGATCGATGACGTCCTTGGCGGGCAGTCCCGGCACCGAGGTGGAGCCGATGTGCTCGATGGCGAAATCGTCGCCTGTGCCGTGTCGCAGCTTTGCGAGCACTCGCTGCGCGTCACCGGTCCGGTCCGTGTGCTCCGGATCGACGAGTTCGAGGGCTGTTCTCGGGGCTCGGAGACCCGCGCCGAGATTGGCGGCGAAGGGTCGGATCCGTTCGTCGATGAGTCGGCCGACCGCGGCCTTCGTCGCCTCGAGACGACCGGAGTTGTCGATGACGACATCACAGGCGGCACGGCGCGTCTCGTCGTCGGCTTGGCGGGAGATCCGTGCGGCGGCGTCATCGCGGTCCATTCCACGGGAATCCATCAGCCTGCCCAGCCGCACCTCGGCGGGCACGTCGACGAGCAGATTGAGGTGGTAGGCAGGGGTCATGGCGTTCTCCACGAGCAGCGGGACGTCGTGGACGACGATCTCGGCATCGGCATGCCGGGCGAAGTGTTCGGCGGTGCGGTCGCGGATCGCCGGATGCATGAGTGCGTTGAGCTGTGCCGTGTGCTCGGCATCGACGAAGGCAGCCGATGCCAGTGCCGGTCGGTTGAGCGAGCCATCGGCGTCCAGCACCTCAGGGCCGAAGGCCGCCGCCAGGTCAGCGAGCAGTGGCTGTCCGGGTTCGACGACCTCGCGGGCGATCGCATCGGCGTCGACGAGCGCTGCCCCGCCCTCGACGAGCATGTCGGACACCGTTGACTTTCCGGCGCCGATTCCGCCGGTGAGACCGATTCTCAGCATGGCCTCATCCTACTGATCCAGGCGGTAGACCCGCACTCCGTCATCGGCGAAGATCGGATCGCCGACAGCAGCATCGAGGAATTCCGCATACTCTCCGTCACCGCCCGGCAGGAGCGGGGCGTCCGGGGCGAGGACGATGAAGTCGACCCCGGCCTTCCGCAGTTCGGCGATCGCCGAGGCGACTTCCCGGCTGTCCGCGTTCGGCATGGGCTCACCGTCGAAGACGGAGGCGTGGAGCACTTCGTCGAGGGCATCCTCGGGGGCGGAGTAGATCACCGGCGAATTCGGGCTCGAACCGATGAAGTAGCCACCGGTCTCCCGGTAGCGGAATCCGCTGACCGACTGCCACACCATGGCTTCGTCGGCGTGGGGCTCAGCCCACGCCAGGGGGCGGGGGAAGGTCTTGACCACGGATCCGGCGGGGACCACCTCGGCGATCGATTCCTCGTAGAAAGCCGGAACGGTCACCTCGTGGGCGGTCTGCGGAGCGGGGAGGACGACGACGGCAGCGAAGACGAGCAGGATGAGGAGGGCGCGGGCGCGACGCAGTCTGTGGTGGTTCAGCGCCCATTGGAGGCCGATGCCGAGCACGGCGAACAGGGCGATCGTCGAGTGGAGGACGAGACGCATGGGCAGGATGTTGTTGAGCACGGGGACGGCTTCGACGAGTGCGAACGGACCGGTCTCGACAAGCACCCGGCCGGCCAGAAGGATCGGGGAACCCAACGCCAGCAGGAAGACGAGGAAACCGGTTGCAGCCGCGATGCGCACCGGGACCGCATACACGGAGCGGCGGCCGAGGCCGCAGACGATGAGCACGGCCGCCACCAGCGCGGGTGCGCCGACGTAGGCGCCGAGTTCGGCCGGGTCGATCTCCATGATCCGGGGCAGCGGGGAGACCCCGGAGCTCAGCCAGGCCGGGGCCGCAGGCAGGATCGGATCGAGCAGGTCGGTGTTCCACACTCCGTGCGGGCGGATGGCGCCGTGTGGGGCGTTCGGGCCGGACATGGTCACCAGCAGCGGGATCGCACACAGCACGGCGATGATCCCGGCGACAGCGGACCCGAGTCCGAGAGCCAGCCACGATCGGCCGCGGTGGAGACCCCGCCCGAACACAGCGAGGCTTGCCAGGAAGCAAAGCGCGGCGAGGAATGTTCCGGCCAGCACTTCGGTGGAGACGTAGAACTGGAAGCCGAGGAGGAGCCCGAAGCCTCCGCCGAGCATCCAGAGGCGGCGGTCGCGGAGAAGGGAACGGCCACGCGCGGCGGTGGTCCGCCCGAGGTCGAGGAGGGCGAGGAGCGCCGAGGCGGTCAGCGGCGGGGTGACGATATAGGCGAGGTTCGGGTGTCCGCCGAGCTGGGCGATGACATAGCTGGAGAAGCCGACACCGGCAGCGGCGAGGAAAGCGGGCAGATGGTCGAGGAAGCGGCGGAAGAGCACCGCCGTGGCCAGGCTGCCCAGCACCGGGAAGGCGAGGACGAGCAGGTTGTAGCTCACGATGGGGCCGGCCACCCACGTGACGGGGGCGAGCAGGATCGCGAAGCCGACCAAGGAGGTGTTCCACGCCCCGTTGACTCCCCCACCGAGGGTGTTCATCGATTCCGTGTACAGCAGACCGCCGGTCTCACCGGCTCCGAACCCGAGGGCGTCGGCGAGCACGTGTGCGCCGTGGCCGAGCCACCAGATGAACAGGGAGGTGTCGTCGTTGGAGGCGACGACGCTGCCGCCGGGGTCCGCGGCGACGGAGCCGAAGACGGTCAGGCTGCCGACGCAGAGGAGGAGGGCGTACCACAGCCAGGGGCGCAGGCGCTCTCGAGTCGTGGGGGCATACACAAAGGGCTCCCGGCCTTCCGACCGGGAGCCCAAGTGATGGCTGCTATCAGCTGCCTGCAAGCTTCTCACGCAGAGCTGCGAGAGCTTCGTCGCTGGCCAGGGTGCCTTCGTCGTTCGCCTCTTCGGAGGAGAACGATCCGGTGGCCGGAGCGGCTTCGGCAGAACCGACGGCATCGGCTGCGGAGGCCTCGGCGTCCGCTGCGATGGCCTTGGCGACCTGCTTCTTGTGCTCTTCCCAGCGTTCCTGAGCGGCGGCGTACTGCTGCTCCCAGGTCTCGCGCTGAGCCTCGTAGCCCTCGACCCATTCGTTGGTCTCGGGGTCGAAGCCCTCGGGGTACTTGTAGTTGCCGTCCTCGTCGTACTCCTGCGGCATGCCGTAGAGAGCGGGGTCGAGGAACTCCTCGGCCTCGGGATCGACGCCTTCGTTCGCCTGCTTCAGCGACAGCGAGATGCGGCGGCGTTCGAGGTCGATGTCGATGACCTTGACGTAGATGGTCTCGTCGACCGAGACGACCTGCTCGGGCAGATCCACGTGGCGCACGGCCAGTTCGGAGATGTGGACGAGGCCTTCGATGCCGTCTTCGACGCGCACGAATGCACCGAACGGAACGAGCTTGGTGACCTTGCCCGGCACGATCTGTCCGATGACGTGCGTACGAGCGAAGTGCTGCCAAGGATCTTCCTGGGTGGCCTTGAGCGACAGCGAGACGCGCTCACGGTCCATGTCGACGTCGAGGACCTCGACGGTGACCTCGTCACCCACGGTGACGACCTCACCCGGGTGATCGATGTGCTTCCAGGACAGTTCGGAGACGTGGACGAGTCCGTCGACACCACCGAGGTCGACGAACGCACCGAAGTTGACGATGGAGGACACGACACCAGGACGGACCTGGCCCTTCTGCAGGGTCTGCAGGAAGTCGTGACGCACGGCCGACTGGGTCTGCTCGAGCCAGGCACGGCGCGACAGGACCACATTGTTGCGGTTCTTGTCGAGTTCGATGATCTTGGCTTCGACCTGCTGGCCGATGTAGGGGGCGAGGTCGCGGACGCGACGCATCTCGACCAGGGACGCGGGCAGGAAGCCGCGCAGTCCGATGTCGACGATCAGGCCGCCCTTGACGACCTCGATGACGGTGCCGGTGACAACGCCGTCGTCTTCCTTGATCTTCTCGATGTCGCCCCAGGCACGCTCGTACTGAGCACGCTTCTTCGACAGCATGAGACGACCCTCTTTGTCTTCCTTCTGAAGAACGAGGGCTTCGATTTCGTCCCCGACCTCGACGACTTCGCCGGGATCGACATCGTGCTTGATGGAAAGCTCACGCGCGAGGATGACGCCTTCCGTCTTGTATCCGATGTCGACGAGGACTTCGTCACGGTCGACCTTGACGACTTCGCCCTCAACGATGTCGCCATCGTTGAAGTACTTGATGGTCTCATCGACGGCGGCGAGGAAATCCTCAGCGGTTCCGATGTCGTTGACAGCGACCTGCTTCGGCTGCACCGATTCCGGCGTGGTGGTGGTCATATAGGTAGGGACTCCGATGGAATATTGGTCCAGATCCGGTACCCTGGCGGCAGGTCGTGTGAGTAGCCGCAAGAACCGAATCCGGTCTCGATTGCGAATTTGGACTTGTATGCACAGGCGCATACGGTTGTCAATGCTAGCACCTTCTTGGGCGTGAATGCACGCCGAAGAGACGAATCATCACCACCTGGGGCCACGGAGGAACCATGAGCGAAGGAACTGACGGAGCCGAGGTCATCAGCGGTGGCTATCTCCCGATCGACGAAGAGGCTTCAGTCCGGGCCAATCGCAGCTATTGGGACAACTCGGCCGAGGAGTATCTGGCCGAGCACGGCACGTTCCTCGGCGCCTCGGATTTCATCTGGTGTCCCGAGGGAATTCACGAATCCGATGTGCGCCTCCTCGGCGATGTCGACCGGAAGCAGGTGCTCGAGGTCGGCTGCGGTGCCGGCCAGTGCTCCCGGTGGCTGGCCGAACAGGGCGCGATCACCACGGGCGTCGATGTCTCGGCCGGGATGCTCGAGCAGGCCTCGCGTCTGCAGCGCGAACATCCCCTCAGCACCGAGGCGACTCCTCCGACCTTCCTCCTCGCCGATGCCAGGCAGCTGCCGTTCGCCTCGAACAGCTTCGACGGTGCGTTCTCCTCCTACGGCGCTCTGCCCTTCGTCAAGGACGCCGAGGTCGTCTTCGCCGAGGTCGCACGAGTGCTGCGCACCGGCGGACAGTGGGTCTTCTCGACGACTCACCCGATGCGGTGGATGTTCCCCGATGTTCCGGGCGAGGCCGGACTGACCGTCGAGTACTCGTATTTCGACCGCACACCGTACGTCGAGCTGTCCTCCGACGGTCAGCCCGTCTACGCCGAGCATCACCGCACGATGAGCGATTGGGTCCGACTGCTCGTCGAGGCTGGCTTCACGATCGATTCGGTGACCGAACCCGAATGGCCGGAAGAGAATCGGACCGCCTGGGGCGGTTGGTCACCGCTGCGCGGAGCGCTGATGCCCGGCACCGTGATCTTCTCCACCACGCTGACCAAGGACTGAGGTGCCGCTCAGCCGAGCACGCTGAAGTCTCCGACCAGTCCCCCGCGCCCGGTCAGCGCTGCCAGGACGGCGTTTCCGGTTCCGCCCTGCACCGCGAGTTCCACGGCGATCGCCAACGAGTCCCGGAGCGCAGCTGCGAGGACTGCGGGTTCGACTCCGAGTGCGGCGGCGATGTCGATTCCGTGGACGACGAGTTCGAAGGTCCGCGTGCGCACATAGTCTCCGGCCCGCATTCCCCCGCCGATCGTCATGATCGTCGCATCCGCGGCTGCGGGGCTCAGCGCGGAGATCGTGGCCAGTGCAGAGTCGCACAGGGATGCGAACGCGTCCGCGGGCCGTGGCCCGAGAGCCTCCCCCGAGGCGACGCCGCGCGCGAGGACGACGGCATCGACTCCCGGTTGGGACAGGACCTCCCGGAAGTAGTCCTCGGGACTGCCCAGGTTCGGATTCGCTCGTCATGTCGTCAGCCCAGGCGGATCGCGATGAGTGTGCCGCTATCACCGTGCCGCCCTTTCAGCACACGCGCTGCCGGCCCGACGCGGCAGGGTCAGTGGGCGGCGGCGTGCCAGGAGCGGCCGGTGCCGACGTTGACGTCGAGGGGCACATCGAGCTCGAACGCCGACCCCATCTCCTCCGTGACGATCGTCGTCACCTCGTCGATCTCATCAGGCCGGACGTCGACGATGATCTCGTCATGAACCTGCAGCAGCATCGGCGAGTGCAGGTCCTGCAACCGCGCGGCGACCCTGAGCATGGCGATCTTCATGATGTCGGCGGCCGACCCCTGGATCGGTGCGTTGAGTGCGGCGCGTTCGGCCATGTCCCGCAGCTGTCGGCGGTCACTGTGCAGCGCCAGCAGATAGCGGCGGCGGCCCATGATGGTCTCTGTGAACCCCTTGGCGCGGGCCTGTTCGACGATGTCGTCGAGGTAGTCCTTGACGGCCCCGAACCGTTCGAAGTACTGGTCCATCAGCCCCTTGGCTTCATCGACCCCGATCGCCAGCTGCCGGGAGAGTCCGTAGGCGGAGAGTCCGTACACCAGCCCGTAGGACATGGCCTTGACCTTCGAACGCATCTCGGAGTCGACTTCGTCGATGCCGACGCCGAAGACCTTCGAGCCGACATAGGAGTGGAGGTCCTCGCCGTCCTTGAACGCCTGGATGAGCGCGCCGTCGCCGGACAGGTGAGCCATGATCCGCATTTCGATCTGCGAATAGTCGGCGGTGAGCAGAGTCCCGCCCGACACCTTGGGATCGGCGATGAAGATCTCCCGGATGCGTCGACCCGATTCGGTCCGCACCGGAATGTTCTGCAGGTTCGGATCCAGCGAGGAGAGCCGTCCCGTGGCAGCCACGGTCTGCTGGTACGTGGTGTGGATGCGGCCGTCGTCGGCGACGGTCTTCAGCAGTCCGACCACGGTCTGCTTGAGCTTCGTCGAATCCCGGTAGGCCAGCAGATGCTGGAGGAAGGGATGTTCGGTCTTGACGAACAGTTCGGCCAGGGCTTCGGCATCCGTCGTATAGCCGGTCTTCGTCCGCTTGGTCTTGGGCATATCGAGTTCGTCGAAGAGCACGGTCTGCAGCTGCTTGGGAGAACCGAGATTCACCTCGTGGCCGATCGCGTCGTAGGCTTCCTGCGCGCTGGCTTCGGCCTGTTTCGTGAATTCGTCGATGAGATTCGACAGTCCATCCTCGTCGACGGCGATTCCGGTCGCTTCCATCCGCGCGAGCACGGGCACGAGCGGCAGCTCGATCTCGCGGTACACCTGCGTCATGTTCGCGTCGTCGACGGCGGCGGCGAGCACCTCGTGGACTTCGAGCAGAGCGGCGGCGCGTTGACCGTGCGTGGTCACCGCGGCATCCGAATCGAGGTCGAGGGCGAGCTGTCCGGAATCGGCTTCGGGTTCGCTGAGGTCGATGCCGGCGCGGTCGGCGGCGATCTGCCCGAGCTCGTAGGAACGGGCATCAGGAACGAGGAGGTAGGCGGCCAGAGCCGTGTCCCCGGCGACATCGGTCACGGACAGCCCCATCGACTCCCACGCCTTGATCTGCAGCTTCGAGCTGTGGAGGATGAGCGCATGCCCGCCCAGGGCGGAACCGAGCTTGCCGACGGCTTTCTGCCCCGCCTCGGCGAGGTCGACGACCCACGCCTGCCCAGGTTCGGCGGAGACCGCAAGGGTCCGGGCCTGACCGTGGCCGAGCTCGAAGGAGGCATCCGAATCGAGCGCGAGCACATCGTGGTCGGCGATCTTCGACAGCAGGGTGTCGATGTCGAGGGTCTCGATGGTGGTCTCGCGGGCCGGGGCCGGCTCGGAATCGTCTCCGGCCTCCGGGAAGATCGCGGCCAGACGCTTGCCGAGGGCTTGGAACTCGAGCTGATCGAACAGGCTCGACAGTTCGGCCGGGTCGCCTTCGCCCCAGGCCAGGTCGTCGAACTCCAGTCCCAGGTCGACGTCGTCGAGGAGGCGGTTGAGACGGTAGTTCCGCTCCACCTCGGTGATATGGTCGCGCAGCTTCTCCCCGACCTTGCCGCCGATCTTGTCGGCGTTGTCCAGCACGCCGGGCAGGTCGCCGTGGGCGGTGAGCCATTTGGCAGCGGTCTTGTCACCGACTCCGGGCACGCCGGGCAGATTATCGGCCTTCTCACCGACGAGCGCGGCCAGCCCCCGGTAGTTCGCGGGGCTGACCCCGTACTTCTCCTCGACCGCGGCAGGAGTCATCCGGTTGAGATCACTGACTCCGCGTTTCGGGTAGAGGACCGTCACCCGGTCGGAGGCGAGCTGGAACGAATCCTTGTCTCCGCTCATCACCTCGACGAACGAGCCGGCCTCGGTGCCCATCTTCGCCATCGTCGCCAGGGCGTCGTCGGCTTCGAAGCCCTCCTTCGTCACGACCCGGATGCCCATCGCCGTGACGATGTCCTTGATGAGGTCGATCTGCGGATGGAACTCGGGCGGAGTCTTTGCCCGGCCGGCTTTGTACTCGGGGTACTCCTCGAGGCGGAAGGTCTGGCGGCCGAGGTCGAAGGCCACGGCCACATGGCTGGGTTCCTCGTCGCGGAGGACGTTGATGAGCATCGAGATGAAGCCGTAGATGGCGTTCGTCGTCTGACCGGTGCTGGTGGAGAAGTTCTCGACCGGCAGGGCATGGAAAGCCCGGTAGGCCAGGGAGTGTCCGTCGATGAGCAGGAGGGATTCGTTTGAGTGACTCACATGGCATAGCCTAGCGTTCGAAGCTGACTTGAAGGAGAACCGATGCTGCGTCCCGACGTGTCCCTGACTACTCACACCACATCTGAGGAGATCGACACGCTGCTCGAGCAGCTGCGTGGGCCGGGCTCCGGTGGTGAGCTGGCCGAGAGGATGGGAATCGAATTCGTCGAGCTCGCCCATGACCATGTCGTGGCCACGGCCCCGGTCGTCGGCAATCGGCAGCCGATGGGACTCTTCCACGGAGGCGGCCACGTCGTACTCGCCGAGTCGCTGGCATCGATGCATTCGTACCTGCTCTCCGGGGGTAGGAACGTCGTCGGAGTCGATCTCAATGCCACTCACCTGCGTGCTGCGCGTGAGGGCGTGGTCACCGGTCGCGCCGAGGTGCTCCACCAGGGACGCACGATCGTCTCCCATGAAGTGAAGATGACCGACGAGGCGGGGCGGCTGCTCTCGATCGTGCGGATCACGAACATGATCCTGAAGACCGAGCCGAAGGGCTGAGGTCCGAACCGAAGGGCCGAGGCGAAGGGCCGAGGCGAAGGGCCGAGGCGAAGGGCCGAGACAGGACCCTCCGCAGCGAACGCAGAAGGCCGACGAATCCATCTCGGGATTCGCCGGCCTTCTTGGGTTCCGGGTCCGGACCTGCCTGGTCCGGAAGGTGGCTACTTCTTGCTGCCGATCTGCTTGAGCACGGTCTCGGCGACCTCGCGCATCGTCAGTCGGCGGTCCATCGAGGTCTTCTGGATCCAGCGGAAGGCCTCGGGTTCGCTCAGCCCCATGGACGTCTGCAGCAGGCTCTTGGCGCGTTCGACGAGCTTGCGGGTCTCGAAACGTTCTGTGAGATCGGAGATCTCGGACTCGAGCGAGCTGATCTCGGCGTGACGCGAGAGCGCGATCTCCAATGCCGGGATGAGGTCGGCCGAGGTGAACGGCTTGACGACATAGGCCATGGCACCGGCATCCCGGGCACGCTCGACGAGCTCCTTCTGCGAGAAGGCGGTGAGCAGCACCACGGGCGCGATGCGGGCGCGGGCGATGCGCTCGGCCGCGGAGATTCCGTCGAGGATGGGCATTTTGATGTCCATGACCACGAGGTCGGGGCGCAGCTCCTCGGCCAGGCGGATGGCGGATTCGCCGTCCGCAGCCTCACCGACGACGTCATAGCCGACTTCGCGGAGCATTTCTACGATATCGAGACGAATCACGGCCTCGTCTTCGGCCACGACTACGCGGCGGACCGGCACGGACTCATCTGAAGTTGATTCTTCGCTGTTTGAAAGCACGTCACCAGTCTAGACCAGGCGCTCAGCGTCGTGGCCAGCGGACCGGTAAGTTTCTTCTGTGAGGGTGGCCACGGCCGGTGACGGTGGCCACCGGCGGGCATCCTCGGCGGGTGGCGAATGTGCAATCGGTCCGCGCGCGCAGTAGAATCGTCCCGTTGCACAGGCGGTCCTGACAGGACAGCTCGTGACGAGCCGGATTGGCGGAATCGGTAGACGCGGTGCACTCAAAATGCATTGTCGAAAGACGTGCGGGTTCGAGTCCCGCATCCGGTACAGACGAAGGCACTGTCGACCATGTTGTCGACAGTGCCTTCTTGCATTCCCTCGGGGGTGTCAGCACCCGCGGGCTCGAAGTTCATACGCACTGATCAAGATCACTACCTATGATTTTCGAACCCGCTCGTGCACACGGTTCGGCTCATTCGGCCGATTCAGCGCCGCACGCCGAGGGTGACGACCTCCGTCCCGCTCTCACGCGCCGCCCGGATGAGCGCTGCCATCAGCCCCTTCCCCACTCCACTGCCCTGCGCCTGCGGGGCGACTGCGACCTCTTCGCTGTCGACATGGGGTCGGAAGGCCGGCCCTCGACGAGGCGGCCGAGCAGCGATGTCACCTGCAGGACATCGGGCTCGGCCGGTCCCTCGGCTGAGAGGAGATCAACTCCGGCTGTGGGCATCCTCGGTGCGGGTCTCGTCGACATCGGCAGCTTCCTCGGTCGGAACGTAGCCGTTGATGCGCGGGGCATCGAAGCGTTCGACGTCCAGGATCTCATGACGCTTGGCCACGATGGCCGGCACGAGTGCCTGGCCGGAGACGTTGAGCGCGGTGCGGCCCATGTCGACGATCGGTTCGATGGCCAGCAGCAGACCGACACCCTCGAGCGGCAGACCCAACGTCGACAGCGTCAGGGTGAGCATCACGGTCGCCCCGGTCGTGCCGGCCGTGGCGGCCGAACCGATGACGGCGACGAAGATGATGAGCAGGTACTGGATGAGAGAGAGGTCGATGCCGAAGAACTGAGCGACGAACACCGCCGCGATCGCCGGGTAGATCGCCGCGCAGCCGTCCATCTTCGTCGTTGCGCCGAAGGGCACGGCGAAGGCGGCGTAGGAATGGGGCACGCCGAAGTTGTCGGTGGCGACCTTCTGCGTCACGGGCATGGTGCCGATCGAGGACCGGGAGACGAAGCCCATCTGCGTGGCCGGCCAGACTCCGGAGAAGTACTGGCGCACTGACAGGCCGTTGGCACGAGCCAGGGCTGGGTAGACGACGAAGAAGACGATCGCGAGGCCGACATAGACGGCGACGACGAACCACAGCAGCGATCCCATCGTGGACCAGCCGTAGGAGTTCACGGCGTTGCCGATGAGGCCGAGCGTACCGATCGGAGCGATCCGCACGATCCACCAGACGACCTTCTGAACCACGGCCAGAGCCGCCTCGGTGAACTGGAGGAACGGCTCTGCGGCCTTGCCGACCTTGACCGCGGCGATGCCGATGGCGCCGGAGACGATGATGAGCTGGAGGATGTTGAAGTTGACATCGGAGGTCAGCGCTCCGGCCTCATCCGCCGACGTGGCGACCTCGAGTCCGAGGAAGTTCACCGGGATCAGTCCGGTCAGGAAGGCCAGCCAGCTGCCTTGGGAATCGGGAGCGCCGGTGCTCAGCGACGCAGCATCGGCATGGGCGCCGGGCTGCATGACGATGCCGATGATGAGTCCGAGGATGACGGCGATCAGCGCCGTGAGGGCGAACCACAGCAGGGTCGACACCGCAAGCCTGGCGGCATTGGTGACCTTGCGCAGGTTGCCGATGCTCGCGATGATCGCAGTGATCACCAGCGGTACGACGGCGGCCTTGAGCAGGGTGACGTACGACGAGCCGATGGTGTCCAGGGTCTGGCCGAGCCAGTTGTCAGCACTGTCGCTGACCGGTCCCCATGAGCGGGCGATGAGCCCGAGGATGACACCGGCGATGAGTGCGATGGTCACCTGCACTCCGAAGGACTTGCTCCACGCGGGCAGTCTCATTGAATTCCTCTCCTAGCGGGTCCTCCCCTCTGTGATCCGCAGGGAGGATTGGGCAACAGAGAGCACAACTGTTGAGCAATCCGCGAAATTCCTCGATCCTCTGTGAGCTGCCTCGCACTCCGGAACCAGTTCGCGACCCGAACACACAGAGACGCCGGCGGAACCTGCCCCGTGGGAACGAGGCGGGTGCCGCCGGCGCTTCGGACCGCATGATCAGTGGCGGGGCGAGTGGCCTTCGCGCACGATCGGCACCTCACGGGTGATCGGCGCTTCGGCGACGACCCCATATCCGGCCAGCGGATCCTCTTCCGAGTCCGAGGCGTCCTGGTATGCGGCCGTCACACCCTTGGCGGCGTCGCCGATGGTGTGGATGCGCAGAGCGTTCGTCGAGCCGGGGATCCCGGGAGGCGAACCGGCCACGAGGATGCTCTGATCGCCTTCGCGGGCCGTGCCGTCGGCGAGCAGAACGGCGTCGACCTGCCGTGCCATCTGGTCGGTGTGCCGCACGGTCTTCACGAGGTACGGCCGGACTCCCCAGGTCAGCGCCAACTGGTGACGGACCTGCGGGTCGGGCGTGAAGCCGAGGATCGGCCAGGCCGGGCGCAGACGCGACATGCGCCGCACGGAGTCGCCGGTCTGCGAGAAGGTGCACAGAAGATCGATATCCAGCTGCTGAGCAATCTGCACGGCCGCCGCGGTGACGGCTCCGCCCTTGGTATGCGGGACGGTGCCCAGCGCCGGAATCCGCTCGAGACCGTGCTCCTCGGTGGAGCCGATGATCCGGCTCATCGTCCGGATCGCTTCGACCCAGTGCGCACCCACCGAGGTCTCGCCGGAGAGCATGAGTGCATCCGCGCCGTCGAGGACGGCATTCGCGCAGTCGCTGGCCTCGGCGCGGGTGGGCCGCGGAGCGTCGATCATCGTCTCGAGCATCTGTGTGGCCACGATGACGGGCTTGGCCTGTTGACGGGCGATCTCGACGGCCCGCTTCTGCACGATCGGCACCTGCTCGAGCGGCAGCTCGACGCCGAGGTCGCCGCGGGCGACCATGATTCCGTCGAAGGCGTCGATGATCTCATCGAGCTGGTCGACCGCCTGCGGCTTCTCGAGCTTGGCGATGACCGGAGCGGTAATTCCGACCTCGTCCATGACCGCACGCACATCGTTCATGTCCTCGGGGCTGCGGACGAAGGACAGGGCGACCCAGTCGAAGCCGAGCTGCAGCCCCCACTTGAGGTCGTCGACGTCCTTCTCCGACAGAGCGGGAACGGAGACCGGGACTCCGGGCAGGTTGATGCCCTTGTGGTTGGAGATGGTTCCGCCGATCTCGACCTCGGTGACCACGTCGGTGGCGGTCACCTCGGTGGCGCGCAGGCGCAGGCGCCCGTCGTCGATGAGCAGCGGATCTCCCACGGACACGTCTTCTGCCAGGGTCGGCAGGGTCGTGGATACGAGATCCGCGGTGCCGGGGACATCACGGCTGGTGATGGTGAAGGCGGCCCCTTCGACGAGCTCTTCCTTCCCGTTGGCGAAGGTGCCCACGCGGATCTTCGGACCCTGGAGGTCCAGCAGGACGGCGACGGGGCGTCCGGTGTCGAGTGCGGCCTGGCGGACCCAGGCGAACTTCTCTTCGTGCTCTTCTCGTTTTCCGTGGCTCAGATTGAATCGGGCGACATCGACGCCTTCATCGACGAGCTCGCGGATCTCTTCATAGGAGTTCTGGTTCGGACCTAAAGTTGCGACTATCTTTGCACGCCTCATACGCTCCACCCTACCTAAAGTCTCAGCCGGCGGTTTCCACCGCTCTTCGCTGGTCACGGGCGGTGCGGGTGCGGCACTTCACTGTGCCGCACTCACCACCCTTTCTCAGTGTCTGACATGAACTATCTTAGCATTTGAACCCTTCGTCGGTGGGCTGCACGGGTGCCGGCAGCCTCGTCGACCCGGTGAGGAACCGGTCGACTTCGGCGGCCGCGGCGCGCCCCTCGGCGATGCCCCACACGATGAGCGACTGTCCGCGTCCGGCATCGCCGGCGACGAAGACTCCGGGGGTCTCCGAAGCGTAGGAGCCATCACGGGTGAAGGCTCCGGTCTCGGCGACGTCGAGACCGAACGATTCCGACTCCGGTCCGGAGAATCCCAGCGCCAGCAGCACGAGATCGGCCTCGAGGACGTGTTCGGTGCCCGGTGTCGGAATCCGGCGGCCGTCGACGAACTGGGTCTCGGCGACCTCGATCCCGCTCACGCGGCCGGTGTCGTCGCCGACGAAGCGCGTGGTCGAGGCGAGGTACTTCCGCGTTCCGCCCTCCTCGTGCGAGGACTGGACTTCGAAGACGCGAGGAACGGTCGGCCACGGATCGCTCTCACTGCGTTCGGCGGGCGGCTGGGCGCCGATCGCCAGCGTCGTCACAGAGGCCGCCTTCTGGCGCAGGGCCGTGCCCAGGCAGTCGGCGCCCGTGTCCCCGCCGCCGATGATGATGACGTGTTTGCCCGCGGCATCGATGAACGCCGACGAGTCGGCCTCGGGTCCGCGATGATCGCCCGCCTGATCCCGATTCGAGGGCACGAGGTAGTCCATGGCGAATTCGACCCCGTCGAGATCGCGGCCGGGGATCGGCATGTCGCGCGGAACCGTCGCACCCGTGCACACGATGACGGCATCGAAGCTCGAACGCAGGGATTCGAGCGTGACATCGCGTCCGACCTCGACCGAGGTCTTGAAGCGGGTGCCCTCCGCACGCATCTGATCAAGTCGACGATCGATGTGGTGCTTCTCCAGCTTGAAGTCCGGGATGCCGTAGCGCAGAAGTCCGCCGAGGCGGTCGGCGCGTTCGTAGACGACGACCGTATGCCCGGCTCGGGTCAGCTGCTGGGCCGCGGCCAGCCCGGTGGGACCGGATCCGATCACGGCGACCGTGTGGCCCGTGATCCGCTCGGGGATGATCGGCTGGATGAGACCGGCCTCGAAGCCCTGATCGACGATCGTGACCTCGACCTGTTTGATCGTCACTGCCGGCTGGTTGATGCCGAGGACGCAGGCGTTCTCGCACGGGGCCGGACAGGCACGCCCGGTGAACTCCGGGAAGTTGTTCGTCGCGTGGAGCAGTTCGACGGCGCGCGGGAGCTCGCCGCGGTACATCGCGTCGTTGAATTCCGGGATGAGGTTGCCCAGCGGGCAGCCCTGATGGCAGAAGGGGATGCCACAGTCCATGCAGCGTGATGCCTGCCGTCGCAGCTGCTCGGGATCACCCGCCTCGTAGACCTCCTTGTAGTCCATGAGACGGATCGGGACGGGGCGCCGCTTCGGCAGCTCCCGGTGTTCGACGGTGAGGAATCCGTGCGGATCAGCCATTGGTGGCCTCCAGAATCGTGTGCCAGGCCTCGTCCGAGTCGACGGCCTTGCCGGCCGCGACGAACTCGTCCTGGATGTCTTTGACCGTCGCGTAGGCGACGGGGATGATCTTCGTGAAGCGGGAGAGGACGTCCTGTCCTCGGCGCAGTCCGTCGAGGAGCTCGCGGGCCAGCGGTGAGGCAGTCCATTCGACATGCTCACGCAGCAGCCGCTCGAGGATCTCCATATCGTCCACGCCGACACCGGTGAAGCGGAAGACGCCGGCCGCCCGCTCCTTCGGATTGAGTCGGGCCGGATTGAAGTCGAGCACATAGGCGGTGCCGCCGGACATGCCTGCGGCGAAGTTCCGGCCGGTGCCGCCGAGGATGACGGCCACACCTCCAGTCATGTACTCGAGGCCGTGGTCGCCGATGCCCTCGACGACCGCCTCGGCGCCGGAGTTGCGGACGAGGAACCGCTCCCCCACCTGTCCCGAGACGAACAGCTTGCCAGCCGTCGCCCCGTAGCCGAGCACATTGCCGGCGATGACGTTGTGTTCGGGTCGGGTGGGGTTCTCAGCATGCGGCCGAACGCTGACGATTCCTCCGGACAGGCCCTTGCCGACATAGTCGTTCGCATCACCGTGGAGTTCGATGCTGACCCCCTGCGGCAGGTAGGCGCCGAGGGACTGTCCGGCAGTTCCGCGCAGCTCGAGCCGGATCGTGTGCTCCGGCAGGCCCGCTTGCCCGTGGGCGAGAGTGACGTGATGGCCGAGCAGGGTGCCCGCCGAGCGGTCGGTGTTCTCGATCGCCGAGGTGATCGTCGTCTCCGTGCCCTGAGAGATGGCGTCTCGGGCCTGCTCGAGCAGGCGGAGGTCGAGCTCTTCGGCGAAGTCGCGGTCGACGGGTTCACCGCATTTGCGTGCGACGTCGGAGCTGCCGTGGAGGTCGACTGGGACCTTGAGGATCGAGGCGAGATCGAGGTCGAGCCCCATTGCGGCCGCCCGCTCCTCGTCGATTCTCAGCCGCTCGACCGCGCCTATGGCCTCATCGAGGCTGCGCAGGCCGAGCGCCGCCAGGTAGGCGCGGACCTCCTCGGCGATGAAGGTGAAGAAGTTGACGACGTGATCGGCCTGACCGTGGAAGCGCTCGCGCAGCTTCGGGTTCTGGGTCGCCACACCCACCGGGCATGTGTCCTTGTGGCACACGCGCATCATGATGCAGCCGGAGACGACGAGGGCCGTGGTCGCGAACCCGAACTCCTCCGCGCCGAGCAGGGCTGCGATGATGACATCCCGGCCGGTCTTGAGCTGACCGTCGACCTGTACGCTGACCTTCTCGCGCAGACCGTTGAGCACGAGGGTCTGCTGGGCCTCGGCGAGGCCGAGCTCCCAGGGAGTGCCCGCGTGCTTGAGCGAATTGAGCGGACTCGCTCCGGTTCCGCCGTCGTGCCCGGAGATGAGGACCACGTCGGCACCGGCTTTCGCCACTCCGGCAGCCACCGTGCCCACACCGATCGCGGACACGAGTTTGACGTGGACCCGGGCCTTGGCGTTGGCGCGGCCGAGGTCGTGGATGAGCTGGGCCAAGTCCTCGATCGAGTAGATGTCATGGTGCGGCGGAGGCGAGATCAGCCCGACGCCCGGAGTCGCGTGGCGAGTCTTCGCGATCCACGGGTAGACCTTCGTCCCGGGCAGCTGCCCGCCCTCGCCGGGCTTGGCTCCCTGCGCCATCTTGATCTGCAGGTCGTCGGCCTCGGTGAGGTAGTGGCTCGTGACGCCGAAGCGCCCCGAGGCGATCTGCTTGATCGCCGAACGGCGCTCGGGGTCGATGAGCCGCTCGGTGTCCTCGCCGCCTTCGCCCGTGTTCGACTTGCCGCCGATCCGGTTCATCGCGATCGCCAGGGTCTCGTGGGCCTCCTGGGACAGCGAACCGTAGCTCATCGCTCCGGTCGAGAACCGCTTCATGATCTCCTCGGCCGGTTCGACCTCGGAGATGTCGATCGGGCCCGATTCGCGTGGAACGAGGTCGAAGAGACCGCGCAGCGTCATGAGCTCGCGCGACTGTTCGTTGATCTGTGCCGTGTACTGGCCGAAGATGTCGAAGCGTCCCGTGGCGGTGGAGTGCTGGAGCTTGAAGATCGTCTCCGGGTTGAACAGATGCTCCGGCCCTTCGCGACGCCACTGGTACTCCCCGCCGACGTTGAGGTTCCGGTGCGAGGGGCGGGGGTGATCATCGCGGTAGGAGTCCCCGTGGCGGGCACTCGTCTCCGCCGCGATCTCCCTGATGCCCCTGCCGCCGAGCTGGTGCGGAGTCGAGGTGAAGTACTTGTCGATGAATGCCTCGGACAGTCCCAGAGCCTCGAAGGTCTGCGCCCCGTGGTAGGACTGCACGGTCGAGATGCCCATCTTCGACATGATCTTGAGCAGTCCCTTGTTGAGCGCGGTGAGCACGTTGGCAACTGCGGCCTCTTCGCTGATTCCCCGGATCCGGTCCGAGCGGACGAGCGCCTCGGCGGATTCCATGACGAGGTACGGATTGACCGCGGACGCCCCGAAGGACACGAGGGTCGCGACGTGGTGGACCTCGCGGACGTCACCGGCCTCGACGATGATGCTCACCCTCGTCCGCGAGCGTTCGCGGACGAGGTGGTGGTGCAGCGCCGAGGTGAGCAGCAGCGACGGGATCGGAGCGAGATCGGCCGTCGAGTCCCGGTCGGAGAGGATGATGAACACGGCGCCGGCCTCGATCGCCGCGCTCGCCTCGGCGCACAGCGCCTCGAGACGCTCGGCCATCGCGTCCTCTCCCCCGTTGACCGAGTAGAGGCCGGAGAGGATCACGGAGGGGTGTGCGTTCTCCACGCCGAGGTGGCTGCCCTTGACGTGCGCGATCGCCGTGAGCTCGTCGTTGTCGATGACCGGCTGGTCGAGCAGGATGTGCGCGGAGTCGGGCTTCGAGAACTCGAGCAGATTGCCCTCTCGGCCGATCCCGGCAGCCATGCTCGTCACGATGTCCTCGCGGATCGAGTCGAGCGGCGGATTCGTCACCTGAGCGAAGTTCTGGTGGAAGTAGTCGAAGAGCAGGCGAGGTCGCTGGCTGAGCGCTGCGATCGCGGTGTCCGTGCCCATCGCACCCAGCGGTTCGGCCCCGGTCTCGGCCATCGGCGAGATGAGGATTCGCAGCTCCTCCTCGGTGTAGCCGAAGGTGCGCTGGCGGCGCCTGACCGAGGACTGCGGGTGAGTGACGTGGACGCGGGTGGGCAGATCCTTCAATCGCTTCGAGCAGCTGTCCACCCAGTCGGAATAGGGGTGCTCGGTGGCGAGCTGGTTCTTGATCTCCGTGTCGGAGATGATGCGCTCGGACTCGGTGTCGACGAGGAACATGCGGCCCGGGGTGAGGCGGCCGCGGGCGACGACCTCGGACTCGGGCAGATCGACGACTCCGACCTCGCTGGCGAGCACCACCGTGTCCTCGGTCATCACGTACCGGGCCGGGCGCAGACCGTTGCGGTCGAGGACGGCGCCGGCGAGCCGGCCGTCGGTGAAGGCCACACAGGCGGGACCGTCCCAGGGCTCCATGAGCAGCGAATGATATTCGTAGAAGGCCCGACGCTCCTCGCCCATGCCCGGATTGTTCTCCCAGGCCTCGGGGATCATCATCAGCATCGCCTGCGGCAGCGATCGTCCGGAGGCGACCATGAGCTCGACGACGGCATTGAACGACGCCGAGTCGGAGGCACCGGGCGGCACGATCGGGCACAGCCGGTCGAGGCTGCGCGAGGTCTCGGGCACGGGAGAGACGAGGAGTTCGGAGGCGAGCTTCGATTCCCTGGCCTGCATCCAGTTCCGGTTGCCGCGCACGGTGTTGATCTCGCCGTTGTGAGCGATCGTGCCGAATGGCTGGGCCAGCTGCCACGACGGGAAGGTGTTCGTCGAGAAGCGCGAGTGGACCAGCGCGATCCGCGACGTCAGCCGCTCGTCGCGGAGTTCTGTGTAGAACGAGGAGAGCTGACCGGTCGAGAGCATCCCCTTATAGGTGATGGTCCCCGGGGACAGCGAGGGAAAGTAGATGCCCGCGTGGTCGAGGCGCTTGCGCACGATGTAGGCGCGACGGGTGAGGTCCGCATCGTCACGGGCCGGGTAGCGCTCGTCGCAAGCGAGGAAGACCTGGCGCATCCGCGGCATGGTCGATCGGGCGATGTCGCCGAGCACACTGTCATCGTGGGGCACATCCCGCACCGCGTGGACGCGCAGGCCCTCCTCGGCGGCGATCCGGGCGACGAGGTCGTCCTGGGTTTCGTCGCCGGCCGCGGCGCCGTCGCCTAAGTCCGGGGACACGTTCTCCGACAGCGGCGGGGTTGCGGCCTTGAGATCGCGCCCGTAGTCCTGGGCGAAGAATCCGATGCCCACGGCGTACGCGCCGGGCTCGGGCAGGTCGATGCCGTCGGCGGCGAGCACCTCGGCGAAGTAGTCATGGGGCACCTGGAGAGTGATGCCCGCACCGTCGCCGGTGCCCTCGTCCGAACCGATGCCGCCTCGGTGCTCGAGCTTGCGCAGAGCGGTCAGGGCCTGTTCGACGACCTCGTGGTCGGCAGATCCGCGGTAGCGGACGATGAGGGCGAGGCCGCAGTTGTCGTGTTCGAGCGCCGGATCGTAGAGACCGATGCGGCCAGGCGGGGCCGTGGTCTTGGGGGTCGACTGAGCGCTGTGGTTCATATCCTGCCTTCTCGGTGTTGAGTGCTTCCCGAAAAGACGGCGCTGTCCCTTGCGGTGTGGACGAGTCCGAAAAACAGCGTTTCCGAACCCGGCTGTGAGATCACTCTCACAGCCGGAGTCCTAACTTACACCATGTGCAATTTCAGAAAAAGCAGAGAAAGGAACGAACAGCGAACCAATTCGTCTCATTTGTTGGACGTTCGCGGGTTCTCTTCGTGGGAGGCGGGCGCCGACTTTCCGCGCACATCGGGCACGATCGAGATCGCCGAGGTCACGGCTCCGAAGAAACCGAAGCTGTGGCGACCGCTGAGATCGATGTCTGATTCGCGCTCGATCTCCGAGTCGTCAGCCTCGGTGTCAGTCGCGGCGACGGGCACGTCCGCGCTCGCGCGGTCATCGGGGTCGGCCACCCGCGCCACGGATGGCAGCGGAGCTCCGGAGGTCTCGGCCGCCTCGGCGATATTGGGTGCATTGATCCCGAAGGTGTGCTTCCCACGGCGGTGGCGACGCAGCAGGGTGCGAGATCCGTGCGCGTAGACGCCGGTCTCATGGGTGCGGTGGCGCAGACGGGAGACGACGAGCCAGCAGAGACCGATGAGCAGGGCGAGGACGGCCGTCCATACGTTGAACGGCAGTCCCAGGAGGAGCCGTGCATCCTCGGCGGCCGGGCTGCCGACGCGCAGGGCTTCGAGCAGGATGCGGCCGAGGCCGAACAGGCACAGGTAGAGGGCGAAGACCTGGCCGTAGCCGAGCCGGAGGCGCTTGGAGACGATGATGAGCACAACGCAGGCGATGAGGTTCCACGCCGATTCAGTGAGGACCGTGACCAGTTCGAGGCGACCGTCGAACCAGTCGCTGAAGGCACCGGCGACGTGGCCGAGGATGAGTCCCGGTGCGACCGAGTCGAGCAGCGGTCGGAACCTGATGCCCTGGAAGCGGGTGAGCACCCAGACGGAGACGAAGCCGAGGATGGTGGCTCCCCAGAAGCTGAATCCCCCGTCCCAGAGGGCCAATGCCCGCAACGGGCTGCCGGCCGGGCCGAAATAGGTGTCCGCCGCCGAGAGCAGATGCCCGAGGCGTCCGCCGATGATCGCCGCAGGCAGACCGACGACCGTGATGGCCCACAGGTCTCCCTTATGGCCGCCGCGGGTGCGCCATTGGATGGCTGTCATCCACAGGGCGAGTCCGACGCCGAGGAGGGTGAAGACGGCCCATGCCGGGCTGAAGCTCATGCACACCCTTCTGCGAGCTCGGCGGCGAGGCGACCGACTCCGGCCACTCCCTCGGAGCCCAGTGCCCGGACGAGGGCGGAACCGACGATGACGCCGTCGGCGTATTCGGCGACCTCGGCCGCCTGGTCGCGATTCGACACGCCGAGGCCGACGCAGGCGCGTTCGGCTCCGGCTTCTTTCAGCCGGGCGACGAGATCGCGGGCATGGTTGTCGACTTCGGAGCGGACGCCGGTGACGCCCATGGTCGAGGCGGCGTAGACGAAACCGGAGCTGTGCTCGACAATGCGGGCCAGGCGCTCGGGCGTCGATGAGGGTGCGGCGAGGAAGATGCGGTCGAGGCCGTGCGTCTCCGAGGCTGCCAGCCACGGTCCGGCCTCATCGGGGATGAGGTCGGGGGTGACGATGCCGCCCCCGCCGGCAGAGGCGAGATCGCGGGCGAAGCTGTCGATGCGGTATTGGAGCACGATGTTCCAGTAGCTCATGACGACGGCGGTGCCGCCGGCCTCAGCGATGGCTTCGACTGCGGTGAAGATGTCCGTGGTGCGCACCCCGTTGTCCAAGGCAGCCTCACCGGCACGCTGAATGACGGGTCCGTCCATTCCGGGATCGGAGTAGGGCATTCCGACCTCGATGATGTCGACGCCGTTGCGGACGAGTTCGACCATGGCCTCGGTCGATCCCGCCACCGTGGGGAAGCCGACCGGCAGGTAGGCGATGAGCGCGGCCTTGCGGCCCGCCTCGGCGACGGCGTCGAGGGTGGTTCCTGTGCGTGGGCCTGAGTGCGTCATACCTGCACCGCTCCTTCGTCGATGTAGTCGAACCATTTCGCGGCGGTCGTCATGTCCTTGTCGCCGCGGCCGGAGAGATTGACCAGCAGGACCGCTTCGGGACCGAGTTCACGACCGATGCGGATGGCTCCGGCCAGAGCGTGAGCCGATTCGATGGCGGGGATGATGCCTTCGGTGCGGGAGAGCAGACGCATCGCCTCCATCGCCTCTTCGTCGACGACGGGCTCGTATGTCACCCGACCGGTGTCATGGAGGTGGGAGTGTTCGGGACCGACCGACGGGTAGTCGAGGCCGGCGGAGACCGAATGGGAGGCCTGGGTCTGTCCATCGGAGTCCTGAAGGATGTAGGTGGCCGAGCCGTGGAGGACGCCCGGGCGTCCCCCGGAGAATCGGGCTGCGTGATGACCGGAGTCGACCCCTTCGCCGCCGGCTTCGAAGCCGTAGATCCTCACGTCGGCATCGGAGAGGAATGCGGCGAAGAGTCCCATCGCGTTCGATCCGCCGCCCACGCAGGCGCAGACGGCGTCGGGCAGACGGCCGGTCAGCTCCTGGATCTGCTCGCGCGCTTCGATGCCGATGACCTTCTGGAATGAGCGGACCATCGCCGGGAACGGGTGGGGGCCGGCGACCGTGCCGATGACGTAGTGGGTGTCGTCGACGTTGGCCACCCAGTCGCGCAGGGCTTCATTCATCGCGTCCTTGAGCGTGCGCGTGCCGTTGGTCACGGCGTTGACCGTGGCGCCGAGCAGACGCATGCGCGCGACGTTGAGGGCCTGACGCTGAGTGTCCTCCTCACCCATGTAGACCACACAGGACATGTCGAGCAGGGCCGCCGCTGTTGCCGTGGCGACTCCGTGCTGACCGGCTCCGGTCTCGGCGATGAGACGGGTCTTGCCCATCCGCTTCGCCAGCAGCGCCTGAGCCAGTGCGTTGTTGATCTTATGGCTGCCCGTGTGGTTGAGGTCTTCGCGTTTGAGGAACACGCGTGCCCCACCGCAGTGCTCGGCGAAGCGTGTGGCCTCGGTGAGCAGAGAGGGACGGCCGATGTAGTTGCGCTGCAGGGTGAGCAGTTCGTCGGTGAAGGCCGGGTCCACCTGGGATTTGCGCCAGGTCTCTTCGATCTCGTCGAGCGCCGGGATCAGCGCTTCGGCGATGAACCTGCCTCCGAACTCGCCGAAGTACGGTCCTGTCTCCTGGCTCAAATCGGTCATTGCGGTCCTTCTCGATCTCCTCGTGGTGTCGTCGGGCGGGGCGGAGGGCCCCGCTGCGCCCGACGACCGGATGGGTACGGTATCGGCCCATCGTCGGCCACTTCCGGCAGCCGACGGGGGTGGGTTCAGGATGCGGACAGGGAGCGGCGTTCCCGGCCGAGCGCGGTGTACTCCTCGACCGCGGCCTGCGGGCGACCGCCGGTGACGAGAGCTTCGCCCACGAGCACGAGGTCGGCGCCGGCATCCGCGTACTTCGTCACCTCGGCGGCACCGGCGACACCGGACTCCGCGACGAGGGTGCATCCGTCAGGGGCGAGATCGGCCAGAGGCGCGAACCGGTCGGTGTCGACGCTGAGATCCTTGAGGTTGCGGGTGTTGACGCCGATGAGTTCGGCACCGAGCGCGGCAGCGATCTCCAGCTCTTCGCGGTTGTGGGTCTCGACGAGCGCGGTCATCCCCAGCTCCGTGGCCAGGGCATGGAAGTCGCCCAGCTGGATGGGGTCGAGGGCCGCGACGATGAGCAGCACGATATCGGCACCGTGGGCACGGGCCTCGTGGAACTGGTATTCGTCGACCATGAAGTCCTTGCGAAGGACCGGGATGTCCACGGCTGCCCGTACGGAGTCGAGGTCGGCGAGGCTGCCGTTGAAGCGGCGGGCCTCGGTGAGCACGCTGATGGCCCGGGCTCCGCCGGCGGCGTAGAGACCCGCGAGGGTGCCCGGGTCGGGAATCTGGGCGAGGTCCCCACGGGAGGGCGATTTCCGTTTGACCTCGGCGATGACGCCGAAGTCGGCAGACAGGTCGAAGCGGCGGACGGGCTCGGCGGCCGCGGCCAGAGCAGTGATCTCGCTCAGCGGAACCTCTCTCCGGCGTGCCTGCAGGTCGTCCCGCACACCGGAGATGATGTCGCCCAGAACTGTCATTTCTTCTTCGGCTTGTTGCCCAGCCCGACGGCACGCAGGATCAGTCCGACGACGACGCCGAGGGCGACGATGCCGATGGCGATGTACGTGATCGTGGGGTTGTGGATCGTGAAGCCCACACAGCCGACGCTCACGCCGATGAGCATGATGATGACTCCGGTCCATCCCGCCACCGAGTTGCCGTGACCGGGATCGGCGATCGCTGCGTAGTCGATCGTGGATTTGTCGAGATCTGCGGCCCCGTTGCGGGCGATGGACTGCGACATGGCGCTCCTTAGTGTGAGTGCGTGACACGCGTGTGGAATCTTTCCTCCATTGTGTCACGCTTCGTCTGCTGACCGGACACCGACCCGGTCACAAGGTCATTTCGAATCCCGCTCGGCATCGGGACCGTTCGGCTCTTCATCGTCGGGGGCGTCCTCGACGTCGTCCCCGCGGGACAGGGCGTCCCAGGTCGCGGCCGAATCGAACTCCCCGCCGGCGGATTCGGCGGTGCGGGCGTACCGGTTGGAGTTCGTCCACCCGTTCGAGGCGACGGCGACCCAGATGATGCCGATGACGCCGATGCCCGCGGCCACTGCCGCGATGATCGCCCAGGAAGTCGCTCCCGGCGCCGAGGCTGCGCTCAGGGCCGTGATCCCGTAGCCGATGCCGGCGATCCCGGCCAGACCGAGCACGACGAAGCGTCCGATCCGCCCGAGCATCGCGGCGAGCAGTCCCGAGACCGCGATGATCGCCACACAGGCGGTGGCCACGGGCGAGGACTGCGAGCTCGCATCCTCGGTGACCTTCGCCACACCGGTGGGTCCGAGTGTGTCGCCGCCGGCGCCGACCTGCCAGGCGGAGATCGTCAGCGCCCACATGGCGGCGGCGATGACGAGGACGATGAGGACTCCGCGTGATTTCGTCATGGCCTCACCTCCGGATTCCTTCCGTCGAATCCAGCGCATCGGCAGCGGCGGCGGCACGCAGCACTGCCGCGGCCTTGTTCTCCGATTCCTGGTATTCGGTCTCCGGCACGGAGTCGGCGACGAGCCCGCCTCCGGCGTAGACGCTCATCGTGCCGTCGCGGAGCACTCCCGTGCGGATGGCGATGGCGAGGTCGAGATCACCGGTGAAGGACATGTAGCCGACCACTCCCCCGTAGATTCCGCGACCGACGGGTTCGAGTTCGTCGATGATCTGCAGCGCCCGGGGTTTGGGCGCACCCGAGAGCGTCCCGGCTGGGAAAGTCGCCCGCAGGACGTCGATGGCGGTGGTTCCGGGTTCGAGTTCGCCCCGCACGGTCGAGCTGATGTGCATGATGTGGCTGTAGCGGACGATGTCCATGAACTCGCTGACGTCGATGGTGCCGGCCGCGCAGACCTTCGCCAGGTCATTGCGGGCGAGGTCGACGAGCATGAGGTGCTCGGCTCGCTCCTTCTCATCGGCCAAGAGCTCCCGGGCCAGGGAGTCATCGGCTTCCGGAGTGGTGCCGCGGGGGCGCGAACCGGCGATCGGGTGGGTGATGACCTCTCCGGACCGGACGGTGACGAGTGCCTCCGGTGAGGAGCCGATGATGCTCACCGGCTCGCCTCCGTCGTCGTGGAGGTTGAGCAGGTACATGAAGGGGCTCGGGTTCGCATGCCGAAGCATCCGGTAGACGCTCAGCGCGTCGGCGTCGCACGGGGTGTCGAAGCGCTGACCGACGACGACCTGGAAGATCTCGCCGTCGACGATCTTCTGCTTCGCCGTCTCCACACCGTCGAGGTACACCTGCGGCTGGGTGCGGGTGACCACCTCGGGATCGGCTTTCCGGGGGCGGAGGACATCGGCCGGGCTGGGCTGCCGGAGGCGGTCGCACATCGCGGCGATGCGTTCGACTCCGGAGGCGTAGGCGTCGTCGATGCCGGTATCGGCGCCGTTGACGTTGAACACGTTGGCCACGAGGGTGACCATTCCCGAATAGTGGTCGAAGACGGCGATATCGCCGGGGATCATCAGCTGCACGGTCGGCAGGTGGTGTTCGTTGGGTCGCGGCGGGCCGAGCCGCTCGAAGCGGCGCACGATGTCCCACCCGAAGTAGCCGACGAAGCTCGAGACCATCGGCGGCAGCTCCGATTCCGCTTCGGCCACGGCCAGGAGGTCGAGGGTGGCGGTGACCGCGTCGAGGACGTCGCCGTCGGTGGGGATGCCCACCGGCGGAGTGCCGGTCCAGTGGAATCCGTCCTCGGTGGAGATGAGGGTGGCCACGGGTGCCGATCCGATGAAGGAGTATCTCGCCCAGGACCCGGCGACCGCGGATTCGAACAGGAAGCTTCCCGGTCCGCCGTCGGTGAGTTTGCGGTAGAGACTCAGCGGGGTCTCCGAGTCCGCGAGCACCTGGGTGTGGACCGGCACCAGCCGATGGTCCGCGCCGAGGGCCCGGAACTGGTCGAGGCTGGGGCGGATCGGCAGGTCGGTCGGGTTCGCCGCTGGTTCAGTCGACACTGATGGTCCTTCCGGTGAAGCAGGTCGGGGTGTTCGTATGGCAGGCGGGCCCGGTCTGGTCGACGAGCATGAGCAGAGCGTCGGCATCGCAGTCGAGGCCGAGCGAGCGGACATGCTGGACATGGCCCGAGGTCTCCCCCTTCACCCAGTATTCTCGACGGGAGCGTGACCAATAGGTGGCCCGCTTCGTGTCCAGTGTGCGGGAGACGGCTTCGATGTCCATCCATGCGAGCATGAGCACCTCTCGGCTCGTCGCCTCTTGGACGATGACCGGGATGAGCCCGTCGTCATTGAGCGTGATGATCTCCCGCCAGTTGCCCGGGGTGGCGTCGATATCGCTGCTCATCGGACGTCGATTCCCTGCGCACGCAGTGCGTCCTTGACCTCGGCGATGCTCAGTGTGCCGAAGTGGAAGACGCTGGCGGCCAGCAGCGCATCGGCTCCTGCTTCCACCGCCGGGGCGAAGTGTTCGACCCTGCCGGCTCCGCCCGAGGCGATGAGCGGCACGTCGACGGCGGCGCGGGCGGCGCTGATGAGTTCGAGGTCGAACCCCTCACGTGTGCCGTCGGCGTCGATGGAGTTGAGCAGGATCTCGCCGACCCCGCGGTCGGCGGCTTCCCGGACCCAGTCGATCGCGCAGCGGCCCGTGCCCTGACGACCGCCGCGGGTGGTGACTTCGAACCCGGATTCCGTGCTCGCCCCCTGTGCGCGGCGCGCGTCGAGGGAGAGGACGAGGACCTGGTTGCCGAAGTGTCGGGAGATCTCGCTGATGAGCTCCGGGTTCTCGACCGCCGAGGTGTTGACCGAGACCTTGTCGGCTCCGTCGCGCAGCAGACGATCGACGTCGGCGACGCTGCGGATTCCGCCGCCGACGGTCAGCGGGATGAAGACCTCTTCGGCGCAGGCGCGGACGACGTCGTGGACGGTCTCCCGGTCTCCGCTGCTGGCGGTGACGTCGAGGAAGGTGAGTTCGTCGGCTCCGGATTCGCCGTAGCGGCGGGCGAGTTCGACGGGGTCGCCGGCGTCCTTGAGGTCGGCGAACTTCACTCCCTTGACGACGCGTCCGCCGTCGACGTCCAGACAGGGGATGACTCTGACAGCTACCACGCAGTCCTCCTAGATTCCCAGGCCCCGATAGCGATCCATCCGGCGGGCCAGGCGTCTGGCCGATGGTTCGCGCATGAGCGAGATGAGTTCGTATTCGAGTGTCTCACCGACCCGGGCGACGAAGTCCAACGGCTCGTCGCTGGCGTCGGGGTGTTCGGCGATGATCCGGTCGACGACTCCGTTGGCCTGCAGCATGGGGGCGTGCACACCTTGGTTCTGAGCCATTTCGGCGGCTCTCTCGGTGGTGCGGTGCACGATCGCCGAGGCGCCTTCGGGCGGCAGCGGCGAGAGCCAGCCGTTCTCGGCGCTGAGCACCCGGTCGGTGGGGATGAGTGCCAGTGCGCCGCCTCCGGAGCCCTCACCGAGGATGAGCGAGACGGAGGGGGCGTCGAGGTTCGCGAGGTCGGCGAGGCTGCGGGCGATCTCACCGGCGATTCCGCCCTCTTCGGCTTCCTTCGACAGGGCCGCACCAGGGGTGTCGATGACGGTGACGAGCGGCAGGCGCAGTTCCGCTGCCAGACGCATTCCGCGTCTGGCCTCACGGAGAGCCGCCGGTCCCATGGGGGCCCGGGAGTCCTGCCGGAACCGGTCCTGGCCGAGGACGATGCACGGTGCGGAACCGAACTTCGCCAGCGCCAGCAGCAGTCCGGGATCCTTCTCGCCCTCGCCGGTGCCGTTGAGCGGCAGCACGGTGTTCGCGGCGGTCCGCAGCAGGTCACGGACTCCGGGCCGCTCGGGACGGCGCGAGCTGGTGATCGCGGCCCAGGCATCGGAGTTCGGGTCGACGGTCGCCGGGGCCGTGTCCGGATTCGGCACCTGGCTCGGGACCTCCTGGGCGCCCATGAGCACATCGAGGACGCGGGAGACGGTGCCGGCGATGCGTTCGGGACCGATGACGGCGTCGACGATGCCCATCTTGTGCAGGTTCTCCCCGGTCTGCACGTTCTCCGGGAACGTCTCCCCGTAGATCGCCTCAAACACTCGGGGGCCGAGGAATCCGATGAGGGATCCGGGCTCAGCCACGGTGACATGCCCCAGCGATCCCCAGGAGGCGAAGACGCCGCCTGTGGTCGGATGGCGCAGGTAGACGAGGTAGGGCAGTCCGGCCTTGCGGTGGGCGATGACGGCGTTGGTGATCTTCACCATCGACAGGAAGGCGATCGTGCCCTCCTGCATGCGGGTGCCGCCCGAGGCGGGGCCGGCCAGCAGCGGCAGCCCTTCGAGGGTCGCGCGTTCGATCGCGTCGACGAGGCGTTCGGACGCGGCCACGCCGATCGAGCCGGCGAGGAACCGGAATTCGCCGGCGATCACGGCCACTCGGCGGCCGTCGATGGTGCCTTCACCGGAGATGATGGATTCGTCGACGCCCGACTTCTGCGCAGCGGCATCGAGTTCAGCCGAGTAAGCGGCCGAGATCCCGCCGGCGGGTCGGATGGGGGCGGAGTCCCAGGACAGGAAGGAGCCTTCGTCGAGGACGATGTCGACGAGTTCGAAGGCGTTGAGACGCGACATGAGGTCTCCCCCTCAGTTTCCGTCGGCGAGCCACGCCACGATGGATTCCGCGTCTTCGTCGAGCAGCGGCGGGGCGTCGTGAGCGGTGCGGGTGGTTTCGACCTCACCGGAGGCATCGGCGTCGAAGAAGCGCAGCGGCGGTCCGGGCAGGTCGATGTCGCCGAGCACCGGGTGGTCGACGGAGACCTTGAGTCCCTGGCTGAGTGCCTGATCCCACTGGTAGACCTCGGGCAGGGTGCGCACCGTGCCGGACGGGATTCCCGCCTCGGTGAGTCTGTGCAGCAGATCGGCGGCGTCGTAGGCGGAGAAGCGGTCTTCGATGAGTTCGATGACTGCGGGGCGGTTCTCCACGCGCTCGGAGTTGACGGCCATGCCCTCGGTGGCGGGATCGATGTCGAAGGCCGCACAGAACTTCTGCCACAGGTTCTCGTTGCCCACGGAGATCTGCACGGCGCCGTCGCGGCAGGTGAAGAGTCCGTAGGGCGACAGCGACGGGTGGTGGTTGCCGCCCGGCTGCGGTTCCTGACCGGCCACCGTGGCACGGGTTCCCTGGAAGGCGTGGACGCCGACCATTCCGGCGATGAGCGAGGTGCGCACGACCTTGCCCTTTCCGGTGCGTTCGCGTTCGAGCAGAGCCGCCAGCACGCCGTACGAGCCGTAGATTCCGGCGAGCAGGTCGGCGATCGGCACACCCACGCGCTGCATATCATCGGGCCCCGAGCCGGTCAGCGACATCAGGCCCGCTTCGCCCTGGGCGATCTGGTCGTAGCCGGCACGGGAGGCTTCGGGGCCGTCATGGCCGAAGCCGGTGATGGAGAGGATGACCAGGCGCGGGTTGATCTCCATGCAGCGGGCGGTGGAGAAGCCGAGTCGGTCGAGGACTCCGGAGCGGAAGTTCTCGATGAGCACATCGGCGCGTGCGATGAGTCCGGTCAGGGTGTCGTTGCCTGTCTCGGATTTGAGGTCGAGGGCGATGGATTCCTTGTTGCGGTTGCATGAGAAGAAGTAGGTGGCCTGAGGGTTGTCCGCAGGTCCGACGAAGGGAGGACCCCAGGACCGCGAATCGTCGCCCTTGCCGGGGTTCTCGACCTTGATGACACGCGCACCGAGGTCGCCGAACATCATTCCCGCATGAGGGCCGGCGAGTGCTCGGGAGAGGTCGACGACGGTATATCCGGTCAGGGGTCCCGCCGCGGTCTCGGGTGTCTCGTTCGCCATTCCTAGTCCTCCTTGAAGTGGGTGCGTCTGTTGATGAGCATACGCAATCGTGCGACATCCGCATGGGCGCGGCGACCGTCTGCATGCTGAATCGCCATCACCGCACAGGTGGTGCCGTCGGTGAGATCCAACAGGGGCCACGGGTCATCGCCCTCGGGTGAGAACGTCACACCGAGGATCTGTCCCCAGTCGAGTCGACGAGTGCGCACCATGTTCTTGACCACCAGGCCCTCCTCGGTGGGCCGAGCCTGAATATCGGAGATGCGCAGCAGGGCAGCTCCGAAGAGAATGCCCAGCAGGTTCATCCATACCATGTCGAGCACTGTCCACGGTTCCCAGTCCACGACGAACAGCGCCACGGACAGGACCGCGAACCCCGCGGTCACAGCAACGGCACCGACGATGCTGATGATGCGCACCTGTCGGGGCCGGAACACGGCAAGATCAGATTCGGCAGGCGCCAATGTTCGTCACCAGAATCGCACGCGCCCCGACTCCGTAGAGTCGGTCCATGACGTTGTTGACTTCCTTCGCTTCGACCATGACGCGCACGGCGACCCACCCGGTCTCCTGCAGCGGAGACACGGTCGGGGATTCGAGCCCCGGGGTCAGCGAGATCGCCTCGGGAACCAGGCGCTGTTCGATGTTGTAGTCGACGAGCACGTACTGGCGGGCGACCATGACCGATTCGAGGCGGCGTTTGAGCACGCCGATGCGAGATTCGGCGCCGTCGCGCTGGATGAGCACACCCTCGGATTCGAGGAGCGGCTCGCCGAAGGTTTCGAGTCCCGCGGCGCGCAGTGTGGAGCCGGTCTCGACGACATCGGCGATGGCGTCGGCGACTCCGAGCTGGATGGAGACCTCGATCGCTCCGTCGAGCTGCACGGTCGTTGCGGCGATGCCGCGTCGCTGCAGATCGGCATCCACGAGATTCGGGAAGCTCGTGGCGATGCGGGCACCGGCCAGCTGGTCGGGCGAGGTGAAGGAGCCGGTGGTGCCGGCGTAGAAGAAGCGCGAGGCACCGAACCCGAGCCCGAGCACCTCATCGGCTTCGGCCTGTGACTCGAGCAGCAGGTCACGGCCGGTGATTCCGGCGTCGAGGATGCCGGAGCCGACGTAGATGGCGATGTCGCGGGGACGCAGGTAGAAGAATTCGACTCCGTTGACCTCGTCCTGATGGACCAGTGTCTTGGTTCCGCGTCGAGTGGAGTATCCGGCCTCGCTGAGCATGTCGGAGGCGGCTTCGGACAGTGCGCCCTTGTTGGGCACGGCTACACGCAGCATGGGGTCCCTTGGAGTTCGATGGCGTCGGGTCGGTCGGATTCGTGGAAAGGTCTCAGAGGTGGGTGTTGACGTCGTCGAGGGTCAGTCCCTTGGCGATCATCATCACCTGCACATGGTAGAGCAGCTGCGAGATCTCCTCGGCGAGCTCGTCCTTGGTCTCGTATTCGGCGGCCATCCACACTTCGGCGGCCTCTTCCACGACCTTCTTGCCGATCGCATGGACTCCGGCGTCGAGTTCGGCCACGGTCTTCGAACCGGTGGGGCGATCGAGGGACTTCTGCTGGAGTTCGGCGTAGAGAGAATCAAAGGTCTTCACTTCTCCAGCCTAATGCATCCGCATTCGCCGCAGCGTACGGGGTCTCACGTTCCAAAACGCGCCAGGCTGGCAGCCGAGTGCCCCGCGGCCGCCTGCGCTCAGTCCTCGGGATCGCGGCCGATGTCGGTGGCCGGACGATGGGGTGCCGAGATCGTCTGGCGGGAGCGCTTCGACCAGTCGACGAGTCCGAGGATGACCATGACGAGGAAGAACAGGTACACAGCTCCGGAGAAGACGAGCCCGCCGGAGATCGCCAGCGGAATGCCGACGAGGTCGACGGCGAGCCAGACGAACCAGAATTCGACGATGGCTCGGCCCTGGGCATACATGGCCACGATCGAGCCGATGAAGATATACGCGTCGGGGTACGGGTTCCAGGACCACCCGCCTGCGGCGAGGACCCAGCCGAAGACTCCGGTGCCGATGACGAGAGCCGCGAGCAGGATCGCCCGTTCCTTCCAGGTCGCCCAGCGGACGAGGACTTCGCCGGCGGCGGCCTTGGACTTCTTCCACTGCGTCCATCCCCAGACCGCGGCGACGATGATGACGACCTGCCGAGAGGCATTGCCGCCGAGGCCGGCGGAAAGGCTGGCGGAGAACAGGAGGATGGAACCGAGAATCTGCACCGGCCAGGACAGGATGTTCCGCCGCAGCGCCAAGACGACCGTGGCCAGCGCGCAGATGTTGCCGAACAGGTCGGAGTACGGCACGGGTTTGCCCAGCAGTTCGAATGCCGGGGTGTTCAACCAGTCGAACAGGTCCATCGCAGGCTCTCTTCAGGTGTGGGCCGCAAGCAGCATTCGGCCCGGATCGGTCAGTGGGCGTGTGCGGCGGCGAGGGTGCGCAGTTCGCTGATCGCCGCTGCGGCATCGTCGGCGCCGTAGACGGCGGAGCCGGCCACGAGGACGTCTGCGCCGGCATCGACGACGCGGTCGATCGTCGCCGCGGAGACTCCCCCGTCGACCTGCAGCCGGATCTCGAGTCCGGCAGCCGAGATCGCTTCACGAGTCCGTCTGATCTTCGGCAGGCACACATCGAGGAACTTCTGCCCGCCGAATCCGGGTTCGACGGTCATGATGAGGATCTGATCGAATTCGCCGAGGAGGTCGATGAAGGGTTCGATCGGGGTGGCCGGTTTGAGTGCGAGGCTGGCCTTGGCCCCGAGGCGGCGCAGTTCCCGGGCGAGACGGACGGGGGCGGCGGCCGCCTCGGCGTGGAAGGTCACCGAGGCACAGCCGATCTCCGCGTACACGGGAGCGTTGCGATCGGCGTCGGCGATCATGAGGTGGGCGTCGAGCGGGATCGGCGAGATCGCCTGGATGCGTTCGACGACGGGCGGACCGAAGGTGAGGTTCGGCACGAAATGGTTGTCCATGACGTCGATATGGGCCATATCGGCGGTGCTGATCTTCGTCAGCTCACCGCGCAGATCGGAGAAGTCCGAGGACAGGATGGAGGGGTTGATGTCGATCGACATGGGTCATTTCGCCTTTCGCAGGAGGGCCAGGAACATTCCGTCGCTGTTGTGGACGTGGGGCCAGAGCTGAGCGTATCGCCCGCCCGCCCGGGTCACCGAGGCGAACGACTCCGCCTCGGTGCCGGTGATCGCCGACAGCACGGCCGGTGTGTCGAGGATCTCCACGTCAGCGCTCACGGCCTTGGCGCGCAGGCGCAGCACTTCGTCGACGATGAGCACGGTCTCGGCGTAGTGCGGTGAGCACGTCGAGTAGGCGACCACTCCCCCGGGCGCGCAGGCATCGAGGGCAGCGGCGAGCAGTTCTCTCTGCAGCCCGGTCAGCGCCGTGATGTCCTCGGGCCGTCTGCGATAGCGGGCTTCGGGGCGGCGGCGCAGGGCACCGAGTCCGGAGCAGGGCACGTCGACGAGGGTCTTCGAGTAGGGTCCGCGGGCGTCGCGTCCGTCGCGGACGGCGGCGGTGACGTTGGTCAGCGCCTTGGTGGAGTCGCGGACGAGGTCGACACGGTGTTCGCTGGAGTCGAAGGCTTCGAGGTTTGTCGATTCTCCGGCTGCTCTGGCTGCGAGGACGGCGGCCTTGCCGCCGGGTCCGGCGCACAGGTCGGCCCAGGTTCCGGTGGGTGCGTCGACCTCGGCCAGGGCGAGGGCGACGAGGGCCGATCCTTCGTCCTGGACGCGGGCACGCCCGTCGGCCACGGCTGCCACGTCCCGGGGCACCGCGGTGTCCAGGGTGACGCCGATCGGTGACAGCGGGGTGGGCTCTCCCGGCAGTTCGCTGCGGTCGATGAGCCCGGGCAGGGCGGACACACCGACCTTTGCGGGCGCGTTGTCGGCTGCCAGCAGGGCTTCGAGCTCGGAGGCGTCGCGGCCGTGACCCTTGAGCGCCTGGTTCAGTGCCCGGACGACCCATTCGGGGTGGGAGTGTTCGATCGCCAGTCGGGTGGTCTCGTCAGCCTCGGCAGTGACACGGTCGAGCCACACGTCGGCTTCGGCTTCCGAGATGCGGCGGAGCACGGCGTTGACGAATCCGGCGGTCTTCACAGCCGTCCGTTTGACCACGGCCACGGTTTCGGACAGTGCCGCATGGTTGGGCACCCGCATCGACAGCAGCTGGTGGGCGCCGAGGCGCATCGCGGCCAGGGGTTCGGGATCGATCTTGTCGACGGTCCGGGATGAGGCGATTTCGATGACCGCATCGTAGAACTTCTGTCGGCGCAGGGCACCGTAGGTGAGTTCGGTCGTGAAGGCGGCGTCCTGAGCGCCCATATGGGTGCGGGAGAGCTTGGCCGGCAGCAGCAGGTTCGCGTAGGCGTCCTTCGTCGCCACGTCGAGGAGGACTTCCCAGGCGATGCGCCGCGGCAGGTTCTTACCCATCCGTTCGCCCTGCGGTGCTCCGCGGTTCTGAGGTGGGCGGCCGCGATCGCCTCTGCCGCGACGGCGGTCTCTGCCTGCTGACTCAGCCATGGCTCTTATGCCTGCCTCTCGGTATAGGGGTCGAAGGTCACGTCTGAACGGCCGCGCAGGAAGTCGACCGTGGCCATCCGGGCCTTGCCGAAGGGTTGGATCTGCTCGACCCGGACCCACCCGTCACCGCAGCGCAGCACCGGCTGCTGCTGCCAGGTGGTCAGTTCGCCGATCGCGCCGGAGGCCGTCACCTCGGGTGCAGGCGAGAGTCCGAAGAGCTTCGTCCTCTTGCCGTCGAGTTCCACCCACGGTCCCGGTGCGGGACTGGTCCCGCGGGCCCGGTTGATGACCTCGGTCGTGGATGCGGACAGGTCGAGGTGGGCGTCGGTGACGGTGATCTTCTCGGCGTGGCTGGACTCACCGGTCTGCGGTGTCAGGGCGGCGGTGCCGGCGGCGAGATCGTCGAAGGCGGCGACGAGTTCGGGGGCCCCGCGGTGGGCATAGTCGTCGAGAGCCTCGGCGACGTCCGCGTGGTCGAGCGGCAGTTCCAACCGGCGCAGCACCGGCCCGGTGTCCATGCCGGTATCGATGCGGAACACGCTGATTCCGCTGGTGGTCTCACCGTTGATGAGTGCCCGCTGAACCGGAGCGGCCCCGCGGTGGGCCGGCAGCAGGGAGAAGTGGAGGTTGAACCAGCCGAGGCGGGCCGTGTCCAGTGCGGCGGGTCCGGCGATGGCTCCGAAGGCGACGACGGCGACGGCGTCGACATCGAGTGCCCGCAGCTGGGAGATGACGTCTCCGCGCAGACGAGCGGCTTCGATGACGGGCAGTCCGAGTTCGAGAGCGCGGGTCTTCACCGGTGACGGGGTGAGGACTCTCTTCCGTCCGACGGGCGCATCGGGTCGGGTGAGCACCGCACGGATGCGGTGGTCCGAGACGGCCAAGGCCTCGAGGGCGGGTACTGCGACATCAGGGGTGCCGGCGAAGACGATATCCACGACTTGGATTCTACTGGTTCGCCGCGCGGTCACAGCGACCGGGGATCATCGATGCGCACTCGCACCAGCGGCTGCTTCTTGGCCGAGCGGGACGCGATGATCTCGGTCACTTTCGTCCCGACGCGGTCTCCGGCGGAGAACGGGTAGGCGCTGACGCTGCGCTGACCGTCCGCGGCGTCCTCACGCAGGAGTTCCTCGACCTCGCCGATCTGCTTGAGCACCTCGTCGATGTCGGCGCCGGCTCCCGTGAGCTCGAGGATCCGTCGGTAGGGCGGGAAGCCGAGGACCTTTCTGTCGCTCAGCTGCCGTGACATGAAGGTCGTGGGGTCGAAGGCGGTCAGGGTCTGCCGGATGATTTCGTCCTCGTCGCCGAGATAGACGGCTCCCCCGTCATCACGGGAGCGCACGAGTGAGGCGGCACGCAGTCGGCGTGCCACACTTTCGTCGATCGAGCGCATCCAGGGACCCGGCCACAGCGAATCCAAGAGGATCGCCGCGGCAAAGCCGCCGAGCACATAGGGTTCGGCTCCGGTCGTGGCCACCACGAGGCGCGGGGTCTCGTCGAGGACCGTGGTGATGTGATCGCCTCCGGATTCGACGATCTCGACATCCGGCAGTGCACGGGCGAGCTCTTCGACGGTGCGGGCCCGGCCGCGGACGATCGATCTCACCTGGTTCGAGCGGCAGCGCAGGCACCTGAAGGTCTCCGAGTGATAGCCGCAGGTCCGGCAGGCGAAGGGACCGACCTCCGACTGAGTGGTCAGCGTCGCCTGACATTGCGGGCAGCGGGCGACTTCCTGGCAGCGGGCACAGGCGAAGACCGGATAGTACCCGGATCGCGGCACCTGCACGAGCACCGGACCGGGCACTCCCCCGTCCCGGGGACGCGGACGCAGCGCCGTGCGCATGATCTGCCAGGCGCGGCTGGGAATACGCTGCCAGGCGAAGGGGTCCCGATCCTCGTCGGGGACGAAGACGACCGGAGCGGCATGCCGCCTGGCGGGACCGACCGGAGTGACGTCGGCCAGCCAGCCGATCTCGACGAGGCGCTGGACTTCGGCGCTGCGGTCGGTGGAGACGAAGAGCAGTTCGGTGTCCTCGATCGTCGACCGCAGCAGGCAGACCTCCCTGGCGTGCGGGTACGGGGCGTGCTGATCGAGATAGTTGAGGTTCGCGTCGTCGGTGCAGATGATGAGCCCCAGGTCCGCGACGGGGGCGAAGGCCGCCGCACGCGTGCCGATCGTGATCCGCGTGTGTCCGAGCAGTCCGCGCAGCCAGGCCTGCCAGCGCAGCTCCGGTGACGTCTCGGCGCTGAGTACCGAGACCTCCGCGATCCCGGCGTGGGTCAGCGCCGAATGGAGCACGGCGAGCTCACGATGGTCGGGCACGAGCCAGAGCACGGACCGGCCGGCCCCGAGCACCGTCCGCGCAGCATCGAGTCCGGCACGGATCCAGCTGAGTCCCGGCGTCGGCCCGGGTGTGCACGCCATGGCCCGGCGCCGAGGCGGCCCGGAGACATCGTCGGCCCTCGGCTCCTCCCCCGCCGTAAGAACCCACTCGCCGAGGCGGCCGAGCAGCTGCGGATCATCCGCCGAACCGTCGTTTGGGCTCAGTACAGGATGGTCGGTCGCCGCATCGGACTCGTTCGCAGCCGTCCCGGTCTTCTCGTCCTTGAGCACGGCTCTCTCGCCGCGAGCGTGGCGCGGAGGAATGGCCAGGCGCAGCACATCGGCGAGCGTCCCGCCGTAGCGACGGGCGACCGCTTCGCTCAACGCGAGCAGATTCTCACTGAGAACTCGGACGGGTCCGCTGATCCGTTGGATCGTCGCCAACGGCCCGACGTGGTCCGAGGATTCGACGCGTTCGAGCAGATAGCCGTCACGCAGCTTCCCGGCGAACTTCACGCGCACGCGCACACCGGGCAGGGCCGCCTCGGCGAGCTTGTCCGGGACCGCATAGTCGAAGGCCCGCGCCAGGTGCGGGACGGGATGGTCGATGAGTACGCGGGCGACCGGATCGGTCGGGGCCAGGGGCACCTGGCCCTCGGCCGAGGTTCCGGTGTCGATCGGGAGGGGTTCGTCCACGCCGGTGGCAGACTAGTTGGAGGACACGGCGCGCAGCAGATCCTCGGCGCGGTCCGTGACCTCCCAGGTGAAGTCGGGCAGTTCGCGGCCGAAGTGGCCGTAGGTCGAGGTCTGCGAGTAGATCGGGCGCAGCAGATCGAGTTCGGCGATGATCATCGCCGGGCGGAGGTCGAAGACCTCGCGGATGGCCCGTGAAATCGCGTTCGGATCGACCTTCTCCGTTCCGAATGTCTCGACGTACAGGCCCATCGGGTCGACTCGGCCGATCGCATAGGACACCTGCACTTCGGCCCGGTCTGCCAGACCGGCGGCGACGACGTTCTTCGCCACCCAGCGCATCGCGTAGGCCGCGGAACGGTCGACCTTCGAAGGATCCTTGCCGGAGAACGCGCCGCCTCCGTGACGGGAGAACCCGCCGTAGGTGTCGACGATGATCTTCCGACCGGTCAGACCGGCATCGCCCATCGGCCCGCCCGTGACGAAGGGACCGGCGGGGTTGATGTGGATGTTCGCGCCAGAGACGTCGAGACCGGAGTCGGCGATCACCGGATCGATGACGAGTTCCTTGATCTCCGTGTGCAGCTGGGACTGGCTGGTCTCCGCCGAGTGTTGGGTGGAGACGACGACGTTCTCGATCGACACTGCCTCGTCGCCGTCATAGCCCAGCGTCAGCTGCGTCTTCCCATCGGGACGCAGATAGTCGAGCCGACCGGACTTGCGCACCTGAGAGAGCTGCTCGGCCATCCGGGAGGCCAGGTGGATGGGCAGCGGCATGAGGACATCGGTGGAGTTGTCGGCATAGCCGAACATCAGTCCCTGATCTCCGGCTCCGAGGCTCGTGCCGTGGTCGGAGGATTCGACGGCTTCGCGGAAGTCCAGCGGGTTCGTCACACCGGAGTGGATGTCCGTGGACTGGCTGCCGATCGACACGGAGACTCCGCAGGAGTGTCCGTCGAAGCCGGTGTCCGAGGAGTCGTAGCCGATCCCCGTGATGAGGCTGCGCACGATGCCGGCGACATCGGCGTAGGCGGCCGTATTCACCTCACCGGCGACGTGGACGAGTCCGGTGGTGACCATGGTCTCCACGGCCACTTTGGCGTTGGGGTCCTGCCGAAGCAGATCGTCGAGCACCGCATCGCTGATCTGGTCGCAGATCTTGTCGGGATGTCCCTCGGTGACGGACTCGGATGAGAAGAAACGCAGATTTGTGTGTGTCACGTTGTCGATTCTACGTGGGTGATTTGGTCGGAGACGGCCGCAATGACCTTTTGTGAAACATGGTCCTTCGACCCGTGGAATTCCTCACCGACGACGATGTCGCCGCGATCGGAGGAGATGATCTGGACCATGGTGTCATCGTGGCCGAAGGCGCGGTCGTCCGAGACGTCGTTGAACACGAGCAGGTCGACGCCTTTGCGCTCGAACTTGGCTCGAGCGTAGTCGAGCGCGGTCGTGTCGGAGTCACCGGTCTCGGCGGCGAACCCGACGATGATCTGACGGCGGAGGCCGGTCTGTCCAGAGCGCTCGGCGACGAGTCCGCGCAGGATGTCCGGGTTCTGCGTCAGGCGCAGGGTCAGACCGTCGTCTCCGGACTTCTTCATCTTCGAGTCCGCGGTCTCGGCGGGCCGGTAGTCGGCGACGGCGGCGGCCATGATGATGGCATCGGCGCGCGCCTGGGCGGTATGCATCGCCTCCTGCAGCTCCAGAGTGGATTCGACCGGGGTGACCGTGATGTCAGCGGGCAGTCCCGACAGCAGACCGGTGTCGATGTTCGCAGCGACGAGTTCGACGGATGCGCCCGCGGCATGCGCGGCCTTCGCCAGGGCGATGCCCTGTTTGCCTGAGGAGCGGTTGCCGAGGAAGCGCACGGGGTCGAGTGGCTCCCGCGTGCCGCCGGCGCTGATGACGATGCGGCGACCGGACAGAGCACCGCTGGGGCGGTTGAGCGCGTCTGCCGAGTCGTCGGCGGTGCCGTCCTTGACCGAGAGCGCGAAGTCGACGATCTCTTCGGGTTCGGGCAGTCGTCCGGGACCGGAGTCGGGTCCGGTGAGGCGCCCGACAGCAGGATCGAGGACATGGATGCCGCGCGAGCGCAGGGTCGCGATATTGGCGACTGTGGCGGGATTGAGCCACATCTCCGTGTGCATGGCCGGAGCCACGACGACCTCAGCGGTCGTGGTGAGCACGGAGGCGGTGAGCAGATCATCGGCTCGGCCGGCGGCGATCTTCGCGATCAGATCGGCGGTCGCCGGGGCGATGATGACGAGTTCGGCGTCCTGTCCGATGCGCACATGATTGACGGTGTCGATCTCGTCGAAGACATCGGTGGTCACGGTCTGGCCGGACAGGGCCTCAAGAGTGGGGGCACCGATGAATTTCAGTGCGTTGGCCGTCGGAACGACCTTGACGCTGTGGTCGAGTTCCCGGAGTCGCCGGATGATGTGTGCCGCCTTGTAGGCGGCGATCCCACCGGCGACGCCGAGTACGATTCTCACTGGTCGCTGAAGTCGATCGCGCCGTCGTTGCTCACAGGAGCGGTGGCTTCGGCCTCGGGTGCGGCCTGGATGAAGTCGGCTTCGGAGACCTCGCGAGCGACGATCTTCGACTCGTTGACCTCACGCAGAGCGATCGACAGGGGCTTCTCGTTGGTGCCGGGCGTGACGAGCGGACCGACGTTCTCGAGCAGTCCCTCCTGCAGCTGGGCGTAGTACGAGTTGATCTGACGGGCGCGCTTTGCCGCGATCGAGACCAGTTCGTACTTCGAACCGGTCACGCTCAGCAGATCGTCGATCGGAGGGTTGGTGATGCCTTCAGGCTGTGCGGGCAAGGAGATTCCCATCTAATCGGAAGTGGCTATACCCATCAATGATAGGAGTTCTTCGGCCGCAGTGCGAACGTGGTCGTTGACGATGGTCACGTCGAACTCCGATTCGGCGGCCAATTCGCGTTTCGCGGTGGCCAGTCGCCGCTCCTGCTCCTCTTCGGTTTCGGTGCCGCGGCCGGTCAGTCGGGAGACGAGTTCTTCCCAGCTGGGCGGGGCGAGGAAGACGAAGCGGGCATCGGGCATCTTCTCTTTGACCTGACGGGCGCCCTGCAGGTCGATCTCGAGCAGTGCGGGAATCCCCTGGTCGAGCTTCTCCTCCACCGGAGCCGAAGGCGTGCCGTAGCGGTGGCGCCCGTGGACGACGGCATATTCGAGCAGCCGATCCTCGGCGATGAGAGCGTCGAAGGCGTCGTCGGTGAGGAAGTGATAATGGACACCATCGATCTCACCGGGGCGCCGGGGGCGGGTCGTGGCCGACACGGAGAACCAGACCTCGGGGTGGTTCTGCCGAATATAGGTGCTGATGGTGCCTTTTCCGACGGCGGTCGGACCCGCGAGGACAGTGAGTCGATTATTCACAGGTCTGAGGTTGTCACACTCAGGAATATTTCTCCAACAGGGCGGACTTCTGGTGCACACCCAGACCTTTGATCCGCCGGGAGGTGGCGATGCCGACCTCTTCCATGGCGGCTTCGGCTCGCCGGTCGCCGACTCCGGGCAGGGCCCTGAGCAGATCGAGCACACGCATCTTCGCCAGTGCTTCGTCGTCTGCTGCCTTCTTGAGCACGGCCGCGAGATCGGTATCGCCGGTCTTGAGCGCCGACTTCACTTCGGCTCGTGCCTGACGTGCCTTGAACGCTTTGTCCAACGCAGCGGAACGCTGTTGCGGGGTCAACGGTTCGAGTGCCACTTTGTCTCCTCTGTCACCATGAACGGGCAGGTAGGGAAGTTGTCTCAGTCTAAGACACAATCCCTGCCGAGAGGCGATATGAGCAGAAATTTGTGGCGTGGCGAGCCGGAATCGGCCCACCGACGGAACGCCGAATCCGGTGTTCGGACCGCCCTCGCGATCCGAACACCGGTGCTCAGTCCGCTGCCGTCAGGTCACGGTTGAGTGCGGCTGCGGCGTCGGCCAATCCGTCGGGACCGGCACCGAGCACCGCCCGGGAGGCGGTGGCGAGCACCTGTCCCGATTCCAGGGCCCGGTCGCCGAAGACGGCGCGCAGTTCAGCCAGACCTGCGCCCTGTGCGCCGACGCCGGGAGCGAGGATCGGTCCCCCGCAGTCGCTGGGATCGAATCCCAGGTCCGCTGCTGCGGTGCCGATTGTCGCTCCGACGACGAGTCCGAACGAACCGAGCACCTCGGCCGAGTCCAGTGCCTGAGCATTGCGCTGCCGGACTCGGGACACGATCGCTGCGGCCACCGATTCGCCGTCTCGCACGGCATGCTGGACCTCCGCCCCTTCCGGGTTCGAGGTCAGCGCCAGGACGAAGACGCCCTTGCCGTGAGCGGCCGCGAGTTCGAACGCCGGCTCCAGGGCTCCGAACCCGAGGTAGGGCGAGACCGTGATCGAGTCCGCGGCCAGCGCCGAGGCGGGGTCGAGGTAGGCCCTCGCGTAGGCACCCATGGTCGAGCCGATGTCACCGCGTTTGATGTCGAGGACGGTGAGCAGACCGGCGTCCTTGGCCGCGGCCAGGGTCTCTTCGAGAGCGGCGACTCCGGCGGAACCGTACTGTTCGAAGAACGCGGACTGCGGTTTCACGGCTGCCACCGATCCCTTGAGCTGCCCGACCGTACGAAGGGCGAACTCGCGGACGCCTGCAGCACTGGCCGGCAGCCCCCAGGAGGCCAGCAGATGCTCGTGCGGGTCGATGCCCACGCACAGCGGCCCGTGTTGTTCCATGGCGGCTGCCAGCCGAGTGCCGAACATCAGGCGCTCCAGTCCTGCAGACTGCGCACGTCGAACTTCGAGTCGCGGATCACCTCGAGGGAGGTCACTGCGGCGGCGAATTCGGCGAGCGTGGTGATCAGGGGCACGGAGTTCGCGGTCGCCGCGGCTCGGATCTCATAGCCGTCGGCGCGTTCCTGCCGACCCGACGGCACGTTGATGACCATGTCGATGGTGCCCGCGGTGAGGTAGTCGATGACCGTGCGGTCTTCGGCATCGGCCTCGAAGTGCTTGTGCACCTGAGTGGTTTTGATCCCGTAGCGGGAGAGCACGGCCGCGGTGCCGGTGGTCGCGACGACGTCGAAGCCCATGTCGACGAGTTCTTTGACCGGCAGCACCATGGCCCGCTTGTCCCGATCGGCCACCGACACGAACACGGTGCCCGAGGTCGGCAGCTTCACGGATGCCCCGAGCAGTCCCTTCGCAAACGCGGTCGGGAAGTTGTGGTCGATGCCCATGACCTCACCGGTCGAGCGCATCTCGGGACCGAGGATCGAGTCGACGATCTTTCCTTCGACGGTGGTGAACCGACGGAACGGAAGGACCGCCTCCTTGACGGCGATCGGATGGTCGAGCGGCAGGGTCGAGCCATCGCCCTCTGCGGCCAGCAGGTCACCGCGCAGATCCTCGATCGTGCGGCCCACGGCGATGAGCGCCGCGGCCTTGGCCAGCTGGGTCGACGTCGCCTTCGAGACGAACGGCACGGTCCGCGAGGCCCGTGGGTTGGCTTCGATGACGTGGAGGACGTCGGCGGCGATGGCGAACTGGATGTTGAGCAGTCCGCGCACGCCCACCCCTTCGGCGATGGCCTTCGTCCCCTGGCGGACGCGCTCGAGCACGTCCTCGCCCAGCGTCAGCGAGGGCAGTACGCAGGCGGAGTCGCCGGAGTGGATTCCGGCTTCTTCGATGTGCTCCATGATTCCGCCGATGTAGACCTCGTTGCCGTCGTAGAGGGCGTCGACGTCGATCTCGATGGCGTCTTCGAGGAACCGGTCGACCAGGACCGGACGATCGGTGGAGATCTCCGTGGCGCTGGCCATGTAGTCGAGCAGCTGAGTGCGGTCGTAGACGATCTGCATTCCGCGTCCGCCGAGGACGTAGGAGGGCCGCACGAGCACCGGGTAGCCGATGTTCTCGGCGATCGCTGCCGCTTCCGCAGAGGTCACCGCGGTGCCGTGCTTGGGAGCGGTGAGTCCGGCCCTCTCCAGCACGGTTCCGAACTCTCCGCGGTCCTCGGCCAGGTCGATGGCTTCGGGTTGGGTGCCGAGCACCGGCACGCCTGCGGCCTTGAGCTTGTCGGCCAGGCCCAACGGCGTCTGCCCGCCGAGGGTGCACACGACGCCGAGGACCTCACCGGCGGCGAGTTCGGCGTGGTAGACCTCCATGACGTCTTCGAACGTGAGGGGTTCGAAGTACAGGCGATCGGCGGTGTCGTAGTCGGTCGACACGGTCTCCGGGTTGCAGTTGACCATGATCGTCTCGTATCCGGCCGAGCCGATCGCCATGGTGGCGTGGACGCAGGAATAGTCGAACTCGATGCCCTGGCCGATCCGGTTCGGTCCCGAGCCGAGGATGATCACGGCCGGGCGGTCGCGTCTCATGACCTCGGTCTCGGAGTCGTAGCTCGAGTAGTGGTACGGAGTCTTCGCTTCGAATTCTCCGGCGCAGGTGTCGACTGTTTTGAACACCGGGCGCACGCGCAGGGCGTGGCGGATGCCGGTGACGACGCTCGTGTCGAGGCTGCGCAGCCCCGCGATCTGCTCGTCGGAGAAGCCGTGGTTCTTCGCGACCCGCAGGACGTGCTCGTCGAGTTCGTCGGCGTCGCGGATATGGGCGGCCACCTCGTTGATGAGTTGGATCTGGTCGAGGTACCAGGGGTCGATCTCGCAGGCGTCGAAGACCTCTGCCGCGCTCAGCCCGGCGGCGAGTCCGCGCTGGACCGAGTGGATGCGGTCAGCGGTGGCGTGCGAGATCGCTTCGAGGACGGATTCGCGGACGTCGTCGTCGGAGACGTCGGGCAGGTCGGTCCAGCTGAACGAGGAGTCCTTCTGCTCGAGTGAGCGCATCGCCTTCTGCAGCGCGGTGGTGAAGTTGCGGCCCAGGGCCATGACTTCGCCGACGGATTTCATCGTCGTCGTCAGGGTCGGATCCGCGGCCGGGAACTTCTCGAAGGTGAAGCGCGGGATCTTCACGACCACATAGTCCAGCGTCGGTTCGAAGCTGGCCGGGGTGACCTTCGTGATGTCGTTGGGGATCTCGTCGAGCGAGTAGCCGACGGCGAGCTTCGCGGCCATCTTCGCGATCGGGAAGCCGGTGGCCTTCGACGCCAGCGCCGAGGACCGGGACACGCGCGGGTTCATCTCGATGGTGATGATGCGTCCGGTCTTGGGATCGACTGCGAACTGGATGTTGCAGCCGCCGGTGTCCACGCCGACGGCGCGGATGATGGCGATGCCGATATCGCGCATCGACTGGTATTCCCGGTCGGTCAGGGTCAGCGCCGGGGCCACGGTGATCGAGTCGCCGGTGTGCACGCCGACGGGGTCGACGTTCTCGATCGAGCACACGACGACGACGTTGTCCTTGTTGTCGCGCATGAGCTCGAGTTCGTATTCCTTCCACCCGAGGATCGATTCCTCGAGCAGCACCTCGTGGGTGATGGAGTCGGACAGGCCGGCGCCGGCGATGCGGCGCAGATCGGCTTCGTCGTAGGCCATGCCCGAGCCGAGGCCGCCCATGGTGAATGAGGGGCGCACGACGACCGGGTAGTTGAGTTCTTCGGCCGCGGCCAGGGCTTCGTCGAGGGTGTGGCAGATGGCGGACCGGGCCACCTCGGCGCCGCAGGCCTCGGCGATGTCCTTGAACTTCTGTCGGTCCTCACCGCGCTGGATGGCGTCGACGTCGGCCCCGATGAGTTCGACGCCGTACTTCTCGAGCACTCCGGCGTCGTGGAGGGCGATGGCCGCGTTGAGTGCGGTCTGTCCGCCCAGGGTGGGCAGGAGCGCATCGGGGCGCTCCTTCTCGATGATCGTCTCGATGACGTCCGGATCGATCGGTTCGACATACGTGGCGTCGGCGATGTCCGGGTCGGTCATGATGGTCGCCGGGTTCGAGTTGATGAGGATGACGCGCAGGCCCTCGGAGCGCAGCACGCGGCAGGCTTGGGTGCCCGAATAGTCGAATTCGCAGGCCTGGCCGATGACGATGGGGCCGGAGCCGATGACGAGGACGGATGTGAGGTCGTGTCTCAGTGGCATTGGGTGTTCTCCTTAGGCCTGGGCAGCCGAATCGGCCTGGGAAGCGGACATGAGGTCGACGAAGCGATCGAACAGGTAGCTCGAATCGTGCGGGCCGGCCGCAGCCTCGGGGTGGAATTGGACGGAGAAGGCGGGAATGTCGAGGCAGGCGAGTCCCTCGACGACATCGTCGTTGAGGCACACATGGGACACAGTCACCCGGCCGTAGTTGGCCTTGTGCGGGGCGATGGTCTCACCTGTCAGCGGAGCGTCGACGGCGAAGCCGTGGTTCTGCGAGGTGATCTCGACCTTGCCCGTGGTCCGGTCCATCACGGGCACGTTGATGCCGCGGTGGCCGAAGGGCAGCTTATACGTGCCGAAGCCCAGTGCCCGACCGAGCAGCTGGTTGCCGAAGCAGATGCCGAAGAACGGCATGCCGGCATCGAGCACGGCGCGCAGCAGTTCGACCTGGTCGTCTGCGGTGGCGGGGTCGCCAGGGCCGTTGGAGAAGAAGACTCCGTCCACGCCGAGGGCCCGGATCTCTTCGAAGCTGATCGTCGACGGCAGCACATGGACGTCGATTCCGCGTTCGGACAGTCGCTCGGGGGTCATCGATTTGATGCCGAGGTCGACGGCGGCGACGCTGAACCTCTTCTCCCCGCGGGCGGGGATGAGGGTGGGTTCGGTGATCGAGACCTCGTCGACGAGGTTGGCTCCGGCCATCTGCGGGGAGGCCTGGACACGGGCGAGGAGTTCGGACTCGGGCGCCTCGGCGGCGGGGCCGGAGAAGATGCCCACGCGCATGGCTCCCTTGTCGCGCAGGTGGCGGGTCAGGGCTCGGGTGTCGACGTCGGAGATGCCGACGATCCCGGACTCGGTCAGCCAGTCGACGAGGTCGCCTTCGGATCGCCAGTTCGACGAGATCCGGGAGGCGTCGCGGACGACGTAGCCGGCCGCCCAGATCCTGGCGGATTCGTCATCGGTGCGGTTGACGCCGGTGTTGCCGATGTGCGGAGCGGCCTGGATGATGATCTGCCGGTGGTAGGACGGGTCGGTCAGCGTCTCCTGGTATCCGGACATGGCGGTGACGAACACGGCCTCACCGGTGGTCTCGCCGAGGTGTCCGTAGGCGGATCCGTGGAAGGTCCGGCCGTCTTCGAGGACGAGGACGGCGGGGGTGGTGGAAAAGCTCATTGTGCCTCTTCGATCATTTCGCGGATGCGGTCGACGGTGGGGGTGGTGGATGCGGCGTAGCGGGCGCGGAAGCCCGTGTCGACGAGGGTGTCGCCGAGGTGCCACGTGATGCGGATGATGCCTCCGCGTTCGACGAATTTGCCGATCATCCCGTTCGTGGTGTCCACGGAGACGATGTCTCGGCGCGGGATGAGGAAGTCGTCGCGTCCGGCCAGGTCCATGATCACTCCCCCGTCGGTGACGACGAGTTCCCCGGTGGTGCGGATGCCCAGGCCGTGGACGGCGACGCGTTCGAGCGGATGGCCGGCTTTCGTCGTCGACACATAGGAGCCTTCGACGGGTTCGGCGACGGCTTTGATGCCCATATGGGGCTTCGGCGGGGTGACGACTTCCGCCTGGGCCTGTTTGCGTCGGCTCCATCCCCAGGCGATCGCGACGATCACGATGACGATGACTGCGGCGACGATGAGTGTGCCTACTGTGGTGTCCATGTTGCTCCTGCCGGGTGGGGTGTGGTCAGTGCCCCTGCGGCCAAGACCCGGTGGCCGTAGAAGAAGGTGTCGGTGACCTGCGTGGTCACTTCGACGCCGGCGAAGGGGTTGTTCCGTCCCTTCGTGGCGTGGTCGGCGGGTTCGATGCGGTGCGGTGCGGCCGGGTCGACGAGGACGATGTTCGCGCTCGCCCCGACTTCGAGGCTGCCGTGCCCGGAGGCTCCGGTGATCCGAGCCGGGGCCGACGACATCACACGGGCCACATCGCCGAAGTCGAAGTCGTGGTCGGCCATGGCGGCGACGACGATGGACAGCGCGGATTCCATGCCGACCATGCCCATGGCCGCGGCGGTCCATTCGCTGCACTTGTGTTCGGCGGTGTGCGGGGCGTGGTCGGTGCCGACGACGTCGATCGTGCCGTCTGCCAGAGCAGTCCGGAGCGCCTGGACGTCACGGTCGGTGCGCAGCGGCGGGTTGACCTTGTACACGGGGTCGAAGGTGCGTACGAGTTCGTCGGTGAGCATGAGATGGTGCGGTGTCACCTCGGCGGTCACGGCGATCCCCCGGGCCTTGGCCCACCGGATGAGGTCGACGCTGCCGGCCGTGGAGACGTGGCAGATGTGCAGCCGGGACCCGACGTGTTCGGCCAGGAGCACATCACGGGCGATGATCGACTCCTCGGCCACGGCGGGCCAGCCGGGCAGTCCGAGTTCGGCCGAGACCGTTCCCTCGTTCATCTGTGCGCCCTCGGTCAGGCGCGGTTCCTGTGCGTGCTGGGCGATGATCCCGTCGAAGGTCTTGACGTATTCGAGGGCGCGGCGCATGAGCAGCGGATCGGAGACGCAGATGCCGTCGTCGGAGAACATGCGCACGCGGGCACCCGAACGTGCCATGGCGCCCAATTCGGCGAGCTGACGGCCCTCGAGGCCGGTGGTCACGGCGCCGACGGGCACGACTTCGGTGAATCCGGCGGCGCGGCCGAGGCGGTGGACCTGTTCGACGACTCCTGCCGTGTCGGCCACGGGCGCGGTGTTGGCCATGGCGTGGACGCAGGTGTAGCCGCCCGACGCCGCCGATCGGGACCCTGTGAGCACGGTCTCGGCGTCCTCTTTGCCGGGTTCGCGCAGGTGGGTGTGCATGTCGACGAGGCCGGGCAGAGCTACGAGGCCCGGGGCCTCGACGGTCTCGTGATCGTCTGTGCCCAGAAGCTCGGGATCGACGATGCGTCCGTGACGGATCGCGATATCGGCGACTCCGCGTCCGAGGACGTCGGCTCCGCGGATGAGGTAATCAGTCATTGGTCTCCTCCTGACCGGTCAGCAGACGGTAGAGGACCGCCATGCGCACGCTCACTCCGTTCTCGACCTGGTCGAGGACGAGGGCGCGGGGTGAATCCGCTGCGGCAGCGGAGATCTCGAAACCGCGGTTCATGGGACCCGGGTGCATGATGAAGGTCGAGGCCGGCAGTGTGGCCAGCCGGGCCGCGCTCAGTCCCCACAAGCGGGCGTATTCGCGTTCGTTGGGGAAGAAGGATTCGTGCATCCGCTCGTGCTGGACCCGCAGCATCATCACGGCGGCGAAGTCCACCGCGCTCAGGGCCGAATCGAAGTCGAAGTGGACGGTCACCGGCCAGTCCTCCACCCCCCACGGCAGCAGGGTGGGCGGGGCGATGAGGTGGACATCCGCGCCGAGGCGGGCGAGCAGGTGCACATTCGACCGGGCCACACGGGAATGCAGGATATCCCCGACGATGGCGACCTTCGCTCCGTCGAGTCCCTGACCGCGCGGTCCCCCGGCCACCGGCCCCGAGGCGGGGACTCCGGCCAGTGCCCGACGCAGGGTGAACGCGTCGAGGAGCGCCTGGGTGGGGTGTTCGTGGGTGCCGTCGCCGGCGTTGACGACGGGGACGTCGATCCACCCGGTATGGGCGAGGCGGTGGGCGGTGCCAGCTCCGGAATGGCGGACGACGATGGCATCGGCTCCCATCGCCGAGATCGTCTGGATGGTGTCCTGGAGGCTTTCGCCCTTCGACACGGAGGAGCCCTTGGCGGAGAAGTTGAGCACATCGGCCGAGAGCCGTTTGGCTGCGGCTTCGAAGGACAGGCGTGTGCGTGTGGAGTCCTCGAAGAAGAGGTTGACCACCGTGCGTCCGCGCAGCACGGGCAGCTTCTTGACTTCGCGTTCGGAGACCAGCGTCATCTCCTCAGCGATGTCGAGGATGCCGATGGCGTCGTCTCGGCTGAGCGTCGCGGTGTCGAGCAGATGCTTCATTCGCGGCCCCCCGAGATGCTCACGGAATCGTCTCCGTCGATTTCGGTCAGGGAGACGTTGACGCGTTCGCTGCTCGATGTCGGCAGGTTCTTGCCGACATGGTCGGCACGGATCGGCAGGTCCCGGTGGCCGCGGTCGACGAGAACGGCGAGCCGGACCTTGGCGGGCCGGCCGACATCGGCGAGGGCATCGAGGGCGGCACGGATGGTGCGCCCGGAGAAGAGCACATCGTCGACGAGGACGACGGTCTTCGCATCGATTCCCGCACTCGGGATGGAGGTGGGTTCGGGTGTCCGGTAGGAGCCGCCGCGCAGATCGTCGCGGTACATCGTGATGTCGAGGCTGCCGGAGAGTTCGGCAGCGGTCTCGGGATTCCCGAGATCGAGGCGATCGCCTCGGCGAGTCGGTGCGCGAGCGGGACTCCGCGGCGCGGAATGCCGAGGAGCACGAGGTCGTCGCTGCCCTTGTTGGATTCGATGATCTCATGGGCGATCCGGGTGATCGCCCGCGAGATATCGGGGGCGTCCAGCACTGTTCGCTGTGTCATATTTCCCCTTCTCCGCCTCTCTGGACGGTGGTTAAAGGAGTGGTTCGATTCGATTGTAGACCCGGTGGGGTGCCCACCGGCGGGCGGGTCCGAAGTGCGGACCCGCCGTCAGATGAGTGTCGGTTTGACGTCGAGGATGCGGGAGAGCAGTCCCGAGACGAAACCGGGTGAGTCATCTGTGGAGAACTGTCTGGCCAGTGACACGGCTTCGTCGATGGCCACCTTGTCGGGGACCTCGTCGTTGAACAGCATCTCCCAGGTTCCGATCTCGAGCAGAGACCGGTCGACGGCCGGCATCCGGTCCAGGGTCCAGCCTTCTGAGTAGGTGGAGATGATCTCATCGATCTCCGCCTGCTTCTCGGTGATGCCCGTGACGATCTCGACCGCGTATTCCTTCATCGGGTAGTCGGGATCGTTCGACCGCATGGTGACGAGTTCGTCCATGGCCAGTCGACGCTGCCCGGCTTCGAAGAGCAGCTCGAGAGCCCGACGACGGGCTCGGGTACGTGCGGATGCCACTTACTTGACGCGACCGAGGTAGTCGCCGCTGCGGGTGTCGACCTTGACCTTCACGCCCTCTTCGAGGAACAGGGGCACCTGGATCTCGTAGCCGGTCTCGAGAGTCGCCGGCTTCGATCCGCCGGTCGAACGGTCGCCCTGGAGTCCGGGTTCGGTGTGGGTGATGGTCAGCTCGACCGAGGGCGGCAGCTCCACCGACAGCGGGGTGCCTTCGTGGAAGGAGATCTGCAGATCCTGGTTCTCGAGCATGTAGTTCGCGGCGTCGCCGACGAGCTCTGCGGAGATGTTGACCTGGTCGTAGTCCTTGGCGTCCATGAACACGTAGTCGGTGCCGTCATGGTAGAGGTACTGCATATCGCGGCGGTCGACATTCGCGGTCTCGACCTTGGTGCCGGCGTTGAAGGTCTTGTCGATGATCTTGCCGGAGATGACGTTCTTCAGCTTGGTGCGGACGAAGGCCGGTCCTTTTCCGGGCTTGACGTGCTGGAATTCGAGCACCTGCCACAGCTGGTTGTCGAGGTTGAGCACAAGGCCGTTCTTCAGGTCGTTCGTTGTCGCCACTAATTCGTCCTTCTTCGGTTCAGTCCTGATCACCGAATGGTGATCGCAGTCGGCACGGCGCGCCGCCCAGCCCCGCGGTTCGGGGTCGACGAATGCGCCACTGGGCAAGTCTAGCAAGCTTCAGCGGGACGCTTCCATTTGGGCGGGGTCAGTCGAGGCCGAGTCCGATGCCGAGGGGAACCGTCGGCGAATCCTCACCGATCTCCTGGTAGGCGGTGAAGAGGATGGAGGCATCGGGGATCTCGACGGTGCTCGGTTCGCCGATGTCGCTGAGCAGAACCATCCGCAGCATCGCTCCGCGGGCTTTCTTGTCCCGCTTCATCGTGTCCAGCAGCTGCGGCCAGACGTCGGAGCGGTACCCCACGGGCAGTCCGAGCTTGCCGAGCAGTTCGCGGTGGAGGTCGACGACTTCGTAGGGCAGGCTCTTGATCATCGACGCCACCTCGGCGGCGAAGACCATGCCCACCGACACGGCGGCACCGTGGCGCCACTGGTAGCGCTCCTTGTGTTCGATCGCATGGCCGAGGGTGTGACCGTAGTTGAGTATCTCCCGGCGTCCGGATTCCTTGAAGTCTCCGGAGACGACCTCGGCCTTGACCCGGATGGAGCGTTCGATGAGCTCGCGCAGCACGGGTCCGTGCACATCGGCGATCTCGTCCTTCGAATGGTTCGACACGAGGTCGAGGATCGCGGGGTCGGCGATGAATCCGGTCTTGACCACTTCGGCGAGTCCGGTGAACAGTTCGTTCTCCGGCAGCGTCCCGAGCGTGTCGAGGTCGACGAGGACTCCGGCGGGTGCGTGGAAGGAGCCGACGAGGTTCTTGCCTTCGGCGGTGTTGATCCCGGTCTTGCCGCCGACGGAGGCATCGACCATCCCGAGGACGGTGGTGGGGATGTGGATGACCGTGATTCCGCGCAGCCAGGTGGCGGCGACGAATCCGCCGAGGTCGCTCACCGCTCCCCCGCCGACGGTGACGATCGCGTCGGTGCGGGTGAAGTCGGACTGGCCGAGGACCTGCCAGCAGAAGGCGGCGACCTGGACGTGCTTGGCCTCTTCGGCATCGGGAATCTCCGCGGCCACAGCTTCGAGGCCGGCCGCGGCGAGGTCGTCGCGAACGGTCTCACCAGTCGTCCGCAGGGCGCGGGGATGGATGACGAGGACCTTCTCGACGCGGTTTCCGAGCAGCTCGGGCAGTTCGCCGAGCAGTCCCTGGCCGACGAGGACGGGGTAGTTCCCGCCGGCGTCCACATTGATGCGTGTGAGGCTCATTCGTCCGTCTTCCTGATCGTTCATCGTCTTCTCTCAAGGCTCGGCCGCCCGGTGAGTGCTCGGAGTCGAGGCACGGCTTCCGTGGGCCGGATCCAGCCTAGCTCTCACCGGTGCCCGGCGGCGAAACGGGTGACCGATGTGGTCGCAGACGTCTCACCGCCGAGGCTGTGCTCAGCGCTGTTGACCGGAGCCGTCGTCGTCGGGATCGGCGTACTTCGCGTACTCTTCGGCTCGCTGCAGACCGGTGAGGACGTCGACGACTCGGTTGACCACCGTCGACGGCGGTGAGTTCGACGCTTGGACCCGGAAGGTCGCGACCTGTTCGTAGAGCGGTTCACGTTCGCTGACCAGGGCCAGCCAGTTCTCCACCGGGCTGCCGGCACCGCGCAGCAGCGGTCGGTGCGGGGCGGTCAGTCGCTGTGCCACGGTGTCGACATCGATATCGATGTGCACGACTTTGATCGCCGGGTGTCGCAGCTGGGCACGGGTGCCGGGGTTGAGGATCGCTCCTCCGCCCAGGGACACGATGCCCGGACGGTCGAGCAGACGACGCAGTGCTCTGCGCACGACCTCGCGTTCGATGCGTCGGAAGTGATCTTCGCCGCGTTCGACGAAGATCTCCGAGATGACCCCGTACTTGTCGACGATGTTCGCGTCCGTGTCCGTCAGCGGCAGGCCGAGCCGGTCGGCGAGAAGCCGACCGATCGTCGACTTCCCTGCCGCCGGCGGACCGGAGAGCACGATGCGCGAGAGCGCGGCGGGGACCGGTTCCAGGGGCGGGACCGGCTTGGGCAGCGGGGGGTGGTTCATCGTCCGATGCGGAGGTTCTCCGGAATGGCCGCGACATAGGCGTCCAGGTTCCGCTTCGTCTCGGCCACGGAGTCTCCGCCGAACTTCTCGACGACCGCCTCGGCGAGCACGAGTGCCACCATGGCTTCGGCGACGACGCCGGAGGCAGGCACCGCGCAGACGTCGGAGCGCTGATGGTTCGCCTTCGCGGCCTCTCCGGACTCGACGTCGACCGTCGCCAGGGCGCGCGGGACTGTCGCGATCGGCTTCATTCCCGCCCGCACGCGCAGCGGACCGCCCGTGGACATGCCTCCTTCGGTGCCGCCGGCGCGGTTGCTCGTGCGGCGGAATCCGTCGGGCCCGACTTCCAGCTCGTCGTGGGCCCGCGAGCCGGGACGCTTCGTGGTGAGGAACCCGTCTCCGACCTCGACTCCCTTGATCGCCTGGATGCCCATGAGGGCACCGGCCAGGCGGGAGTCGAGACGACGGTCCCAATGCACGTGGGAACCCAGCCCCGGAGGCAGGTCGTAGGCGAGGACTTCGACGACTCCGCCGAGGGTGTCCCCGGCCTTCTTCGCCGCGTCGATCTCGGTGACCATCGCCGCCGAGAGATCGGCGTCGAAGCAACGGACAGGATCGGCATCCAGGGCGTCGACATCGGCCGCGGTCGGCAGTGCGGGCTGTGCATCGGCGGAGTGTTCGGCACCGCCGATGGCCACGGTATGGGAGACGAGGGTGATGCCCAGTTCGCCGAGGAACTTCGCGGCCACAGTGCCCAGCGCCACACGCATCGCGGTCTCACGTGCCGAAGCGCGCTCCAACACGGGACGAGCCTCAGCGAAGCCGTACTTCTGCATCCCGACGATATCGGCATGCCCCGGACGCGGTCGGGTCAGCGGGGCGTTGCGGGCCAGTCCCTCGAGCTCGGAGGCGTCGACGGGGTCCGGGCTCATCACGGACTCCCATTTCGGCCATTCGGTGTTGCCGACCTCGATCGCCACGGGTGAGCCCAAGGTCTGCCCGTGACGGACACCGCCGAGGAGACGCACCTCGTCGGCTTCGAACTTCATCCGCGCACCGCGGCCATAGCCGAGTCGGCGGCGAGCCAAGCTCGCACGAATATCGTCCCTGGTGATCGGTACATGGGCGGGAAGCCCTTCAATAATCCCGGTCAGCGCTTCGCCGTGGGATTCGCCTGCAGTCAGCCATCTCAACATTCCACCGATTCTACAAAAGTATTGGGGCGAACAGGCACCCGAGCCACATGCCGGAAAGCATCGCCGGTCCGAAGGCGATGGTCACCCCGCGGACCCGACCGGCTCGGACCGCAGCGATGAGCGCCCAGATCCCGCTGATGAGCATCATGGCGACCAGCACGAGCGCAGGTGCCCACGGGTCGAAGAGACCGGCGACGGCGAAGACGATGAACGCGAGCTTGACGTCCCCGAGCCCCATCGATCGCACCCGCAGCACACGACCCACCAGGTGGAGTGCTGTGAAGAAGACGAGGGCGAAGAGTCCGGCGAAGAATGAAGAGAACCACATCGGCAGGTCACCGAGCACGGAGCCTGTGATGATGAGTCCCAGGGCCAGCATCGACACGGGGATGACGATCCGATCGGGCAGTCTGCGTACGCTGACGTCCGCGGTGGCGAGGAACGGTGTGGCGCCGGAGACGAGGCCCAGCAGCAGTGCGGAGACGATGCGATCGGCCGAGTTCGGCTCAGCCGGGGCGAACGTTGTCCCGCTCAGCGGCGCATATGCGCTCCACCCGGTACCCGGTGGTGCGAGCACAGTGAGGGTGAAGACGACGGCGGCCGCTGCGGCGATGATGGGGCCGAGCAGCATCGGTCCCATTCCGCGAGCCCATCTGGATGACTGCCACCGCTGCAGGTGCGCGGAGTCGTTGAGCCAGACCCGTGGGGTCACGGCGAGGATGAGGCCGCCGGCCAGAGCGGTCAGCACCGTGACACCGATGGTCATCCCGTGCAGCACTCCGGCGCCCATCTCGATACCCGGTTCAGTCGTGGACCCGGGCGGGTGGGCCCTCGAGTGCTGCGTACATGGCCGACGCGACCCGCGCGGTCAGGTCGTCTGCTGCCGGCAGGGTCGTCGACGTCGGCAGGGTCTCCGTCGTGGTTGGGTCGTCGGCCCTGGCCGCGGCGAGGAACATCTCGAACTGGGCGACGGCCTGTTCGACGAGCATGGCGGTTCCGGCGACGGGGCGCAGACCGTGCGCGGCGGCCGCGGCGAGGAAGGTCGAATCGGCGGCGTAGGCGACGTCGAGGGCGATGGCACCGGGGGCGAAGGATTCGTCCCAGATCGGGTCGGGGGCCGCCTCGGCGGGCAGGGTGGAGATGACGATCGCCGACGGACCGATCCGTCTCAGATCCCCCACCGAGGCGCTCAATCCGATCCGTTCGGCCAGATCGAGAACCCGCCGGGCACGGTCAGGGTTGCGGACGCGGAAGTCCACGTGTGCGATCCCGAGATCGCGGCAGGCCACGAGCGCCGAGGCGGCCGTGGCTCCGGCGCCGAGGATCGTCGCCCGACCGGCTCCCGCACCACCGGCCCCGGCCGGTCCCGATTCTCTGTGCGGGGCGATCGCCCGCACGATGCCGCGGACGTCGGTGTTGGCCACCTGCACCCGACCGCTGCGCCGGATGAGGGTGTTGCCGGCCGCTGTCAGTGCGGCCGTCTCATCGACGTCCCATCCGCGTTCGGCTGCGAGTGTGACGAGACGGTCCTTCAACGGCATCGTCAGCGAGAACCCGATGTGCTCGGGATGGGAGTCGAGGAACCCCTCGAGCTCGTCGGCGGCGAGTTCGAATCGGGAGTATTCGCTGGTCTCCATGTGCAGCGCTGCGAAGGCGGCACGGTGGAGCAGCGGGGACTTCGAATGTGCGATCGGCGAACCGAGCACTGCGGCGAGGATCCTCACCGGCTATCCGTTGTCCTTCCTGTGCTCGCGCAGCCATTTGCGGTAGATCTCGACGTTCTTCTTATGGTCCTCGTAGTTGTCGGCGAACTTCGTCTCCCCCGTGTCCGGATTCGTCGCGACGAAGAACTGCCAATCGCCGTCGGCGGGTTCGAGCGCTGCTTCGACGGCTCCCCGGCTCGGCGAGTTGATGGGCCCGGGAGGCAGGCCCTTCTTCTTGTACGTGTTGTACGGCGAGTCCGACTGGCGCTCCTTCTTCGTCGTCGTCAGGTCGGAGCGGGCGCCGTGGATATAGGCCACGGTCGCATCCGATTGGAGCAGTCCCCCGGTCTTCGATTTCTCGGAGATGCGGTTGAGGAATGTCCTGGCCACCTTCGATCGCACCTCGGGATCTCCCGGGGATTCCTTCTCCACGAGGCTGGCCAGCGTGAGGATGCGGTTGGCGTCCTTGCTCTCGATTCCCAGTTCGTCGAGTTCGGTCTCGGTCTTGTCGACCATCTCCTGGACGATGTCCTCTGCGGTCTTCTGCTTGTTGAGGTCATACGTCGCCGGATACAGGTAGCCTTCGAGGCTCGGGGCCTCGATATCGAGTCCGTAGTCCTTCGGGGTCTTGTCGTCGATGGCTTTGTCGACCTCATCGGCGTTCATCCCCGACTCGATCATGATCGCCTTGATCTCTTCGACCTGTTTGCCTTCGGCGACCGTGATCTTCGGCGGGGCGATGGGGTTGATGAGCGCTTCGACCGCGGCCTCCGAGCTCATCTTCTCCCGCATCGTCCAGGTTCCTGCCTGGATGGTCGCCTCACGGCGTTCGATCTCGTCGAGGAAGGGTTCGGAATTCATGATGACCCCGGCTTCGACGAGCTGGTTGGCCACGGTGCGGGCGGAGGAGCCGGGAGCGATCTCGATCGAGACCTCGTTCGTTCCCTGACCTTCATAGTCGCCTTTGGGGCCGAACAGGTCGTCGAAGACTCCACCGGCCGCGCGCACACCGAAGAATCCTCCGATGCCGAAGACGAGGATGCAGATGATCACGATCGTCGTCGTCCGCCGCCGACGCAGCATTCTGCGCCGTTTCTTCGCGCGGACCTCTGCGCGGGTGAGTCCGTCGTCTGACGAGAACTCATCGGTGATGGGGCTCATACGTCGTACTCCTCGTCGGGCATCTCACGACCGGCGGGAACACCGGTGTTGTGTTCGTATTCGAGGGCGTTCTGGAGGATGATCACGGCGGCTTGGGCGTCGACGATCTCGCGTCGCTGACGCGATGACTTCCCGGCAGCGGCGAGGGCGTGGTGGGCCTCGACCGTGGTGAAGCGCTCATCGACGAGCCGGACCGGGGTGCCGGTGGCCGCGGCGACCCGACGGGCGAACTCCAACGCCGAGGTGGCCGCGGCTCGGGCGGCGCCGTCGAGGGATTTCGGGTCCCCCACCAGAAGTTCGATGGGTTCGTATTCGTCGACGATGGCGCGCAGCTGCTTCAGGGCCGCCGGTTCGTCGCTGCGTCGGACGACGGTGAGCGGGGTGGCCAGGATCCCGTCGGGGTCGCTGGAGGCGACGCCGATCCGCACGGAACCGATGTCGAGACCCAGTCGGCGACCTCGGCGGAAACTCACTGGATGGCTGCCTTGACCGCCGCGATGGCCGATGGGATCGCTGCGGGGTTGCTGCCGCCGCCCTGGGCGAGGTCGGGCTTGCCGCCGCCTCCGCCGCCGAGTTCACCGCAGGCCAGAGACACGAGCTTGCCGGCCTGCAGTCCGGCGGTGCGGGCCTCCTCGGTGGTGGCGATGACGACGACGGGCTTTCCGCTGCTGACGCCGATGCCGACGATCACGGCCTGACGGTCGGCGACCCGGTTGCGCAGGTCGGTCACCAGTGTGCGGATGTCTCCGGCATTGGCGATATCGCCGAGTTCGGCCTGGACGAAGAGCGTCCGGCCCACGGTCTGTGCCTCATCGAGGAACTTGCCCGAAGAGGAGAGCAGCTGTTGGGCGTTGAGCCGGGCGATCTCCTTCTCAGCGTCCTTGAGCCGGCTCATCAGGTCGGACACCCGCGAGGTGACATCGGTGCCGGGGACCTTGAGCATCTCCGACAGGGAGGACACGATGGTCCGCTCGGCGGCCAGGGACCGGAAGGCGTCCATGCCGACGGCGGCTTCGATGCGTCGGACTCCCGAGCCGACGGAGGCTTCGGAGAGCACGGAGATCGGGCCGACTTCGGCGGAGGCGCCGACGTGGGTGCCGCCGCAGAGCTCGCGCGAGAAGGGTCCGCCGATGTCGACGACGCGCACGACGTTCGGGTACTTCTCGCCGAAGAGCGCCATGGCACCGGACTTCTTCGCGTCGTCGAAGGACATGTACTCGGTGCCGACTTCGTAGTTCGAGCGCACCGCCAGGTTCGCGACCTCTTCGATCTCGGACCGCATCTGCGTGCTCGGGGCTTCGGGGAACGAGTAGTCGAAGCGCATGTATCCGGGCTGATTGAGCGAACCGGCCTGCACGGCATGGCTGCCGAGGATCTCACGCAGCGCGGCGTGGACGAGGTGAGTGGCGGTGTGGGCCTGGGCACCTTGGAAGCGGTGATCGTGGTCGACGGCGGCGAGCACTTCGTCATCGACGCGCAGCTCTCCGTCGATGACCTCGACCCGGTGAGCCGGCAGTCCCTTGACCGGATTCTGCACATCGCTGACCCGGGCGGTGAAGCCGTGGCCGGAGATGAGGCCGACATCGGCGCGCTGACCGCCGGATTCGGCGTAGAACGGGGTCAGGTCGAGGACGACGTCACCGCTCTGGCCGGCGGTGAGCACCTCGGCGGCGACCCCGTCGACGACGATTCCTCGCACGCGCGAGTCGGATTCGAGCCGGTCATAGCCGACGAATTCGCTCGTGCCTTCGTCGAGCAGCGCCGAATAGGCGGACAGGTCGGTGTGGCCGCCGCCCTTCTTCGCCTTGGCATCGGCCTTGGCGCGGGTGCGCTGCTCACTCATCAGCTCACGGAACCCGGCCTCGTCGACGCTCAGTCCGGCTTCGGAGGCCATCTCGAGAGTGAGGTCGATGGGGAACCCGTGGGTGTCGTGGAGGGCGAAGGCGATGTCTCCGCTGATGGTCTTGTCTCCGCCGCCCAGCGACTGTGCGGCATTGGCGAACAGCTGGGTGCCGGATTCGAGGGTGCGCAGGAACGCCTTCTCCTCGGCGTAGGCGACCCGGGAGATGCGGTCGAAGTCGGTTTCGAGTTCCGGGTAGGACAGCTTCATGGCCTGCATGGACACGGGCAGCAGCTCGGGCAGGACTTCTTCCTTGACTCCGAGCAGGCGCATGGCGCGCACGGCACGGCGCAGCAGCCGGCGGAGGATGTAGCCGCGGCCTTCGTTGCCGGGACGGACCCCGTCGCCGATGATGATCAGTGCCGAACGGACATGGTCGGCGACGACGCGCAGCTGCACATCGGCGTGCTCGTCCTCGCCGTAGGTCCGACCGGCCAGACGACTGGCGGCCTCGATGACGGGGAAGACCTCGTCGATCTCGTACATGTTCTCCACACCCTGGAGCAGGAAGGCGACGCGTTCGAGTCCCATACCGGTATCGATGTTCTTCGCCGGCAGCTCGCCGGCCACGTCGAAGTCGACCTTCGAGCGAACCTCGGAGAGTTCGAACTCCATGAACACGAGGTTCCAGATCTCGATGTAGCGGTCTTCGTCGGCCACGGGTCCGCCGTCGACGCCGTAGGCGGGGCCGCGGTCGAAGTAGATCTCCGAGCAGTAGCCTCCCGGGCCGGGCTGGCCGGTGTGCCAGTAGTTGTCCTCGTTGTCGCGCAGCTGGATGCGCTCACGGGGAACGGAGGTCTCCTCGAGCCACATGTCGATGGTCTCTGCATCGTCCTCGTGCACGGTCGCCCACAGCAGCTCCGGGTCGAAGCCGAGCCCGCCCTCAGCGACGGGGGTCGTCAGCAGTCCCCAGGCGAACTTGATGGCATCGCGCTTGAAGTAGTCGCCGAAGGAGAAGTTGCCGTTCATCTGGAAGAAGGTGCCGTGGCGGGTCGTCTTGCCGACCTCTTCGATGTCTCCGGTGCGCACGCACTTCTGCACGCTGGTGGCCCGGTTGAACGGCGCCGGCTCACGACCGGTGAGATAGGGAATGAACTGGACCATTCCCGCGATGTTGAACAGGATGGACGGATCGGAGCTGATCACCGACGCCGAGGGGACCACGGTGTGCCCGTTCGCTTCGAAGTAGTCCAACCAGCGTTGTTTGATCTCTGCCGTCTTCAATCCAAGGCCTTTCAGATATTGCTTGTGCTCCGCCCGGCTGTTGCGCCTGACGCGACACTTACTCGTGCGTACCCGCACTTAACAGGGACTAGTTTAATGGCTCCGTCGCAATATGCGAGGTGACGCGGCGCGCCGTGAATGCACGACTGCCCGGAACCGTGCGGTCCCGGGCAGTCGCGGCGGCGCGATGCGCTGTGGTCAGCCGATCAGCGCGAGTAGAACTCGACGACGAGCTGCACGTCACAGGTGATCGGCACCTCTTCGCGCTTCGGGGTGCGCAGCAGGGTTGCCTGCAGGCCCTCGAGGTTCACGTTGAGGTAGCCCGGCGTTGCGGGCAGGACGTCCTTGTGACCACCGGCGGCGGCGACCTGGAACGGATCCATCGAAGCCGAACGCTCGTGCACCTGGATGGTCTGGCCTTCCTTCACGCGGAAGGAGGGACGGTCCACGCGCTGTCCGTCGACAGTGATGTGACGGTGGACGACGAACTGACGGGCCTGGGCCATGGTGCGGGCGAAGCCCGAGCGCAGGACGAGGGCGTCGAGACGCGATTCGAGGAGCTCGACCATCGTCTCACCGGTCAGACCGGGCAGACGGTTGGCTTCCTTGTAGGTCTTGAGCATCTGGGCCTCGCGGATGCCGTACTGCGCGCGCAGACGCTGCTTCTCCTTGAGGCGGACCGAGTAGTCGCTGTCGTTGCGACGGCGGGCGCGGCCGTGCTCACCTGGAGGGTACGGACGACGCTCGAAGTACTTCTCGGCCTTGGGTGTCAGAGCAATGCCGAGGGCGCGCGAGAGGCGCGTCATGCGGCGATTACGTGCTGGTGCTGGCACTGTATTACCTTTCATCAATGTGTTCTGTCACGAAGGGCCCGGCAGGGTTCTCGCCCCGAACGCGACTGTTGTTTCCCCGGATGGGAAAGAGGGATTGAGCGTCGAGATCCGCTCGCACCGACCGCCTTTAGAGTGCAGGCACAACAGCTGTCAATCTTAGCGGGTGCGGGGCGACTGTCGCAAAGCGGATCGGCGCGCTCGCATCTGTGAACTTCCCGACTGCTTCCGACGACCCGACTGATTCCGACCGTCCGCCCCTGCCGGCCGACGTGTCCGCAAGCACTGCGGTCATTGCCGGCAGCCGTCTTCGTGGCTGTCGATGGCGGCATCGGCCACGGCGGCTCCGGACCCGCCGTAGATGTTGATCACCGCGTGAACCCCGGCACGAACGAAATGTTCGGCCTGATCGGGGCGTTGGACGACCGCGGCGATGGTCCCGGGGAACCCGGCGATGCGCAGCTGTTCGAGGGCGAAGGTGTTCGAATCGTGCAGTGCCATGGCCAGCACGACAGTGTGGGCGCTGCCGCCGACGACGAGGCGGTGCCAGAACTCGTGGTCGGTGGCATCGCCTTCGAGTACCGTGAACCCGTCGGCGCGCAGAGCCTCGACGACGGTGAGGTCGTTGTCGACGCCGATGACGCTCCGGTCGCCGCGCTCGACGAAGCGCTCGTAGGCGCCGCGGCCGATGCGGCCCATGCCGAGGACGACGACTTCCGCGTCCCCGGTGTCCAACGGCCGGTCACTCGCCCGCAGCCGACTCTCGTTCTCATCCGGCAGAATCGCATCGAGCCTCGCCACGATCGGAAGGCTGTAGGCATTGGCCAGGGAGGATCCGATCATCCCCAGTGCCACGGCGAGGGCGATGATGGTCAGCCAGTTGTCCTCGAAGAGCCCGTTGTCGACGCCGACGGCGACGACGATGAGTGCGAATTCGGAGAAGTTGCTCAGAGCCAGGCTGGTGCGCACGCTCGTGCGGTTGCGCAGACCGAAGAGCCGTCCCATGAGGTAGAAGCTCGCGAAGTTGAACGGCAGCAGGACGACGCACAGGGCCAGCGCCATGAACAGATCAGACCAGGTGGGCACCGCCTGGAGCCCGATGACGACGAAGAATCCGACGAGGAAGAGCTCCTTGACGCTGAACAGCGACTTCGACAACTCCCCGGCACGCGGGTGGGTGGAGAAGAACAGCCCGAGCACCAAGGCTCCGAGGTCGCCGTGGATGCCGACGGATTCGAAGGCGACGTAGCCGGGCCCCAAGGCCATGACGACGCCGAAGAGGACGAGCAGCTCACCGCGTCCGACACGGTCGAGGATCCGCCGCAGCACCCAGACCGCGGGAACGAGCAGGACGAGGGCGAAGGCCCACAGGCTCGGCGGCTCTTCGCCTGCGATCGAGATGAAGGCGACCGCCGCGAGGTCTTGGAGGACGAGGATCGCGATGGCGATCTGGCCGTAGTAGGACCCGTCGTCGGAGCGGTCTTCGAGCACTTTGACCACGAGCACCGTGGAGGAGAACGAGAGGGCGAATCCGAGCAGCGCCAAGGTGCCGACTCCCCCGCCGACGCTGACGAGGCCGATGGCGGCGGCGGCTCCGATAGTCCCGGCGCCGAGGAGGACCACAGTGATCATGTGCAGCGCAGCGGTGCCGTGGGCTTCGGGTTGGAGCAGGGAGCGCAGATCGAACTTCAGTCCGATGGTGAACAGGAGCAGAACCACTCCGATGTCCGAGACCTGCTGCAGTCCCGCGAAGGCGGTGAAGCCGAAGACGTGCAGACCGAATCCGGCGGCGAGGAATCCCACGAGCGGAGGGATGCGCAGCTCATGGGCGATCAGTCCGAGCGCCAGCGCGGCGGCGATGGTGATGACGATGTCCGCCATGCCGTCCTCCTCGCTCGGCGCCGCCCGCGACGGCTCAGCCCGCCACCGCGTCTGTCACCTAAGTTATCAGGGCCGCAGGAGTCTCCGGAGGTTCTCCAGCCTGTCGGCCATGGATCGTTCCATCCCGTTGCCCGTCGGAGTGTAGTAGCGCTTTCCGCGCAGGGTCTCCGGCAGATACTCCTGATCGGCGACCCCGTGCGGATAGTCGTGCGAATATTTGTAGCCCTCGCCGTGGCCGAGTTCTTTCGCCCCCGGGTAGTGGGCGTCGCGCAGATGCATCGGCACCTGCCCGGCGAATCCGTTCTTCACATCGGCGATCGCGGCATCCAGGGCGCGGTAGCTCGCGTTCGACTTCGGGGCCAGCGCGAGGTAGGTGACCGCTTCGGCCAGCGGGATCCGTCCTTCGGGCATGCCGATGTTGGCAACCGCCGTCGAGGCGGCCACGGCGATGGGCAGCGCCTGCGGGTCGGCCATGCCGATGTCCTCGGCCGCGGAGATGACGACGCGACGGGCGATGAAGCGCGGGTCCTCACCGGCGACGATCATCCGCGCGAGATAGTGCAGGGCCGCGTCGACGTCGGAGCCGCGGATGGATTTGATGAACGCGGAAATCACGTCGTAGTGCTGGTCGCCGTTCCTGTCGTAGCGCAGAACGGTTTCGCTGCTCGCCTCCGCGCAGGCGGATTCGGTGATCGAGATCGGTTCGTCGCTCGACTCCTCCGACTGCGCGGCGGCGATTCCGGCGGCGGCTTCGAGGACGGTCAGTGATCGGCGGGCGTCGGCTCCGGCGATGCGGACGATGAAGTTCCGAGCCTCCTCGGTGAGCGTGAACTGTCCGGCCAGCCCGCGATCGGATCCGACGGCACGATCGAGCAGATTGCCGACCGCCTCGTCGTCGAGCGGACGCAGGGTGAGCATGAGCGACCGCGACAGCAGGGGTGAGATGACCGAGAACGACGGATTCTCCGTGGTGGCGGCCACGAGCACGACGAGCCGGTTCTCCACCGCCGGCAGCAGGGCATCCTGCTGGGCTTTGGAGAACCGGTGGATCTCGTCGAGGAAGAGCACGGTGGTCCGTGAGTACATCTCCCGTTCCCGGCGGGCGTTCTCGATCACCTGGCGCACGTCCTTGACGCCCGCGGTGATCGCGGAGAGTTCGACGAAGGTGCGGCCCGGGGCATGCGAGATGACATGGGCCAGCGTGGTCTTTCCGACTCCGGGCGGACCCCACAGGATCACCGAGGAGGCTCCCGCCCGGTCTCCCCCGCTGGCTTCGACGAGTTGGTTGAGGGGGGAACCGGGGAAGGTCAGGTGCTCCTGACCGACGACCTCGTCCAGGGTCCGGGGACGCATCCGCACGGCCAGGGGATCCAGGGCCCGCCCCGAGGAGGTCCCGGAGGAACCGGCGAAGCCCGGACCTGGTGTTTCCTGGTCCGGGCCGTCGGAGAACAGATTGGGTTCTTGGCTCATCAGGCCTCGGCGTCGTCGTCTTCCGGTTCGAAGTCGACTCCGGCCTCGGCGCGCTGGGCGTCGGTGATCGGGGCAGGTGCCTGGGTCAGCGGATCGAATCCGCCGCCGGACTTCGGGAAGGCGATGACTTCACGAATCGAGTCGACGCCGGCCAGCAGGGACACGATGCGATCCCAGCCGAAGGCGATGCCGCCGTGCGGGGGTGCACCGAACTTGAAGGCTTCGAGAAGGAAGCCGAACTTCTCCTCGGCCTCTTCGGCGGAGATGCCCATGATCGAAAAGACGCGTTCCTGGACGTCCTTGCGGTGGATGCGGATCGAGCCGCCGCCGATCTCGTTGCCGTTGCAGACGATGTCGTAGGCGTAGGCCAGGGCCGCGCCCGGGTCTTCCTCGAGCGTGTCGAGGAATTCGGGCTTCGGAGCGGTGAAGGCGTGGTGGACGGCGGTCCACTGTCCGCCGCCGACGGCGACGTCTCCGGCAGCCTGCGCCTCGGCGGCCGATTCGAACAGGGGTGCGTCGACGACCCACACGAACGCCCAGTCGCCGTCCTTGATCAGACCCGTGCGTTCGGCGATCTCGTTGCGGGCGGCACCGAGGAGGGCACGCATGCTGCGATCACCGGCGGCGAAGAAGATCGCATCGCCCGGCTGCGCTCCGGCTGCCTCGGCGAGCCCCGCCTTCTCCTCATCGGAGATGTTCTTGGCCACCGGACCGGACAGGGTGCCGTCTTCGCCGATGAGCACATAGGCTAGGCCCTTCGCCCCGCGCTGCTTGGCCCAGTCCTGCCAGCCGTCGAGCTGACGCCTGGGCAGCGAGCCGCCGCCGGGGTAGACGACGGAGCCGACATAGGGCGACTGGAAGACGCGGAACGGGGTGTCGGCGAAGAATTCGGTGAGGTTGTGCAGTTCGAGGCCGAAGCGCAGGTCCGGTTTGTCCGAACCGTACTTCTCCATCGCCTCGTGGTAGGTGATGTGCGGGATCGGCGTGGTGATGTCGTAGCCGATGAGCTTCCACAGCGCGGTGAGGATCTCTTCGGCCAGCGCGATGATGTCCTCCTGCTCGACGAAGGAGGCTTCGATGTCGAGCTGGGTGAACTCGGGCTGACGGTCGGCGCGGAAGTCCTCGTCGCGGTAGCAGCGGGCGATCTGGTAGTAGCGTTCCATGCCGGCGACCTGAAGCAGCTGCTTGAACAGCTGCGGGGACTGCGGCAGGGCGTACCAGGAGCCGGGCTTGAGGCGGGCCGGGACGAGGAAGTCGCGGGCGCCTTCCGGAGTCGACTTCGTCAGGGTCGGAGTCTCGACCTCGACGAAGCTGTGGGCGTCGAGGACGGATCGTGCGGCCTTGTTGACATCGGAGCGCAGACGGATCGTCTTGGCCGGGCCCGAACGGCGCAGGTCGAGGTACCGGTAGCGCAGCCGGGTCTCTTCGCCCACGGCACCGGAGTCCTCGGCATGGTCGGAGACCTGGAACGGCAGGGCCGCTGCTTCGGAGAGCACCTCGACGGTGGTGTCGATGACCTCGATCTCACCTGTGGGCAGGTTCGGGTTCGTATTGCCGTCGGGGCGCACCGAGACGGTTCCGGTGGCCTTGACGACGGTTTCGTTGCGCAGCTGGTGGGCATCGTCCTCACGGACGACGACCTGCACGATTCCCGAAGCGTCACGCAGATCGATGAAGGCGACACCTCCGTGATCGCGACGACGATCGACCCACCCGGTGAGGGTGACGGTTTCTCCTGCGTTCGCGGCTCGCAGGCTTCCGGCTTCGTGGCTTCGCAGCACCTAGGGCTCCTTTGTGATGTTGTGGTCTAGCGCCTGATCAATGATAGTCGCCCTGCGCTCAGCTCCGGTACACGCGGGGCCAGAGGTCGTCGTCCACCGGAGTCCATGTGTCCGGATCCGCCGTGGTCTGCTCCCCCGAGCGGATGTCCTTGACCTCGTGGCCGGACTCACCGTCGGTGAACCAGACGAACGGAATCTCGCGGCGTTCGGCGTAGCGGATCTGCTTGCCGAATTTCGCCGCGCTCGGCGAGACCTCGCACGGGATGTCCCGGGACCGCAGCTGCGCGGCCACGGCGTCGGCATCAGCCCGTCGGGCCTCCTCGGTGACGGCGATGACGACGGCCGAGGGGGTCCCGCGGGTGGCGCGGATCTGTGATTCCTCGCCGAGGATGAACGCCATGAGGCGGGAGACGCCGATGGACATGCCCACCCCGGGATAGTTCTTCTTGCCCACGGTCACGAGCGAATCGTAGCGACCGCCGGAGGATACGGAGCCGAGCTCTTCGTGGCCGATCAACTGGGTCTCATAGACCGCTCCGGTGTAGTAGTCGAGGCCGCGGGCGATCTTGAGCTGGGCGACGACGACTCCGGGTGCGCGAACGGCTGCGGCGCGCAGCAGCGTCGTCAGCGATTCGAGTCCGGTCTCCAGCAGGGGGTGGTCGACGCCGAGGGCACGCACCTCGTCGGCGAAGTCCGGGGAGTCGGATTCGATGGCGGCCAGCTCCAGGCACAGCCGCTGCTGCTCCTCATCGGCGCCCGCTTCGGCAGCCAGCAGCTTCGCCACTTCGGCGGGGCCGATCTTGTCGTATTTGTCGAGGCAGCGCAGCACTGCTTGGATGTTCGTCAGTCCGATTCCGCGGGCGAAGCCTTCGAGCAGCCTGCGGTCGTTGACGACGATCTTGATTCCGGGCACACCGAGCGGGGCGAGACGGGAGAACGCATCGGCCACGGCCAAGGGGATCTCGACCTCGAAGTGTCCGGGCAGCTCCCCATCGGCGATGACGTCGATATCGGCCTGGATGAACTCACGGTACCGACCGGCCTGCGGACGTTCGCCCCGCCAGACGGGCTGGACGCGGGCGGCCTTGAACGGAAAGCTCAGGTCGTTCGCATTGTCGGCGATGTAGCGGGCCAGGGGCACCGTGAGGTCGAAGTGGAGTCCGAGCGGGTTGCGTTCGGCACCTTCGGAGTGAAGGCGGGAGACAGCGAAGATCTCCTTGTCGATCTCTCCGTCCTTGGCCAGCTGGCTGATCGGTTCGACGGCGCGATGGTTGAGGGCGGAGAACCCGTGCAGGGCGAAGGTGTGTTCGAGCGTGTCGATGATGGCCTTCTCGATCACGCGTTCGGCCGGGAGTCGTTCCGGGAATCCGGACAGACGGGCTGACTTCGCCATGGTGCTCCTTGCTTTCGGTGCGGTTGCGGTGCCATGCGGCGCCGTTGAATCGTGTCGTGTCTGTATCGGGTGGGGTCTGAATAGTGTGGTGTCGTCCGGGACTGCGCGAACGCCTCGGGCAGGAAGACCCGAGACTTCGGTCACTCAGACCTCAGAAGAACGGATTCGTCGCGAGTTCTGTGCTCACCCGAGAGCCAGGGCCGTGTCCAGGATAGATCGGCACGTCCGGCAGTGTCGCGAATGCCCGCAGGGATTCGGACATCGCCTGGGGGTCTCCCCCGGGCAGGTCGACGCGGCCGATGGCTCCGGCGAAGACGACGTCACCGGTGAAGATGACTTCTTCGTCCCCGTCCTTCACTCGCAGCAGCATGGAACCTTCCGTATGCCCGGGCGCGGAGACTGCCGTGACACTGAGTCCGGCGATCTCGAAGCTCTGCCCGTCGCTGATGTCAATGGCTGCCGGGGCGTTCCAGTCTGCGACGAGCGGCGCCAGCATTGCCGCGAACTGCGGGTTGAGCGTCGTGGCCGGTGAATCCAGGCGGTAACGGTCGGCGGCACCGAGGTGGACGGGCACGTTCCAGCGGGCGAGCACGTTGGTCAGGCCCAGAATATGGTCGGGGTGGCCGTGGGTGAGGAAGATCCCCTGAGGTTCGAGTCCCTCTTCGCTGAGCAGCTTCTCGAGGCCCGGGGCGCAGTCGTATCCGGAGTCGATGAGAATGCAGTCGCTGGAGCCGTCTGCGCGCACGGCATAGCAGTTGACGTCGAGGAATTCGGCGTTGGTCGAGAACACATCCATGTGCAAAGTCTATCTACACGCTCGCCGATGGTTATGCTGGGATAACGTCTATCCCACAATCGAGTGATCGGCGGGTGGAATGACCTGCCGGTTCGACCGATGGAAACAAGGTGAGAACCATGTCGACCCCGACACCGAAGCCGACCCCCCGTCCGTCGTCGCTGCCGCGTCCGCAGGCGGCACAGGTGGTCAATGCCAGCCATATCGACCACGACGCCGAGGTCGCTCGCGCGGTGACTCATGGTCGTGCCGATGCGGACGGCAATGTGTTCGTCACCACTCCGGAGGGCGAGCGTGCCGTCGGTCAGTACCCGGACGCCACTCCCGAGGAGGCCCTCGAGTACTTCGCGAAGAAGTACGTCGAACTCGCCGAGAGCGCGGTCCTGCTGCGCAACCGTCTCTCCGCCGGCGCTCCCGGCCGTGAGGTCGTGTCTGCGGCGAAGACGCTGCAGGAGTCGCTGCCGGAAGCCAACGTCGTCGGAGATCTCAAGGGGCTGAGCGCCACTCTCGACACACTCATCTCCGATGCCGAGGCCACAGAGTCCCGGCAGGCTGCCCGGGCCCAGGCCGCCAAGCTGGCAGCCGCCGAGGACCGTGAGGCTCTCGTCGTCGAGGCCGAGACCCTGGCCAAGCAGGATCCGTCGAAGATCCAGTGGAAGCAGTCGGGCGCGCGTCTGCGTGAGCTCTTCGCCCAGTGGAAGGACATGCAGCGCAGCGGACCCCGTCTGCCGCGTGCCGTCGATCAGGAGCTCTGGGGCCGGTTCTCCCAGGCCCGGAACACCTTCGAACACAAGCGCAAAGAGTTCTTCGCCGAACTCGACAAGGTCAATGCCGAAGGCAGAAGGATCAAGGAGAAGATCGTCGCCGAGGCGGAATCGCTGTCGGCCTCGACCGATTTCCGCACCGTGTCCCAGAAGTACAAAGACCTGATGAGCCAGTGGAAGCGCGCCCCGCGTGCCTCCCGGAAGGACGATGATGCGCTGTGGGCCCGGTTCCGTGCAGCACAGGACGTGTTCTTCTCCGCCCGTGATGCGGAGAATGCCGCTCTGGACGAGGAGTTCAAGGGAAACCTCGTCGTCAAGGAAGAGCTGCTGAAGAAGGCTCAGGCGCTGCTGCCGATCACCGACCCGGTGGCGGCCAAGCGCGAGCTGCGCACCATCCAGGACCAGTGGGAGGACGCCGGCAAGGTCCCTCGCGCCGATATCTCCCGGATGGAGAACGGACTGCGCGAAGTCGAACGCGCGCTCGCCGATGCCGAGGAAGCCGCGTGGCAGCGCAGCAACCCGGAGACGAAGGCCCGCACCTCGGGTGCGCTGAGTCAGCTCGACGAGTCGATCGTCGATCTCGAGAAGAAGCTCGAGGCCGCGAAGTCCGGCGGCGATGAGAAGACCGTCGCCGCGGCGCAGGAAGCTCTCGACGCTCGCCGCGCCTGGCGGGATCAGCTCGCCCAGACAGCCGCAGAACTCGACTGAGACCGCAGTGCTCGGTTGAGGCCGCGGCGCGCGTCCACAGCTTCTGACGTTCGAGTCAGCACCTGTCCACAGGCGCTCTCCGAAGTCTTGTCAACGCCTCCACATCCGACGATAGTTCGGGTATGGAGGCGTTGTTTCATCTGCGGGACTTCGGGTACGAGCAGCTCACCGAGCTCACCCTCGACGGACTGCTCATCCGACTGACCGAATCGACATGGGTGCGCACGGGTGCGATCCTCTCCCCCGCAGAGCGGATGGCCGCCCTGCATTCGCTCATCCCACCCGGACTCGCGCTCTCCCACGACAGCGCCTGGTGGGTGCACCGCGGACTCGGCCGGGCTCCCGCTCCGCTGAACTTCATCACGCTGCCCAGGCGCCGGTGGATCGCCGATGACGGTTTCGACGTCCACGAGACGGCCCTGGCCGACGATGATTGGTGCCTCATCGACGGGCTGCCCATCACCACTGAGGAACGCACACTCTACGATCTGCTCTTCCCGCATTTCCGGAACTGGTCCGCAGAGTCCCCGCGGGCGCTCAAGGGCATCATCGCGGAGATCCCCGCAGGACTGCGCCATCGCCTCCGGGACTACCTCACCGAGGTGGCCCGCCGCCCGTTCGTCGCCCAGATGCGCGGGGCCTTGGACCGGGAGGGTCAGCCGCCGGAGATCCGGTAGACGTCGAAGACCCCTTCGACCTTGCGCACGGCGGAGAGCACCGTGTCCAGATGGCTGGCGTCGCTCATCTCGAAGACGAACTTCGACTGGGCCACCCGTGCCCGGGAGGTGCCGACCGACGCCGACAGGATGTTCACATGGGTCTCGGTGAGCACCTTCGTGATGTCGGAGAGCAGACCGGAACGGTCGAGGGCTTCGACCTGGATCTGGACGAGGTAGATTCCGCTTGTCTTCTCGCCCCAGGACACCTCGACCATACGTTCGGGCTCCCGTTTGAGTGAGGTGACGTTCGGGCAGTCGACGCGATGCACGGAGACGCCCGAACCGCGGGTGACGAAGCCGAGGATCTCGTCTCCCGGCACCGGGGTGCAGCAGCGGGCGAGCTTGACGAGCACATCGTCGACGCCTTTGACGATGACGCCTTCGGACGAGGAATGATGTCCCGAGGACTGGCCGGTCCGGTTGCGCGGCTCGGGCGGCAGCACGACCGAGTCGTCGTCCTCCCCGACTTCCTTGGCCAGCAGATCGACGACGTGCTGAGCCGAGGAGACGCCGTTGCCGATCGCGGCGTAGAGGGCGCTGACATCGGGCAGCCGCATCTCCGTGGCGACGACCTGGAGGGCCTCCTGGCTCATCAGCGAGGCGGCGGAGATCGTATGGCGGCGCATCGCACGGGCGAGCTGTTCGCGACCGTTCTCGATCGCCTCTTCGCGGCGCTCCTTCGAGAACCACTGGCGGATCTTGCTGCGGGCACGTGGGCTCTTGACGAAGCCGAGCCAGTCACGGCTGGGGCCGGCATTCTCATCCTTCGAGGTGAAGACCTCGACGGAATCCCCGTTCTTCAGCTCCGTGTCCAAGGCGACGAGGCGACCGTTCACTCGCGCGCCCATCGTCTTGTGTCCGACCTCGGTGTGCACGGCGTACGCGAAGTCGATGGGGGTGGCTCCCGCCGGCAGGCTCATCACCTCGCCCTTGGGGGTGAAGACGTAGACTTCCTTCGAGTTCACCTCGTAGCGGAGGCTGTCGAGGAATTCGTCGGGATCGGAGACCTCGCGCTGCCAGTCCAGGAGCTGTCGCAGCCAGGCTGCGTCGTCGACCTCTCCGGCGTCGGAGACCTTCACAGAGCGGGCGGTGTTCGAGGTCACGGCCTTCGAGGACTTATTCAGATCCTTGTACTTCCAGTGAGCGGCGACGCCGAATTCTGCGCGACGATCCATCTCGTGGGTCCGGATCTGGATCTCGACGGGTTTGCCGGCCGGCCCGATCACCGTGGTGTGCAGGCTCTGGTACATGTTGTACTTCGGCATCGCGATATAGTCCTTGAACCGCCCGGGAACCGGGTTCCAACGGGCGTGGACGATGCCGAGGGTGGCATAGCATTCGCGCACGGATTCCACGAGGACGCGGACCCCGACGAGATCGTAGATGTCTGCGAACTCGTGTCCGCGCACGACCATCTTCTGATAGATCGAGTAGTAGTGCTTGGGCCGACCGGTGATGGAGGCGTCGATCCCGGATTCCCTGAGTTCACCCTGGAGCTCCTCGGAGACGGTGGCCAGATACTTCTCGCGTTCGGGAGCCCTGTCGGCGACGAGTCGGACCACTTCGTCGTAGACCTTGGGATGGAGAACCTGGAAGGACAGGTCTTCGAGCTCCCATTTGATCGTGTTCATGCCCAATCGGTGTGCCAACGGGGCGAAGATGTCGAGGGTCTCGCGGGCCTTCTTCGTGCTCGACGAGGCCGGGACGAAGCGCCAGGTGCGCGCGTTGTGCAGGCGGTCCGCGAGCTTGATGACGAGGACGCGGATGTCCTTGGCCATCGCGACGATCATCTTGCGCACGGTCTCGGACTGCGCGGCCTGCCCGTAGGTGAGCTTGTCGAGCTTCGTCACCCCGTCGACCATGGCTGCGACCTCGGAACCGAATTCCTCGGTGAGTTCGTCGAGCGAATACGAGGTGTCTTCGACCGTGTCGTGCAGCAGTGCGGCGGCCAGGGTGACCGGCAGCATGCCGATCTCCGCGAGGATCGTCGCGACAGCGATGGGATGGGTGATATAGGCGTCACCGGACTTCCGGGTCTGCCCGCGGTGGGCCTCCTCGGCGACCTTGTAGGCCCGGACGACGAGGTCGATGTCCGCCTTCGGATGGTTCGACTGCAGGGCCCGGATCATCGGGCCGAGCACTCGCGGGTAGCCAGGGTTGTTCTGCGCCCTGGCCGCCCACCAGGCTAAGCGGGAGATGCCTCGCGGACGACGCGAATCAGCCGACGATGCCACACCATCTCCTCTCTCGGGGTTCAGACTTCGGCGTGAGTCACCGGTGGGACGTCTGCTCCCCCGTCCTTCAAGCGTAGTTCACGCACGGCCTCCTCCTGTGCCTTGACCGCCGGTTCATTCGCCCGGAGGACGGCGTAGAGGGGGCTCGCGACGAACAGCGTCGAAGCGGCTGCCACTATAGTACCGATGAACAGGGACAGCGAGATATCGACCAGTGTTCCCGCGCCGAGCAGGAACACGCCGATGAAGAGGATCGAGGCGATCGGGAGCACGGACACCACCGACGTGTTGATCGAACGCACCGTCGTCTGATTCACACCGAGGTTGACGAGTTCGGAGAACTTGAGCTTCCGCTTCTCCTCGAACCTCGTCGTGTTCTCTCGGATCTTGTCGAAGACGACCACCGTGTCATAGAGCGAGAAGCTGAGCACGGTGAGGAATCCGATGATGGCTTCCGGAGTGACTTCGAAGCCGGTGGCCGAGTAGATGCCCATCGTCACGATCATCACGACGAAGAGTCCGACGATCGCCGCGACCGACATCTTCCAGGTGCGGAAGTACAGTGCCATGACGACGAGCGCGATCGCCACGAAGATGACGAGCGCACGGATCATCTTCGACGTCACGTCCTGTCCCCATTCAGGACCGACGAATGTCGAGGTGACGTCTTCGACCTTCACATCGTATCCGGACACGAGTGCGTCGCGGACATCCTGCATCTGCGGATCGGTGAGCTGGTTCGTCTCGATCTCGACGGCCGTGTCACTGGTCGGCGTCAGGCGCGGCTCGGATCCGGAGACCACCTCGTTGATGATCCCTTCGCCCTTGGCCGCCGAGGTGTCGGTGACGTGGTCGACCTGGAACTGCGAACCGCCCTTGAAAGCGATTCCGAAGTTGAAGCCGAAGATGAGCGGGACGAGCAGAGACAGCAGGACGAGGACTCCGGCGATGCTCAGCCACAGCTTCGCCTTGCCGACGAAGGGGATCGATGATTCGCCGCTGTGCAGCCGGTTGCCCCAGGCAAAGAACCGTTTCACTTGTCATCCTCCTTGCCATCGGCTGCTGCCGAGTCCTCGGCGGCATGCTCTTCCTCGGCGCGTCGAGCCGCGGCCTTCCGCTCGGCGATGGTCATTCCGCCCGTCGCGGTCTTCGCCGGTTTCGATTCGGCGGACTTCGACTTCGCGGCCGTGGACGCCTTCGACTCGTCGGTCGTGGTCTCCTCCGACTCGGACGCGGCAGCCGCGGCGGTGGTGTCGGAACCGTCCTCGGCTGTCATCCCGGCCTTGCGCAGACGCGCCTTCTCACGCCGTTTGGCTTCGGGCGACTTGTCCTGGTCGTCGATGGACAGATTGAGAGCCCCGCGGTATGCGGCGGGTTTGACCCCGAGCAGACGCGGGTCCATGCCCGACATCGGGTGGCCCTCGCCGAAGAACTTCGTGCGTGCCAGGAACTGCAGCATCGGGTGGGTGAACAGGAAGACGATGAGCACGTCGATGATCACGGTCAGGCCCAGGGTGAAGGCGAAGCCTCGCACCGAGCCGACGGCCAGGATGTAGAGGATGACCGCGGCGAGCATGTTCACGGCCTTGGAGGCGTAGATCGTGCGCTTGGCTCGGTCCCAGCCGACCTCGACGGCGGAGAGCAGATTGCGCCCGCTGCGCAGTTCGTCTCGCACACGTTCGAAGTAGACGATGAACGAGTCCGCGGCCATGCCGATGCCGATGATGATACCGGCGACACCCGCCAGTGACAGTCGATAGCCGTATCTCCACGATGCCAGCAACAGCAGCAGGTAGGTGAGTACACCGGCGACGACGAGGCTCGAGACGGTGACGAGGCCGAGCACTCGGTACTGCAGCAGCGAGTACACGACGACGAGCAGAAGTCCGACGAGTCCGGTGAGCAGGCCGATCTTGAGGTAGTTCGATCCCAGGGTCGGAGAGATCTGGTCCTCGCTCTGGACCTGGAAGCTCAGAGGCAGCGAACCGTTCTTGAGCTGATTGGCCAGAGTCTGTGCCTCGTCGAGAGTGAAATTGCCGGTGATCTGAGCGTTGCCGTCGGTGATCACCGCGTTCGAGGACGGAGCCGAGAGCACCAGGCCGTCGAGTTCGATAGCGAACTGGTTGTACGGCTGCTGCTTGCCGGTGATGTCCGAGGTGATCTGCTTGAAGATCTCACGCCCGGTCGAATCGAAGGAGAGGTTGACGGCAGGATTGTTGGTCTGCACGCCGTTGGCTCCCGCGGCATAGCCCGCGTTCGCATCTGCGAGGTGATCACCGGAGAGTTCGACGGGCCCGAGGATGTACTTGGCCTGTCCGTCTTCGGAGCACGAGACGACCGGTTCGTCCGAGGGCTGCTGCTGCCCGCCCGTCCGATTCTTCTTGTTCGTGCAGTCGAGCTCCGTGTATTCCTTGATGATTGCGTCGGTCTGCCATTCGGAGGCGTCCTTCTCGGGATCGAAGAGAGGCCGCGGTGTCGAGTCGGTGACCTTCGAGCCCTCGCTCGAGCCGCTGCCCTCTCCGGACTTCTCCGCGTCCTTGCTCGCCGACTCCGAGGACTTCGTCTCCTCTGTGGACTCGTCCGTCTTCGTCGCCGAGCCGCCGGCCTCGACGACATCGCCGCCGCCGGACGGAGCCTGATCCTCTCCCTGTCCGTCACCCTGTGAGTCGGCGCCGGTGAGATCCTCGAGGCGTTTGCGCTCTTCGTCGCTCAGCCCGTCATCGGCACCCGATTCCTCGCCGCTCTTCTCCTGTTCCTTCTGGATCTGCTCCTGTGAACGCGGGTCACCGACCAGCGCCACGCGGCGGAACACCAGCTGAGCAGATGAACGGACGAGGTTGCGGGTCTCCTCGTCGGGGTTGCCCGGGAGGTTGACGACGATGTTGCGGTCGCCCTGCGTCGTGATCTCGGCTTCGGAGACACCGGTCGAGTCGACGCGCTGGCGGATGATCGCCACGGCCTGATCGAGCTGCTCCTTGCTGATGTCCGTGCCCTCGGACACCTGCGGCTCCAGGATGATCGAGGTTCCGCCCTCGAGGTCGAGCGCGAGCTTCGGAGTCGTCGTGGCATTCGACCAGATGACCCCGCCGGCGATGATAGCGGCGAGGACCACAGTGATGATCGTCAGCCACAGGAAGCGCAAACCAGGGCGTGGTTTTTCTTCGATATCGGACACGTTTCAGCTTTCAGTCGGGAGAAGAGTGCGAGAACGGATCAGTTCTTCTTGTCGGAATCCGAATCAGTCGAGTCCGTGGAATCATCATCGGCAGCTGCGGAGTCGGCATCGGTCTCTGCGGCATCAATGTCGACGTCCTCGGCCTCAGCGACTGCGTCGGCGTCCTCGGTCTTCGCAGCGGACTCATCGGCGCTGATGTCCTCAGCAGTCTCGTCGTCCGCAGTGTCCTTCTCGGCGCGCTTGCGTTCGTTCATGGCGTCGAGCTCGGCGTCGGTGATGGCCGGCTTCTCGTCATCGGCGGCGGCATCGACATCGGCGGCGGGGGCGTCGGCGCCGGGGGCATCGACGGGCGCTGCGGCCTGATTGTTCTCGATCTGGCCGATGGCCTGACGGTGGACGCGCAGAACCGTGCCTGGTCCCGATTCGATGGTCACCTGGTTGTTCTCTTCGTCGATGGAGAGCACGGTGCCGAAGACACCGAAGGTCGTCATCACGGTTGCGCCGGGCACGAGACCCGATTTGATCTGCTCCGCACGCGCTTTCTGCTTACGCCGAGAATTGAACAGGAAAAAGATCAGCAGCGCGGCAAGCGCAAGGGGGATCAGCAAATCCACAGATATCAGCCTTTCATATGAATGAATCAGTGAACCAGCTTAGTTCGTCCTCACCTCTCATAGCGAACTCAAATGCGGGGTTCAGAACTCATAGTTTGCTGGGATCTGCATTTTCAGGTGATTCCAGGCGGCCGAGGTGGCCACACGTCCCCGTGGGGTGCGGCTGATCAGCCCCTCCCGCACGAGGTAGGGCTCGGACACGGTTTCGACGGTGTCGGCTTCTTCGCCCACGGAGACAGCGAGGGTTCCCAGCCCGACCGGGCCACCGCCGAAGCGCTGGCACAGCACGTGCAGAACCGATCGGTCGAGGCGGTCGAGACCGAGCTCATCGACCTCGTAGACGCGCAGGGCGTTGGTGGCGGCCTCCTCGTCGATGATTCCGCTCCCCCGCACCTGTGCCCAGTCGCGGACGCGGCGCAGCAGGCGGTTCGCGATTCGCGGGGTGCCCCGCGAACGTGTGGAGATCTCTTCGAGCCCGGCGAGTTCGGATTCGATGCCGAGCATCTTGGCCGAACGCCGAAGAACCGTGAGCAGGTCGGCACTCGAATAGAAGTCGAGCAGGGCGGTGAAGCCGAAGCGGTCGCGCAGCGGCGCCGGAAGCAGACCCGACCGGGTGGTGGCACCGACGAGAGTGAATTGCGGGAGATCGAGCGGAATAGCGGTCGCGCCCGGGCCCTTGCCGACGATGACATCGACTCGGAAGTCCTCCATCGCCACATACAGCATCTCCTCCGCGGCACGGGCCATCCGATGGATCTCATCGATGAAGAGGACTTCGCCCTCCTCGAGGGAGGACAGGATCGCGGCGAGGTCACCGGCATGCTGGACGGCAGGGCCGGAGGTCACCCGCAGGCTCGAGTTCATCTCATGGGCGATGATCATCGCCAGAGTGGTCTTGCCGAGTCCGGGAGGACCGGAGAGCAGCACATGGTCGGGAGCCTTCTGTCGGGCCTTCGCGGCGTCGAGGACGAGGGAGAGCTGCTCCCGTACCTGCGGCTGGCCGATGAAGTCGGCCAGGCCCTTCGGTCGCAGCGCTGCCTCGGCATCGCGTTCGGCCGTCTCGGCGCGTCCCGAGACGAGCCTCTCCTGTTCGGCTCCGGTCAGGTCCTGATCGCCGAAGTCCATCTCGTAGGAGTCAGGGTCGAAGGAGCTCGTCATCGCTTCGCACCCAGGACCTTCAGTGCGGCCTTGAGGATCACGGAGGTGCCGGCGTCAGCACCGGTCTCCTTGACGACCTCGGCGACGACCTCCTCGGCCTGCGGTTCCTTCCACCCGAGTCCCACGAGGGCGTCGACGACCTGCTGGTTTCCGCCGCCGAAGGACAGGGTCGGTCCGGGAGCGGCAGCGGTGAGCTTCGGCAGCTTGTTCTCGAGTTCGAGGATGATGCGTGAGGCGCCCTTCTTCCCGATTCCGGGCACCCGGGTGAGCGCATTGGCGTCCTGATTCGTGATCGCGGCAGCGAGCTCGTCGGGCCCCATCACCGACAGGATCGCCATCGCCAGGCGCGGGCCGATTCCAGAGATCGACAGCAGCACTTCGAAGGTATGGTTCTCGTCTTCGGTGGTGAAGCCGAACAGCGTCATCGAGTCTTCGCGCACCACGAGGCTGGTGACCAGTTCGATCTCGGCGCCGTGCCGGGTGCCGGCCAGGGTGTCGGGGGTGACATGGACCTTGCGGCCGACACCATAGGTGAGAACGACGAGGTGGTCAGCTGCGATCCGATGCACCGTACCGCTGAGGAAACTGATCACGGACAGCCTTTCTTAGGGGAACACGTGTACGAATCCAGGTTAGCAGGCGCCCTCTGCCCCATGCTCACTTGGCGCGCCGCATGGCCTCGGCCCACTGCTGCTGAGCCTTCGTCAGTCCGCTGCCCTGCCGACCGCCGGACTTGCGTTCGGTGAGGTCCTTGTTCTTCCCCGGCGTCGATTGGGCCGCCAGCGCCCCGCGCCAGGAATGGCAGATCGCGATCGCCAGGGCGTCGGCGGCGTCGGCGGGCTTCGGCGGCGCCTCGAGCCCGAGGATCCGTGTCACCATCGAGGTGACCTGCTTCTTGTCCGCACGTCCCGAACCGGTGATCGCGGCCTTGACCTCGGACGGGGTGTGCATGGCCACGGGCAGTCCGCGGCGGGCGGCCAGCCCCATCGTCAGTCCCGATGCCTGGGCGGTGCCCATGATCGTGGACACATCATTGCGGGCGAAGACGCGTTCGATGGCGACGACATCGGGACGATACGTGTCCAACCAGGTGTCGAACGCCTCGGCGATGGCACCGAGTCGCAGGTCGACGGAATCGGCCGAGGGAGTCCGCAGGACGTCGACGGCGACCATCGTCGCCTTCCGGGCGGGCAGGGTGTCGATGACACCGAGCCCGCACCGGGTCAGTCCGGGGTCAACACCGAGGATGCGCATCAGGCATCGAGTTCGGCGAGGACCTCATCGCTGACATCGGCGTTCGAGTAGACGTTCTGCACCTCGTCGCTGTCTTCGAGCGCGTCGATGAGGGAGAAGACCTTCCGCGCGGTCTCCGCGTCGAGGCTGACCTCGAGCTCGGGCACGAAGGAGGCTTCGGCCGAGTCGTAGTCGATCCCGGCGTCGACGAGCGCGGTGCGCACGGCCACGAGGTCGGTGGCCTCGCAGATGATCTCGAACTTCTCGCCGACTTCCTTGACCTCTTCGGCCCCGGCATCCATGGTCGCCAGCAGAATGGCCTCTTCGTCGGTCTCCTCGGCGCCCACGGTGATGACGCCCTTGCGGTTGAAGTTGTACGTCACCGAACCGGGATCGGCCATCGACCCGCCGTTGCGGGTCACGGCCACGCGCACCTCGGAGGCGGCACGGTTGCGGTTGTCGGTGAGACATTCGATGAGCAGAGCCACACCGCCGGCGGCGTAGCCTTCGTACATGATCGTCTCGTAGTTGACTCCGGAGCCGTCGAGACCGCCGCCGCGCTTGACCGCGCGGGTGATGTTGTCGGCGGGCACCGAGTTCTTCTTCGCCTTCTGGATCGCATCGAACAGCGTCGGGTTGCCGTCGGGGTCGGGTCCACCGTTGCGAGCGGCAACCTCGATGTTCTTGATCAGCTTGGCAAAGAGTTTGCCGCGCTTGGCATCGATGGCAGCCTTCTTGTGTTTAGTCGTTGCCCATTTGGAATGACCTGACACTGGTGTTCCTTCCTGTAGTTACAGCCTCTCAATTCTATACGCTGATCGCCCGGACCCATGCAGACGACCGGAGGCGATTCCGTGCGGACTCGCCTCGGTGCGCAGTTGCGAGTTCAGTCGATGACCAGCGGCACGTCGGGAACGGACCCGGCGGTGGCCAGGTCGATGAGGCCGAGCAGATTCTTCGGATAGATCGTCTCCGTCGTGGCCAGGAGCTCCTCCCGGGTCCACCAGCGGAATTCGAGCAGGCTGCGTTTCTCGATGTCCGTCCAGACCGCGTCTTCGAGTTCGATGTCCTCGGTGGTGCGGAAGGCGAAATAGGTTTCGACCTGGCGCAGTGACTTCTCCGTGAATTCGAAGACCTCGTCACGGGTGGCCAAGGGGCCGATGAGTTCGTGGGGTTCGCATTCGATCCCGGTCTCCTCCGCCAGTTCCCGGGCCGCCGTCTGCGCGGCCGATTCACCGAGTTCGGAACCTCCGCCGCAGGTCATCCACCATTGGTGACTGGGTGTCAGCAGGTCCTGGGCCCTGATCAGGAGAACCTCGTCGCGCTCATTGAGTAAAACGACCCGTGAGGCTTTACGAGGTTTCATGTTTCTCCAGTGGTCGGCGGCGAAGGGAGGCAAGTGTTTGCAGAATAATGACGCTGGGGGATTTCGGCAAGAGCACGACAGCGGCCCAGAGAACGATATCGGCTCTGCGCGTTCCCCACCAACTCGACGCTCATGAGGCGGAGTCGGCCGCGGAGGCGGCACCAGGATCAGCCGCGTCCGAGCGATGTCGCTCGCCCTCCGGCTGGGTCCGAATCCCGCCGCTGAAGTGCCGATCCCACCAGTCGAGGATGGCTTCGAAGCGCTGCCTGCGGTGGCGGGGCTGCCCGGCCCGGGAGAGTTCGTGGTTCTCGCCGGGGAAGATGAGCATCTCGGTGTCGACTCCGGCCCGCTGCAGGGCAGCGTAGTACTGCTGGGCCTGTTCCAGCGGGCAGCGCAGATCGAGTTCCGAGTGCATCACCAGGGTCGGTGTGCCGACCTGCGGGGCGTGAGCCAGGGGTGATTGGGCGGCGATGGCCTCTCGGCTGCGGCCTGTGTACTCCTCGGTGAAGAAGCGCCCGATGTCGGAGGTCCCGACGAAGCTGTCGGGATCGAGGTAGCCGCGTTCGACGATAGCTGCGCGGAAGCGATGGTCCGCGGCGATCGTCATGGCTGTGAGATATCCCCCATACGATCCGCCCTGGATGCCCAGCCGGCTGCGGTCGAGGGTGGGATCGGAGTCGAGGGCGTGGTCGAGGACGGCGAGCACATCGGCCATCGCCGGTGCCGCCATATCGCCTTGGACAGCGGTCCCCCAGCTGCGGGTGCGGCCGCCGGATCCGCGCGGGTTCGAATACACGACGGCATATCCTGCGGAGGTGAGCACCTGGGTCTCGTCGAACCACGAATGGGTGTACTGGGCGAAGGGCCCGCCGTGGATGTTGAGGATGACGGGGAAGGGTCCCTCCCCGTGCGGTTTGGCCAGCCAGCCGGTGATCGTCCCGGAAACGCCTGGCACCCGCAGCACCTGGGGTTCGACGGAGTTCGCCGGTGCCGGATGCTCCTTGACGATGACCGTCTCACCCATCACCGAGGCGGCCCCGGAGTCCGCGCGAGCGTCGAGACTGATCCGGCCGAGGACGGCCGGAGAGCGTGGAGTCGATCCGGTGAAGACGAGGGTCTCCTCGTCGAGGTCGAAGCCGTTGACGGCGGTGGTGTCGTCGGTGAGGAATTCGAGGTCGTCGAGAGCGACCTGCGCGGCGTCGAGGCCGATGCGGACGATTCGGGTGGCTCCGTCGGTGTCGACGGCGGCGACGACCGCTCCCCCGTAGATCTGAGGCCGGATCGGTGCCAGGGCCACGGTCTCCGGGTCGGTCAGCCGCGTCGTGGAGCCGGTCGTCATGTCGTGGAGGAAGAGACCGGGCATCTGCCCGACGAAGTCGAGTTCGTCCCGGCTCAGCGCGTTGCCGAGCAGCAGCACCCGTTCGGTGTCGATCCACACATGCAGACTCAGGCTCATCGGCGGCAGGTCGAGCGGGTGCGACTCCTCGCGGCCGAGCAGCCACACGGTGCTGCGCAGGTCGGGTCGCCCGCGATCGGGTTCGGCCGCGGCGATCACGCTCGCCCAGTGCCCGCCCGGGGAGAATCGCGGATCGTGGACGTCGGTGTCCGGGGTGGTCAGCAGCGTCGACAGCGGGACTTCGGAGGCTCCGCGCAGGCCGACGGTGCCGATCCCGGGTTCGGCGAGGTCGACGAGGAAGGCACGGGCCGGACGGTCGTTCGTGTAGCCGAGTCCGTTGGCCAGGTAGGACGCCGTGGTGATTCGACGTGGTGCCTCTTCGGCCGCCGGAACGGCATCGTCGAGTCCGTAGCGGCCTGGTTCGGCGACACGGGCGACGTAGAGCGCCCTGGCGCGGGAGTCGTCGAGAGCGAATTCGGCCACCCCGAGGTGGTTGTCCGTGATCTGGTGTGCCGTCTCCAGGCTGTCGCCGGCGAAGAGCTGCGGGGCGGCCTTCTTCTCCGCGCTCAGATATCCCGACCAGTTCGGGCCGCACTGCGGGTTCGAATCCGACCAGGAGTGTGTCAGCCGTCTGGAGCGGTCGGCATCCAGGGAGAACAGCTGGGCGAGGTAGCTGTTGGTCTCGAGGTCGGGTCGCCGGATCGTGATGACGGTGTCGCTGCCGCGCAGCATGGGCGAGGAGTACTCGGCGAGAGTGCCGAGGTCTTCAGGATTCATCTGTTCCATTCCTTTTGCAGCCGTGCCTGCACATCGGCGTGCACCTGCGGCAGGGCCTTGGTCTGAGCGATCACGGGCAGGAAGTTCGCGTCTCCGCCCCAGCGCGGGACGACGTGCTGGTGCAGGTGGGCGGCGATTCCCGCGCCGGCCACCGGTCCCTGGTTCATGCCCAGGTTGAAACCGTGGGGTCCGGACACGGCCCGGATGACGCGCATCGCCTTCTGCGTGAATTCGGCGAGTTCGACGGTCTCGTCGTGGCTCAGGTCCGTGTAGTCGGCGACGTGACGGTAGGGGCAGATGAGCAGATGGCCCGGGTTGTACGGGTAGAGGTTGAGCACCGCGTACACGTGCTGACCGCGGGCGACGATGAGACCGTCCGCGTCGGTCTTCGACGGTGCCGTGCAGAACGGGCATTCGTCGGCTCGATCGTCCTTGGGTTTGTCCTGACCGTCGATGTAGACCATCCGGTGCGGGGTCCACAGTCGTTGGAATCCGTCGGGTTCCCCGGGGAACCCCGCGGCAGCCTCGGGGTAGGCAATCCCTTCACCGAGGCGGCCGCCCGAGTTCTCCTGAGCGGTTCGGTCGTCGTCGCCTCCGCTCATACCTGAGCCTTGGTCTCGATCGTGTCGAGGATCCGTCGCACCGCCTCGGCGACGGGCACGCCGTTCTCCTGTTCACCGCTGCGGAAGCGGAAGGACACGGCCCCGGCGTCGCGGTCCTCTCCTCCGGCGATGAGGGTGAAGGGCACCTTCGACTTCGACGCATTGCGGATCTTCTTCGGGAACCGATCGTCGCTGTCGTCGAGCTCCACCCGGACTCCGGACCTGCGCAGCTGGTCGGCCACCTCGGCGAGGTAGTCGTTGAACTCATCGGCCACGGGGATGCAGGTCACCTGCACGGGCGCCAGCCACACGGGGAAGGCGCCGGCGTAATGCTCGGTGAGCACGCCGAGGAAGCGTTCGATGGAACCGAACTTCGCGGAGTGGATCATCACCGGCTGTTTGCGGGAGCCGTCGGCGGCGACGTATTCGAGTCCGAAGCGCTCGGGCTGATTGAAGTCGAGCTGGACGGTCGACATCTGCCAGGTGCGGCCGATGGCGTCACGGGCCTGGACGGAGATCTTCGGGCCGTAGAAGGCCGCGCCGCCCGGGTCGGGAACGAGTTCGAGTCCCGTCTCCTGGGCGACCTCCTCGAGCACGCTGGTGGCTTCGGCCCACTGTTCGTCGGAGCCGATGAACTTATCCGCCTTCTTCCCGTCCTCGTCACGGGTGGAGAGCTCGAGGTAGAAGTCGTCGAGGCCGAAGTCGCGCAGGAGGCTGAGCACGAAGTTCAGCAGATGGCGGATCTCCTTCCCTGCATCTTCCTGGGCGACGTAGGAGTGCGAATCGTCCTGAGTCAGTGCGCGAACGCGGGTGAGGCCGTGGATGACACCCGAGGCCTCATCGCGGTAGACGGTGCCGAACTCGAACAGGCGCAGCGGAAGGTCGCGATAGGACCGGCCCCGGGACCGGTAGATGAGGTTGTGCATCGGGCAGTTCATGGCCTTGAGCCGGTAGGGTGTGCCCTCCTTGACGACCTGGCCGGACTCGTCGCGTATCTCGTCGACCGACATCGCCGGGAACATGTTCTCGCCGTAGTAAGGCAGATGTCCTGACGTGTAGTAGAGGGTCTCTTTCGAGATGTGCGGCGTGCCGACGTATTCGAAGCCCTCAGCGATGTGACGGGCGCGGACGTAGTCCTCCATCTCCCGTTTGATGACCCCGCCCTTGGGGTGGAAGACGGGCAGACCGGAGCCGAGCTCCTCGGGGAAGGAGAACAGGTCCATTTCGGCGCCGAGCTTGCGATGGTCGCGACGTTCGGCTTCGGCAATGCGGTCCTGATAGGCCTTGAGGTCGTCCTTCGAAGCCCAGGCGGTGCCGTAGACGCGCTGCAGGCTCGCATTCGCCTGGTCGCCGCGCCAGTAGGCGGCCGAGGATCGGGTGATGGCGAAGCCGTTGCCGATGAGCTTGGTGTTGGGCAGATGGGGACCGCGGCACAGGTCCTGCCACACGACTTCGCCCTTGCGGTCGACGTTCTCGTAGACGGTGAGTTCACCGCCGCCGACCTCCACGGAGGTCTCTTCGTCGCCGCCTTTGCCTTTGTCGTCGATGAGTTCGAGCTTGAACGGCTCGTTCGCCATCCGCTCCCGTGCCTCGTCCTCGGTGACGACGACGCGGTTGAAGGTCTGGCCGGACTTGACGATCTGGGCGGCCTTCTTCTGAATCGCCTTGAGGTCCTCAGGAGTGAAGGGCTCGGCGGCGTCGAAGTCGAAGTAGTAGCCGTCGGTGATGTAGGGACCGATGCCGAGCTTGGTCCCGGGGAAGAGCTCCTGGACGGCCTGAGCGGTGACGTGACCCGTCGAGTGGCGCAGGATATCGAGTCCGGCATCGGAGTCGATGGTGATCGGGGCGATCCGATCCCCTGACTGCAGCTCGCGGCTGAGGTCGGCGGGTTCGCCGTTCAGCCACATGGCAACGACCGTGCGGTCGGTGGAGAAGATCTCCGTTCCGGTCAGCCCCTCTGTGAAAGGAATGCTTTCGCCCGCGCAGTCAATGCTGTCTGCCACTGATTTCTCCGTTCGTTCCGTGTTCATTCGAGCAGCCCGTTCGGTGGGCGACTCACCCTCAGATTCTAGTACCAATTCGGTTGCGACAAATCAGTTGGGTGACAGTCCGAAGACTGCCACCCATACTGAGTCCGGTGAACCCTGTGCCCGGGGGCGTCAGGGCCGCATGGGCCCTGTCACCTCGGGAAACAGAGTGTCACTGCTTGTAGAACTCGAAGTCCTTGCCCTTGCCGAGGTCGTCGACGAGTTCGAGCTTGAGGTGCATCCCATCGATTTCGGCCTTGGGGACAGCGAAGGCGAATTCATAGGTCGTTTCGCCGCCGGCGGGAACCGGATCGGTGAAGGCCAGGGAGCCCTTGTAGTTTCCGCCGTCGAAAACGTCGTCGTATTCCGTGCTGCCGCCGTTGTTGGCGGACAGGTTCGTGAGAGTCATCTCCAGGTCGGAACTCGAGTTGTTCTTCACGGTCATCGTCACGATCGCGATCTCACCATTGGTCGATTCAGCGCCTGAAGCGTACTCTCCTGCGGTGCCCTCGCGGACGTTGATCTGTGCAGTGACGTCGGTGCCGATCTCGACCTCGCCGGCCTGAGCAGGTGCGGCGCCTGCTCCATCGGAGCCATCGGAGCCCTGGCTGGGATCCTGTCCGGCCCCCTGGCTCGAATCCGGTGACGCGGAGGAGCTGGCAGCTTCTTCGGCCGCGTTGAAGATGAAGGCACCGAACATGACGGTCGCGACGATCGCGACGATCGCGATGACGACCGAAAGAAAACCGAGGATGATGCCGGTGATGTTGAGACCTTTGTTGCTGGCCAAGCTCTTCTTGACCGCAGAAAGCCCGACGAAGCCGAAGATGATCGCTGCGATGCCGAAGATCGCGCCGATACCGAAGAAGAACGATCCGAGGACGCCGACGATGCCGCCGATGAGGGCGAGGATGCCCCAGATGTTCTTCGACGTGTTCCCGCCGCTGCCAGACGGGTACTGACCGTAGGCGGCGTTCGGATTGGCCGGGATGAACTGATCGGAGGAACCGTCTGCACCTGCGTAGGCCGGCTGCTGACCGTACTGGTTGGCATCGTACTGCGCGTTGGCGTCATAGGGGTTCTGCCCGTACTGGTTGTCTCCGTACGGGTTCTGGTCGCCCTGACCCTGGCCGTACTGGTTGTTCGGGTCCTGACCGTACTGGTTCTGACCGTACGGGTTCTGGTCGTTCGACGCACCGTAGTTGGGCTGCGAACCGTACTGGGGAGCCTGCTGTCCGTATTGCTGCGAGCCGTCGTTGCCGCCCTGGCCGTAGTTCGGCTGCGAACCGTAGGGCTGGTTGCCCGCCGAGCCGTACTGCTGACCGGACTGCTCCGAGCCGGACTGGCCCGGCTGCTGGCCGGAATTCTGACCATTGCCGTAGTTGGGGGCATTCGGCGGCTGGTTGTTCGGGTTCTGCCCGTTGGGGTCGTTGGGCGAACCGTCACCCGAACCGTACGGGTTCTGAGGAGTAGACATAGGTGCTCCGAAGTCATCGTCGTTTAGTACAACACCTAGCGTACTAGCAAACCCCTTTGTTACCGCATGCTGACCGCGTTTCAGTCCTGGAACATAGTGAACGAAACGCACACTATCCACATCAGGACCATGAACCTCGGGAGCCACTGCCTCGCCGCGCCCACCATCGTGCTTCCCCGCCGCTGGCGGCCGCAGCCATACTTCGCGGGTTCAGCCCAGCTTAGAGTGAACAGCCCTGTTTCAAACATGGGCTATTCACCCAAAAGTGAGCTATTGCGAAAAAAGCGCCTCATAGACAGACGCCTGCGCGAGCGTGAATGCACGAAGCCCCGAGTGGATCACTCGGGGCTTCTTCTGTGCGCGATACTGGGATCGAACCAGTGACCTCTTCCGTGTCAGGGAAGCGCGCTACCGCTGCGCCAATCGCGCTCTATTCATTTGTTGCACCGGAACCCGAGGGTCCCTGTGCGCGATACTGGGATCGAACCAGTGACCTCTTCCGTGTGAAGGAAGCGCGCTACCGCTGCGCCAATCGCGCTGGTCAACCGACATTCCTGCCGGTCATCCGAGGTGGCGACGGGATTCGAACCCGTGTATACGGCTTTGCAGGCCGCTGCCTCGCCTCTCGGCCACGCCACCGCCAAGGCAGTGCCATGACGCCTCCGAGCGGATGACGGGACTCGAACCCGCGACCCTCACCTTGGCAAGGTGATGCTCTACCAACTGAGCCACATCCGCATTTCTCGCTGCCCGGTTTCCCTGGCAACGAGATATAACTCTATACGCAGGTGGCGGCTTACGCAAAATCAGAATCGGGTGATCGTGGTCACACCCGTCGATCAAGCTTTCAGGGTCACCATCCTATAGTGGTGGGGTGAACGCAGAGAGTCCGCAGACCCGCCCCAAAGGCTGGTTGTCACGCCACCACCGGCAAGGTCCCCGACCGTGGCGCAAGCTGCGTTTGGGCTTCCTCCGGTGGCGCCGAACAGTGCTGGCCAATCCGCACACGGCACGGCTGTATCGCAGCATCGTCGGCGGCCTCGGCACACTCATCGTGCTCATCGGACTCGTTCTCGTTCCGCTGCCCGGCCCGGGCTGGCTCATCGTCATCATCGGCCTGTTCATCATCTCCAGCGAATTCCACTGGGCTCGGCGGCTGCTGCACTTCGTGCGCGTGAACGTCGAACGGTGGACCCACTGGATCATGGCGCAGAGGCTGTGGGTGCGATGGACCGTCGGCGCGGTGACGGCGGCGTTCGTGACCGCCATCGTGTGGTTGACCCTCCGACTCACCGGCCTGCCCGATTGGGTCCCGGACCTGCGCATCTTCGATGTGATCGGCCTGAGCTGAAAAGACCGACGCCCGTGAGACCTCGTTCGGAGGTCTCACGGGCGTCGATCGTCGGGTCGGGCCCCGATCCGGGCTCAGGACGACAGTGCTGTCAGGCGTGAGAGACAGCGCATGTACTTCTTCTTGTACCCGCCGGCCAGCGACTCGTCGGTGAAGACCTTGTCGAGGGCCGCACCGGAGTTGATGATCGGCACATTGCGATCGTAGAGCCGGTCGACGAGCGCGACGAATCGCAGCGCCACGCTCTCGTTGTCGATGGTGCGCACGTTCTCCCACACAGCCGCGTCGATGCCGTCGACCATCCGCCCGTAGCGCGAAGGGTGGACGGTGGACAGGTGGCTGAGCAGCTGAGAGAAGTCGTCGCGGGCGACGACTCCGTCGAGCCGGCTCGCAGCCGCATCGAGTTCGGACTCCGGCAGCGGATCGGCCGGAGCGGTGAGCTCACGGGCACGGTAGTCCTTGCCGTCGATGCGATAGACCTCGAACTGATCGGCCAGCGCCTGGATCTCACGCAGGAAATCCTGAGCGGCGAAGCGCCCCTCCCCCAGAGACCCGGGCAGAGTGTTCGACGTCGCGATGATCTTCACCCCGGCGTCGGTGAGTTCGCGCATCAGCCGCGACATGAGCACGGTGTCGCCGGGATCGTCGAGTTCGAATTCGTCGACGCAGACGAGCTTCATCGCCGACAGGTCGTCGCGGGCCCGGGCGAAACCCAAGGCTCCGACGAGGTTCGTGTATTCGACGAACGTGCCGAAGGTCGCAGGCTTCTCATTGGCGTGCCAGGCCGAAGCCAGCAGGTGCGTCTTGCCGACACCGTAGCCGCCGTCGAGGTAGACGCCCTTGGCACCGGACTTGCCCTTCGAGAACAGCTTGCCGAAGAATCCCTGGCCGGTCGAACGCTCGGTGAATTCCCGCAGTCTGTTCCGCGCCTCTTCCTGCGACGGCTCGGCCGGGTCGGTGCGGTAGCTGTCGAAGGACACGTCCTCGAACTGCGGCGGCGGCACGAGACCTGCGATGAGCTCTTCGGGGGCAACCTGTGGGGATCGGTCGCTCAGTGCGACCAGAGTCTGCTCGGCATTCACTCGGCCTAGTCTAAGGCAGGCCCGAGTGCCCGGTTCAACTCGCAACTCACAAGGAGGCGCCCGTCACAGAGGGCGCAACCGCGCCGTCTCCGTCGTCCGCCGGCGTGCTGTTCGCACCATCGGCGGCGGACGAACCGGGCGGTCAGCTGTTGAAGTCGAAGCCGAGTCGACCGAGCTGCTTGGGATCGCGCTGCCAGTCCTTGGCCACCTTGACATGCAGGTCGAGGTAGACCTTCGTGCCGAGCAGCCGTTCGATGCCCTGGCGGGATTCCGAGCCGATCGCTTTGAGCCGGCTGCCGCCCTTGCCGATGATGATGGCCTTCTGGCTGGGACGTTCGACATAGAGGTTGACGTGGACGTTCCACAGCGGATTGTCCTCGCTGCGGCCTTCCCGCGGGTACATCTCCTCGACCTGCACAGCCAGGGAATGCGGCAGTTCGTCCCGCACACCTTCGAGGGCCGCTTCGCGGACGAGCTCGGCGATCATCTTCTCCTCCGGCTCATCCGTGAGGTCACCGTCGGGATAGAGCGGAGGAGATTTCGGCAGGTGTGCCGCAAGCACCGAATCGACGGTGTCGACCTGGAAGTCCTCGACTGCGGAGACGGGGACGACGTCGGCGAAGTCGGCGAGCTCGCCGACGGCCAGCAGCGCCTCGGCGATCTTGTCCTTGGGCACCCGGTCGACCTTCGTCACGAGCGCCACGATCGGGGTCCGCCCGTCCAGCAGAGCCAGCTGGGAGGCGATATAGCGGTCACCGGGTCCGATCGGCTCATCGGCGGGCAGGCAGAAGCCGATGACGTCGACCTCACCCAGCGTGGACGCCACAAGATCATTGAGTCGAGAACCGAGGAGGGTGCGCGGTTTGTGCAGTCCGGGGGTGTCGATGAGGATGAGCTGGTGGTCGTCCTTGTGAACGACCCCGCGGATCGTGTGACGGGTCGTCTGAGGTTTGGCCGAGGTGATCGCGACCTTCTCCCCCACCAGAGCGTTCGTCAGCGTCGATTTGCCCGTATTGGGCCGTCCCACGAAGCAGGCGAAGCCCGCCCGGTAGTCCTCGGGGTAGTCGGTGCGAAATTCCATCTCAGTCCTCTTCCTTCGTCCCCGAACCACCGGCTGCGGCGGTCTGTGCGTCGTCTCTGCTGTCCTCGTGGGTACGGGTCACCCGCACGTGGGTGATCCGGTGGCGGCGGCCCTGACCCTCCATGGCTTCGATCTCGAGGCCTGCGATCGACGCATGCGAGCCATCGATGGGCACCCGGTCGATGAGCTTCGAGAGCAGTCCGCCGACGCTGTTGACGTCATCCTCGTCGATGCGCACATCGAAATAGTCGGCGAAGTCGGAGATCGACATGCGGGTGCTGATGATGAATGATCCGTCGTCGCCGGCGACGAGTTCGTCATCGCCGTTGTCGTATTCGTCTTCGATCTCGCCGACGATCTCCTCGACGATGTCTTCGATGGTCACGAGCCCGGCGGTGCCGCCGTATTCGTCGATGAGGATTGCCAGATGCGTCGAGTCCAGCTGCATCTGCCGCAGCAGGTCATCGGCCGGCTTCGTCTCCGGGACGAACAGGACGGTGCGGGCCAGGTTGCCCACGGGCCGTTCGGCTTCCTCGGGATGGAGGTGGAGACGCCGGGCGACGTCCTTGAGGTAGGCGACTCCGCGGACGTCGTCGAGATCCTCCCCGCAGACGGGGATGCGGGAGAAGCCGGAGCGGAAGAACAGGTTCATCGTCTTCTGCAGGCTGACGTCGGCGTCGACGGTGATGAGGTCGGTGCGCGGCACCATGACCTCGTTCGCCGAGGTGTCCGAGAGGTTGAACACGGACTGGATCATCTCGCGTTCGCCGTCTTCGATGATGTCGGATTCGCTGGCACGCTCGACGAGGTCGCGCAGCTGTTCGGAGGTCACGAACGGACCGTCCTTGTACACCTTGTCCGGGGTGAGCAGATTGCCGAGCACGACGAGGATGCGGGCCAGCGGTTTGAGCGCGACGAGGACGATGCGCACGACCCAGCTGAGGTTGAGGCTCACGGCCAGGGACCGGCGTTTGCCGATCGTGCGCGGGGAGACTCCGGCGATGATGAATACCGCCACCGAGGCGGTGATCACCGTGAGGAAGACCATGAGCGGACCCACGGAGTAGTAGGAGTCATAGGCCAGTGCGATGAAGACCGTGGCGAGTGCTTCGAGGAAGTTGCGGACGAAGATGATGACGTTGATGTTCGTCGGCAGGTCCGCGAGGATCCGCTCCACGCGCACAGCTGAGCGTTTGCCGTCCTCCTTCGCCTCCTCGACCGCATGGTGGGAGACGTTGAGCAGTGCGGCATCCACGGCAGACAGGGTGGCCGCGATGATGAGGCACAGTGCCGCACCGAGGAAGAACATGAACACGATCAGACCTCGGTGGGGGTGGGGATGTCGGTGCGACCGTCGTAGCGGGCCGCGAAGAAGGTCAGCAGCAGATGCCGCTGGAGGGCGAACATCTCCTCGCGCTCCTCGGGCTCACCATGGTCGTAGCCGAGCAGGTGGAGAAAACCGTGGACGGTGAGCAGCAGGATCTCGTCCATCGTCGAATGACCGGCCGCCCGGGCCTGGGCTTCGGCGACCTCGGGGCAGATGATGACATCGCCCATCTGGCCTTCGGTCGGCGTCCCCGGCTCGCCGCGGTGGAGCTGATCCATGGGAAAGGACATGACGTCGGTCGGACCCTCGAGATCCATCCAGGTGACGTGGAGTTCGGACATCGCCGACGAATCGACCATCGTCACCGCCAACTCTGCCCCGGGATGCATGTGCAGGGCACCGCCTAAGTATTCGGTCAGGGCCACGACTTCGTCGAGGTCCACCTCGGCGTCGGTCTCATTGAGGATCTCGGTGTTCATTCGGCACTCCCCCACAGGTCGTAGGCTTCGACGATCTTCGTCACCAGCGAATGCCGGACGACGTCCTTGCTGCCCAGTTCGCAGAACTGCAGGTCATCGATCCCGTCGAGGATGTCGCGGACCACCTTGAGTCCGCTGCGGGTCTTGCCCGGCAGGTCGATCTGAGAGATGTCGCCGGTGACGACCATGCGCGATCCGAAGCCGAGGCGGGTGAGGAACATCTTCATCTGCTCGGCCGTCGTGTTCTGGGCTTCGTCGAGGATGATGAAGGCGTCGTTGAGGGTGCGCCCGCGCATATAGGCCAAGGGAGCGACCTCGATCGTGCCGGTCTCGATGAGCAGCGGGATCGACTCGGGGTCGACCATGTCGTGGAGGGCGTCATAGAGCGGACGCACATACGGGTCGATCTTGTCATTGAGCGTGCCGGGCAGATAGCCCAGGGATTCGCCGGCTTCGACGGCAGGTCGGGTGAGGATGATCCGCGAGACCTCTTTGTGCTGGAGGGCGTTGACGGCCATCGCCATCGCCAGGTAGGTCTTGCCGGTTCCGGCCGGACCGATGCCGAAGGTGATCGTGTGGTTGCGGATGGCCCTGACGTAGTCGTGCTGGCCCATCGTCTTCGGACGGATCGACTTTCCCCTGGTGGAGAGGATGTTCGTGCCGAGCACCGCCGAGGCGGCCGCGCCCTCGGATGAGAACGTCGTGACCCTCTCGATCGTCTCTTCGTTGATGCGATGGCCGGCCGCGTGGAGCTTCTTGAGTTCCCCGATGACGCTGACGAAGGCTTCGACGCGCTGGGGATCTCCGGTGACCTGGACCTGATTGGCCCGGACGTGGATGTCAAGGTCGTCGAAGGTCTTCTCCAGGGCGCGCAGGTTCGACTCTCCGGGGCCGAAGAAGGCGACGAGGTCGATGGAGTCGGGAATGACCAGTCGCACGGTGTCACGATCGGCACCCTGGGTGTCCGTCACGGCATCACCGGCTGCGGCACCGTCGCCGGTTGCGCCGGTGTCCGAGTCGGTCGGGTTCATGGGGTTCGAGTTCGGTGGGGTGATGTCCAGAATGTTCCTTTGCAAGCGAGCGCACCGTCACCGGCAGCGCCTGAGTGTGCTTCCATCCTAGTCCGATGCCTCACCAACGGCCCAATGAATTCTGGGCCAGGACGAGACCGGCGGGTCCCGCCGATGACGAGCGCAGGATCGTCGGTCCCAGCAGCACCGGTCTCGCTCCACGGCCGGTCAGGGCTTCGAGTTCGCCGTCGCTGATGCCGCCTTCGGGGCCGACGACGAAGACGATGCGCTTCGGCAGCGGCGAGGAACCGTCCGCGATCAGATCGGCCAGCGCTGCGGAGAGTCTGCGCTGAGCGGTCTCGTGGAGGACGAAGACCGCATCGGACTCGTCGAAGACTGTGGCCAGGGAGGCCCCGCGGACGAGTTCGCGCAGCACCGGAAACCGGGAGCGTCTGGCCTGCAGGGAGGCCGCGTTCAGCAGGTTCTCCCATTTCGCGGCCATCTTCTCCCGCTTCTTCGCCGGCCAGTCGGCGATCGAACGTTCGGCGGCCCAGGGGATGACGTCGTCGACGCCGATCTCCGTGGCCGTTTCGATGGCCTGCAGGTCTCGGTCGCCTTTCGCCAGGGCCTGGACGAGTACGAGGCGTGGGCCGGTGCTGTCCTCGTTCGTCACCGCGGTGACGTCGATCGTCAGCTCATTCGCCGAGGCGGCCGTGACGGTTCCGCGCACACGTGTGCCGTCTCCATCGACGATGTCGATGCCTTCGCCGGGACCGATCCGACGCACCCGCACCGCGTGCCCGGCCACGTCCTCACCGAAGGTGAGAGCGGATCCGACGACCGCCTCGGCGGCGGTGGCGGAGCGGAAGACGGGAAGACTCACCGACCGGCGAACCTCTCACGCATACGGGAGAACATGCCGCGGTTCTCCGTCGAGATCTGGGCCCGCGGCGCCTCTTCTCCGCGCAGTTCGGCGAGCTTCTCGAGCAGTTCGCGCTGTTCGTCGTCGAGCGAGTCCGGGGTGAGGACGTCGACGGTGATGAGCAGGTCGCCGCGAGTCTCCGAGCGCAGGCGGGAGGCGCCGAGTCCGGGAAGTTTGACGACGGTGCCGGACTGGGTGCCGGCGGCGATGGTGAGGTCCTGAGTGCCGTCGAAGGTCTCGAATGGGATGGTCGCGCCCAGGGTCGCTGCGGTCATCGGCACCGAGACCGCAGCCCGGAGGTTATCGCCGTCGCGTTGGAACACGTCGTGGCGGGTGACCATGACCTCGACGAAGAGATCACCGGCGGGGCCGCCTCCGGGACCGACCTCACCCTGGCTGCCGAGCTGGATGCGGGTGCCGTCGGAGACTCCGGCGGGGATGCGGATCTTCATGGTCCGCTGCTTGCGCACGCGTCCGTCGCCCTGGCAGTTGAGGCAGGGGTTGGGGATGACGGTGCCGAAGCCGTGGCAGGAGTTGCAGGTCTGGTTCGTGACCATCTGGCCCAGCAGGGTCCGCGTCATGCGCTGGACGCTGCCGGCGCCGTGGCACAGCGAGCAGGTCTCGATCTTCGTGCCCTCCTGCGTGCCGGCACCCGAACAGGTGTCGCAGACGACCGCAGTGGTCACGTCGAGATCGACGGTGCCGCCGAAGGCCGCAGTCTTCAAGTCGATGTTGACGCCGACGAGGGCGTCCTTGCCGCGCTGCGTGCGCGGGATCGGGCCTCCGGCCTGTCCGCCGCCACCGCCGAAGAAGGTCTCGAAGATGTCTCCGAATCCGCCGAAGCCGCCGCCGGCGGGGAAGCCCTGACCGTTCTCGCCGCCGCCCATATCGTAGTTGCGGCGCTTCTCCGGGTCGGAGAGCACATCGTAGGCCAGTGAGATGGCTTTGAATTCGTCTTCGTGACCGGGATTGACGTCCGGGTGGTACTTGCGTGCCAGCTTCCGGTACGACGACTTGATCTCAGCCGCGGAAGCGTCTTTGGACACTCCGAGTGTTTCATAGTGATCGGCCACAGAAACTTCTCTCTCCCTGACGTAGTGGTCTTCTCTGTTCGTGGTGGTGGCTGCGCTGCTGCGCGGTGCTCACCGGTTGTGTGCTGCCCGACTGCGGGCACCCCTGGTCGTCGTCACTGCACCGGCCCTACCCTCGGTCGAGGATCGAGGACACGTACTTCGCGACGGCACGGACTGCCGAGATCGTCGTCGGATAGTCCATCCGGGTCGGGCCGAGCACCGCCAGTCTGGCCGACGAACCCGCGTCATGACCATATTCGGCGGCGACGACGGAAGTCGAGCTGAATGATTCGTGAGTATTCTCACGCCCGATGCGCACGCTGATCCCCTCATGGTCTTCGGCCATCGAGGTGAGCAGCCGGAGCAGGACCACCTGCTCCTCGAAGGCCTCGAGGATCGGGGCCATCTTCTCTCCGAATTCGCTGCCGGAACGGGCGAGGTTCGCAGTTCCGGCCATGATGATGCGTTCTTCGCGGGTCGCGGCGACGAGGTCGACCACGGCGGCCCTGATCTGTGTGAGTCCGGACTCGTCACGCCCAGCCGCCTCACTCGATTCGGCGGCGACCGCCTCGGCGGTGGGAGCCGAACCGAAGACCTGCGCAAGCGTGCGCCCGGCGAATTCGGCGTTGATCTGGTCGCGCAGCCCGCGAACGGCGTCCTCGTCGAGCGGGGTCGGGGTGATCACTGACTTCTGCTCGACCTGACCGGCGTCGGTGATGAGGACGACGAGGATCCGGCCGGGGCCGAGGCCGACGATCTCGACGTGTTTGATGCGCGCCCGCGACACCGTCGGGTATTGGATGAGCGCCACCTGGCGGGTGAGGCCGGAGAGCACGCGGACGGTGCGGTCGAGCATCTCGTCGAGATCGACATCGCCGTCGATGAGTTGGAAGATCGCGCGGCGTTCAGCCGTGGTCAGCGGTTTGAACTCGTCGATGCGGTCGACGAACATCCGGTAGCCGAGATCGGTGGGGATCCGACCGGCCGAGGTGTGGGGTTGGGCGATATAGCCTTCTTGCTCGAGCTGGGCCATATCGTTGCGGATCGTGGCCGGGGAGACGCCGAGGGTGTGGCGCTGGACGATCGCCTTCGATCCCACGGGTTCGTTGGTGGCGACGAAGTCCTCGACGATGGCGCGCAGCACCTGTGCACGTCTGCTGTCGTTCATCGCGGTTCTCCTCTCCGTCTCTTCAGCCGATCGCGGTCCCGTGCCGATACTTGGCACTCCTTGAGCCTGAGTGCCAATTCTACGCTTCTCGTCCCCGGAATTCATTTCTGGGGTGACCTGCGGGTCTGCGCGCCTGCGGGACCGTCCTTGATTAAGGTGGGTGCCCGTGAATGCTTTTGATCGCTATGGCCCCGATGTGCTCTCCGGTTCCTCGCCGTCGTCGCACCGTCCGAAGAAGTCCCGCCAGGTCGAGCTCGGCCTGGGCATGGTTCTCGAGGATGCGATGAGCGGCTATGTCGGTGCGGTCGTCGGCGCGGAGAAGACCACGGCCGGTGTCGTCGTCAAGCTCGAGGACCGCGTCGGCAAGGTCCGGGCCTTCCCCTTGGGACCGGGTTTCCTCCTCGAAGGTCAGCCCGTCGATGTGCAGCTGCCGAAGAAGGAGGCGCAGCAGCCCGGGCGGACGGCTTCCGGGTCTCGCGCCGTGGTCGGGGCGAAGGCCCGGGTGGCTCGTGGATCGCGGATCTGGGTGGAGGGCAAGCACGATGCCGAGCTCGTCGAGAAGATCTGGGGCGATGATCTGCGCATCGAAGGCGTCGTCGTCGAACCCCTGGGCGGTCTCGACGACGTCGCCGACAAGCTCGCAGCCTTCGGTCCGGATCGCGAGCATCGGGTCGGTGTCCTCGCCGACCATCTGGTGACCGGGACGAAGGAATCGAAGATCGCCGAGGCGGTCCGTGCCGATCCGCGCTACCGCGATGTCGTCCATATCATCGGCCACCCCTACGTCGATATCTGGCAGGCGGTGAAGCCCCATGTCGTCGGCATCCGGCAATGGCCGGTCGTCCCCCGCGGTGAGGATTGGAAGACGGGAATACTGCGTCGCATCGGATGGCCGCACGCCGATCATCGGGACGTCGCTCGCGGCTGGGTGCGCATCCTCGGGAAGGTCAGCACCATCGCCGATGTCGAACCGACGCTGTCGGGTCGGGTCGAGGAACTCATCGATTTCGTCACCGTCGGCTGAGTGACTTCGGTGGTGCGGCGCGGTGGCCCGCGGTGGTCACGCGGATCTGTCGACGTGTGCCGAAACTGTCACAGGAGTGAGGCTTCCCCGACATCCTCGGGACACCCGGCTCGGATAGTGTGAATGGCAGACGTTCTTCGAAAGGATCCCCATGTCGCACCACCCCGAGCAGCCGGGCAGCCGGCCGATGCCGCCGAACTACTCTCAGGCCTCCGGCCCGCAGCAGCCTTACGCGTCGCAGGGCCGGCAGTATTCTCAGCCGCAGACGCACAGTGGGCAGCCGGGATATGGTGGGCAGCCGGGGTACGGCTCACATCATTCGTTCGGCGCACAGCCTGGATATGGCGCGCAGCCGGGCTACGGCGCACAGCCTGGATATGGCGCGCAGCCTGGTTTCGGCATGCCGCAGATGCACAACCCGGCGATGTTCGACTCCCGCTCTCTGCCCGAGCAGGCGTACGGACCCGGCTCCGAACAGTTCTGGATGGCCCCCGAACCCGATCGGACCACGGCTCTGTGGACCCACCTCGGCGCGCTTCTCTTCGGCTTCATGCCGCTCATCATGTTCCTCGTGAAGAAGGACGAGTCGCCGTTCGTCCGCGAGCATTCGCGTCAGGGGCTCAATGCGCTGATCACGAACACGATCGTCACCGTCGGTGCCCTCTTCGTCTTCGGCATCCTCGGTTTCATCCTGGCATTGGTGACCTTCGGGATCGGCATCATCATCATGTACGCAGCGTTCATCGTCCCACTGGTCTACTGCGTCCTCTACATCATTGCGGCCGTCGCAGCGAACAGGGGCGAGGGGTATAAGTTTCCGCTCACCTTCAACTTCGTGAAGTGACCATCCCCCGTCATCCCGCGCACTCTGGGACAGCCCGCTCTCCCTGGGCTAATGTGGAGTGATCGCACACTCTGAAGGGACTCTCATGTCGGACAACCCGCAGCAGCCGAGCAACGGACAGTCACAGCCGATGCCTCCGAACTATTCCCCGCAGTCGGGCTCGCAGCAGCCGTATACCCAGCAGCCACCGCAGGGTTCGCAGCCGCAGCAGAGTGGTCCGGCCCAGTACGGCTCTCAGCCGCCGAACCCTCAGCGGGGATCTCAGCCCGGATACGGCTCGCAGCAGCCCTACGGCGCTCCCCAGGGACAGCCGCAGGCGGGATACGGTTTCCAAGGAGCATCCTCGGCGCAGTCGGCTGCCGCCGGTGTTCCCATGGGAGCAGAACTTCCGGATGCCGCCTACGGTCCGAACACACTCGGATTCTGGAACGCCGATCAGAGCGAACGCACCACTGCACTGTGGTCACACCTCGCGCACGCCGCCACCTACGTCGTCGGCGTCGGCTGGATCGTCACCCTCATCCTCTTCATCATCAACAAGGACAAGTCGCCGTTCCTCCGCCATCATGGCGCGCAGTCGCTGAATCTGCTGATCATCGGTGTCATCGCCGGATTCGGCATCGGCCTGATCGGCGGAATCCTCACGATCGTCGGCATCGGCCTCCTCATCCTGCTGCTCCTGCCGGTGCTCTCGATCTACATGATCGTCATCGAGATCATCGCCGGAATGGCAGCCAACCGCGGCGAGGGCTACCGCATTCCGATGACGCCGAACTGGATCAAGTGATCTGGCGCTGCCCGATGGTCCCACCGGCGCAGATTCGCTGAGCAGCTCGCCTCGCCACCCGATCCGGACGGCGGGGCGAGACTCATTCACACGTATTCGGTGAGGATGCGCACCATATAGTCGGCCATGAGACGCCCCTGCAGGGTGGGCTGGAACCAGCCGGCCGCTGCGCCATCCGCGTCGAGCAGTCCCTGCTTGATGAACGTCCTGATCGCCTGCTGGCTGCCCGGTGCCAGAGAGTCCAGGCGCAGCTCCCGGTCGATCCTGGCTGCGAGCATGATCCGTTCGATCTCCCGGGTCTGGTCATCGAGGACCTCCCGCCCGATCGACGGGGACTCTCCCGCCACCAACCGATCAGCCCAAGCACGCGGATGTTTGGCGTTCCAGAACCGGACTCCCCCGACGTGTGAGTGGGCTCCGGGTCCGAAGCCCCACCAGTCGGCATTGCGCCAATAGGCCAGATTGTGCTCACAACGAGTATCGGGACCGGTCGACCAATTGCTCACTTCGTACCACTGCAGACCGGCAGCGGAGATCGCGGCGTCGGCGATCTCGTACTTATCGGCTAAGTCGTCGTCATCGGGCATCGGCAGTTCGCCGCGACGAACCATCGCGCCCATCTTCGTTCCCGGCTCGACGATGAGGGAATACGCCGAGATGTGATCGACCTCGTTGGACAGGGCCACGTCGAGAGAGCGACGCCAATCGTCGATCGACTCCCCCGGGGTGCCGTAGATAAGGTCGAGGCTGAGCTCCAAGCCGACATCCTTGACCCAGCGGGCCACCTCGGGGATCTTCTCCGGATCGTGGGTGCGGTCCAAGGTCGCGAGCACGTGCGGCACGGCCGACTGCATCCCCATGGAGATGCGGTTGAAACCGGCTCCGGCGAGGGTCGCGATGTAGGCGGGGTCCAAGGTGTCGGGGTTGGCTTCGGTGGTGACTTCGACATTCCCGGCCAAGCGGAAGCGGGCGCGGACATCGTCCATCACCCCGGCGAGCACGTCGGCTGCGAGCAAGGTCGGGGTGCCCCCGCCGAAGAAGATCGTCGAGACCTCACGATTGCCCGCCCCCGCCTCGGCGAGGGTGGACACGGACAGATCGAGCTCACGGGCGAGATTGCTGCGGTAATCCTCGCGGGACGCGCCTGGACCGAGGTCGTCGGCGGTGTAGGTGTTGAAGTCGCAGTAGCCGCAGCGGACCCGGCAGTACGGGACGTGGATGTAGAGGCTCAGCCCCCGCTCGGCGGCCCCGATCCCCACCGATGTCGGCAGCGAACCGTCGCGCGGAGGGACCTCACCGGTCGGTTGTGCGGGCACTTACTTCTTGCTGTCCTTCGTCTCCGGCTCGTCGGAGGACAGGGCCGCGATGAACGCCTCCTGCGGAACCTCAACGGTGCCGACCACCTTCATCCGCTTCTTGCCTTCCTTCTGCTTCTCGAGCAGTTTGCGCTTACGGCTGATGTCGCCGCCGTAGCACTTCGACAGCACGTCCTTGCGGATGGCGCGGATGGTCTCACGGGCGATGATGCGAGAGCCGATGGCCGCCTGGATGGGCACCTCGAACTGCTGGCGCGGGATGAGCTTGCGCAGCTTCCCGGCCATCGCCACACCGTAGGAGTAGGCGTTGTCGCGGTGGACGATCGCGGAGAACGCATCGACCTGGTCGCCGTGCAGCAGGATGTCGACCTTGACGAGATCCGACGGATCCTCCCCGTCATCGGAGTAGTCGAGCGTCGCATAGCCCTTGGTCCGTGATTTGAGCTGGTCGAAGAAGTCGAAGACGATCTCGGCCAACGGCAGGCGGTAGCGGATCTCCACGCGGTCCGAGGACAGGTAGTCCATGCCCTGCAAGTTGCCCCGACGGGTCTGGCACAGCTCCATCACCGCACCGATGTAGTCGCTCGGAGTGAGGATCGTCGCCCGGACCATGGGCTCTCTGACTTCCTTGACCTTACCCGTGGGGAATTCGCTCGGGTTCGTCACCGTCGTCTCGGTCCCGTCCTCCATGGTCACGTCGTATATCACGCTCGGTGCCGTCGAGATGAGGTCGAGGTTGTATTCGCGCTCGAGCCGATCGCGGAGGACTTCGAGGTGCAGGAGGCCGAGGAAGCCGCAGCGGAAGCCGAAGCCCAGCGCAGTGGACGTCTCGGGCTCGTAGGCCAGGGAGGCATCGTTGAGTTTGATCTTGTCCAGCGCGTCACGCAGCACCGGGTAGTCGGAGCCGTCGATCGGGAACAGACCCGAATACACCATCGGCTGCGGCTCCTTGTAGCCCTCGAGCGGTTCCGGTGCGGGAGACGCGGCCAGCGTGACGGTATCGCCGACCTTCGACAGCCGGACGTCTTTGACGCCGGTGATGAGGTAGCCGACCTCACCGACGCCGAGGCCTTTCGTCGCCTTCGGCTCTGGTGAGGAGACGCCGATCTCGAGCAGTTCGTGAGTGCTGCCGGTCGACATCATCTCGATCTTCTCGCGCGGCTTGAGGGAACCGTCGACGAGCCGAACGTAGGTGACCACACCGCGGTAGGTGTCGTAGACGGAGTCGAAGATCATGGCACGGGCCGGGGCGTCGGCGTCGCCGACGGGTGCGGGGATATCGGTGATGATGCGGTCGAGGACCTCCTCGACGCCTTCACCGGTCTTGCCGGACACGAGCAGGCAGTCCTCGGGTTCGCAGCCGATGAGGTTGGCGAGCTCTTCCGCGTATTTCTCCGGCTGTGCGGCCGGCAGGTCGATCTTGTTGAGCACGGGAATGATCGTCAGATCGTTCTCCATGGCCAGGTACAGGTTGGCCAGCGTCTGGGCTTCGATGCCCTGAGCGGAGTCGACGAGCAGCAGTGCGCCTTCGCAGGCGGCCAGTGATCGCGAGACCTCGTAGCTGAAGTCGACGTGGCCGGGAGTGTCGATCATGTTGAGCGCGTACGGGGTCTCCGCGTGTTCCCACGGCATGCGCACGGCCTGGGACTTGATGGTGATTCCGCGTTCGCGTTCGATGTCCATCCGGTCGAGGTACTGGGCACGCATATCGCGGTTCTCGACGACGCCGGTCATCTGGAGCATGCGATCGGCCAGGGTCGATTTGCCGTGATCGATATGAGCGATGATGCAGAAATTGCGAATCAGCTCGGGTGAGGTGGCAGACGGTGAGATCCGCTGTGCAGCTTCCTTATTCACCTGAGGTGACATGAACGCCCTTCCTTCGACAGACCGAGTCCCCGGACAGACCCGATCTCCTATTGTTTCATGACTTGTGCACGGACCTGGAATCCACGGGCGGGCACGCCCTGATCGCCCGGGTCTTTCGCGATTCGCCTCCGCTGAGGCGTGCCGATGCATGTGCCGGACCGTGCCGATCGGGGAAGATGGTGGCATGAGCGAATTCCGGGTCATGAGTTTCAACCTCCGCTATCCCGCCATGGACGGACATCCGGTGGCCGAGCGGCTGCCGATCGCCGCCGAGCTCATCCGGCGCGCACGTCCGCACCTCATCGGCACCCAGGAGGGCGAACTCGACCAGCTCGAGACGCTCATCAGACTGCTGCCCGAGGAGTACATCTGGCTCGGAGAGGGCCACTCCGGCGGCAACTCCGGCGAGTTCACAGCCGTGATCCTCGATTCGAAGCGCTTCGACGTCGAAGCCGTCGACATCAGCTGGCTGTCCGAACAGCCCGACACGGTCGCCTCGGAGTCATGGGGAGTCTCCCACGCGCGCACCCTGACTACGGTCGATGTCCGCGACCTCGACTCCGAACGACGGCTGCGTGTACTCAACACCCACCTCGATCACAAGTCCGAGCGCGCGCGTCTCGAGTCCGGTCGGATCATGGCCGAGTCCATCGCCGAGGCGGCCCATCCCTGCGTGGTCACCGGTGACTTCAATGTCGCCACCGGTTCCCCGGTCTACGACTTCTTCTGCACCGAACTCGGCCTCACCGACACCGCCGCGGAAGTGCCCGGGGAGGATATCGGCACCTTCCATCGCTACACAGGCCCGAAAGCCGGTGAGCCGCGCATCGACTGGATCCTGACCACCCCGGGCCTGCGCACGGTGTCCACTCGCATCGACACGTTCGACATCGACGGGAAGTACCCCTCCGACCACTTCCCCGTCGAGGCGGTCCTCGAATTCTCGTGACCGTGGCGGCTCGATCGCCCGCCCATTACGGCTCGTTCGCTTGACCGGGTCGGCACACAGTTCTTGCAGCCTGTGACAGCCTGCTCGTTTAGGCTGGAGACATGAACTGGAAATCACTGGTCAATCGGGCCGCGAGAATCGGAGTCCGGGAGGGGCTGCGCTACCTGCGGCAGTCACAGTCGAAGAAGAACTCAAAAGGCGCATCGCAGCCCACGGATGCCCGCCGGCCGGATACTGCACGGTCGGGCGGCGGAGGTGCCGCCTCGGCGGGTACTGCCGATCGTTCCGCCTCGAGCGGCCAGGGCGGATCGGGTTCGTACCCCGGCGATTACACGGGCTCGATCACGGTCAGCTACTCCCCCGATCTCGACGGCGATGCCGATCCGGGAGAAGTCGTCTGGGGATGGGTGCCGTTCGAAGAGGACCATACGCAGGGCAAGGATCGGCCCTCGCTGATCGTCGGCCGTGACGGCCGATGGGTGCTCGCACTCATGCTCACCAGCAAAGATCACATCCCCGGCGGCGTCGGCGAGGTTCGTCAGGACCGGCACGCCACATGGATGAACATCGGTACCGGGGACTGGGATTCACAGGGCCGGCCCTCTGAGCTCCGTCTCGATCGGATCATTCGGCTCGACCCCGATTCGATCCGCAGAGAGGGCGCGATCATGCCCCGTGACGTGTTCGACCGGGTGGCCGAGCACATCTCCGGCTGAGACCCGGCACACCTGCCGGGCCGAGGCCTGGTGTTGCCTGAGCGGGCGGGCGGCAAAGGGATTTCCGGCCCGGGACTCGAGGCTGTATCATAGGTGATTGTGTCTTCATCAAGGCGTGTGTCTCGCCGAGGTCGGGTGAAGATGCCGTCGGATTCGATGTCGTCGATGTGTTTCCCCGCGGAGATGATCCTGTCGGTTCGATGCGCCCTCACGACCATGTACCACTAACACGAAAGAGTGTTGAAATTGGCTAATATCAAGTCCCAGATCAAGCGGATCAAGACCAACGAGAAGGCTCGTCAGCGCAACAAGGCTGTCCGGTCCGAGGTTCGGTCCTACGTCCGCGTCGTTCGCGAGAACATTGCTGCCGGCAACAAGGAAGAGGCACAGCAGGCTTATGCTGTGGCTGCCCGCAAGCTCGACAAGGCTGTTTCGAAGGGTGTTCTGCACAAGAACAACGCTGCGAACCGCAAGTCGCGCCTGTCCACGCAGATCAACGCTCTCTGAGCGCACGACTGAGGCTATAGCTTCACGGGGTCCGAACCACACGGTTCGGACCCCGTTCTCGTCCCCTATTGCTACCTGACGGCGGCCCAGCAACCTCGCGCGAGGTTGCTGGGCCGCCGTCAGGTAGTAATTAGCGGAGGCGGGCGAGGCGGGCGACTTCTGAGACGAACCATTCGACAGCGTAGACGGGGTCGCGCCCTCCGCCCTTGACGGCCGCGTCGGCCTCGGCCGCGGCGATGAGCGACTGGCCCAGTGCCACCTCGTTCCACCGCCTCACCTCCCGGCGGGCACGGTCGACCTGCCACGGCGCCATCTTCAGCTCCGAGGCCAGCTCCCCGCTGGTGCCGGAGAATCCCTGCACCTTCGCCATGCCGCGCAGCTTCATCGCCACTGCCGCCACGAGCGGGACCGGATCGGACCCGGTCGACAGCGCATGCCTGAGCAGACTCAGCGCGTTCTTCGCATCACCGGCCACGGCCGCATCGGCGACCTTGAAGCCGGTGGCCTCGACCCGCCCGCCGTAGTACTGGTCGACGACCTCGGCGGTGATCGTGCCTTCGGTGTCTTCGATGAGCTGGTCGACTCCGGCATTGAGTTCGGCCAGATCGGAGCCCAGCGCCGACATGAGCGCGGCCATTCCCGCTTCGTCGATGCGTCGCTTCGCGGTCTTGAACCGGGTCTGAGCGAACTTCGCCCGATCGCTTTCGTTCTTCAGCACCGCCGCGTCGACGCGCGGGAACCCGGCGGAGTCGAGCTTCTTGATGAGCTTCGCTCCCCGATTGCCGCCGGCGTGCAGCAGCACCACCACGGCGTCATCGTTCGGGGCGTCCAGATAGTCGAGCGCGTCCTTGAGGAAGTCTTCCGAACACTTCTCGACGGCATCGACGACGATGAGCTTCGAGGCGGAGAACAGAGACGGTGAAGCCGCCATCGCCAACTCACCGGCCTGGTATCCGGCAGCATCGAACTCGATCTCTTCGGGGTCCTGCTTCCGCGCGGCCGACACGATGCGATCCTTGGCCATGCGCACAAGCACCGATTCACCGCCGGAGATCATGACGACAGGGGCGGGTTTCGCCGAGCTCCAGGGGATCAGGGTCTTCTTCACTGCCATGGACCCCAGCCTATCGCGGCCGTCCGACATGACCGATACGGCGGACCGGCATCCGCGATCTCACCTCTGGCCTTCGGCACAGCCCTGCCCGGTGCTGAATCGACTCTGCGCATAGAGGGCAACCGGACCGCAGTGATCGGTACGCAGCACGGGCACAGGACCGAAGGATCGCAGCGACTTCTCAGTCGGGTGCCCGTAGCTGTTCTCCCCCACCGAGATGACGCCGAGGCCCGGCGCCGCGGCAGCGAAGAACTCAGGAGCCAGATCGGAGGAGCCGTGGTGAGGTGCGACGAGCACATCGACCGGCTGTACCTGTTGGGCGAGCACAGACTGCTCCTCGGCTCCGACATCGCCGGGCAGCAGCGTGCTCAGTCCCTCCTGGTCGACCCGCACCACCAGGGAGTCCTCGTTGCGCAGCTCTTCGTCGTCCGCGGCCGGAACCGAACGCAGCGGCGGCCACAGCACTTCGAGTCTCGCCGTGTCGAAGGTCAGCGTCTGGCCACGGTGGATGGGGACCGCCTGCGCACCGGTGTCAGCGATCACGCGCTGCGCGTCGGGCGAGGTCACCACATTCGCGGAGACGAACAGCCGGTCGATCGTGCGCTCCCACGTCGTGCCGGCGTATCCGGCGAAGTGGTCGGCGTCGAAGTGCGAGATGAACAGGTCGAAGTCCTCGATCCCGGATGCGTCGAGGCAGGTGTCGATGGGTTTCGGCTCGCGCCCGGTATCGACGACGACACCGCGACCGTCACCGAGGTTGACCACCGCAGCCGAACCCTGACCGACGTCGCAGACGAGCACCAGCCAGTCCGCGGCCGGCGGCTTCGTCCTCACCGTGACGATGACGACGGCGGTGAGCAGGCAGCACAGAACGACCACGGGCAGACCCCAGAGCCTGCGACGCACGAGCATCCCGGTTCCGACCACGGCCAGGCCGAGCAGCCCGAGTGCCAGCAGCGTTCCGACCGGCGGCATCGGCCAGTCGAGCGCCGCACCGGGCAGGGCGGCGCAGACTCGGGCGACGAGGACGATCCACCAGGCCGGAAACGATCCGATCCAGGCCAGCAGGGTCGAGGCGAAATCGCCTCCGGGCAGTCCAGTCGTCGCGATGCCGGTGGTCACGAGACTGAGGAATCCTGCCACCGTCGCCGGCATGACCGCGGGTGCGGCCGCGGCGTTGGCGGCGACCGACCAGAGTCCGATGCGCGGATCGATCGCCACGAGCACCGGGGTGCACGCGAGTTGGGCGACGAAGGGCACGATGAGTGCGGTCACGAGCACCGTGGGCAGCAGAGGCAGGTGCACGGCGAGGCGGCGCAGCAGGACCGGGACGACGAATATGATCGCGGCCGTGGAGACCACGGACAGGACGAAGCCCACCGAGGTGGCCAGCACGGGGACGAAGGCCAGAAGCAGGCTCGCTGTCGAGCACATGACCGCGACCGGGGAGATCCCGCCGCCGCGCAGGAACACGAGGGCCGCCGCGATCGCCATTCCGGCGGCGCGGATGGCGCTGGGTTCGAAGCCGACGATGAAGACGTAGCCGAGGCAGGTCAGCACCCCGATGCTCACACGCAGCCGTGGTCCGGCTCGGCAGGCTCCGGCGAGCAGTCCGGCACCGAGGCTGACGATCGTGACGTTGCTGCCCGATACGGCCGAGACGTGGGTGAGGGAGACGACGCGCATATCGTCGACCATCCGGTCGTCCTGCGGTGAGGTGTCGCCGACGACGAGTCCGGGCAGCAGCCGTCCGCCGTCGTTGCCGGCGGCCACCGAATGCTTGCGCAGTTCGGTGCGAAGCGTCTCTCGCCACTGCCACAGTGCGTTCGGTTCTGTCAGCGCGTGTGGTTCTGCATCGGTGGCGCGGATGTCATCGAGGCGCGTCGTGCGCATCCGCACCGTCGCCCCGTCCGCAACGGCGTCGGGGCTGAGCACGTGGGTGAACCCTGTGGGGGTGACCAGCATCAGTCGCGTCCAGCCGGAGGCTCCGGGTTCGCTGTGGCCGACGACGAGGCCCGTGGTCTCGGCGGCCTCATCCGGACCGTGGGCGGCAGCCAGGGCGGTGATCTGGATGGTCAGCAGACAGGTGAAGACGAGGATTCCGACACCGAGGTGGTGGCGCCGTCGCAGGATCACGACCCCGGCGAGCCCGAGCACGGGGATGCCGTACAGCGCCCACGGCCCCGGTGCCAGGAGTGCGCTGGCCCAGAGGCCCGCGGCACAGCAGAGGAGCCGGACGGAGCCCGGCCACAGTGCCGCGTGTTCCCGCATCAAGGCGACCGCCGACGCGCACCGTTCACGCAGGGCAATCAGTCTGCGCTCCCACGCATGCCGCCGAGTTCGCCTCGTTCGCAGTCGGGTGTGCGCCGCTGCGGGGCCAGGGTCAGCCGACGGTGACAAGGTCTTTGAGGCTCTCGAAGGTCTTCGGCCCGATGCCTTTGACGAGCAGCAGATCCTCGACGCTCGCGAACGGCTGCTGGCTGCGGTGGCTGATGATCGCCTCGGCTGTGACGGGCCCGACCCCGGGCAGGGTCTCGAGGGTCGTGGCATCGGCGGTGTTGAGATCGACCTTCCCCGCCTGACCGGGTGCTCCGCTGTTCGCGGCTGCGGAAGAATCCGCGGTTCCCGGTGAACCGCTGCCACCTCCCGCGCCCGCTCCCCCAGTTCCAGACGAACCGGTTCCGTCCTGACCGGTGCCATCTGCGCCCGCACCATCGACGCCGGCTGCCGGTTCTTCTCCCTCTGCCGGGATATGGATCTGCTCACCGTCGGCGAGCACGCGCGCCAGATTCACCGCTTCGCCGTCGGCTCCGGCGCTCAGTCCTCCGGCGGCTTCGACGGCGTCCTGGACCCGGGCGCCCGCCTTCAGGGTGACCACCGAGGGATCGTTCACCGCCCCGGTGATGTGGACGATCACCTTCCCGTTCGCTTCCCCGGCCTTCGCCGCAGCGGTTGTCCCTGTTTCGAATCCGTCCTCGGACACAGCAGGCGACTGGCCGGCTTCTGCACCGTAGCCGGGGTCGTCACCGCTGCCCACAGGCGAATGCTGTGTCGCGGGCCGGAAGAGGAAGAAGGCGAGGCAGAGGATGCCGACCGTGGCGATGCCCAGGGCCACCACAACGGGCAGCCGCACCCGTCGGGGCTCGACGGGTTCTTCGTCACCGGCGGTGTCGGCTGTATAGATGTCGCCCGGCACCCAACCGCCGCGTTCGGCACTGGCACCCAGGAGACCCGCGAAACGATCATCCGGAGACACAGCCATGACCCGACGGTAAGCTCTGCTGACACACGACGGCCATGACAGCGCCCCTGCCTGTGGACAAGGGTTCTGCGTCCACAGGGCTGAGGTGGTCAAGTCACACGAGCGTCCCCGGGCCAGGGTGTGTGAGTCAGGGCTGGGTCTGCACGGTCACGCCGACCGTGCCGGGCCCGACATGGGCGGTGATGATCGTCGACAGCGTCCTGAACGAGGGGTCGAATCCGAGCTCACGCAGCCGTGAGCTCAGCAGTTCGGCATCGGCTGCGTCCATCTCCCCTTCGGCGTTCTGCACCTCGACCTGCACGGTGTCCTCGGGGTCAGCCACCTCGGCGGCGGCCTGCGCGGCCAGAGTGACGATCTTCTCCAGTGCTTTGGAGCGAGTGCGCACCCGGGCGAGCGGAACGACGATTCCGGCGTTGAGACCGAGCACGGGAACGATCTGCAGGGCCCTGCCCAGCAGCGATGATGCGGCACCGATCCGGCCGCCTCGGCGCAGGTGTTCGAGGCTGCCGGGGGCGAACACGGAACGGGTCTCGGCCGCGCACCAGTCGGCGATGGTCCCGGCGATCGATTCGACGTCGAGTCCCTGCCGGATCCCGGCCACAGCCACCCACAGCGCCCCGGCCAATCCCGCCGAGGTGGTCCTCGAGTCGACGACGTCGATGAGGATGTCCTCGGCTTCGGCGGCGGTGACCGCAGAATCGCGGGTGCCCGAGAGCTCCGCGGACATGGTCACGACGATGATGGCTTCGGCCCCGTCCTCGCGCAGCCGCGCATAGGCGTCGGAGAACTGAGCCGGGGTGGCCATGGATGTGGTCACCTCGGTGCCGTCGGTCATCTTCGCGCACAGGTGCCCGGCATCGACCTCACCGTCGGCGAAGGCGACTCCGCCGATGAGCACGGTCAGCGGCACCACGGCGAAGAGGCCGCCGGTGGCCTCGCTCAGCTCATCGCGTTCGTCAGCGGAGAGCTGTGCCGTGGAGTCGGTGACCAGCCCGATCCTCATGGACGGCCCAGCGCCCGGTAGGTCCAGCCCGCTGCCCGCCACAGTTCGGGGGTGAGCACATTGCGGCCGTCGACGAGCACCTTCCCGCTCACGAGTTCAGCGGTCGCCGCCGGGTCGAGGTCGCGGTATTCGCGCCATTCGGTCAGCAGCAGCACGGCCTGCGCCCCGGTGATCGCCTCGGTCGTGTCGGCGACGTAGTCGAGTTCGGGGAACGACTTCTGCGCATTGCCGATCGCCTGCGGGTCGGTGACAGTGACCAGCCCGCCCTGGGTGGCGATGAGTCGGGCCACGGCCAGAGCCGGGGAGTCGCGGACGTCGTCGCTGTCGGGTTTGAAAGCGGCACCGAGGATGGTGATCTTCTTGCCGATGAACGACCCGCCCAGGGCGTCACGGGCGATGTCGACCATGCGCACACGCCGACGCATATTGATCGAATCGATCTCCTTGAGGAAGGCCACCGCCTGATCGGCGCCGAGCTCTCCGGCCCTGGCCATGAAGGCGCGGATGTCCTTGGGCAGGCAGCCGCCGCCGAAGCCGAGTCCGGCATTGAGGAATTTGCGGCCGATCCGGTCGTCCATGCCGATCGCATCGGCGAGCTGGGTGACATCGGCGCCCGAGGCCTCGCAGAGTTCGGCCATCGCGTTGATGAAGGAGATCTTCGTGGCCAGGAACGAGTTCGCCGCAGTCTTGACGAGCTCGGCGGTCGCGAAGTCCGTGATCATCCGGGGAGTGCCGTCGGTCAGGATCGAAGCGTAGACCTCGTCGAGGGCCGCGGCCGCGGCCTGCCCGGCCTCACCGTCGGCGACGCCGTAGACCAGACGGTTCGGGTGGAGGGTGTCCTCGACGGCATGCCCTTCACGCAGGAACTCCGGATTCCACATCATCGCCGCTCCGGTGCCGGCGATGATCCCGGCCAGACGCTCGGCGGTGCCCACGGGAACGGTCGACTTACCCACAACCACCGACGTTGCAGTCAGGTGCGGGTGCAGCGATTCCACGGCCGCATCGACATAGGTGACATCGGCGGCGAACTCGCCGGGCTTCTGCGGAGTGCCCACACACACGAAGTGCACGGCCGCCTCGGCGGCGCGGGAGACGTCGGTGGTGAATTCGAGTTTTCCCCGCTCCTGAGCCTTCACGAGGAGTTCACTCAGTCCCGGTTCGTAGAAGGGCGGACGGCCGGAGGTCAGTGCCTCGACCTTCGCGGTGTCGACGTCGACTCCCGTGACCTCATGTCCCAGGGACGCCATGGCCGCCGCATGGACCGCACCCAGATATCCGCAACCGATGACTGAAATCTTCAAACCGAGCTCTCCTGGGAATTGGCATGCGTTTTCGCACCACACTATATGCCACCCGGTTGCACGAGATGTGGAGGTTGAAACAGTAGGCTTGGAATTGTGAAGCGTTTCCTTGATTTCCTCACCAACTCACCGGCAGCCGTGACGTTTGCGGTGCTCACCGTGCTCGGCATCGTGGCCTTCGCCGTCCCCGGGCTGCACCCTGCCGCCTGGATCATCGGACTCGTGCTGTGCCTCGGCGTGATCGCCGCGCTGCTGATGTTCCACGGCGAATGGCGCCGTGCTCAGCAGCAGATCGACGCGCTGCGCCAGCAGCTCAGCGTCGAACGCGGTCGGATGGACACCCTCGGGCTGACCCCGGTGGAGAACACGGTCGAGCTGCTTCCCGATGAGCGTCGCGCCCGCCGCATTCTCGAGCTCATCCCGGATTCGTCGGGCATCGTCCAGTCCCTGCGACTCGATGCGACCTTCGCGACCGTCGCCGTCGACGAACTCGAACCGCTGACCACCTTCTGTGCCGAGTTCAAGAAGGCCAGCTTCGACAACCCGCGTTCGCACGCGGCGTTCATGAACCTCTATCGGGCCGCCGAGGGGCTGTCGATCTGGGTGAAGGAGGAGACCCAGGTCTCTCCCGATGATTCCGGCACCCGTGAGATCCGTCCCGGTGATGCCCGCAAGGACGGCTGGCGCGGCTACACCGAAGCCCAGAGCCGCGGCGAACGCCTCAGCGACGACTTCGTCTCCTCCCGGTGGGAGTTCAACCAGACAGCACTCGAACTCGGACTCGTCTCGGGCACCCCGCCGTTCAACGACTGAGGCTCAGTGCCGGATCCACCACGTGTCCAACGGAGCCACCGGGGTCCGTCGCTTGTGCTCTGAGCGGCGGTATTTCTCGATGAGCGCCGAGGCGGCAGCCGGCTCGATCTCCTTCCCTTCGAGGAAGTCATCGATCTGGTCGTAGGTCAGTCCCAGCGACGATTCGTCCGTCTGTCCGGGTTCGTCATCGAGCAGATCCGCAGTGGGAGCCTTGACGATGAGATGTTCGGGAGCGCCGAGGTGGCGCAGCAGTTCCCGTCCCTGTCGTTTGTTCAGGCCCGCCAGAGGGATGACGTCGGCCGCACCGTCACCGAACTTGGTGAAGAACCCGGTGACCGCCTCGGCGGCGTGATCGGTGCCGACGACGAGGGCCTTCTTCTCCCCCGCCAGCTCGAACTGGGCGATCATCCGCATCCGGGCCTTGACGTTGCCCTTGCCGAAGTCGGTGATCGGCTCTCCCGTGGCCTTCTCGTACTCCTCGGCAGCCGCATCCGTGGCGGCGCCGATGTTGATCGCCAGCTCATGATCGGCGGCGATGAACGACAGAGCATCCTGGGCGTCTGACTCATCGGTCTGCACATGATGGGGCAGGCGCACGGCCCAGAACTCGGCATCGGCCCCGCGGCGGCGCAGATCCTCCACTGCCAGCTGGCAGAGCCTGCCGGCCAGGGTGGAGTCCTGTCCGCCGCTGATGCCGAGCACGAGGCCTCTGACACCGGTGGTGAGCACATAGTCGACGAGGAATTCGACACGGCGGGCGATCTCCGTCGCCGGGTCGATCTGCGGTCGCACGCCGAGGGCGTGTCGGATCTCGTCCTGGACTCTGTCGTTCGTCATGCTCTCACCAGTCGTAGTCGAAGAAGGGGCGCCGCCGTCCGGCGCCCGTACCCATGCAGTCTCCCAGATGCTGTGTTACGGCGAAGTATCGGCCGGGGGGCTCAGGCGTCGGGGACGATGTTGACGAGCTTGGGGGCGCGCACGATCACCTTGCGCACTCCGGCACCGCCGAGGGCCTTGACGGCGTTCGGAGATTGCAGAGCCAGCGTCTCCAACTCGTCGGCGGAGATGTCGGGGGCGACTTCGAGCCGTGCACGCACCTTGCCCTTGACCTGGACGACACAGGTCACGGTCTCGGCGACGAGATGGTTCGGATCCGCCTCGGGGAAGGCCGCGTAGGTGACCGTCGACTCGTGACCGAGCCGCGACCACAGCTCTTCGGCCAGGTGCGGGGCGAAGGGCGCGAGCATGATCGTCAGCGGCTCGAGGACGTCCCGGGTCGCTCCACCCTGTTTGGTGGCGTGATTGGTGAGCACGATGAGTTTGGAGATCGCGGTGTTGAACCGCAGATGGTCCATGTCCTCGCGCACACCGTCGATGACCTGGTGGAGGACCTTGAGCGATTCGGCGTCGGCTGCGCCGTCTGCGACCACGGACTCGCCGGTGGCCTCGTCGACGAAGAGCCGCCACACACGCTGCAGGAACCGCTGCGCACCGACGACGGCGCGGGTGTCCCAGGGACGGTCCTGCTCCAGCGGGCCCATCGACATCTCATAGACGCGGAAGGTGTCGGCACCGAAGGCGTCGTACATCTCGTCGGGCATGACGGAGTTCTTCAGCGATTTGCCGATCTTTCCGTACTCCCGGTTGACCTGTTCGCCGCCGAACCAGAACGTCAGCTCACCGTTCGATTCGGTCCTCTCCTCCACCTCGGCGGCGGGAACGTAGACGCCACGGGAATCGGTGTAGGCGTAAGCCTGGATGTATCCCTGGTTGACCAGGCGGTGGAACGGTTCGGACGACGAGATGTGCCCGAGGTCGAAGAGGATCTTGTGCCAGAAGCGGGCATAGAGCAGGTGGAGCACAGCGTGCTCCTGCCCGCCGACGTAGAGGTCGGCCCCGCCGCGCGGCTTCGAGGCCCGCGGTCCCAGCCAGTACTTCTCGTTGGCGGGATCGACGAGGCGGTCGTCGTTGTGCGGGTCCGCGTAACGCAGCTGGTACCACGACGATCCGGCCCAGTTGGGCATCGTGTTCGTCTCCCGCTGGTAGGTCTTCGGACCGTCACCGAGGTCGAGTTCGATGCTCGTCCATTCCTGGTTCCGGCTCAAAGCCGGTTCGGGACGGCTGTCGGCATCGTCGGGCGCGTAGGTCCGCGGCGCGAAATCGTCGACCTCGGGCAGCTGGACGGGCAGCATCTCGTCGGGCAGGGCGATGGGGGTGCCGTTCTCGTCGTAGACGATGGGGAACGGTTCGCCCCAGTAGCGCTGGCGGGAGAACAGCCAGTCGCGCAGACGGTACTGAGTGGACTCGGTGGCCAGGCCCTTGTCCTTCAGCCATGCGGTGACCGAGGCCTTCGCCTGGTCGATCTCGAGGCCGTTGATGTCGATCTCGGCATTGGCCGAGTTGATCATCACGCCGGCGCCCGTGAACGGAGCGTCCTCATCGTGGTCGGCCGGCGGCTGCACGGTGCGGATATAGGGCAGCCCGAAGGTCTTCGCGAAGTCCCAGTCGCGGGCGTCTTCGGCGGGTACGGCCATGATCGCTCCGGTGCCGTAGCCCATGAGCACATAGTCGGCGATGAAGATCGGAACCTGCGCCCCGGTGGCCGGATTGAGCGCGTAGGAGCCGGTGAAGATGCCTGTCTTCTCACGGCTCTGCTGCCGGTCGGCGTCGGTCTTGGCCGCGGCGGCTCTCTGGTAGGCGGCGATCGCCTCGGCGGGAGTGGCCTCTCCCCCGCGCCAGGACTCAGGCGTGGACTCGTCCCAAGCGCCTGCGGTCAGGTCGGCGACCTGCGGATGTTCGGGGCTGAGCACGAGGTACGTGGCGCCGAAGAGGGTGTCCGGGCGGGTGGTGTAGACCTCGATGTCGCAGGACTCATCACCGGCGACGGGCAGGCGCAGCAGGGCGCCCTTCGACCGGCCGATCCAGTTGACCTGCATCGCGTGGATCGCATGCGGCCAGTCCAGCACGTCGAGGTCATCGATGAGGCGGTCGGCGTAGGCGGTGATCCGCATGTTCCACTGACGCAGCCGGCGGGTGAAGACCGGGTAGTTTCCGCGTTCGGACAGACCTTCGGCGGTGACCTCTTCGTTGGCCAGCACTGTGCCGAGTCCCGGGCACCAGTTGACCGGGGATTCGGAGACGTAGGCGAGGCGGAAGCCCTGCAGGACGTTCTCGCGCTCCGCTGGGCTCAGATCCGACCAGGCGCGACCGTCGGGGGTGGGCCGTGCACCGGAGGCGAACTGCTCGATGAGCGTGTCGATCGGACGAGCAGCCCCCGTGGCCTCGCCGTCGGGAGTGGTCGCCTCGGGGTCGTACCAGGAGTTGAAGATCTGCAGGAAGATCCACTGCGTCCATTTGACGAAGTCGTCATCGGTCGTGGCGAAGCGGCGACGCACATCGTGGGCCAGCCCCAGGCGACGCAGCTGCTCGGTCATGTTCGCGATATTGGCGTCGGTGGTGATGCGCGGGTGCTGACCGGTCTGCACCGCGTAGAGATCGGCGGGCAGCCCGAAAGCGTCATAGGACAGGGCGTGCATGACGTTGTGCCCGCGCATCCGCTGGTAACGACCGTAGACGTCGGTGCCCAGGTAGCCCAGCGGGTGGCCGACGTGCAGTCCCGCACCGGAGGGGTACGGGAACATGTCCATGATGTAGAGGGACTCGCGCCGGCTGAGGTCGGCAGGCGGACCGTAGGGCGACGAAGCGTCCTGGGAGTCGAGCTCGCCGAGGTCTCCGGTGGGGTTCGGGGTGTGGAACGTGCCCGATTCCTCCCACGTGCGCTGCCAAGACTTCTCGATCTTTTCGGCCAGCGCCGCGTCATAGCGGAAACCGGTCTCCTCAGGGTTCGTCGTCATTACCTTCCTTCGCTGAACAGACGTGAGCGGGTTCTGACCATCGTACTCTGAACGCCCCCTGATTCGACTTGGTTAGACTGCTCACAGGTCAGCGGACGCCGGTTATCTCGGCAAACGTGATCGATTTCACTGAGACCCGGCCGAACTGTAGGATAACCGAGCAGTAACTTACGTCCTCGAAGGAGACTCATGAGCTCAACGACCATGCCGCAGTCGTCAACACCCGTCGTCGGTTTCGAGGTCGATACCGCCTCGTCGACCACCGATATCTTCCTCAGCACAGTCGCTGAGAACCCCTCTCGCCCTCTGGTCGCCAAACCCGACGGGGACGGTTGGGACGAACTGACCGCGGCCGAATTCCTCGCAGAGGTCAAGGCGGCCGCGAAGGGACTCATCGCCTTGGGTGTGGGAGTCGGTGACCGGATCGCGATCTTCGGCCCCACCTCCTATGAGTGGACGCTCAGCGACTACGCCATCTGGTATGCCGGCGGGATCTCCGTGCCGTTCTACGACACCTCTTCGGAGGCACAGCTGAGCTGGATGCTCACCGATGCCGACGTCACCCGTGGGCTCGTCTCCTCGCGCGACCATGCCGATCGGGTGCGTGCCGCGGCCAAGGCCGCCGGACGCGACGAGCCGGCGCTGCGGGTCTGGGACGACGGCGCTTTCGCCGATCTCACCGAGGCGGGCAAAGACATCAGCGACGATGAGCTCGAAGCCGCCCGCTCGCAGGTCGACGCCGATTCCGTTGCCACGATCATCTACACCTCCGGGACCACCGGCAAGCCCAAGGGCTGCGTGCTCACCCATGCGAACTTCGTGCAGACCTCCCAGGCCGCGCGCCACCAGATCCCCAGCGTCCTGGACACGAACATGCGCTGCCTGCTGTTCCTGCCGCAGGCCCATGTCTTCGCCCGGTTCATCGAGGTTCTGGCCATCAGCAACGGCGCTCTGCTCGCCCACCAATCGGATCTGACGAAGCTCACCGACGCCATGGGCAGCTTCCGCCCGTCGTTCATCCTCGGTGTGCCCCGCGTCTTCGAGAAGGTCTTCAATTCCGCACTGGCAACTGCTCAGGCAGGCGGCAAGGAGAAGATCTTCCGCCGCGCCGAGCAGGTTGCCGTCGCGTATTCGAAGGCGCTCGACACCGGCAAGGTGCCGACCGGCCTCAAGCTCCAGCACGCTCTGTTCGACAAGCTCGTCTATTCGAAGCTGCGCGCGGTCATGGGCGACAACGTCACTCACGCGGTCTCCGGCGGCGGCGCACTCGGCTCTCACCTCGGCCATTTCTTCCGCGGACTGGGCATCATCGTCCTCGAGGGCTACGGGCTCACCGAGACCACGGCGCCGATCACCGTCAACATTCCGGAGAAGTCGAAGATCGGAACCGTCGGTGTGCCGCTGCCGGGAGTCTCGGTGGCGATCGCTCCCGACGGTGAGATTCTGGCCAAGGGCGTGCCGGTCTTCCGCGAATACTGGAACAACCCCGAGGCCACGGCCAAGGAGTTCCACGACGGCTGGTTCGGCACCGGTGACCTCGGATCCCTCGACGACGACGGGTATCTGACGATCAACGGCCGCAAGAAGGAGATCATCGTGACCTCCAGCGGCAAGAACATCGCCCCGGCTCCCCTCGAGGACGTGCTGCGGCGCCACCCGATCATCAGCCAGCCGGTGCTCGTCGGGGAGAACCGCAAGTTCGTCTCGGCGCTGATCTTCCTCGATTCGGAGATGCTGCCGGGTTGGCTGAAGAACCACGATCTGCCGCAGATGGATCTGCCCGAGGCCGCCGAGGACGATGCGATCCAGGCCGAAGTGGCCAAGGCCGTCGAACAGATGAACAAGACAGTCTCGCGGGCCGAGGGGGTCAAGAAGTTCACGATCCTGCCGATCGAACTCAGCGAGGACAACGGCTACCTCTCGGCCAAGCAGTCGGTCAAGCGTCACCTCATCAACAAGGACTTCGCCGCCGAGATCGACGCGCTCTACGCCGGCTGAGGCACAGTCGCTGCCGGCTGAGGCACAGTCGCCGAACTCAGCCTGCGGGGTACGGCCCGGGCACGGACTCGAACGGTCCGTCCCGGGCCGTCGTCGTCCCGCCTCGGTGGCGGATGGGCCCCTCCCCATTCCGGGAGGACGGGCGACGGTGACGGCGGGCCGCCTCGGCGAGGGCTTGCCACCGCGTCGTAAGCTGAGGACAGAAGTCGCACTCATCGATCTCATTGGAGGCAGCGTCATGTCCGAGTCCGCCGATCACACTCCCAGCTACGTGACCGAAGGCGCGGCGTTCAACCGCGATACGAACTACATCGACGATCGCATCCTCAACGATCCGAACGCTCAATGGCCCGTCGAACCGGGCCGATATCGCCTCGTCGCCGCCCGCGCCTGCCCGTGGGCGAACCGGACGATCATCGTCCGTCGCCTCCTCGGGCTCGAGGACGTCATCTCCCTCGGCATGCCCGGCCCCACCCACGATGCCAGGTCGTGGACGTTCGACCTCGACCCGGGCGGGGTGGATCCGGTGCTCGGCATCGAACGGCTGCAGCAGGCATTCTTCGCCCGCTTTCCGGACTATCCGCGCGGAATCACCGTGCCTGCCGTTGTCGACGTGCCCACCGGCGTCGTCGTGACCAACGACTTCCCGCAGATCACGGAGGACTTCTCCACTCAGTGGACCGACTACCACCGTGCGGGTGCCCCGAATCTCTGGCCCGAAGAATCCCGGGAGGAGATGGAGAAGGTGATGCGTCATATCTATACGGAGATCAACAACGGCGTCTACCGCTGCGGATTCGCCGGTTCCCAGGACGCCTACGATGCCGCTTTCGATCGCCTATTCAACGCGCTCGATATCGTCGAGGATCGGCTCGGCCGGTCACGGTTCCTCATGGGAGAGACCATCACCGAGGCGGATGTGCGACTGTTCACCACGCTCGTGCGCTTCGATCCCGTCTACTTCGGTCACTTCAAGTGCAACCGTCAGCCGCTCACGGCGTTCGAGAACCTCTGGGGCTACGCCCGCGACCTGTACCAGACGCCGGGCTTCGGGGACACGGTCGACTTCGAGCAGATCAAACAGCACTACTACATCGTCCACCAGGATGTGAATCCGACGCAGATCGTGCCCAAGGGCCCTGACCTCTCGGGGTGGCTCAGCGATCACGGTCGTGACCGGAAGTTCGGCGGGTCGCCTTTCGGCGACGGGACGGCTCCCGGACCCGTCAAGCCCGGCGAAGAGGTCATCCCCGCACATACCGCGGCGGCTTGGGTGAGCTGAGCCGAGGACTCGGCCTCAGGACTGTCCGGGCTCGATATGATCGTCTTCGGTCGTGTCGAGCCCGGCGGCCGTCTTCCGCCGCTGTCTGCGGATCTTGAACACGATCCACACGATGACGAAGACGACGACGGCGACGATGACGAGGTTCTGGAAGTAGCCGGCGTAGGTCTCTACGACCGACCAGTTCTCACCGAGGGTGAAGCCTGCGACGATGAGAATCGTGTTCCAGATCGCGCTGCCGGCCGTGGTCAGCAGCAGGAACGTGCCCAGCCGCATGTCCCGCATGCCTGCGGGGATGGAGATGAGCGACCGGAAGATCGGGATCATCCGCCCGAAGAACACAGCCTTGTCCCCGTGCCTGTCGAACCAATCGACGGTCTTGTGCACGTCATCGACGTCGACCAACGGCATCTTCACCGCGATTCGGGCGATGCGTTCGATGCCGATCCACTTGCCCAGAGCCCACAGCAGAACTGCGCCGAGAACCGAGCCGATCGTGGCGAAGACGATCGCGGCCACGATGTTCATCTGCCCTTGGCTGGAGGTGAATCCGGCCAGCGGAAGGACGAGCTCGCTGGGGATCGGCGGGAAGATGTTGTCGAGGAAGACCATGAAGCCGACACCTGCCGGTCCCAGGGTCTCCATGATCGTCACGGTCCAGGCCGAGAACCCGCTGAGGTTGTCCGCGGCGCTGCCGCCGGCTGAGACCAGTTCCGCAGAAGCCGCACCGGAAGGCAGACTGCCTGAGAGTCCGCCTGTGACCGCGGTCGCGAAAGCGGCGGCGAGGGAGTGCGAATCAGGGATCGGCATGGTCAAAAGTCTAGATACGGGCGCGGCCCGCCCCTCACAGTACGCTCACAGCGGCTAGTGTGGAAACGAACACCTCAGACCGGAATACGAACGCACCTTGCGGATACGCATCGAAGGAGCACACACGTGGCACCTGCCAAAGTACTGGCCTCGCGCAACACCGTCGCTGAGGTCGGCCACAATGCCGTCAACCGACCCGGACCTGCCCACCTCATGCGCGCGGTCCAGCGTTTCGGACAGCGTCTGGGCAATCAGTTCGGTGCCGCGATCACCTACTTCCTCGTTCTCGCGGTCATGCCCATCGCCATGGTCAGCCTCGCGAGCATCGGCTTCGTCCTCGACGTCGCCCGCCCCGAGCTCCTGCCCGAGGTCACGCAGCAGATCGAGACGTTCACCGCAGGCAACGAATCCCTGACCGAACAGCTCGAGAGCTATCTGCTGCAGTGGCAGGCAGTCGGAATCATCGGTATTCTCACCGGTCTCTACACGGGGCAGGGATTCATCGGCAACCTCGGTGCCGCAGTGCGAGCCCAGCTGCACGACGACTTCGACGATGCCGTGCCGGAGAAGTCCTTCGTCAGCAAGGTCATCAATAACGTGATCACTCTCATCGGCCTCATCATCGGACTCCTCCTGGCTGTGGCACTCACCGTCGTCGGCACCGGTCTGCGGTCGATGATCGTCGATCTGCTCGGACTCTCCGGCATCGCCGAGAGCCTGCTGTTCATCGTTCCGGTCATCCTCACCTTCGGCGCCGCCTGGATGATCTTCTGGTTCCTATTCACGATGCTGCCGGAGAGGCCGGTCGACAAACAGGCGAAGAACCGCGGCTCGCTCATCGGCGCGACCGCGTTCCTCATCCTCATCAACTTCTCCACGGTGCTCGTCAATCTCTTCTCCGGAAACAAGGCCGCCGGTGTGTTCGGATCGATCATCGCGATCATGCTCACCCTCAACGTCTTCGCCCGCATCGTCCTGTTCATCGCCGCGTGGATCGGCACGGCGAAACCACCTCGGCCGCGCGAAGAGGAGCAGGAATACCGGTTCGTCGAACCGAAGGTGCAGGCGCAGAGCCTCGGCGCGCTCATCACCGGTGCCGGAATCGTGGCACTGACCCTGCTGGGCTTCAAACGGTTCGAGGAACGCCGGTCCGATCGCGAATAGGCGAGACGGTAGACTGTGGGCGCATCCGTTATAACTGACCGAGGGGACACGACCTTTGACTGACGCTACGACTGCTCGCCTGGACGACTGGGCGAAGAAGCAGACCGCCGCCGAAGAACTCATTCCGCTAGTCGGACGCCTGTACCGTGAGAACGACGTGCTGCTGACCCTGTTCGGGCGGTCGCTGCTGAATAAGTCGGTGACCGGCATGATCAAGGCCCACCGCTATGCTCGCCACTTCCTCGGCGAAGAGCTCGACATCCAGATCACCCACCGCATCGTCAAGGCGCTGTCCGGGCTCAACCTGGCACCGGCCCGCATCGATCTGGGCCGCCTCATCGAGAAGCTCGATGATCCGACCGCCGATGTCGACGCCTTCCTCGCCTCCGAGCTCGCCGATGTCGTCGAATCACAGTCCGGCAAGGGCGAGGTCCGCGATATCGTCCTCTACGGCTTCGGTCGCATCGGCCGTCTTCTCGCCCGCATCCTCATCGATCGTGCCGGCGGCACCGGTATGCGTCTGCGCGCCATCGTCGTGCGCCGCAATGGGGAGAACGACATCGTCAAGCGCGCCTCCCTGCTGCGCCGCGACTCGGTCCACGGAGCCTTCGACGGCAGCATCGTCATCGACGAAGAGAACAGCACCATCCAGGCCAACGGCACCCTCATCCAGGTCATCTACTCCAATGACCCCTCCGAGGTCGACTACACCGCCTACGGAATCAACGATGCCATCATCGTCGACAACACCGGAAAGTGGCGCGACGACGAGGGCCTGTCCAAGCACCTCGCCTGCCCCGGTGCGTCGAAGGTCCTGCTCACGGCTCCCGGCAAGGGCGATGTCAAGAACATCGTCTTCGGAGTCAACGACGATGCGATCCTCGACTCGGACACCATCGTCTCGGCGGCTTCGTGCACGACGAACGCGATCACTCCGGTGCTCAAGGCCATCAACGACAAGTTCGGTGTCCGCAACGGCCACGTCGAGACGGTCCATTCGTTCACCAACGATCAGAACCTCATCGACAACTTCCACAAGGGCTCCCGCCGCGGCCGTGCGGCCGGGCTGAACATGGTGCTGACCGAGACCGGCGCCGCCAAGGCCGTGGCCAAGGCTCTGCCGGAACTGGCGGGGAAGCTCTCGGGCAACGCGATCCGCGTACCCACCCCGAATGTGTCCATGGCGATCCTCAACCTCAACTTGGACACCGCCACCACGGTCGACGAGCTCAACACGTTCCTGCGTGAGGTGTCGATGCATTCGCCGCTGCGCAACCAGGTCGACTACGTCACTTCTCCCGAGCTCGTGTCCACCGACCTCGTCGGCTCCAAGCGCGCCGGTGTCGTCGATGGTCTGGCCACGATCGTCGATGAGGACCGCGTCGTCGTCTACGTCTGGTACGACAACGAATTCGGCTACTCCTGCCAGGTCGTGCGCTGCGTGGCCAAGATGGCCGACGTCGACGTCCCGGCCTTTCCCTGATATCGATATCGCCGAGGCGGCCCACCGCAACGCTCGGATGAGCGTTCGATGACCGGCTGAGACAGGCGCCCGGAGTCTCACGACTCCGGGCGCCTTCGTCTATCACGTCCGTCGCCGTCCCCGCCGGGCCTTGCGCCAGTGGTTCAGCACATCCTCGGCGCCATCCCGCACCCTGGGCCGCATGCCCTCCGCTTCGTGCCGCAACCCCGTGGGAACGACAGAACCTCCCGCAGGAACGGGAGGTTCTGCCGGTTTCGGGATGTTTAATCAGCAGCGGGAGGAATCAGTCACTCCGCGGCATCGGACTCCATGGCTTCATGCAGCCAGATCGGCGTGAAACTGGCGAATCGGTCAGCCAGTTCGTCGTCGCTGTCGAGGATGACGGCGAGTCGATCGTCGGCGTTGGCCAGCTCATTCGCCCAGATGGGCCCCAGGCAGGCCAGCAGCAGGCAGGCGATGACGACGGCGCCGGCCAGAATCGGAGTCTCGGCCCACAGCAGGATGCCGAACAGGATCCCGACGACAGCGAAGCCGAGGGCCACGGCGAGTCCGGCGTTGCGCGTCCGCGGCGCCTTGGCCCGCGCCGGACGGGTGGCCGCGATCGAATCGAGCACGTCCCGGTTGATCCGCGTCCAGGCGATGATCGCGCCCAGCGCACAGACGATGCCGATCATGATGAGGCTGAATGCCGAGAACAGCAGCACCGCATCGATGTGATCGCCTTGAGCCTGGACGGCGGCCCCGAGACCGGCGACGAGCATCGCCAGGGCGAGCACCAGCATGCTCAGCAGACGGGCACGGCGCACAGCGATGAGTTCGGCGATCACCCTGGCCAGGAACGCCCGCTGCGCCGTGGGGTCGTCGGCCAGGCTCACCGCACGTACCCGAGCTTCTTGTCCACGGTGTGCGGGAACCGCTCTCCGGCCAGATACTGTTCGAACAGGCGATGGAACTGCTCGGCCAGCCGCATTCTCCAGCCGTCGGTATCACCGCTCATATGCGGGGTGATGATGACATCGTCCATCGCCCACAGGGGATGGTCGGCGGGCAGCGGCTCTTCGTCGAAGACGTCGAGCCCGGCCCCGGCGATCTGCCCGTCGCGCAGCGCAGTGACGAGCGCGTCGGTGTCGACGGTGTCTCCGCGTCCGACGTTGATGAACACGGCGGAGTCATCCATGGCGGCGAATGCCTCGGCGCCGATGAGCCTCTCGGTCTTCTCCGTCAGCGGTGCGATGTCGATGACCCAGTCGAATCCGGCCACATGCTGAGGCAGGGCGGCGGAGTCGATGACCTCACCGAAGTCGGCGTCGCCGCTGCGGGCGCGCGACCCGGCTCCGGTGACCTCGATGTCGACGGCCTTCAGCAGGCGGGCGATGCCCCGGCCGATCGCACCGGTGCCGACGACGAGCGCCTTGGTGCCGGCGATATCGCGGGTCGACCGGCGGTTCCACTTCCCCTCCGCCTGGTCGTTGAGCGAGCCGATCGAGCTCTTCGCGTGCATGAGGATGTAGCTGAGGACGAATTCGGCGATCGGTCGATCGAAGATCCCCCGAGCGTTCGTCACCGTCACCGGCGAGTCGACGAGCTCATCGAAGAGGAGCGAATCGACGCCCGCCGCGGCGGCATGGACCCAGTCGAGCCGGTCGGCATGTGCATAGGCATCCTTGAGTGCGGTGGAGAAGAAATCCCACATCAGCAGCACATCGGTGCCGGGCAGGGCCTGGGACAGGGTCGACGCCTCGGCGATGCGCAGTTCGATCCCGTCCCGCTCCCCCAGATCAGTGATCAGTTCGGGGATCTCGGTCCCGGGTGAGTTGAGTATGGTCAGTACCGTCATTCCTCGGCTCCTTGGACAGTGGGCTTTCTGCCACACTAACCGATGAAGCCTCGACCGGGGTGGAAACCGACGCGGACACGGCCCCCGCATTCTCTGCTGCGACGTCGAGGTTCTCCCGCTTCGCCGGTTCGTTCTTCAGCGTCTGCGCCAGCGGAGTGTTGGGCAGGAAGCAGAGGAAGACGAATCCGAGGACGGCCAGCGGAGCCACCCACAGGAACAGGGGCACGAGGGCATCGTTGTAGGAGGTGATGATGAGCGAATGCATCGGCTCCGGCAGCTTCGACACGATCTCCGGGGTCAGCCCGGTCGAGGAGACCTGGGGCATGTGACCCTGCGGGGAGGCCTTGGCGATCTCCGTGATTCCGGACTTGATGTTGTCCATCAGCCGCTGGGTGAACACGGATCCGATGAAGGCCATGCCGAGGGTGGCGCCGACCTGGCGGAAGTAGTTGTTCGAGGCGGTCGCGGTGCCGACCATGGACACCGGGAAGGCATTCTGGACGACGAGGACGAGAGTCTGCATGCTCAAGCCCAGTCCGAGTCCGAGCAGCGCCAGGCAGCCGATGGTCTCCCAGGCCGAGCTCTCGGCCTTGAGCTGGGAGAGCAGGACGAGGGAGGCGGCCATGATGAGGATGCCGGTCAGCGGGTACTTCTTGTACTTGCCGGTGCGGGAGACGATGAATCCGACGAGCGTCGAGGACACGAGCATGGTGCCCATCATCGGCACCATCATCAGTCCCGCGACGGTGGCATCGATGCCGTGGACCATCTGCAGGTAGGTGGGCATGTAGGAGAGCACACCGAACATGCCGATGCCGACGAAGAGACCGGCGATCGTGCACAGCAGGAAGTCGCGGTTGGTGAACAGGTGCATCGGGATGACCGGCTCGCTGACCTTGAGTTCGACGAAGACGAAGGCGACTGCGGCGATGATTCCGGTGACGATGAGCCCGTTGATCTGCCATGATCCCCATTCGTAGTCATGTCCGCCCCAAGCGGAGGTGAGCACGATGCAGGAGGTCACGATGGAGACGAGCGCCATGCCGATGACATCGATCTTCGGACGCCGGCCCGCGCCCTTGTCATGCTTGGGCACCTTGAGGAACACGGCGGCGGCGATGAGGGCGATGATGCCCAGCGGGAAGTTGATGGCGAACGCCCAGCGCCAGCCGGGTCCTTCGGTCAGCCAGCCGCCGATGAGCGGTCCGGCCACGGACGACACGGCGAAGGCCGAGCCCATGATGCCCATGTACTTGCCGCGTTCGCGGGCGGGGACGACGGAGGCGATGATCGACTGTGAGAGGATCATCATTCCGCCGCCGCCGATGCCCTGGAGCACGCGGCCGAGGATCAGCGTCGACATCTCGTTCGCGATGAGGGCGAAGACCGATCCCAGCAGGAAGCAGCAGATGGCGAACATGAACAGCGGTTTGCGTCCGAACAGGTCACCGACCTTGCCGTAGACGGGCATCATGATCGTCGAGGCGAGCATGAACGCGGTGGAGACCCACAGCATCTGGTCGACGCCGTCGAGTTCGCCGACGATGGTCGGCAACGCGGTCGCCAGCACCGTCTGGTTGAGGGAGAACATGAACATCGCGATCATCAGGCCCACGAAGAGCAGAATGATCGCCGAGGTGGCCATCGGCTCGGTCTGTGCGTCGGGTCCCGTGGGTGCGGAGTTCTTCGAGGTGGTTGCCGTCATCGTCTTCTCATCGGTTTCGTGGTTGCTTCTCATCACAGCTTTCGTCATTGCAGTCGGTCCAATACCTTGCGGAACAGGCTCAGGGAGTCTTCGAAGATCGCTTGGGTTCCGCCTTTGCCCTCGACCGCTTCGGGATCGGCTTTGATCGTCTGTCCCGCATGGTTGAGCGGGACGCGGCAGAGCTGGGTGAGCATCCGCGCGCTGCGCCAGGCGGACTCCTCGGAGGAGAACTCCTGGCCGAGGTGGCGCAGTCGCTCAAGCACGTGACCGGTGACGATCTCTTCGAGCTCTTCTGCCCGGTCGAAGCTCTTGCTCACGAGTTCCGGGTAGAGAGCGAAGAGGCGGCGGCGCCGAGCCGGAAGTTTGGGATCGACGGAGCCGACGAGCAGCGCTTCGCGGACGAAGCGCGCCGTGTCCTCGGCCAGCGTGTCGAGCCCGGCGGGGCTGTGGACGTAGTCGAAGGCAAGGCCCTCATCGACGCTGACCTCGGATCCGAGGCCGACGATCGCGTCCTCTTTCGTCTCGAAGTAGTTGAAGAAGGTGCGTGTGGACACACCGGCGTCGGCGGCGATCGTCGCCACGGTGGCGCAGGCCAGGCCGTCTTCGAGGACGCGGGTGATCGCCGCCTCGTGGAGGGCGCTGCGGGTCAGCCGCGCCTTTTTCGAGCGCAGGGATTCTTCAACGGGCATAGGTACAGTTTGCACCATATGCAAACTTTCACCAACTGCAAATCTGCAATTGTGCACTATTTCACTGTGTGCAGTGTTCTACATCAGCGTCTTCAGCCGTGCCCGGTGCTGTTCGAGGGTCTGCAGCTGGCCGAGCAGTGCGGCCTGGCCTGCTCCGTCGGCGGTGTCCTGACGCTGCAGGCGGGAGTGGAGTTCCTTGGCGATGCGTTCGAGGTCGTAGTCGAAGAGGCGGGCGACGATGCCGCGGGCGAACCGGTCGATCCCGTCCCCTTCGATCACCGGCAACGGGGTCACGAGCAGCTGAGCCACATAGGGTTTGAGGTCCTCGGCAGCGGCGTCGAGGACGCGCTCGGCCCATTTCGACTGGGCGGGGCCGGCGGCCCCCAGTCCCCCGGCTTGTCTGATCGCGTCCTGGATCCGCCGATACCCGGGGTGTTCGAAGGCCTTCGCGGACAGCGAGTCGAAGAGCTTGGCATTGACCACCTCCGGATGTTGGAGGGCGACCATGAGGGCGCCCTTCTCCGTCTTCAGCCGTGCAGGGCTGATCGGAGCCGAGAGGTTCGAGACGTCGGGGCGCTCCTCGTAGACGTATTCCAGGCTGCGTTCGTCGGAGACCTCCGGCGCCGAGGCGGGACCGGGATCGCGTGCGTCCTCGACCGGGGCGTGCCCCGGTCCGGTCCCGGCACCGGACCCTGATCCAGAACCGGGTACGGCTGACGTCGAGGGTGCGGGTGCGCTCGGTGCCGGCGGTGGGCCGTCGCGGTAGGACGACTGGCGGGCGGGCGCCTCGGCGGGCCGTCTGTTCTGCTTCGGTTGGCGGGCTGCGGTGCGGACCGCGGCCTCCACCTCATCGATGTCGACGCCGATGCGGCCGGCGACGAACCGGTAGTAATGCGAAAGGCTGTTACGGTCGCGGATGTCGGTGAGCACCTCGGCGGCGGCGCGGACCGCGGAGATCCGACCCTCGACGGTGTCGAGGTCGAAGCGGGAGATCGCGGTGGTGATGACGAACTCGAAGAGCGGCTTGCACCCGTCGATGAGTTCGCGCAGGGCCGCGTCACCTTTCCGCATGCGCAGGTCACAGGGGTCGAGGCCGTCGGGTTCGACGGCGACGAAGGTCTGGGCGCTGAACAGGCTCTCGAATTCGAAGGCCTTGAGCGCAGCCTTCTGACCGGCGGCGTCTCCGTCGAAGGTGAAGATCACCTGTCCGGTCGGGTCGTCGCCGAGGAGGCGTCGGATGATCTTCACGTGTTCGGCGCCGAAGGCCGTGCCGCAGGTGGCCACGGCCTGGTCGACTCCGGCGAGGTGGGCGGCCATGACGTCGGTGTAGCCCTCGACGACGACGACGCGCTTGGTCTTCGCGATCGACTTCTTCGCCAGATCGAGCCCGTAGAGGACCTGGTTCTTGTGGTAGAGCGCGGTCTCCGGGGTATTGAGGTACTTCGGTCCCTTGTCGTCGTCATAGAGTCGGCGGGCGCCGAAGCCGATGGTCCGGGCCGTCATGTCCTTGATCGGCCAGATCACCCGACCGCGGAACCGGTCGTAGATTCCGCGTCCGCCCTCGCTGGCCAGGCCGCCGGCGAGGATCTCCTCATCGGTGAAGCCGGCCCGGCGCAGGTGGGTCGTCAGGGCATCCCAGGATTTCGGGGCGAACCCGATGCCGAACTCTCGGCTCGACTCCGCGGGGAAGCCGCGGCCGGACAGGAATTCGCGACCGATCTGCCCGGCTTCGGACTCCAGGGCCTGGGCGAAGAAGTGCCCCGCGACTTCGTGCATCTCCAGCAGTCGCTGCCTGCGGCTGGCCTGTTCCCGGTCGGGTCCCTTCCCGTCCTCGTAGCGCAGATGCATTCCGGCCTTGCCGGCCAGGGTCTCGACGGCTTCGACGAAGCTGAGCTGTTCGACCTTCTGCAGGAAGGTGAATACGTCTCCGGACTCACCGCAGCCGAAGCAGTGGTACATCCCGACCTGAGGGCGCACCGTGAACGAGGGAGTCTTCTCGTCGTGGAACGGGCACAGGCCCTTGAGCGATCCGATGCCTGCGGTCTTGAGGGTGACGAATTCCCCGATCACCTCGTCGATGCGGGTGCGGCTGCGCAGTTCGTCGATGTCCTCGCGCTTGATGAGTCCGGCCATGGTCTAGAGCCGATCCTCCGCTCCGGCGTTGAGGTGGTGGTACAGAGCCCAGGCGGAATGGTCGGTCAGGGAGGCGATCTGGTCGACGATGACGCGCCGGCGTGCGGAGTCGTCGGCGGCCTCGGCGTGGTCGGCGCGGAACATCGGATCGAGTTTGTCCGGTGACTGCGAATACCATTCGGCGAGTTCGTTGATGACCGCCGCCTGGATGTCATGGAGTCGCAGTCGATCCTCGGCGACCATCACCGTCAGCGTGGCCATGCCCTTGAGCACGGCGATCTCGACGGTGGTCGTCTCGGGCACGACGAGTGAGGCGGAGTATCGGGCGAGTGGTTCCCACCCGAATTCCTCACGGGTCGCGGATTCCGCGGCACCGACGAACCGGCCGATGAGCTGACTGGTCATGTGCTTGAGACCGGCCTGAGCCCGACGGGATCCGTCGAAGGCCTCCTTGGGCCAGTAGGCGGCGGCCTGCAGTCGGCCGAGCGCCTTGTCCATCTCCGCATCGGTGGTCTCCGGCAGATACCACTGACGGGTGATATCGAAGAGTTCGGTCCGGCGGTCATCGGCGGCGAAGTCGGCGAGGTCGAGGTGGCCCGCGACGATGGCATCCTCGACGTCGTGGACGGAGTACGAGATGTCGTCGGCTAAGTCCATGACCTGGGCTTCGATGCATCTCTGGCCGTTGTCGATGCCGTCGCGGTAGAAGTCGAAGACAGCTCGGTCGTCATCGTAGACACCGAATTTGCGCACCCCGGAGTCGCGGCGACCGGCCGTGGCTTCGGCTCGCGGCCACGGGTACTTCGTCAGTGCGTCGAGGCTGGCGCGGGACAGGTTGAGACCGGCCGGACGGCCGTCGTCGGCGATGACCTTCGGTTCGATGCGGGTGACCAGGCGCAGGGTCTGGGCGTTGCCCTCGAAGCCGCCGATGTCGGCGCACAGGGCGTCGAGGATCGTCTCTCCGTGGTGGCCGAAGGGCGGGTGCCCGAGGTCGTGGGACAGGCAGGCGGTGTCGACGATATCGGGATCGCAGCCGAGGTAGCGGGCGAGTTCGCGTCCGACCTGGGCCACCTCGAGCGAGTGGGTGAGGCGGGTGCGGACGAAATCGTCTGTGCCCGGGGACACGACCTGGGTCTTCGCACCGAGGCGGCGCAGGCCCGAGGAATGGAGGACGCGGGCACGGTCACGCTGGAAGGCCGAGCGTCGTGGATTCTTCGCCGGTTCGCTCACCCACCGCTCCTCGTCCCAGGGCGAGTAGACCGCCACGGTACCCGTCCGCACCGAGGCGTGCGGGTGAGTGTCGAAGGGCATTCTCATCCTCCTGAGATGTCGAGTTCGGCCTCCGACAGCAGCGACTTCCCGCTGGGATCGAAGATGCGGGAGTCCAGCCAGCCTTCGGGCAGGTGCGGCTTCTTCGGCCGGGTGGTGCGGCCGCGGGACCCTTCGGCGGCTGCTCCCGGATAGGGGGCGTCCTTGTCGAGCTGATCGAGCAGTCCGGCAAGTTCCTCGAGGGAGGAGACCATGGCCAGCTGACTGCGCAGCTCTCCTCCGACGGGGTAGCCCTTGAAGTACCAGGCGATGTGTTTGCGCAAGTCACGGACGCCGAGGAATTCGTCTTCGAAATGATCGACGAGGTACTCGCCGTGTTTGTACACCGCGCGAGCCACCTCGGCGAGACCGGGACGATGGCGTTCGTCGCTGCCGTTCAGCGCGTTCGCGAGGTCACCGAACAGCCACGGCCGTCCCTGACAGCCGCGACCGATGACGACGCCGTCGCAGCCGGTCTTGGCCATCATGTCCAGGGCATCCTCGGCGGCGAAGATATCCCCGTTGCCGAGCACCGGAACGGTATCGCCGAGGTGGTCCTTGAGCCGGGCGATCGCATCCCAGTCCGCGGTCCCCGAGTAGAGGTCCGCGGCGGTGCGGCCGTGCAGGGCGACGGCGGCGACGCCGGCGTTGCGAGCGGTTTCGGCGGCGTCGAGGAAGGTCGTGTGCTCGGCGTCGATGCCCTTGCGCATCTTCACGGTCACGGGCACGTCCCGGCGGGCCGCCTCGGTGACGGCCGTTGTCACGATCGAGGTGAACAGGTCCTGCTTCCACGGCAGCGCGGAGCCGCCGCCCTTGCGGGTGACCTTGGGGACGGGGCATCCGAAGTTGAGGTCGATGTGATCGGCGCGGTCCTCTTCGACGAGCATCCGCACGGCCTGGCCCATGGTCACCGGGTCGACTCCGTAGAGCTGGACGGAGCGCGGAGTCTCATACGGTTCGTGGTGGATGATGCGCATCGTCTTCGGATTGCGCTCGACCAGCGCCCGGGTGGTGACCATTTCGGTCACGTACAGCCCGGCCCCGTATTCGCGGCACAGGCGGCGGAAGGCGGTGTTCGTGATTCCGGCCATGGGCGCGAGCACGACGGGCGAGGACAGCTCGATCGGCCCGATGCGCAGGGCGGTTTCGGGCTTCGGGGATGCGGTTTCTGGGGCAGGGCTGATGACACTCACGCAACCATTATCCCAGTCAAGTCAAAATCGCACATTCGTCTGTCTCTCCCGCCTGGTTCGCCGCCTCGGCTCGCCCCTTTCGTCTCGACTCAATCAACGGCTGCCGTGCGCAGAAATTCCCGCACGTCCCATTCGGTGTCGACGGAGAGTTCGGCGGCGAGCCGGTCGTCGTGGGTGACGATCACCATGGCACCGCCGAATCCGTCGAGGGCGGTCACGAGTGCTTCGAGCGATGACAGATCGAGATTGTTGCCCGGTTCGTCGAGGATGAGCAGCTGCGGGGCCGGATCCTGCAGCAGTCCTGAGGCCAGGGCGACGCGGAAGCGCTCCCCACCGGACAGGGTCGAACAGATCTGGTCGGTGCGTCCGGCGCGCAGTCCCATGGCCGCGAGCACTTCGTGGACGCGGTGCGGGTCGAGCCGCGGGTTGCCTGCGCGCACCGCCTCCATCACCGTCAGCTCCCCCGGCAGTCGGTACTGCTGGTCGAGGTGGGCCGTGGCTGCTGCGACGGTGATGGCGAGGTCGCCGAAGAGTTCGGCGATCGGCGGGCCGGTTTCGGCCCCCGCGTGTCCACCACCCGTGTCGCCCGTGTCCTCGCCGTGCGGGTCCCGTTCGTTCGCGGCCGCGAGGATCGCGGCCAGCAGGGTCGACTTCCCTGCCCCGTTGGGTCCGGTCAGTCGGATCCGTTCCGGGCCGACGATCGTCTGGTTTCGCTCGGACCTCGCCGAGGCGGCCGTGGAGATCTCGAGGACCCGTTTGGTCGCGTGGATCTGGGTGTCCGGCAGGTCGAGGCGGACGCTCGAGGTCCGGCGCAGCGCATCCTTGGCGGCGGTGAGGTCGTCCCGGGCGGCCGCTTCGTCGGCGGCTTTGTCGCCGCGTCGCTTCGCCGCGGACTTCTCGGCGAAATGTGCCATGGCGTTGGCTGCGATCCGGGGCCGCCGTCTGTTGAGTTTGTCCTTCGCCCCTTTCTGTTCGCTGCGGGCGAGCTTCGTCTCCAGTTCGATCCGCTGTCGCTTCTCGATCCGATGGGACTTCTTCGCATCGGTGACCTTCTGCTGCTTCGCTTCCTCTTCCGCGGCGACCATGGCTTCGAAGTCGTCGAAGTTCCCTCCGTAGACGCGCAGTCGGTCGGTCATCTCGATGATCGAGGTCATCTGTTCGAGCAGAGTTCGGTCGTGGGAGATGACCAGGGTGGGCCCACGCCGGTCGGTGAGCAGCGTCGTCAGCAGCGTCCGTCCGTCCTCATCGAGATTGTTGCTGGGCTCATCGAGGATCAGCCAGGCGTCGCCGACCAGCGCCGCTCGGGCCAGCCCGATGCGTGTCGCCTGTCCGCCGGAGAAGCTGCGCAGACTCCGGTCGAGGTCGCTGACGCTCAGGTGCAGACCGAGTTCGGACAGCGCGGCCAGGGCCCGCTCTTCGATGTCCCAATCGTCGCCGATGAGGTCGAAGTCGGCCCCGGTCGCCTCTCCGGCCAGGGCGCGGCCCAGCGCCAGTCGGACGGGGGCGATGCCCAGTGCGGCGTCGACCTTCTGCGTCGAATGCGGCAGCAGCTGGTCGATGTAGACGGCGCCGTCGGCACCGGTGACGGTTCCAGCCGAGGCGCGCAGCCGACCGGCGAGGATGCGGGCGAAGGTGGTTTTGCCGATCCCGTTGTCGCCGACGAGTCCGACGAGGTCGGCAGGGATGGCGGCGGTGAGTCCGGAGAAGATCTCGGTATCGTCGCCGAGGCGGTAGTCCAGTTCGGAGACAGTGATGGCTGTGGGCATGAGGGTCCTCATTTCGTGTACGCAGAAGCGCTGCGGGCCCGTGGCACCCGCAAGTCACGGCATGAGGATTCACTTCACAGCAGAGACGTCTTTCGTCGGAAATAGAACATGTCCATGATCGCCGAGGCGGCTCGTCCGGTCAAGACCACCCCTTCTTACTACCTGACGGCGTCCCAGCAACGTCGCGCGAGGTTGCTGGGACGCCGTCAGGTAGTAAGAAGGGGTGGGGCGGGTTCAGACGATGATGAGCATGAGTTCGGCGGGTTCGTCGTGGGGATTGGCCAACTGATGCGGTACGTCGCCGGGAGCCTGGGCACAGTCGCCGGAGTGCAGAGTGGTGCGGCGGTCGATGGTGACGATTTCGATGCTGCCGGTGAGGACGAAGAAGCTCTCACGCGATCCGCTGCGGTGCGCGGCGAAGGCCGAGGTCTCGCTGCGCGGGTCGAGACGGTAGTGGACGACGTCCATGTTCTCGATCGCCGACGGCAGGTCCCGACGCCAGACCCCTTTCCCGAAGGTCGAGGTCGCAGGGATCGCCTCGCTGCGGGTGATCGTCACTTCCGGGGCGGCCAGGAGCTCGCCGACGTCGACGCCGAGGGCGCGGGAGAGGCCCATGGCGTTCGAGACGGAGGTATCCTGCTCACCGCGTTCGATCTTCGACAGAGCCGCGCGGGACAGTCCTGCCCGGACCGCGAGCTCATTGAGGGTGAGGTTGTTGAATTTGCGCCGTGCTCTGATGCGGGCGCCGAAGACACGAGCGCCGAGATCCTCTTCTTTCACCATTGGAGCATCATAAACTATTCTTGGATCGTAGAATCCTCTCTCACAAAGGAAACACATCTCCATGGTGGCAGTGCTGGCTCTCACCCCGATCCTCATTGCCATCCTCCTGCTCCTGTTCAAGCGGAGCTCCTGGGTCGCGGCTCTGGCCGGAGCGGTGCTCGCGGCCGGTCTCGTCACCGTCGCCTTCCCCACCCCCGTCTCGGTGCTGGTCGAATCGGGGATCGACTACTTTCCGCTCATCCTCGAGGTCGCGCTCATCCTGCTCTTCGGCATGCTGCTCGCCCGGCTGCTCGAATCCGCCGGGTCGATGTCGCAGATCTCGGCCTGGGTCGAAGCACTGTCACCGAGTCGCCCGCTTGGGGTCGCGCTCGTCGTGTTCGGGATCGTGCCCTTCGCGGAATCGGTCACCGGCTTCGGCATCGGCGTCACCGTCGGGGTGCCGATCCTCACCCACCTCGGCTGCACTCTGCGGCAGTCGGCGATCCTCGGTCTCCTCGGCCTCATCGCCGTTCCATGGGGTGCCCTGGGTCCGGGCACCACCGTCGCAGCGGCGCTGGCCGGACTCGACGTCGACGAACTCGGTCTGGCCACGGCGTGGATGAATGCGATCCCGGTCATCATCGTCGCGATCGCGGTGGTCGCGATCATGCGCCCGTCTCCCGCCTCGGCGCTGGGGATCATCGGTTCCGGCACCCTCATGTGGGCGGGGATCCTCGCCTCCAGCTCCGTCATCGGCATGGCCCCGTCGGGAATCATCGGTTCGCTCATCGTCATCGTTGTCCTCGGTGCGCTGTTCATGGTCGGCAAGAAGACCACGGGCCTGACGCGCCGCCTCGGCGTGGCCGTTCTGCCCTACGGGGTGCTCACGGTCGGTCTGCTGTTGGCCCGGGCTCTGCACGCCGCGCTGCCGTCGATCATCACGCAGATCGTCGCTTCTCCCCCGTTCTGGCTGGCCGCCGCCTGCCTCATCGCCGCCACCGCCGTCGCCGGCAGACGCGACGTCACGGTCACGGCAGTGCGTGCCTGGATTCCCATCGGGGTGGGCACCGCCGCATTCATGCTCATGGGCTGGATCATGACGACGACGGGGATGAGCGAGACGATCGGCTCACTGCTGCCGGCCGGGCTCATCCTGCTCACTCCATGGCTGAACTCCATCGGCGCGGTGCTCACCGGTTCGAACACGGGAGCGAACTCGATGTTCACCGGCACGCTGACCGCGGCCGCGGCATCATCGCATGTCTCGGCGCTGCCGGTCGTCGCGGCCGGAAATGCGGCCGGCTCGCTGGCCGCTCTCGCCGCTCCCCCACGGGTGGCGATGGCCGTGCAGATCGCGGATTCCTCGGTGGCCGCCTCGGCGAAGGACATCTCCTGGGTGCAGGGCCGAGCACTCGCGGTGGCCGGGATCAACGCCCTGGCCCTCGGTCTGTGGATCCAGCTCTTCGCCTGAGGGGCCGACGTTCTTCGCCTCAGACGCGGATGATCTCACGGGGGAAGTTCGTGAACGGTTCGCAGCCGGTGTCGGTGATGAGCACCGGTTCCGACAGCTCGATTCCGTAGCCGTTCATCCACATGCCGCCGATGAGGTGGAAGGTCATTCCCGCTTCGAGGATCTGGTCGTCCTCGGTGCGGATCGAGATCGTCCGCTCGCCCCAGTCGGGCGGGTAGCCGATCCCGATCGAGTACCCCAGGCGACTGGGTTTTTCGAGTCCCGACAGAGCCAGCACCCGATTCCAGGTGCGGGCGAGCTCCGCGGTGGGCACCTCGGGAGCGGCGACGTCGAGGACTGCCGACAGCGCCTCGGCGACGACCCCCTCGAGGCGGACGAGCTCCTGCTTCGGCCGCCCGGTCACCGCCGTACGGGCCAGCGGAACATGATAGCGGCGGTGAACACCGGCGAGTTCGATGCTCACCGATTCGTCGCGTTCGAACTTCCGATCGGTCCAGCTCAGGTGCGGGGTGTCCGCGCTTTCGCCGGTGGGCATGAGCGGGACGATCGAGGGGTAGTCGCCCCAGACCCCGTCGCCGCCGCGGGTCTGAGCTTCGGAGATCGCGGCCGCCACCTCGTTCTGACCGACTCCGACGCCGATCGTGCCCAGTGCCGCGTCCATGGCCGCGGTGGTCACCTTCGCAGCCTTGCGCATGAGCGCGACCTCAGCCGGAGATTTGACCGCACGGATCCAGTTGACGAGCTCGAAGGAGTCGACGAGGCGCCATTCGGGCACACCATTGACGAGTGCGCGGAAGGCTCGCGGGGAGAAGAAATGCGAATCCATCTCGACTCCGACCGGCATGGTCGATGCTCGGGCGACCTCCCACCGCTGGCGCAGGGCGAAGGCGACCCAGTCGAAAGGGTGGATATGGGGGCGCTGCACATAGCGTTCGGGATAGCCGACGATGTCCTCGGGCGGCAGCCATGAGGTGTGCGAGGCTCCGCGGGCGTCCATATCGCGCATGAACAGCGTCATCGGTCCCGACGAGGGCACGAACAGCAGCTGCGGGGTGTAGAAGGACCACGCGTTGTAGCCGGTGAGGTAGTAGATGTTCGCCGGGTCGGTGACGATGAGCGCGGCCAGGCCCTGGTCGAGCATGCGGTTGCGCACCGAGGCGATCCGACCGAGGTACTCCTCGGCGCTGAACGACAGTTCGTTCGCGCCGATCGTATCGACCTCGCCGGGAACCGGCTGCGGGCGCGCCTTGACCTCTTTGCCGGCCTGCCCCTGCTCGGCTCCGGGACGCATCCCGTACACATCCGGGCGATTATCCTCGCCGCCGTAGAACAGCTCCCCCTCATTCATGATCCCAGTGTGGTGACCCCGCTCACATACTGTCAATCACTGTCACCGCGCGTGTTGCCGCGGGTCCGCCGATCCGCGCGGCAGCGGGAATCCGCGGGCTTTCGCAGCGGCGATTCGCAGTGCTTCTCAACAGGGATTCGGACGGCTGCCGACAGCGGCCTCAGCGATCCCCGAACGGCCGACCCGGCCGGTCCGCGAACGGCGGTTTCGGGCGGTCGGCGGACAGCCGATTCGAATGGTCACCACCGGCGGATCCTGGCGTCGCGGAAACGGCGCTCGGCACGGATACTCGTCGGCCGCCTCGGCGATTTCTGACGAATCCAGAACCAAACAATTTCAGTTTCGACGGAATTCGCAAACGAAACAGCGCATTTCAGCAGATTCGGTGATAGATTGTCCTGAGACGCACATCACGGAGGTGAAGAATGGACCCGCTCCTGCCGAACGGCAGCGGTTCCCGACTGGGGAATCTCGACGAGAAGTCCAAGGCGATCATCGTCGAACTGCAGCACGACGGACGGAAATCCTATTCGGCCATCGGCAAGTCCGTCGGCCTGTCCGAGGCCGCCGTGCGCCAGCGGGTGTCGCGGCTCATCGAGTCGGGTGTCATGGAGATCGTCGCCGTGACCGACCCGCTGAGTCTGGGATTCGCGCGGCAGGCGATGGTGGGGCTGAAGGTCCGCGGAGACATCTCCGCGGTCGCCGAGAAGCTGCACGACTACGACGAGATCGACTACCTCGTCGTCACCGCCGGTTCGTTCGACCTGCTGGTCGAGATCGTGTGTGAATCGGATCGGCATCTGATCGAGTTCGTCAATGAGGAGCTCCGCTCGATCGATGCCGTCGTGGATACGGAGCTCTTCATGTACCTCTCACTCGAAAAGCAGAAATACAACTGGGGGACGCGATGACAGACAATGTCACCAGGGCCGGCACTCCTTATCAGGATGCCATCCGCAACAACGTGTGGATGCACATGTCACCACACCAAGCACTGTTCAACGGTGGTGAGGCGCCGGTCATCGTCCGCGGTGAGGGCCACCACATCTTCGACGACAAGGGCAAGAAGTACCTCGACGGTCTCGCCGGCCTGTTCACCGTCCAGGTGGGTCACGGTCGTGAGCAGATCGCGAAGGCGATGTACGACCAGACGCTGAAGCTGCCGTTCATGCCGCTGTGGTCGTACGCCCACCCGCAGGCGATCGAGGTCTCGGAGCGTTTGGCCAGCTATGCGCCGGGCGATCTCAACCGGGTCTTCCTCACCTCCGGCGGCGGCGACTCGGTCGAGTCGGCGATGAAGCTGGCGAAGAACTACTTCAAGCTCGTCGGCAAACCCGGCAAGCACAAGATCATCTCGCGGGCCACCGCCTACCACGGCACGCCGCACGGTGCGCTGTCGGTGACCTCGCTGCCGGGTCTGCGGGAGCAGTTCGCTCCGCTGGTCCCCGGTGCTCACAAGGTGCCGAACACGAACTTCTACCGGGCACCGGAGCACCTCGCCCATGATGAGAAGGCCTTCGGCCGCTGGGCCGCCGACCGCATCGGTGAGGCCATCGAGTTCGAAGGTGCCGACTCCGTGGCCGCCGTCTTCCTCGAACCCGTGCAGAACTCCGGCGGCTGCTTCCCGCCGCCTCCCGGATACTTCGAGCGGGTGCGCGAGATCTGCGACGAATACGATGTGCTGCTGGTCTCGGACGAGACGATCTGCGCCTACGGTCGCATCGGCGACATGTTCGCCTGCAACGACTTCGGCTATGTTCCCGACATCATCACCTCGGCCAAGGGCATCACCTCCGGCTATGCGCCGCTGGGTGCGATGATCGCCTCCGATCGGCTCTTCGAGCCCTTCGGCCCCGGCGGCGATGAGACCTTCTACCACGGCTACACCTTCGGCGGTCACCCCGTCGCCTGTGCCGCCGCGATGGCGAACTTCGACGTCTTCGAAGAGGAGAAGCTCAACGACCACGTGCACGAGAACGCTGCGGCGTTCAAGTTCACGCTCGAGAAGCTCAAGGACCTGCCGATCGTCGGTGATGTCCGCGGTGAGGGGTTCTTCTACGGAATCGAACTCGTCAAGGACAAGGACACGAAGGAGTCGTTCACCGAAGAGGAGTCCGAGCGGATTCTCAAGAACTTCGTGTCGGCGAAGATGTACGACAGCGGCCTGTACTGCCGCGCCGACGACCGCGGCGACCCGGTCATCCAGCTCTCGCCTCCGCTGACCGTCGGTCAGAACGAGTTCGACGAGATGGAGCAGATCATCCGCGGCGTCCTCCAGGAAGCCTGGACAATGTTCTGACCCCAATTGCTACCTGACGGCGGCTGAGCAACCTCGCGCGAGGTTGCTCAGCCGCCGTCAGGTAGTTCTGGGGCGACATTCAGCGGTTCTGGTCGCGCTCACGGGCCTCGCGACGGGTCATCGGCGGCCGCTCCTCGGCAGGGTGGGCAGCCGTGATCGTGCCTGGGTCCGCAGCCGTGATCGCGCCGGGCGCGGCAGCGGATCCGGTGGGCCGCCTCGGCGGGCGCACTCCCGATTTCACCACGAGGACGCCGAGTCCGGTCGTCAGCGGAATCGCGACGACCAGACCGATCGAGCACACGAGGATGCTCACCACCTCCACCGACATGTCCCCGAGCGTGAACGTGTCGAACAGCGGCTGATCATGCGCGGAGACGATGATGAGCGTCATCAGCGCCGAGCCCACATAGGCGAACGTGATCGTATAGACGGTCGAGGCGATATGGTCCCGGCCGATGCGCATCGCCCGAGCGAACAGCTGCGCCGATTTCATCTCAGGAGCGGCGGCTGCCAGCTCCCACACCGCCGAAGCCTGAGTGATCGTGACATCGTTGAGCACCCCGAGCCCGGTGATGAGGATCGCACACACGATGATGTCGGTCATCCCCAGATCCGTCGTATCGACCAGCAGGTACCCGTCCTCCGAATAGGCGATGCCCAGATTCGCCCAGGACGTCATCCACGCACCGAGGATGCCCGTGATGACGATGCCGAGCACCGTTCCGAACAGTGCCGTCGACGTCCGCGTCGAGATTCCGTGCGCCAGGTAGAGCGCGATGACCATGATCAGGCTCGCCGAGACCATCGCCACCAGCACCGGCGGTTTGCCGTCGAGCATGGCCGGGAGCATGAAGACGAACAGCACGGCACCGGCGAACCCGAGCCCGATCAGCGCGCGCAGTCCCCGCAGACCGGCGACGAGGAGGACGACGATCGCGTAGATGATCGCCAGGGCCAGCATCGGAACGTTGCGGTCGAAATCGATGAACACGTAATCGGTGCCCATCTCCGCCCGGTCCGGCGACTGCGTGAAGTCGAGGACCTTGATCGTGTCGCCGACGTCGACGCCGGCCTTGACCGCGTCGGGGGTGACGTACAGGTTGCCTTCGTGCCCGTCCGCCTCGACGGTGTAGGTCGTGCAGTCGGCGCGGACCATCGGGTCCGTCTCGCCGGGCTCGCAGTCCGAGGCGTCGACAGCGGTGACGGTGACCTTCGTATCGGTGGTCCCCTCGGCCGAGTTCGTCGTCGGCCCGCCGCCGGGCAGGTCCTTGTCCGGTCCTGATGGCCACAGCACGAAGAGCCCGGCGATCGTGACCACGATGAGCGGGATGATGCAGGCGAGCATGATCAGGCGAACCCTCGGCGAGGCCCTCGGTTCGTGGTGGGACGTCATATGCATGGCGGTCCTTCGGGAGGTGGCTGATCGCAGAGATGCGGGGCGGTGAACCAGGCCGGATTGGCGGCGGATGCTCGCCGTGGCGGCCAGCCGTGATCAGAACTACCTGACGGCGGCCCAGCAACCTGGCGTGGAGTGGTCCCCAATAGTTGGACTGCTGTGAGGTCAGCATAAAGCAGTTGCCGGCTGTCCGGCTGTGGCGGTCTTGGTCCGATACTCCATCGGGGCAAGACCGCCGAGTCGCATCGAGATCCTCTCAAAGTTATACCAATGAATGTACTCATCGATCGCTTTCTCGAGGTCCTCGACCGTGTTGAATTTCTGCAGATAGAACATCTCGGTTTTCAACTGCCCGAAGAAGTTCTCCGCCATCGCGTTATCCCAGCAGTTTCCCTTCCGCGACATCGACGGTGTGGCACCGTGTTTGGTCAGGATCGCCGCCCACGACACGTGCTGGTACTGAAACCCCTGGTCCGTGTGCACCAATGGTTTCTGACCGGGCCGAAGCCCCTGACACGCATTCGTCAGTGACTTGTTCGTCAACGCCGTGTTCGGTGACGTCGACATCGAGTACGACACCACACTGGTATCGAAGAGATCGATGACCGGTGACAGATACAGTTTCTGATCCGCCACAGCGAATTCGGTGACGTCAGAGACCCATTTCTCATTTGGTTCCTCAGCGGTGAACTCCCGGTTGAGGACGTTGCCGGCAACACGGCCGATCGTGCCACGGTGGGAGTTATACCGCTTCCTGCGCACCTTGGTCTTGATGTTCATGTCCTGCATCAACCGCAGCACTGTCTTCTTCGCGATCGTGATGCCTTCTTTGACCAAGACTGCCCAGATCTTGCGGTGCCCGTAGCATTCGCGGCTGTCGGTGAAGATCTCCCGGATCCGGGGCCTGACCTGCTCGTATGGGTCAGGTTTCTGATCGAAGCGTTTCTGGTGATAGAAAAACGTCGACCGTGCCAGGCCCGCAATGCTCAGCAGCAGTGACAGTGGGTAGTTCGCCTTGAGACTGGCAACTATGCGTGCTTTTACAGCTGCCCGTTCTGCCTCAAGGCCTTCAGTTTTTTTAAGTACGCGTTCTCCGCTTCCGCCCGCAACAGCCGGTCTTGCAGCTGCCGATACTCCGCCAGACTAATGTCCTCGGCACGGGTCTTCTTCGCCATCAGGTCCGGCTTAGACGGGGCCGGATCAGCATCCGGGTCCTGACCGCTGTCAATGGCGCGCATCCGGGCTGTTGTGCCCTTGCCTGATGCCGGGGGCGAGGTGAATGCCTGATCGCCCTTGTCCCGGTATTCCTTGACCCAGTCGAGGATCGGACGCGACGATGCCAGGCCGAGTTCCTTGGCGAGTTCGACTTTGTGTTCGCCGTCGAGGTATCGCTTCGCAGTCGCGATCTTCTGCTCTGCTGGTATACGGCGGCGCTGGTGCGGTTCCATGACCGACATTGTTCCACGCACCAGCCACCGGTCGTGGAGAAGTTTGAGTGTGGGTTTGTGGACATCGAGCTTCGTGGCTGCCGCGGCGTAGCCGTGCCCTTGGTCGAAGAGTTCGATCGCGGCCTTGGCTTGGTCGTTGGTGATCAGACAGTCCTGACGCATGGAATGGTCCCTTCAAGTTGGTTTGTGTTGATCACAGTCCAACTTTCGGGGACCACTCCAGCGCGAGGTTGCTGGGCCGCCGTCAGGTAGTAATTGGGGTCAGGCGCCGGCGAGGTGGTCGGCCAGGTACTTCTCCACCTGGTCGATGCTCACGCGTTCCTGGCTCATATCGTCACGCTTGCGGATCGTCACGGCCTGATCATCGAGGGTGTCGAAGTCGACGGTGATGCACAGCGGGGTGCCGATCTCGTCCTGGCGACGGTAGCGGCGTCCGATGGCGCCGGCATCGTCGAAGTCGATGTTCCAGCGTCGGCGCAGCGTCGCAGCGAGATCCTTGGCCGCAGGGGTGAGTTTCTCATTGCGGCTCAGCGGCAGCACCGCGGCCTTGACCGGGGCCAGGCGCGGATCGAGCTTGAGGACAACGCGCTTGTCGACTCCGCCCTTCGTGTTCGGCGCCTCGTCCTCGCTGTAGGCCTCGACGAGGAATGCCATCATCGACCGGGTCAGGCCGAAGGAGGGTTCGATGACATACGGGGTGTAGCGGTCTCCGCTGGCCTGGTCGAAGTACTGCAGCTTCGCTCCCGAGACCTCGGTGTGAGTGCCGAGGTCGTAGTCGGTGCGGTTGGCCACACCCATCAGCTCGCCCCACTCGGATCCTTGGAAGCCGAAGCGGTATTCGATGTCGATGGTGCCGGCCGAGTAGTGCGCACGGTCCTCGGCGGGGACGTCGAGGCGGCGGACGTTATCGGCAGAGATGCCGAGGTCGAGGAACCAGGACCAGCAGTCTTCGACCCACTGCTTGTAGTAGTCGTCGGCCTCGTCCGGGTGGACGAAGTACTCGATCTCCATCTGCTCGAACTCGCGGGTGCGGAAGATGAAGTTGCCGGGAGTGATCTCGTTGCGGAAGGCCTTGCCGATCTGGCCGATGCCGAACGGCGGCTTCTTCCGGGCAGCGGTGAGCACATTGTTGAAGTTGACGAAGATGCCCTGCGCGGTCTCCGGACGCAGGTAGTGGAGTCCGGCTTCGGAGTCGACGGGGCCCAGGAAGGTCTTGACCAGACCGGAGAACTCCTGCGGCTCGGTCCACTGACCACGAGTGCCGCAGTCGGGGCAGACGATATCGGCCATTCCGTTCTCCGGGGCCTTCTTGTTCTTCGCCTCATACGCCTCGACGAGGTGGTCTTCGCGGTGGCGCTTGTGGCAGTTGAGGCACTCGACGAGAGGATCGACGAAGGTGGCGACGTGGCCGGAGGCTTCCCAGACGCGCTTGGGCAGGATGATGGAGGAGTCGAGGCCGACGACGTCTTCGCGTCCGCGCACGAACTGCTGCCACCACTGGGCCTTGATATTGTCCTTGAGCTCCACGCCCAACGGCCCGTAGTCCCATGCCGAGCGGGAACCGCCGTAGATCTCTCCTGCTTGGAAGACGAATCCTCTGCGCTTGGCCAGGGCGATGACGGCATCCAACTTGGACTGTGCCACTAGTTCTCTCCTTGTTTCAGTTCGCCGACGGCCGGCTGCCGTGGCTCGCAGGTACCAGCCTAACCGGTCACGTGGCCGTGTCCTCAACACCGGCCCGACCTGCCGGGACGCCCGCCTTCGACGACGACAACACACTGCGACGGACACCTTGGGAGGCGACTGATCTCACACTCGGTTTCCCACTCCGGGGCCGCCTCGGCGAGGGCACGGCATGTAAACTTGGGGTACACCCAAACCTTTCTCCGTACCGACGTCTTCACGTCTGTCCAAGCGAGTTCTTGGATCACTACGGTTTCGGCCCGGATTGCTCACGATGATTGCACAAGCGGCCGCAGGGTAGATCGCCACTACAGTCATCTGCGATCAAGTGTGTGCCGACGTGAGAGAGATCACTCATGACCGATGTGTCCGCAAACGACGAAACCACTCCGAGATTCTCCGAACTGGGACTCCACCCGCTCGTGCTCAAGGCCGTAGAGGCACAGGGCTACGAGATCCCCACACCCATCCAGGCCGAGACCATCCCGACCCTCCTGTCGGGCCGTGACGTCATCGGTCTCGCCCAGACCGGAACCGGAAAGACCGCGGCCTTCGCCCTGCCGGCTCTGTCCGACCTCGCCGAGGCGGGGCGCGCTGAGGACGGCCCGTTCGCTCTCGTCCTCACCCCCACTCGCGAACTCGCGATCCAGGTCGCCGAGGCGTTCACCTCCTATGCCACGGAACTTCCCGACTTCTCCGTGCTCCCGATCTACGGCGGACAGGCCTACGGCCCGCAGCTGGCGGGTCTGCGCCGTGGTGCGCAGGTCGTCGTGGGCACTCCGGGTCGTGTCATCGACCACCTGAAGAAGGGTTCGCTCAAGCTCGGCAGCCTGCGTCACCTCATCCTCGACGAGGCCGACGAGATGCTCAAGATGGGCTTCGCCGAAGACATCGAAGAGATCTTCAGCCAGGTCGGTGAGGACCGTCAGGTCGCTCTGTTCTCGGCCACCATGCCGACCTCGATCCACCGGATCACCGGCAAGTACCTGGACGACCCGCAGGAAGTTCGGGTCGCTGCGAAGTCGCAGACCGGCGCGAATATCCGCCAGCGCTACTTCATGGTCCAGCATTCGCACAAGCTCGACGCTCTGACCCGCATCCTCGAGGTCGAGGAGTACGAGGGCATCATTATGTTCGTGCGCACGAAGCAGGCCACCGAGGAACTGGCCGAGAAGCTGCGCGCCCGCGGATTCAAGACCGCCGCGATCAACGGCGACATCCCCCAGCAGGCACGTGAGCGCACGATCGACATGCTGCGCGAAGGCAAGATCGACATCCTCGTCGCCACCGACGTCGCCGCCCGCGGTCTCGACGTCGAACGCATCACCTTGGTCGTCAACTACGACATCCCGCACGACACCGAGTCCTACGTCCACCGCATCGGTCGCACCGGTCGTGCCGGACGTTCCGGTGAGGCGATCCTCTTCGTCACCCCGCGGGAACAGCGCATGCTCGGCTCGATCGAGCGCGCCACGAAGCAGAAGGTCGAACCGCTGACCCTGCCCAGCGTCGAGGAGCTGACGAACACTCGGGTCGAGAAGTTCACGAAGCGCATCGACGATGTGCTCGCTACCACCGAACTGTCCGAACTCACCGAGGTCATCGAGGCGTACTCGCTCTCCCGCGACGTGCCGGCCTCGAACATCGCGGCCGCTCTCGCGTCCCTCGTCCTCGAGTCGAATACGCTCAAGGCCGAGCCGATGCCCGAGCCGGCGCGCCGTCAGGGCCGTGACCGCGACCGCGATGGTGGTCGTGACGGCGGTCGTCCGGGCCGCGGCGGACGCGCCCGCGATGAGAACATGACGACCTACCGTCTGGCCCTGGGGCGCAACGAGCGTCTCCAGCCGGGCGCCGTGGTCGGAGCGATCGCGAACGAAGGCGGAATCACCTCGAAGCAGATCGGCCATATCGACATCCGTTCGAACCATACGCTCGTCGACCTGCCCAAGGACCTCGATCCGTCGGTGCTGCGCAAGCTCTCCCACACCGAGATCCAGGGCCGTCCCATCGACATCCGTCCGGATTCGGGTCGCCCGGGACGCCCGTTCAAGAAGCGCAACTTCGACAAGCAGCCCGGTGACGGCCGCAACTTCCGCGGTGATCGCCGGGGCGGCAAGAAGTTCGGCGGGCGGGGCGACCGTCCCCGCGACCGCTACTGATCCGATCGCGTCATGACCGTGACTCCCCCGGAGTCGTGAGAACGGTGAAGCGCCGATCCGGCCGAAACCATGACGAGGGCCCCGCAGCAAGATGCTGCGGGGCCCTCGTCGTCAGCAGAGTGGAACGGGCCGGCCGAGCCTCAGAAGCCCGTGGAAGCTGCGACTCAGTCCTCAGCCTTCGCGTCAGGCAGTGGGCGTATCGACGGCGCCGCCGAAGCGACGGTCGCGGCGGGCGTACTCCTCGATCGCCGCCCACAAGGTGCGCCGGTCGACATCGGGCCACAGCACGTCCTGGAAGACCATTTCGGCATAGGCGGACTGCCAGAGCAGGAAGTTCGAGGTCCGCTGCTCCCCCGATGACCGAATGAACAGGTCGACGTCGGGCACGAGGGGTGCGTAGAGGCGGGAGCGGACGGTCTTCTCCGAGACCTTGCCGGGCTTGAGCTTCCCGGCGGCCACCTCGGCGGTGATCTCATTGATCGCGTCGACGATCTCGGACCGTCCGCCGTAGTTGACGCAGAACTGGAGCACCAGTCCCGTGTTGTGCTTCGTCATCTCGGCGGCGGTCTCGAGCTCGTCGATGACCGAACGCCACAGGCGACCGCGCCGCCCGGACCACACGATGCGCACGCCGAGTGCGTTGAGCTCATCGCGTCGGCGACGGATGACGTCGCGATTGAAGCCCATGAGGAATCGCACCTCTTCGGGTGAGCGCTTCCAGTTCTCGGTCGAGAACGCATACGCCGACAGATAGTCCACGCCGATCTCGATCGCGCCGTGGATGACGTCGAGCAGCGACGCCTCACCGGCCTTGTGCCCTTCCGTACGCGCCAGCCCCCGCTGATTCGCCCACCGACCGTTGCCGTCCATGACGATCGCGACGTGCCTGGGCACGAACTTCGCGTCGATGCGCGGAGGTGTCGCTCCGCTGGGGTGGGCCGGTGGTGCGGGGTAGCTCATGTGCTCTCCAGAACTCTTAAAGATCGGATATTGCGCTCGAGGTGCCACGACACCCAGTCCGAGACCAGCTTCGACCCGTCGATCTGATCGTGCAGGTCTGAGTCCTCGGCCCGCCCCCAGTCACCGGACAGAAGCGCGGCCATATGTTCGAGCGCATCGGTGTCGGGCAGCGCCGCCCCCGAGGGACGACAGTTCGTGCACACGGCCCCGCCCAGTGCTGCGGAGAACGCCCGGTGAGGTCCGGGGCTCCCGCACTGGGCGCAGTCGAGCAGGCTCGGTGCCCACCCGGCCACGGACATCGCGCGCAGCAGGTACGCATCCAGCGACAGCCTCGGCGGGTGTTCGCGATTGCACAGCGAGCGGATCGCGGACACGAGGAGGAGGAAATGCGTGCGCGACTGGGGTTCGGCTTCGGTGATGCTGCGTGCCGTCTCGGCCATCACCGAGGCGGCCGAATAGACATCGAAGTCTGTGGCGATTCCGCGGGCGAAGGGTTCGATGAGTTCGACCTGGGTGACGATGTCGAGGCTGCGGCCGACATGGCATTGCAGATCGACGAGCATAAAGGGTTCGAGGCGGGAGCCGAACCGTGATTTCGTCCGTCGCACCCCCTTCGCGACCGCGCGGATGAGGCCGTGGCTGCGAGTGAGCACGGTGACGATGCGGTCGGCTTCGCCGAGCTTGTGCCCGCCGAGCACGATGCCTTCATCACGATAGTTGTGCACTCGCCCATTATCGCTCAAGCGCGGCGGGGAATCATCCCGCCGCGCTTAGGCGACTGCTGTGAGATCGGCCGCCGAGGCGATGGTGCTCAGGCTTGGCGGTCCCGGTCACGGTCACGGGCGGCGCGGTTGACGGCCGAGACGACGGCCTTGAGCGAGGCCTTCGTGATGTTCGGGTGCAGTCCCGCGCCCCACACGACGCGGTCTTCGACGGCGAGTTCGACATAGGCAGCGGCGTTGGTGTCGGCGCCGGAGCCGATGGCGTGCTCGGAGTAGTCCTGGAGACGGACGTCGACGTCGAACTGGTCGATGAGGATCTTCACGAGCGCGTCGATCGGTCCGTTGCCGCGTCCTTCGTAGGTGCGTTCCTGGCCATCGACGATGAGGTCGACCTCGATGCGCTCGGCCGACGAGCCGGCAGCGTCGACGTTGCCCGACTCGGTGCGCAGACCGACGATCTGGAAGCGGCCCCACGCCTTCTCGGGGTCGTCGGCGGGCAGGTATTCGTAGTTGAAGATGCGGCGGATCTCTTCGGCGGTGACCTCACCGCCGGCCTCGGTGTGCTGCTGCACGGCGCGGGAGAATTCGACCTGCATGCGACGCGGCAGGTCGAGTCCGTGCTCGCTCTTGAGCAGGTAGGTCACTCCGCCCTTGCCGGACTGCGAGTTCACACGGATGATCGCCTCGTAGGACCGGCCCAGGTCCTTCGGGTCGACCGGCAGGTAGGGCATGTCCCATTCCATGAGGTCGACCGGGGTGCCCTGAGCGTTCGCTTTCTTCTCTCGATCGGCGAAGGCCTTGTTGATCGCGTCCTGGTGCGAGCCCGAGAACGAGGTGAAGACGAGGTCGCCGCCGTAGGGGTGGCGTTCGTGGACGCCGATCTGGTTGCATTCGGTGACGGTGTGGATGACTTCGTCGATGTCGGAGAAGTCGAGCTCCGGATCGATGCCCTGGGTGTACAGGTTGAGGGCGACGGTGACGAGGTCGAGGTTTCCGGTGCGCTCACCGTTGCCGAACAGGCAGCCTTCGATCCGGTCGGCGCCGGCCATCATCCCCATCTCCGCCGCGGCCACGCCGGTGCCCCGGTCGTTGTGCGGGTGGAGGGACACGGCCACCTCGTCGCGGTAGGGCATATTGCGGCAGAACCATTCGATCTGGTCCGCATACGTGTTCGGGGTTCCTCGTTCGACGGTGGCAGGCAGGTTGACGACGGTTTCGCGACCGTCGGCGGGCTGCCACATGTCGAGGACGCTGCCGACGATGTCGAGGGCGAACTCGGGTTCGGTGTCGACGAAGATCTCCGGCGAGTACTGGTAGCCGAAGTCCGCATCGGACAGCAGCGTCTCGGCGTGCTTCATCACGGCCTGAGTGCCCTGCAGCGCGATATCGCGGGTCTGATCGAAGCCGTCACCGTCGAAGCCGAAGACGACCTTGCGGAAGACCGGAGCCGTCGCATTGTAGAGGTGCACGGTGGGCATCTTCGCGCCGACGAGGGATTCGACGGTGCGTTCGATGAGGTCCTCTCGAGCCTGCGTGAGCACGGAGATGCGGACGTCATCGGGGATCGCATCCTGTTCGATGATCTCGCGGACGAAGTCGAAGTCGACCTGGCTGGCCGCGGGGAATCCGACCTCGATCTCCTTGAACCCGAGCCGCACGAGCAGATCGAACATCTTGCGTTTGCGGTCGGGCGTCATCGGGTCGATGAGCGCCTGATTGCCGTCGCGCAGGTCGGTGCTCAGCCAGCGAGGCGCCTTGCTGATGATCTGATCCGGCCAGGTGCGATCGCGCATATCCAGCGCGATGCGGTCCTGGAACGACTTGTACTTGCCGAACGGCATCGGAGTTGGCTTCTGCAGTTTCATTGTTCCTCTAACTTAAGTTTCTCAGCGCTTGACCAGCATACGAGGACTCCGCGACGAGCGTGCTGTCCGTTCAGGACTCGTCGCGGCAAGGAAGGAGGAGGATCCTGTGAGCCACACGGCCACCGTAGTCCCCCTCCCTCGTTGCGTCCGAATCCGGTCCACATCCTGAGAACGCCGAGGCGACACCGCCCGATCCTCCGCCGCCCTGTCTGAGGCCGCCCTATTTGAGGAAGTCGACCGAGGCGCGGCGGACGTTGAAGCCGACTCCGGTGTCGTCGGACTTGCAGGTCATGCCCTCCCTGCTGGAGGTGCAGGTCATTCCCTCAGCGGAGATCGAGTCCCCGTAGCCGAGGACGCGTGCCGGGCCGTTGCTCTCGGGAGCGTCGAGGCAGGAGAATCCCGCGCCGTCCCTGTTCGCCACGACGATGGAGCCCCAGTCGTCGAGTCGGCAGTCGTCGGGCTTCTCCGGTGGTGAGAACTCGTAGTCCTTGATCACGCAGCGAGCCCGTTCGGAGTCGATGGTGCAGGCGATGTTGCCCGACGGAGAGGCGAAGCTCTCCTCGGCGACGGGAGCCGTCGAACTGCCGGAATCGGACGGCTCGGGATCATCGGTCTGACCGATCGAGGGTTCGTCCGTGGGCCCGACCGTGGTGGTGTCCTCCCCCTGAGTGGAGTCCCAGACGATATAGCCGACGATGCCGAGGGCGAGGATGAGCGCGATGGCCGCAAGCACCCAGAGCCACGCGGGGACCTTCTTCGTGTCTCCGCGCCGACCATAGGGATCGTGCGGGCCGCCCGGATTCCCCGGACCGCCGGGCCCGCCAGGCCCACCCGGCCCGCCGGGCCCACCAGGTCCCCCGGAACCGGCAGGTCCGCCCGGCCCATAGCCGGCGGCATAGCCTGCGGGGGCGGCGTACGCGGGAGCGTGGCCGGCCTGCCCGTAACCGGGGCCACCGGGACGACTGGTGCCGGGCTGAGCGTGATCGGGCACCCCCGGCAACTGCACCGGCCCGGTGGACTGCGGTTGCGGTGCCGGGGCCTGACCTGCGGCACCGAATTCGCCGCCCCACTGTCCCTGATGGGGGTGGGGTGCGGGCTGCGGGTTCCACTGCTTCGGAGCCGAGGGCGCCTCAGCAGCGGCGATGTCGTCGGAGTTCACTTTGCGCGGCGCGGCCGGCAGTCCGCCGGTCTCATATCCTTCGGCGGCGGCGAGCCCGCGCAGCTCTTCGAGGCTGAGAACCTCGGTGGCATCGGTGCCGTCGGATTCGACCATCGACCGCAGCCTCTGAAGCTCTGCGGGGGTCAGCGCTTGGGTGGAGCCATCGGCCGCGGAATCATCCTCGCCGATGAACAACTGGGTTGTGATCGACTCGGGAGATTCCTCGGCCGGCTTCCGACGCCCGGGGCGCGGAGGATGGTTCGGCACAGGTGGAATGCTCATGAGGTCATTTTCGCATAGTCGCTGCCGGCGAGTTCCCATCCCTCATGAGAGGATGGCCGTATGTCCGATGGAGTCCTCAGGCGCGCGGGAGTTCCCGCGCTGCTCGCCTGCGCTCTGCTCGTGACCGCCTGCGGCGCCGATTCCGACGACGGCACGGACGAGTCCGCGACCGTCGGATCCCCAGGATTCGCCGCGCCCGCGCAGCAGACGAACGTCGGTGATTTCGCGGCCCCGGCCCAGGATTCTCCCAGCGGAACCGGGCCCGCATCGCCCGCATCCGACGCGTCCGGCGCCGAGGCGACCGGCCCGGTGAATCCCGTTCCTGTCCCGGGTCTGGCGAAGGAGTACACCGACCAGATCCCGGCAGAGACCTCGCAGGTCCTCGTCGCGACCTCGCCGACGGCCGATTCGGAGAAGTCGAGCCTGAGCTTCTATGAGTTCACTGACAAGAAGTGGAAGAAGCTCAAGACCTTCGACACCCACAACGGCTCGAAGGGGTGGCTGAAGGACCGCCATGAGGGCGACAAGACCACTCCGATCGGTGTGTTCTCGCTCAGCGACGCGGGCGGGTTCAAAGCCGACCCGGGCACCGACCTCCCCTACACCCAGGACGATCGGCTGCCCTCCTCGGCGACGGTGGCCTATGGGGCGGACTATGCGTCGGTCTTCGACTACATCATCGCCATCGACTACAACCGCAAGCCCGGCACCCCGCCGACGGACAAGACGCGACCGATGGGCTGGGACAAGGGCGGCGGAATCTGGCTGCACCTCGACCACGATTCGGGCACGAACGGCTGCGTGACCCTCGACGAGGCGGACCTCAAGTGGATCATGCGCACCCTCGATCCCGAGGCCCATCCGCGCATCGCCATGGGGCCGGCACCCGAGCTGAAGAAATAGCCGAGCCGAAGAAGCAGGAGAGCAGGATCCCGTGCGCCGTCTCATCATCTCCCTCGTCCAGTCGATCAACGGCTCGTTCGCCGAGGACGGCTGGTCGACCGGGGTGTCCACGGACGCTGACTTCCGGCGCTTCCTCGCCCTGCGCCGCAGCGCGAACGCGATCATCATCGACCGGCGCACCGCGCTCAATCCGCAGCTGCCTGTCATCAACGCCGCCGGCAAAACCCTGGAGCACACACCCGTGTATGTGCTCACCGAGTCCGATCCGACGTCCCTGCAGGCCGAGCTCGATGCCCGCGGTCTCGACTATCATGCTCAGCATTTCAGTCCGGACACCATCACCGAGGTGGCCGCCTCCCTGAGCACGGCACCGTCCCCCGAATCGGCACCGACCGACGAGGCGGCACCGACCGACGAGGCGGTGCTGCTGTGCGAATCGGGCCCGAATCTCGCTTTCCGGCTGCTCGAGCACTATCCGGGCGCGGAACTGCATCTGAGCGTGAGTCCGCGCTATCTCCGCACTCCCGGCAGCCATTTCTCCGGGCTCGAGGCCGAGATCGACCTGCACCTCATCGATGTCCGCGCGGAGGACGGCCAGGTCTTCCTCCGCTATGATCGCGCCTGAGCCGGACGCTCAGCCGGCCGAGGTTCCCTCGTTCGCGCGGATCTCCGTGCTCACGTCGAAGCGATCGGGTGAGTCGAGGATCGCGGTGAGGGCATCGGCCACCTCGGCGAGGGGGACGGTGTCGACTCCCCCGGCCAGGTCATTGCGATCATCGCCGCCGATGGGGGCCATGATCCGCAGTTCGCGGAAGGCCACGCCCGTCGATTCCGCCGCGGCGACCTCGATGAGCATCTTCTGCGCGGCACCGAAGACGCTGATCGCCCCGGACCCGGCGAGAGCCTCGACGCTGGCGACGCCGTTGAGGGCCAGGTGGACGAAACCCTGGTCTCCGCTCTTCCGGCCCGACGCCAGGGACTGCGAGAGCGCACAGGCGGTGAAGTGCCCGCGCAGGTAGGAGTCATAGTCCGCATCGAACTTCGCCAGACCTCGGTCGAGCACCGGTTCGTCGATGTACCACCCGCCGATGGCGGCGATGACGGCATCGACCGGCGGCAGGCCGGCGGTGGCGAGCGCCGCGGTGACCGCCTCCGGTTCGTCCACCCAGTCCGGCACGGTCACAGGTGTGTAGGCCGTCTTCGTATCCGGAGGGCGGCGGACGATCCCGGTGACTGTGTGGTGCGGACCGAGCAGCTGGGCGAGTCCGGTTCCGACGTGGCCGGAGGCGCCGAAGAGGAGGATGTGCATGACGGCAGTCTATGTCCCGTCCGCGTCGGCGACCCACCTCCTCAGTGGAGGACAGCGCTATCTGCGGATATGGACCCTGATTCCGGTCTTCTTCGTGTACGTCATATAGCCGCGTTCGAAGTTCTGGCGTTTGACGCCGTTCTTCACTGTCCGGTCAGCGGTGGGCAGTCCGAGCGTGCTGCGTTCATAGCCCATCTTCTTCCACTTCGTGAGGAAGCCGCCGTAGATGACATCGCTGCCGGTCTGCGGTGACCAGGTGATCATTCCGGAGTGGAATCTCTGGTATCGAGCGCTCTTCCGGTGCTTGAAGGTCTGCTTATCGCTGCTGGGGAACCCGAGGACGCCCTTCTCATACTTCACTCGTTTGTAGGCGACACGGATCTGGCCCTTGGTGAGGAAGTGAGCACCGGTTGATTTCGACCAATACACGGTGCCCTTGGCGAAGGACTGGTAAGCACCGTTCGGGTTCGTCAGCTTCTTCTCCGAGCCGACCGGTTTGCCGGTCTTCGCCGCGTTCTTCTGATAGTACGAACCGATTGCGCCCTTCGTCGGATACGACTTCGGTTTCGGCGCGGGTTTGGGCGCGGGCTTCGGGGCCGGACTTGTGGTCGGCGGCGGGGTCAGCTCCGGCACCAGTGACTTGGCTCCTGTGCGAATGCTGCCGAGCTTGTTGTAGAACGCGAGTCCCGGGCATTCGGTGTAGCTGGTGTCCCGGTGTCCGGCGACGACGTTGAGGCTGACCTTCTTGCCCAGGGCGTACTTGCTCGTCCCACCCCCGCCTGAAGTCAGAGTCATCTTCCCGGTCGGGTTGAAGCCGTACTGTCCGGCTTTCCACGCGACGAGGCGTTTGACCGAGGTCTGTGCTGCCGCGCTCGGGGCCGCCGAGGAGTAGGTGCCGAGCACGCTGATACCGATGGTCCAGGAATTGAACCCGGACGCGTGAGCTCCGGTCACTGCCTTGTCGAGGCTGCCGGCACGACCTTCATACATGGTGCCGTATCTGTCGACGAGGAAGTTGTACCCGAGGTCGCACCATCCGCGGTTCTGAGTGTGATAGGTGAGGTAGCCGCGGATGATTGCCGGTGCCTGTGCCTTCGAGTACGAGTTCGAACCCGCTGTGTGATGGATGAACACGCCTGTGGCCGATGGCGTCGTGTCCGTGGCACAGCGGACGAGCTTCTCATCGGCACCCCACTGTTTGCGCGTGACGATCTTCGCGCGCAGGTCCGCGGCCGAGATCTGCGCGTCGACGCCCGATCCCGTGGCTGCCTGTGTGGTCAGGCCGCCGGCGGACTTCGCGACCTGTGCATCAGCCTTGGTGACCGCAGTGGACACCCGGGTGATCCGCAGATCATCGGTAGCGGCCTGTGGGTCGGCGGCGCGGACTTCGACGGCATCGGAGTCGAGCACCGGCACAGCCACGGACTGCGACTGGTGTGAGGCAGCAGGGATCTGCGCTGCTTCTGCGGAAGAGAGGTCAGGTCCGCCTTCGTCGTCCGTGGGCAGGGTCTCCCACGCCGACCAGCCGTTCCCATCGCGGGTGCGGATCTCCAGCTCGGGATCGTCGCCTTCCCAGGTGGCGCCGACGATTGTCACGTCCGAGGAATCCAGCGGCAACGCTGTGACCTCATCGGTCTGGGCGTCGACGGTCGTCTCCGCAGGAGCGCCTTCGGTGTCTGCGCCGGCGGCGGCGTCCTGGGCCGAGTCCTCGTCGGTGCGCGAGGACCCGCTGTCGCCCTCCCCGGATTCTGAGTCGCCGAGGCCGGGTGCCGTTGTCGGCACGTTCGCCGCAGAGGCACCGTTCGTGTTCGTGAGTGTGTCCGGTGCGGCCGCGAGCGCCGGTCCCGATAGGGTCGCAGTGAGGAGAATTCCGGTGAGTGCCGAGGCGAGGAATGGCAGCGGTTTCATCAGGTGAGGTCCTTGAGGTCGTCCATGACCAAGTGAGCGTTCTTCTCACTGGATGGGGGCCGGATTACGGGCACCCAGTGTGACCGCAGGAATATCGTAAGGTCATTCTCAGATTTTCGGAAGTGGGTACTTCAGCAGATGGCTGATCGCGGCGAACTCACCACACTCGAGGCGGTCCTCGACGCCTTTGCCGACAGGCTGCTCCCCCGGGTTCCCGCCGGCATTCGGGAGTTCCTCGCCTTCGGAGTCAAACAGGCGTGGGCCTGCCTCTTCGGCGCCCTCATGCTCGCCGCCATCATCGCCACTTCACTGTTCTATCCCGATGACGCGGCCATCGCCGCCAACGACTTCCTCGTCATCCTCGCCGTGCTGGTTCAGATCGGGATGCTCGTCGCTCGGCTCGAGACCGGTCGCGAGCTCATCGTCATCATCGTCTTCCACGTCGTCGGCACCGGCATGGAGGTCTTCAAAACCGCCGTGGGCTCATGGAACTACGCCCCCGGCGGGGTCCTGCACATCGGTGCCGTGCCCCTGTTCACCGGGTTCATGTACGCAGCAGTCGGCTCCTATATCGCCCGCGTGTACCGTCTCTTCGACTTGCGCTTCTGCCATTACCCGCCGAGGCGGCTGACCGTGATCATCGCCGCCGCCATCTACGTCAACTTCTTCACCCACCATTTCATCCTCGACCTCCGACTGCTCCTCGTCTTGGCCACCGTCATCGTCTTCTTCCGCTGCCGCATGTACTTCCACGTCCACCGCAGAACACTGACCATGCCGGTGCTGCTGGCCTTCGTCCTCGTCGCCTTCTTCATCTGGGTGGCCGAGAACATCGGGACCGCGGCCGGTGCCTGGCTGTACCCGAGTCAGGACGACGGCTGGCACCTGGTGCCGCTGACGAAGCTGGTGGCCTGGTTCCTGCTCATGATGATCTCCGTCGTTCTCGTGACCTTCGTCCACAGACCCAAGCCACCTGACACCTATACTTGCTGAGACCGAAACATTCAGGACGGCCGAAGGAGACTCATGGCGGCACCCGATGCGCAGAATGAGACAGAATCGAGCGCATTGCTCAAGGTGCTCCGCCCATCCAGCGGTTCCACCCTGTCGGTCAGCGCGCGTGTGCTGCTGCGCGTCATCGCCGGAGTTCTCGTTCTCGCCCTCATCCTCGCCCTCGTCGGACTGTTCCTCGTCCGTCGGTCCTTCCCGACCACCGATGGTGAGATCTCGCTGCCGGGGCTCGACGCACCGGTCACCGTCCACCGTGACGAATCGGGTGTGCCGACCATCGAGGCCGAAACCGCGCACGACCTGTTCCTGGCCCAAGGATTCGTCCACGCTCAGGACAGGTTCTGGGAGATGGATTTCCGCCGGCATGTCACCTCGGGACGGCTCTCCGAGCTCTTCGGCAGATCCCAGCTGAGCACCGACACCTTCATCCGCACTCTCGGCTGGCGGAAGGTCGCCGAGCAGGAGGTGAGGAAGCTCGATAAGACGAGCCTGGGCTACTACGAGGCCTATGCAGACGGAGTCAACGCCTATCTCAAGGACAAGTCCCCCACAGAGCTGTCCCTCGAATACGCCGTCCTCGGAATCGAGTCCGGCAGCACCGAGGTCGAGGAATGGACCCCGGTCGACAGTGTCGCCTGGCTCAAGGCCATGGCCTGGGACCTGCGATCGAATCTCGAAGACGAGATCGACCGGTCGATTCTCGGCTCTGAGCTGACCGACGAGCAGATGGCCGATCTCTATCCGGACTATCCGTACGACACCCGTCCGACGATCCTCGGCGGCAAGGCCGGCCAGAAGGCCCCGAAGAACCGCAGCGGCGATGACGCCGACGACGAGTCCCATGTCGACGACCGTGCACGGGAGGACGATGAGGCACGGGCCGGAGGCACCGTCACCGAGGCACCCCGAACGGGGAGCACCGACACCGAGGCTGCCGTCCCCACCGATGATCTCCTCGAACTGCGGAACACGCTCGATTCGCTGCCGCCGATGCTGGGACAGAACAGCGACGATATCGGGTCGAACTCGTGGGTGATCTCCGGGGAGCACACGAGCACCGGTCGTCCGCTGCTGTCGAACGACCCGCACCTCGCCCCGGCGATGCCCTCGGTCTGGTACCAGGTGGGCCTGCGATGCAAGAAGGTCACCGACGAGTGCCCCTTCGATGTCACCGGGTTCTCCTTCTCCGGACTGCCCGGCGTCGTCATCGGCCACAACCAGTCGATCGCCTGGGGACTGACGAATCTCGGCGCCGATGTCACCGACCTCGTGGTGGAGAAGATCCGCGACGGGAAGGTCATCCACGACGACGGTGACGAACCGCTGCAGGTCCGCAAGGAGACGATCGAGGTCGCGGGCGAGGACCCGCGCGAGATCACCATCCGCTCCACCCGCAACGGCCCTCTCGTATCGAAGCTCGAGGGCACCTACCGCAAGGTCCTCGATGCGACGACCGGGGCGGATTCGCAGGATCCGAAATCGGGACCGGCCGAGGAGCACTACGGTCTCGCCCTCGATTGGACGGCTCTGCGCCCGGGCACGACCGCCTCGGCGGTGTTCGCCATCAACAAGGCCACGAACTGGCAGGAGTTCCGGCATGCGGCGTCCCTGTTCGACGTGCCCTCCCAGAACCTCGTCTACGCCGATGTCGCCGGCAATATCGGCTATCAGGCCCCCGGGATGATCCCGCGTCGAGGACAGGCCGACGGCACCGTGCCCCGTCGCGGCTGGAAGTCCGACGAGGACTGGCAGGGCTGGGTCGACTTCGACGACCTGCCGAGCCTGTACAACCCGGAGCGCGGGTGGATCGTCACCGCGAACAACCCGGTCGCCTCCCCCGGCGAGACCGTGCAGCTGGGTGAGGACTTCGACTACGGAGATCGTGCCCGCCGCATCACGAAACGCATCAAGGATGCCGTCGCCGAGGGCCGGAAGCTGCGGCCGACGGACATGGCGGAGATCCAGAACGACGACCAGAATCCGTTTGCCGCGAAACTCGTGCCCGAAGCCGTCAAGATCCACTCCCACGGTGATGAGGACATCCTCGAAGCCAAGAAGCTGCTCAAGGCGTGGAACGGCTTTGATGCCGCCAGCAGTGCCGGAGCCGCCTACTTCAACGTGCTCACGAAGACGCTGCTCGAACAGACGATCAGTTCGAAGCTGCCCGATGGGGTGTCCCCCGGCGGCGGATCGCGGTGGTACCTCGTGCTCGCGGACCTCCTCGAGGACCCGGATTCGAGGTGGTGGTCGAGCCACGGCGTCGAAGGTCGGGACGAGGCTCTGCGCAAGGCTATGAAGACGGCGTGGGCGGAGACGGAGGACCTGCTGGGACCGGAGCCCGTGACCTGGCGGTGGGGAATCCTGCACCGACTGACGATCCGCAACGCGAGTCTCGGCGAATCCGGGATCACGCCGGTGGAGAAGCTGTTCAACCGCGGCCCCTACGAGGTCTCGGGCGGCTCGGGAGTCGTCCATGCCACCGGCTGGGACGCCTCGGTCGGATATGAGACGAACTGGGTGCCGTCGATGCGGCAGACGGTCGATCTGTCGAACTTCGACGCGTCGAACTGGATCAACCTCACGGGAGCATCCGGGCATGCCTTCCACCCGCATTACGACGATCAGACGAATGATTGGGCGGCCAATGTCAATCGCCCTTGGCCGTATTCGAAGCAGGCGGTGGCCGCGGCGGCTGAGGACACGCTCACGCTCGAACCGTGAGGGCGGGGTTTCAGTCCTTGGGCAGGATCTTCGCCTCGAGGAAGTTCGCGACATCGTCTTCCCAGCGCACCGGGTCGATGTTCCATTCCTTCGTGTGATGGGCCTTGCTGTATGAGGGCATCGTCACCAGGTCCCGCCTGACCCCGGCCAGAGCGTGAGACGGTCCGGAGGGGACGAATTCGTCGTCGTCGGAGTGGATGAGCAGCACGGGCACGTCGAGTTCGGCGGCACGGGTCACCCAGTCCATGCGATCGAGGTCGAGCGGGGTCTCCAGGCCGGTGATCGGACGTGCCCACGGCTGCGTGATCATCTCGAGCGTGAGTTTGGCGATCGGCGTCGGCAGCAGGTTCTTCTTCGCCTGCCCGTCGAGCACATTCACCCAGTCGACGACCGGTCCGTCGAGGACCAGTGAGGTCACGAATCTGCGATTGCGTCCGCGGGAGGCCGCCTGCAGGGCGATGGCCCCGCCCATCGACCAACCGAAGAGCACGATGTTCTTCGCCCCGTGTGAGACGGCGAAGTCGATGGCCGCGTCGACGTCGATCCATTCGGTGTCGCCGAGTCCGTAGCGTGATGTGGTCTCCACCCGCACCTCGGCGTCGTTGCGATAGGACATGGCGATCGCGGGCACACCGAGGGTGTTGAGCACGGGGGCGGCACGCAGACCTTCGGCGCGGGTGCTCGCACGACCGTGGATGAGGATCGCCCAGGTGTCCTGAGGCTCGGGATGATCGGTCGGCAGCAGCCATGCGGGCAGGCTCCCGGCATCGGAGCGGATCTCGATGTCCTCGAAGTTCACGCCGGCCGCGATCGGATCGGGATAGACGACGCCGGTCCAGCGTCCCCGCCAGGCCCGGCGGATATCACCGCGGGTGACGGACAGGATCTCCCGGGAGACGGTGCGTGAGCGCGGATCGTATTCGACGATGTCGCCGATCACCGCGTGCCCCGACCCCTGATTGAAGTAGAGCCCATAGGTGCCGGGCACCGTGGTCTCCTCATCGGCGGGCAGGTGGATGCGCATATTCGGCGGAAAACCGTCGATGTGCAGGATGTCGAGTTCTTCGGGCGCATTCTCCGGAACGATGATCTTCCGGGCGAAGTAGGCGGCCAAGCCCGACGACGCCACAGAGATCAGGGCACCGAGTCCGGCGCCGACGCCGATACCGGCGGCGAGCAGGCGGGCGGGGAACTTCGTGTCGCGGACCATGAAAACCTCCTGTGTTCATTGTTGCCTACGGAATGATCAGGCACCAAACGCTGTTGTGCGGAATGGGCGAGTGCCGCTCGCAGTCGCACTCACCAAGGGCGGAGACCATCTCCCCCGCACCGCAATCACCGTGAAGGACAGAGACCGGAGGTCACGATGACTCAGTCATCCGATATCAACGCTGGAACGTCGACGAACAAGGGGGCAGCGGCCGAGGAGATCCGCTGGCAGGACGTGCTCACGCCCGAGGAGTTCGCAGTGCTGCGCCAGGGCGGGACCGAACGCCCATTCACCGGTGAGTACAACGATGAGACGACTTCGGGGATGTACCAGTGTCGGGCCTGCGGAGCCGACCTGTTCCCGTCGGAGACGAAGTTCGCCTCACACTGCGGCTGGCCGTCGTTCTACGCGCCTCTGGCCGAAGACCGGGTCCGCTACATCCGCGACAACTCGCTGGGTATGGAACGGGTCGAGGTCCGCTGCGCGAACTGCGATTCGCACATGGGCCATGTCTTCTCGGGCGAGGGCTATGGCACTCCGACCGACCAGCGCTACTGCATCAACTCGATCTCTCTGAAGCTCAACACCGACGCTGCGGACAGCTGAGGTGACAGCTGAACCTCGCATCAGCGAGGCGACCGAACCGGTCGTGAAGACCTTCGACCAGCTCCTGCCGGCAGAGCTCTACGGAATCCTCCAGCTGCGCTCCCTCGCCTTCGTCGTCGAACAGGAATGCGTCTTCCTCGACGCCGATGGAGTCGATACCCTGCCGGAGACGCTGCACTTCTTCTACCCGCGTCCGGAGGCGGTGATGTCGGACACTCATGGTGCCGAGCACGGACGCGATCTCTCACCATGGGCCTACGCCAGGCTGCTCCCGGCTGACATTCCCGACGGACCGGCCGCCCGCCCCGGAGCGCGCAGCATCAGTCGTGTGGCGACCCACCCCGACGCCCGCGGTCAGGGTTGGAGCCGGCGACTGCTCGGCGACATCGTCGACGCCTGGTCGGCCACACCGCTGACGCTCAATGCGCAGTCCCACCTCGGCCGGCTGTACTCGTCCTTCGGCTTCGTCCCGAATGGTCCCCGCTTCGACGAGGACGGGATCGAGCACACCCCGATGGAGCGCCCGGCCGGCTGATCGTTCAGTCGTCGGCCTCGGCGGCGGCGTCGACGGAGGCGATGATCTTCTGCATCACCGCGTGCAGTTCGCGCACTCCGTCGACGTCCATGCCGAGCTTGGCCATCATCGTCCCGGGGATCGCCTCGGCGGTCTTGCGCAGCTCACGGCCGGTGTCGGTGAGCGTGACCTCGACGATCCGCTCGTCGCTGCCGCTGCGCGTCTTCGTCACATAGTCCAGCGCGTCGAGGCGTTTGACCAGCGGGGACACTGTGGCGGGTTCGAGACGCAGCAGCCGGGCGATCTCACGCACAGGCAGCCTCTCGTGCTGCCACAGCGCGAGCATGACCAGATACTGCGGATGGGTCAGGCCGAGCGGTTCGAGCACGGTCCGATAGGCACCGATCACCCCGCGGGAGGCCACCGCCAGTGCGAAGCAGATCTGGCTCTCGAGCGCCAGCGGATTGTCCAGCTGCTCTGTCGAACGTTGAGATTCCAGCATCGTGCGTCGTCGATCCTCCGCCTCGGCAATCAGGGCGTGCACCCTCCTCAGGAATTACTTAGTGCACTAATGATTAGTGTACACTGTTGGTGAAGTCTGACCGTCCGAGCCCATGCGGCACCACGTCGATAGGATCCCCTCTATGTCGTCCTCCTCGCAGCCTTCCGCCGATGGTTCCGAACGCAAGCAGGACCGGAAGCCTGCACGTTCGGCGCGGAAGGGCGATGAGTATCCGGGGTCTCAGCGTGGGGTGGGCTGGCTCAACAACTTCTTCCGCAAGATCGTCGGCCCGGCCCAGGTCGACAACACTCGTCCGGGCGGCTATTACGAGGACGAGACTCTGCGGCATCAGCAGCTCGATGCCATGGGCCTGGAGATGCGCACCGACGCCAGCGGCCACTCCTATGTGGTCAAGAAGGGCAGCAGATAGCCGCCGGTCACTCCCCGACCACGCGAAGGGCCGCCGCACCGGATCGGTGCGGCGGCCCTTTCTCTGCCACAGGTTCTGCCGGCCTCGGGCCCGTTCTCGGACCCGGCGGGGCGAACGACGCTCGGTCAGCGCCAGTCGGAGATGATGTCGACGAGTTCGCGACGCGGTCCGGTGTAGAACGGAACCTCTTCGCGCACGTGCAGGCGTGCCTCGGTGTTGCGCAGGTCGCGCATGAGGTCGACGATGCGATGCAGTTCGGCGGCCTCGAAGGCCAACAGCCATTCGTAGTCGCCGAGTGCGAAGGACGCGATCGTGTTCGCTTTGATGTCCTTGTACCCGGCGGCGGCCATGCCGTGGTCGCGCAACATCGTCGCCCGTTCGGCGGGGTCGAGGAGGTACCAGTCGTAGGACCGCACGAACGGGTACACGCAGATGTAATCGCCGGGTTCCGGATCGGTCAGCAGAGCCGGCAGGTGCGCCTTGTTGAACTCGGCCGGGCGGTGGATTCCGACGACGGACCAGACGGGTTCGAGCACTCCGCCGATGAGGCTGCGGCGGATCGCCGAGTACGCGGCCTGAACGACCTCGATCTCGGGGGCGTGGTACCAGAACATGACATCGGCATCGGCGCGCAGAGCGGAGACGTCATAGATTCCGCGCACGATGAGGCCGCGTTCGGCCAAGGGCGCCAGAGCCGCATGCAGCTCATCGGCGAGTTCCCTGCGGTCGGCATCGCCGAGCTCTCCGGCTGAGGCGAAGACGGAGTAGGCGATATACCGCGTCTGCTCGTTCGCTTCTTCGATCTGGGCGTCGGTGGGCTGAGTGTATTCGCTCATATCTGCTCCTTCTGTCTTCTCTTCATTCTGACGTGTCACGGTCGTCATCGGCGGGTCGGTTCAGTCTCTGGGCAGCTGCGTCCGCGCGAGCGATGCAGGTGGGAATGCCGACTCCCCCATAGGCGGATCCGGCGAGTTCGAGGCCGGGCAGGCCCGCGATCTCCGAGTCGATGGCGGCGATGCGTCCGGCATGGCCGGGCAGGTACTGCGGCAGTGCGGAGTCCCAGCGCTGGACTTCCGAGCCGACCAGCTGCGACTCCGGGCGGGAGGTGATCGACTGCCAATCGGCGAAGGCTCGTCCGATGATCTCCTCATCGGTCAGACTGCTCCACACATCGGGCCCGTCGCCGAAGCGTCCGATGCTCATCCGCACCAGGGCCGTCCCCGCGGGGATGCGGTCAGCCGTCCACGGCCACTTGTTCGACACGAATGTCGAGGCCTTGATGAATGTGCCCTCGGTCGCGGGCACGAGGAACCCTGACCCCTCCAGCTCGACTCCCCCGAGGTCGACGAGAGCGGCGACCAAGGCGGTGGAGGCGTAGGGAATCTCGCCGAGGCGACCCGCCGATTCCGGGGCCACAGGCCTCAGCAGCCCGGCGGTCACATACGCGGGCGTGGCGAGGATGAGCCCATCGGATTCGATGTCGCCCCCCTCACCGCGGACGATCCACCTCTCACCGTCGCGGTCGATCCACCTCTCACCGTCGCGGTCGATCCCGGTGACACCGGCGCCGAGGCGGACCGTCCCGCCGCCCAGCACGATCGCCTCGTGCAGGGCCGGGATGAGGCGGTTGATTCCGCCTTCGAAGCTCATGAACACCGGTTCCGGGTTCCCTGCCGACGCGGTCTGGGCGTCGCGGGCGGCGAGGAGCTGCGCGACGAGGTCGAGCACCGAGGTGCCCTCGACGGCGGCGGGCAGCAGTGCGGGCACCGTTTCGGCCAGGGACAGGTCCCGGCAGCGGCCCGCGTACACCCCGCCGAGCAGAGGATCGACGAGTGCGTCGACGATGGTGCCGCCGAGGCGCGCGGACAGGAAGTCCCCGAGCGAGACGTCATCACCCTCGATCGGCGGGGTGATCCGTTCGGCCGCCAAGCGGGCGGCCGCCTCGGCGCCGATGAGGGCTTCGACCTCGGACGCCTCGGCGGGCACCCCCATGATCGTCCGTTTGGGGATCGCGTGCAGGCTTCCCCGGCTGAGCACCTGCGAACTGTGCTGAGTCGAGGGGAACACGGGGTTGAGGCCGAGTTCGGCGGCCAGGCCCTTGGTCTCCGGACGACGGTTGAGGCTCGCTTCGGCTCCGGTGTCGATGCCCACCGGCACGGCACCATCAAGCGTGGTTGCTTTCAGACAGCCGCCGAGGCGGTCACCGGCTTCCAGCACGGTGACTCGGTGGTCGGCGGAGAGCCGGTAGGCGGCGACGAGGCCGGAGATCCCTCCCCCGACGACGGTGATCTCACTCATCGGATCAGCCGCGACCGCCGAGGATCTCTGCCGAGACGCGGTGGACGAGGTCGACGACGCGTCCGGGCACCTCGGGGTCGGTGTCGGGCAGGACGCCGTGGCCGAGGTTGAAGACGAATCCGCGGTCGAGTTCGAGCCCCTTGCGCACGATCGCCTCGACGCGGGCGGACAGTGCCTCCCACGGGGCGAAGAGCAGGGCCGGGTCCAAGTTGCCCTGGAGCGCCTGACCGGGGTTGACGCGAGTGGCGGCATCGGCGAGGTCGACGCGGAAGTCGACGCCGACGGTCGTCGATCCGGCCTGTGCCATGGAGCCGAGCAGCTCACCGGTCTGCACTCCGAAGTGGATGCTGGGCACATCGTGTCCGGACAGTGCGTCGAAGACCGCGGTCGAGTGTTCGAGGACGTGGTTCTCGTAGTCCTCCCGAGCGAGGTAGCCGGCCCAGGAGTCGAAGAGCTGGAAGGCCTCGGCGCCGGCGTTCAGCTGCACGTCGATGAACGTCGCCGACATCTGCGCAAGCTTGCTCAGCAGTGTCGAGAACGCCTCGGGGTCGGAGACCATGAGTGATTTCGTCTTCTCATGGTTCTTGCTCGGACCGCCTTCGATGAGGTAGCTAGCCAGGGTGAACGGAGCGCCGGCGAAGCCGATGAGCGGGGTGGCCTCGCCGAGTTCGGCCGTCACCCGCTGGATCGATTCGGCGATATCGGGGATATCGGCGGCGTCGAGTTCGGGCAGGGCGTCGATATCGGCGCGGGAGCGCACCGGGGAGGCGATGACCGGACCGACGCCGGGAACGATCTCCACATCGACACCGGCGGCCTGGAGCGGGACGACGATATCGGAGAAGAAGATGGCCGCGTCGACGCCGTGGCGGCGGACCGGTTGGAGAGTGATCTCGGAGACCATCTCGGGGTCGCGGCAGGCATCGAGCATCTGCGTGCCTTCGCGCAGCGTGCGGTACTCGGGCAGGGAGCGGCCGGCCTGCCGCATGAACCAGACGGGAGTGTGCGGAACCGGCTCCGAACGCAGGGCAGCCAACAGGGGTGATGTCATGGGGCCATCTTCCCATTCTTCGATCGCTCATGCCCACTCGGCAGCGGTTTCAAGACGGCTCGTCTTGCCGTCTCAGCATGCGGCCGAGGACACGGGCCGCAGGAATGTCCGGGGCCGCCTCGGCGTGGATGATTCCCCTGTCCGCATGGCTGATCTATCGTGGCAACTGTGGTCAACACCTCACCTCTCAATCGCATTCCGGCGGAGTTCTCCGCCGTGACGTCGGTGCTGCGTCAGGCGCGCAGCACGAACAACGTGTCGATTTCCGAGATCCCCGCTCCGGCCAGACTGGCCCCCTACTCCTATGCTCTCGGGGCCGAGGTCAGCGCCGATGAGACGTTCCTGCGGGCCAGCGGCGAAACCATCGACGAACTCGCGACCGGCCGCATCGTCGTCCTCTACGATCCCGCCGCCCCGGAGGAGTGGGAAGGATCGTTCCGGGTGGTCTCCTACATCCGTGCCGAGCTCGAACACGAGCTCGGCAACGAGACGATGCTCGGGCACGTCGCGTGGAGCTGGCTCGAAGATGCCCTCGACTCCAACGACTGCCAGGTGCTCGCCGCCGGTGGGACGACCACTCGGGTCCTGTCCGAGAGCTTCGGCACCCTGGCTGATCGCCCGGCCACGATAGACTTGGAGCTGCGCGCTTCGTGGACACCCGTGATTGACGAGCCGGATCTGATCGGCAATCACTTCGAAGCCTGGATCGATCTGCTCAGCACAGTCGCCGGACTGCCACCACTTCCTGAAGGAGTCACAGCCCTGCCCGGGCGCCGTCGATGACATCTGAACTACCGCTTTTGGAAACACCCGCGAACGGCATCCCCGACGTCGTCGACACCCCAGAGGACCTCTCCTCCTCGATCGCCGGTCTGGCCGCCGCCCAGGGTCCGATCGCCATCGATGCCGAACGTGCTTCCGGAATCAGATACGGTCAGCGCGCCTTCCTCGTGCAGCTGCGCCGTGAGGGTGCAGGCACATTCCTCTTCGATTCCGAGACGCTCGGGGATCTCAGCGGCCTCAACCCGGCCCTCGGAACCGATGAGTGGGTCATCCATTCGGTGACGCAGGACCTGCCGTGTCTGCAGGAGCGCGGGATGCGCCCGGCCGCTCTGTTCGACACCGAACTGGCGGCGAGACTGCTCGGGTGGGAGAAGTTCGGTCTGGCCGCGGTCGCCGAACGCACCCTGGGTGTGCGGCTGGCGAAGGAGCATTCGGCCGCCGATTGGTCGACACGTCCGCTGCCGAAGGAGTGGCTGAACTATGCCGCCCTCGACGTCGAAGTGCTCTTGCCGATCCGCGATATCCTCCACCAGCAGCTTCTCGACTCCGACCGGTGGGAGTTTGCGCAGCAGGAGTTCACCCACCTGCTCGATTTCACGCCGAAGCATTTCGATGAGCCGTGGCGACGCACGCATGGACTGTCGAAGATCAGGTCCCGCCGCGACATCGCCCGGGTCCGCGAGCTCTGGCAGGCCCGGGATTCCATGGCGCGTGAGGCCGATCTGGCTCCCACGAAGATCCTGCGCGATCGTGAGCTCGTCGCCCTCGCTCAATCCGGTGTGAAGTCCAGCGACGACATCCTGGCTCAGTGGCGCAGGCTCTCCCGCGCCGAGGCGGCCCGACTCTTCCGTGCCTACCGCAAGGCCTCCCGGTTGGGTGCCGACGAGCTGCCGGGACGGTCCGAGCGCGGACGGTCGAAGCGCAGCGAGTTCAACCCGGCGGAACTCAAGGAGCGGGTGGCCGCTCTCAAGTCCGCGATGTCACAGCTCTCCGAGGAGCTGACGATCCCCCACGATGTTCTCCTCCAGCCGGCACTCGTGAAGTCGCTGGCCGCGGAGTCGAGCGTCGATGTCGAGGCTTACCTCGCCGAGGCGGGGGCGAGGCCTTGGCAGATCGAGCTCAGCGCCCCAGTGCTGAAGAAGACCCTGGCCGGACTCCCCCAGGCCTGAGCTCACCCTCAAGTCCCGCGGGTCGAGCGTCGGTCCTCTGTCGCCTCTGAGGGCATGGACTCACACCGCGCGGCGGGAACTCCGATCGGCTCGATCGGCCACCTCGGCGGGCAGGGCCTTGAGAATTTCGGCCACGATCGTGTCGACGTCGAGGCCCACCTCGGCGAGGATCTCGTCGCGTGTTCCCTGCGGCAGGAACTCATCGGGCACGCCGAGTTCGATCACCCCGATCCGCGAATCGGCTTCGCGCAGGTCGGAGCGGATCTGCGAACCCACACCGCCGATCTTGATTCCGTCTTCGATGACGGCCACGAGGCTGTGGTCGGCGGCGAGGTCGACGACGGATCCGGGCACGGGCAGCACCCATCTGGGATCGACGATCGTGGCTCTCAGCCCCTGCTCGCCCAGACGGTCGGCGACGTCCCCGGCCAACGTGGCGAAGGGTCCGACGGAGACGATGAGCACATGGGGCTTCGACCCGGCCGGCCACTCACGGAGGATGTCGACGCCGTCGTCGAGCCGCCTCAGCGCCGGGATGTCGGCCCCGACGCTGCCGCGGGGAAATCTCACCACGGTCGGGGCGTTGGAGACGGTGACGGCTTCGCGCAGCTCTTCGGTCAGCCGGGCGGCATCGCGGGGTGCGGCCAGGCGCAGTCCGGGGACGACGCGCAGCATCGCGATGTCCCAGATTCCGTGGTGGCTGGCTCCGTCCGGGCCGGTGATTCCGGCGCGGTCGAGGACGAAGGTCACGCCCTGACGGTGGAGAGCGACGTCCATGAGCACTTGGTCGAAGGCCCGGGAGAGGAACGTCGAGTAGATGCACACGACGGGGTGGAGGCCGCCGTAGGACAGCCCCGCGGCGGAGGCGACCGCATGCTGTTCGGCGATGCCGACGTCGAACACGCGGTCGGGGAACTCCGCGGCGAATTTCGCCAGTCCCACGGGCAGGAGCATGGCCGCGGTGATCGCGACGATGTCCTCGCGCTCTTCGGCGAGTTCGCAGATCTCGGTGCCGAACACGGAGGTCCATGATGTCGATTTCGACGGTGTCGACTTGCCCGTCACGGGGTCGATGACGCCGACGGAGTGGAATTGGTCGGCGTCATCGTTGACGGCCGGGTCGAATCCGTGGCCCTTCTGCGTGATCATGTGGACGATGACAGGACCGCCGTCGAACTGCTTGGCCAGCTGGAGGGCCTTGTCGACCGAGGACTGATCGTGTCCGTCGACGGGACCCAGGTATTTGATGCCGAGTTCGTCGAACATTCCGGTCTCGGGTGGGCTGACCATGTCCTTGAGTCCGCGTTTGACGCCGTGGATGGCGCTGTAGGCGGCGCGGCCGGGTCGGCCGGATTGGCGGAGTGTCTCTTTGCCCCAGCTCAGGAGCCTCTCGTAGCTCGAGGTGGTGCGCAGTTCGTCGAGGTGGGCGGCGAATCCGCCGACGGTCGGGGCGTAGGAGCGGCCGTTGTCGTTGACGATGATGACCAGCCGCCGCGGCGGGGTGGAGGTGTCGGCGGCGATGGTGTTGAGCGCTTCCCAGGCCATTCCCCCGGTCAGAGCCCCGTCGCCGATGACGGCGACGACGTGGCGGTCGTCCTCGCCTGTCAGCTGGCGGGCCTTGGCGATGCCGTCGGCCCAGGACAGCGAGGCCGAGGCGTGGGAGTTCTCGACGACGTCATGATCGCTCTCGGACCGGCTCGGATAGCCGGAGAGCCCGTCGCGCTGCCGGAGGGTGGAGAACTCCTCGCGGCGGCCGGTGAGCAGCTTGTGCACATACGTCTGGTGGCCGACGTCGAAGATGATGGTGTCGCGTGGCGAGTCGAAGGTGCGGTGGATGCCCATGGTCAGTTCGACGACGCCGAGGTTGGGACCCAGATGTCCGCCCGTGCCGGACACGGTCGTGATGAGGTAGTCGCGGATCTCTTTGGCCAGCACGTCGCATTCCGACGCGTCGAGTCGACGCAGATCGGCCGGCGAGCCGAGGGATTCGAGAAAGGTCATGCGGCCTCAGTTCTGACGTCATCGTTGGCGGACAGATTCCATTCGCCCCATCCTATCGCTCACAGATGCGTCGCTCACCCTTCGCTGCATTTCTCCGCGCTGCAGTGCCCCTCATCCTTCCCGTCACACCACCTCGGCGCTGGCAATTCACACCCTTGCGAAAGCGCCCCTCACCGTTCGTGGCACACCACCCCGTTGCTGCACGGTGTTGAGAGACTGCCGATGAGTGATGGTCGCATTCGCGCCCACCCCCACCCACGCCGAGGCGGCCGACCACCAGCGCAAGGATTCCCGCGGGCGCGCTCACGCTCCCTGACAATCCCGCACGACAGCGACCGTCCCTCACCCTTCGCCGCACACCACCCCGCTGCAACGGGGCGATTTGTCACGAACGGTGACGGATTCCTTGGCAGCGGTGTGGTTTGTCACGAACGGTGAGGGATGCCGAACTGTGTGGAGGACGTAACGCGAACGGTGAGGGATGCTCTGTCAACGGCACCGCCGCACGCATCCGGGGACGACGAAGGCCGGTGGGAAGAATCCCACCGGCCCTCATTCGGTTCCCGTTCAGCGCTTCAGCGCGAACCGGCTGCCGCGAGTCGCAGACTCACGGCTCAGCCTGGTGCGGCGAAGTCGCCGCTCAGGCCTCGTCTCCTGCGATCAGGCTTCTGCGAGCTGACGCAGCACGTACTGCAGGATGCCGCCGTTGCGGTAGTAGTCGGCTTCACCCGGGGTGTCGATGCGGACGACGGCGTCGAATTCGACCTTGGTGCCGTCTTCCTTCTCAGCGGTGACCTTGACGGTCGCCGGAGTCGTGCCCTCGTTGAGCTCCGTGACGCCTTCGATGGAGAAGGTCTCGGTGCCGTCGAGTCCGAGCGAATCAGCGGATTCGCCGGCGGGGAACTGCAGCGGAAGAACGCCCATGCCGATGAGGTTCGAGCGGTGGATGCGCTCGAAGCTCTCGGTGATGACGGCCTCGACGCCGAGCAGCTTCGTGCCCTTGGCGGCCCAGTCACGCGAGGATCCCGAGCCGTACTCCTTGCCACCGAGGACGACCAGCGGGGTGCCGGCGGCCTGGTAGTTCACGGAGGCGTCGTAGATCGTCGTCTGCGGTCCACCCTCCTGCGAGAAGTCCCGGGTGAAGCCACCCTGGACTCCGTCGAGGAGCTGGTTCTGCAGACGGATGTTCGCGAAGGTTCCGCGGATCATCACTTCGTGGTTGCCGCGACGCGAGCCGTAGGAGTTGAAGTCCTTGCGCTCGACGCCGTGCTCGACGAGGTACTTGCCGGCCGGGGTGTCGGCCTTGAAGGAACCTGCGGGCGAGATGTGGTCGGTGGTCACCGAGTCGCCGAGCTTCGCGAGCACGCGGGCGCCCTTGATGTCCTTGACGGCTTCGGGCTTGAGACCCATGCCGTCGAAGAAGGTGGGCTTGCGCACGTAGGTCGACTCGTCGTCCCACTCGAAGACCTTGCCTTCGGGGGTGTCGAGCTGCTGCCAGCGCTCGTCACCGTCGAAGATGCGACCGTATTCGTTGTCGAACATATCGGTCGAGATCGAATCGGCGATGACGGACTCGACCTCGTCGGGCGAGGGCCACAGGTCGGCCAGGTAGACGTCGACGCCGTCGGAATCCTTGCCCAGGGGCTGGTTCTCGAAGTCGAAGTCCATGGTGCCGGCCAGGGCGTAGGCGATCACCAGCGGAGGCGAAGCGAGGTAGTTCATCTTCACGTCCGGGCTGATGCGGCCCTCGAAGTTGCGGTTGCCCGACAGGACTGCGGTGACCGAGAGGTCGTTGTCCTGAATGCTGTCGGAGATCTCCGCGTCCAGCGGACCGGAGTTGCCGATGCAGGTGGTGCAGCCGTAGCCGACGATGTAGAAGTTCAGGGCTTCGAGGTCCTCGATGAGGCCGGCCTTGTTGTAGTACTCGGTGACGACCTTCGAACCCGGTGCGATCGAGGTCTTGACCCACGGCTTCGAGTTGAGTCCGCGCTTGCGGGCATTGCGTGCCAGCAGGCCGGCGGCCATCATCACCGAGGGGTTCGAGGTGTTGGTGCAGGAGGTGATCGAAGCGATCGCCACGGCACCGTTGGCCAGCTCGAAGTTGCGTCCGTCGGCGGTGCTGACGTCCACGGACTTCGACTCCTCGCCGGGAGCGGCGTAGTTGTGGATGTCCTTGGCGAACTGGTTCTTGGCGTCGGAGAGCTCGATGCGGTCCTGCGGGCGCTTCGGTCCGGAGATCGAGGGCACCACGGTGGACAGGTCGAGTTCGAGGTACTCGGAGTACTCGACTTCGTTCTCCGGATCGTGCCAGAGTCCCTGCGTCTTGGCGTAGTCCTCGACGAGCTGGATCTGCTCGTCCGAGCGGCCGGTGAGCTTGAGGTAGTCGATGGTGACTTCGTCGATCGGGAAGATCGCGGCGGTCGAACCGAACTCGGGGCTCATGTTGCCGATGGTCGCACGGTTGGCCAGCGGCACCTCGGCGACGCCCTTGCCGTAGAACTCGACGAACTTGCCGACGGCTCCGTGCTGACGGAGCATATCGGTGATCGTGAGGACGACATCCGTGGCCGTGACGCCGGAGGGGATCTCACCGGTGAGCTTGAAGCCGACGACGCGCGGGATGAGCATCGACACGGGCTGGCCGAGCATGGCGGCCTCTGCCTCGATGCCGCCGACGCCCCAACCGAGCACACCGAGGCCGTTGACCATCGTGGTGTGCGAGTCGGTGCCGACGAGGGTGTCCGGGTAGGCCCGGAGGACTCCGTCGACCTCACGCGGCATGACCACGCGAGCCAGGTGCTCGATGTTGACCTGGTGGACGATGCCCATGCCCGGAGGCACGACCTTGAAGTCTTCGAATGCGGTCTGGCCCCAGCGCAGGAACTGGTAGCGCTCACCGTTGCGCTGGTATTCGATGTCCATGTTGAGTTCGACGGCGTCGGCGGTGCCGAAGCGGTCGATCTGCACCGAGTGGTCGATGACCAGCTCGGCCGGAGCCAGCGGGTTGACCTGGTCAGGCCTGCCGCCGAGCTCGACGACCTTCTCACGCATGGTGGCGAGGTCGACGATGCAGGGCACGCCGGTGAAGTCCTGCATCACCACGCGGGCCGGGGTGAACTGGATCTCCGTATCGGGTTCGGCATTGGGGTCCCAGCTGCCGAGGGCTTGAATATGTTCCGAAGTGATGTTGGCGCCGTCTTCCGTGCGCAGCAGGTTCTCCAACAGCACCTTGAGGCTGAAGGGAAGCTTCTCCGACCCTTTGACCTGGTCCAGGCGATAGATCTCATAATCCTTATCGCCTACGGTCAGGGTGCTCTTCGATTTGAACGTATCGACGTTGCTCATCGTGATTCTCCTGTTTCATCCGATACTCATCCACGAAACCGGGCCCGTCCGACTCGGCGGTCGGACCCTTGCATCGCGCACCGATTTACGCGACACATATGTTTCCAAAAGTATCTTGACGTCAAGATAAATTCTATCGCATTTGAGGGGCTTTGACCACCATGGCACACGGACGAACGGCGCCCGTCGATCGGGTTTTCCGCACGTCCTCGTGCGGGCATCACCAGGGCCGTGGCCGGGTCTGACGGCCTAGCGTGAGAAGCACAGTCACACGAGGCATCGCACCAGCGTGTCACCACCGAGGAGTTCCCATGGACCCGTTCACCCTAGGCGCCGGATTCGGCTTCGGCGCACTGCTCGTCGGCATCATCTTCGCCGTCGTCTGCAGCTCGTTCGCGAAGGAGAAGGGCCGGTCGGGCGGCTGGTGGGGACTGTGGGGCTTCCTCACGACGTTCATCGCCCTCATCGCGCTCGTCCTCCTCCCCCGCCGCCCGGTCACCGCATGAGGTCACCGCTTGAGGTCACCGCCTGAGGACTGTGACGGTCTCCAGGTGCGCGGTCAGCGGGAAGAGGTCGAATCCGGTGAGGCTCTCGATCGCGAATCCCCCGCCTGTGAGAGCCGCGAGGTCCCGGGCCAGCGTGGCCGGGTCGCAGGAGACGTAGACGACGGTGCGGGCGGAGGATTCGATGATCGCCGAGGTGGCCTTCCTCCCAGCACCCGCCCGTGGCGGGTCGAGGATGATGACGTCCGAATCGGGCAGTCGGGCCCGATCGACGCTGAGCGCGAGGAAGCGGGACTCGAGATCGGCGGCGTTCTCGCGCGCATGCGCGATGGCCGCCTCCACCCCTTCGACCCCGAACAGGGGTGCACCGGTGTCCCGGGCGGCAGTGATGCCGAGGAGTCCGACCCCGCAGTAGAGGTCGGTGATCGCCTCGACATCGGCAGGCAGTGCTGTGACGACCTCCGAGCTGAGCAGTGCGGCTGCGCTCCGGTGGACCTGCCAGAAGCCGTCTGCGCCGACGGTGAAGTCATGACCGTCGACCGTTTCGGTCAGGGTGGCCTCACCGCGGAGGACTCGCAGCGGACGAGTAGGCGCTTGGGCGCGCCTGCGCCCACGGTGACGACCACCGCGGCCACGGCTATGGCCGCTCTCGGGTTCAGCCGCCTCGGCGAGGAGTGAGAAGGAGGTCGGCAGCCAGGATTCGATTGCGTCGAGGACCTGCGCGGTGGGCTGCCCGCGGACGATGAGCGCACCGCGGTCACCGGCCCACGCGAATTCGAGCCGGCGCGCCCCAGGCGCATGCAGCCCCGCGATGTCGAGCTCGTGCAGGGGCCCGGCGGCCAGGGGCGGCGCGGTCACGGGGATGACCTCGTGAGATCGGGGGGCGACCATTCCTGCGCGGCCGGCATCGTCGACGGCCAGCTGCACGCGTGTGCGCCAGTCCGTGCCGTCGGTCTCACCCGGTGCGGCAAGCACCTCGGGGTCGGCGTCGATGTGGCCGATGCGCTTGAGCTGGTCGTGAAGCACCTCGGCTTTGAGCGTGCGGGAGTAGGCGAGGTCGACATGGGCGAATTCCATGCCGCCGAATCCGGCCGACCCCGGCACGGGCCGTCCACCGTTGCCCGCAGCGGATCCCGCACCGGAGCCGTCGGCCGAATCGCCGGGTGCGTAGTCGAGGCGACGGTCGGGCACGCGATGGGCAGAGGCCTCGATCACCTCGGTGACGGTCGCACGGAGGAATCGGGCGGGCGGTCCCGCCTCGGTGCGGACTCGGACCTTCTCACCGGGCAGGGCACCGGTGACGAAGACGACCTGGCCATCGTGGCGGGCGATGGTGGTGCCGCCGGCCGCCGGTGCCTCGATGTCGAGGTTGAGTTCCCGGGCGGGAGACGAGGTGTCGCTCATGCGTGTTCTATGCCTGTCTGTACAGCGAGGTGTCGGCATCTGGGCCGTCTCCGCCGTACTGTCGGGAGAAGGATTTCAGTCGCCAGGGTACGGAGACCACGACGACGTTGGGCACCAGCAGCAGTCGGGTGCGCAGCTTGAGAGCCACCTGGTTGTGCAGGATGTGCTCCCACCAACGACCGACGACGAACTGCGGGATGTAGACGATGACGAGGTCCCTGGGCGATCTGCGGCGGATGGCGAGGATATGGGCGAGCATCGGGCGGACGAGTTCGCGGTAAGGCGAGCCGAGCACCGTCAGCGGCACCGGCAGCTCCATCTCGTTCCACCTCTTCTGCAGACCGGCCGCGGCCTCTTCGTCCACGGCCACGGTGACGGCTTCGAGCTGGCTCGACCGGGTCACCCGAGCGTAGGACAGCGCCCGCATCGTCGGTTTGTCGATTTCGCTGACGACGACGATGGCGTGGGTGTTCGACGGAATCGTCCGCGAGTTGACATCAGCGTCGGGGGCGAGCTCGCGGGCCACTCGCGAATAGTGACGGTGGATGGCCCCCATGACGAGGTAGAGCCCGGCCATGGCGGCGACGGCCAGCCAGGCTCCGGCGAGGAACTTCGAGACGATGACGACGATGAGGACACCGGCAGCGAGCACACAGCCGACGGCGTTGACGACCCGGTTGAGGTGCATGCGCATCCGGGTCTTCGAGTCGATGACCAGGCGCAGGCGTTTGCGCCAGTGCAGGACCATGCCCGCTTGGCCGAGGACGAAGCTGGCGAAGACCCCGACGAGGTAGAGCTGGATGAGCACCGTCGCCGAGGCGGAGGTGGCGATGACGAGGACGATCGCGGCCGCGGCCAGCAGCAGGATGCCGTTGGAGAAGGTGAGGCGGTCGCCCTTCGTCGCCAGCTGCCGCGGCAGGAATTCATCGCGGGCCAGTCGAGAGGCCAGTCCGGGGAAGCCCTCGACCGCGGTGTTCGCCGCGGCGATGAGCACGAGCGCGGTGATGAGCACGACGATGAAGAACATCGCCGGCGCGTTGTCGAAGATCGCGTGTGCGAGCTGCGCGAGGACGGGTTCCTGTTCGTATTCGGCGCTGACCGGGCTGCCGTCTGCGCGGACGAGGTAGATATGCGGGTCGTCGACGTATTTGATGCCGGTGACCGATGCCAGATAGGTCAGCCCCGTGAGCATGAGGGCCGCGAGCAGCCCCGACAGCAGCAGGGTGTTGCCGGCGTTCTTGCCGCGCGGCTTCTTGAAGGCCGGTACCGCTGTGGCCACGGTCTGCACTCCGGCCAGAGCGACGGCTCCGGAGGAGAACGCACGGAGGACGATGAGGACCGTGGCCAGGCCGAGAGTCGCCTGGTCGCCGATGTTGCTGTGCACGACGGTGTAGTCGGCGGTCTGAGCGTGCGGAGTGTCGCCGAGTCCGACCCGGATGAGACCGACCGACATCGTCAGGAACACGGCACCGAGGAACAGGTAGGTCGGCACGGCCAGCAGCATCGGAGTGGCTCGTGAGCCGCGCAGACCGGCGAAGCAGATGAGCAGGATGCCGACGATGGCCACGGGCACACGGTAGGGCGCGAGCATCGGGAAGGCCGTGGTGATATAGGCGGCGAAGACCGTCATCGACACGGCCAGGGTGAGCACGTAGTCGACGAGGAGAGCCGCGGCCACGACGAGACCGGCCCCGGAGCCGAGATTCTTCGAGGCCACCTCGTAGTCGCCCCCACCGGAGGGGTAAGCACGCACATTGATGCGGTAGCAGGCGACGATCACGAGGATGACGATGCCGACGGCCACACCGATCCAGGGGGCCACGGTCAGGGCCACGAGTGAGGTCAGTGACAGTGCCAGCAGGATCTCATCGGGGGCGTAGGCCACCGATGAGAGCATGTCAGAGGCGAAGACGGGCATCGCGATGCGCTTCTTCAGCGCAGGCGCACGCCTGTCCTCACTGCGGAAGGGCCGTCCAACGAGTAGTCTTTTGACGGCATCAGAAAAACTGCTGGCCACGGCAACCAATGGTAGATCACTGCGGGAAGGATTACCCATGCACTTCGTGATTATGGGCTGCGGCCGAGTCGGGGCGTCCCTGGCCAAAGCCCTCGATGCGAATGGGCACTCCGTCGCAGTCGTCGACCGGAATCCCGACGCGTTCCTCAAGCTCGGTCGGGATTTCAGCGGCTCGACGATCACGGGGGTCGGATTCGACCGTGAGACCCTGTCCCAGGCGAAGACCGCCGAAGCCTTCGCCTTCGCCGCCGTCTCGAGCGGTGACAATTCGAATATCCTCGCCGCGCGTGTCGCTCGCGAAACCTTCGGCGTGAGCAATGTCGCCGCCCGCATCTACGACCCGAACAGGGCGCAGGTCTTCGAACGGCTCGGCATCCCCACCGTGCCCACCGTGCGGTGGACGGCCGAGCAGGTGATGCGCAAGCTCGTCCCGCAGGGGTCGATCACCGAATACCGTGACCCCTCGGGCAGACTCGTCCTGGCGGAGGTGCATCTGGATCCTGGCTGGGTGGCGCGTCCGATCAAGGAGATCGAAACACGGACCAAGGCGCGGGTCGCCTATGTCACCCGTCTGTCCGAGGGCATCGTCGCCCATGATGATCTGCTCCTCCAGGACGGAGATCTCGTTCATCTCATGGCTCCGGTCGACCGCCTCGGCGAGATCGAACGGATCCTCGATCAGCCCGTGCGAACCGTGGAGGAAGAAGAATGAGAGTCATCATCGCCGGTGCCGGTTCCGTCGGACGCTCGGTGGCCAGGGAGCTGCTGGACAAGGACCATACGGTCCTCCTCATCGATCAGAGCAAGGAGGCGCTGGGGCATGAGCGCATTCCGGGCGCCGAATGGCTGCTCTCCGATGCGTGCGAGCTCGCCGGTCTCGCCGAGGCGGGGCTGGAGGAGGCCGATGTCGTCGTGGCCGCGACAGGAGATGACAAGACCAACCTCGTGCTCTCCCTGCTGGCGAAGACCGAGTTCGGGGTGCCGCGGACCGTCTCGCGCGTGAACAACCCGAAGAACGAATGGCTCTTCGACGACAACTGGGGCGTCGATGTCGCCGTGTCGACTCCGCGCCTGATGACCGCACTCGTGGAGGAAGCAGTGGAGGTCGGCGGACTGGTCCACCTCATGAGCTTCGAACGCGGTCAGGCAGGGCTGCTCGAGTTCACCGTGCACGAGAACGCCGAGCTCGTGGCCGAGCGCGTCGGCGGGATCACCTTCCCGCTCGATACCGTGCTGGTGGCGATCATCCGCAATTCGCGGGCGTTCGCCCCGAGTGCCGATGACGTCATCGAAGCCGGAGACGAACTGTTCTTCCTCTCCTCCCCCGATCAGGAGTCGGCGCTGCTCGCGCTGCTGCAGGAGACCGCGACAGCCGACGAGAACACCGAGGGCTGAGGCGGCTCAGTCATCCGCGAGCGTCCGCGACGACTCGGCGGTGGAGACCGTCTGGTGGCTGCAGACCGGTCAGTCCTCGGAGTCGTCGCGCGTCTGCACGAGTTCGTAGACGGGATTGTGTGCGGTGAGCACTCCGTCCTTTCCGCAGAATCGTCCTTCCAAGACGATCAGGGATCCGGGACGGATGCCGCTGATCTCGCGACGTCCGAGGAATTGGGCGCGGGCTTCGCCGGTGCCGTCGGCCACGGTGACATCGAGCCTGGGACTGTCGGCGCTGCATGACTGGGTCGTCGCCGAGACGACTCCGGCGATGCGTGAGGTCTTTCGCGCCTCTAACTCTTCGACCGGGATGACGCCGGGAATCTGACTGACCAGGCGCAGATCGGCCCGAGCCTCGGCCTCACGGGATCCGAACTCGCGCACGAGGCGGGGAATGAGGTTCCGCATCGCCGCTCAGCGGACCTCTGTGATCTCGGGCCCGCGTTCGAAGGGGTTGAGCTCGTCTTCGTGCTTCTCCTCCGTCTCGCCCTGGTCGACCTGCGGGGCGGTCAGGGCGATGAGCTCGCGGGGAGCCATGGCCTCCTGACCGCGGTCGACGACGACTCCGCGGAAGAGTGCGGAGAGTTCGGCTCGCACCTCGTCATCGGTCACGGCCTTGCCGGAGAACACGGCGCGGACGAACCAGCGTGGTCCGTCGATGCCGGCGAAGCGCATGGCGCGTTTGCCGGGACGGCCGGATTCCGTCTTCGCCGGAACTTCGATGGCCAGTTCCCTGCCGAGCGAGGTGTGCAGCTCGGTCGATTCCCCGCCCTGTTTGGTCACGGACTCGGCGAGCTGACTGCGCACCGTGTTCCACAGGCCCTCGGACCGTGGTGTCGCGAACGCCTGCAACTGGATGCCTCCGCCGTCGTGGATGAGAGTCACTGCCAGCACGCGCTGAGAATCATCGTCCGTGTCCAGACGCACCTGCATTCCGTCGACGACGGGCACCTTGAGTGCGCCGAGGTCGAGGCGGTCATGTTCCGGATACTCCTCGGAGATGTCGAACGGGCCGTTGTCGGACCGGTCGAAGGGTGCTGACTTCTCCAGCAGCGCCTCTTCCTCGTCGATGTCGTCGGACTCGGCCGCGTCGTCGGACTCGGCCGCGTCGATATCGGCGTCTTCGTCTGCGCTGTCGACAGCCTCGGTGTCGGTGTCGGCGTCCTGGGCGTCGAGCTCATCGTCGTCGGTGAGTTCGTCGTCGGTACGGACGTCGTCATCGGTCGTCGGTGTGGATTTCTTGAACCGGGAGAACAGTCCCATGAGTCCTCACTTCTCCTTTTCGCTGAGGCCGGCGTCGATTCCGCCGGTGGATCCGAATCCCCCGGCGCCGCGGGCGCTGTCATCAAGGGATTCGACGATGTCGAAGTCGGCGTGGGCGATCGCTTGGATCACGAGTTGGGCGATGCGGTCGCCGCGGACGACGCGCAGCGGGGTCTTCGCATCGAGGTTGATCAGCGGCACCTTGATCTCGCCGCGGTATCCGGCGTCGATGGTGCCAGGAGCGTTGACGACGGTGACCCCGTGCTTGCTCGACAGCCCCGAACGCGGGTGGACGAAGGCCGCATAGCCCTCCGGCAGGGCGATCGCGATTCCGGTCGGCACGACACGGCGTTCGAAGGGTTCGAGGACGAAGTCGATCGTCGAACGCAGGTCCGCCCCGGCGTCGCCCGCATGCGCGTAGGCGGGTGCGCTCATGCCCGCGTCGAGGAGCTGGAGGTTGATCTTCACGGTTTCCGTCACAAAGAAGCACTCTAACGCTCCAGCCTGAGCGTGGCCAAACTTCTCGCTATGGGACAATGGCCCCATGGCAGCAACTCAATCCGGAACCCATGTGGTCTTTCAGGAGAAGGTCCGTCCCTCGATCGGCATGTGGATCCTCGTCGTGGTGGCCGCATTGTCGACGGCGCTCATGGTCATGCCCGTCTGGCAGCTCGGCACCGTCATCCTTCCCGTCATCAGCTTCATCCTCTTCGCCTGGTGGCTCAACTCGCTGACGCTGTCGATCATCGTCACCGAACGTCAGCTGTTCGTGGGCGAAGCGCATATCGACCGCAGGTTCGTCCCTCGCGCGGTCGCCTTCGACGGCGAGGAGGCCCGCCGGGCCCGCGGTGTCGATCTCGATGCGCGCGCTTTCCTCAAGATCCGCCCGTGGGCGAAGTCCGTCGTCCGCATCGATCTCGACGATGATACGGACCCCACCCCGTACTGGCTCGTCTCATCACGGCGCCCCCACGAACTCGCAGCCGCCCTCACCCCCTAACCCCGCCCCTTATTGCTACCTGACGGCGGCGCAGCAACCTCGCGCGAGGTTGCTGCGCCGCCGTCAGGTAGCAATTGGAGAAGAAGAACGGACCGCGACCCAATTGAGGGCGCGGTCCGTTTTCGAGAAGAGAAGCGATTCAGCCTGCACAGTCCGTGCAGATGGGGATCCCGCCCTCTTCCGTCGCAAGCTGCGAACGATGGCGGACCAAGAAGCACTCCATGCAGGTGAACTCATCGTTCTGCTTGGGCAGGACCCGAACGGAGAGCTCTTCGTTCGACAGGTCCGCACCCGGAAGTTCGAAGCCTTCGGCTACTGCAGTCTCGTCTTCGTCGATCTTGCTCGCCTGAGCCTGGGAACGCTGGGCCTTGAGCTGCTCGATCGAATCGCTTTTGATCTCATCGTCTTGCTTGCGAGGTGCGTCGTAGTCTGTTGCCATATGGCCTCATCGCTCTCTGTCCGGAGGGGGTGCCGAAGAGGAACTATTCTCCTCTTCCGAGATGTGTCCCCAGCATTGTGCACTGTATGCTTGCCGTTGGCAAGATGGAATGAACACCGGATGCGGTGATTCTCGTCACCAGCTTGTCTGCATGGACAGAGCACACATAGAGTTCACGAAGAGCTCTGCAAGAATGCTTGTGATGGACAGCACCGACAGCACTGCCTGTCGGTAGATTACCGGGTTCGTCCCCTGTGGAGGCGGCCCGAGGAAGGACGGATCCACAATGAGTGAATTCGCTGATCAGCTCGACACCCGAATCGATGATGTCCGTCATCGCATTCACGAGGCCCGGTCTGCCGGTGACGACTTCCTCGTCGAAAACCTCATCGACGACCTGCAGAACCTCATGGAACTGGCCGGTCGCAACGATGTCGACACCGGTCCCATCGCCGAGGTGATCCAGGCCGAGACAGGTGCCCTGCCGGTCATCCCGGCCCCCGAGGATAACTGAGAGAACATCGAGAGAAAGAGCCCTCCCTCACCGATTCGGTGAGGGAGGGCTCTTTCGGCTCCGGGCCTCAGTTCGCCATGGCCCAGTTCGGATAGGTCGCGCGTTCGATGCGACCGCGGCAGCAGGCGATGCTGCAGGCTCCGCTGCCGGGCACCAGGGCCTTCGTCCCGGGCAGGGCCGGAGCGTCGATGTCATCTCCGCGCAGCTGAGCGATACGCTCCTCCACGAGATCGACGAGGCCCTTGACGAAGGCGTCGTGGGTGCCCACAGTCGCCACTCGGGTGAAGTCGAGCCCGAGCTCTGCGGCGGTCTCCTTCGCCTCGGTGTCGAGGTCGAAGGCGACCTCCATATGATCGGAGATGAAGCCGATGGGCACGAGCACGACACCGGTCACCCCCTCCTCGGCGAGTTCGGTCATCCGGTCGTTGACATCGGGTTCGAGCCACGGCACCTCGGGCGAGCCCGAACGCGAACAGTAGACGAGTTCGGCCGGAACACGATCGGCCTGATCGATGCGCCCCACGAGATGGTCGATGAGCTCTTCGTGCTGGGCACGGTAGCCGTTGGTCGTCACCTCGGAGGCGTCCTGCATGACGTTGGGGATCGAGTGGGTGACGAAGAGGATCCGGTGCTTGGCCGAGTCCATCTGTCCGACCTTGCTCCGGAAGTCGGTGAGTCCTTCGTTCAGACAGTCCGCGCAAGCGTCGGCGTAGCCGGGGTGGTTGTAGAACTGACGGATCTTGTCGATCGAGACGGTGAGGCCCTCGTCCTTGAGCGTGTCGATCGTCTTCGCGAAGTCCTCACGGTACTGACGGCACGACGAGTAGGACGAGTAGGCGGAGGTGTCGATCGAGAGGAACCGTGTGGCACCGTCCTTCGCCAGGGTGCGGACCTCATCGGTGAGATAGGGGTCCCAGTTGCGGTTTCCCCAGATCAGCGGAGTCTCGATCCCGCGACGATCGAGTTCGTCGCGCAGCGCGGCCAGCAGCGCCTTGTTCTGATCATTGATCGGAGACTTCCCTCCGAAGCCGAAATAGTGCTCCCCCACCTCCTCGAGCCGCTCCTCGGGAATCCCGCGGCCGGCGGTGACGTTGCGAAGGAATGGAACCACTTCTTCTGGGGCCTCCGGTCCGCCGAATGACATGAGGACCAGGGCGTCGATGGGTGCAGTCGTTTTCACGGTTTCGATCTTACAGACTGCACCTCAACTCGGCCCGCTGTCCACAGAGTGAGCCGTGCCCACTCACGGTGCAGACCGGATCGGGTCGGACCACGCCTGCCGTGCCGCTGTCAACTGTTCAGGCCCCGGGTTCACGCCCGACTCAACCGTGGCCGGTCTCACAGTCTCCCTCTGCCGGCGGTCGATCCGGCCTGTGATTTCGCGACTCGCGCGGAAATCTGCCCGGCGCGACGCGCCGAACGTGACACGATCTTCAAGAGACGCGACAAAGGAGCTTAAGGCAATGCGTGAACTGATCTTGAACGGAGTCAACGCAGACGGCACTCATCTGCTGTTGAACGACGAGAACGGGCTTCAGTACCGAGTCGTCCTCGATGAGGCTCTCATCGCCGCGGTCCGCAGGGACCGCTCCCAGTCCAAGCCCGAGGCTCCCGTGCGCCCGAAGGAGATCCAGGCCATGATCCGCGGCGGCATGGACGCCGAAGAGGTCGTGGCCACCACCGGAGCCGATCTCGAATATGTGCGCACCTACGTAGGTCCGGCGATGGCCGAACGCGAACGCACCGCCTACCTCGCCAGCCGTCATCCCATCTATTCCGACCACGATCCCAACGGTGAGCCGACTCCGCTCATCGAGCTGTGCCAGGAACGTCTGGCGATGCGTGATGTCGATATCGAGACGATGGAATGGGATTCCTGGAAGCAGCAGGACGGCAACTGGTACATCCAGCTCAGCTTCACTGCCGCTGATCGAGTCCGCACCGCCAGCTGGCACTACTACCGCCGATCGCTGACCCCGATCGACGACGAGGCGAAGTGGCTCGCCGATTCCGGCCCCACCGACACCGGACCGATCCCGAACTACGGCAGCGGTGCGGAGCGTCAGAGGAGCACCGAGGAGGTCGATGTCCTCCCGCGCACCGATCAGTCGTCCGCGTCGATCGCCGCGGACGGACCGGTCCGCCCCACCGCCGGTTCGGCTCCGTCGCAGCAGGCCCGCGATCACCAAGCTGAGACCGGCCGGATTCTGGAGAACCTGCGCAAGCGTCGCCACACCGAGGAGGAGCCGCGGACCCGTCTGCGTGCGGTCACCGAGGATCCCGAGACTCACCCGCAGGGGGCGCACACCGCTCCCGGTCAGCCCGAAGCCGCCGCCGATGACGAGGTCTTCGCCTTCGAGGATGCGGCTGCCTCTGCCGAGGAACCGCAGGAGCCGACTGAGAAGGTCGGTGTCTTCGATGATGAGAATCAGCTCTCGCTGCTCAATGAGCCCGGGGTGAGCGATCACTCCGATGATTTCAAGGACTCTGCGTCGGCGAAGGACTCGAAGCCGAAGTCGAAGAAGAATTCGCGAGCCTCGATCCCGAGCTGGGACGAGATCATGTTCGGGTCGAAGCGGGACTGACCTCAGACTCTCGAGTGTTCGCCCTCGGGATCGCGTGAGCCGAGGTCCGCTGCACCCGGTTCGACTGTGCCGAGGTCGACGACCTCATCGCCATCCGCGATCAGTCGCCTGTCGTGAGTGACCATGACGACCGTGCGATCGCGGAGGTTCTCGCGCAGGTCGTCGATGAGCAGCCGTGCCGTCTCATCGTCCAAGTGTGCCGTCGGCTCGTCGAGGACGATCACGTCGGCACCGGTCAGCAGGGTTCTGGCCACCGCCAATCGCTGGCGCTGACCACCGGAGATCTCCGTACCGTGATCGCCGACCCACCGGTCGAGCCCCGCGGCGTCGGCCCAGTCGCCCAACCCTGCCGCTCTCAGCGCGATGGCCATCTCGTCGTCTCCGGGCACCGTCTGCCTCGCCAGGGCGAGATTGCCGCGCACGGTGGATCGGAAGACATGTGCTTCCTGCGGGCACCAGGCGATGCGGCCGACCAGGTCCGCTGGTGAGCGTGTGAGCATATCGTGGCCGACCCCGGTCCGGTCACAGGCACGGTAGCTTCCGGACCAGGGGTCGAGGAACCGCAGGAGCACGCTCAGGCTCGTCGTCTTTCCGGTTCCGCTGTCGCCGCACAGCACGGTCCACCGTCCGCGTTCGGCTCGCAGGCCGAGCCCTGCGACGACCGCCCGGTCGTCCCATCCGACGGTGATCTCATCGAATTCGAGGGCGTCGACACCGACGAGCTCGGCCGCGGGGTCACAGTGGCGGGACGAATCGTCGATCTCTTCGGCCGTCGTTCCGGCGGCAGGAGCTGTTCTCTCGGCGTCGGGTCCCGACACCTCCGCTTCGCGGGCCTCCGCATTGTCTGAATCGGGCAGACAGTCCAGTGCCGATCCCAGGGCGGGAAGTTGGCGGAATGCCTCGAGCGCCGAGGCGAACACTTCGCCCAGTCCCAGCGCCATGAGCGAGAGCACGGCGACGATCTCGGTCGGAGCGTCCGTGGACACCGCCAGGATGACTGCGGTGGCGAAGGTGCTCAGCTGCAGCCACAGTTGGGCAAGGCCGAAATTGCGGGCGGACGCCTTCTGCTTCGCTGCGAGATCGTGTTCGAGCTCCGCCAACTGGCCGATCACCTCAGTGTCGACCCGGTTCGTACGCAGATCGTCCTTCGCGTTGAGAGCGCGCGTGAGTGCGGACAGGATCTGATTGCGCCCCTCCCGGATTCCGTGCGCCAAGCGGCTCTCTGCCCGTATCACGATGATCGGGACGATGATGAGGTTGACGGCGCCCAGCAGGACGAGCCAGACCAGAGACTCCACGTGGAGAAGTGCCGCCGTGATGCTCACACCCATGACGACCAGGACGGAGACGAGAGGCGGGAACAGAGTCCGGGGCACCAAGTCGCGGACGTCATCGGCGTCAGCGACCATGGCGCGCAGCGCCGAGTCCGAGGTGAGCAGACGCCGATCACTCATGCCCACACGCTCGAAGTGCTCCCACAGTCGGGTGCGCAGTCGCGTGAGGGCGGCGAAGATCGCCGAATGCAGCTTCAGTCGGCTGGCATAGAGGAGCACGGACCGGCTGAGCCCGAAGAAGCGCACGCCGACGATGGCGACCATGAGCAGCATGATGGGCGGCTGGTAGGAGGCTTCGACGATGAGCCATGCAGAGACCGCGGTCAAGGCGATGGCCGCGAGACTGGACGCGCACGCGGTCAGGGCGGCCACCAGCATGGTCGGGGTGAAGAGCGGAAGACTCGAGTTCAGAACAGACCACCGCCGGCGCAGTGCCGCTGTCCGGGCTTCGGTTCCCGTCCGTGCTTGTGTGCCCGACTGCCGCTCGGCATCGGTTCGGTCTCGCGACTGCGGCTTCGCACGCGTCCGATCTCGCTGCCCGCTGCCCGAACCCAGCAGACTTTTCGGACCGGAGTCGTCCCTGGTCTGTGTAGCGGGAGCCTCCGCAGCGGAGCTCCACCGCTGACCTGCGGCTGCGGTCTCCGCCGCAGCCGCCGACTCCGCCGCCGTCGCCGACTCCGCAGTCTCGGCCCCGTCGATTCGTGATTTCTCCGGGCGGATCTCGGTGTCGGCCAGGGCGCGAACCCGTACGTCATGGCTGGCGAGGACCACCCGGTTGGTGGCGGCCGCCTCGGCGATCATGGCGATGACGATGTCGGCATTGTCGGCATCGAGGTGGGCGGTGGGTTCGTCGAGGACGAGCAGCCCGCCCCCATCACCGAGGCGGTGCCGCACACGCAACAGCGCCAGCCGGCGCTGCTGGCCGGGGCTCAGCGCCGCAGTCTGCACCCGCAGATCGGTGGGCAGCCCCGCGGCGAACAGGGCCGACCGCGCTCTGTCCTCGTCGAGTCCGAAGAGGGCGAGTTCGGCACCGATGGTCTCGGCGAACATCCGTGGAGCCTGCGGCACATAGGCTGCAGCAACGGGAACGACAGTGGAGTGCGCATCGGCCGGCAGGCTGCCGACCAGCGCACCGAGCACAGTGGTCTTGCCTGTCCCCGACCGGCCGCTGATCGTCGTCACGCCCGGCTGAGCGTCAATGGCGCCCGACCAGGTGATGAGCGTGCCGTCGGCATAGAGAACGCGCTGCTCACCCGGCCGACCGGTGGTGTTGAGCGCATGTCCCCGGTCGGCCGTCGCCTCAGCGGCAGCCGTCGCCTCGGTGGCAGCGGCCGTCGTCGGTCGGCTGGCTGCCGTCTGAGTCTCTGATATCAGCGCCTGGGCTCTCCCCCGCGCTTCGCGACCGTTCTCGCTCGCGTGGTAGCCGGCGCCGAGCTCCCGCAGAGGAATGAAGCATTCGGGCGCGATGAGCAGGACCAGCAGGCCGTCGCCCAGGTCCATCGTCCCGTTGACCAGGCGCAGACCGATGACCACGGCGACGAGTGCCACCGAGATCGTGGCGATGAGCTCGAGCGCCAGACTCGAGAGGAACGCGATGCGCAGCGTCGACAGGTTCGCCGCATGGTAGCGCTGCCCCAGTTCCCGCAGCCGAGCCGCATGATCACGTGAACGCCCGAGGCCGATGAGCGCGGGAAGCCCTTCGGCGAGTTCGGCCAGATGATCCGACAGCCGCTCCAGAGCCGCCAGCGTCGCCGAGGTCGACTCCGCCGTATAACGGCCGATGAGCACCATGAACACCGGAACCAGCGGCAGACATACCGCGATGATGACCGCGGAGAGGACGTCGCTGAAGACGATGCGCACCAGCAGGACGATGGGCACCACGGCGGCCGCGGTCAGGGCCGGCACCACCGTGGTGAAGTAGTCATCGAGATCGTCGATTCCGCGGGTGACCGTGACCGCCGCATTCGTCCGCGGGCGTCCCCGCCCGCGAAGCAGACCCGAAAGGATCGAGCGACGCAGACCCTGTTTCGATTCAGCGGCCAAGGTGGTGCCCAAACTGCGGTCGAGCCAGAGACCGCCGCCGCGCAGCAGTGCACCGAGGGCGCCGAGGAACACCCACACCCCGGGTACGCTGTGGCCGATGATGGCGCGCACCAGCGCTTCGGCGATGAGGACGATCCCCACCGCCCGACACAGGGCGGAGAACACCGAGAGTGCCAGCCCCCGCCGACCGGTCGGCAGTTCGAGCAGGATCGACAGGGGCGAGCTCACGATCGGATCGCCACCGGCAGCTTGTGCGCTTCGGGGATGTGGGTCTCGGCGATGCGGCCGAGGAACATCCGGTAGCTGAAGATCTGGTAGGCGATGATGATCGGCAGGATCACGATCGTCACGATGAGCATGACGTTCAGGGTGTAGTCCGACGACGAGGCTGCACCGATCGTCAGCGAGTTCGACGGGTCGAGCGTCGAGGGCAGAACGTTCGGGAAGGCACCGGAGAAGACCGCTGCCAGTCCTGCGATGAGATAGATCCCGTGCAGAATGAACGCTCTCTTCTCGGCTCCGGCGCGCACCGCGAAGTACGCGGCGATGAGCGCGGCAATCGCAATGAGCACCGGAACGACGAGCCAGGTCCGCTGAGTGATCGAGGAGGCGAACCAGATGAGGAACGGGATCGCCGCCGGCAGCATGATCCTCCCGGCCCAGCGCCGCGACCGTGCCCGGACTTCGCCCTGGGTCTTGAGTCCGAGGAAGATGAGCCCGTGGGCCAGGGAGAAGCCGAGTCCGCCGAGGCCGCCGACGAGCGCCGGCCACGACATCCAGGCGAAGGGGCCGCCGACCATATCGCCGTGATCATTGAGCGGCAGCCCGATGGTCGTCAGCGCCAGCATCGCTCCGATGCAGACGGCAGTTCCGGCCGAGCCCACGGCCACGGCCCAGGTCCAGAAGGACTTCCACCGCTGCGAGTGCCCCTTGCCGCGGTATTCGATGGCCACGGCGCGGAAGATCAGTGCGAGCAGGCAGATCGTCAGGGGAATGTAGAGCGCGGAGAACAGTGAGGCGTACCAGTGCGGGAAGGCGGCGAACATCGCTCCGGCCGCGGTGATCAGCCAGACTTCGTTGCCCTCCCAGACCGGGCCGATCGAGTTGAGCAGAACGCGTTTGCTGCGTTCGCTGCGACTGAGGAAGGGCATCATCATGCCCACACCGAGGTCGAAGCCGTCGAGGAAGAGGTATCCCATCCAGAGCACGACGATGAGGACGAACCAGATTGTGGCGAGGATTTCCATCGTGACCTTCCCTCAGTACGCGAACGACAGGACGTCGTCGCCGTTGTCGGTGATCGTGGGCTTCGTATTCGTCTGGTCGAGTTCGGGCATCGCCGAGGCGACTCCGCCCTTGACGTACTTCGTGATCAGTCGCAGTTCGACGACCATCAGAATTCCGTAGACGGTGGCCAGGCTGATCAGTGAGAACAGCAGCATTGCCGGTGTCACCTCGGGTGACAGCGCCGCTTGGGTGTACATATACACCCCGTCGAGCTGGGCCGGGTTCGGGGCCACGACGAAGGGCTGACGGCCCATCTCGGTGAAGATCCATCCGGCCGAGTTCGCGAGGAACGGTGTCGTGATGGCCAGGACGAAGCCGCGGCTGAGCCACTTGGACTCGGGCACCGTGCCCTTGCGGGCCAGCCACAGTCCGATGACGCAGACCCCGGCGGCCAGGGCGCCGAAGCCGATCATCATCCGGAAGCCCCAGTAGGTGACGATCATGATCGGCTGGTAGTCGATCGGTTCGCCGGCGTGTTCGCCGTAGCGCGGGTCGTCGGGGATGTGGGTGCCATAGCGCTCCTGGTATTCGGGCAGCAGCGTCGTCACACCGTGGACGGGGGTGTCGAAGTCCCCATTGGCCAGGAACGACAGCAGACCGGGGATCTCGAAGATGTTCTCCACGCCGTCGCAGTCATTCGACGAGGGGTCGGCGATCGTGAGAACGGAGAATTGGGTGCCGTCGTGGCAGGCCGCCTCGGCGGAGGCCATCTTCATGGGCTGCTGCTCGAACATCAGCTTGGCTTGGACGTCACCGGTGATCGAGACGCCGGCGAAGGCGAGGACACCGACGATCGCACCGATGCGCAGGGACTTGATCCACACCGCATGGTCTGTCTTGTCCCGTCCGGGAATCTTCTTCGAGGAACCGACGATGACCTTGCCGTCGGCTCCGACGGTGTCGATTCCGTCCTTGCGCCGGTGGTAGAGGTGGTACCACGAGATGCCGAGGAGGAAGGAACCGCCGACGGCCAGGGCGCCGAAGATCGTGTGCGTGAAGGCGGCGATGGCGGTGTTGTTGCCGAGCACCGCCCAGACGTCGGTCATCACCGGCCGGCCGTCGACCATCTCGACGCCGACGGGATGCTGCATCCAGGAGTTCGCGACGATGATGAAATAGGCCGAGACCCACGTGCCGATGACGGCCAGCCACAGCGAACCGAGGTGGACCGCCCGCGGCAGTCTGCCCCAGCCGAAGATCCACAAGCCGAGGAACGTCGATTCGAGGAAGAAGGCCAGCAGGGCCTCCAACGCCAGAGGTGCGCCGAAGACGTCGCCGACGAAGCGGGAGTATTCGCTCCACGCCATGCCGAACTGGAATTCCTGGACCAGGCCGGTGGCCACTCCCATGATGAAGTTGATGAGGAAGAGCTTGCCGAAGAACTTCGTGCTCCGCAGATACACCTCGTTGCCGGTGCGGTGGTAGATCGTCTGCAGGATCGCCACGAGCATGCCCAGCCCCAGGGTCAACGGCACCATCCAGAAGTGGTAGACCGTTGTGATTCCGAATTGCCACCGTCCGATGAGGACCGGGTCCAGCTCCATGGGTGCTCCATTCAGGTTTCACGCGAGCAGCGTTTCTACGTCACGTAGAATTCTACAGTTCGTAGAAACGCCGCTGTCACGGTTTCATCATTCAAGACTCCCGGTTCCAATTATGCGCTGGGGCACGTTCGCCTGGCCAGGGCCGCAACTGGGCCGAAGATCAGGTGTCTGTGTGGAATTCGACAGACTGTAGAGATATACTGGGGCGATCAGACCGACAAAGAAATTGAGGGCGAAAGAACTGTGGGAACACTGGGTGAACTCGAACGCAGCGTCATGGACGCCATCTGGGTCCACGATGACGGGCTGAGTGCCGCCGAGCTCCGCGAAGTCCTCTCGGACCGCGAGCTCGCGCTGACGACGGTCCATACGGTTCTGTCTCGGCTCGAGAAGAAGGGATTCGTCACTCGCGATCGCAGCATCCGTCCGCACCGCTACATCGCGGTCTCGACCCGTGAGGATCACGTGGCGGAGCTGATGACCGAGATGCTGTCTCAGGCACCGGATCGTCAGGCTGTGCTCGCCCGCTTCCTCGGCACCGTCTCGGAGGCCGACACCAAGGCGCTGCGCAATCTGCTCGGGCGCAATCACTCGACGCAGTCCTGACCCAGGCCGGTCACCTCAATGACCATCGTGGGAATCATTCTGGCCGTGCTGGCTTTTCTGCTGGCATGGCCTGTTCCTGCGGCACTTGCTCGTTTCCGCGGTGATCCGATCTCCGAGGTCGTCCTGTGGCAGGCCGTCGGACTCTCGGGTGGCCTGTCGCTCATCGGCGCCGCTCTCGCTTTCGCCGTCGCCCCGGGCACGACGAGTCTCCCCCAGGGACTCTTCGATCTCATGCGGGGCAAGGACCACACCCAGCTGTCGCTCCTGGCGTGGATCTTCCTCGTCATCGCCGTAGTCCTCATCGCTCGGCTGCTCGGCTGTCTGGTCCTCACGTTCTATTCGGCGCGGAAGACCCGCCTGCGCCACGACGAGATCCTCCATCTGCTCAGCGAACCGTCGATCGCCTACCCTGACACCCGCATCATCACCACCGATGAAGCCGTCGCCTACTGTCTGCCCAAGGGGCCGCGGAAGGGCACCGCGGTCCTGTCCACCGGTCTGCTCAAGGCCCTCGACGAGGACGAACGCACCGCCGTCATCGCCCATGAGCGGGCCCATCTGGATTTCCGGCACGATGTGCTCGTCATCCCCTTTGCCGCATGGCATCGGGCCCTGCCGTACTTCTCGGCCACGGCCATCGGGCTGAATTCGGTGAATCGACTCATCGAGCTCATGGCCGATGATCAGGCGCGTGACCATGTCGATCCGCAGATCCTGGCCCGGGCGGTCAGCTCAGCCGCAGCGATCAGTCCCGAGCATCGCAGCGACCTGTCCGCTCAGCGCATCCTGCGCCTGTCACGCCCCTTGGATCCGGCGCGGATCCCCGTGCGCCTGATGTCGATCGGGCTGGCAGTTCTGCTTCTGCTCCTGCCGACCCTGCTCATCGTCACGCCCTCGGCATTCGGCATCTGAGCCCGGGCCGGCGTTCGGCCCGGGCTCAGATGAGTCGGTGCTGACTCAGCATCGGTGCTGACTCGGTCGTTACTCTCAGCTGTCGATGCGTTCGGCATCGAGGACGGCGGCGCCGGAGACGATGAACTCCTTGCGCGGTCCGACCGATGATCCCATGAGGAGTTCGAAGGTGTTCTCCGCCATCTCGGCATCGGCCATCGTCACCCGACGCAGGGTGCGCATGCTCGGGTCCATGGTCGTCTCGGCCAGCTGGTCGGCGTCCATCTCGCCGAGACCCTTGTACCGCTGGATCGGTTCCTTATAGGCCTTCTTCTGCTTCTCGAGCTTCTTCAGCAGAGCATGGAGCTCGGTTTCGGTGTAGGTGTAGACGATGTCATTGGGCGTTCCGCGCTTCGTCACGACCTCGACTCGGTGCAGCGGCGGCACGGCGGCGAAGACGCGACCGGCCTCGACCAGCGGCTTCATGTACCGGAAGAACAGAGTCAGCAGCAGGGTGCGGATATGCGCGCCGTCGACATCGGCGTCGGTCATGATGACGACGCGCCCGTAGCGGGCGGCGTCGATATCGAAGCTGCGTCCCGAACCGGCGCCGATGACCTGGATGAGCGCCGAACATTCGACGTTGGCGAGCATGTCGGCCAAGGTCGCCTTCTGGACGTTGAGGATCTTCCCGCGGATGGGGAACAGGGCCTGATGATCGGAGTTGCGGGCGGCCTTCGCCGTGCCCATCGCCGAGTCGCCCTCGACGATGAACAGCTCCGTGTTCTCCACTCCGTTGTCGCGGCAGTCGTAGAGCTTCGCCGGCAGCGAGGAGGCTTCCAACGCGGTCTTGCGTCGCTGGTTCTCCTTGTGGGTGCGGGCAGAGATGCGCGATTTCATCTCGGCCACGACCTTCTCCATGAGCACAGCTGCCTGCTGCTTCTCCGCGCGCTTGGTCGACGCGAGCACCTCGCCGAGCTGGGTCTCGACGGTCTTGGCCACGATCTGGCGCACCGCGGCGGTGCCGAGGACCTCCTTCGTCTGCCCCTCGAACTGGGGTTCGGCCAGCTGCACGGTGACGACGGCGGTGATGCCGGCGAGCACATCGTCCTTCTCGAGTTTGTCCTTGCCGACCTTGAGTTTGCGCGCGTTAGCGTCGACGGCCTTGCGCATCGCCTTCAGGCAGGCCTGCTCGAACCCGGCGAGGTGGGTGCCGCCCTGCGGGGTGGCGACCACGTTGACGAAGGACTTCAGCTTCGTGTCGTAACCGGTCCCCCAGCGCAGAGCGATATCGACGCCGACCTCCCGTTCGACTTCCTTGGATTCGAGGTGACCCGAGGAGTTGAGGACCGGGACGGTCTCCTTGAAGGTGCCGGTGTTCTGCAGACGCCAGGTGTCGGTGATCGGGGGGTCGATGGAGAGATGGTCGACGAATTCGGTGATTCCGCCGTCGAACTTGAAGACCTCTTCGCGCTCCTCGATGACGGCGCCGGTCTCGTCACGGACGACACCACGCCGGTCGACGATGCGCAGTTCGAGTCCGGGAACGAGGAAGGCGGTCTGACGAGCACGTTCGACCAGATGCGGGTAGTCGAACTGGGCCTTGGACAGGAAGATCTGCGGATCCGCCCAATACTGGACACGGGTGCCGGTGGCTCCGCGCTTGGCCTTGCCGACGATGTCGAGGCCGGTCGGTTCCTGGAAGGCTTCGAAGGGGTTGTCCGGGCTCGGGGTGCCGGAGGAGTCGTCGAAGCGTCCGGGAACGCCTCGGCGGAAGGACATCTTGTGCACCTTCGATCCGCGGGTGACCTCGACGTCGAGGCGAGCGGACAGGGCGTTGACGACCGAGGCGCCGACTCCGTGCAGTCCGCCCGAAGCGGCGTAGGACGTGCCGCCGAACTTGCCGCCGGCGTGGAGTTTGGTCATGACGACCTCGACGCCGGTCAGCCCGGTCTTCGGTTCGATGTCGACGGGGATGCCGCGGCCCTTGTCGGTGACCGCCACCGAGCCGTCGGCGGCGAGCTCGATGAGGATCTCGGATCCGTATCCGCCGAGGGCCTCGTCGACGGAATTGTCGATGACCTCCCACAGGCAGTGCATGAGACCGCGGGAGTCGGTCGTGCCGATGTACATGCCGGGTCGCTTGCGTACCGCTTCAAGACCGGACAGGACGGACAGGTGCCTGGCGCCGTAGCTTTCGTCTTCCACACAATTCCTCTCGTTCGATTAAATTCTAATCGCTGCGCGCGCAGGACCCTATTCTCTGCGGCTCGTGTCGGGAATCCATCCGGACGAGCTCGACCATGGGCGCCCCGCAGCTGGAAGAATGGAGCCATGCGCCATCGTCTCCTCGTGCCGAGCCTCCTCGCCTCTGTCGCTCTCTGTCTGCCCGGCCTGTCGGCTTGCTCCCAGGATTCGGCCGCTCCCGGACGGACCACTCAGGCAGCCGAGTCCAGCGGTGAGTCCGCATCAGCCGACGACGCCGCAGACGGCGACGACAGTCCAGAGTCGGAGACCGCCTCGGCGCGGGCCGACGATGCGGACCTGACAGGGAAGGTCATCGCGGTCGATCCCGGGCACAACGGCGGCAATGCGGACCATCCGGAGACGATCAATCGGCAGGTGCCCGACGGTCGCGGAGGCACGAAGGCGTGCAACACCACGGGCACGTCGACGAGCTCCGACTATCCGGAAGCCGATTTCACGTGGGCCGTGGCGAGGAAGCTGGAGAAGTCGCTGACGGATGCCGGGGCCGAAGTCGTGCTCAGCCGCAAGGACAACACGGGAGTCGGACCGTGTGTGGACGAGCGCGGGACGTTCGCCGACGATGCGGATCTGCTCGTGAGCATTCACGCCAACGGCAGCGAGTCCAGTGCGGTGAAGGGCTTCCACATCATCGTCGCCGATCCCGGTGAGAATGAGAAGACCGAGAAGGCTTCCGTGGATCTGGCGAAATCGGTGGGGAGGTCGATGGGTGAGGAGTTCACCCCGAACAGGGCCTATGGACAGGACGCGATCAGCCGGAGGCCGGACCTGGCCGGTCTGAACAATGCTTCGGTGCCCGCCGTCATCGTCGAATGCGGAGAGATGCGCAACCCGTCTGAGGCGAAGCTCATGGAGTCGAAGTCCGGGCAGGAGAAGTACGCCGACGCCCTGTTCGACGGCGTCGTCGACTGGTTCTGAACCGGATACGCCCCTGGGAAGTTCCCAGGGGCGTTCCGCTCTTCTCACCTCGAGCAGACCTCGAGACTGGCCTCAGTCCAGGTAGTCGCGCAGCACCTGCGAGCGGGACGGGTGGCGCAGCTTGGCCATCGTCTTCGACTCTATCTGGCGGATGCGCTCACGGGTGACGCCGTAGACCTTGCCGATCTCGTCGAGGGTCTTCGGCTGCCCGTCATTGAGTCCGAAGCGCATGGACACCACTCCTGCCTCACGTTCCGAGAGCGTATCGAGCACGGAGTGCAGCTGCTCCTGGAGGAGGGTGAAGCTCACCGAGTCCGAGGGCACAACGGCTTCGGAGTCCTCGATGAGGTCACCGAACTCCGAGTCGCCGTCTTCACCCAGCGGGGTGTGCAGTGAGATGGGTTCGCGGCCGTACTTCTGGACCTCGACGACACGTTCGGGTGTCATGTCGAGTTCCTTCGCGAGCTCTTCCGGGGTCGGTTCGCGACCGAGGTCCTGCAGCATCTGGCGCTGCACACGGGCGAGCTTGTTGATGACCTCGACCATGTGCACCGGGATGCGGATCGTCCGCGCCTGGTCGGCCATCGCACGGGTGATGGCCTGGCGGATCCACCACGTGGCGTAGGTCGAGAACTTGAAGCCCTTCGTGTAGTCGAACTTCTCGACGGCGCGGATGAGGCCGAGGTTGCCCTCCTGGATGAGGTCGAGGAAGAGCATGCCGCGGCCGGTGTAGCGCTTGGCCAGGGACACGACGAGGCGGAGGTTGGCTTCCAACAGGTGGTTCTTCGCGATGCGACCGTCATGGATGATCCACTTGTAGTCCATCGTCTCGCGAGGTTCGGTCACCTCTCCGCCGTCGAGCAGGTGCTCGGCGTACATTCCGGCCTCGATGCGCTTGGCGAGGTCGACCTCCTCGGCGGCGTTGAGCAGCGCCACCTTGCCGATCTGCTTGAGGTAGTCCTTGACCGGGTCCGCGGTCGCACCGGCGGAGACGACCTGCTGGGCAGGCGCATCCTCTTCGTCGGCGTCGGAGACGATGAAGCCTCCGGCCTCGGCCACGGCGGCGTTCTTCTCCTTCTCTTCCGAGTTCTTCGTCTCGGTCGCCTCGGCGGGGCTCTCCTCTGTAGCCAGAGCGTCCGCGGCCGGTTCGACTTCCTCGGTGGTGTCGATGACGTCGTCGGCCTTCTTCGCCTTGGTCGCCTTCGTGGCTTCCTTGGCGGCGGTGGACTCCGTCGTGGTCGTCTTCGCCGCAGCCGTCGATTTCGCTGCGGTCGTCTTCTTCGCAGCAGTCGTCTTCTTCGACGCAGCTGCCTCGGTCTTTGCGGCAGCCGACTTCGCGGTCGTCGACTTCGCGGTCGCGGACTTCTTGGTTCCGGCAGCGGTCGTCTTCTTCGCAGTGGACTTCGACGCCGCAGTGGTCTTGGATCCACCGGTCGAGGTCGTGCCGGCCGTTCCCTCCGACTTCTCCGTCACCGTTGTGGATTCCTTGTCGACTCTGGGCACGTGTTCACCTTTCGCGAGCGTTGAAACTTCCCCATGCATTCGGACAGTACTAAGACCCAAGTCAAGTGGTCCGCGTACGGTCCGGGGCGGGCACGCATAGCTCGCCCATCATGCAATGACTGGGTCAACGCTTAATTTTCTCACGTTATTCCCTGCTTTGCGAATCGGACCTCGAAGGCTCCGCGGCGATCCGTCCGGGCCGTTCACTCGGTGACCGCGGCGATCACACAGCATCGTTCAGATGGTCGTGCGCTGTGTCTCAGTCAGCCAACGAGGCAGGCACCCCATGTCGACCGCGCCGACGATGAGTTCGGCCAGTCCGTGTTCGGATTCGAGCTCGATCGCGGCACGAGCATAATTCAGCGCGATCGTCGATCCGCCCAGCGCCCATTCGAACCAGGCGATGACGGCATAGGCGTTGGCCCTCGCCTGCGGGTGCCCGGCCTGCAGGTAGTCCTTGAGGAAGGCGATGGTGAGCATGATGTCTCGCGGCCGCGGCGCACGCGAGGAGAGGCCGACGAGCTGCTGCGCAGCCTGCGCCTGGGAGACGATGCGCCGACTCATCGTGCACAGCTCCTCCCCGTCGAGACCGTTGACCACCGACGGCGGGAAATCCGGATGGTCGAAGCTCAGGATCATCTCCAGGGCGTCCCGTGACCAGATCTCGACGAGCAGAGTGTCGAGCGCCATGACGGTCGGCAGGTCCATCAGATCGTGGATGCGCGCCTCGTCGATCGCCTCCTCCTCGCACCGCATCACATCCAAGCGCGGATAGACCTCGGCAAGGACCACGAAGGCCTCGTCCGTGCCCATCCACTCCTCGGCGTGTCCGCGGCGGCTGTCGGCGAAGGCCTCGGCGGGCATGGGTGAGATGACGAGATCCACCGGATCGGCGACGGGGTTGGATCCGCCGGCGACGAGCTCCGTGGCACACGCCGAGGTGGTTGCGTCGATCAGCGGTGTGCAGTCATAGCCGTCCTCGTCGATGCGTCCGAAGTGCTCCTGGTTGACCCACCAGGCGCTGAGAGTGTCGACGCCTCTGGCGGCGAAGGTCATGGCCAACTCGTCGATCGCCGCCCGGATGAGACCACGGTGAACCTCGGCGTATTCCGCGTCGGCACCGAGGCCGAAGGCGCTGACCGGCTGGTAGTCGTCATCGTAGAGAACGAGGAAGACGCCGCTGACCGTGCCCGCGCGCATGATGAGGTCGGCGTACCAGCCGCCGCCTTCGGACAGCGTCTGTGCCGCGCTCTCCCGGTCGAAGTCGATGCGCAGCGTCGTCGAACTGGTCTGGGCCCCGTTGTTCTCGGTGCCGACGATGACGGCGACGAGACTGCGCTGCGGGGTGTAGCCGAGGGTGTGGGGGATGATCCCGATGATGTCCTCGGGCGTGCGGGCCGGTGTCTTCACTGCGTCCTCCTTGGTCGGGTCGGAACCTGCCGGCTGCGGCGGTTCCCGTGCCTGCGATGAGGCCCATGAGAGGGCCTCCTGTCTGACCCCCACTCCAGCCGATCCCGAGGCCGTTCCTCCAGGCCCCGTCCGGCGCCTGTGGAGACGAAGATCCTGTCCACAGGGCGCAGATGGATGAGTCACGACCGCCGTCCCCACGAGAATCTGCGCCGAATTGCCTCAATCGCCTCACTGGCATACAAGTGAGGGGTGGCGAAGAGACGGATATACACAGCACCTGGTTCTCAAGTGGTCGACATCTCGACGGGTCAGGCCCGGCTGGAGAAGCTCGACGGCGAGGCCGATTCCTATGTGCTCCATGTCAACGGAGTCCCGTCGTCGTCGATCACTCTGTCCGATCCGCAGCGTCTGGATTTCGAGTACCTGGACTGGATGCGACGCATCATCGACGTCGAGCTCCCTCACCGCACTCTCCGGGCCGCACATATCGGTGCCGCCGGCTGCGCTCTGGCCCGGGCGCTGAACTCGGCACGACCGGGGTCGAAGCAGACGGCGATCGACATCGACGCCAAGCTGCTCGACTTCGCCCGCGACTGGTTCGACCTGCCCCGCTCCCCCGCCCTGGCCCTGCGCGCCGGCGACGGAGCGGTGGAGATCGGGAAGTTCAGAGCCGACACCCTCGACGTCCTCGTCCGAGATGCCTTCGACCACGACTCGGTTCCCACAACCCTGCAGACGTTCGAGTTCTTCACCTCCTGCGCGGAGGCGGTCAAGGACTCCGGCCTCTACGTCGCGAATGTGCCCGACCCCGGCGACCACCGTCTTCTCAGGGCCGAACTCCGCGGCCTCGGCGAGCACTTCGCCCATCTTGCCGCCGCCACGGAACCGGCGATCCTCAAGGGACGTCGGCGCGGAAATGTCGTCGTCCTCGCCTCCCACTCCGAACTCGACACGGCCGGCCTCGACCGGAGTCTGCGCACCGCCGCCTCCTCCGCGACCTTCCTGGCCGGAACCGACCTGCGCTCCCGCCTGGGCATATGACCTCGCACACGCCGGCGTTCTCCCTCGGGGCTCTGACTCGTTCGACTGCCTGCGCTCCCGCCTGCGTCTCTGACGCCGCGCGCGTGCCCACGGCCCGATTGTGAGGTACGCCCCGGTCCGAAATGACGCTGCGACTACAGACACCGGGCAAAGTTCGGCATAATTGAATGCCGACCCAAGAAGGTGAGATGACCGAAACTTCAGAAATTCGAGTCGAGCAGACCAAGCTCGACGAGCTCTATGCCCGCCTCGATGAGCTCCGGGAGGAGACGACAGCCCGCCTGGGGACGGTGAGGATCTCCGAGGTCGGAGGCAATCACCAGCACCGCACCGAACGCGATGCCTTCGCGACGCTGTACGAAGATCAGCTCATCCGTCTCGACGGCGCCGAGGAGGGACTGTGCTTCGGTCGCCTCGACATCGTCGATGAGGACGGCCCCACCTATATCGGCCGCATCGGACTCACCGACGATCAGCGTCAGCAGATCCTCATCGACTGGAGGGCTCCGGCCGCCGAACGCTTCTACCAGTCGACGGCCGCCAATCCCGACGGCATCGCCCGCCGCCGTCACCTCGTCACCGCCAACCGGTTGGTCACCGGCATCGAAGACGATGTGCTCGACATCGACGCACTCGATGACACTCAGCGGTCGAACCTGCAGGGTGAAGGTGCTCTGCTCGCAGCACTGACCACCCACCGCACCGGTCGGATGGGCGATATCGTCGCGACCATCCAGGCCGAACAGGACGCGATCATCCGCCGTCCGCTCTCCGGCGTCCTCGTCGTCCAGGGCGGTCCGGGCACCGGCAAGACCGCCGTCGCTCTCCACCGTGCCGCGTTCCTGCTCTACCGTCATCGGGAGCGCATCGCGAAGTCCGGTGTCCTCCTCGTCGGCCCGTCGACGGTGTTCCTCAAGTACATCGAGAAGGTTCTGCCCAGCCTCGGCGAGACAGGGGCCGTCCTGCTCACCCCGGGGCAGCTGTATCCGGGACTCGACACGGATGCCGCTGATGCACCGGCAGCAGCCGAGATCAAGGGCCGCTCCGTCATGGCTCGGGTGCTGAAGAACCATATTGCGAACTATCAGCGCATCCCCGACAACGACGTCGAGATGCGGGTGCGTTCGCATACGATCGTGCTGCGTCGCAAGGATGTGCAGTCCGCGCGCGATCGGGCTCGTCGCAGCGGAGATCCGCACAATGCCGCCCGCACCGGTTTCGTCACCGGGCTGCTGAAGATCCTCGCCGAGGATCTCGCCCGTGAGATGGGGATGGATGCGGCCGGCGAGCGGCTGCCCGAACTGCTTGAGGACCTGCGGTCGTCCGTCGACGTCCGGCGCGCCCTCAACCTCGCGTGGTTCCCCATCGGTCCCGCGGCTGCTCTGCGTTCTCTGCTGGGCAGACCGCACAAACTCCAGGCCGCGGCTCGCAAACTCCTCACACCCGCCGAACAGTCGATTCTGCTCGAGCAGCGTCGGGATGAGTTCACGGTCGACGATGTGCCCCTGCTCGACGAGCTTGCCGAGCTTCTCGGTTCCGCGCCTCAGCAGACTCAGGCGCGGGATGACTCGGCTCGCGAATACGCCGAAGCCGTCGTCGATATGACCGAGACCGGCGGAATGGTCTCCGCCGAGACGCTCGCGTCCCGCTGGGAGGAGCAGGGCCCGGCGATGACCCTGGCCGAACGCGCCCTCGAGGACCGGGAGTGGACGTACGGCCACCTCGTCGTCGATGAGGCGCAGGAGCTGTCCCCGATGCAGTGGCGGGTCCTCTTCCGCCGCGTGCCGTCGAAGTCGGCCACCGTCGTCGGCGACCTCGCACAGTCCTCGCAGGTCGACAACGCCCGCACCTGGTCATCGATCCTCACCGAGTTCGTCGGCGACCGTTTCGCTCTCCAGGTGCTCACGGTCTCCTACCGCACTCCGCAGTCGGTGATGGATCTGGCCAACCGCTACCTGCATCGGCATTTCCCGCAGCTCGAGCTCGTCGAGTCGGTGCGTCAGGGCGGTTCGGATCCGCAGCTGGACTCCTTCGCCGACGAATCCGAGCTGCTGGCCGCCCTCCCCGGCGCGGTCGCGGCCGAGGTGTCCGCCGCCGAAGGTGGGAAGATCGCCGTCATCGCTGATGAGGCGCTCATCGATCCCATCGCCGAGGCGATCGCGGACTTCGATTTCGGACGGTCGGTCACGGGCTTGGACCATCAGATCGCCCTCATCACCCCGCAGCAGGCCAAAGGCCTCGAGTTCGATGCGGTGATCATCGTCGAGCCCGGCCGCATCTCCCCGGTCGGCGGTGAGGAAGGCGTCGGCGGCCTCTATGTGGCGCTGACCCGAACGACGGAACGTCTGCGTGTGCTGGCGTCCGTGTCCACGGAACTGACCGAGCTCTTCTCCGCCGAGGCGATCCGCCGAGCCGGCTGACCACCCCTATTGCTACCTGACGGCGGCCCAGCAACCTCGCGCGAGGTTGCTGGGCCGCCGTCAGGTAGCAATAGGGGTGAAAGTGAAAGGCCGCTTGGGTTCGGCTTCCCCTCCGAACCGCAAGCGGCCGCGCGCCGTAGCGCGCACTTTCAATACTACACAACTATTTCTGTACCGCGGTACTCGAAACGGAGATTTCCGACAGAAATCTCAGCTGTCTCAGGATCCGGTCGCGCGCAGACCTCAGACGCTCAGTCGGCGAAGTCGTCGGGAGTGGGTTCGCGGGTCTGCCCGGACTGCAGCAGCGCATCGGCACGCAGCGAATCGATCGCGGCCTCGAAGTCTTCGAGCGAATCGAATCCCTGGTAGACGCTGGCGAAGCGCAGGTAGGCGACCTGATCGAGCTCCCGCAGCGGTTCGAGGATCGACAGCCCCACCTCATCGGCGTCGATCTCCGCGATTCCGCGCGACCGGATGTTCTCCTCCACCCGCTGTGCGAGCTTCGCGAGATCATCGTCGCTGACCGGGCGTCCCTGGCAGGCCTTGCGCACACCGGACATGATCTTCTGCCGGGAGAACTCCTCAGTGACTCCGGAGCGTTTGATCACCGACAGGCTCGTGGCTTCCATCGTGGTGAAGCGACGACCGCAGTGACGGCACTGCCGACGCCGACGGATCGCTGCGCCGTCTTCGCTGGTCCTCGAATCGACAACCCGCGAATCGGACTCACGGCAGAACGGACAGCGCATCTCTACTCCTCGAACCTGATGTCGACAGCCCGCCCGTGGGCCGGCAGCTGTTCGCTGGCGGCGAGAACACCGATGTGCCCGGCCACCTCGGACAGTGCCTGTCGATCATAGTCGATGACCTGGCTGACCTTGATGAATGAGTGCACACCCAGCCCCGAACCGTGAGCGGCGGTGCCCATCGTGGGCAGCACGTGATTCGACCCGGCGCAGTAGTCACCGAGCGACACCGGTGCCCAATCGCCGAGGAAGACCGCTCCGCCGTTCGTGATCCGTGCCCCGACCGCTTCCGCATCGGCCGTGTGGACCTCGACGTGCTCTCCGGCGTAGCCGTTGACCACGGTGATCCCGGCGTCGAGATCGTCGACGAGGACGATCGCTGACTGTCGACCGGCCAGAGCCGTCCCGATCCGTTCGGTGTGCATCGCCTGCGGCACCTGCACGTCCAGCTCCTTCTGCACCGCCTCGGCGAGATCGACGGAGTCGGTGACCAGCACCGAGGCGGCCAGTTCGTCGTGTTCGGCCTGGCTGATGAGGTCGGCGGCGACGAAGCGCGGGTCGGCCTGGTCGTCGGCGAGGATGATGATCTCCGTGGGTCCGGCGACCGCGTCGATGCCCACCCGGGAACGGACCAGGGACTTCGCCGCAGCCACATAGGCGTTCCCGGGACCGGTGATGAGGTCGACGGGTTCGAGTTCCTCACCGTCGTCGAAGCCGTAGGCCAGGGCGCCGATCGCCTGTGCTCCGCCCATCGCCCACACTTCGTCGACGCCGAGGATGTGTGCGGTGGCGAGCACGGTGGGGTGCGGCAGGCCGTTGCTCTGGGGCGGGCTCGCGATCGCCAATGAGTGTGCACCGGCGGTCTGTGCCGGCACGACGTTCATGATCACCGTCGACGGGTACACGGCCAGTCCGCCGGGAACGTAGAGTCCGACTCGTTCGACCGGCAGGTGGCGGGTGGTGACGAAGGCGCCGGAGGCCAGTTCGGTGCGGACGTCGTCGGGACGCTGATCGGCCGCGACCGTCCGGGCCCGGGCGATGGATTCGACGAGTGCGGCCTTGACCGCGGGATCGAGTTCGGCTGCGGCCTCGGCCAGCGCCGAGGCCGGCACGCGCAGAGCCTCGGGACGGACCCCGTCGAAGCGTTCGGTGAAGTCCTTCACCGCGGCTGCTCCCCCGCCGGCGACGGTGTCGAGCAGGTCGGCGACTCGTCGTTCGATATCGGCATGGGTCTCGGCGGCCCGAGGCAGCTTCTGCGCCAGGAATCGCTTGTTGAGGGTCTCACCACGGAAGTCCAGAATGTTCACCCGCACCATTCTAGTCTCCGCAGCAGCACTGCAGGCCCCCCGGCCCGCAGTGCGGACGAGGGCGGTCTCGGCGGTCGCGCCTCAGACGCTGAAGCAGCGGGAGCCCAGCAGAGCCTTGAGGTCGCCGTAGAGGCTCGGGTTCGGATCGACTCGGATCGACCGATCCAGGCGCATGATCGTCTGCCGTCCCGGCTGAGAAAGAGTGATGTGGACGTCCGTCTGCCCCTTGTTGGATTCGAGGATCCGTTTGAGTTTCGACGCCATCTCCTCGGTTGCCTTCTCCATCGGCATGATGAGGTTGAGCGGCCGATCGTTGGGGTCGGTGACATCGGGAATCGTCATCGACATCGCCATCAGCGAGGTCGGACGGTCATCTGAGGTGCGGATGCGACCGGTCAGGGAGATCACGAGGTCGGTCGCCAACAGGCTCGCCACCGGCTCGTAGGTGTCGCCGAAGAACATCACCTCGATCTCGGCTTCGAGATCCTCCACGGTCACGATCGCATAGGGACGCCCGGAGTTCTTCGACACCTTGCGGGTGACCTGGGTGATCATTCCGCAGACCTTGATCTGGGATCCGTCATGGCGGTGCGACTCCGGATCGACCACCTCGGCGATGGAGGCATCGGATTCGGCAGCCAGCACACCTTCGAGCCCGTTGAGCGGGTGGTCGGAGACGTAGAGACCGATCATGTCACGCTCGAAGGACAGCTTCTCCTTCTTCTCCCACTCCGGACGGTCCGGGATGGTCACGGAGAAGCCCGGTGAGTCGTCTCCCCCGCCGAGCCCGGCGAAGAGATCGAACTGTCCGTTGGCTTCCTGCCTCTTGACGCCGATGACCGAGTCCACGGCCTCCTCGTGGACTTCGACGAGTGAGCGACGGCTGTGGCCGAGCGAGTCGAAACCGCCGGCCTTGATGAGCGATTCGATCGTGCGCTTGTTGCACACGTGGCTGGGCACCTTGTCGAGGAAGTCCGTGAACGAGGTGTAGGCGCCCTTCTCGCCGCGGGCCTCGACGATGCCCTCGACGACGTGCGCGCCGACGTTGCGGACCGCGCCCATGCCGAAGCGGATATCGGTGCCGACCGGGGTGAAGTGGAGCGCGGATTCGTTGACGTCCGGAGGCAGCACGGTGATGCCCAGCCGGCGGCACTCGTTGAGGTAGATCGCGAGCTTGTCCTTGTTGTCACCGACCGAGGTCAGCAGGGCCGCCATGTATTCGGCGGTGTAGTGAGCTTTGAGATAGGCGGTCCAGTAGGACACGACGCCGTAGGCGGCCGAGTGCGCCTTGTTGAACGCGTAGTCCGAGAACGGCAGCAGGATGTCCCACAGGGCTTGGGCAGCGGCTTCGGAATAGCCGCGTTCCTTCATTCCGCCGAAGAATCCGACCTGCTGCTTGTCGAGCTCGGACTTCTTCTTCTTGCCCATCGCGCGGCGGAGGATGTCTGCCTGTCCCAGCGAGTAGCCGGCGACCTTCTGTGCGATCGCCATCACCTGCTCCTGGTAGATGATGAGACCGTAGGTGGTGTCGAGGATCTCCTTGAGCGGCTCCTCGAGCTCCGGGTGGATCGGGGTGACCTCCTGCAGACCGTTCTTGCGCAGGGCATAGTTCGTGTGCGAGTCGGCGCCCATCGGCCCGGGGCGGTAGAGCGCCAGGGTCGCGGAGATATCCTCGAAGTTGTCCGGCTTCATCATCCGCAGCAGGGCACGCAGGCCGCCGCCGTCGAGCTGGAACACACCGAGGGTGTCACCCCGGGTCAGCAGCTCGTACGCGGCAGGATCGTCGAGGGCAAGGTGCTCGAGGTCGAGTTCGTGGTCCCGGTTGGCTTTGATGTTCTCCACTGCGTCGGAGATGATCGTGAGGTTCCGCAGCCCCAGGAAGTCCATCTTGATGAGCCCGAGGCCCTCAGAGGTCGGATAGTCGAACTGGGTGATGACCTGTCCGTCCTGGAACCGCCGCATGATCGGAATGACGTCGATGATCGGGTCCGAGGACATGATGACACCGGCGGCGTGGACACCCCACTGTCGCTTCAGCCCTTCCAGGCCCTTGGCGGTCTCGAAGGTCTCCCGGGCCTCCGGATCGGCGTCGACGAGTTCGCGGAACTCCCCGGCTTCCTTATAGCGCTTGGACTCCGGGTCCTCGATGTCCTTGAGCGGAATGTCCTTGGCCATCTCCGCAGGCGGCAGAGCCTTCGTCAGCCGCTCACCCATGGAGAAGGGTTTGCCGAGGACTCGAGCGGAGTCCTTCAGTGCCATCTTCGTCTTGATCGTGCCGTAGGTGACGATCATCGCCACACGCTCGTCGCCGTATTTCTCGGTCACATAGTCGATGACCTCGCTGCGGCGACGATCATCGAAGTCGACGTCGAAGTCGGGCATGGACACACGGTCCGGGTTGAGGAAGCGCTCGAAGAACAGTCCGTGCTGGAGCGGATCGAGATCGGTGATGCGCATCGCGTAGGCGACCATGGAGCCGGCACCCGAACCACGGCCGGGCCCGACGCGGATGCCGTTGTCCTTCGACCAGTTGATGAAGTCGGCGACGACGAGGAAGTAGCCGGGGAAGCCCATCGAGATGATGATGTCGAGTTCGTAGTCGGCCTGCCTGCGGACGTCGTCGGGAACACCGCCGGGGTACCGGTAGTCGAGTCCCTTCGCGACCTCCTTGATCAGCCACGAGGTCTCGTCCTCGCCGGGAGGGCACGGGAACTTCGGCATGTAGTTCGCCGAGGTGTCGAAGGAGACTTCGCACTTCTCGGCGATCTCGAGGGTGTTGTCGCAGGCCTCGGGGAATTCCCTGAACAGTGACCGCATCTCTGCGGGAGTCTTGAGGTAGTAGCCGGAGCCGGAGAAGGCGAAGCGCGATCCGCCCTGATCGTAGGTGGGTTCGATGAGTTTCGAACCTGATTGGATGGCCAGCAGGGCCTCGTGCGCCTTCGCATCGGATTCGTGCGTGTAGTGGAGGTCGTTGGTGGCGACCAGCGGAATGTCGAGTTCTTTCGACAGTCGGATGAGGTCCTTCGTCACCCTCTTCTCGATGGACAGGCCGTGGTCCATGAGTTCGACGTAGTAGTTGTCCCTGCCGAAGATCTCACGGTACTTCCCGGCCGCCGCTTTGGCTTCTTCGTATTGCCCCAGCCGCAGCCGCACCTGCACCTCGCCCGAGGGACAGCCGGTGGTGGCGATGAGTCCGTCGGAATAGCTCTCGAGCAGATCCTGGTCCAGTCGGGGCCATTTCGCGGTCACCGAGTCCAGGGAGGCATACGATGATGCCTTGAACAGGTTGCGCATGCCCGTATTGTTCCGAGACAGCAGAGTCATGTGCGTGTAGAGACCACCGCCGGAGAGATCATCGCTCTTCTGCGATTCGTCGGTGCGCCACTTCACGCGCGTCTTGTCCCGGCGGTCGGTGCCGGGGGTGACATAGGCTTCGACGCCGATGATGGGTTTGATTCCGGCGGCAGTCGCCTGAGACCAGAAGTCGAAGGCGCCGAACAGGTATCCATGGTCGGTCGTGGCGATCGCGGACATCCCCGATGCCTTCGTCGCCGCCATCAGATCGGCGAGGCGCGCCGCACCGTCCAACATGGAGTATTCGGTGTGGACGTGGAGGTGGACGAAGTCCTCGTTCGGCACTGGGCGCCGCCTTCCTGAAGTTGCCGGTGTTGCCGTTCCAGCTTAGTCCATCGACCGTTCGGAAGACGGCTCCCGGAAGTGTTGTTCCCGGCACGTGGCACCGGGGCTCCTGCTCGCGCAGTTCAGCGCGGCGTGTCGCGCAGCAGCCGGGATCCGGCACAGGCAGTGGGCGGCGGGGCCGGCCACCGGTGTCAGCGCGGCCGGATGCGGTCGAGCGCGGTCTGCAGGTCCTCGGGGTACCCGCTTTCGAATTCGACCCACTTCTGCGTATCGGGGTGGTGGAAACCGAGCTTGACGGCATGCAGCCATTGGCGTTCCAGTCCGAGTTCCTTCGCCAGCACCGGATCGGCGCCGTAGGGCAGATCGCCGACGCAGGGATGTTTGGTGGCGGAGAAATGGACGCGGATCTGGTGAGTGCGTCCGGTCTCCAGGTGGACCTCGACGAGTGCGGCACGGCGGTGGGCTTCGATCACTTCGTAGTGGGTGATCGCGTTCTTGCCTTCGGTGCGCACCGCGTAGAGTCCGTCGTGTTTGGGATGCCGGGCGATCGGGGCATCGATGGTGCCGAGCACAGGGTCGGGCAGTCCCTGCACGACCGCATGGTAGGTCTTTTCCACCGTGCGTTCCTTGAAGGCGCGTTTGAGCACGCTGTAGGCGTATTCGCTCTTCGCCACGACCATGAGTCCCGACGTGCCGACATCGAGTCGCTGCACGATGCCCTGACGTTCGGGCGCGCCGGAGGTGGCGATGCGGAATCCTGCTGCGGCGAGACCGCCGACGACGGTGCGTCCGGTCCAGCCGAGGGCCGGGTGTGCTGCCACGCCGACGGGCTTGTCGACGACGACGAATGCATCTTCGTCGTGGACGATGCGCATTCCCGGCACGGGATCGGGCACGACCTCGAGCGGCTTCTTCGGCTCGGGCATCATGATGTCGAGTCGTTCACCGGCGATGACGCGATCGGATTTGATGACCGGGCGCCCGGACATCTCCACTCCCCCGTCGGCGCAGATATCGGCGGCCGCAGTGCGGGAGAGACCGAGCAGCTTCGACATCGCAGCGTCCACGCGCTGGCCGTCGAGTCCCTCGGGGACGAGGATGGAACGTTCAGTCATGAGAGTCCTCTTTCACGCGGGTGGAGTCCGATCCGTCGATGTCGATGCCCCTGAGGCTGACGATGACGAGGGTCACTGCGGCGGCGGAGATCGCGATGTCCGCGACATTGCAGATGAACAGAGACAGATCGATGAAGTCGACGACGGCGCCGTGCAGGAACGACGGTTCGCGGAAGAGCCTGTCGACGAGGTTGCCGAAGAGTCCGCCTAAGAGCAGACCGAGGCCGATCGCCCAGGCCCGCGACCCGAGCTTGCGAGAGATCACGAGGATGGCGATGAAGACGCCGACGGCGATGATCGGGAAGATCCACGTCACATTCGACCCGAGGCCGAGCGCGGCTCCGGGGTTGCGGTAGAAGGTGAATCCGGCCAGGGAGCCGATCACCGGAACCGGAGGCCCGTCTTCGAGGAAGGTGACGGCGAGGAACTTGGTGAACTGATCGATCACGAGCACTGATGCTGCGATTGTGAACAGCAGGACCATCATGGCGGCGCGAGGTCGTTTCACCCGTGAGGCAGGATCGTTCATTTGGTTCATTCTAGACCACTGCCGACGGTGCCGGATGCAGGCGTGTGGCGGCGGAGTGTGCGGACACGACGGAGGCCCGGGCACTCCGCAGAGTTCCCGGACCTCGGTCGCTGGTGCGCTGGGATCAGAGCTTGTGGTTCGAGGAACCGCCCAGCGGGCCGTTTCCGTCGAGGGTCTCCGGAGCCAGGCTCGTGGAGTTCTCGAGGTCACGCAGCTGATCGTTGAGGTAGCTCTTGAGGCGAGTGCGGTACTGGCGCTCGAAGTTCGAGAGCTGGTCGATCGAACGCTCGAGCGTCGACTTCTGCGATTCGAGGGTCGACAGCGTCTCGTCGCGCTTGGATTCGGCCTTGCCGACGATGTCGGCTGCTTCCTTCTCAGCGCCCTTGATGAGCTCGTCGCGCTTGCGCTCACCTTCGGCGACATGCTCGTCGTGGACGCGCTGAGCCAGAGCGATGAGACCATGAGCGTCTCCGTCGCCCGCTACGGCAGCGCCGAGACCGGCACCCGCGGCTCCACCGGCGGCACCGGCTGCCATAGCAGGTGCAGCAGAGCTGTCCTTGGGGGCCGGAGCGGCTTCCTTGACGGCCGGGGCCGGGGTCTCTTCGACCGGTGCCGGAGCGGCAGGTGCCTCGGCCGGAGCCGGAGCCTCTTCCTTCTCTTCGGGTGCGGGAACGGCTGCGGGCATCGCCTGAGTGGCGTCGATGTCCTCTGCCGGTGCCGCGGAGGCGCCGCCGGCTTCGAGTTCCTTCACACGCTGTTCGGCGGTGGAGAGCTTCTGACGCAGCTCGTCGTTCTCCTGGTAGAGACGGCGAATCTCAACGACGACCTCATCAAGGAAATCGTCGACTTCGTCCTGGTCGTACCCGTCGCGGAACTTCACATGCTGGAACCGCTTGTTTACTACGTCTTCAGGCGTGAGCGCCATGAGGTCACCTTCAGTCGATCTACATTCATTACGCTGCCGCCCCGAAGGACGGCTTCAACGTCACATTAGCGTAACACCTGCAGTTTTGTCCCGCAGTAATGGCGTGTCTCGCATTCAATGACGAAGTTTTCCGCATCCGAGGCTAACAAGCCGAGCACGCGGACAGCCAATTATGGTGAGTATATTCACCATCCATCCGGTCATCACGCAAACGATTCACGATAGCCGACCGAAGAGATCCGGAGGCGATTCCCGGTGCCCATTCACAGTGATTCGTCAGCCGAGGTCACCGCGGCGAGGGCATCAGGCGGAGGTGTGCGAGAGGTTGAAGAACACCGACGCGATGATCTGGATGCCGATGAGCAGGACGATGAATCCCAGGTCGAGCGAGACCTGCCCCAGACGCAGCGGCGGAATGATCCTGCGCAGCAGCTTCAGCGGCGGATCGGTGAGTGTGTACACGATCTCGGCGAGGACGAGGAGGAAGCCGGTGGGCCGCCAGTCGCGGGAGAACACCTGGACCAGGTCGAGCACCACGCGCGCCAGGAGCACGTACACATAGAGGCTCAGCGCTGTACCGAGGATGTAGAAGATGATGGCCACGTGGGTCCCCCGCGCCTTTCGTTGTTGCTTGAGAGTTCTGAGGCTTCAGCCTATCGGCTCCAGCTGAGGACGAGTTGAGAGTGTCCAGGCGCCGTTCAGCTCTGGTTGAAGAAGCTGGCCTGCGTGTCCGAATCCGCTTCGTTCTCGCCGGCGACCTCGATGTTCTCGGGGGTGAGCAGGAAGACCTTGTTCGTGACCCGTTCGATCGAGCCGTGCAGACCGAAGATGAGGCCGGCGGAGAAGTCGACGAGACGCTTGGAGTTGTTCTCGTCCATCTCCGAGAGATTCATGATCACCGGGGTGCCCTCGCGGAAGGCGGCGCCGATGACCATGGCGTCGTTGTAGCTGCGGGGGTGGATGGTCCTGATGCGATTCATTGAGGTTCCTGGCGCCGGGGTGTCTACGGGACGGATCGGTGACGGATGGATCGGCGTCACCGGGGCCGGGGTCCGTTCTTCCGCTGCCGCCGGGGCGTCGGAGTCGTCGACGTCGTCGAAGGTCTCGACGACCTCGCGGTCGCGGCGCGCCGGTTCACGACGGTCGGTGTGCTGGGTGGTGGTCTCGTCCTCTTCTTCGACGAAACCCAGGTATTCCAGCGTCTTCTTGATTGCTGACATGTCTAAAGCTCCTCGGACTTCGGCACTTGCTCACCTGTCGCCCAAACTATCGCACCCGGGCATCCGGTCCGGTGAGTCCTATGGGTGTGTCGCGGTCTTTTCTTCCTGCAGCCAGATGATCCCGGCGAACCTCCCCGTGCGCTTCTGCCGGCGGTAGGAGAAGAGATCCTCGGATTCCTTCGTGCAGGTGCGTGAGAAGTGATCGATGGCCACATCGGCCCGGCGCAGCTGTTCGGCCACCGCTCCGGCAACGTCGAGGGCCGGTGTGCCGGTGACCGACACCGAGGCGGCTGTCGGCTCGATCGCCGCGACCTCGCTCCTCAGCTCCGGTGGGACTTCGTAGCAGCGAGGGCAGACGGACGGTCCGATGACTGCATGGATGTCCCGAGCGCCCGCGTCGCGCATTGCGGCGATCGTCGAGCCGATCACACCCGCGGCCATTCCCGGGCGTCCCGCATGGACGGCGGCGATGACGCCCGCCTCGGCGTCGGCGAGCATCACCGGGGTGCAGTCGGCGACCATGATCGCCAGGCCCACTCCGGACACGGTCGTCAGCTGGGCATCGGCCTCGACCGGTTCCTGCCGCAGCTGTGCTTCGTCGCTGATGATGTGCACATCGGTTCCGTGCACTTGGGAGACGAACGAGAGCCGCTCGCCGCTCAGGCCGATGACCTGAGCGAGAGCGGCTCGGTTGGCTGCGACGAGTTCGTCATCGTCTCCGACGTGGCGGGCGAGGTTGAACGAGGAGAAGTCCCCGCTCGAATAGCCGCCGTGCCGATCGGTGAAGGCGACGTGGGCGGTGCGTCCGCCCGGGATGACGAACCTCGAGCGCAGCATATTACTTGAGGAAATCCGGGATATCGAGGTCGGAGTCGAAGTTCGAGCTGCTCCGTTCGCCCGGCAGGGAGGCAGGAATCTGGTGCTCCTCGCTGCGGCGGGGGGCAGGTGCCGGCTCATCGGCCTCCGGCGCTTCGGTCTCGGGTTCGGCGACGACGGGCGACTCTGTCTCGGGCTCGGCCGGAGCGGCGGCCGGGATCGGCGCGGGGATCTGATCGGATCCGGCGACCTCCGCATTCGGGGAGGTGTTGTCGAACCCGGCGGCGATGACGGTCACTCGGCATTCGTCGCCGATGTTGTCGTCGATGACCGCGCCGAAGATGATGTTCGCTTCGGGGTGCGCGGCCTCCTGGACCAGGCGTGCAGCCTCGTTGACCTCGAAGAGTCCGAGGTCGCCGCCGCCGGTGATGCAGAAGAGCACTCCGTGGGCGCCGTCGATGCTGGCTTCCAGCAGCGGGGAGGCGATGGCGGATTCGGCGGCCTGCACGGCACGGTCGTCGCCGGTTGCCGCACCGATGCCCATGAGCGCAGTGCCGGCATCCTGCATGACCGACTTGACGTCGGCGAAGTCGAGGTTGATCAGTCCCGGGACCGAGATGAGGTCGGTGATGCCCTGGACACCGGAGCGCAGGACCTCATCGGCGGAGCGGAATGCTTCGACGACGGAGACGCTGCGATCGGAGATCGAGAGCAGACGGTCGTTGGGGATGACGATGAGGGTGTCGACCTCTTCGCGCAGAGCCGCGATTCCGGCTTCTGCCTGCGCGGAACGACGGCGTCCCTCGAAGGTGAACGGTCGGGTGACGACGCCGATGGTCAGTGCGCCGAGCGAGCGGGCCACGCGGGCCACGACGGGGGCGGCGCCGGTTCCCGTGCCGCCGCCTTCGCCGGCGGTGACGAAGACCATGTCCGCACCTTCGAGTGCGTCGCGGATGGCGTCTTCGGAGGATTCGGCTGCCTTCTTGCCGATCTCCGGGTCCGCGCCGGCGCCGAGTCCGCGAGTCTGGTCACGGCCGATCTCGAGCTTGACATCGGCGTCGGAGAGGACGAGAGCCTGGGCGTCGGTGTTGATTGCGATGAACTCCACGCCGCGCAGGCCGACGTCGATCATCCTCTGTACAGCGTTGACACCGCCGCCGCCGGTTCCGGCAACTTTGATGTCCGCTCCGGATTGTGGGAATTCAGCCAAGTCGGTTCCTCGTCTCAAGCGCTTGCGCTCCGCAGGGTCTGCGTGCGCATTCGGTCTGTGTTCTCTGCCCTGAGGCTATTGGGCGGGGCAATCTCACTGCAACCATTCTCGCCGGAGTGTCGGGGTTCGGCCAAACTTCACACCCGGTGTGTCGGGGCCAAACGGCGGCAATCGCAGTGGCTGCCCCGTGCGGTGCGAACGGGCGGCGTCCCGGACCGCTGCTCGTGCGCACCGAGGATCAGTCGGTCACGGGTACCGAGGGCACGGAGACGTCGATCTCGGTACGGCCTTCGGCAGCGAGTTGGGCGGCGGTGCGCACCTTGAGGCTGGAGTCGGTCGAATCGCCGAAGACGACCGTGGCCTTCTGCTTGCCGGTGTCGAGTCGCCCCTTGAGGCTCATGGAGTCCTCGGCCTCGATCGTCACCAGCTGACGCCTGAGCTCCGGTCGCAGATCGCCCATGAAGCGGATCACCGCGGCGACGGTCTCTCGGTCCGGCTGGTGTCCGCCGCCGCTGAGCACGGTGAGCTTCTTGGGCGCTGTGTCGACCGTGCCGAGATCGACGGCCTCGGAGTCGTAGAGACGGTAGCCGGATGCGCCTTCGATCGCGATGACGGGGGTGCGGTCCGTGATGTCGATCTTCAGGGCCCGGGGGCCGGCATAGTGGACGGAGGCGGCTTCGGCTTTCGGGAACTCCCCCAGCACGGAGTCCTCGACCGCACCCGGGCGCACCTGCGGCAGGGGTCTGCCGCCTTGACCGTCGAGCACGAAATCGCTGACCGTGTCGGTGTCGATCAGCTCGCTGCCGCTCACCTGCACCTTCTGCAGGGACAGCAGGGGTGAGAACCAGGCGACGGCGACGAGGGCGATCAGCGCGGCCACGATGCCGATGGCGATGAGGCGTCGACGCCAGGTCTGCCGGCGGCGGGCCCGGATGACTCCGGTGAGGTCGGCGGTGGAGTTGTCTCCGGACCGGGCCGGGGGAAGCGGCACCATGGGCCTCAGCCCTCCAGTGCGCTCAGCAGCTCGGGTCCGAGGATCGTCACGTCGCCGGCTCCGACTGTGAGCACGAGATCACCGGGCTTCACCCGTGCCGCGACGAACGGGACCGCCTCGGCGAAGGACTCCAAGAAGGTCACGTTCCCGTGCGGGACCCTGTCGGCGATGAGCGCTCCGGTGACTCCCGGCACGGGATCTTCGCGGGCGGGGAAGACGTCGAGGACGACGACCTCATCGGCCAGGCCGAGGGCCTGTCCGAACTCCTCCCGGAATTCCATCGTCCGCGAATACAGGTGCGGTTGGAAGATCGCCCAGACCCGTCCGCCGTCGGTGACGACTCCGCGGGCGGCGCTGAGCACCGCACGGACCTCGGTCGGGTGGTGGGCGTAGTCGTCGATGACGCGCACTCCGGCCGCGATGCCGCGTTCTTCGAAGCGCCGGCGCGTGCCCCCGTAGCCGGCGAGCCCGGCGGCCGCGCGTTCGACATCGGCGCCGAGGCTGTGGGCCACGGCGATCGCGGCGGTGGCGTTGAGCGCGTTGTGCATGCCCGGCTGCCGCAGTTCGACCCGCAGCTCGTCGTCGCGGCCGGGCAGGTCGAGGACGAAGGTCGAGCCGATTCCGGAGTCGAGGTCGCGCAGCACGAGATCGGCGTCGACGGAAGTGCCGTAGAGGACGACGTCGGCGCCCTGGCCGCGGGAGTGCAGGGCGACATCACGGGATCCCGGGTCGTCGGCGCAGGCGATGATCGTTCCGCCCCGGGTTTGGATGCCGTCGCAGAATTCGATGAAGGCTTCGCGCACCCTCTCCGGAGTCCCGTAGTGGTCGAGGTGGTCGGCTTCGACGTTCGTGAGGATGCCGATCGCCGGTTCGTACAGGAGGAACGACCCGTCGGATTCGTCGGCCTCGGCCACGAAGACGTCTCCGGTGCCCAGGTGGGCATTCGTGCCCGTCGTCGACAGCACTCCCCCGATGACGAAGGACGGGTCGACTCCGCAGGCCTGCAGTGCCACGGTGGTCATCGACGTGGTCGTGGTCTTCCCGTGGGTGCCGGCCACGGCCACGGCTCGCCGGTCGACCATGAGAGAGGCGAGAGCCCCGGAGCGGTGGAGGATGCGCAGCCCACGTCGCTGTGCTTCGACGAGTTCGGGGTTGTCCTTGCGGATGGCCGAGGAGATGACGAGGGTGTCGGCTGCCCCGAGGTTCTCGGCCGAATGTCCGATCGTGACCGTGGCGCCCAAGGTCCGGAGAACATCGACGACGTTGGATTCCTTCGCGTCGGAGCCGGAGACGTCGACCCCGTTCATGACCATGATCCGGGCGATTCCGGACATTCCCGAACCGCCGATGCCGATGAAGTGGACGGCTCCGAGCTCGCCGACGGGAACGATGCTCGCAGGGCTCGTGTTCGCAGAGGTCATGATCAGCCTTCCAACGCGCGATTGACGATGGCGGCCATGCGGGCCGCGGCATCGGTGGGGTAGTTGAGGTTCAGTGCCGCTCGGCTCATCTGCGCGAGTCGCGATTCGTCTGCGAGCAGCGGCAGGATGGTCTCGACGACCGTCGACGGTGAGAAGTCGGCATTGTCGACCATGAGCGAGGCGCCGGCGCTCACGCTGCCGGAGGCGTTGAGGCGCTGTTCGCCGTTGCCGATTGCCAGGGGCACGTAGAGAGCGGGGACGCCGGCGACCGTGGCTTCGGAGACCGTGGCTGCTCCGGAGCGGGCGACGAGAAGATCGGCGACCGCGTAGGCTCGGTGCATTCCGTCGACATAATCGACGACGTGGTAGTCGCTCAGTTCGGATGCGACCTCGCGCAGCGCTTCGCCCTTTCCGGCTCCCGTGATGTGGAGGACCTGGATGCCGGCCTCCTGGCATGCGGTCGCGGTGGCGAGGAAGGCCTCGTTGATCTTTCGTGCCCCGGAGGAGCCGCCTGTGACGACGAGGACAGGGCGGTCATCGCGCAGACCGAGATCGGCACGGAATCCTGCACGCCGTCCTTCGTCGCCACGGTCGAGATCGGTGATCTCGGTGGGCATGGGCATGCCGACGAGAGTCGAACCCGGCAGCTGCGTGTCCGGGAACGTGATGCCGACGCGACCCGCTGTGGTCAGTCGGGCGCCGAGGCGGTTGGCCATTCCCGGCTTCGCATTGGCTTCGTGGACGATCAGTGGGATCTTCGCCTGTTTGGCGGCGAGGAACGCCGGTGGGCACACGTAGCCTCCGACGCCGACGACGGCGTCGATGCCGCGGGAGGAGATGATCTGCTTGACGGCGGAGATATTGCCGCGGAAGCGAAACGGGAACCTCAGCAGGGCGGGACTGAGCGACCGAGGCATGGGCACCTTGTCGATGGTGAGCAGCTCGAATCCGGCGCGGGGAACGATTTCGGCCTCGAGCCCGTCGGGGGTGCCCAGCGCCACGACATCCCAATCGGGGTGCTGCCGGGCCAGCTCACGGCCGATCGCCAGCATCGGCGAGATATGGCCGGTGGTGCCTCCACCGGCGAGGAGGATGTTCGTCATCTCATTTCCTTTTCTTGCGGGCAAGCACGGCGAGCGAGGATCGCAGGCGATCCCTGTTGGCGGCGATGGCCGCCTCGGCGCCCGGCTCGGTGCGAGCGAACGACAGCACCACACCGACGGCGAGCAGCGAGGCGATGATCGAGGAGCCGCCGTAGGACACGAACGGCAGAGGCAGACCGATGACCGGCAGCATTCCGGTGACGACGCCGATGTTGATTCCGGCCTGGCCGATGATGAGGGCGAAGAAGCCGGCGGTGGCGACCTGGACCATGAGGCTGTTCGAGCGCATCACCACCCGGACCATCCCGAAGCCGAGGACGGCGAAGATGAGGATGACGACGAGGGTGCCGACGAGGCCCAGCTCCTCTCCGATGATGGCGAAGATGAAGTCGTTGTGGGCTTCGGGCAGCCAGGACCATTTCTCACGGCTGGCGCCGAGTCCGACTCCCAGCCATCCGCCCGAGGCCAGGGAGAACAGTCCGTGGTTGGACTGCCACGCCTGCCCCATGGTGTCCGCGGCGGACTGATCGGCATGTCCGGTGAGCATCGCCTGGATGCGGTCGAGACGGTTCTGGGAGCTGAGGACGAAGAAGGTGACCGCCGCAGCGAGCACGCTGCCCAGGAGCAGGAAGTACTTCATCGGGAACCCACCGACCCACAGGCAGACGATCGCCATGGCCATGATGACCAGGCCGGTGCCGAGGTCGTTGCCGGCGACGACGAGTCCGGCGGCGGCGAGGACTCCGGGAACGACGGGGATCATGGCGTGGCCGAAGGTGGTCATCTTCCCGGCTTTCTGGGCCAGGATTAAGCCGAGCCACAGGGCGAGGGCGACCTTGAGGAACTCCGAGGGCTGGATCTGGAATCCGCCGACGCCGATCCAGTTCGCGTTGCCCTTCGTCTCCTTGCCGAGGCCCGGGATGAAGACCGCTGCCTGCATGGCGAGGCCGCCGATGATCGCGAACCAGGCGGTCCGCTTCCAGAACTGCAGCGACATCCGGCTCGCGATGTACATGAGGACGAGGCCGACGCCGGCGAACATCGCCTGTTTGTTGAAATAGGCGAACGATGAGCCTGCTCCCCCGTCGTAGGAGGTGATCGATGAGGCGGAGAGCACCATGACCAGGCCCAGCCCCGTGAGCAGCACGACGGAGACGAGAATGAGGAAGTAGGTCGTCAGCGGATGAGCGGAGAGTCCGGAGACGTCACCGCGCACATGATCCCATGCGTTCCGGATCGCCGAGGCGGTCGTGTTCTTCCCGACGACCTTCGCAGGCTTCTTCGCCGGCTTCCTCGCAGGTTTCTTCCCGGTTGCCTTCGCCGGATTCTTCCCGCCGGCGGCTTTCCTCGTGGCGGTCTTCGTGGCAGATTCCGTGGCGGCGGACTTCCCCGCACGGGTCCGTGTGGCGGACTTCACGTCCGCAGGCTTCGTCGCGGTCGCTCCGAGGCTCTTCGACGTCGACGGAGTCGCTGCGGAGACAGTCGTCTTCGCACGCTTGCGGCGGCGACGTTCATCCGCCTTCGCGGTGGCCTGCCGTCCCATCTCAGCGCTCCAGGTGCGTGTTGACGGCCTCGGTGAACAGTTCGCCGCGAGTGTTGTAGTTGAGGAACTGGTCCATGCTCGCGGCCGCCGGTGCCAACAGAACGGTGTCGCCGGGTTCGGCCAAGGCCGCGGCAGCGTCGACGGCGGCCGCGGCGACCGCCTCGCCGCGGCGCTTCGGGACTCCCGAATCCACGGCCAGGGCCGGTTCGATGCGGACGACGTCGAGGCCGGGGATGGTCGCGGCGATGGCCTCGCGATAGGCCGAGTCGTCGGAGCCGATGAGCACGAGCGCCTTGAGCCGGTCGCGGTGGTCGGCGAACAGAGAAGTGAAGTCCGCGCCTTTGGGCAGCCCCCCGGCGATCCAGATGATCGAGTCGAACGCGGCCAGTGAGGCATTCGCGGCGTGAGTGTTCGTCGCCTTCGAATCGTCGACCCAGCGGATGCCGTCCGCGTCGGCGACGGTGACCATGCGGTGCGCTCCGAGCGAATGGTTCTGCAGTCCCGCAGCGATCGCCTGACCGGGCACGTCGATCGCGCGTGCCAGGCAGGCGGCGGCCAGAGCGTTGGCGACCTGGTGCGGGGCCGGCCGCGACCCCGCGACGCCGGTGGAGGCCGCCACATCGTCGAGGGAGGCGAGTTCGGCGGCCGAGGAGTAGCGCTGCGGGATGAAGGCCCGGTCGACGAGCAGATCGTCGACGACGCCGAGTTCGCCGGGGCGAGGCACACCGGTGGTGAAGCCGATGGCCTTGGCTCCTTCGATCACGTCGGCGTCCTCGACCATGTGCAGGGTCACCTCGTCGGCGCAGTTGTAGACGCAGGCGAGCTTCGCATTGTGGAAGATCTTCGCTTTGTCTGCCGCGTAGGCCTCGGCGCTGCCGTGCCAGTCGAGGTGGTCGGGGGCGATGTTGAGCACGGCCGCGGCGTCGGCGCTCATCGACTCCTGCCAGTGCAGCTGGAAGCTCGAGAGTTCGATCGCGAGAACCTCGAGCCCGGGTTCGAGCACCGCCTCGAGCAGCGGGGTGCCGATGTTGCCGCAGGCCTTGGCCTTGAGCCCAGCGGCCAGCAGCATCGACTCGAGCATCGTCGTGGTCGTCGTCTTGCCGTTCGTGCCGGTGATGGCCAGCCATTTGGCATCGTTCGTCCCGCGGATCCGCCAGGCGAGTTCGACTTCACCGATGACGGGGATGCCGGCCTCTGCTGCGGCCGCGAGCACGGGTTGGTCGGGGCGCCATCCGGGCGAGGTGACGACGAGGTCGAGCTCGCCCTCGGGCAGAGTCTCGACGTGTTCGGGACCCCGGCGGATGTCGACGTCGAAGACCTCGAGGATCTGCGCCTTCTCGCTGACATCGGCCGTGTCGTCGCCGTCGATGACGATGACGTCGGCGCCGCGTTCGCCGAGGTGGACGGCGGCGGGGAATCCCGTCACGCCGAGGCCGGTGACGAGGATGCGCAGTCCGGCCAAGGATGAGCTCGGGCCACTGAGCGCGGCCGGGATCTCCTTGGGGGTGGTGGGGTCATCAGCCAACGCGGGCCACCCAGTCGGCGTAGAACAGGCAGATTCCGGCGATGACGAAGAGGGCGGCGATGATCCAGAATCTCACCACGATCGTCACTTCCGCCCAGCCCTTGAGCTCGAAGTGGTGCTGGAGCGGCGCCATTCGGAACACGCGCTTGCCGGTGGTCTTGAAGGAAGCGACCTGGATGATCACCGACAGGGTGATGATGACGAAGAGTCCGCCGAGGACGATGAGCAGCAGCTCGGTGCGCGACATGATCGCCAGTCCGGCGAAGGCACCGCCGATGGCCAGCGAACCGGTGTCGCCCATGAAGATCTTCGCCGGGGAGGTGTTGAACCACAGGAAGCCGAAGCAGGCCGCGGCCATGGCCCCGGCGACCATCGCGAGGTCACGGGGGTCGCGCATGTAGTAGCAGGCATTCGTGGCCTCGGACATGAGGTTGCAGTTCTGCGTCGACTGCCAGGTGCCGATGACGACATAGGCGGCGAAGACGACCACCGAGGCACCGGCGGCCAGACCGTCGAGCCCGTCGGTGAGGTTGACCGCGTTCGAGACGGCGGTGACGATCAGGTTCGCCCAGATGACGAACAGGATGAGCCCGAGGATCGCTGAGCCGAAGGCGAGGTCGAGGTTCGTGTCGCGGATGAACGAGACCTTCGTCGACGCCGGGGTCTCGCCGAAGGAGTTCGGGAACTGCAGGGCGAGGACGGCGAAGGAGATTCCGACGAAGGCTTGGCCGATGAGCTTCGGTGTCGGGCGCAGGCCCAGCGACCGCTGCTTCTTGATCTTGATGAAGTCGTCGAGGAACCCGACGACCGCCAGTCCCGCAGCCAGCCACAGCACGAGCAGACCCGATGCCGTGGGCACGGAACCGGTGAACAGATGTCCGAGCAGGTAGGCGAGCACCGCGGCGCCGATGATGACGACGCCGCCCATGGTCGGGGTCCCGCGCTTCGTCGCATGCGAGGTCGGACCGTCGTCACGGACGAACTGGCCGTACCCCTTCCTGACGAGCACCCGGATGAACAGCGGGGTGCCGACGAGCGCGAAGATGAGAGCCAGGCAGGCTGCGAGCAGTACGGCAATCATCAGGCCCCCGATACTCCGGCGATTTCGTCTCCCAGGTAGCGCAGACCGGCGTCGCGGGAGGATTTGAACAGGACGATGTCGCCGGGTGCGAGTTCGGAATTGAGAAGATCCCTCGCCTCGGCCGCGGTGGCGACCCAGGCCGCCTCGTTGCCCCAGGAGCCCTCGAGGTTCGCAGCGTTGAAGATCGGCTTGGCGCCGTCACCGACGACGATGGTGCGAGTGATGTTGAGGCGCACGACGAGTTCGCCGATGTCCGAGTGCGCGGAAACCGACTCATCACCGAGTTCGAGCATCTCGCCGAGCACGGCGAAGGTGCGACGCGGGCTCGTCTCCTCGTCACCGCGGCCCATCGAGGCCAGGGTCTTCAGGGAGGCTCGCATGGATTCGGGGTTCGCATTGTAGGCGTCGTTGAGCACGGTCACACCCGTCGGCGAGTCGATGAGCTCCATCCGCCAGCGGCTGGCCGCCGAGGAGGTCGACAGGGTCGTGACGATCGACTTCGTCGACACTGCGCAGGCGTGGGCGATGGCGGCTGCCGCCAGAGCGTTGCCGACGTGGTGTTCGCCGATGAGCGCCAGTCGTACATCCCGCGGCTCTTCACCGGGCAGGGTGAGGGTGAACGTCGGGTGACCGGAGGAATCCGTGGACACAGAGGTGCCGCGCACGACCCGGTCGTCGGCCCCGACCCATTCGGGCAGGGACTCACGCTGTGAGAACCACAGGGTGGACACGTCGGGAGCGAGGACCTCACGCATTGCGGACACGCGGGTGTCGTCGGCGTTGAGCACGGCGGTGGATCCGGCCGTCAGCGACTCGACCAGCTCGGCCTTGGCCCGAGCGGTGTTCTCGATCGACCCGAAGACTCCGGAGTGGGCGGTGCCCACGGCGAGTTCGACGGCGATATCGGGCCGGATGAGGCTGGTCAGATAGGCGAGGTTGCCGATCGACCGGGCTCCCATCTCGAGGACGAGGAAACGGGTGGACTCGACCGCCCGCAGGGCCGTCAGCGGGACGCCGACCTCGTTGTTGTAGGAGTTCGGCGGCCACACGGTCTCGGCAGCACCTGCGAGGAGGTCGGCGGCGAGGTCCTTCACGGTGGTCTTGCCGACGGAGCCGGTGATCGCGATGACGGTGATCTCGCCGTCTGCGCGCAGGCCTTCGATGCTGTGCTTGGCCAGCTGGCCGAGCGCTTCGGTGGCATCGGCGACGACGACGACCGGCAGCGGCTCATCGTCGATGGTGGGGACGGATTCGCCGATGATCAGGGCCGCTCCCGCCTCGACGGCGGCGGCAGCGAATTCGATGCCGTCGAAGCTTTCGCCTCGGCGGGCGACGTAGATATCGCCGGGTCCGACTTCTCTCGAGTCGGTCACCACACCGGCGGTCAATGGGGTCTCGGGGTCGATGCCGTACAACTCGCCGCTCAGGGCGGTTGCGATCTCGGCTGCAGTCAGTCGCTTCATATCATCTGTGAACTTTACCTGGTTGTGCGTCGCCCAGTCGCATGGACAGCGCTGAGCGTGTCCTGGCCCGGTCGTCGAAATCGGTGACCGTGGTGCCCACGGTCTGGCCTGTCTCATGCCCCTTTCCCGCGATGAGCACGGTGGCGCGGGGGTCTGCTTTCGCGATCGCCTCATCGATGGCGGCACCGCGGTCGGCGACCTCGATGATCTTTTTCACACGGGCCCGGCCCGCATCCACCTCGGCGTCGATTCCCTGCCTGATGGCGGCGCGGATCGTGTCGGGATCCTCGGTGCGCGGATTGTCGTCGGTGAGAACGATCACATCGGCCTCGCGTGCCGCCGCCTGCCCCATGCCGAAGCGTTTGCCGCGGTCCCGGTCGCCTCCGGCGCCGAAGACGATGATGAGTTCGTCGGAGTCGGCGTGCAGGGTCGCAAGCGCCTTCGCGATCGCATCAGGGGTATGGGAATAGTCGACGATGGCCCGCGGCAGGAGCTCGGGGTGGGATTCGCCGAGGGCCCGCGGTCCGGAGACGTCGATGATCTCCATCCGTCCCGGCACCGTGACCGCGAAGCTGCGGCCGATCGCATCGATGTCCGCGGCACTGATACCGGCTTCGATGAGCATCGAAGCGGCCAGGGCCGTGTTCGTGACGTTGAAGTCACCGGGCAGCGGTGAACGCAGACGGATGCTTCGTCCGTCGTCGAGATGGAGCACGAAGTCGGAGACGCCCGGGGTGTGTTCGATGCGCCATCGGCTGCGGTCGTCGCGTCCTAAGGTGCGCACGGGCACCTGCGCGGCCTCGACCATCCGCTCACCCCATTCGTCCTCGACGACGATGACGGCCTGATCGGAGAAGGTGCGGGTGAACAGCTGTGCCTTCGCCTCGAAGTACTCCTCCATCGTGTTGTGGAAGTCGAGATGGTCCTGGGACAGATTCGTGAACCCGGCGACGCGGAAGTGCGCCCCGTCGACACGATGCTGGCTGAGCGCGTGGGAGGAGACCTCCATCGAACAGGTGTCGACCTCGGCCGCGCGCATCTTCGCGAACAGAGCGTGCAGTTCGGGGGCTTCGGGGGTCGTGCGCACGCTCGGCACGGTGTCCCCGGCGATGAGGATGGCGACCGTGCCGATGACGGCGGTGCGGTGCCCCAGTGCCTCGAGCATCCCGTCGGCCAGATAGGTCGTCGTGGTCTTTCCATTCGTTCCGGTGACACCGATGAGCTCCGGCACCGAGGTGGTCCCGTAGACGGCGGCGGAGACGAATCCGAGCACGGCGCGGGGGGCTTCGACGATGAGAGCGGTGACGCCTTCGAGCAGCTGCCGGCCGGCCTCGTCCGCGCTCAGTGCATCGGTGATGAGCTGCCAGCCCGCGTCGTCGGTGAGGATGGCGTCGACCCCGCCGCGGATGAGTTCGGGAGCGAATTTCGCACCGTGGACGTTCGCGCCCGGCAGGGCGGCGTAGAGCTGACCGGGTGAGACCGCTCGGGAATCATGGGAGACTCCGGTGACCTCTGTCTCGGGGTCACCGTGGAGGGTGCCGGGTGCGATCGGCAGCAGCTGTGAGAAGCGCATCATTTCCATTCTCGAGCGGGCAGATCTGGTTTCTGCGTCGACGGTGGGATCTTGAGATGCCGCATCGCGAAGCCCGCGACATCGGAGAAGACGGGAGCGGCGGCCTGTCCACCGTAGTAGCCGTTCCGAGGCCGCTGCAAAGTCACGGAGATCGCCAGTTCGGGATCTTCGGCGGGCAGGACGCCGACGAACGAGGCGGTGTAGCCGTCATAGCCTCCGCCTTCTGCTGCCGGTGCCTGCGCGGTACCGGTCTTTCCGGCGACGCGGTAGCCCGAGACCTGGGCGGACTTGCCCGTGCCTTCGGCGACGACGCCTTCGAGCATCCGCAGGGTCTCGTCGGCGGCCTTCTTGCTCACCACCCGCTCCTTCTCTCCGGCGGGGGTGGAGATGGTGCGGCCGTTGGGGGTGATCATTCCGTCGACGAGTCGAGAGGGGACGTGGACTCCCCCGTTGGCGATGGTGGAGATGACGTCGGTGGTCTGCAGTGCGTTCGCGGCCACTCCCTGACCGAACATCACGGTGTACTTCGTGCGTCCGTCCCATTCTTCGTACGGGTGGAGGATGCCCGAGGTCTCGGCCGGGAAGCCGATGCCCGAACCGGAACCGAAGCCGAACTTCTTCATGTATGCGTAGCGCTGGGCTTCGGTGAGCTCTTTTCCGGCCAGGATGGTGCCGGTGTTCGAGGATTCGGCGAGGATCCCGGCGAAGGTGAGCTTCTCATCGGGGTGTTCGTGGGAGTCGCGGAACTCTTCGTCATTCGGCGCTTTCCACTTGTCCGGGACGGTGAATTCCTGTTCGGGCGTGACGAGCCCCTGATCGAGCAGCGCCGCGGCGGTGACCATCTTCGCGGTCGAACCCGGTTCGAACACATCGGTGAAGATGCGCGAACCGCGGTCGTTGCCGTCGACCTTGCCCGGCGAGTTCGGGTCGACCGTGGGAGCGTCTGCGGCGGTGATGATGCGTCCCGTCTTGACCTCTTTGATGACGATGGATGCAGATTCGGCTTTGTGCTTCTTCCGCTGCTCCTCGATGGCCTGCTGGGCGTAGTACTGCATCGCGGGATCGATGGTTGTCTGCAGACCTTGGCCGTCGACGGCGTCCTTCATGTTGTTGTCGCCGAGCGGGATGATCTCTCCGCGTGCACCGCGCTCGTACTGCTGCTGGCCGTCCGTGCCCGACAGCTGTTCGTCGTAGGCCATCTCGAGTCCGGCCTGGGCCGTGCCGTCGGAGCTGAGGAAGCCGACGAGGTTGCCGGCGACTCCGCCGGCGGGGTACGAACGCACCGAGTACTCCTCGGCGGAGATTCCGAGGACTTCGAGCTTCTTCACCTCACGCCAGGTCTCCGCGGTCAGTCCCTTCGCGACGGGGTTCCAGCGTTTGTCGCCGACGAGTTTGGGGTAGAGCAGACCGGGGTCGGTGTTCAGCGGCTTCGACAGGGCTTCGGCTGCTCCCCAGGCCCCGACGAGTTCGCCGTCGACTTCGTACTGGGCGACGTTTTGCTGGTCGACGACGAGCTGGTAGCGGGACACGCTGTCGGCGAGCACGGTGCCGTCGGCGGCCAGGATCTGTCCGCGATCGGCCGGCAGCGTCCGGGTGACCAGCCGGTTCGACAGTGCCTTCTCTGCCAGCTTCATCGAGTCCATGCCCTGGATCGACACAAGCCGGACGGAGGTGATGAGGAGGACGAGGATCGAGACTGCGGCGATGAAGCCCATCCGCAGGCGCAGATTGGGGCCATCGCCCTTGCGCTTCCTCTTAAGTCGGGTTGTGCGTGAGCCCATTGCTTGAGTCCTCGGTCCTTGGTGTGGTCGGCGAATGATTCGGTCAGGCCGTTCCCCGGTCCCGGTGAGCTCGGACTACTTCGGTGCCTCCTGGCTCGGAGCCGCCACGTCCTGGCTCGGGCTGCCCCCGACGACCGGGAGCTTCTCATCCGATCGTAGATTGGGTCGGATGTCATCGCGTGTATCGGCGCGCGGGCCGGGCACGACTGTGGGCTCTTTCTCACCGCTGACGTCGATGCCGGGTGCGTCGATGATCTTCCCGGTCTTCGCATCGAGGAACTCCGGGGAGGAATCCCTGACGAGGCCGAGCTCCTCGGCGGCCAGGGCGATGTTCTGCGGGGACTCGCGATACGAGTTGTCCTCGACGAGGCGGTCCTTCTGTTCGGCCAGGGCTTCCTTCTGACTCGTCAGCTGGTCGACCTTGTAGGAGGTGTTGGCCACGAAGATGTTGAGCAGCAGCACGGCCACCAGGGCGGCCAACAGGATCCCCACGCACAGCATCGAGAAGGGCAGACGGGACTTCGGCAGTTCGAACTTGAGCAGCCGAAGCTTCGCTCCGCCCTGCTGACCACCGGCTTCTTCGAGCCGGCGGGAGCGTTCGGTGAAGTGGGGCTGACCCGCGGTCGCCTGAGAATTCCTCACGATCGTGCCTCCCTGATCTTCTGCACTGCCCGCAGGCGGACGCTCGCCGCCCGCGGGTTGGTCTCTGCTTCGTGCTCATCGGCCATTTCGGCGCCTCTGATGATCTCCGCCAGCCAGGGCTGGTGCTCTTCGGGGACGACCGGCAGGTCCGGCGGTGCCGAGGAGGTCGTGGCCGCCCGGAAGGTCTTCTTCACGATCGTGTCCTCCAGCGACTGGTAGGACTCGATGACGGCCACTCCCCCGAGGTGCAGCGCTTCCAGGGCCGCAGGCAGCGCGGTGCGCAGCACTCCGAGTTCGTCGTTGACCTCGATGCGCAGGGCTTGGAACGTGCGTTTGGCGGGGTGGGAGCGCTTCTTCGTCTGCGGGATCACCCGCGAGAGCATGGCCGCGAGCTGGTCCGAGGTCTCCCATGGAGTGTGGGTCCGGTCGGTGACGAGGATCTTCGCGATCCTGCCGGCCAGCTTCTCCTCGCCGTATTCGCGCAGGATGCGGCGCAGCTCGGCTTCGGAGTAGGTCGCCAGCACTGTCGCGGCGGTGAGGTCCTGGGTGCGGTCCATGCGCATGTCCAGGGGCGCCGGTCGGGAATAGGAGAAGCCGCGTTCGTCTTCGTCGAGCTGCAGGGAGGAGACTCCCAGGTCGAGCAGGATCGCGCTGATCGATTCGATGCCGAGGTCGGCGAGGACGTCGGGCAGCTCATCGTCGACGGCGTGGACGATGTCGGTGCGATCGGCGAAGGGGGCCAGACGTTCGGTGGCGATGTCGATGGCCTGCAGGTCCCGGTCGATGCCGACGAGGTGGACATCGTCGAAGGCCGTGAGCACGGCTTCTGCGTGCCCGCCCATTCCCAGGGTGCCGTCGACGACGACCGGGGCGAGCCCGGCTCTGCGAGCGGCTTCGACGCCGACGCCGATGAGTTCGACCACGCGCTCGAGGAGCACCGGTACGTGCTGCTGAGCTGTCATGCGTGGGTCCTTCGTGTGGGTGCGTGTTTCGGGGCGTGTGCTGCGTGTGCGCTGCTGGAGCCAGAACCTTGACCGCCGTGGCCCTGCCACCGGGGAAGTGTGTCAGGACGTCCGAGCTTCGGAAACGGGGAAGTTCCCCGAAACTCGAGCACGGCGGGCAAGGATCAAGCCCGAGCAGAATCAGATCACTCCGGGGATCACCTCCTCTTCGCGTTCGGCGAAGGCCTGCTGAGCGCCGACGAGGTAGTCCTCCCAGGTCGGTGCATCCCAGATCTCGACTCGGTTTCCCATGCCGATCACTGCGACTTCCCTGGTCAGTGATGCGTACTGCCGCAATATGTTCGGGACCGTGATGCGTCCCTGTTTGTCCGGTTGATCCGCAAATGCCGCCGACAGGAACACACGCTGGTAATCGCGGGCTTCCTTATTCGTCTTCGGCGCGTTCTGGATTCGCGCGTGCTCGGCTTCGAACTCCGTGGTGGGGAACAGGGTGAGGCAGTTCTCCTGGCCACGGGTCAGAACGAGTCCGGGCGACAGCTCCTCGCGGAACTTTGCGGGCAGGATGAGGCGACCTTTGTCGTCGAGCTTCTGCATATGAGTGCCCAAGAACATGTCGTCTCACCCCTTTCGAAACCCATCGGCTCCGATAGCAACCACAGTACTCCACTTCCCTCCACGGATTCCAGCTTCTGATCCAAACGATACGACGAAACGAACGTTTTCCCAGGTCAGATAGGTGGAGGAAAGTGGGGAAAATTTCCCGAAGGCGCGTCGCGAGAGTGTCGGACGGGCGGGATTCAGTGCGTTCACACAAGGGGTGGTCCGCCTCGGCGAGAGCAGCGAGAACGGCAGGGATCCGCGAGAATCCGCGGATCGCGGATGATCCCCCGCACCGAGGTGGAGGCGAACGGGGAGGAAAGTGGAGGGTCCGCGTGGAGGAAAGTGGGGAGGTGGGTGGGGAGTGGAGTGGGGGTCGCCTCGGGGAGCAGCTGGGAGAGGCCGGAGACGGGGGTGACGAAGCTGAAAGAATCTCGTGTGGCTGGGGTGCCGGCTTTCAGGGACAATAGAGGGTATGTCGACCAGCCAAGAAGGTACACAGACCAATTCCGTGATCGGCGCCGAACACATCGAGTGGGTGCAGAATCTGACCTCGCGGGCACGCACAGCGATGAACGCGGTCCTCGAAGGCAAGGATGAGGCCGTCGGGCTCTCGCTCATCGCGCTGCTCGCCGGCGGACACGTCCTCCTCGAAGACGTCCCCGGCGTCGGCAAGACCCTGTTGGCCCGTGCCATGGGCAAGGTCGTCGACGGCTCCGTGCGCCGCATCCAGTTCACGCCGGACCTGCTGCCCACCGACGTCGTGGGCGTGAACCTGTTCAACCAGGAGACTCGCCACTTCGAGTTCCGGCAGGGCCCGGTGTTCGCGAACATCGTCATCGCCGATGAGATCAACCGCGCGTCCCCGAAGACGCAGTCGGCGATGCTCGAGTGCATGGCCGAGGGCCAGGCGACGATCGACGGGCAGACCTATCCGATGCCCACTCCGTTCATCGTCGTCGCCACTCAGAACCCGATCGACATGGAGGGCACCTACGCTCTGCCCGAGGCGCAGCGCGACCGCTTCCTCACCCGCATCTCCCTGGGATACCCGGCGACGTCCGATGAGGTCGACCTGTTGGACAACCAGATCCAGAACGATCCCCTCGAGACCGCCGCCGCGGTGACGAACCTCGAGCAGATCACCCAGGCGCGCACGATCGTCCGCCACGTCTCGGCGAGCCGGGCGCTGCGCGAATACATCGTGGCGATCCTCCATGCCACCCGCGGCGATCAGGCGATCCTGCTCGGCAGCTCCCCGCGCGGCGGTGTCCACCTGCTGCGCGCGGCGAAGGCTCGCGCGGCCCTGTCGGGACGCACCTTCGTCACCCCCGACGATGTGCAGGCTCTGGCCCCGTACATCCTCGCCCACCGCATCATCCCCCGCGACGGAGACGACGCGGAGCTGGCTGCCGACCTCATCGGTCGGGTGCTGTCCCGCGTGCCCGTCTCGACGAACCAGTGACCGCATGCGACTGAGCACTTCGGGAATCATCTTCGTCCTGGCCGGGGCGGCCCTCATCATCACGGCCTACCGCTTCGCGCTGCCCGGTCTGCTTCCGGCCGGTCTGCTGCTGCTCGGCCTGGTCCTGCTCTCGGCGCTGCTCATCCTGTGGGGCACCCGGCGGGTGTCGATCACGATGAGCACGAACCTCCACGAGGTGGCGCTGTCGCCCTCGCACAACCGCTACCCGTTGGCCGCCGAGGGCAAAGAAGTCGAAGTGCAGGCGCGCGTGACCAACATCGGTCAGCTCGCGATGCCGGCCGCGACGATCGACTTCGTTCCGGCCGAAGGCTTCGGCGACTCCACCTCCGGTGATGTTCCGGCTCTGGCTCATGGGGCTTCGCAGACGGTGCTGACGTCCTTCACCCCCAACCGCCGCGGCGTGACCGGGATCGATGCGGTCCTCATCACCGTGTTCGGGCCCTTCGGCCTGGTGAAGATGAAGAAGAAGGTCCACGGGGCCTTCCCCGTGGCCGTGTCCGTGCCGATCCTGGCCGCGCGCATTCCGCAGGATTCGTCGATCCGGCCCGCCCGCCTCGATGACGGCAAGGTCCGCACCGGACACACCACCCGGGACTTCCACACGCGTGAGTACGTGCCCGGCGATGACCTGCGGCATGTGCATTGGCCCTCGACGGCGAAGTCCGGCGAGCTCATGGTCCGACACGAAGCCGATGAGGAGACGCTCCATGCGCTCATCCTCATCGACCTCGTCGCCGATGAGGGTGCCGAGGAGCCGAGCGATCTCGAGATCGAGTTCCTGCTCGCCGCGGCCACCGCAGCCGGAACCGCGTTCCTCAAGTCCGATTACGAGGTCAATGTCGTCGCTCCCGGACACCAGATCAGATTCAAAGGAGCCCGCGAGATCGACAAGCTGCGTCTTCTGACCGCCCTTGTGCGCCCGGGCAGGGTCGAACTGCCGTCGCACGACAACCCGAATCACATCGTCATCTGCTCCGTCGGTGATCAGCGCGGACAGGAACTCGCCTCCCACTTCTCCCGTCGTGTGCCGGTGACTCTGCGCACGCTCAGCGAGATCGACGATCTGACGATGCTCGGTCTCAGCGAAGATCTGCCGGAGTCGTGGACGACCTTCGAGACCAAGCGCTCTCGCAGCGGCACCGGACGGACCTCGGCCGACCCCGGACCGGGCACAACCGGTGCCGGCGGCGCCTCCTCGACGCCGGGAGGCGCAGCTGCGACTCCCAGAGGTGCGCGCGCGACACCGCAGGGGGTGCGCCGATGAGCCTCGACACTCCTGACACCCGTCCGTACGGAGCCGATTCCGGCCCCCCGGCGCAGGATCGTTCGGCGCCGGTGTCGACCAGCGATGAGCGGCCGAGCACCGGTTGGCTCGAAGCGATCGTCGTCTTCATCGCCATGGCTCTGACCGCACTCGCCGTGTCGGCGGTGTTCAGGGACTTCGCCTGGCTGCCGCCAGTGCTGGTCGCCGTCGCCGTCGTCGTCATCGTCGGCGCCGTGTTCCGCACCGTCCCGGCACTGCGTTCGACCGGCACCGCGGTCATCGCCCAGTGCGTGGCCGGCCTCATTGCGGTCTTCGTCGTCTGCGCCGGGGATTCGCTGCTGCTCGGGTTCATCCCGACCGGTGGGTCCTTCGGGGCGGTGATCGATCTGCTCTCCGAAGGGGTCAGCGACCTCTATGCCACCGCTCCCCCGGCCGCGAGCACTCCGGGATTCATCGCGATGCTCACGATCGCCTTCACCCTCATCACGATCCTCATCGACGGTCTCGTCTCGGATCTGCGGGCGCCGAAGGTCGGTGGCGTGCTGCTGCTCGTGCTGTGGATGATCCCCGTCTACTTCGCCGCGCAGGAAGTGAAATGGTGGCATGTGGTCGCCATCCTGGCGGCGTTCCTGCTGCTCATGCTCAGCCCCTATCTGCCCGCGACCCGGTGGCGGGGAGGGATGACGGCGATCCTCGCCGGTGCTGTGGCTCTGGCCATCGGCATCGGCCTGCCCGTTCTGCTGCCGCCGGTGCCGACCCTGCCCGATCGGGCGTCGAAGGGCCAGGGCGATCTGACGGTGACGAACCCGTTCCTCAACCTGCGCCAGAACCTCGGTGATCGTGATGATGCGACCCTCTTCAGCTATCAGACGACGGACGAGGACGCCGATCCGATTCGATTGACTTCGATCGACGACTTCGACGGAGAGAATTGGGCACCGAGTCCATTCAGCCTCGACCCCTTCGCGATCGCGAGTGACGGCATGCCGTGGCCGGCGGGGATGCCCAGGGACACGAACTTCACGGAAGAGACGATCAACGTCGCCGTCGGCGACAACTACGACCAGCAGTACCTGCCGTCTCCGTATGCCCCGCAGCAGCCGAAGGATCTGGGCCGTCGGTGGATCTTCGACGAGAAGACCCTGACGATCGTGGGCAACGGTGAGAAGACCGGTGGTCTGCAGTATTCGATGGACTATCTGTCCCCGAATCCCGATGTCGAGGATCTGCAGTCGGCGACTCCGGTGTCCGAGAGCGATTTCGAGACCGAACTCGCCGTCCCCGATTCCCTGCCGCCGAGCGTGAAGGAGACGGCAGAGCGGGTCACCGCCGATGCCGAGAACCAGTGGGAGGCCGCGGTCCTGCTGCAGGCGTACTTCCGCGGCGGCGATTTCGAGTATTCGCTCGATGCTCCCGAACGGGCCAGCGGCGATGCGATCTCGGACTTCCTGGCCGAGAAGCAGGGCTACTGCGTCCAGTTCTCCTCGGCCATGACCATCATGGCCAGGACGATGGGGATTCCGGCCCGCATCGGCGTCGGATACGCCGGCGGGGACGAGTCCGAGAACGGCACTGATGTGAGCATGCAGGATTCGCATGCCTGGCCGGAACTGTACTTCGAAGGCGCCGGCTGGGTGCGTTTCGAACCCACTCCAGGCGGGCCGGCCGGCGATCCGCCGAAGTGGACTCTCGCCGATGGAGCCGGCCAGCAGGAGGACAGCGAGGAATCGGAGTCGGCGAGCCCGAGCGAGGAGCCGACCGAGTCCGCCTCGCCGACCGGTGGCTCCGACGAGCCCACCGAGGAGGAGACGAGCACTCAGGCCGCGGAGCCGGCAGGTTCGAACCTGGGCACTGTCATCGGCAGCGCAGTGATCGTGCTCGTCCTGTTGCTGCTCGCCGCACTGCCCGCGATCTGGCGTTCGATCCTGCGCTCACGCCGCACGAAGGATCCGCAGAACCTCGAAGCGGTGTGGACAGAGGTCCGTGCTCTGGCCACCGACTACGGGCAGAGCTTGGATTCGAGTCGGACTCTGCGCTTCAACGAGCTCGTGCTCGCCGGTGCCGTCCCAGCGGCCGGAGCTGCCGGTGGCGCCGGCGGCGGGGGCGCCGATGCTTCGAGCTCGGCCGGTACGGATGCCGGCTCCACGGCGCCGGAGATCGATCCGTACACCGGCGAACCCGTGCGCAAGTCCGCCGCCGAGGCGGGTGCCGGTTCCGGTGCCGCCGCTCAGAGCGCAGAAGGCGCCGGCTCCTCGACGTTTGATCGTTCGGATGAACGGCTGCGACGGTTGAGCAGTCCGGCTCCGTCATCACCGACCGAGACGGGCCGTGATGATTCGGCCCTGGGAGCGTTCGTCGATGCTCTCGAAGCCCAGCGCTACGGTGCCTCGACCGAGTCCCTCGATGACTCGGAGGTACGCGCGCTCGTCGACGAGGTCAGTACGGACCTGTCGGAGCGGGCCACGCCGGGCAGTCGGATCTCGGCGAAGATCTGGCCGGCCAGCCTGTTCAATCGTCCCAAATGACGATGAGCTGACGATCCTGGCCGATACCTGACGATCCTGGCCGGTGAGCGCAGAGGCGGTCCTGCGGGGCCGCCTCTGCGCTTCCTCATCCTCCACGACAGGCTCGCCGCTCTCTCGTCCCCGCGAGGCGGCTCGTCGCAGACTCCAAGAGCCTGGGAGCTCAGTGCGAGAGCGTGGGACCTCAGTGCCCTGCCGCGTGTTTCGCGTTCTCTCGATCGTGCGCACGTAGGGCGAGCAGGCCGCGCACGGCGGCGATGGGCTTCACCAGCGGATGTTCTCCGAATCGGTAGTCTCCGCCGCGGACCAGTCGTCGTGCCAGGTCCGGGCGCATCTGCCACAGGTGGTCGCGCGCCTTCTCGGCATGGTGGGAGTTCGAGACGATGCTGATCGTCGTGGCAGGGGTGAGTTCCCGATCGATGATCGGGAGCGCGTTGGCGATGTTCTCCCACGTGGTTGTGCTCTGCGCTTCCAGAACCGATCTGTCGGTGAAGCCGAGTTCCTCACGGGCGAAGCTCTCCACGATGTGCGCCTCCGACGTTCTGCCCGCGACGGCTCCCCCGCAGAAGATGAGGAGGGTCGAGTGTGCCCTCGGATCGATCGATCGCAGACCGGCCCGAGCCCGGAATCGGTTGATTCCGTTCGGCCGCTGCCCGCGGTTGGCATACCCGAGGACCACGATGATCTGGTCGCTGCCCGCCGTCCGCATGGTCTCTGTGTGACGACTCGCGTGCCGGCCGCTGCGGCGCCTGCGGGGACCGGCGACGTCGTAGTCTCCCAGTCGGCGGTGACTCGATCGCCAGTGGGCCGCCTCGGCGAAGACGAAGACACCGGCACTGACGGCAAGGACTGAACCGGCACTCACGAGCAAGCGGATCGGCATTGAAAAAGGCACCCTCATATCGAGAGTGCCTTGATCGCCGAGATCGGGATCATTCGCCGCGCTGGCGCTTCTCCCACCGGTCTTCCATCCGGCCCATGAACCCGGAGTTGCCCTTGGCGCCGCTCTTGCCTCCGGAATTCCGAGAGTCCGTCTGAGTCGTGTGCACATGACCGGGACGGCTGAACGCCCAGTACATTCCGGCGACCATGAGGCCGAACCCGACGACGCCGAGTGCGATCCACCAGACGGAACTGGAGACGAGCGAGATCGCGAGGATCGTCGCGGCCAGTCCGGCGAGAGCGACGAGAATCCCGAGGACGAAGCGCTTGGCGGAGAACCCGGGCCCCGTGGCTGCGGCCTGGGTTTCCGAGATATTCCGGGCAAAACGAGGGTCTTCACTGCGCAGCTGCTTCTCCAGTTGGTCCAACAGCTGCTGTTCGTGATCGGAGAGTGGCATCTCGAACCCCCGTTTCGCTACTCAAGTCTTTCACTCAATCATAGTCTCTGAGGCTCGAAAAAACATCTCCGGGGGCCGTCAGGGGCCGGATTCCCACGGGGTCTTCAGACTGTGCTCCCGCTCACCCGCTCTCAGCCGTCGGGACGCTTGCGCAGAAGCGAGGCCTGCGAGATCGCTTCGCTGCCGAATCGGCGTCTCACCTCGTCGAGGGCGACCTCGGCGTCGCGTCCGGAATGAACTGGTTCGTCCAAGGTGGCCTGTCGTCCCGTGACGGCGAAATCGCTGAGCCCGGCAGCCCTGACTCCGAGCAGTCTGACTCCCTGAGAGCGCTGTTCGCGCAACGTGCGCAGGGCGGGGCGCAGAGCTTCGTACATCTCCCTGGCCAGATCCGTCGGAGCCGCCAGGGTCACCGATCTCGACAGGGTGGTGAAATCGCCGAGGCGGTACTTCAGTCCGAGGCTCGTGGCCACCTTTCCCTCCGCACGGACCCGGTAGGCGACCTTGTCGGCCAGGCGCAGCAGTTCGTGTTCGAGCACAGCGATGTCCCAGATGTCCTCGCCGAAGGTGTTCTCCGCGCTGATCGAGTGTTCTCTGGCCTGTTGGTCGAAACCGGAGGAGTCCCGTCCGTGGGCGGCCCGCCACAGCTGATGGCCGTGGGCGCCGAAGACGCGTGCGGCCCAGTCCTCGTCCACGGCGGCGAGGTCGCCGATGAGACGGATTCCGTAGCGGGAGAATCCTGCCTGGGTCTTCTCCCCCACTCCCGGCAGAGCTTCGATCGGCATCGGGTCGAGGAATTCCTGGGTCGCAGCCACGGGCACGAGCAGCTGACCGTTCGGCTTCGCCCTGGTCGAGGCGAGTTTGGCCACGACCCGGCTGACGGCGATGCCGACCGAGGCGCTCAGACCCGTCCGCTCCCGGATCCGGGCACGCAGCTGCGTGGTGATCTCCACCGGAGAGCCGAGCCGTCGCACGGCTCCGGCAACGTCGATATAGGCTTCGTCGACACTGACCTGACGCACATCGGGGGTGACCTCGGCGACGAGATCGAAGACCTGGCGGGAGTAGGAGGAATACTGGCCATGGGAGGGCGGAATCACCTCGGCGACGGGGCACAGATTCATGGCCCGCGACATCGGCATCGCCGCGTGCACCCCGAACTCTCGCGCTTCATAGCTGGCCGAGACGACGACTCCGCGGCCGCTGCGCCCGCCGACGATGACGGGACGGCCGACGAGGTGCGGACGGCTGAGCAGCTCGACGGAGACGAAGAACGAGTCCATGTCGAGGTGGAGCATGGTGGCACCGGCGTCGTCCGTGCCCAGTCGGCTCAGATCACCTCCGGATCGTGCCAGCTGCTTCCGACTCATCGCCTGCTCCTCGCGCTCGTTCCTTTCGGCTCCGCCGAACAGTCCAGGTACTCTTGAAGCATGGTATCGCGCACCGCTGTCATGACACTGCCCATCGTCGCCGCTCTCGCACTTGCGGGCTGTTCGGGAACCGGTGGAGACACGGCCGAATCGAGCCCTTCGGCCTCCCAGGAGACCTCGACCTCCGCGGCCTCGGCCGAGTCCGAAGCCGCTTCTGCCGAGTCCGAGGCTGCTTCGGCCGAAGCATCGACCGAGGCCACAGGCTCGGACCCCGGTACTTCGAACGATGTGAAGGATCTGCCCGAATACATCAAGCCGTATCCGGACTCCGAGGTGCTCTCCGCGTCGATCGTCAACGCCCACAACGACAAGGACAAGAAGCTGCCCGAACAGGTCAGCCTCACCTTGCGCGCCGAGGCCGATGCCAAGGACGTCTTCGCGTTCTACGAGAAGGAGCTCGGCAAGGCCGACTTCGAACGCCTCGGAGATGAGGTGAAGACGAAGAGCGCCCGTGTGGTCAACTTCAAGCACGAAGACAATGACAGCGTCCTCGTCGTCACAGTCGCCGAGGATTCCGAGGACAAAGCGAATTCGATCGTCACCGTCGGCGGAAACATCGGTTCATGACCTCACATCATTCTGCGACGCCCGGCAACAACGCCGACCCCGCCGTGCCCTCGCCGGCGGCCGTGCCCTCGTCATCCGCCGCGACGACTGCCCCTCCTGCCCTCGTCGAGGCTCTCGACTCTCCCGAATCCATCGCCGCCGAGGTGTCTATCCAGCTGGAGGCCTTCCTCGCCGAGAAGGCCGCAGAGTTCGAGGCGATCTCACCCGATGCGACGGCGATCGGCGACGCTCTCATCGAGTTCACCCGCGGCGGCAAGAGGATCCGTCCCGTCCTGCTGTGGTGGGGCTTCCAGCTCGCCGGCGGAGACGTCCGTGCCGGCACGGACACGGGCCCTTCCGCCGACGTCATCGCGGGTCTGGCCCAGGCGGCAGGTTCACTCGAACTGCTCCACGCCGCCGCGCTCATCCATGATGATGTCATCGACAATTCGGACACCCGGCGCGGCCGGCCCGCCCTGCACCGTCAGTTCGAGGCCCGCCACCAGCGCTCCGGCTTCCACGGCGACGGCGCCTCCTTCGGTGTCTCCGCCTCCATCGTCATCGGCGATATCTGTCTGGCACTGAGCGAGGAGCTCTTCGAACGTTCGCAGGAGACCCTGGGCGACAGCCGCTCGGCTCGCGAACTGCGCGGGGTCGTGCGCCGCGACGTCATGGTCGGCCAGTACCTCGATGTGCTCGCCGAGGTCATCCCCCTCGGCGACGCCCGGATCGCCGATCGTGCGTGGGAGGTGCTCAGCTTCAAGTCCGCGAAGTACTCGGTCGAGCAGCCGCTCCTGCTCGGAGCGGCCCTGGCAGGTGCGGACAGCGAGCAGCTGAAGGAGATCTCCGCTTTCGGTCTTCCCCTCGGTCAGGCATTCCAGCTGCGCGATGACGTCCTCGGCATCGCCGGCGACCCAGAGGCCACGGGCAAACCCGCCGGCGACGACATCCGCGAGGGCAAGCGGACCGTGCTCATCGCCGAGACGGCCTCCCGGATCCCAGCGGACCGGCTCGAGGTCCTCGCCGCACGGTTGGGCGATCCGGATCTCACCGACGCCGAGGTGGCCGAATGCGTTGGCATGATCTCGGACTCGGGCGGTCTCGCCGCCGTCGAATCCTTCATCGCGGACAAACATCTCCACGCAGCGACGATCGTCGATACGTGGGCAGGAGTCGGCGTAGCGACCGGTTCACCGTCCGAGGCGGCCGCCTCGGCGCGAGTGCGCATCGGTCCGGCCGCGCAGCAGCGACTCAAGGGATTCGCGAGGGCGCTGAGCTACCGCTCCAGCTGAACCCGACGAACGGTCCTGCGCACCTCGAGTGCGCGGCGCAGATCAGAACGCGAGGGCCTGAGCGCGGCGGCGCACTTCCTTCTTGTTGCCGGCGCGAAGCAGGTCGATGGGCCGGCCGGGCAGGGATTCGTCGTGGGTGAAGAGCCACACGATGGCTTCTTCGTAATCGAATCCGGCGTCGTAGAGGGTATGCAGGGTGCCCTTGAGCGGTTTGACGACCTCACCGTCGACGAAGAAGGCCAACGGGATCCGCAGAACCTTCGGATCGCCGATCTTGATTCCGCAGATGGCGCCGTCTTCGAGCAGCCTCCGCACCTGGGAGATGCCGAGCCCGGTGAGTTCTGCGATGTCGGGCAGCGGGGCCCAGTCCTGGACGAGTTCTTCGGTATTCACACCCTCAAGCGTAGCAATATTCGGCAGAAACACCCCGCCATGCGGTGCCGAATGCTCGGGTCGAGCCCGCCCACTCGTTAGGCTGGGGATCGTATCCCCACTCGACATGAAGTCAACAGGTGACAGATGACACGACCGCGACGGCACAGGCCCGTCACCGCCGCTCCTGACATCCGCGCCGCATCGAAGGTGAATTCGACCGGTCCGATCCCAGGAGCCGAACGAGTCGACCCCGAAAACGAATCCCCCACCGAGGTGGCACCCACCACCAAATCCGACCACGACTCCGATGACGCGGACACGGCGGTCGCTTCGAGCACCGGCCCACAGTGGATCTCGGGCACCGCGGGTGCGACCGTGCCCGTCACCCACGGCGGCCGCACCTACAAGGTCAAGCAGGGCGACACCCTCTACGCTGTGGCCAGCAAACACGGCGTCTCCGTGCCTGCACTGGCCGAACTCAACCGGATCTCGCCGCGTCAGAACCTTCATCAAGGGCAGGTCCTGTCTCTGCCGGAGAAGAACGATCTGCCCGATGATGATCCCTCTCACGTCGTCGCCCCCGGTGAGACCCTGCAGGGAATCGCCGCACGCCACGGAATCTCACCGGCGACCCTGCGGCGGGCCAACGCCATGGGCGATGACTCGTTCATCACGGTCGGCGAGCTCCTCCTGCTTCGCCCGTCGACGGCCCGCCCGCGTCGCACCGCACCCGAAGCGCCTCGTGACATCCCCCGCGTCGCCGCCAGCGCGCAGGTCGAAGGCATCCGCCCCGCGGTGCTCCACGCGGCACGGCTGAACAAATACACCCTGCTGCACCGCCGCCATCCGGCACCGGCGCAGGCGAAGCTGCTCGTCGCTTCACTGGCCGTCGAACTCGGCGCCGATCCTGCCCTCATGCAGGCCGTTGCCGCACAGGAATCAGGTTTCCAGCACACGACGGTCTCGGCCGGCAATGCGATCGGCATCATGCAGATCACTCCCCGATCCGGTCGCTGGGCGTCCGATATCGTCGGCCGCGGACTCGATCTGCTCGATATCGACGACAATATCGTCGCCGGCACCGTCATCCTCGGCTGGCTGATGGAAACCGCCGAATCGGAGAACGAAGCCATCGCCGGCTATTACCAGGACCTGCGCTCGGTTCGCGCCGACGGACTGCTGCCGGAGACGAAGGCCTTCGTCCGCGGTGTCCAGCTGCAGCGTGCACGTCTGCAGGAGGCCCTGTGACCGCCCGCCGAGATCCCCTCATCGGCACGGTGCTCAACGACCGGTACCGCATCGATGCCAAGATCGCCCGCGGCGGCATGGCCATGGTCTACCGCGGCACCGACCTGCGTCTCGACCGTGAGATCGCGATCAAGGTCATGCACGAACACCTCATCTCCGATGACACCTTCGTCGAACGCTTCCGCCGAGAGGCCATCAACGCCGGTCGCCTCACCCACCCGAACCTCGTGGCCATCCATGATCAGGCCCGCGACGGCGATATCGTCTACCTCGTCATGGAATACCTGCCGTCGGTGACGCTGCGCCGTGAGCTCAAGCACCGCGGCACCTTCACCCCCAGACAGGCGATCGTCGTCCTCGACGCGATCCTCGCCGCACTGGAGGCCGTGCACTCGACGGGCATCATCCACCGTGACCTCAAACCCGACAATGTGCTGCTGGGCACCGACGGTCAGGTCAAGCTCGCCGACTTCGGTCTGGCGCGCGCCGTGACCACGGCGACGACGACGAAGACCCTCATCGGCACCGTCGGCTATGTTGCTCCCGAACTCGTCACCCGGGCCGGGGCCGATGCCCGCACCGATCTGTACACGGTCGGCATCATGTTCTACGAGATGCTCACAGGCGCACAGCCCTACCCCGACGATGTGCCGATCCAGGTCGCCTACCGGCACGTCCACGACACGGTTCCGCCGCCGTCGGAGGTCGTCGCCCGACTGAGCCCGCGCCTGGACGCACTCGTGCTGTGGGCGACGTCGAAGGATCCCGAGGACCGCCCTGCCGATGCCGCCGAGTTCCGACTGGCGTTGGCCGAAGCACGTGCGGAGATGACCGAGGCCGAGCTCGACCTCGGAGATCCGCAGATCGCGGCCGGTGAGCATTCCCCCATGCTCACTGCGAGCATCGATCTCGGCGAGGAAGCGCCGAAGGAGAAGCGCTCCCGCACCGACGAGATCCCGTATCTCGAAGGCGAAGAGGACGACGCCGAGGCGGACACCGGTGCAGCTGATCTCGACGATGAAGACGACGACCCGGACAATGTCGCCGGTGCGGCCGCCACGGCTGCGCCCGGAGCCGGAGTCCTCGGTGGCGGTGCCGCAGCGGCCGCGGCCGGAGTCAGCGCCACCGCTGTCTCCCCCGACGCCGATGCTGCGGACTCCGCCGCTTCCGACGAGCCTGCAGACTCGGACGATTCCGGTGATCGAGAGGACACCGAGGACGAACAGGAATCGAAGGATTCGGAATCCGATCGCCGCGGCCCGGCCATGATCGTCGCCGGCTCCGCGGCCGCCTCGGCGAGTCCCTCCCCTGTCCGACGCCGCCGACGCCGCATGCTGACGGGACTCGTCGCCGTGGTCGCGGTTCTCGCTCTGGTCGCCTGGTTCGTCATCGCGAACCTGCCGGCACCGACATCCATCGTCCCCGGCGAACTCGCCGGCAAACCCGTCGACGAGGTCACCTCGCAGTTGGAGGACAACGACCTCAGGGCCGAGCCGAAGGAAGTCTTCGACGACAAGGTGCCCGCCGGCACGGTCATCGGCACCGAACCCGTCAGCGGAGCGGAACTCGCCCCCGACTCGTCCGTCACGGTCGTCGTGTCCAAGGGTGAGGAGAAATTCGCTGTGCCGAAGCTCACAGGCATGAGCCGCGACGAAGCAGAGGACGCGCTGAAGAAGGTCAGCCTCTCCGTCGGCAAGGTCGAGGAGGAGTACAGCGACACGGTCGCCGAGGACACCGTCATCTCGGCATCGCAGAAAGCCGGGACGAAGCTGTCGAAGGGCGAGAAGATCGATCTGGTCGTGTCCAAGGGTGTCGCTCCGATCCCGGTTCCCAACGTCGAAGGACTGACCTTCGACGCTGCCTATGCGACCCTGGCCAAGCGCGGATTCCGCGTCGGCAAGGACGAGGTGTTCTCCGATGACGTGCCCAAGGGCAAGGTCGTCTCGCAGTTCCCGAAGAGCACCGAGGCGAAGCCGGCGAATTCGCTCATCATCGTCCGCGTGTCCAAGGGCAAGGAGAAGACGGACGACTCCGACTCGAAGGATGAGAAAAAGGACGATTCCAAGGACAAGAAGTCCGACGACGAGAAGAAGGACGACTCGGACACATAGGACTCGTCGGTCAGGCACGACGGTCGGTCGGACGGGGTATGCCGTCGGTCCGACGACAATGCCGGGGGCTCCGCAGAGATTCTGCGGAGCCCCCGGCATTGTCAGCTGTGGCTGTTACTTCCGGCGAGTCAGGTATTCGGCGACCTGGAACGCCATCTCCAGCGACTGATCGTGGTTGAGGCGCGGGTCGACGAGGGTCTCATAGCGGCGACGCAGACCTTCGTCGTCGATCTCCGTGGCTCCGCCCATGATCTCGGTGACGTCATCACCGGTGAGTTCGATGTGCAGTCCGCCGGGGATCGTGCCCGCGTCGGCATGGGCGGTGAAGAATCCCTCGACCTCCGCCATGACGTCTTCGAAGCGGCGGGTCTTGTACCCGGTGTTCGAGGTGATCGTGTTGCCGTGCATCGGGTCGCAGACCCAGGTCACGTGCGGCAGGCGGTCGCCGATTCCCGACAGCAGGGCCGGCAGCGATTCGCCGATCTGACAGGCACCCATACGGGTGACGAAGGTCAGGCGGCCAGGCTCGGCGTCCGGATCGAGCTTCTCGGCCAGCGCCAGAGCGTCGTCCGCCGTGGCCGTCGGCCCGAGCTTGACGCCGATGGGGTTGCGCACCTTCGACAGGAAGTCGACGTGGGCACCGTCGATCTCGCGCGTGCGTTCACCGATCCACAGGAAGTGGCCGGAGACGTCGTAGGCGTCACCGGTGCGCGAGTCGATGCGGGTCAGTGCCCGTTCGTATTCGAGCAGCAGCGCCTCGTGGGCGGCATAGAATTCGGTGGTCTTGAGCGCGTCGAAGTCGGCTCCGCAGGCATCCATGAAGCGGATGGCACGGTCGATCTCGGCAGCGGTCTGTTCGTAGCGCTGGTAGCCGGGGTTCGAGGCGAGGAAACCGCGGTTCCAATCGTGGACGAACCGCAGATCGGCGAAGCCTCCCTGGGTGAACGCACGGATGAGATTCAGCGTGGAGGCGGAGATATGGTACGCCTTGAGCAGACGTTCCGGATCGTGACGGCGGGAGTCCTCCGTGAACTCGTAGCCGTTGACGATATCGCCGCGGAACGACGGCAGGGTGACCCCATCACGCGTCTCCATATCGGCCGAACGCGGCTTCGCGAACTGACCGGCCATGCGGCCGATCTTGACCACGGGCATCGAACCGCCGTAGGTGAGCACGGCCGCCATCTGCAGAACCGTCTGGACTCGAGCCCGGATCTTGTCCGCCTGGGCTCCGTCGAAGGATTCGGCGCAGTCTCCTCCGGCCAGGACGAAGGCCTCACCGCGTGAGGCGGCGCCGATCCGCTGCTTGAGCACATCGGCTTCTCCGGCGAAGACCAGCGGAGGCGAGCTGCGCAGATCGGTGAGCACCTCGTCGAGGGCGGCGCTGTCGAGATACGTCGGCTGCTGCTTCGGATCCATTTCTCGCCAGTCGTCGAGACCGCGGAGATTGTCGTGGCCGGCAGCGGCGATTTCTCTGTTGGACAGGACCGGATCGGTGTGGAGACTCACTGTTTCACTTTCATGGATTTTCGGTACCGGTCTCGAAGTCCTCGGCCGAGACGTTGTCGAGGAAGTCTCTGAACTGTGCGACTTCCTCTTCATCGGCCTCGGGGGCTTCGATTCCGGATTCTTCAAGCAGTTGTGTTTCGACGAAGACGGGGCAGTGCGCTGTCAACGCCAGAGCCACCGCGTCCGAGGGGCGCGCGGAGATCGATTTCCCGTCGTTCGTGTGCAGCTCGGCCAGGAAGATCTGACCGTCCTTGCCGGTGATCGTCACATCCTGCAGCTCGGCGTCGTACTTCTCGAGGACGTCGAGCAGCAGAGCATGCGACATGGGGCGGGGCGGGGTCAGCCCCCGCTGTGCGATCGACAGCGCATTGGCCTCGATCGCTCCGACCCAGATCGGCAGGTAGTAGGCAGGTTCGCTGGCCTTGAGCAGCAGAATCGGCTGGTTGGCGGGCATTTCGATGCGGACGCCGACAACCTCGACTTCGACTTTTGACATTATCCCCCGGTCAGGAGCGCGGACGCTGCTGGAAGATCATTCGGAACTTGCCGATCTGCACATCGGCTCCGTTCTGCAGTTCGATGGAGTCGATGAGCTGACGCCCCACATAGGTGCCGTTGAGCGAGCCCGTGTCGCGCAGCGTGAAACCGCTGGGCGTACGGATGAACTCGGCATGCTTGCGCGAGACGGTGACGTCATCGAGGAAGATGTCGGCGTTCGGGCTGCGGCCCACGGTGACCACATCGGTGTCGAGCAGAATCTGCGAACCGGAGTCCGGCCCGGAGACGACGACGAGCAGAGCATCGGCGTCCTGCAGACCTTCGAGGTCGGGCACCGGGTGGATCTCACCGGTATGCGGATCCAGGATTCCCTGGAACTGCTGGCTGCCCGAATCATTCATCGGATCCTGACCGCCGCCCGTCGGCGCACCCTGGGGCTGACCGGACTGTGGCTGACCGTACTGACCGGGGCCGGGCTGGCTTCCCTGCTGCTGGTTGGGATCGAACTGACCGTACTGGCCGGCGCCGTTCGAGCCGTACTGCGGCTGGCCGCCCTGCTGCGGCTGGCCGCCCTGCCGCGGCTGGCCACCCTGCTGCGGCTGGTTTCCGTACTGCGGCTGACCTTGGCTGCCCTGCGGCTGACCGGATTGCGGCTGGCCGAAGTTCTGCGGCGGATACTGATTCTGCTGAGGCTGATATTGGGGCTGGCCCTGGCTGCCCTGACCCTGTCCGGCATAGGGCTGGTTGGCCGGCTGGGACGCACCATAGTTCTGTCCGCCCTGCGGGGTGCCGCCGAACTGCTGACCGTTACCGTACTGTGGTCCGCCCTGGGGCGTGCCGCCGTAGTTCTGTCCGCCCTGCGGGGTGCCGCCGTAGTTCTGACCGTTGCCGTACTGCGGCGCCTGCGGGGCTCCGTCGGCCGGCTGCTGCCCGAAGGGCGGAGTGTTCCCCTGGCCGTTCTGGTCGACCTGAGGGTTCATCCGAGTTGCCGACTCGTCACCGCCGTTGCCGTTTCCGGCTCCGAATGGGAACTTCTTCGACTGCGGGACCTGTCCGTTGTCATACCAGGGCTGCGAGGGAGTCGGACGATTCTGATCGTGATTCTGCGACATTACGCCTCCTCGCTCTGAATGAGCTCTTTGTACGCTTCGCTGTCCATCAGCGATTCGAGCTGTGCGGGGTCACTGAGTTCGACGAGATACATCCACCCGTCCTCGAAAGGCGACGAGTTCACGGTCTCAGGTGAATCGTCGAGTGAGTCGTTGACCTCGGTGATGGTCCCCGACACAGGTGCGATCAGGTCCGAGACGCTCTTCGTGCTCTCGACTTCGCCACAGGACTCCCCTGCGGTGACCGAGTCCCCGGCTTCAGGCAGGTCGACATAGACGACGTCACCCAGCTGTTCCTGGGCGAAATCAGTGATACCCACACGGACTACTGCATTGTCTTCCGTGGTCGCAACCCACTCGTGGTCGCGCGAGTACCGCAAAGATACTGGATAATCCAGATCTGCCATGTCGACTCCTCTAGTTTGTCGGTGTACCAAGCATAGCCGCCTGGGCCACGTTCATAACAATCACGAAACGGAAATGTTACTGAGTCACCCTGACAGGCCTCTGCACGTCCCGCTTCTTCGGTATCTACCTGGGATGATACCTGTTTTTCGAAGGTCACGGAACGCGGTTTTGGCAGTTGACCCCCGATCGGTATAAGCTAGTTCTCGTTGCCCACGAGGGAGTACGGTAACGGGCTATGGCGCAGCTTGGTAGCGCGCTTCACTGGGGGTGAAGAGGTCGTGGGTTCAAATCCCGCTAGCCCGACCACCAGGGTCACCACCCGCTTCTGAGAGAATGTGTCGCCACTTCGTTCATACGAAGGTGCGGCACATTTTTCGTTGCCTGAGAAGATCATCGCTCATCGCTTCGGACGTCCAAACGGCGCGCGAAGACCATCGTCAGGATGCCGATGAACACGAGGATGCCCAGACCCCATCGCAGTCCGGCTCCCGTGGCGACGACCCCGACCAGCGGACTCGTGCCGAGGTAGCCGACTCGCATCAGCCAGTTCACCAGCGTCACTCCCCCGGCCCGGCCGACGCCGGACAGTCGACCGGCCGCGCCGAGTGCACCGGGCACGAGCGTCGCCGAGCCGAATCCGAGCGCCCCCATCGAGACGAGCAGCAGAATCGGCTCCGGGGCCGCGATGACGCCGACCCCGCCCAGAGCGATGAGGCCGCCCCCGAGGCGCGCGATCCGGCCGGCCCCGAACTTCGCCACGAGCACGTCCCCGCTGAACCGTCCGAGGCATTGGCTGCCGATGACGATACTGAAGGCGATCCCCGCCGAGGCGGCCGGAACGTCCGCGAGTTCGACCGCGGCCAGCCCCGCCCAGTTGTTCGCAATATCTTCGACCGAGGCACCGCAGATCGCTACGATCGCCAACGGCAGCGCCGCCACCATGATCGCTCGCTTCGGGCGGGCCGCCCCATCTTTGCCGCCTCTCCCATCGTCGGCGTCGGAGCCGGCGATCCGTCTCGGTGAGGCAGAGCCGCCGATGAGGCAACGTCCCACGATGGTGATGAGCACGGTCGCGACGCCGATGAGCGCCAGCCACACCCGCATGTCGGCGCCGGAGCTGGCGGCTGCGGTCGCAGCGGCTCCGCTGAGCAGTCCCCCGAGGCTCCACAGCGCATGCATCGATGACAGGATCGTGCGACCTGATCTCTCCTGGATGGAGATGCCGACGACGTTCTGCGCGACGTCGACGATCGCATCGCAGCAGCCCAGCAGGAGGAGGCAGCTCGCCATCATCACACCATTGACCGACCAGACCGTCGCCGCAGCGGCCGCACCGAGCATCACAGTCCCTCCGATGACGACTCGGTGGGCTCCGAATCGGGCGATGAGCGCGGCAGGCAGGGCCGAGGACAGCAGCGATCCGGCGGCGAAGCAGGCGACCACGAAGCCGAACTGCCAGGAACTCAGCCCGAGTCGGTCGACCAGCAGCGGATACCACGGCAGGAGAGCCGCGAAGACGGCCCCGTTGCCGGTGAAGTAGAGGCCGACTCCGGCCGCGGCCCTCACGCGGCCTTCGCGGCTTTCGCTGCGCGCAGGTCTCGCCCGGCCAGTCCGAGGATCACGAGCGCGAGTAGGACTCCGAGCAGACTCCACCACAGCGAGTCGGCCATGAAGACGAGCACCATCGAGGCGAGGATCGGTGCGAGGCGGCGCAGCGACCACCACACATAGCCGCCGAAGCTCGGCATCGCCACGTGCGCCGAATCCGCGACGGATTTGACCATGAAGTTCGGTCCGTTGCCGATGTAGGTGATGGCCCCGCCCATGACGGCTCCGAGCGAGACCGCGATGAGCAGGGTCTCGGACACCCGCCACTCTCGGTTCGCCGGGCACCTGAGCGGCCATCTCGAAGAAGGTGACATAGGTCGGGGCGTTGTCGAGGACGGAGGAGAGACCGCCGGTGAAGACGAATAGGGAGATCTCGCCCAGCGGGATCTTGTGGGCGTGGGCGACCTGGCCGAGGTAGGCCAGGGCCGGCATCATCGTGAGGAAGATGCCGATGAAGAGCGCTCCGACCTCGAGGATCGGCGTCCACGTGAACTTGTTGAGGTTGAACCGGGCACCGCGATCACCGACGAGGAACGACGTCGCCGCGGAGACGAGCATGACGAGTTCGCGCCACGGCACGAAGTCCGAAGCACTCGCATGTCCCATGTCGATCGCGTGCAGGTCGACCGAGGGGACGAACGCGACGGCGACGATGATGATCGCCAGGAACAGCAGACCGCTGGCACCGCGCAGGCCGAGTTTCGTCGCATGCTCGGCGTCCTTGGCCAGGGCCTCGACCGGTTCCTTCGCATACATCTTCGTATCGAGGGCGAAGTAGCTGATGAGCAGCAGAGCGTTGACGAACAGCCAGTACGGCCACAGCCCGAACGTCCATTCGAAGGGGACTCCACGCAGCATGCCGAGGAACAGCGGCGGATCGCCCAGTGGGGTGAGCAGACCACCGCAGTTCGCGACGATGAAGATCGTGTAGATGACCGTGTGAGTGCGGTGCCTGCGGTCCTGGTTCGTGTTGAGGATCGGGCGGATGAGCAGCATCGCCGCGCCGGTGGTGCCGATGAACGAGGCGAGCACACCGCCGACGGCGAGGAAGATCGTGTTGTTCCGCGGTGTCGCCTTGATGTCGCCGACGAGGAAGATCCCGCCCGAGGCGACGAAGAGGCTGCCGATGAGCATGATGAATTGGAAGTACTCGAGCAGCGCGTGGATGACGGTCGTCGTCTCCCCGCTGAGCAGGAACCACACGGCGATCGGCACGCCGAGGATGAGGGCGACGATGAGCTTGACGAGGTTGCGGTCCCAGATCTTCTCCGTGGCGGGGATGAGCGGGAGCACCGCGATGCATCCGAGAAGCAGAACGAACGGAATGATGCTCCACCAGGCCACGACCATCCGAGGACTCCTTTACTCACTGTCGACGAGCAGCCTCGTCCCGTCGACCTTGACGCAGTCTCACTCTACTGAATTCGTACACCGCTTCGGATCACGGTCTGCCGCACGGACGCTGCTTGTCGCACGGACGCAGAGAGCCTCGGACGAAGATCGTTCAGTTCGCCGAAGCGGTCGGCAAGTCAGCAGGGGTGCCGTTCAGTTCGCCGAGGCGGAGGTCGACTCCTCGGCGGGGTCTCGGTCCCTGCGCAGTCCGATGAGCAGACCGATGATCGCGATGACGAACACGAGCCCCAGCCCGACGGTGAGTCCCGGTTCGGCCTGGTAGGCCCGGGCCACCGCTGTGAAGCCGAGGAACCCGACGGTCGAGTAGATGAGCGCCCACAGTGATCCGCCCACGACGAGCGCCGGTATGTAGCGGCGGTAACGCATCCCCGTGGTTCCGGCAGCGAGGTTGACCACCGTCTGCAGTCCGACGGTGAGGAAGCTCAGTGCCACGACGGGAGCCCCGAAGCGGTCGATCGTGTCCTCGGCGCGACGGTATTTGGGTCCGGCCATGATTCTCTCGACCCGGGCGAATCTGCGGATTCCCCTGCGTGCGAAGCGACCGAGCAGGAAGGTGCCGCCGGCGCGGCAGATGATGATGCCGAACATGATCAGCCAGGTCACGGCGATCGGGAACGACCAGTCGAGCGGATTCATCGGTGCGCGGCACTCCTCCCTCTGGGCATTCCCGCCGCAGTGACGTGCTGCGGACTGATGGATCGGTCGCTCCCATCATAACCTCATTAGGTTAGGTTTGCCTCACTGAGCATTCGGTCGAGACCGATCTCACTCGCCGAGGCGGCCGTGCCCACGCAGACGGACGAACCGGGCGTACCGCCTCGGCGGCGTTCCTCGGCGACATTGCTCGTCGATCAACCGCTCAGACGAGCGCACCGTCGAGGTAGACGGCGTTGACTCGGTCCTCGATTCCGCGGACGTCGGCTGTGCGCAGGTCACCGTCCACGACGACGAGGTCGGCCAGCCCGCCCTCACCGATCCGCCCGACCCGATCGTCGTCGAGCAGACGGGCGGCCACGGAGGTTCCGGCGGCGAGCGCCTCCGTCGTGGACAGTCCCACCTCGGCCAGCAGGCTGATCTCTTCGAGGTTCTGCCCGTGCGGGCCGACTCCGGCATCGGTGCCCAGGGCGATCGGGACTCCCGCCTCGTGGGCCCGGGCGATCGACTCCTGGTGGGCGTCGACGACGCGCCGGGCCTTGTCCACGACGGAGGCAGGCAGACCGGCACCGGCATCGGCGGCCTTGATGACGGCCTGCGGGGCCTGCAGGGTGGGGACGAGGAAGGTGCCGTGCTCACGCATGAGGTCGATGGCTTCGTCGTCGAGATAGATGCCGTGTTCGATCGAGCGCACCCCGGCGCGCACGGCGTTCTTGATTCCCGGTGCGCCCTGCGCGTGGGACATCACATGGGCACCTTGGGCGGCCGCCTCGGCGACGATGACGGAGATCTCGGCTTCTGTGAACTGCGAGTGCCGCGGGTCGTCCCGCGGGGACAGCACTCCCCCGGTCGAACAGATCTTGATGTGGTCGGCTCCGGCCCGCAGCAGCTCCCGGGCCTTCTTCTGCACCTCTTCGAGTCCGTCGGCGACTCCCGACGGACGGCCCGGGTGCGGGGCCAGGAACGGGGATTCGGCTCCGGAGACGAGGTGGAAGTCCCCGTGCCCGCCGGTCTGGGACATGATGTTCACGGCGATCGTCAGTCGCGGACCGCGCACCACGCCGGTCTCGATGGCGACCTTCGCGCCGAGGTCGGTGCCGCCGGCGTCGCGCACGGTCGTCACTCCGCCCTTGAGGGTGGCTTCCATATTCTTCACGGAGTTATAGAACTGCAGCGAGAACGGGTCGTGGAAGTTCGAGGTGGCTGCCGCGCCGGAGCTCGTGAGATGGACGTGGCAGTCGATGACTCCGGGAATGATCGTCTGTCCCGTGCAGTCGATGTGCTCGTCTCCGGCGTTGTGCGAGCCCTGCCCTCCTTCGGTCACCGAGGCGATCCGTCCTCCGTCGATGACGACGTCCCGAGTGCCGGGCAGGAAGCGGGTTCCGTCGAAGACTGTGGCGTGGGTGAGAACTGTGACCATGGGCGTGCTCCTCATCATTGAAAGTCAGCTGGTCGACCGTGGACGGTCGTCTACTCACATCTATCACGGACGCCCGCTCCGTGACGATCTGCGCGCTGATCACGAGAACGCTGACGATAGGATCGGACAGTTGGACCGGAATGCGCACCATTCGCGTCCCGACCCGAATTCACGTCCGCGACACCTTCGTCGGCTACGGTCACCGGCGATGCCGGTCGGCCCGGCACCAGTCAGCTCCCGATCGACCCGGAAGACACGTGAGAGAATACGCACCGCAGTTCCCGTCCCCCGTACGGCCCCGTGAGGACCGCACCCTCATCGACGTCCTCCTCGAGTCGGCCGCTGCTCATCCCGATCAGCCTGCCCTCGACGACGGCGCTCGCGTGCTCAGCTACTCCGAGCTCATCACCGCGATCCGCGATCTCGCACTGGAGATGGCCGCAGCCGGAATCGGGCCCGGGGACAAGGTCGGCATCCGTGTCCCCTCGGGGTCCGTGGACCTGTATCTGGCGACCCTGGCCACGCTCATGCTCGGCGCGGCCTACGTTCCCGTCGACGTCGACGACCCGGATGAACGCGCGCGCACCGTGTTCGCCGAGGCGGCCGTGACCGGAGTGATCACCGCCGGACCACACATCGAATCCCGCACCGGTCGAGGGCCCCGCGATCGCTCGGAGCTGCGTTCCCCCACCCCCGATGACGACTGCTGGGTGATCTTCACCTCCGGATCGACGGGCACCCCGAAGGGCGTCGCCGTCACTCACCGTTCGGCGGCGGCCTTCGTCGACGCCGAGGCGGCCCTGTTCTGTATCGCGGAGCCGCTGGGTCCCGGCGATCGCGTGCTGGCCGGACTGTCCGTGGCCTTCGACGCCAGCTGTGAGGAGATGTGGCTGGCGTGGAGGCACGGCGCGTGCTTGGTCCCGGCCCCGCGTGCACTGGTGAAGTCCGGGATGGATCTGGGCCCGTGGCTGTCGTCTCGGCAGATCACCGTCGTCTCCACGGTGCCGACCCTGGCCGCACTGTGGCCGGCGGAGAGTCTCGACAATGTCCGCCTCCTCATCTTCGGCGGAGAGGCCTGTCCGCCCGATCTCGGCCGCCGGCTGCGCGACGACGACCGCGAGGTGTGGAACACCTATGGTCCCACCGAGGCGACCGTCGTCGCCTGCGCGGCCATGCTCGACGGGTCCGAGCCGGTGCGCATCGGCCTGCCGCTCAAAGGGTGGGACCTCGCCGTCGTCGATGCCGAGGGAGTGCCCGTCGCCGCTGGCGAGACCGGCGAACTCATCATCGGCGGGGTCGGACTGGCCCGCTACCTCGATCCGGCGAAGGACGCCGAGAAGTTCGCCCCCATGCCGAGTCTCGGTTGGGACCGGGCGTACCGGTCCGGCGACCTCGTCGTCAACGATCCGGCCGGGCTCATCTTCGTCGGCCGTGCCGATGAGCAGATCAAGCTCGGCGGCAGGCGCATCGAACTCGGCGAGATCGATGCCGCCCTGCAGGCCCTGCCCGGTGTCGAAGGTGCCGCAGCCGCGGTGAAGAAGACCGCTGCCGGCACGGACGTCCTCATCGGCTATCTCGCCCCCGGCGCCGGTGCCGGTGAAGCCGATCTTCCCTCCTGGGAGGCGCGGCTGCGCGACGAACTGCCTGCCGCGCTCGTTCCCCGTCTGGCTCTCGTCGCGGACCTGCCCACGAAGACCTCCGGCAAGGTCGACCGCAATGCCCTGCCCTGGCCGCTCGATGCCGGCGCCGAGGCGGCCGGATCCGATGAGGTCTTCGACCAGGACACGGAGTGGGTCGGGCAGCAGTGGGCCGCGGTCCTCGGTGCCCGTCCGGGCAGCGATACGGACTTCTTCACCGCCGGCGGCGGTTCCCTGGGTGCGGCCCAGCTCGTGTCCCGTCTGCGCACTCGCCATCCCAGCGTCACCGTCGGCGATGTCTACGCCCATCCGCGCTTCGGTGCCCTGGCCGGGCTCTGCCTCGGTGAGGAGGGCTCCGGGATCGGACCGACGGGTCCCAAGCGCACGATCACCCGGACCTCCCGGGGGATGCAGGCCTTCCAGGTGCTGCTCGGCATTCCGGTGCACATCCTCGGCGGGGTCCGGTGGGTGGTGCTGGCGATGGTGCTCGCCAACCTCGGCGTGAGTCTGGGCGCGGATCTGCCGCTGACTCCGTGGCCGGTCGTCGCCGTCCTCTTCCTCGTCTTCGTCACCGCATGGGGGCGGATGCTCATCTCGGCAGGAGCGGCACGGCTGCTCATGATCGGGATCCGACCCGGTGTCTATCCGCGCTCGGGTTGGGTGCACAAGCGCCTGTGGCTGGCCGAACACATCGCGGATCTCGCTGCGGCGGTCTCGGTGGCGAGCGCACCCTGGGTGACCTGGTACGCGAAGCTGCTGGGCAACCGAATCGGGCCCGATGCCGATCTGCATTCGGTGCCGCCGGTGACCGGTTTCCTCACCCTCGGCGAAGGCGCTGCCGTCGAACCCGAGGTCGATCTCAAGGGCTGGTGGGTCGACGGGGATCTGCTGCGCATCGGACGCATCGATATCAGTCGCAATGCCACGATCGGTGCCCGATCGACGCTCATGCCCGGCGCCGAGGTGGGTGTCGGGGCCCTAGTCGAAGCCGGATCGGCGGTGACCGGGCGGGTGCGGAAGAACCAGATCTACTCGGGTTCACCGGCCGTGCGCGTCGGGAAGGCGAAGAAGTCCTGGCCGGCTCCCCCGCCGAGGCGACGTCTGCCGTTCCTGTTCTATGCCGTCGGCTCCCAGATCAATGCGCTCCTGCCGTACCTGGCTGTGGTGCCGGGCATCGCCCTCATGCTCGGGGTCTCCGGGATCGAGGTCGTCGAGTCTCCCTGGCTGCTCGCGGCGTGGTCGCCCGTGGTCGCCTGTCTGTGGTTCGTCACCACGGCCCTGTTGGTCCTCATCGCGGTGCGGATTCTGGCGATCGGCATGGACGAAGGCGAGTTCCCCGTCCGTTCGGCCAGAGGTTATCGGGTGTGGGCGACCGAGCGTCTGCTCGACATGGCCCGGGACCTCCTGTTCCCCCTCTACGCGTCGATGCTCACCCCGTGGTGGCTGCGCCTCCTCGGTGCGAAGGTCGGGCCGGGCACGGAGATCTCGACGGTCGTCTTCGTTCCGAAGATGACGACGATCGCCGCCGGCGCCTTCCTTGCCGATGACACCATGGTCGCCAGCTACGAACTCGGCCACGGCTGGATGCGGGCCGGTCGCGCGAAGGTCGGCAAGCGCGCCTTCCTCGGCAACTCGGGCATCGCCTCCCCCGGCCGCAGGGTGCCGAAGAACTCCCTGGTCGCGGTGCTCTCGGCTACGCCGGCGAAGGCGAAGAAGGGGTCGTCGTGGCTCGGTTCTCCCCCGGTGCAGCTGCGCCGCGCGGCCGTGGAATCCGACGAGTCGCTCACCTATGCCCCGACCTTCGGGGTCAGGGCCGCGCGTGCCTTCTGGGAGACGCTGCGGATCTCCTCGATCATCGCCGGCGGTGTGCTCATCACCGGGGTCGTCCTCACCATCTGGTTCTTCCTCGGGCTGCCGGGCGGGGTGGCCGCAGAGTCGACGACATTCCTCGCCTCGGTGCTGCTGGCCCTGCTCACCTCGGGCATCGTGATGATGGCCGCAGGTGCTGTGGCGGCGGGACTGGCCGTGGCAGCGAAATGGATCCTCGTCGGCCCCATCCGTCCCGGGGAGCATCCGCTGTGGTCGTCATTCATCTGGCGCAACGAGGTCGCCGACTGCTTCGTCGAACTCGTGGCCGCCCCCTGGTTCACTCGGAATGCCGTGGGGACGCCGGCGATCGTGTGGTACCTGCGGGCGATGGGCGCGAGGATCGGTCACGGTGTGTGGTGCGAGAGCTACTGGCTGCCGGAGGCCGACCTCGTCGAACTCGGGGACAACTCGACGGTCAACCGCGGATGTGTGGTCCAGACTCACCTGTTCCATGATCGGGTGATGAGCCTCGATTCCGTTCGGTTCGATCCCGGCGCCACCTTAGGGCCCAACAGCGTCATCCTCCCGGCATCCACGCTGGGTGAGAACGCCACGGTGGGAGCGACGTCTCTGGTCATGCGCGGGGAGTTCGTGCCGGCCCATGCCTATTTCAGCGGCAATCCTGTCATACCCTGGGTGGATGCCCCAGAACTTCCCTCACTCAGCGAAGAAAGCCGCGAAGAAGCAGGCTGCGACGGCCGCGAAGAAGCAGGCTGCGACACCGGCCGGGACGCCGCAGGCCCCGACGGACTCCGATCGAGCCGATCGCATGCTTGATTCCTATACCCAGGGCGTCGGCAACGCTGACCTTCGCATCGACCACTACGATCTCGACCTTGACTACCGCATCGGCCCGAACCGGCTGGCGGCCAGGGCGGTGCTCAAGGGCCGGGTGCTCACGGACACCTCATCGATCGTCCTCGATCTCACGGGACTGCGAGTGACCAAGGCCAGCGTCAACGGCAAGAAGGTCCGCTTCTCCGCCCGGGGGAAGAAGCTGCGACTGACGACCCCGACGCTGGGCAGCGACCAGCCGGTGGTCATCGACATCAGCTATACGGGCAATCCGGAACCGGCGATCGGCACCTGGGGTGACATCGGCTGGGAGGAGCTCGAAGACGGAGTGCTCGTGGCCGGTCAGCCCGTCGGCGCATCGACCTGGTTCCCGTGCAATGACCATCCCTCGAACAAATCCCAGTACCGCATCTCGGTGCTCGTCGAGTCCGAGTACACGGTGGTGTCCAACGGGTCCTTGACGAAGAAGACCCGCAAGGCCGGGCGGACACGGTGGACGTATGAATCGACGACTCCCCTGGCGACCTACCTGGCGACGGTGCAGATCGGTCGGTACCGGTACGGTCAGATCCCGCTGAGCTCCGGAGCCACCGGGGTCGGCGCCGCAGTCCTCGGCGCTGCGAAGGACGCCGTCGCGGGATCGGCCGGAGATGCCCTGTCGAGCGCCGCCCGAGGAGTCGCCGGTGCTGCCCGAGGAGTCGCCGACGCTGCCGGCAAGGACTTGTCTGTTCACGATTCTTCAGGCGGGCGCTCGACGCACAGCCGGACCGAGTCCCCCGTTCCCCTCGGCGTCTATGCCGACGATCATTGGGATGTGGCCGTCGCGCGCCTCGGTGTCCAGCACGGAATGATGAACCTGTTCATCGAACGCTTCGGCCCCTACCCGTTCGACGTCTACGACGTGGTCGTGACCGATGACGTGCTCGAGATTCCGCTCGAGTCGCAGCCCCTGTCCGTGCTCGGGCCCAATCATCTGGGTCCCGAGTGGGAGGCCGAGCGCCTCGTCGCCCACGAGATGGCGCACCAGTGGTTCGGAAACTCGCTCACCCCATCTCGCTGGCGCGACATCTGGCTCAACGAGGGCTTCGCCTGCTACGCAGAATGGCTGTGGTCGGAGGAGTCCGGGCGGGCGAGTGCCGATGAACGTGCCAGGCAGTGGTGGGAGGAGCTGTCCGCTCAGCCGCAGGATATTCTGCTCGGCGACCCGGGCGGGCCGGACATGTTCGACGACCGCGTGTACAAGCGCGGCGCGCTGTGCCTGCATGCCCTGCGCCGTGAGCTCGGCGATGCGGACTTCTTCGCCGCCGTCGGCGAGTGGACGAAGCGGTACCGGCATTCGTCGGTGAGCACCGAGGAGTTCATCCGCTGCTTCTCCGAGACGACAGAGCGCGACATCGCCGAGGTGGTCCGCCCTTGGCTCGAGGAGCTCGAACTTCCCGAGCTTCCGTAGAGGGGATCCGGAGCTTCCCTAGAGGGGTCAATGGCTGAAGAGCTGGCTGCACCTCGGCCGAGGCCCGCCTGCTTCGGGCGGCGCTGACTGCGCCTCAGCCGAGCCTGCGGACGAGCACGTCCGAGTCGCCGTTGCGTCCGACGGGCTCGAATCCGTGGTCGGCGTAGAGCTTCGCCGCCCCATTGCCGTCTTCGACGGACAGACTGACCGCAGGGAAGCCGCTCATCCGGGCCAGCGCGCAGACCGTGTCGAGAAGGGCTCCGCCGATGCCCTGCCCCTGGTGGTCGGGCAGCACTGCCATCGAGAGTTCGGGGATGTCCGCCGCCACCCAGCCGTAGCCGGTGAAGGGCGTCTGTTCATCCGACGGCGCCTGTTCATCCGACGGTGTCGGTTCGGCGGCTGCCGGATCGGAGCCAGTCGGCTCGGCAGTTGAGTCGTCGGCCTGACCGCCCTGACCGGTTTCGGTGCCGGCCCCGGCCTCCGCATCGTTCTGGGCCTCCGCATCGTTCTGGGCCTCTGGATCGCGCTGGTCCTCAGCCGTCGCCCCGGCTTCGCCGTCGGGCACGACTTCGCTGCGGACCACCTCGGTGCCGGTCTTGTCCAGGGCAGAGGCGAAGTCTCCGCCCACCCGCTCATCGGCTTTGCCGACGACGTCCTCGATATCTGCCAGACGCACCCACGCAAGTCCGACGATCGGCGACTGCGCGTCGGCTTCGGCGTGTGCGGCGACGGCGATATCTCCCTCGCGGCCCCAGCCGCGGTAGTAGAAGACGGCATCGCTGCGGTATCGGAGGTCCTCGAGTTCGATTCGGGGTTTGTCCATCGACCAGTTGAAGCACAGGTCGAGGAACGGCAGGAAGGTCTCGTCATCGGTCTCGGCGGGAAGCGGACGGATCCGTCCGCGCAGGGAGGCGGCGACCGCCTCGGCGGAGGTGTTCTGCGAATCGGCGGGGGTGTTCCGCGAGTCGGCGGAGGTGTCCTGCGAATCATGAGCGTCAGTGTGGGCAGCGTTCATGAGATTCCTTTCTCGACGGCGCGTTCGATCCACGCCCGGTTGCGTACTCGCCAGCCCAGGGTCAGGGCGCGGAAACCGACGAATCCGATGCAGAATCCGGCCCAGAGCCCGGCTGCTCCCGGCCAGATGCTGATGATCGGGATGAGCAGAATCGCATATCCGATCACAGCGACCAATTGTGCCAGAGCCAGGTATCTCGCGTCCTCGGCTCCCATCAGCACGCCGTCGAGGACGAAGACAAAGCCTGCGATCGGCATGCTCAGTGCCAGCACCGGCAAGAGTGCGGCCAGCGCCGACACCACGGCAGGTTCGGAGGCGAAGGCACGGGGGATGATCCCGGACCCAGCGAACAGGACGACGCCGACGACGATGCCGAAGACGATCCCCCACAGGCACAGGCGGCGGTTGATCGCGGCGACCGCCGCGGTGTTCTTCGCGCCCAGCTCGAGGCCGATCATCGCCTGGCCGGCGATGGCCAAAGAGTCGAGGGCGAGCGCAAGCGCGAAGAAGATGCTCTGAGCGACCTGGATCGCGGCGAGGTCCGTGGTGCCCATCGCCGTGGCCTGGAAGACGAGCAGAATGAGGGCGGCACGCAGCGAGGCATTGCGCACCAGCAGCCACCCGGAGGTCTTCGCCGAAGTGAACACGCCGGTCCAGTCGGGGCGGATGCCGGCGTGGAGGCGGCGGGCCGCGCGGACGGAGATGGTGAGGTAGACCGCGCACATTGCGGCCTGCGCGAGGACCGTGCCCATCGCCGATCCCGCGACCCCCATGTCGAGCCCGTAGATGAAGAAGGCGTTGAGGCCGATATTGGCGATGCACCCGGCAGCGGCGACGACCAGCGGGGTCTTCGTGTCCTGGAGTCCGCGCAGCAGTCCGGTGGCCGCGATGACCATGAGCATGAATGGCAGACCCCACCATGAGATCGCGAGGTAGGAGTGTGCGCCCTCCGTGATCGCCGGATCCGGGTCGAACGCCTCGATCGCAGTTCTCAGCAGGGGCATTCCGACGATGATGAGCAGGATGGACGTGCCCAGTGCCAGCCAGATTCCGTCGAACCCGGCCGTGATCGCGCCCGGCCGGTCCCCCGATCCCATCCGTTTGGCCACACGCGGTGTGGTGGCGTAGGCGAGGAAGATCATCAGACCGAGCACCGTCTGCAGGATTGTGGAGGCGATCGCCAGCGATCCCAATGCACCGGCACCGAGGTGGCCGACCATGGCCGTGTCCGTGAGCAGGAAGATGGGTTCGGCGATCAGGGCCCCGAGCGCGGGAAGAGCCAAACGGAGAATGTCTTTGTCGATCGCTGCCACGTCCCTGATTCTAGCGAACCGGTCTCGCTGGGCCCGAGTGCCGAGGATCGCCCCTGCGCGAAGGCGGTCTCACCTCGATCGCACTGTCGTGTCAGTGCCGAACTGTAGAGTCGGAGGACAAACAGAGCAGCATCGCCGAGGATGAGAATGAATAGGTCATGGTCGATCAATAATCGCCTTTTGTTCTATTTGTAGTCGTATTGTGACATCAATATGTGGCTGCAGATCATATAATTGAGATAGGCGATTTCCCGACGAGCGACTTCCACAGAGGCGTGGAGAGGTGAGAAACCGATGAAGAACTTCGGAGACAACGACGGACGGACGTCGCTCCTGCCTGCCGCTCCCTCACCCGAGGCAGACAGTCGGACCCTGTCCCAGTACCGTCGTGCGCACGGGCGTCGCATGGAAGAGGCCGAAGACAGTGACCTCGTCGACCTGCTGGATGCCTATACGCAGAGCAGCCTCGCGCAGATCCACTCCATGGTCGCCACCAGTCGTGCCGTTGCACAGGATGTTGCCTATGCTCTCGGGCTCCTGGGATGCCATCCGGACGCAGTCTATGAGTTCGCATCATTCACCGAGACCTGTACCCGCTACTCCTCGCCTGAAACCGGCAGAACATCTGCTGCCCTCGGCGAGAAGAGGGCTCAGACTCAAGCGGCCGGCGGTGCCGTCGGCTCGCACCGAAGCCACGACTGGGACGCCATCGACCAGAAGATCTGCGCAGTCGACCTCCCTTCCGACGACCTCTTCTCCCCTCGCAGGGCCTGGACCAACCGAGAGAATCTGGCGTGGACACAAGCTGTGGCTCAGGTCGAAGCCGAATCGGGAACGAAGATCGGCATCAGCGCTGGGCCGAAGAAGGACCGTGCCGCCGGTCGCCGTCTCCGTCGAGTCCGGAAGTTGGCCGAGGAGTTCCTGTCCGATCCTGCTCTGTTGCCTGACTTTCCAGGCTTTGACCCGGAAATGACCTTCTTCGCATGGCTGCGCAGCAATATCGAGCCGACTGAGGCTGGCGTGTACTCGAGCCTGCTCGGCGCGACCACGAGCAGGTCGCTCCAGCACATGACGTCGTCGATGACGCTGGCGCACGGGCTTCCGCGATTCCTCAAACGCTGCCTGGATGGAGACTTCACGATCGAGCATGTCGATTGTGTGACTCGCGCGTGCCGAGACCTGCACTTCGAGCATCTGCCGGCGCTCGACGACTATCTGGCCCACAGGCGCGCCGACATCACGATCGAGACGTTCAAACGTTCGGTCGTGCTGAAGATCGCCGCGCTTCAGCCGGCCGAGGATACATTGAAGAGCGTATCGCTGCGGCGTCGAGTCGACTTCAGCACCGGCGATGACGGAACTGCCTACCTCACTCTGACCGGTCCCGCTCCGGAGCTTCAAGCGTGCTTCCGTAGGCTCGACGCGTTCTGCCGCGCCGTCCATAAGAACAATACGAGTGCGTTCTCGAGCCAGCTCAAGGCAGGCGACTGCTTTGATGAGGAACGGTCGATCTCTGCCCTGATGTTCGACATCCTTACGCGCACGCGTCCTCAGCTGAAACTGCGCATCATCAGCACCAATGACGCAGACGGTTCGTCGACGAGCTCCGATTTCTCTCTCGACGGCCTCTTCGCCGGCCCCGACGGCACCCCGATGCACGAAGGCGAGGCCCTGCTCGACTACATCGAGCGGGTATTCGACGACATGGACAAAAACGGTTACGAGGCACCGACGCAAGCTGCGTCGACCGATTCGGGAGCCACAGCACAGAGCGAGTCCGGCTCCAATGCGCCTATCACTCCGGCAGGTCGCACTTTCGAGTCCCAACTGCTCGAGGCCATCCTCGGCTGCAACAGCACGACGGATCACGACACTGCCGAATCGCTCTCGGCTCTCATCGGCTCTCGTGCCGGCGGAGCTCGCCCCGCCGCCGAGGGCCCCGCTGCTGCAGCAGCCGGCGCTGTCGACGCATTCGGCAGTCCCGTCCTCGATGCCGGCGAGCGCCGCATCAGCTTCGAATTCCTCCTGGACATGCCGACCAGCGAGTATTGGCTCGCGAATCAGGCCAGCACATTCATCACCGTTCCTCTGCTGACGCTGCTCAGCCAATTCCAGTCGGAAGACGGCAGTCCTCCGCTGCCGCCCACGGATCCCCCGGGTGCATCGCCGCTGAGCAGCGATTCCCCAGGTGCACCACTACTGACCGGGCAATCCTCAGATCCGCCGTCAGCCGTCGAGGTACCGCCACCGACGACGGACGCCTCAGCTCCGCCGCTTCTCACCGAGTCACCGGCGCCCCCGATCACCCCAACAGCACAGCCCACAGGCTCTGACGTACCGCTGACCTCAGGTGAGGTGTGTGATCTGGCGGGCATGCTTCCAAACGGGTCGCCGATCCCTGCCGACATGGCACGACGAGTCGCCGGCTACTCCACCACATGGACCAGGCTGCTCACCGACCCGGCGACCGGAACACCTGTCGACGCGAAGGCCACGTCCTACGCGATTCCCAACAGCGTGCGCAAGACGCTCGTCGCCCAGTTCGTGACGTGTACATTCCCCGGCTGCACTCAACCAGCTGAGGTGACAGAGGTCGACCACATTGACCCGTTCAATCACTCCGACCCTACCCAGGGCGGTCTCACCCGGTTCGGCAACCTCCACTGTCTCTGCAAGGCGCATCACCAGCAGAAGACCAACGGCAGTTTCGACGTGCGGATGACCGAGCCCGGCCACCTTGAGTATGTCTTCCGCAAGGGTGTCACCGTGGAGGTCGTCTCACCGGACAACCCCATCAGCGTCGAGCATGCCCGGTTGTTCCTCGAACGATTCGGCAGTGGCCTCGCACGACAGTGCCGAGCGGTCACAGTGGAGCAGTCGAGCACAGAGGATCCATCTGCCCACGACCATGCGACAGCGCCCGAAAGTGATACTGGCGCTGAGCGTGACTCTGACACTGAGCGTGGATCTGACATTGAGCGGGGATCTGGCACTGAGCCATCGACGGCCCAGAGCGGCGGTGCAGACGCGAAGCACCCGGCTCCCGGCGATCGAAAACGGGCGCGGGAATGCCCTGAACCAGCGGCGACCGAAGGCACCCCCGGCTGGAGGGAACTCGTTGCCGGGGATCTCTGCGCATTCACACCGGTGTCTGCGCCGAGCAGAACCGGCGAAACGTCCGGCGCCCTGCCAGACGATGAGGACGGCTCGGAGCTGCGCGATTGGTTCTGGGACTCCGGCGAACCTCCACCGTTCTGAAAGGTGTCTTGCGCTGTGGACAAGGACTCGTGTCCTGCGCAGTGGGCAAGGTGTCCTGCGCAACGAGCCTCCGTTGACGTCCGACTACGACGACTTCATCACCGCTGACGGCTCACTGTCGGCAGACCACCGGCGAGAAGTCGGCATCCACACCGCTCGTCGACGCAGAAAGGGCCGACGACATCCGGTCAGAATCGACTCGAATATCGTCGGCCCTTCGCTCTTGCGCAGCGGCCGAGGGAATGCCTCAGCAGACTTCGAACAGTCCGGCAGCTCCCTGTCCCCCGCCGATGCACATCGTGACGACGACGTACTTCACTCCGCGACGACGTCCCTCGATGAGGGCGTGTCCGACAAGCCGGGCACCGGTCATTCCGTAGGGGTGCCCCACAGAGATGCCGCCGCCGTCGACGTTGTACTTCTCCGGGTCGATGCCGAGCCGGTCACGGCAGTACAGTGCCTGGACAGCGAACGCCTCGTTGAGCTCCCACAGCCCGATGTCATCGATCGACATACCATGGGTCTTCAGCAGCTTCGGAATGGCGAACACAGGACCGATGCCCATCTCGTCCGGCTCGCAGCCGGCCACGGCCATGCCGCGATAGATGCCCAACGGTTCGAGCCCGCGACGGCTGGCTTCTTCGCTCGACATGACCACCGAAGCGGAGGCTCCATCAGAGAGCTGAGAGGCGTTGCCGGCGGTGATGCTCGGAACCTTCGACGCCACACCGGGCTCGAGAACCGGGTTGAGTCCGGCAAGGCTGTCGAGCGTCGTCGACGGCCGATTGCCCTCGTCTGCTTCGAGAAGCACATCCTGACGCGAGGTCTCCTTCGTCTCCTTGTCGACGACGACCTTCGTCGTCGGCAGGGGCACGATCTCGTCATCGAACCGACCGGCTTCCTGAGCAGCGGCGGTGCGCTGCTGCGAGGACAGGGAGTACTCGTCCTGCGCCTCACGGCTGACACCGTAGCGTTCGGCGACCACCTCGGCGGTCGCCAGCATCGGGTAGTAGATACCCGGGATGCGCTCTTCGAGCCACGGATCCTTGGCCCGGAACATGTTCATCTTGTCGTTCTGGACCAGCGACACCGACTCCACGCCACCGCCGACGGCGATCTCCTGGCCGTCGAAGAGGACCTGCTTCGCCGCGGTCGTGATGCCCATCAGCCCGGATGAGCACTGCCGGTCGATCGACATTCCGGGAACCGTGACAGGAAGGCCGGCTCGCAGTGCCGCCTGCCGAGCGACATTCGTTCCTTGGCTGCCCTGTTGCAGAGCGGCACCGAAGACGACGTCTTCGACCTCGCCTCCTTCGAGACCGGCCCGTTCCACGGCGTGTTTGATCGCGTGGCCGGCCAGCTCCTGAGCCTGGGTGTCATTGAAGGCACCACGGTAGGCCTTGCCGATCGGCGTGCGGGCCGTCGACACAATGACTGCTTCTCTCATAGTTCTCACCTTTCGAAGATGTTCGTGAACCCGTCGCGAGGACGGCGGCGATCAGTCCTTCGGACCGCCGGCAACGTAGATGACCTGACCGGAGACGAATCCGGCGCCTTCGGAGGCGAGGAACGATGCCGTGTGAGCGATGTCCTCGGGCTTTCCGGAACGGGCCACGGGGATCTGCTTGACCGAAGCTTCGACGAAGTCCTCGAAGCCCATCCCCACGCGCTCGGCGGTGGCCTTGGTCATGTCGGTTTCGATGAAGCCGGGGGCAATGGCGTTCGCGGTGATGCCGAACTTGCCGAGCTCGATCGCCCAGGTCTTCGTGATGCCCTGAATACCGGCCTTGGCGGCGGAGTAGTTCGTCTGTCCGCGGTTGCCCTGAGCCGAGGTCGACGACATCGAGATGATGCGACCGAACTTCTCGTCGACCATGTAGGACTGCACGGCCCGCGCCATGAGGAATGCTCCGCCGAGGTGGACGGAGAGGACCTTGTTGAACTCCTCGTGCGTCATCTTGAACAGGAGGTTGTCGCGCAGGATGCCGGCGTTGTTGACCAGCACGGTCGGCGCACCGAGGGTCTCGGCGACCTGCTTGACCGCAGCATCGACCGAATCTTCGTCGGAGACATCGGCCTCGAGGCCGAGAGCTTCGCCGCCGGCGCCCTTGATGGCGGCGACGGTCTCGTCGGTCGGACCCATATCGAGGACGGCGACCTTGAGTCCGTCGGCTCCGAGCTGCTTGGCGATGGCGGCTCCGATGCCGCGGCCTCCGCCGGTGACGATTGCTGTACGAGTCATGAACACGCTCCTAAAGATGATGTTGCGTCATTGCCGAGGGGAACCGAGTCATCAACTGCGGTTCGCGTCCGCATCGGACCTGATGTGACACAGATCTCGCATGCAGTTATGCCCACTGTAGACCAGATCCGCCACTGAACGATTGTTTGCTCACCTTTCAGACAGAGACCCGCCTCGAACGCGTCAGCGACCCGAAACAGCTCCCGACGATTCTGCGCACATGTCGCCCGACCTCGCCTTATGCCCTCCAGGCCAGGCCCGCACCCGAAGATTATCGAACGTTCAAAAATCTATCTCAAAACCATTGACTTCACCAGAGTGATTTGGAAGTGTTCACATCAGTCGAAGTCCATTACGGATTGACGACGACTCCGAGTACCGTCACTGACGACCGCTCGGGCAACGTGTGGAGCAAACGTGTTCCAAGAGCTTTTCAAAGGAGAAAAGATGAACTCTGTCTCGCGAAGTTGCCGCCGCAGACTTTCGGCAGCCGCAATCATGGGTGCCATCGCCTTGACCGCCACAGCGTGCGGAGGCGGTGGCGGCTCGGGTGAGGGCGACTCAGTCGTCATCGGCTACACCGGACCGCTCAGCGGTGGAGGCGCCGCGTACGGTGAGAACGTGAAGATCGGCCTCGAAATGGCCATCGCCGATCTCAATGCGGACGGTGTCGAGGTCGATGGCGAGCCCGTGACTCTGGAGCTCAAGTCCCTCGACGACAAATACGCACCGTCGACTGCCGCCAGCAATGCTCAACGACTGGCCGACCAGGACAAGGCCCCGGTGGTCGTCTCCCCGAATGCCGGAGCGATCAAGGCGATTCAGCAGATCAACAGCGGCAGATCGAACTTCCTCATCTCCGCGTACACCTCGGATCCCGCGATCGTGCAGGCGGACAATCCTCTGACGATGATGATTCCCCCGAATTTCGAATCCTACGCGACGGAGTTCTCCGAAACCGCCATGGAACACGGAGGCAAGAAGCTCGCTCTGCTCGGAACTCAGAGTGAATACGGGCAGCAGTGGACCAAGTCGATCACAGGCGCGTGGAGCGACGCCGGCGGAAAGGTCGGCGGAGACAACAGCATCGACTATGCCACCGTGTCCGATTTCGCGGGGCCCGTCTCGAAAGCCCTGGCCGAGAAGCCCGACGCGATCTTCGTCGGCGGACCATCCCAGCCGACCGCTCTGATCATGGAAGAAGCTCGCAAGCAGGGCTTCGAAGGCAGCTTCCTCGTCATGGACCAGGCGAAACTGGATGAGATGGCGACGGTGACGGAGCTCGACAATCTCAAGAACTCGGTCGGAGTTCTGCCCGTCTCCGAATATCAGGATCCGGGCACCGAAGACTTCCTGAAGAAGTTCGCCGAGAAGGCCGGAGAGAAGAAGGTCCCGACCAGCGAAACGGCACTGAACTACCAAGGAATAGCGATCATCGCCAAGGCGATGGAGGTTGCAGGCACGACGGACGACCCCGAGAAGATCAGGGAAGCCATCGGAGAAGCACTGCCGGATGTCGATGACAAATACAGAGTCAATGGCTTCCCCGATGAGATCACGGAGCAGGGTCACCTCCTCAACCCCGACCTGGAGGCAACTTTCCTCGATGAGGACGGCGAATACACGAAGGTGCCGATCGAACAGGCATCCGACGACAAGTAATCTCCGCCAGCGGCATCTCTCAGGGGTGAGGCGCGTCCGTGCGCCTCACCCGGGCCGCACTCATGCCTGCAGAGGACCCGAATCATCATGACCCTCTTCATCCAACAGCTCTTCAACGGCCTTGCGCTCGGCGGCGTCTACTGCCTGGCCGCGATCGGTCTGACCTTGGTATTCGGAGTGCTGCGCATTCCCAACCTGGCTCACGGTGCGCTGTATATGCTCGGCGCCTACATCACCTACTTCTTCCTCACAACCGTCGGTGTCCCCTATATCGCGGCGATCGGCATCGCGGCGCTCATGCTCTTCATCGTCGGCGTCGGGCTCGAACGTCTCGTATTCCACCCCCTGCGCAACTCCCCGCACACTCACCACATGATTGCGGCAGTCGGTGCGATGTTCTTCTTCCAGGCACTGGCTCAAGCGATCTGGGGCGCCGACTTCCGCCGCATGGACACTCCGATCACCGGCGAACTGCGAATACTCGGCGCCGAGATCTCTGCCCAGCGCATCGTCATCATCGTCACCGCTGTGATCGTGCTGGCGCTGCTGGCGTGGTTCATCAAACGATCCATCCACGGTCAGACGATCGAAGCGATCGAACAGGATCGCGTCGGTGCATCGCTCGTCGGCATCAACCCGTCGATGGTCGCGATGCTGACGCTGGGCCTGTCCGCCGTGCTCGCAACCATCGCGGCGGGACTCGTCGCACCGATCAACCTCCTGTCACCGACGATGGGAGACGCCCTCAACCTCAAGGTGTTCGCCATCATCATCCTCGGCGGACTCGGATCTCTTCCGGGGGCCATCGTCGGCGGATTCGCACTCGCGATCGCCGAAACGATGACAGCGACCTACATCTCCTCCGCGGTCGGCGAGGCCGTGGCATTCGTCGTTCTCGTGGCCGTGCTGGCCATCAAGCCCAACGGACTGTTCACGAAGGCGGTGCAGCGATGAACTCAGTGAAGAACCCTCGAATCATCGGCACCATCGCCGTCATCATCCTGCTCGGCCTCACACCCTTGGCGTTCGGGCAGGAGAACTACACGATGCGGGTGATCACCGTAGGCATGTGTGCGGCGATCGCCGTCTATGGTCTCAACATCATCCTCGGCTTCACCGGTCAGCTGAATCTGGCTCAAGGCGGATTCTTCGGCATCGGCGCCTACGGGGTGGGGCTGCTCACCACCGACTACGATTGGTCCTTCTGGGCTGCCTTCTGCGTGTCCGTGATCGGCACCGCTGTCATCGGCTACCTCTGCGGGCTGATTGCGCTGCGGACCAAGGACGAATACTTCGCCATCTTCACCATGGCCATCGGCTTCATCATCTTCCTCGTCATCAGCCGCTGGGAGTCCGTCACTCATGCACATTCCGGAGTCAACAATGTGAAGTTCCCCGAAGGCGGAGGACTCATCGACTTCGAATCGCCCACTGCGATGTTCTACCTCGTCTTCGCCGTTCTGCTCGTCTGTGTCTACACGACGTACGCGGTTCGGCGCTCGAGCGTGGGCCGCACGCTGCTGACCATCAGAACGAGTGAAGATCTCGCGGATGCGATCGGTGTGCGTGTCGGCTTCAGCAAACAGCTCGCCTTCGCGGCATCCGCTGTCTTCGGAGGGATGGGCGGAGGTCTCTACGCATCCGTGGTCGGCTTCATCGGACCCGATTCGGCGACGATCGACAAGACCTTCGAATTCCTCATGTTCATCCTCGTCGGAGGAATGGGCACTGTCGCAGGTCCCCTGCTCGGGAGCATGATCGTGACATTCCTGTTCGAACTGTTCCAGGACTTCCAGGCGTATCGATTCATCGTTCTGGGCCCCATCATCGTCGCCCTCGTGATCTTCGCACCGCGGGGAATCGTCGGTTACCTCGGCGGGTTCGTCGACAGACGAAATCGACGACGCAGGGCCGAAGTTGCCCGCGGCGCCGACGACGGTCCCGATTCGACAGGTGGTTCGGCCCCCGGCGGAACAGGCGACCACCGCGCACGGACCGTCGCCGACGGGGTCGACTCGGGTGTCGGCCGGACCGGAGGCTCCCCCTCTTCCGAGGAGACGAAATGACAATGCTTGAAATACGAGACCTCGGTAAGCGCTTCGGCGGACTCGATGCGGTCAAGGACGTCGACCTGGACGTCGAGGAAGGCCAGATCACCGCTGTCATCGGTCCCAACGGAGCAGGCAAGTCAACGCTGTTCAACCTCGTCCACGGCTTCTATCGGCCCACCGCGGGGACCATCACTTTCAAGGGTGAGGACATCACTCATTCGTCCCCGCACCGTACGGTCGCCGGCGGTATCGCGCGCACATTCCAGACGACGAATCTGTTCGATGACAGCACCCTGTTGGAGAACGTCCTGGCCGGTCGGATCGTCCGTTCGAAGTCCAATGTCTTCGACGCTGTCTTCCACACTCCTCGCCACCGTCGTGAATCGCGCATCAACGAGGACAAGGCGATGGAAGCTCTCGAGTTCTGCGGGGTCGCGGAGTATCGGCACGATCTGGCGTCCAATGTTCCGCAGGAGGTGCAGAAGCGCACTGCAGTGGCCATGGCCCTGGCCACGGAGCCTGAGCTGCTGCTGCTCGACGAACCGGCCGGCGGCATCCCCGAAGAGGAGACCGTCGACTTCGGCAACCTCATCCGCTCCCTGCCGCAGCGAGGGGTCTCCGTCCTGCTCGTCGAACACAAGATGACGATGATCATGGACCTCGCGGACACGATCCTCGTTCTCGATCACGGCCAGAAGCTGGCGCTCGGTGCACCGGCGGAGATCCAGTCGAATCCGGATGTCATCCGCGCCTATCTCGGTTCGACAGCACAGGAGGAGAACTGATGCTCACGCTCGACAATGTCAGCACCGGATACGATGCCGCCGATGTGCTCCACGGCGTGAGCATCACTGCGCAGCCCGGAGAGCTCACCGTGGTCCTCGGAGCGAACGGATCAGGCAAGACGACTCTCTTCAAGACCATCAGCGGACTGATGCGGGTCCGTACCGGCTCGATCGCCTATGAGGGGCAGCCGCTGCATCGAGCTCGCGCGAATGCCATCGTCAAGGCCGGTATCGCGCACTGCCCCGAGGGCCGTCACCTGTTCGGGAAGATGTCGGTGGAGAAGAATCTGCGTCTGGGGTCATATCCTCACCGGAACGGTTCTCGTACCGAAGAGATCTACGCTGACGTGCTCGATATGTTTCCGATCCTCAAGGAGAAAGCCAAACAGCCGGCAGGCTCACTGTCCGGCGGACAGCAGCAGATGGTCGCGATCGGTCGGGCACTGATGTCGGATCCGAGCCTGCTGATCCTGGATGAGCCGTCGATGGGCCTGGCTCCCATCGTCGTCGAGCAGGTCCTCGAGTCGGTCGCCCAGATCAATCGCAACGGCATCGGAGTTCTGCTCAGTGAGCAGAACGCGAAGGCATCGTTGGCAATCGCCCACAGGGGATACGTTCTCGCTGAGGGGCGGATCGTCCTCGCCGATGATGCCTCCCGGCTGCTCGACAATCCTGACGTGCAGGCGGCCTACCTCGGACTCTGACGGCGCACGGGTCCCACCCGTTGAGAAGGACACCGGTGCGGATGAGATCTCGCCGAGGCGGCTCGGCCACCTCGGCGAGATTTCGCTGAGTTCGTCTGCCGGATCGTTCCGGTCCGTCGATCCGGCGTGTGATCAGCCGTGAATCGGCACTCCGGCCAGCTCAGTGCGACCGACCTTGGCGGCTCACTCGTCGAGGAACCGCGAGACGTCTCCGGCTCCGACGCGAGCCACCTCGGGGTACTTGCCTGTGAAGTCGATGACCGAAGTCGGCACGACTCCGGGGGCTCCGGACTCGATGACGATGTCGAGGTCATTGCCGAGCTGGTCCATGACATCCTCGGCGTGGGTCAGCGGATCCTCATCGTCGGGCAGCAGCAACGTCGAGGACAGGATCGGCTCCCCCATCGCCTCGACGAGTGCGAGTGCCGTGACATTCTGCGGGATCCGAGCTCCCACCGAATGCTTCTTCGGGTGCATCATCCGGCGCGGAACTTCCTTCGTCGCCTTCATGATGAACGTGTACGGTCCCGGCGTCATCGACTTGATGGCACGGAAGTCGGAATTGTCGACGATGACGAACTGACCCAGCTGGGCGAAGTCGTGGCACATGAGTGTGAAATGGTGCTTCGAACCGAGTTGTCGGATGCGAGTGATCCGCTCGATGCCGTCCTTGTTGTCCAAGGCACAGCCGAGGGCATAACAGGAATCCGTGGGATAGGCGATCAGGCCACCGTTCCTGAGTGACTCAGCGGCCTTCTCGATCAGTCGGTCCTGCGGGTTCTCCGGATGGATATTCAGTAGTGTCGCCATACTTCATGCTAACCACTCTGCCGCCACAGTGCGAGGGGTCGAGGCGACTAGGGACGGGAAAAGCGAGAATGTGGGATTCGCCGGACCGCGGGCAGTCTCAGACCGCATCTGCCGAACGCTTTTGTCGCCCCCGCTGGCTCGTCAGTGCGCAGCCTGATGCTTCCTCCGGCCCTTGACCAGTTCGGCGCGTCCGGTGTCCGGATCGGAGGCGAGAAGGATATTGACCCATCTGGCCTTCGGGTCCGCGTCGACCAGCAGAGCCTTGATCAGCAGGGTCGCCGGCAGCGCCAGCAGGGCGCCGAGCCAGCCGAGGATCCACACCCAGAACAGCAGGGACAGGAACGAGATCAGCGGGGTCACACCCACCGACTCGCCGGTGAACTTCGGTTGGATGATCGCCTGGATGACGAAGTTGAGCACACTGTAGGCGATGACCACCCACAGCGCCGACTGCCAACCGCTGTCGACCAGCGCCAGCAGAGCGGGCGGGACGAGACCGATGACGAAACCGATGTTCGGAATGTAGTTCGTCAGAAATGCGAGCACGCCCCACACCCAGATGAGCGGGACGTCGATGATCGCCAGGGCGATGACGTCGAGGAATGCGACGATGAGGCCGAAGACCGTCGCCACCACCCAGTATCGGCGGACACCGCTGGCGAAGTCGCCGATCGACGCCGACAGCGACGGCTTGACGTCGAGCAGCATCGCCATCCGCTTGTCGATGCCCATCGAATCCATCGCCACGAAGAACACGGCCATGATAACCGTGGTCAGCAGGCCCGCAACCGACGACAGATTCGTCAGCAGCGGGTAGATGGCGTCGAGAACGGAGCGGACGTCGAAACCTGAGAGCTGCTGCTGGATCACCGAGGATGTCACTCCGATGTCCGACAGCAGCGCCAGCGCATTCTGGTACGTGGCGGCGAGTTCGTAGCTGTAGCTGGGGATGAGGATGACGAGTTCGGCGACCGACCACGCGGTGAGGCCGAAGAACGCGAAGATCATGCACAGCACGAGCACGACCGAGATGCACGCCCCGATCGCCCGCGGCACTTTGATCCTGGTGAGCAGCCGCTGCACCGGGTAGACGACGATATAGAAGTTCAGGGCGAGGAAGACCGGAGCCACGATGTCCTGGAGTCCGCGGACGAACATCAGCGCATAGGCCAGCCCCGCCAGCGTCACCGCGATCATCAGCGCTCGCGCCGGCGGCCGCGCATGCCAGGGTCGTGCCTCGCCTGCCATGCCGGGTTCGGAGCCAGGCTCGGAGCCGGGTGCGACTCCGGGCGCTGTGGTGAGTGCCGCGCTCGATTCGGTTTCGGAGGAGGAAGATCCCACCGTCACCGAGGCGGCCGAACCGGGAGCGTTCCCCACCGAGGCGGCCGTCCCCGCCACCGGGCCCGCGGGCTCGGAATTCGATCCGGTCACCGGTCGTGAGGACGGCGCAGACTCGACCGGGCCTGCGGCATCGCCGGGCGATCCGGCCGCACTGTCAGCGGCGCCCGATGCCGTCGTCTGCTCGTCCTCGTTCATTCAGCGTCCCCGACGCTTCTCACGGATGCGCATCGACACCTCGATGGGGGTGCCCTTGAAGCCGAAGGTCTCGCGCAGACGACGGATGATGAACCGACGATAACCGGGATCGAGGAAACCGGTGGTGAAGAGCACGAACTTCGGCGGACGCGACTGCGCCTGAGTGCCGAAGAGGATGCGCGGCTGCTTACCACCGCGCACCGGGTGCGGGTTGGCTGCGACGAGCTCACCGAGGAACGCATTGAGCCGTCCCGTCGGAATGCGAGTGTCCCAGCCGTCGAGAGCGGTCTCCATCGCCGGCACGAGCTTCTCCGCGTGACGTCCGGTCTTCGCCGAGATGTTCACGCGCGGTGCCCACGCCACATGGCCGAGGTCCCGTTCGATCTCCCGTTCGAGGTAGAAGCGACGTTCGTCATCGAGCAGATCCCACTTGTTGAACGCCAGCACCACGGCGCGTCCCGCCTCGACGGCGGTCGTGACGATGCGGACGTCCTGCTCACTCAGCGGCTCCTGCACTTCGAGGAGGACGAGGGCCACCTCGGCGCGTTCGAGCGCGGTCTGTGTCCGCAGCGCGGCATAGAAGTCGGCGCCGCTGGCCTGATGGGCTCGACGACGGATGCCGGCGGTGTCGACGAAGCGCCACTGCTTCCCACCGAGCTCGATGAGCTCGTCGACGGGGTCACGCGTGGTGCCGGCGACGTTGTCCACGAGCACCCGGTCGGTACCGATGAGCTGGTTGAGCAGGGAGGATTTGCCGACATTCGGACGACCGACGAGGGCCACCCGACGCGGTCCGCCCTCTTCGACACGGGTGTCGACGGCCGAGACCTCGGGCAGGATCGTCAGCACTTCGTCGAGCAGGTCGGCGACTCCCCGACCGTGCAGAGCCGAGACGGTCCACGGCTGGCCGAGGCCCAAGCCCCAGAGTTCTGCGGCCATGAGTTCGCCGCGTTCGTCGTCGACCTTGTTCGCGGCCAGCAGGACCGGCTTCTTCTTCCGGCGCAGCATCTTCACGACCATCTCATCGGTCGAGGTCGGACCGGTCGTGGCATCGACGACGAGGAGGACCGCATCGGCCATGTCTACGGCGATCTCGGACTGGATCGCAATCCGCGAGGCCATGCCCTTCGAGTCCTGATCCCACCCGCCGGTGTCGACGAGGGTGAACTCCTTCGTGTTCCATTCCGCCCGGTAGCTCACCCGGTCACGGGTGACGCCCGGAACGTCCTCGACGACGGCTTCGCGGCGGCCGAGGATGCGGTTGACCAGCGTCGACTTGCCGACGTTGGGGCGACCGACGACGGCCAGCACCGGTGCGGCGCCGAGGGCCTCGTCTTCGTCCTCGTCGAAGCCGTAGGCGCGCAGCAGCGCACGGTCCTCGTCTTCGAGCTCATAGCTTTCGAGTCCGGCCTCGAGCGCGGTCGCCCGCTGCTCGGCCTCCTCGTCGCTGATGCTCTCGACACGGTCGACGAGGTCGTCGTCGGGTGTCTCATGGAATTCGGATTCGCTCATTGTGAGTCCTTCACCAGCTGCAGCACCGTCTCGACCACCTGGTCGAAGTCGATGTCGCTGGTATCGAGTGTGTACACTCCGTCGGCGGCCTCGAGGAAGCTCGTCGTGGCGGAGTCCTTGGCGTCACGGCCCGTGACGAGGTCTTGGGTGGCGGCGATCGCCTCGGCGTCGGCATTGCCGTGCACTTCCTTCGCCCGACGGGCCACACGGACCTCGTCGCGGGCGGTCATGAGGATGCGCACATCGGCGTCGGGGGCCACCACGGTCGTGATGTCCCGGCCTTCGACGACGATGCCCTCGGGTGCGGCGGCGATATAGGCCCGCTGCATGTCGATGAGCTCCTCGCGGGCGTCGATGACGCCGGAGACCGTCTGCACGTTCGCGGACACGTCCGCACCGCGGATGTCCTCGGTGACGTCGATGTCGTCGACGGAGACGAAGAATTCGTCGGGGCTGAGCGAGATCTCCAGATCCGCACCGCGCACCTGCTCGAGCACGTCGACGGGGTCGGTGACCCCGCGGTTGAGGCACAGCCACGCCATCGCCCGGTACATCGCACCGGTGTCCAGGTACTGGCAGCCCAGCCGACGCGCCACCTCCTTGGCGGTGCTCGACTTGCCCACTCCGGACGGTCCGTCAATGGCTACGACGCTCATGCAGTTCCTTCTTTCTCGATGGCGGATTCGGGGATCTGCCATCCCTTCGACAGCAATCCGATCTCCAGCTCCTGCTGGATGGCCGGGACCACGGACACGTCGACCATGCCCAGTTTCCGACCGGAGGCGTGATCCATCCGGAAATCCTCGACATTGACGCCGAGGTCGCCGATGTCCTTGAACAGCCGGGCCAGCATTCCGGGCGTATCCGGAACCAGGATCGTGACAACAGCATAGGTGGTCGGCGGCTGCCCGTGCTTGCCGGGAATCCGGTCGTGTCCCTCATTGCCCAAAGCGATCGCCTTGGCGAGCAGCCCCGTCGACCCGGGGCCGAGTTCGAGAGCGCCGATGACCTCGTCGAGCTCGGTGCGCAGATCGACCAGTACGGAACGGACCTCCTCGGCGTTCCCGGTCAGGATCTGCGTCCACAGCCCCGGGTCCGAGGCGGCGATGCGCGTGACATCGCGCAGTCCCTGTCCGGCCAGCGAGATCTCCTCCAAGGGCGCATGCCGCAGCTGCGAGGCGACGAGGGAGGAGATGATCTGCGGCACGTGCGAGACCTTCGCGACCGCGGCATCGTGGATGCGCGGATCCAGGTGGAGCACGGAGGCGCCGGAGTCCTCGGCCATGGCGATGACCTCGCCGAGGCGGTCGGCCGGGGTGTCCTCATCCGAGCAGATCACCCAGGGTCGGGCCGTGAACAGGTCCGATTGGGCGGCGATCGCCCCGGACTTCTCGCGTCCGGCCATCGGATGGCAGCCGATGTAGCGATCGAGCTGAGTGCCCGTGACCAGTTCTCGCACCGCTTCGAGCAGGCGGGTCTTGACGCTGGCGACATCGGTGACCGTGGCGTTCGGGTAGTCCTCGAGTGCTGCGGCGATGACGCGCGCGGCGACGTCGGGCGGGGTGGCCACGACGACGATGTCCGGGTGTTCGGGTGCACCGACCTGACCGGCACCGAGGTCCGCGGCGAGCTGCTGCGCGGTCGGCGAGGTGTCTTCGAGGGTCACCTGATGGCCTTCGGCGCTCAGCGCCAACCCCAGGCTGGCACCGAGCAGGCCGGTGCCGATGATATGGACTCTCACAGACCGACGGCCTCGAACAGTGCGCCGACCTCATCGGAGCGCAGCGGGCGGATCTTGCCCTGCTTCTGCTCGTCGAGGACGATCGGTCCGAACTTCAGCCGCACGAGGCGCTCCACCGGGTGGCCGATCTCGGCGAGCAGGCGGCGCACGACGCGGTTGCGGCCGGAGTGGAGGGTGAGTTCGACGACGGACTTGCCGGGAGTCGAATCGACGAGCTTGAAATCATCGACCTTGACGAAGCCGTCCTCGAGGTCGATTCCGGCCTTGAGGATGGCTCCGGCGTCCTTCGCCAACTGGCCCTTGACCTTCGCGAGGTAGGTCTTCGGGATCTCGTAGCGCGGGTGGGCCAACCGGTTGCTCAGCTCCCCGTCATTGGTGAGCAGGATGATGCCTTCGGTCTCCGTGTCGAGGCGGCCGACATGGAAGAGGCGCTCGTTGTTGTTGCGCACATAGTCGGCCAGGCAGGGCCGGCCCTCGGGGTCGCTCATGGTCGACACGACTCCCGCGGGCTTGTTGAGCACGAGGTAGACCTTCTTGGTCTGTGTCGAAATTCTCACTGTGTCCACGTACACGGACTGCGTTTCCGGGTCGATCCGGGTGCCCAGCTCGGTGACGATGCTGCCATCGACCTCGACGCGGCCGTCGACGATGAGCTGCTCGCAGGCACGACGTGATCCCAGGCCCGCCTCGGCGAGCACTTTCTGCAGCCGCACACCCCCGCTGACGTGGGCGTCCGATGTCTGACCGGCTCCCGACCCGCCGCTGCTGGAGGCCTGATTGGCCGTCGCTGCGCGCTGTTTTCGGCTGGGTCGGTTCTGGCGCCCGCCGGGGGCGCGGTGATCACGGTAGGGACTCATACATCCATTCTCTCAAATCAATCAGCGACTCGTGACATCTCGGCGGTCGAATCGGAATCGTCGTCGAGATCGTCGTCGAGGGCGCCGTCGATCTCGGCGAGCACTTCGGTGTCCTGTGAGCCGAGTTCGGCGACGTCGGCGTCTTCGGGCAGGTAAGGGGCGATGTCCGGCAGATCGTCGATCGCGTTCATCCCCATCGTGTCGAGGAACTGCGGCGTGGTGGCATAGAGCAGCGCCGAGGTGGTCGCCTCCTTGCCGGCTTCGACGATGAGTCCGCGCAGCAGCAGGGTGCGGATGACGCCGTCGACGCTGACTCCGCGGATGGCGGCGATGCGGGGCCGGGAGATCGGCTGCCGGTAGGCGATGACCGCAAGCGTCTCGAGTGCGGCTTGGGAGAGTTTCGCACTCTGCCCGGCGGTGAGGAAGTCCTTGACGACTTCGTGGTAGTCGCCGCGGGAGAAGATGCGGAAACCGCCGGCGACGTGACGGATCTCGAACCCGCGCTGGCGGTGGTCCTCATCCCCGTCGTAGTCGGCCTTGAGGATGCGGATGGCTTCGAGGACGGTGTCTTCGTCCAGGCCGAGGGAGCCTGCGAGGTCGTCGGCGGTCACGGCCGAATCGGTGATCATGAGCACGGCCTCGATGCCGGCGAGGATCTCGTCATCGATCATTCTGCGCTCCCCCCAGTGTTGGTCGCAGCCAGGTCGTCGTTCGCATCCTGGTCGCGATCTGCGGCTTCGTCGCCGCTCCAGTCGCCTTCGGTGCGCAGGTCGACTCCGTCTTCGTTCATCTCGGTCCGGTGGATGAGCAGCCGCCCCAGGGGTTCGGGCTGGTCGAAGTCGCAGAGGCCGACCTTGAACAGTTCGAGCAGGGCGAGGAATCTCGCGACGACGACCAGGGTGTTCTCGGCCGTTTCGAGCAGGTCCTGGAAGTCGACGTCTCCGACGCGCAGCAGGGACAGGATATGCCCGCGCTGCTCGGAGACGCTCACGAGCGGTAAGTGGATATGGTCGACGGCGACGCTGGGCGGGGTGTGATCGCGTTGGAGCACGGTGGCGAAGATTCCGGCCAGTTCACCGGGCCCGATGTTCAGTTCCAGCGGCGGCAGCACGTCCTGGAACTGGGGCTCGAGGTCGACATCGCGTGGGGCGCGGATGGAACCGGCGGCCATCGCCTCGGCCAGATAACCGGACACGGACTTGTACGCCTTGTACTGCAGCAGTCGCGCGAAGAGGAGGTCTCGGGCCTCGAGCAGCTCGAGGTCGAGAACCTCTTCACCCTCTTCGTGCGGCAGCAGCCGGGCCGTCTTGAGGTCGAGCAGGGTCGCGGCGACGAGGAGGAACTGGGAGATCTCGGCGAGGTTCGCCTGATCCTTGAGCTCGGTGGTGTAGGCGATGAACTCATCGGTCACCTCGGCCAGCGCGATCTCCGTAACGTCGAGACGGCGTTTCGAGATCAGACCGAGCAGCAGATCGAAAGGGCCGGTGAAGTTCTCCAACCGCACCTGGAATCCCTGCGCGGCGTCATCGCCGGAGTCTGCGCCTGCGGACGCATCGCCTGCGTCGACCACCTCGCCGGAGTCGGCCTCGGTCGGAACGAGGGCCGCCCCCTCCTCGTGGACTGCGGAGTCGCTCAGGGTGCGCCTCCGCGGGCGATGAGCTCCCGGGCCAGTCGACGGTAGGCTTCGGATCCGGCGTGCTTCGGGGCGAAGCTCGTGATCGGTTCGGCGGCCACGGAGGCGTCGGGGAACTTCACGGTGCGATTGATGACGGTCTCGAAGACCTTGTCGCCGAAGGCTTCGGTGACTCGCGACATGACTTCCTTCGAGTGCAGGGTCCGCGAGTCGAACATCGTGGCGAGGATGCCGTCGACCTCGAGTGAGGGGTTGAGTCGGTCCTGGACCTTCTCGATGGTCTCGACGAGCAGGGCGACACCGCGCAGGGCGAAGAACTCGGTCTCGAGCGGGATGACGACGCCGTGGGCGGCGGTCAGGGCGTTGACGGTGAGCAGCCCCAGCGAGGGCTGGCAGTCGATGAGGATGACATCGTATTCGTCGGCGACCTTCGACAGAGCGCGGGCGAGCACCTGCTCGCGGGCGACCTCGCCGACGAGCTGGACTTCGGCGGCGGAGAGGTCGATATTGGCCGGCAGGATGTCGATGTTGTCGAAATCCGTTCCCACGATGACTTCGTGCGGGTCCAGTCGCGGGTTCATCAGCAGGTTGTAGATGCTGATGTCGAGTTCATAGGGGTTGAGTCCCAGTCCGACGGACAGGGCGCCCTGCGGGTCGAAGTCGACGAGCAGCATCTTGCGGCCGTACGCGGCCAGGGCCGCACCGAGGTTGATCGACGAGGTGGTCTTGCCGACCCCGCCCTTCTGGTTGACCATCGCGATGATGCGGGCGGGTCCGTGCGACGCCAGGGGTGCCGGCTCCGGGAAGTCCTGGGGCTCGCCTGCTGCCGACCTCTGCTGGGGGATATCCAACGCCTCTTGCGTATTCATCTCTCGGATGGCCACCTTTCGTTGCTCTACGTCCAACCCTACCGCGCCCGAGGGTGCGAGGTCGCGTACACTTCCCGCAGTGTCTCCTCGGAGACTTTCGTATAGATCTGCGTCGTCGTCACCGAGGCATGGCCGAGCAGCTCCTGGACGACGCGGATGTCCGCTCCGCCTTCGAGCAGATGCGTGGCGAACGAGTGCCGAAACGTATGCGGAGACACCTCGGCCCCGATGGCCGCCGCCTCACCGGCGTCCTTGACGATCTGCCATGCCGAGACCCGGGAGAGTCGGGTGCCGCGGGCGTTGAGGAACAGAGCCCCGGCGGGAGCCGAGGATCTCGCCTTCGCCGCCATCGACGGCCGCACCCGCGACACCCAGGCACCCAGGGCTCGGGCGGCGTGGGATCCGAAGGGCACGATCCTCTCCTTCCCGCCTTTTCCGTAGAGCCGGACGAGCCCGGAGTCGAGGTCGAGATCGTCGAGGTCGACGCCCACGGCTTCGGAGATGCGCGCCCCCGTGGCGTAGAGGAGTTCGAGAAGGGCCGCGGCCCGGATCTGGACCGGTTCCTCACCGTCGGTGGTGGCGATCATCGCTTCGATCTCGTCGAGCGCCAGAGCCTTGGGCAGCCGCAGTCCTTCCTGCGGTGGACTGACCTCGGAGGCCGGATCCGTCGGCGCGAGGTTCTCCCCCAGTGCGAAGGTGTGGAATCGGCGCACCGCGACCAGCGCGCGTGCCCGAGTCCGCGGTGCCAGTCCCGAATCGAGCAGGTGAAGAGCGAAGTTCTCCACCTTCTGTCGATCGACTTCGCCGAGGCGGCCCACCCCGTCGTCGGTCAGCCAGGTTCCGTACCGGGCGAGGTCACGAGCGTAGGCGTCGATCGAGTTCATCGACAGTCCCCGTTCGAAGCGCAGGGAGGCGAGATAGGACTCGAATGCGCGCCGCAGGTCCTCGGGGAGGTCGTCCGGCAGGAGTTCGGCGCCGTGCCGAGCCATAGGGTCTCAGTCCTCGCCCGCGCCGGTCTGTGTTGACGGTCTCTCCCCGTCACCGGCACCGGTCGTCTCCGTCGTGGCCGAACCGGTCGTCTCGACGGTGGCACCGCGGCCGAAGTCGGGGCGACCGTCGACGAGTCGCCTCGGCGCATCGACGGCACGCAGCTTGACCGGTGCTCCCGCTGCTTCGGCGCGCAGCACCCGGTCGACCTGGAAGATCGCCAGCTGAGCGATCGCGTTGGTGATCCGCCCGTCGGCCACGGCCTCGAGTGCGTCGTCGATGCCGACCCAGGCGAAGCGGAACCCTGCCTCTTCCTCGCCGCGTTCGTGACGGTCGGCTTCGGGCACGTAGGACAGCCCACGTGCCAGGTAGAGGCGCATCGTCTCGGAGCTGCCGCCCGGGGTCAGGCACGAGTCGCTGAGCACGTCCCAGTGTGCGGCCGTGAGGTCGGCCTCCTCGATGAGTTCCCTCTTCGCCGCGTCGAGCGGGTCCTCGCCGGGGATGTCGAGCAGACCGGCCGGAACCTCCCACAGTCGGGCGCGGACGGGGTGCCGGTACTGCTGGGCCAGCAGGATCCGCTGGTGGTCGTCGACGACGGCGATGCCGACAGCGCCGGTGTGCGCCATGAGATCGCGGACGAGCCCGGAGGCCTCGGGCAGGTCGAAGGTCTCCTTGCGGATGTCCCACACCGCGCCTTCGAAGACGACCGCGGAGGAGGTGATCGGCGGGATCACCGGTTCGTCGGCGAGGGGCTGTTCATGGTCGGTGCTCATCTCATGGTCTGTGCTCATCGGCGCTCTCCCTGAAATCGACGGTGCTGAACTCGACGGTGCTGAACTCGACGGTGGTGGAACGGCGAATGCCGCCGGCGCTGGCGCCGACGGCATTCGCTGTGAGGATGGACAAGGGTCACTGCCGCTCGAGTGCGGCGGCGACCAGACCCGCGAACAGCGGGTGCGGTGAGGTCGGCCGCGACTTCAGCTCGGGGTGCGCCTGCGTGGAGACGTAGAACGGGTGCTTATCATGCGGGAGCTCGACGAATTCGACGAGCTCACCGTTCGGTGAGGTTCCGGAGAACTCGAGTCCTGCCTCGGCGATCTGCTCGCGGTAGGTGTTGTTGACCTCGTAGCGGTGACGGTGCCGTTCGCTGATCGTCGTCTCCCCGTACACGCCGGCCACGACGCTGCCTTCGGTGAGCTTCGCCTCGTAGGTGCCCAGGCGCATGGTGCCGCCCAGGTCGCCTTCGCCTTCGACGATCGAGAGCTGCTCGGCCATGGTCGCGATGACCGGAACCGTGGTCTCGGGGTCGAACTCGGACGACGACGCGGCCTCGAGCCCGGCGACATTGCGTGCGTATTCGATGACCATGCACTGCAGACCCAGGCACAGGCCCAGGGTCGGAATACCGTGGGTACGGGTGTACTCGAGTGCGCCGAGCTTCCCTTCGATGCCGCGGATGCCGAAGCCGCCGGGCACGCAGATCGCGTCGAGGCCGGACAGGGCCGCCTCCGCGCCGGCTTCGGTGGAGCAGTCATCGGACTGGATCCATTTGATCCTGACCTTCGCGTCGTTGGCGAAGCCGCCGTGGCGCAGCGCCTCGGTGACGGAGAGGTAGGCGTCGGGCAGGTCGATGTACTTGCCGACGATGCCGATGGTGACGTCCCGGGACGGGTTGTGCACGCGTTCGAGTACCCAGTCCCACTTCGTCCAGTCGACGTCGCGGAAGGGCAGGTTGAGGCTGCGGATGACGAACACGTCGAGGCCGCCGTCGTGGAGGACCTTCGGGATGTCGTAGATGCTCGGGGCGTCGACGCAGGACACGACCGCGTCGGTCTCGACGTCGCAGGCGCCGGCGATCTTCGCCCGGATCGAATCCGGCAGCTCACGGTCGGAGCGGAGCACGATCGCATCGGGCTGGATGCCGATGGAGCGCAGGGTGGCCACCGAGTGCTGGGTCGGCTTCGTCTTCAGCTCTCCGGAGGGCCCGAGGTAGGGCACGAGGGAGACGTGGATGAAGAACACGTTGTCCCGGCCGATGTCGTGACGGACCTGGCGGGCCGCCTCGAGGAAGGGCTGGGATTCGATATCGCCGACGGTGCCGCCGATCTCGGTGATGATGACATCGGGACGGTCCGCCTCGGGGCGTTCGGCCTGGGCGCGCATCCGCGCCTTGATCTCGTCGGTGATGTGCGGGATGACCTGGACGGTGTCGCCGAGGTACGCGCCGCGACGCTCCTTCGCGATGACCGAGGAGTAGATCTGCCCGGTGGTCACATTCGCCGCACCGTCGAGGTCATTGTCGAGGAAGCGCTCGTAGTGGCCGATGTCGAGGTCGGTCTCGGCACCATCCTCAGTGACGAAGACTTCACCGTGCTGGAAGGGGTTCATGGTGCCGGGATCGACGTTGAGGTAGGGATCCAGCTTCTGCATGGCCACGGTGAGGCCGCGCTGAGTGAGCAGATGGCCGAGGCTCGATGCCGTCAGACCCTTGCCCAACGAAGAGGCGACGCCTCCCGTGACGAAGATGTGCTTTGCCGTATGTGTGCCGCCAGGGCCAGTTCGATTCACCACGGGATTTGATTCTATCAAAGTCCGGCTCACGAATCCGAGACTGCGTCGACCTCGGCGTACAGATCGAGCAGCGTCTCGGAGATCGCCGCACCGTTGCTCACGTCGATGACCCGCTTCTTCGCCGCCACGGCGGAGGTTCCGCGTCCGGCCGGATCATCGAGAAGATGATTGATCTCACGCAGCAGCGCCTCCGTGTCGTCGGCGGGAACGGCCTGCGCGGCCTCTCCCCAGATTCCGGCGCGGCGTTCGCTGCCGATGAAGACCGCCGGCTTCGACAGCTGCATGAGGTCTTCGTGGGACAGACCGGTCATCGTCTCGCTGGCGATGACGACATCGGCGGCGGCCGCGACATCGACGAGGTCTCCGGCCGGTGCCACGAGGACGCCGCGGTCGGCGAATTCGCGGGAGATCGTCGAGCGGTCCTTGCCGGTGCCGGTGAGGACGAAGACGACCTTGCGGTCACGGCGGCGCTGGTTGATCTGGTCGGCGGCGTCGAGGACGGTCGCCAGGGCCGTGTGGTCGCGCAGCGCGATTGGGCTGGCGACCATCCAGGTGCCTTGCGCGAGCCCGAGTTCGCGGCGGACCTCGGCGCGCGGTGTGCGCACGGTGAGGTCGACGTCGATGTCCGGGTGGACGAGTTCGGCGCGTTCGACGACCGGGACGCGGCCGCCGTAGTAGTCGACGACGGGTTCGGTCGTGCCGAGGACCGCGGTGGCCGTGCGGCCGACGATCTCGGCTCCGGTCTTCTCGATGACGTTCGCGGAGTCGAAGGATTCGATGGTGGCGACGACCTTCGGGTGCAGGCGGGCGGGCAGACCGGTGAAGGCCAGCCCGGCGAGCGTCGCCGCATGCAGTCCGTGTGCGTGGACGATGTCGACGTGCTGGTAGTACTTGTGAAGGGTGAAGGCGGAACCGGGGTCAGCGGTCGTGAGTCGACGACGGGCGGTGAGCTCGATCTCGCGGAATTCGCCGGCCAGCTCCTCCGGGACTCCGAAGGTCCCCAGCAGAGACCGGTGCGCGGCGACGGCGACCTTGAAACCGGCCCGGAGGTGACCGAGCACGGCGAGCTTCGCCACTTCGACGACGGGACCGGTGGTATCGGCGAGCACGTGCAGAATCCTGGTGTCTGCGCTCAGTGGGTTGACCTCGCCGGATTCGCTCATTTCCTCATCCTCTTCTTTCGTTCGACGCTGGTTCTAGCCTACCTGGGCAGACACGAGTTCCGTGTAAAGACCTGCGAGTTCTTCGGCGACTTCCCTCTCATCGGGAAGCTCCGCTCCGCGTGCCCGGGCTCTCGTCCCGAGTTCGGCGCGGCGGGCGGGATCGACGGCGAGTTCGGCCACGGCTGCGGCGAAGGCGGCATCGTCATCATGGTCGATGAGCATCCCCGCGTCGCCGACGAGTTCGGCGGTGCCGCCGGTGGCGGTGGCCACGATCGCCTTGCCCGTCATCAGCGCTTCCTGGAGGACCAGTGCCCGGGCCTCCCAGACGCTGGTGAGTGCGTAGATGTCCGCGGCGGCCGCGAGTTCGGCGACATCGTCGCGGGGTCCGAGGAAATGCAGGGCCGGAATCGCCGAAGCGGCTGCCGCGTCGGCGTACTGGGCGCGGACATCGGCGAGCACCTCATCGTCGGCGGCACCGGCGATGAGGGCGACGATCTCGCCCTGCCGGTCCCCCGCCCCGAGGCGGGCGAGTGCACGCACGAGCATCGGGTAGTTCTTCTGTTCGGCGACGCGACCGACGGCGAGGACGATGAGTGCCCCGGAGTCGAAGTCGAATTCCTCGGCCAGTCCCGCACGGGTGGCGGCGGCCGCCTCGGCGGACACCTGAGTCAGCTCGGGAGCGGCGGCGGGGAGGAAGCGGGCGGTCTGCGCACCGAGTTCGCGGGCACGGTCGACGAGGTCGGCGCTGGCGCCGAGGACGAGGTCGGCTCCGCGGGCGAGCATCGTCTCGACCCGGGTTTCGACCCGACCGCGCAGTCCCTGTCCGCTGGCCTGGTTGTGGAGGCTGAGGACGAACCTTGGGCGGGTCTTCAGCGTGCGCAGGGTCAGCAGGGTGATGAGCCCGGCCCGGAAACCGTGGGCGTGGACGATCTGCGGGGCGAAGCTGCGCAGGAGTGTGCGCTGTCGGCGGACGAGGGCGGCGTCGGAGGCGCCGATTCCGGTGCCGAGTTCGAGGACGCCGAACCGGACTCCGGGCAGCAGGGAGAAGCCGAAGTGTTCGTCGGTGGCGGCCGGTCCGATGACGCCGATCTCGTGGCCGGCGGCGGCGAGGTCACGGGCGAGTGCGTGCACATGGGTGCCGACTCCCCCGGTCGAGGTGCCGATGGCGAAGACGATCCTCATGAGTCTTCCTCCCTGTCGGTGTCGTTGGGTCCGTGGTCGCTGCTGCTTCCAGGGTCACTGCGACTGGATCCGTGGTCGCTGTTGTGCGCGCCGGTCGCATGCGCGGTCGTCTCGTCGTTGGCGCCGGCCCGGTTGCGGTCGGCCAGCAGACGGCGGACTTCGCCGAGGAATCCGCGGTCGATGACGAGCACGATGAGTCCGAAGACCACGCAGCCGAGGAGGGCGGCGACGATTCCGGCGATGACGGCCGAGCTCGCGGAGTTGTCGAAGAGTCCCCCGAGCCACTGCGAGGTCACGACTCCGGCGGTGCCGGCGACGACGGCGGCCCCGAGCGCGAGCAGCGACCGACGCCCGACGAGGGCGAGTCCGGTGGGACCGAGGACGCGGCGCATATTCACGAGCAGGAACACTCCGGCCACGGTCATGCCAAGCACATAGCCGCTGCAGATGCAGATGAGGGTCAGACCGGGGTTCCCGTTCGCACCGGCGACCAGGATGGCTCCGATCATGCCGACGATGACGAGGATCCACCCCGTCGTCGTGGCGGCGGCCGAGTGGCGGGAGCGTTCGAGGGCGTAGAAGACGCGAGTGCCCCAGGCGACGAAGGACCAGCCCGGCACGGCCAGGGCCATGACCATGATCGCCGTGGCCATCGAGTCGAAGGGGGCGGCGGATTCGCTTTCGGCGTCGATGGCGATGAAGAAGGTCTGCAGGGGGCCTGCTGCCGAGAGCAGGATGACCGCGCCGAGTCCGCCGATGGCGATGATGAGAGCCGTCGTCGTCGAGGTCACCGAGCGCAGGCGCACCCCGGCTTGTCCACGTCGCTCAGCGGTCGCCTCGGGGTCGGAGGATCGACCCACCCAGGTCGACAGGGTCGGGAAGATCACGGTCGCCACGGTCACGGCGAGCACGGCGTAGGGCAGGAGGTAGACGGCGTTGATGTAGCTGAAGAGCACGAGCGTGCCGTCCCCGCCCGAATGGTTCGCCAGGCTCAGGGTCGCGAGCACGGCAGCCTGCTGGGCGAGCAGGGCCGACATTCCGGCTCCGGCCAGGCGCAGCGCACGGTGGGCGACGCCGGGAGGGAACGAGAAGGTGGGGCGCAGTTTCAGCCCGGTCGAGGCCATCGGCAGTGCCAGCGGCAGGGCGAGGGCGGCGACACCGACGGTGGTGCCCCAGCCGAGCCAACCGAGGTGGGTCTGCCAGGTGTCGTCGCTGCCGCCGACGGCACTGTAGGCGATATAGCTGCCGATGACGACGAGGCTGGACAGCAGCGGAGCGAACGCCGGCCACAGGAACTTGCGGTGGGCCTGCAGCACTCCGGTGAGCACGGCGCCGATTCCGTAGAGGACGAGCTGCGGGGAGAACATGAGCAGCAGCTCGACGGTCGCCTGCACTCCCGCGGCGCTCGTCTTCTCATCGACGAGGATCCTCGCGATCTGCGGGGCGAAGACGGCCAGCAGGATCGACAGCGGCAGGGTCACGCTGATCGCCCAGGTCAGCAGGCCGGAGGCGATGCGTCCGGCGGTCTCTCGATCCGATCTGGCCAGGGGAACCGCGAGCAGCGGGATGACCGCCCCGGCCAGGGCCCCGCCGGCGACGACCTCGAAGAGGATGTTCGGGACCTGGTTCGCGCTCTGGTAGGCGGTGCCGACGGTGCCGGCGCCGACGGTTGCCGAGAACACCAGCCAGCGTAGGAAGCCGACCAGTCGGGTCAGCAGGGTGATGATCGATACGAGCAGCGCCGTGGCGGCGAGGACTCGAACGAGCTTGTTCACTGAACCTCGCGGCCGAACGAGTCGATCTCCCGCAGTCCCGGGGTCGATTCGATGACGGAGGTGAAGGACACTTTCTCGCTGGCCAGGGTGAGTCCGGCGAGGACGGCGAGGATGAGGCGTCGCTGTGCCGGGGTGGCGGTTTCGGCGAGGATCACGCCGATCGCCGCGCCCAGGGCGTTGGCGCCGGTGTCGCCGAGCATCGCGTCACCGGCGAGGTCGTCGGGCCACGCGGCGGCTGTGGCTCCGGCTATCGCCCCGGCAGGTGCCCAGGACACGCGGCGGTCGTGCTCGGTCAACGCCAGGGTCAGCGCTCCGGCCTTGAGTGCCCGACCGGGACGCAGATCGAGGAGGTTGAACAGGTTCGCCGAGCCCGCGATCACTCCCCCGGTGACGATGACATCCGCGGCGGCTGCGTACCAGGGGCGGTCGGTTGTCGAGTGCGTGGAGCCGAAGAGCCCGGCCGGGCGAGTGCGGCTGCGCAGGATCGCGGCGGCAGCGATCGAGGCGAGTGGGATGCCGGTGATCTTGATCGTCCCGGTCGTGATCTGACCACGGGCCAGTGCGGACAGATGACCGCGCAGTCCCTTCGAGGACCCGGATTCGCAGAAGTCGTCGACCGCGCCGAGACCGCCGGCCGCGGCCGTGGCCAGCAGGGTCGCCGCCTTCTGGCGGGAGTCTTCGATGAGCAGGCTGCCGGCCAGCAGTCCCGTCGCGACGGCGGGTCCTTCGGCGAGTGAGACGTCGCGTCCGGCGTGGTTGGTGCGCACCACGGAGTCGTGGGTGCGCAGCCGCGAGCCGAGCACGGCCTTCGTCGCGGTGAAGCCGACGAGTCCGGCGACGGCGGTGCTGACGATGGAGCGGATCATTTCTCGTCTCCCTTCTGCGTGTCCTCGGACGACGTCTCTTCGGTCTTGCCCGGCAGGATGCCTTCGGCGTCCTCGGCGAATCCGAAGTGTCCGTGGGTTCCGGCCTCTCCGGAGGCCAGGGCCCGGACGGTGATGACGGGGCCGGCACCGAGGCCGAGTCCGTCGACCGTGCTGGCGCGGGACTTCTCCGTCCGCAGCACGTTGACGAGTCCGTTCTGTGCCGATCCGGCGTCGCCGGCGACGACCACCGAGGTGGCTTCGGCGGTGAGTGCGGTGATGAAGTCGGTGACGAGGGTGCGGGTGCCCTTGTCGTCGGAGTTCTGCGGGCTGGGCTCGGTGTCCTCGGCCAGGGTCGAGTTCTCATCGTCGATGACGATGAACAGCGAGGTCGTCTTGTGGTCCGTGTCGGTGCGCAGACGGTCGGCTTCGACGAAGGCGTCGTAGAGCTTCGCCGCCTGCTTCTCGGCATCCGCCTGGTTGTCCTCGTCCTCGAGCATCGAGGCGTCACCGGTCAGGGCGATGACGAGGGCGGCGCGGATCGCGGTCGAGTCATCTTTCGGCAGGCTGGGGACGAGGGTCCGCAGCGTCTTGAGGAACTGTGTGGAATCGGCGAGGCTGAGCGTGTTCGGTACGAACGAGACGTCACCGGCGATGGTGCCGTCGGCTTCCTTGACCCGGTTGCTGACCTCTTCGACCTGTTCGGAGTCCGCGTCGGGGGCGGCGATGATGCTCACTTCCTGCCCGTCGAGGATGCCGCCGATGAGTTCCGGGGCCGCGGCCGTGACGAACTCGTTCTGCTTGTCGATATTGCCCTTGGCCGCGTCGAGATCCGAGCGCAGGTTGTCGCGGTCGGTGCGCAGGGCGTCGACCTGGCTCTGCAGGGACTCCCCGATCGGTTCCTTCAGCGGTCCCGCGCCGAGGACGATGCCGACGGCCAGCGCCAGGAACACCGAGACGAGGGAGACGAGGTGGTAGCGGAAATCAATCACGGGTCTATTCCTTGGATGAGGCCGGCGGAGTCGGTCGATGCTGCGGGGTCGCCGCCGAAGAGGGAGCCGATCCAGCCGAAGAGGCCGTCGAGTTGGGCGCCGATGAGGCCGAGGAAGGTCTGTCCGGCCGAGGTCGCGGTCATCGCCACTCCGAGGGCGACGAGCCCGGCGACGACGAGCACGGCCAGCTGCAGGCTGGAGATGCGCTGCCGATAGAGCAGGGACACGCCCTTGGCGTCGATGAGCTTCGATCCCACGCGCAGGCGGGTGATGAAGGTCGAGGCCATGCCCTTGCGACCCTTGTCGAGGAACTCCATGACGGTGTCGTGGGTGCCGACGGCGACGATGAGTTCGGCCCCTTTGTCATCGGCGAGGAGCATGGCGATGTCTTCGCTCGTGCCCGAGGCCGCGAAGGCCACGCAGTCGACTCCGAGGGCTTCGACCCGCTCGGTGCCCGGTGCCGTGCCGTCACGGTAGGCGTGGACGACGATCTCGGCGCCCGAGGTCAGGGCGGTGTCGGACACGGAGTCCATGTCTCCGACGATCATGTCCGGCCGGTGGCCGGCTTCGATGATGGCGTCGGCTCCGCCGTCGACGCCGATGAGCAGCGGCCGGTATTCGCGGATATAGGAGGCCAGCATCGCCAGGTCCTCCTTGTAGTGGTATCCGCGGACGACGATGAGCACATGCCGGTCGGTGAACGTCGTCTTCACCTCGGGCACGACGAGTTCGGCCGAGAGCAGGTCGGAGTCCTTGCGGATGTATTCGACCGTGTTGTCGATGAAGTCCACGAGCACGGAGTTCATTCCCGCCTCGGCGGCGTGCATATCCTCGGCGATCGTCTCGGCCGTCTGCAGGACGCCCGTGGCCACCTCGGTCTCGCCCGCGTACACGGTGGCGCCGTCGATGGAGATCTCGGCGTTCTCGTCGACCGTGTCGAAGATCTCGGCTCCGGCGGCGTCGATGAGGGGGATGCCGGCGTCGACGATGATGCTCGGGCCCAGATTCGGGTAGCGGCCGGAGATCGATTTGTCGGCGTTGATCACCGCTGCCGGCCGGCACGCGACGAGGGCTTCGGCGGAGATGCGGTCGATATCGGAGTGTTTGATGACGGCGATGTCGCCGGCCTGCAGGCGCTTCGTCAGATCCTTTGTGCGTCGGTCCAGACGGGCAGGGGCGGGACCGGACCGGGTGGGTGCGGTGAGGTTCTCACGGTGTCTGCGCACTTTCATGGTCCGCTCATTCTCTCATCTGCTGCCAACGCCGGCCTCCTTGACCTGCCGTGCGTTGTCGAGCAGTTCGGCCGCGTGGGCCTTCGCCGAGGCGGAGTCGTCCATGCCTGCCAGCATGCGGGAGAGTTCGACGACGCGTTCGGAATCGGTCAGTTCCGCCACACCTGAGCGCACGGTCTCGGCGTCATCGTCCTTGACGATGGTCACGTGGGTGTCGGCCCACGCGGCGACCTGGGGCAGGTGGGTGACGACGATGACCTGGGCACCCCGGGCGAGCTTGGCCAGGCGGCGGCCGATCTCCACGGCCGCCTTGCCGCCGACTCCGGCGTCGACTTCGTCGAAGACGTAGGTGGGGATGGATTCGCTGGCGGCGCGGACGACTTCGATGGCGAGCATGACGCGGGAGAGCTCACCGCCGCTGGCGATCTTCGCGATGTCATCGGGGAGGGAGGATTCGTGGGCGGCGAAGGTCAGCCGCACCTCGTCGGCCCCGTGGGTGGTGGGTTCGCGTTCGGAGATCTCGAAGGCGACCGAGGCCTTCGGCATCGACAGGGCGGCGAGTTCTTCGCTGACGGCGGCGGAGAATTCGTCTGCGGTGGCCTTGCGGATCTCGGTGAGCGCCGAGGCGGCCGCCTCCATGGTCTCGCGGGCTTCAGCGAGCTCGGCGTCGAGTCCGTCGAGATCACGGTCCTCGGCTTCGAGTTCGGCGAGTTCCGCGGCCGATCGGGTTTCGAAGTCGAGGACTTCGGCGACGTCCTGACCGTAGGGGGCCAGAGTCCCGATTTCCGCGCGCCTGGCCTCGGTCTCCTCCAGCGAGGTCTCGCCGAGTTCGTCGAATCCGGAGAGGTAGTTCGACAGTTCCGCGGCGGAGTCGGACAGCCGCAGCACGGCGTCGCCCAGGGCTTCGCGGATGGTGACGAGATCCTTGTCGGAGCCTTCGACATCGGTGATCGTGCTGATGGCCTGGTGGACGAGGTCGACAGCGGCTCCGGCATCGTCGATCTCCGAACCGAGCAGCAGGTCGTGGGCGGCGCCGACGGCGCGGGTGATCTCGGCGGCGGCGCCGAGCTTCGCCGACTGTGCGGCCAGGGTCTCGTCTTCACCGGGTTCGGGGCGGACCTTGTCGATGGCCTCGAGGCAGCCGCGCAGCCACAGGATGCGTTCGCGGCGGGCGGCCGTGGAGTCCTTGATGCGGCTGACGCGGGCCTCGGTCTCGCGCCAGGTCTCGAAGGCGGCACGGTAGCGCTCGGCCACCTCGGCGAGAGCAGCACCACCGGCGGCGTCGAGGAGCTGCCGCTGTTGGGCGGCGCCCTTGAGGCGCAGCTGTTCGGACTGGCCGTGGAGGGTGATGAGGTCCGCGGAGATGTCGGTGAGCACGGAGATCGGCACGGTGCGCCCGCCGGCCGTCGCCCGGGCGCGGCCTTTCAGCGCCACAGTGCGGGAGATGATCGCCTCGTCGTCGGCGCTGCCGCCGGCTTCCTCGATGCGCTCGCGCACGGGTTCGGAGACTCCGGTGAAGATGCCTTCCACCTCCGCCTTCTCCGCGCCTTTGCGCACGACTCCGGAGCCGACCTTGCGGCCCATGAGCAGGGACAGGGCGGAGACGAACATGGTCTTGCCCGCACCGGTCTCACCGGTGACGACGGTGAAGCCGGTGTCGAGTTCGACGGCGGCTTCGGCGATGACACCGAGGTGGGAGATGCGCAGTTCGGAGATCATTCAGGCCTCCTTGATCGGTCCTCGCCAGCCGGAGACGGGCAGGCGGAACTTCGCGACGAGTCGGTCGGTGAACGGGCCGGTGTGGAGGCGGGCGAGCCGGATCGGCGACTTCGACCGGGTGGCTTCCACGCGGGCCCCGGACGGCAGTTCGAGGGCGCGGCGGCCGTCGCACCACAGCACGGCGGAGAATTCGGGGTTCATCTGGGAGATCTCCACGCCGAGGCGGGAGGTCGGGTTGACGACGAGCGGTTTGGAGAACAGGGCGTGGGCGGAGATCGGCACGAGGATGAGCGCTTCGACCTCGGGCCAGACGATGGGTCCGCCGGCGGAGAACGAGTACGCGGTCGAGCCGGTGGGGGTGGCGAGGATGACGCCGTCGCAGCCGAAGGAGGACACGGGGCGGGCGTCGACGCCGAGGACGACGTCGATCATCCGGGACTTCGAGGTCTTCTCGATGGTCGCCTCGTTCAGCGCCCAGGCGTTGAAGATGTTCTCGCCTTCGTGCCACACGGAGACGTCGAGGGCGAGCCGCTCCTCGACGGAGTAGTCGCGTTGGGAGGCACGGTGGACCGCCTCGGCGAGGTCTTCCTTCTCGCTTTCGGCGAGGAACCCGACGTGGCCCAGGTTGATGCCCATGAGCGGGGCGCCGGAACCGTGGAAGCGTTCGGCGGCGCGCAGGATCGTGCCGTCGCCGCCCAGGACGATGACGAGTTCGCAGGCGTTCTTCCACTCCCCCAGTTCGGAGGGGTCGATGATCGTGCAGTGGTTGAGGATGGGTTCGTCGTCGACGGCTTCGGCCTGGCGGGCGCGGATGCCGACGATCTCGTCGGAGAGGACGACGGGGGTGACGCCGTCGTCGAGGAGGGCCTTGAACACACTGACGGCGGCCACGGCCGACTCATCACGTTGGGGGTGCAGCAGCACCATGATGTGTCTGGTCACGACTCTCCTCTCATCATTTCGTCCAGGTGGGCGGGGATGTCTGCTTGGTCGAGCCTATCGGACTGGTGGTGTGTTCGGCCTGGGCGAACACGCAGGAAGTACTCTCGATTCCCGCTCGGGCCCGGCAGGAGTGAGGGGGCGATGTCGGTGACGCGGGCGCCGTTGTCGGTCACCGCCTCGAGGACGGAGTCAATGGCGCGGCGGCGTCTGTCCCGGCTGGTGACGACTCCGTGTTTGTCCAGGGACGCACGGGCCAGTTCGAATTGGGGTTTGACCATGAGGAGGAGTTCCCCGCTCGCAGCGGTGGCGGCCAGCAGCGGGCCGATGAGCAGGCGCAGGGAGATGAAGGAGACGTCGGCGACGACGAGGTCGACGGTGGGCACGTCGGAGTCGGCGAGTTCGCGCAGATTGAGTCCTTCGCGGACGTGGACGCGCGGGTCGTCGCGGAGTATGGGCGCGAGTTGGTCGTGGCCGACGTCGACGGCCCAGACGTGCGCGACTCCGTGCGTGAGGAGGACTTGGGTGAAGCCGCCGGTGGAGGCTCCCGCGTCGAGGGCGGTCAGACCCTTGAGTCGGTCGGTGAGGTCGAAGGCGTCGAGGGCGCCGAGGAGTTTGTGGGCGCTGCGGGCGACCCAGGGGTCGGGTTCGGTGACGGTGATGTCGTCGACGTCTCTCACGTCCTGGGAGGCTTTGGTCGCGGAGCGGCCGTTGACGCTGACGCGGCCGGCGGCGATTTCGCGGGCGGCGCGGGAGCGGGAGTTCAGCAGCCCGCGGTCGACGAGTGCCCGGTCGAGTCTGCTCACAAGGAGCCCACCTGGGCGTCGAGGTCGTCGAGCAGGGAGTTCAGCTGTCCGTGGCGCTCGGCTGCCGGTGCCTCTCTGGCTGCGGCGAGGCCGGCCCGCCATGTCTCGACCGGGACGTCCCCACTCACCGAGGCGGGGGTCGGCGCGGAGTTAGTGCCGGGTGTCGGGTTCGGTGTCGGGGTCGGTGTCGGGCCGGGTGTCGGGGTCGGTCGCGGGGTTTCGCTCATGAGTCCTGACCGATCCGGCGGGGCAGGCGACCGTCGGCCAGGACCGCCTCGGCGTCGGTCTCCCCTGCATCGATGGCTGCCCATGCACGCTGGAGTTCGGCTTCGATCCGGGCGGACTCACCGCGGTCGGTTCCGGTGATGAGGGCTTCGAGTCCGCGCAGATTCGGCAGGATGAAGGTCGGTCGGCTCTCGGGTCCTGTGCGCAGGGCATCGTGGATGTCGTGGATTCCGGTGAGGACGAGGGCCGTGTCGATTCCGGCGGCACAGCCGCCTTCGATGTCGGTGTTGAGGCGGTCGCCGACCATGAGCGGGCGGTGCGCACCGAGGCGGCCGGCCGCGAAGTCCATCATGTGCGGGGCGGGTTTGCCGACGATGACGGGGGTGGAGTCGGTGAGTCGGGCGATGAGTTCGACGAAGGCACCGTTGCCGGGGACTTTCCCGGTCTCCGTGAGGAGGGAGAAGTCGGGGTTGCTCGCCCACCATTCGGCGCCGGAGCGGATGATCTCGCAGGTGCGGACGATCTTCGCGTAGTCGATCTCCGGGTCGAGTCCTTGGGCGACGGCGACGGGTTCCGCGTCCGGTGAGTCCGTGATGTCGAGGCCGGCATCGTCGAGTGCGATGCGCAGTCCGGTCGTGCCGAGGAGGTGGACGCGCGCACCGGGTCCGAAGCGTTCGGCCAGGCGTTCGGCGAGCACCTGCGCCGAGGTGGTCACCTCGTCTGCGGAGGCATCGACACCCATTCCGGTGATCTTCTCGGCGGTGGCGACGGCGGTGCGGGTGGCGTTGTTCGTGACGTAGCTGACCGGGATCGACTGGGAGTGGAGCCAGTTGATGCCGTCGGCGGCTCCGTCGATGGCGTGGGTGCCGTGGTAGACGACTCCGTCGAGGTCGAACAGGACGCAGTCGATGGGCGTACCCGGGGACTCGGGCGGGCGCCCATCTGCTGTGCTGTCCTGTTCGGCGGTCAGTGTCACTGGTCTCCGTCGGCCTCGGCTGCTGTCGTCCCAGACTCGGCGTCTGCGTCGGCGTCGGAACCGGCGTCGGCGAGGATCTCGTCGAGTTCGGCTTCGATCTCATCGTCGGTGACTGTGACCGACTTCAATTCCTTCGCCGAGACATGCGTCTTCGACTTCGGTGCTGCTGGCGGAGCTTCGGTCTCTGGCTCGGCGTCCTCGGCAAAATCGAATTCGGATGCCGAGTCGGCAACATCAGCTTCGGGCGCCGAGTCGGTCGCAGCTTCAGCGGTCTCAGCCTCTGCTGCCTCTTCGGCGGCTTCCTCGGAGGCGGCTTCACCGTCGGCGTCTTCGGAGGTCTGGGCTTCGGAGGTCTGGGCTTCGGCAGCTGCGGGTTCGTCGTCGACCTCGTCGACGGTTTCGATCTCGACGCCGGCGTTGAGGTCCGGCACCTCGTCGCCGAACAGGGTGCCTGTCGCCTTGGCGGTCCGGCGGGAGAGCTCTTCGTACTTGTCGGCGAGTTCGCCTTCGCCGTCGATGCGCAGCACCTCGGCGTAGGCGGCCATGAGTCGGACGAGTCCGCCGCTGGGCTTCTGAGTGAAGTCCTCGGCTTCGATGAGTCGGCGCGCTCCGGCGATGTCATCGAGGTCGGATTTGGCGCCGGCCGCGACGATGACGAGTTCGGTGCGGGTGTCGGCGTCGAGGTCGAGCTCCTCGGAGGTCTTCAGCAGCTCGAGGGCCTTCTCGGGCTTGCCGCGGCCGCGTTCGGCGTCGGCGATCAGCGCGATGTTGTCGTTCGAGCCGGAGATGCGACGGTGGGTGCGCAGTTCGCGGACGGCTTCGTCGTAGTTCTCCACGTAGTACGCGGCGATGCCGAGTGCTTCGCGGACGACGGCGACACGGCCGGCGCGGGCCATGGCGGCCTTGGCGTGCTCGTGGGCGCGTTCCGGGTCGAGGTCGAGCAGCCCGCCGGCGGCGACGAGGTGCTTGGCGACCATGTCGGCGTTCTCTTTGTCGAGGGTGCGCAGCTGTGACGAGATCTCTTTGTCGAGTTCGCGACCGGTGACGCCGTCGGGAATCTCGGGTTCCTGGATCCGCGGGCGGCGGGCGCGCTGTTCGCGTGCGTAGTCGCCGGTGTCGGTCTTGCGAGAGGCACGACGATCATTGTCGCCCCGGCCGTGGCCGCCGCGTCCTCCACGGTTGTCGTCCCGTCGATTTCCGCGGTAGCCGCCTCGACGGTCGTCACCGTCACGGCGGTCCCGGTTGAAGCCGCCCCGACGGTCATCGTCGTTCCGGCGGTTCTGGCCGTAACCTCCACGACGGTCATCATCGTTCCGGCGGTTGCCCTGGTAGCCACCCCGACGGTCATCGTCGTTCCGGCGGTCGCGATTGAAGCCGCCTCGGCGATCGTCGTCGTTACGACGATTCCCTTGGTAACCGCCTCGGCGGTCATCGTTGTTCCGACGGTTGCCCTGGTATCCGCCACGACGGTCGTCCCCGTCGCGACGGTCGCGATTGAAGCCACCGCGTCGATCGTCGTCATTGCGACGATTGCCCTGGTAGCCGCTGCGTCGGTCGTCATCACGGCGGTCTCGATTGAATCCGCCCCGACGATCGTCGTCACGGCGGTCACGGTTGAACCCACCACGGCGGTCATCGCCATCGCGACGGTCACGGTTGAAGCCGCCGCGACGGTCATCGTCGTTGCGACGGTTGCCCTGGTAACCGCCTCGGCGGTCGGACTGGCGTGGCCCGCGGCCGTCCCGGTTGTCCGGTCGACGGTTGCGATTGTTGTCGCGATCTGAGCGGCGACCGCCATCTGCGCGGCGGTTGTCCTGGCTGTCTCGCGAATCCCCTTGGGCCACGATTCTCCCTATGAAGTCTTTTCGGTGTTCCGCTCTATTCTAGTCCACATACTGCTTCGTCGCCGTGTGGGCGGGGACACGTCGGCGGTCCGTTCACGCTCATCGTCGTGCCCGCTGCTGTGCACGTCGAGGCCCAGGTCACCGCCTCAGCGCTCTGTTAGAATCAAGGCGACTCCAGTGGAACGGCCGACGGCAATCGAAGACGTCCGGCGGCAGCGGGTGCCCGCGCCGCCTCGACACCAGGGGATGAATGACACCTGACGTGGAAGCTCATTGTGCGGATGACGGATGTCTCCGCGATTCCACGATCAGAATTTTCGGCCTGGATGCTCGGCTGTCCCCCGCAATCTCCCATGTGGCGATAATCTCCCATGAGGCGATGACCAATCTCACTGGCCTGTGTGACCAGCATCATCGGATTGCGCGTTCGGCCCCGGTCTTCGCCTATTGTGATTGCCGGAAGCATGCGAGTCGGTACCCCAGAGCCCAGTCGCCGCGCAGGTCAGACGGCCGGCACACGCCGGCAGTCGGCTCTGCAGCTGTTGCTACGTCTGCATCCGCACGGCCTGCACCCGCACGGCCTGCACCCGCACGGCCCGGACTCACACGGCCTGCACCCGCACGGCCTGGAACCGCCGCTCCGAATCCTCGGAGCCGAACCAGGCTGGGATGCACCGCCGTGACTTCGGACGGCACAGACCGCTCGACTCAACAGAACTGCTACTCGTTCACCCGCTAGGAAAAGGAGAAATCGTGCCGAACACACTCTTCATCGACGGACAGTGGGTTTCAGCCGTCAACGGTGGAACCCGGAAGATCCACAATCCAGCCGACGGCAGCTTCGTCGCCGAGGTGGACGAAGCCAGCCCTGAGGACACCGAGCTGGCGATCAAGGCCGCCCGCCGTGCCTTCGACTCCGGCGTCTGGTCATCGGTTCCTGCCAGCGAACGCGGCGACCTGCTGCTGAAGTTCGCCGCCGTGCTGCGTGAGCGCAAGGACGAGTTCGCGCGTGCCGAGTCCCTCGACACCGGCAAGCGCTTCGTCGAATCGCAGATCGACATGGACGACATCGCGAACTGCTTCGACTACTTCGGCAAGCTCGCCGCAAACGATGCCGGACGCGTCGTCGATGCCGGAACCGACACCGTGGCCTCGAAGATCGTGCACGAACCCCTCGGCGTCTGCGCACTCATCACCCCATGGAACTACCCGCTGCTGCAGGCCGCGTGGAAGATCGCTCCGGCCATCGCCGCCGGCAACGCCTTCGTCCTCAAGCCGGCCGAGCTCACCCCGCACACCGCGATCCTCACCATGCAGGTGCTTGACGAGCTCGGGCTGCCGGCCGGAGTCGGCAACCTCATCCTCGGTGCGGGTGCCGATGCCGGTGCCCCGCTGTCGACTCACGAAGACATCGACATGGTCTCGTTCACCGGCGGGCTCGTCACCGGTCGCCTGCTGGCACGCAATGCCGCGGACACGATCAAGAAGATCGCCCTCGAACTCGGCGGCAAGAACCCGAACGTCGTCTTCGCCGATGCCGACTTCGAGGCGGCCCTGGACAATGCGCTCAACGCCGCGTTCGTCCATTCCGGTCAGGTGTGCTCGGCCGGTGCCCGACTCATCGTCGAAGAATCCATCGCCGAGGAATTCGTCAACCGCCTCGTCGAACGTGCCGAGCAGATCCGCCTCGGCGGCCCCTTCGATGAGAACGCCGAGACCGGTCCCCTCATCTCTGCGGCACACCGCGACAAGGTGCATGCCTATGTCGAGAAGGGTGTGGCCGAAGGTGCCCGACTGCGCTGCGGCGGCAAGTTCGGTGAAGGCGATCTGGCCGACGGCTTCTACTACCTGCCGACCGTGCTCGACCAGGTCAAGCGCGGAATGTCCGTCGTCTCCGATGAGGCCTTCGGTCCCGTCGTCACCGTCGAGACCTTCTCCACCGTCGACGAGGCCGTCGAGATCGCCAACGACACCTACTACGGTCTCGCCGGAGCCGTGTGGAGCCAGGATGCGGGCAAGACCCAGCTGGTCGCTCAGCGTCTGCGCCACGGCACCATCTGGATCAACGACTTCCACCCCTACCTGCCGCAGGCCGAATGGGGCGGGTACAAGCAGTCCGGCTTCGGTCGCGAGCTCGGACCCACGGGTCTCGCCGAGTACCAGGAAGCCAAGCACATCTACCAGAACCTCGAACCGGCAGTCACCGGTTGGTTCCCCGACCACACCAAGTGATCAGTCGCAGCCTGCAGACGCCTACCTCAACAAGGAGAGATGAACAGTGAAGACTACTCATAGCTTTGACTACGTCGTCGTCGGCGGCGGCTCCGCGGGTGCCGCGGTCGCAGCCCGGCTGAGCGAGGACCCCGAGGTCACCGTCGGACTCCTCGAAGCCGGCCCCACCGACACGGACAAGGACGTCGTCCTTCAGCTCAACCGCTGGATGGAGCTCCTCGAATCCGGCTACGACTGGGACTACCCGATCGAAGAGCAGGAGAACGGCAACTCGCATATGCGCCACGCCCGCGCCAAGGTGCTCGGCGGCTGCTCCTCCCACAACTCGTGCATCGCCTTCTGGGCTCCGCGCGAGGATCTCGACGACTGGGAAGAGAAGCACGGCGCGACCGGGTGGGGTTCGAAGGACACCTTCGGCCTGTATAAGAAGCTCGAGAACAATGAGCTGCCCGGCGACCACCACGGCCACGACGGCCCGGTCAGCCTGATGAACGTGCCCCCGGTCGACCCCTGCGGCATCGCTCTCCTCGACGCCTGCGAGCAGGCCGGCATCCCCCGCGTGCAGTTCAACGAGGGTCAGACCGTCATCAACGGTGCGAACTTCTTCCAGGTCAACCGCAAGGACGACGGCACCCGCTCGTCGTCCTCGGTGTCCTACCTCCACCCGATCCTCGACCGCGAGAACCTCACGATCCTCACCGACACTCAGGCCAAGGAGCTCGAGTTCGACGAGAACGACAACTGCACGGCCGTGCTCGTGGTCAACAACGCCTTCGGCAAGACCAACCGGATCGAGGCGAAGAAGGAAGTCATCGTCTCCTCCGGCGCCATCAACACCCCGCAGCTGCTCATGCTCTCGGGCATCGGCCCGAAGGACCACCTCGCCGAGGTCGGCATCGAGGCCCGCGTCGACTCGCCGGGAGTCGGCGAGCACCTGGGCGATCACCCGGAAGGTGTCATCTCGTGGGAGGCCAAGAAGCCCATGGTCGAGGACTCCACCCAGTGGTGGGAGATCGGCATCTTCTCCCCCACCGAGGAGGGGCTCGACCGTCCCGACCTGATGATGCACTACGGTTCGGTGCCCTTCGACATGCACACCCTGCGCCAGGGCTACAACACCTCGGAGAACTCCTTCTGCCTGACCCCGAATGTCACACATGCGAAGTCGCGCGGCACCGTGCGTCTGCGCTCGAAGGACTTCCGAGACAAGCCGAAGGTCGATCCCCGCTACTTCACCGATCCGGAGGGCCACGACATGCGCGTCATGGTCGCCGGCATCAAGAAGGCCCGTGAGATCGTCGCCCAGGACGCCATGTCCGAATGGGCCGGCGAGGAGCTGTTCCCCGGCAAGGACGTCCAGACCGACGAGCAGATCGCCGACTACATCACCCGCACCCACAACACCGTCTACCACCCGGTCGGCACGGTGCGCATGGGAGCACCTGATGACGAGATGTCGCCGCTGGATCCGCAGCTTCGGGTCAAGGGTGTGAACCGTCTGCGCGTCGTCGACGCCTCGGCGATGCCGGAGATCACCACGGTCAACCCGAACATCACCGTGATGATGATGGGTGAGAAGTGCGCAGAGATGATCAAGAACGGTCAGTGATCTGAGCCGGTCGGTTGACCATTTCATCTGACCTCAAGACATGAGAAGGGGGCGCTGCCAGTGCAGCGCCCCCTTCGTCATATCCGGCCGCGACGATCAGAGTCGCGTTCGGACCGGTCAGCCTCAGTCCGCGTCATCTCCCTTTCCCTGTCCGCGACTGCTCGAGCGGCTGCCTGTGCGACTGGCCAGTGTCCCCTCGCGCCGGCCCTTCTTCTCTCGACCGATTTCGACGTAGGGGTCCCGGAACTTCGGTGCCGGTTCGACCGCTTCGGGTTCGGTGACGACTTCCTCATCGTCGTCATATTCGTGTCCGAACTGTTCGTCATCGCCCTGTCGGCGTTCGACCTCTTCGGGCGGCAGGACCTTCTTCCAGCGGCGCATGCGCACGCGCGGCAGGATGCCGGCGTCTTCACGCAGGGCGCGCATGAGAGCGTAGATCTGGAAGTAGGCGATGATGAAGAACGGCAGCCCGACGAGGATGATCGTCGACTGCAGGGCTTCGAGTCCGCCGGTGCCGGAGAACACCAGCAGGGCCGCGGTGACGACGGCGACGGCAAGGGCCCAGAAGATCCGCTGCGGCAGCGGGTTGAAGTCTTCGTGGCCGTTGTTCATGGTGTCGACGACGAGCGCCGCGGAGTCGACCGAGGTGACGAAGAAGATGATCACGAGGACGATCGCGATCACCGATATGGGGCCGGCCAGCGGGTAGTGGTCGAGGAACGCGAACAGCGCACCTGGGATGTCTCCCTGATCGACGACTCGGTCGACCAGTCCCCCACCCTGGTTGAGCTCGATGTCGAAGGAGGCGTAGCCGAAGATGCCGAACCACAGGATCGAGAACGCCGAGGGAATGGCGAGGACGCCGATGACGAACTGGCGGATGGTGCGTCCGCGGGAGATGCGGGCGATGAAGATGCCGACGAACGGCGACCAGGTGATCGTCCACGCCCAGTAGAAGACCGTCCAGGTGTTCTGCCATCCGGTGTTCGCGAACGTGTCGTTCCACAGTGCGAGTTCGGGCAGCTGGTGGATGTAGGTGCCGAGGGATTCGAAGACGCCTTTGGCCATGAACAGGGTCGGTCCGAAGGCGATGATGAAGACGAGCAGCAGCACCGCCACGACGATGTTGAGGTTCGACAGGATCTTGATGCCTTTGTCGAGGCCGAGCGACACCGAGATCGTGGCCAGCCCGCAGACGACGCCGATGATGATCAGCTGCCACAGGGCGTTCTCGGGGATGCCGATGACCTGGGCCAGCCCGCCGTTGATCTGCAGTGTGCCCAGGCCGATCGAGACGGCGATGCCGAAGACGGTGCCGATGATGGCGACGACGTCGATCGTCTTGCCGATGGGTCCGTGGATGCGCTCACCGAGGATGGGCTGGAAGATCGAGCTCACGCGCGGCGGCAGGTTCCGCTTGTGGATGAAGTAGGCGAAGCACAGTGCGGGCAGAGTGAAGATCGCCCAGGTGTGCAGGGTGAAGTGGTAGTACGTGAAGTTCATGGCGTCGACGGCTGCGGCCGGCGTGCCGGGTTCGATTCCGAGGGAGGCACGGGGCGGGTCGCCGAAGTGGCTGACGGGTTCGGCCACGCCCCAGAACATGAGGATCGAACCGATTCCGGCGGCGAAGAGCATGGCGAACCAGGCACCGTTGGAGTGCTCCGGTGGTTCGTCGTCGGGGCCGAGCTTCGCTCGTCCGTATCGGGATGCGGCGATGTAGATGAGAAAGACGACGAAGACGGTGACGCCGAGGATGTAGAACCAGCCGAGGTTCGTCAGCAGCCAGTCGGAGGCGACCGAGACGCCGGCGTCGATCTGATCGGTGAAGAAGATCGTCCCGAGGACGAAGATGATGATCACGGCCGCTGAGGAGAAGAAGATGGCCGGGTTGGTGCGAAGTCTCAATGCATCGTGCAGTTTGTCGAGCATGGCGTACCTTCCGTAGAGTTGTTGCCGCCCACACTACAGAAGCGTCGCACCGTATCAACAAAATCGGTTGTCACAAATCCGTGTCGTTGCGTTCGGGCGCATTCCCTCGCCGAGGCGGCCCACCCTGTACACTCCCCCATGGCCTGGTGCGCCCCGCAGTCCGAGAACGACGAGACGGTGCTCGAACCGTATGGGGTTCGGGCACCGTCTGCTCTGTCTCCGGTTGTTCGTGTGCCGGAGATGACTGGCCTGCCTCAGATGGCATATTTGCCTCAGATGGCTTGTCAGACTCAAGATGGCTTGTCTGCTCTGCAGGCAGGTGTGTCAGTGTTTCGGCGTGTCGGTATCTCCATGGCCCTCGGGAGGGTCCAGTCGTCGGTCGTTCCCAACGTAGGGGTCTCGCGCGCTATGACGGTCGGCGCGAGGTCCGTGCTCGTCGGCCACCGAGTCTTCGGCCCGTGGGTGAACACCATGTTCCGGCGGATAGCCGTCGGCACGGACGTCGTGCTGTTGGACAGGGTCATCCGACCGGCGGGAGTCGGCTGTGGCCTCTGGTGCATCCGGATCCAGCTCGTCGGCACGTTGCAGTCGGCGTTCATGCTCGAGACGCTCTGCTCTCACAGCTTCTTCCCGCTTAGCCGCTTCCGAGTCGAGCTGTTCGGCTTGTGCAGCCTGACGATCAGCCTCAGCCGCCCGTGCGTCGGCGTCAGCCTTCGCGCGTTTGGCCTCAGCTCTCTGCTTCTCGACCTCGGCCTCTCGGGCACGAACATCGTGTTCGGACTCGGCAGCCTCCTGCCGAATCTGCGCGGCCTGTTCCCGCTGGTGTTCGCGCTTCTTCACTGCCGCCTTGCGGCTGACTGCGATGATGATCCCGACGATGATCAGAACCACGACGATCGCGACGACAATCCAGATCATGGTTGTTGCGTTCATGCGGTGTCTCCCTTGCTGTCTATTCGGATGTCGCTATTCACTTGCATCCGGCCCAGCGGACAGCTTCATCGTGACACGACACACGCCCGTCGACAAGCACCTGCAACTCGGGAGAAGAACACTTCGCACGTTCTGGAGCGGAACACGTTCAACATTCCGGCACTGCCCGTTCAGCAGTACGCGGAAGTTCAGCAGTACACGGACACTGGTTCAGTGGGTCCAGCGTGGACTCGACGCCCGGCCCTCAGATCGGGTTTCCGCGCTCCATCAGTTCCATGACAATCCATTTGGCGAGGGTTTCCGGGTCAATCGTGAGCATGTGCGGCAGGCGCAGCGTCCGTCGCCGGTCGGGAGTATCCGGTGTCCTGATGCTCACGTCGATGTAGGCGCTGACATTCACCTTGGCGATGTGGACTTCGAGAATCCGACTCCATGGCACGCCTCCATCGGGAAAGCCGTCGACAGCAGCCCACAGCCCGAAGTCATTGACGATCACTTGAGGTGCGGGACGGCCGGACCGAGGCGATCGGAGGAAAGCAGCTGGATTGCGCAGAAACTGCTTCGTGCGACTGAAGCCGATCGCGACCTCGCCGGTGCGAGCAAGTTCGGCCTTGAGCGCGTCAATTGTCATCGTCATCGTGTCCATCCGTGAATACAGTGATGGCCCCGCCCAACCCACGAAGGATCGAACGAGGCCATCACCCCAAAAATTATTGCGGCAGTCACTTACTCTCCCACAACCACCAAGTTGCAGTACCATCAGCGCGAATGGGCTTAGCTACCGGGATCGGAACGGTTAACCGGGCGTTTCCCCACCACTATCACCACCGCAAAACCACACAGACCACCACCACAACCCACAAGGATTGTCAGCGGTAGTGGTCCAAGAACCGCACAGCGAACGCGAACACCAAAAACAATGTCATGCGCACCCCACAAGGGCGCATTCTCTCATCACAACCAGAAAAGATTACTCACAGAAACACTCTCTCGCACACACCAACCCCACAAAAGGGAAAAGTTGATGAGTGATCGGTGTATTAGTACCAGTCAACTCCACACCTCACAGTGCTTCCATACCCGGCCTATCAACCCCATCATCTATAGGACACCTCCCCTGACAAAAGTCAGTTGGAAATCTCATCTCGGAGCCGGCTTCCCGCTTAGATGCTTTCAGCGGTTATCCATCCCGAACGTAGCCAACCAGCCATGCTCCTGGCGGAACAACTGGCACACCAGAGGTTCGTCCGTCCCGGTCCTCTCGTACTAAGGACAGACCTCCACAAATTTCCTACGCACGCAGCGGATAGGGACCGAACTGTCTCACGACGTTCTAAACCCAGCTCGCGTACCGCTTTAATGGGCGAACAGCCCAACCCTTGGGACCGACTCCAGCCCCAGGATGCGACGAGCCGACATCGAGGTGCCAAACCATGCCGTCGATATGGACTCTTGGGCAAGATCAGCCTGTTATCCCCGAGGTACCTTTTATCCGTTGAGCGACCACGCTTCCACAAGCCATGGCCGGGTCACTAGTCCCAGCTTTCGCTCCTGCTCGACACGTCCGTCTCACAGTCAAGCTCCCTTGTGCACTTACACTCGACACCTGATTGCCAACCAGGCTGAGGGAACCTTTGGGCGCCTCCGTTACTCTTTAGGAGGCAACCGCCCCAGTTAAACTACCCATCAGGCACTGTCCCTGAACCCGATCAGGGTCCGAAGTTAAGGAATCCACTATGGTCAGAGTGGTATTTCACCGATCGACTCCACCCCAACTAGCGTCGAGGCTTCCCAGTCTTCCACCTATCCTACACAAACCACACCGAATCCCAATACCAAACTATAGTGAAGGTCTCGGGGTCTTTCCGTCCTGCTGCGCGTAACGAGCATCTTTACTCGTAATGCAATTTCGCCGAGTTCGTGGTTGAGACAGCAGAGAAGTCGTTACGCCATTCGTGCAGGTCGGAACTTACCCGACAAGGAATTTCGCTACCTTAGGATGGTTATAGTTACCACCGCCGTTTACTGGGGCTTAAATTCTCCGCTTCACCCCAAAGGGTTAACAGGTCCTCTTAACCTTCCAGCACCGGGCAGGCGTCAGTCCGTATACATCGACTTACATCTTCGCACGGACCTGTGTTTTTAATAAACAGTCGCTTCTCTCTGGCCTCTGCGACCACCACCAGCACATCCCCAAGCAAGTTGGGTTCACCGGGATGGTCCCCCTTCTCCCGAAGTTACGGGGGCATTTTGCCGAGTTCCTTAACCACGATTCTCTCGATCACCTTAGTATTCTCTACTCGACCACCTGTGTCGGTTATAGGGTACGGGCAACACACACCCTCACGTCGATGCTTTTCTCGGCAGCAGAGGATCACCAGATCACCCCACCAATTGTGGGGCGCCCATCAGCTCTCACACACTTGTGGGGACGGATTTACCTACCCCCACGTGCTACAACCTTAGACCGTGACTACCATCGCACGGCCTGGCTACCTTTCTGCGTCACACCTCACGCTTACCGACTCCACACTCAGGTCCCCCATTTCTCACCCAGACCAACATCCGAAGATGTCAGGGGTGAGCGACGGGGTTAGTATCGTGTGTTTTGGTACTGTCGGTTGTGTGTCGGTACCAGAATATCAACTGGTTGTCCATCGACTACGCCTGTCGGCCTCGCCTTAGGTCCCGACTTACCCAGGGCGGATTAGCCTAGCCCTGGAACCCTTGGTCATCCGGTGGACGGGTTTCTCACCCGTCTTTCGCTACTCATGCCTGCATTCTCACTCGAATCGCCTCCACCACTCGTTCACACGGCAGCTTCTCCGGCAACTCGACGCTCCCCTACCCAACACCACACCATTACGGCTAACCGTGGTGCTGCCACAACTTCGGCGGTGTACTTAGCCCCGCTACATTATCGGCGCTCAATCACTTGACCAGTGAGCTATTACGCACTCTTTCAAGGATGGCTGCTTCTAAGCCAACCTCCTGGTTGTCTTCGCAACTGAACATCCTTTCCCACTGAGCACACGCTTAGGGGCCTTAGTTGATGGTCTGGGCTGTTTCCCTCTCGACAATGAAGCTTATCCCCCACTGTCTCACTGCCACGCTGAACCTTGACTGGCATTCGGAGTTTAGTTGACGTCAGTAACCCGGTAGGGCCCATCAGCCATCCAGTAGCTCTACCTCCAGCAAGAACCACGCAACGCTGCACCTAAATGCATTTCGGGGAGAACCAGCTATCACAGAGTTTGATTGGCCTTTCACCCCTAACCACAGGTCATCCCCTCCATTTTCAACTGAAGTGGGTGCGGGCCTCCACGCGCTCTTACACACGCTTCACCCTGCCCATGGCTAGATCACTCCGCTTCGGGTCTAGGACACGCGACTCAATTCGCCCTATTCGGACTCGCTTTCGCTACGGCTACCCCACACGGGTTAACCTCGCCACGCACCGCTAACTCGCAGGCTCATTCTTCAAAAGGCACGCCATCACAGTCATCAAGATACTGCTCTGACGGATTGTAAGCACATGGTTTCAGGTACTCTTTCACTCCCCTCCCGGGGTACTTTTCACCATTCCCTCACGGTACTCATTCCGCTATCGGTCATCAGGAAGTATTTAGCCTTACCAGGTGGTCCTGGCAGATTCACACGAAATTCCACGAGTTCCGTGCTACTCGGGCAACGCACACACCACGACAGGTCAATGTTTCGTCTACGGGACTCTCACCCACTCCGGTCCTGTTTCCCACCAGGTTCGACTACACCAACACCAATCGCGGACCAGTCATGCTGAACCGGACCATGCACACCCCACAACACCCTGACAGCAACACCAGCACGCTTGACACTGACAAGGTTTAGGCTCATCCAGTTTCGCTCGCCACTACTCCCGGAATCATTGTTATTTTCTCTTCCTGCGGGTACTGAGATGTTTCACTTCCCCGCGTTCCCTCCACATGCCCTATATATTCAGACACGGGTCACCACCCTCACGAGTGGCGGGGTTTCCCCATTCGGAGACCCTCGGATCAACGCCTGTTTATCGGCTCCCCGAGGCTTATCGCAGATTTCCACGTCCTTCATCGGCTCCTGATGCCAAGGCATCCACCATGCGCTCTTACACACTCACCCAACCCCCTTTCAGGAATTGGCTTCGTGTGCGCGAAAAATTGTTTCATTCACCTCAACTAGATGATGACAAGAAAAATCACATTACATCAACAACACTTGTGTTGTTTGATGCTCGCGTCCACTATACGATTCTCAAACCACTACCAAACACCGGCCACCACACAACACCATTTCGCTGCTGTTTGGCCGTCGGGTTGGTCCTGTTGGTTGAAACCACACCCAACCCATGGTTGGGGTTTGTGATTCCAGGACCCAATAACGTGTCAGTTCTAGCCCACCCGATCACCACCGTCGTCATGGCACACAGGCCACACCACGCTGGAAGGTATGAGCGAAAGAAGTGATGTTCCACCCTTGAGCTCCCAACCAGAAACACGGACGGTTTCTGTTGTTGGGGTTCTGATGTGTGCTCCTTAGAAAGGAGGTGATCCAGCCGCACCTTCCGGTACGGCTACCTTGTTACGACTTAGTCCCAATCACCAGTCCCACCTTAGACGGCCCCCTCCCACAAGGGGTTGGGACACCGGCTTCGGGTGTTACCGACTTTCGTGACTTGACGGGCGGTGTGTACAAGGCCCGGGAACGTATTCACCGCAGCGTTGCTGATCTGCGATTACTAGCGACTCCGACTTCACGTAGTCGAATTGCAGACTACGATCCGAACTGAGACTGGCTTTAAGGGATTCGCTCACCCTCACGGGTTCGCCTCTCTCTGTACCAGCCATTGTAGCATGCGTGAAGCCCAAGACATAAAGGGCATGATGATTTGACGTCATCCCCACCTTCCTCCGAGTTGACCCCGGCAGTCTCCTATGAGTTCCCACCATCACGTGCTGGCAACATAGAACGAGGGTTGCGCTCGTTGCGGGACTTAACCCAACATCTCACGACACGAGCTGACGACAACCATGCACCACCTGTACACCAGCTCCAAAGAGAAGAACTGTTTCCAGAACGGTCCAGTGTATGTCAAGCCTTGGTAAGGTTCTTCGCGTTGCATCGAATTAATCCGCATGCTCCGCCGCTTGTGCGGGCCCCCGTCAATTCCTTTGAGTTTTAGCCTTGCGACCGTACTCCCCAGGCGGGGCACTTAATGCGTTAGCTACGGCGCGGAGAACGTGGAATGTCCCCCACACCTAGTGCCCAACGTTTACGGCATGGACTACCAGGGTATCTAATCCTGTTCGCTCCCCATGCTTTCGCTCCTCAGTGTCAGTTACAGCCCAGAGTCCCGCCTTCGCCACCGGTGTTCCTCCTGATATCTGCGCATTTCACCGCTACACCAGGAATTCCAGACTCCCCTACTGCACTCTAGTCAGCCCGTACCCACTGCACGCGCAACGTTAAGCGTTGCGTTTCCACAGCAGACGTGACCAACCACCTACGAGCTCTTTACGCCCAATAATTCCGGACAACGCTCGTACCCTACGTATTACCGCGGCTGCTGGCACGTAGTTAGCCGGTACTTCTTCTGCAGGTACCGTCACCTTACGGCTTCTTCCCTGCTGAAAGCGGTTTACAACCCGAAGGCCGTCATCCCGCACGCTGCGTCGCTGCATCAGGGTTTCCCCCATTGTGCAATATTCCCCACTGCTGCCTCCCGTAGGAGTCTGGGCCGTGTCTCAGTCCCAGTGTGGCCGGTCGCCCTCTCAGGCCGGCTACCCGTCGTCGCCTTGGTAGGCCATTACCCCACCAACAAGCTGATAGGCCGCGAGCCCATCCCCGATCGAAAAACTTTCCACCAACCCTCATGCGAGGGATGGTCGTATCCGGTATTAGACCCAGTTTCCCAGGCTTATCCCGAAATCAGGGGCAGGTTACTCACGTGTTACTCACCCGTTCGCCACTCATCCACCAGAAGCAAGCTTCTGGCTTCAGCGTTCGACTTGCATGTGTTAAGCACGCAGCCAGCGTTCGTCCTGAGCCAGGATCAAACTCTCCATAAAAAACTTATGTCACGAATGAATCCCAGCAAGACAGCCAACCCCTCACGGGGTGAGAAGGTTGACCCATAAAATTACTGACCAAACACACCATCCACCCCACACAGCAGATGGTTCGGCGAAGAACCACCCACCAGGAGTGAACCAATGTTTGGCCAGGTGATTGTCTTACCAGAAAATAAATTGTTCTGGCATCACAACTTGTTCAAACAAACACGCTATTGGATTCTCAAACCACAAACACACACCCATCACCACACCACAAAGACAGTGTGTTCACTGGGGGTATCAGTTTCATTTTCCTGTCACCCACCCGATCGCCTGAACACTTGGATCAAACTGTGTTTGTCCTGGTCAGACCCGGTAGAAACGGTGTTCCGTGAACCTCGTTTCCGGCGGGGCAACGAGATATAACTCTAGACCACCCCAGAGGCGACGTGCAACTCGAGAACGGAAATCTTGCTGTGACACCCGTCACCGGGTGTATACACCCGGTTTCACACCTACTTCCACAGGCACAGCAGCACGGCTCCCGAGCCCCGCCAGGTTCTCGCCGACGGCAGTCCCTGGCCCTCGCCGTGCAGGTGATTCCCAGCGTTTCGGGTCGTCCCAGCCCCTACACTGACGGGATGACTCAGAAAGAGCAGCGAGAACGACTTGGCCGAAACGACCTCGATCTTGAAGACGCCCTCATCGACGAGGCGGCAAATACAGTCACGGAGGGTGCCAAGCGGCTCAACCGGAAGTGGCCGGAACTCATAGTCACCGGGCTCTTCGGCGGCATCGATGTCGGTCTCGGCATATTGGCCATGGTGCTCGTCAAGCAAGCAACCGGGTCGGAGATTCTGGCAGGGATGGCGTTCGGCATCGGCCTATTGGCTTTGAAGCTCGCGCATTCGGAGCTATTCACCGAAGAGTTCCTCCTCCCGATCAACGCCGTCATCGCCGGCCAGGCGAATTGGGTACAGGTATTTCGCCTCTGGTTGACCACCCTCGTGACAAACCTGATTGGCGGCGCGGTCTTCGCCTGGCTGATCGTCATCGCCCTCCCGGACTATCACAAGACGATCGCGGATATGGCGCTCGGCTATATCAACCAGTCTTCGCTCATCGTCATGCTCGCTCTCTCACTTCTCGCCGGCGCGACGATCACTTTGTCGACCCGTATGCAGCAGGGAACGTCGAATGATGTCGTCAAGGCGATCGTCTGTATGATCACCGGCCTGTTGGTGATCGGAGTCAGCATGTTGCACGGAGCCATCAATGCGATCGTCATCTTCGCCGCCATGATGGCGGGCGCGGATATTTCGATTTTCGACTTCCTGCAGTGGTTCGCAATCGTGATCCCGCTCAACATGCTCGGAGGTCTGCTGATCATCACCCTGCCCCGGATTGTGCGCACTCGTCGCGTGCTGTGGGCAGTCCGCAAAGGCAGCATCTCTCTCGAGGAACTCGAGGAGCAGAGTTCTTAAGCCCCTGTCTTACACGCCCCGGTAGCCGGGCATGAGCCGATCACTGTCGACGATCTGCTTGCCCAAGGGCATGAGCGAGACGGGAATGAGTTTGATGTTCGCCCAGCCGAGGGGGATGCCGATGATCGAGATGAACAGAGGAATCGAGGTGATGACGTGGCCGATGGCCAGCCAAACTCCGGCGACGATGAGCCAGATGATGTTGCCCAGGGTCGTCGCCACTCCCGCCGGGCGGGTCTCGATGACTTCGCGTCCGAAGGGCCACAGTGCATAGTTGCCGATGCGGAAGGACGCGATGCCCCAGGGGATGGTGACGATGAAGATGCAGGCGATGATGCCGGCGGCCCAGTACCCGAGTGCCAGCCAGAGGCCGGAGAAGATGAACCAGATGATGTTGAGCAGGGTGCGCATGATCTCCTCGTGCGTTCGTCAGTCGGTATTCGTGCGGTTGTCCGTCATCTGCCAGTCTGCTCGATGACCGCATGCTTTTCCATGGTGATGGCCCCACATCGCCGGTCCGGTTGACCGCAGGCTGCCAGGGCGCACGCTGACTGACTGCATTCCCCTAGCCGCAATGCCGCAGCCGACGTTGCCTCTACAACCCGCTAATTTGTATTCGCCGATGACAAGGTTTCCCGTTGTCGGACGGATCCAATCGTCGTGAATATGACAATGCCGCGCCCTCCGACAGAGGAGGACGCGGCATTGTCAGGGTCTGCGGTTTGCTCAGCCGACGATATCGACGGCGCCGAGGGTCTTCTTGCCGCGGCGCAGGAGAACGACTCCCCCGGCTTCCGTGGAGAGCACATCGGCCGAGGTCAGGGTCTGCTCCTGGTCGGCGACCTTGACGTTGTTGATGTAGGCGCCGCCGTCCTTGATGGCACGGCGGGCCTCGCCCTTGGACTTGACGATGCCGGCGGTGACGAAGGCATCGGCGATCGGCAGCCCTTCGGCCAACTGAGTCGCGGACACCTCACCGCGGGGCAGCTCGGAGGTTGCGGCACCCAGCGTCGAGGCGTCGAGGCCGGCGAGCTCTCCCCCACCGAAGAGGGCGGAGGCGGCAGCGATGGCCTGCTCGTAGGCTTGGCGTCCGTGGACAAGGGTGGTGACATCCTCGGCGAGGGCCTTCTGCGCCACACGGGTGTGCGGGGCGGCGGTGAACTCGGCTTCGATGGCTTCGATCTCGTCGAGCGGACGCAGCGAGAACACCTTGAGGTACTTCACCACGTCGCGGTCGTCGGCGTTGAGCCAGAACTGGCTGAACGCGTACGGACTGGTCAGCGACGAATCGAGCCACACGGTGCCGGATTCGGTCTTGCCGAACTTCGTGCCGTCGGCCTTCGTGATCAGCGGGGTGGCCAGGGCGTGGACGGACTTCTGCTCGACGCGGCGGATGAGGTCGACGCCCGAGGTGAGGTTGCCCCACTGATCGGAGCCGCCGGTCTGCAGAGAGCAGCCGTAGCGGCGGTTGAGCTCGAGGTAGTCGTTGCCCTGGAGGATCTGGTACGAGAACTCGGTGAAGGAGATGCCGGCTTCGCTGTTGAGGCGGGCGGAGACGGATTCCTTCGCGAGCATCCGGTTGACCGGGAAGTGCTTGCCGATGTCGCGGAGGAAGTCGATGGCCGACAGCTTCGAAGTCCAGTCGAGGTTGTTGACGATCTGGGCGGCGTTGGGTCCGTCGAAGTCGAGGAACTTCTCGACCTGGGTGCGGATCTTCGCGACCCATTCCTCGACGACTTCACGCGGGTTGAGCGTCCGCTCCCCCGACATGCGGGGGTCGCCGATGAGGCCGGTGGCGCCGCCGACGAGGGCGAGCGGGTTGTGTCCGGCCCGCTGGAGGCGAGCGGCGGTGAGCAGCTGGACGAGGTTGCCCATGTGCAGGCTCGGGGCCGTCGGATCGAAACCGACATAATAGGTCAGCGACTCCTCGGCCAGGGCTTTCTGCAGGGCGGTCTCGTCGGTGGAAACTGCGACGAGCCCGCGGGCCTTGAGTTCACTGAAGATGTCGGTCACTTCGGTCCTTTCGAATCTGTGGTCTGTGCCGGCGCGGAACCGACGGGGTCAATTCTACGTGTTCGCCGAGGCGGCTGTTCCCGCGTCCTCCTTGAATCACCAAGCGGCCCTTCAGCCCGGACCCCACTCGTCGGGCTGATCTGCGAAGAGATCTTCGCGATGTTCGTCATCCTCTGGGAAGGTGGCGGGTTGTGCTGCGTACCACTGACTCCAATCGGTGCAGCATCTCCGCCGACATGCCAGCACCTTCGAAGACTGCGGAGGAACGGTCCCTGATTCCTCGCCCGATCTCCTCGGCGATGCCGACAACCGTGTCCTCGTCGAGGTCAGTTCTGTTCGCGAGCTTCCGCCAGTGGGCGAACTGCACTTCAGAGCTGCGCAACGCGCCGCCGACCTTCATCGCCAGTCGATCGTCGGTCAAGGTCGGCCATACGAGTGTCGGCGCCGCGTCGTAAAGCGGAGTCAGACGAATCTCATCGTCGAGGAACACCGAATAGTTCTTGGCATGCGCATCGGCGTTGCCGAGGTAGACGTTGAATGCCAACAACCGGATGAAACGATACTTCTCGGATTCTGCCGCATGCCGTCCGAGCACCTCGATGATCTGTTCCGGTGACATTCCGTATTTCTGATCGGGTGAGCGCCCGACGGCTTGGGCGAAGTCCTCTGTGTGAATGCGACGAGCGACCGATTGCGCCGTATCTCTGTCGAAACGTTCGACGATGAATGTCGACTGCCCACGAATTTTCACTGCGTTGGCGACCGGAGCATCCAGGCCGAGTTCAATAGCCAGAGTGAGCGCACCAGCTTCTGCCTCGGGCACCTGTTCAAGTCGCTGCATCGCCGGTTTGAGAATGTGGGTAGACGGCACGGCGGCAGAAGGCCAGAACCAATCGTCGCCGATACGAGCCAGTGTGAATTTTCCCTGCGCTCCGGCCAGGGACAGACGTGTCGACCCAACTTGTTCCGCGGCAAGCCAGGCGTCAGGGTCGTGAATGATCGATGCGATGCGATCGGCGATCTGGTCGTCAGTTGCGATGACGGCGCCTGCGGATCCTGAGTCAGGCGCTTGACCTTCAGGGTTGAGGACAAGAGCACCCGCAAGATCCTCGCCCATATGAGCCAGCAACTCGAATGGCTCTTCGGTCGTTCCCAGTTGTCGGGCCCAGCGGCCGCGAACCCGAACATTGTCTGGAAGAAGGTTGTCGAGAAACCGCTCGGCAGCGTTCCTGGTCGCTCCGCCGTCGAGCGGCAGGGACAGCGAAATCGGCGGACCCTCGTAGTCTCGATCGTAGGCGAAGCTGACGGGCCCCGAAGCACCGCGCCGGAATTGCCCCAGATGGCGACCATCCTTGAACACTTCCAGCGCAGTCTCAGCGATGGCTGGCTCCCAGTGCACGCGTCAACTCAGAGACGTTGGAATCATCGTGCTCTTGATGGTGTAAGTGCTGTCCCCCGGAATCTTCGCTGAATCTCCGGTATTCATCCTTAAGCGTGCCGTCGTCATGGAACGCCCACAGCGGAATAGCAGGCACTGCTCGAGGCGACAGGCCGAGGGTCTTCAGTACGGTCATCACCAAACCGATCTCGGCCCGGGGGTGACCGCCTTCCAGATCGACGATGAAACGTCGACCGACACCGGCGCGCTGGGACAACTCTGCTTGAGTCCACCCCAGTTCCGTCCGCGCCCGATGAACGACTGTCGCGAGTCGTTCCGGGGTGTCGATGAACGGACGAGTCTCCATACCCCGATTTTAGTCGCCGTGTTCCCGTATGGGAACACTGCTGCCGCATCTGGCACCCGGGCCGAGAACCTCCGCCCACCTGCCCACTCACGCACTCGTGCCCCACATCCTCACTGCCCTGACTCAGCTGTTTGCAGTCCGTCCGAGCACCGGCTCGACGTCGGATTCTCCGACCGGCGGCTCGGGGTTCCGGTCACTTTCCGGAAAGGGACGGCTGACCAGAACGGCTGCTGCTCCGACTACGGCGAAGAGTGCCCAGACCCCACCGATGAGGTAGGGCCCGGCTCCCGGAACCATGATGAGGGCCGAGGCGATCATCGGTGACAGTCCCGCTCCGAGCGCTGCGGCGAGCTGATAGCCGACGGATGCGCCGGTGTATCGTACGGCAGGCGGGAAGAGTTCGGAGACATAGGCCGCAATCGGCCCGTAGCACAAGCCCTGCACAATCCCGTTGCCGAGAATGATTGCGGCAGCGTACTGGTGGAGCTCACCGCTGACGATGAGCATCACGATCGGCACGGCGAGGACCGCAGCCACGATGTGGGCGCCGATGAGAGATCGCTTTCGTCCGATCCTGTCGCTCAGTCGTGCGACCACGAACGTCACGATCAGAGTGGTCAGCGCTCCGACTGCCTTCCAGTTGAGTACGTCGGATTTGTCTTCTCCTGCGGCGACCGCGACCGATACGCCCCACACGGTCGTCAGACCCTGGGTGACATAGATGGTCATCGTCGCGAAGAGAGCGATGAGGACCTGCCGCTTGTAGTCCTTGAACACTGTCAGCAGCGGGACCTTTCTCTCTTCGCTCTCGTGTTCGAGCTGCTGGAAGGCAGGCGTTTCGCTGACCTTGAGACGGATGACGAGACCGACGACGATGAGCACGGCCGAGAGCAGGAACGGCAGACGCCAGCCCCATGTCACGAAGTTCTCACCGGTCAGTGTCGCTGTCAGCGACAGCACGAGCGTCGCCAGGATCGCACCCGCCGGACCACCGGCATTGGCGAACGCCGCGGCCAGACCGCGCCGTTTCTTCGGCGCATGCTCGAGTGCCATCAGTGCCGCGCCGCCCCACTCGCCGCCGACGGCGATTCCCTGGATGATGCGCAGTGTGAACAGCGATACCGGAGCGATCATTCCGATCGATGCGGTCGGCGGCATGAGTCCGATGACCACGGTGACCGCCCCCATCATCACCATGGAGACGATCAGGGCCTTCTTCCGACCCACCCGGTCGCCGAAGTGGCCGAAGATCACTCCGCCGAGCGGGCGTGCCAAGTAGCCGGCCGCGAGAGTGCTGAACGAGGCGAAGAGTGAGAGTCCGGGACCGAGACCGGCAAAGAACAGCTGAGCGAAGACGATCGAGGAGGCGGTGGCGTAGAGGATGAAGTCGTAGAACTCGATGGCCGAGCCGACGAAGCTCGAGGTGAGGATTCGTCTCATCTCGGGCGTCCTCAACGAGGTCTGGAGGCCGTCTCTGTCAACAACATCTTTGTTGTCGTGCATATTTCAGTCAGCTCCTCAGTGCTGGTTGGGCCACAGTGGCGATATTGATGGTGTCGAGGTCTTCGGGGACCAGGAAGGTTCCGGCGAATTCTGTCTGCCCCTTGTGCCAGACGGAGTCATCGGCGGACCCGGGCACCAGATGGTGGAGAGCGAGCGTTCGCGCCTGTGCCGCGTTGGCGACTCGAATCGCTCCGGCGACAGAGGTGTGGGACTTGTAGTGGTGGTCTCTGGAGGCTCTGCCTTCGTCGTCGTCACGGTGCGCATACATCTGGTCGACCCAGTCGAAGTCGATTGCTTCGTGGAGAAGCAGGTCCGTTCCTTGTGCAAGTCTGACGAGGTTGGCGGTTTCGCAGGTGTCGCCCGAAATGGTCACCGACCCGTGTTCGCTGTCGAACCTGAAGGCGAAGGCGGGCGCCACGGGCGGATGTTCGACGAGGATGGCGGTCACCGTGACGAGTTCGTCCTGGAAGATGACGAAGGGTTCCATCTCCGGGGTCGGAGCCGTATTGGGGTGGTATCCGATGTCCTGTGGGATCGCGATATCGCGGGGGTCGAAGAGGCTCTCCGGCGATGGTCGCAGGGAGTCGAGCACGCGATCGTTGAGGTCGGTGGCGAAGGCCGCGACGATGTTGGTGAACATGTCCGTGATGCCTGGGGTGGGGTTCGCCGACGCGACGGGCGTGGGCGGGACGATTGCGCGCGGCGAGGTCGGAGGCAGCGCGCCGCGGTCGCCGGGCCCGAGGAGGGGAACCGGGGTGTCGACTCGGTGCTGGAGTTCGTGCATTCCGAACACCACCAGCGACGGAAGATCAATGGTGTGGTCCGAATGCAGATGGGTGATGAAGACTCCGCCGAGGTCGCCGAGTTCGAGACCGGCCTGACGTGTGCGGCGTCCGACGCCGTGGCCGGCATCGACGAGGTAGAAGCGGTCTTCGACGACGATCGCGGTCGAGATCCCTGCTCGATCTTTGGCGTCGCCCTTCCACCAGCGTGGGCCACCGGCGGTACCGAGGGTGACTATCTTCATCTTCGAATCGTTCATGAGCTGGCACTTTCGACTTGTTGCGTCTTTGACCTCTCCAGTCTTCTCCGTCGGAATCAAAAAGAAAAGCAAATTTTTGCTTGCTTCAATATAGACTCAAGCTATGACTGACATCACGCTTCGCCAGCTCGAGTACTTTCTCGCCGTTCTCGACCGCGGCTCGGTGAGCGAAGCGGCAAAGGAGTGCCGCGTGTCTCAGGCGACGGTCTCTGCGGCACTCGCGCAGTTGGAGAAGAAGCTCAAAGTCACGCTCATCGCACGCGGCCCCGCGCGGCGTGCCCGCCCGACGAGTGCCGGCCGGGAGTTCGGTATGCACGCCAGGGAGATCCTGTCGACCGTCTCGGATGCCGTCGAATCGCTCAATGACGAGTCGTCTCTCCTGCAGGGGCCTCTGCGTATCGGCTGCATTCCGACGGCAGCGCCTCGGATGCTGCCGGGCGCTGCCTCTCATTTCGTCAGGCGGCATCCGCAGATCGATCTCAGCTTCGTCGAGGCTCATCCCATGACCATGCAGCAGATGGTCCTCGACGGGGAGGTCGATGTCGCTGTCATGTATCGCAAGCAGATTCAGATCGAGGGGATCACCCGACACGACCTCGCCGATGTGCAGCTGCATGCCCTCGTCTCCGCCGATCATCCTGCAGCGAGCAAGGATGGAGTGGATATCGCCGAACTCATCGACGACCCGCTCATCCTGCTCGATTCTCCGCCGACAGCCGACCTGCTCGTCAGTCAGATCCGTGGGGTCGGCTACGAGCCGACCGTGCGCTGGCTGATCCCCAACGCGGAGACGATCCGGTCGATGGTGGGCTGGGGCCTCGGATTCTCCCTGGCCAATGCCGTTCCTCACCCTGACACGCGGACATTTCAGGGCATGCCGGTGCGCTATCTGCCGGTGACGAACCCGGAATTCGCCAACACGATCGTCGGAGCGACGATGGCCGGAGCGAGGTTGTCGAAGAAGCTCACTGCGGCGTTGGACATCCTGCGCAGGACCGCGTCCGAAACCGATCCCCACCGGTGGAACGACGCGGATGAACCGGGCCGCGTAAAGGGCTGAGCATCATTCGAACGCGCCGAGTCCCCCGGCCGACGGTCGGGCTGGACGGCACTCAGATCCGATGCACCGCCCGGTACACGCCGAGCTGCAAACTCACACGCTGCGAGCCGACCCCGCGAACTCGCGCAGGCGAGCAACTTCGGCCTTCGCGTTGGAGATCTGCTGATCGACGGCCGAGCGAGCCGTGCCACCCTTTGCCGACCGCGAATCGATCGATCCGAGCGTCGTGAGCACTTCGCGCACGTCAGGCGTCAAGTGCGGTGAGATCCCCGCGAAGTCCTCATCGGAGAGATCCCACAGCTCGATGTCCCGCGACTCGGCCAGCTGCACGCACGCTCCCGAGAGCTCATGCGCGACACGGAACGGCACGCCCTCGCGCACAAGCCACTCGGCGATGTCCGTGGCCAGCGCGAATCCGCGCGGAGCAAGGTACGCCATGCGCTCGGTATCGAACTTCAGCGTCGCAACCATCCCGGTGAACGCCGGCAACAGCAGCTCGAGAGTGTCTGTGGCGTCGAAGACCGGCTCCTTGTCCTCCTGCAGGTCCCGGTTGTACGCCAACGGCAGCGCCTTGAGCGTCGACAGCAGACCGGTGAGATCACCGATGAGACGGCCCGACTTACCGCGAGTGAGCTCGGCGACGTCGGGGTTCTTCTTCTGCGGCATGATCGACGACCCCGTCGAATACGCATCGTGGAGGGTGACGAACGAGAACTCCTTCGTCGCCCACGCGATGACCTCCTCGGACAGACGCGAGAGGTCGATTCCGATCATCGTCGTGATGAACAGGTACTCGGCGAAGACATCACGCGACGCCGTGCCGTCGATGGAGTTCTCCACCGAATCGTTGAACCCCAGATCCGCGGCCACAGCCTGCGGATCGAGCCCCAACGACGACCCGGCCAGAGCACCCGAACCATACGCAGAGACACCGGCGCGCGCATCGAAATCGACGAAGCGGGCGACATCGCGCAGCAGCGGCCACGCATGGGCAAGCAGATGGTGCGCCAGCAGCACCGGCTGAGCGTGCTGGAGGTGCGTGCGTCCAGGCATCGGCGCCTCGGGATGCTCTTCTGCCTGAGCGACCAGCACCTCGACAGTGTCGAGGACGAGACCGGCGACCTCACGCGCATGGTCGCGCAGGTACATCCGACCCATCGTCGCGATCTGGTCGTTGCGGGACCGTCCGGCACGCAGCTTCCCGCCGAGCTCGGGACCGGCGATCTCGATGAGTCCGCGCTCGAGCGACGAATGCACATCCTCGTCAGATTCGGCAGCCACGTATTCGCCGGCTTCAACCTGACGCAGCAGCTCGTCGAGAGCCGAATGCATCCCCGACAGCTCGTCATCGGTGAGTAGTCCCGCATGGTGGAGGACCTTCGCGTGGGGCTTGGAACCGGCGATGTCGTACTTCGCCAGGCGCCAGTCGAAGTCCGTGGACTTGCTCAGTGCGGCCAGCGCATCGGCCGGACCGTCGGAGAATCGTCCGCCCCACAGGCTCAGTCGTTCGCTCACAGATCGTCCTTTCCCACCAGCACGAATGCGCCGGCCCGTTCTTTGAAATGAAGAAACTCAGTTGTCATTGTTCCAGTTTTGCCTCGCCGAGGCGGCCGGCTTGGTTCCCGGCCGCACTGGCCGAGACTCACCCCTCGGCCAGTCCTCCGGCCGCGTATTCGAGGAAGGTCTCGGCCACGGCCGCTCCCCCGACGGCGGCATCGGCGATGACGAGGACCGTGTCGTCGCCGGCCAGAGTGCCGAAGATGCCGACCATCGACGACCGGTCGATCGCCGAGGCCAGATACTGTGCGGCCCCGGGCGGGGTACGCAGCACGACCGTGTTGTCCTGGGAGACCGCGGAGACGAGCAGCTCCTCGAGGATCCGCGGCAGCTTCGCATCGAGGCTCTCCCCCGTCGACTGCTGCAGGGACCGGTCCCCGCCTTCACCGGGAACGGCGTACACGGATCCCGCGGTGGACCGGATCTTCACGGCCCCCACCTCGGCGAGGTCGCGCGACAGGGTCGCTTGGGTGACGGTGATGCCCTGCGTCGCGAGCGCCTCGGCGAGTTCAATCTGGGACCGCACGGATTGGCGGGTGATGAGATCGATGATCTTCTGCTGGCGGGCGGTCTTCGTCAGCGGGGCGCTGCTGTTCGGCTCGGCCATCATCGCTCCAGGAGGTAGGTCATGAGTGCCTTCTGCGCGTGGAGGCGGTTCTCGGCCTCAATGAAGACCACCGAGGCGGGGCCGTCGATGACCTCGGCCGTGACCTCTTTGCCGCGGTAGGCGGGCAGGCAGTGGAGGAAGATCGCGTCGTTGCTCAAGTTCATCAGTTCCTGGTTGACCTGGAACTTCGTGAACGGTGAGGCCTCGTCGTCGCGGCCGGCGGCCTCCTGGCCCATGGACACCCAGGTGTCGGTGACGAGGACGTCGGCGCCGGTGGCGGCGGCAACGGGATCGTCGGTGACGGTCAGCGATCCGCCGGTGTCGGCCGCGAGTGCGTCGGCTTCGGCGACGATGGCGGCGTCGGGCTGGTATCCGGCGGGGGCGGCAATGCGCACGTGCATGCCGGCGTTGACTCCGCCGAGGGCGTAGGAGTTGGCCATGTTGTTCGCCCCGTCGCCGAAGTACGTCATGGTCTGGCCGGCCACGTCGCCGCGGTGTTCGCGGATGGTGAGCAGGTCGGCCAGGATCTGGCAGGGGTGGAAGTCATCGGACAGCGAGTTGATGACGGGCACCGAGGAGTATTCGGCCATCTCTTCGAGGCCGGCCTGCGCGTAGGTGCGCCAGATGATCGTCGAGACCATCCGCGACATCACCTGGGCGGTGTCGGCGATGGATTCCTTGTGCCCGAGCTGCGCCTCACCGGGGTTGATGATGAGCGGCTGCCCGCCGAGCGCGGCGATGCCGGCGGCGAACGACACCCGGGTGCGCGTCGAGGTCTTGTCGAAGATGACCGCGGCGGTCTGCGGGCCGGCCAGCGGGGTCCGCGAGTAGGGAGCGGCTTTGAGCTCGACGGCGAGGTCGAGGACTTGCGTCTGCTCGGCCGGACTGAGGTCCGTGTCCTTGAGGAAGTGGCGTGTCATGAGGTGTCCTTCGAAAGTCTGGGTGGGTCTCAGCCGGCGATGAGCCCGGGCAGGGCGTCGACGAACGGAGTGAGCTCGTCCGTGGTGATGGTCAGCGGCGGGGCGAGGCGCAAGCGACCGGGGGCGACGGGGTTGATGATGAACCCGGCCTCGAGTGCCCTGGCAGCCACGGCTTTCGAATCCGGAACTTGGCCGTCCTCGCCAGGTGTCAGTTCGAGCCCGAGGAGCAGTCCCTTACCGGTGATCTCACCGATCCCGTCGACCTTCGCCAGCTGAGGCTTGAGCCAGTCGCTGATCTCGGTGACGTGGTCGAGGAGGTTGTCTTTCTCGATGGTCTCGAGCACGGCGAGTCCGGCGGCGCACGACAGAGGGTTGCCGCCGAAGGTCGTGCCGTGCTGTCCGGCTTCGAGCAGACCAGTATTCGCGTCGCCGACGGTGATGGTCGCGCCGATCGGCATGCCGCCGCCGAGCCCCTTCGCCGAGGTGATGATGTCCGGGGTGACGCCCTCGCCGATCTCGGGATCCTGGTGGGCGAACCACGAACCGGTGCGGCCGATGCCCGACTGCACCTCGTCGAGGACCATGAGCGCCCCGACCTTCGTCGTCAGTTCGCGCACCGCGGTGAGGTAGCCGGCCGGATGCATCCGCACGCCGACCTCACCCTGGACTGGTTCGACGAACACAGCGGCGGTGTTCTCATTGATCGCCGCTTCGAGTGCTTCGACATCGCCGTAGGGCACGTGCACGACGCCGGGGACACCGGGAGCGAAGGGAGCGCGGTACGCTTCCTTCGCGGTCAGCGCGAGGGCGCCCATGGTGCGGCCGTGGAAGGCGCCTTCGACGGCGATGATGAAGGGCCGTCCCCCGCCGGCGGCGCGGCGGGCCATCTTGAAGGCCGCCTCGTTGGCTTCGGTCCCCGAGTTCGAGAAGAACACGGCAGATCCGGCGGGCAGGTCGAGGATCTCGTGGAGTTTCTCGGCCAGGCCGATCTGGGCCGGGGAGGTGAAGAAGTTCGAGATGTGGCCGAGCGTCGAGGCCTGTTCGGTGATGGCGCTGACCCACGCGGGATGGCAGTGGCCGAGGGCGTTGACGGCGATGCCGGCGAGCAGGTCGAGGTACTGCTTGCCCGAGGCATCCCACACATAGGAGCCTTCGCCGCGGACGATGTCGAGCTGCGGGGACCCAAATACCGGGGACAGCACACGGGAGAAATCGTCCCGCCACGTCTGGGCCTGATCGGAACCCTGCCCGGTCGAAGTCTGATCGGTCGTCTCGGTCATGAACGTCCTCCATTGCTGTCGTTGCTAGCGTTCAAACCGTCCGTCGGGGCCGCCTCGGCGGGGTTCGCCTGGTGCCCGTCGCCCAGCGGTGCGGGTTCGACGATGGTGTCTTCGACCATGGTGCCGATGCCCTCCGAGGTGAAGACCTCGAGGAGGAGGGAATGCGCCATCCGGCCGTCGATGATGTGGGCCTGCTTGACCCCGTGCTCGATCGCCTCGAGCGCCGCGGTCATCTTCGGGATCATGCCCGAGTCGAGCGAGGGCAGGAGTTCGCGTAGCTTGTCCGGGTCGATGCGGGATATGAGCGAGGACGTGTCCGGCCAGTTCGCGTAGAGGCCGGGCACATCGGTGAGCATGATGAGTTTGTGTGCCTTGAGCGCCTTCGCCACCGCCGAGGCGGCCAGGTCCGCATTGATGTTCAGCGGCTTCCCCGCCTCTCCCCCGATTTCCGAGGCGATCGAGCAGATGACGGGCACCCGTCCGGCATCGAGGAGTTCGGTGAGCACTGTCGTATTCACCTGGGCGATCTCGCCCACCCGGCCGAGGTCGATGGTCTCCCCGTCCACCTCGGCGGTGGCCTTGTTCGCCAGCAGCAGGTCGGCGTCTTCACCGGACAGGCCGATCGCGGCGTCACCGTTCTGGTTGATCCGGGACACGATGTCGCGGTTGACCTGGCCGGACAGGACCATGCGGATGACTTCGGCGGCCTCCTCGGTGGTCACGCGCTGTCCGGCCTTGAACTCGGATTCGATGCCCAGGCGTTTCAGCATGGCAGAGATCTGGGGGCCGCCTCCGTGGACGACGACGGGGCGGATGCCGGCGAAGCGGAGGAACGCGATGTCATCGGCGAACGACTGCTGCAGCTCCGGGGAGACCATGGCGTTGCCGCCGTATTTGATGACGATCGTGGCACCGGCGAAGGTCTTGATCCAGGGCAGTGCCTCGGTCAGGGCCTCGGCCTTGACCTGGGCGGCGGCGAGCCGGGCGGCCGTGGATTTCGTGGACATGTCGACGGGGGTGTTCATGAGGAGTAGGCGCTGTTCTCTTCGACGTAGTCGTGGGTGAGGTCCGAGGTCCACACGGTGGCGGTGTCGTCGCCGGCGTGGAGGTCGATGACGACGTCGACGGTGCGCTCGAACGTGACGTTCGCGGGGTCTTCGTCGGGGCCAGATGCCGTGCACACCTGGACGCCGTTGATGATCACGTCGATCTGTGTGGGATCGAAATCCGCCGAGGTGGTTCCCACCTGAGCGACGACGCGACCCCAGTTCGGGTCCTCCCCGAAGATCGCGGCCTTGAACAGGGCCGAGCGGGCCACGGACCGGGAGACTTCGACGGCGTCTTTTTCGCTGGCAGCACCTTTGGTGGTGATGGCGATGTCGTGGTGGGCGCCTTCGGCGTCGACGTGGAGTTGGTGCATGAGGTCGAGGCAGAGTTCGCGCAGCAGGGTGGTGAACTCGTCCGTATCGACGGCGGCTTCGTGGGCGCCCGACGACATGAGGATGACGGTATCGTTCGTCGACATGCAGCCGTCGGTGTCGAGTCGGTCGAAGGACTGGCTCGTCGAAGCCCGCAGCGCTTGGTCGAGAGTCGCTTGGTCGAGCTTGGCGTCGGTGGTGATGACGACGAGCATGGTCGCCAGCCCCGGTGCGAGCATGCCCGCGCCCTTGGCCATGCCGCCGATCGTGTACCCGCTGGAACCGGTGCGGGTGGCAACTTTTGCGACGGTGTCGGTGGTCATTATCGCTTCGGCAGCGGACTGACCGGCTTCGACGCTCGTGTCGGCGGCCGCGACTAGTGGGGCGAGGTGATTCACGATGGAGTCGCGGAAGTCTTGACCACCGACGCCGATAAGTCCGGTGGAGCAGACGAGCACGTCTTCAGCTGGGGTGGTGATGCCGGATTCGGTGAGGAGTTCGGCGGTGGTCTGCGCGGTCAGGGTCGTCGTCCCGTAGCCGAAGTCGCCGGTGTAGCAGTTCGCTCCCCCGGAGTTCAGGACGACGGCGCGTGCCTGCCCGTTAGCGGAGGCCTTCTGGGACCACAGGATGGGGTTGGCCTTGCACCGGTTGGAGGTGTAGACGGCGGCGACGACGGTGTCGGGTCCGTTGTTGACGACCAGGGAGAGGTCTTTGGTGCCGGAGGGTTTGAGTCCGGCGGTGAGTCCGGCGGCGGTGAAGCCGAGTGGGGCGGTCACGCTCATGGGGCGACTCCTTCGAGGGGAAGGGCGGTGGTCTCGTTGAGACCGAGGGCCAGGTGGATGGATTGGATGGCTTGTCCGGCCGTGCCGCGCACAAGGTTGTCCAGTGCGACAACGACGAGGAGCTTCTCCGCGCGTTCGTCGACGGTGAACTGGATCTGCGCAACGTTCGATCCGGTGGTGGCAGCGGTCTGTGGCCACTGGCCGTCGGGCAGGACGCGGACGAAGGCTTCGCCGGCGTAGGCCTGGTCGAAGGCAGCGTTCAGCTGCTCCTTGAGTGCCGCAGCGTCGAGGAGGCCTTCGGCGTTGCGTGGTGCGGCTTCGCCAGCGTCGGCGGTGATGGTCGCGAGGATGCCTCGGGCCATGGGCACGAGTGTCGGGGTGAATGAGATGCGGGTGGGGCCGTCGGCGGCGTCGACGCCGAGGACGCCGTTGAGGTTCTGTTCGATCTCGGGAACGTGCCGGTGCGTGCCACCCGTGCCATAGGGCGAGGCATTGCCGAGGACCTCGGCGGCGGTGAGATGCGGCTTGAGCGCCTTGCCTGCACCGGAGACACCATTGGCCAGCACCGCGTTGAGTCCGGCGGGCGCCGCTAGTCCGGCCTGGATGAGCGGTGCGAGTCCGAGGCTCACGGCGGTGACGTTACAGCCGGGCACGGCGATGCGCTTCGTGGACTTGAGCGCCTCGCGCTGTTTGGTGCCGCCGGCGGTGAGCAGCTCGGGCAGACCGTAGGTCCAGGTGCCCTGGTGCGCGGAGCCGTAGAACTTCTCCCAAGCAGCCGCGCTGATGAGCCGGTGGTCGGCTGCGAGGTCGATGATGAGGGTGTCCGGGCTCGTGGATTCGAGTTCGGCGGCGATCTGTCCGGACTGTCCGTGCGGGAGCGCGAGGATGACGACATCGTGGCCGGCGAGCACCTCGGCGGTGGACTCCTGGACCACGAGGTCAGACAATCGGGGAAGATGGGGTTGATGTCGGCCGAGCTTCTCACCCGCGGTGGAATGTCCGCACACCGTGGTGACGTTCAAGTGGGGGTGAGTGCTCAGCAGCCGGAGGACCTCTCCCCCGGCGTATCCGGTGGCACCGGAGACGGCAACCGTAAGATCGTTCATATGTATAACCATACCAGGCAATTAATTTATATGCAGGAGGCGTCATGACCCAGGCAGTTCGTGCGATGCAGGCTGGTGGACCGGAGGTCCTGGAGTTCGGTGAGATCGAGACTCCGAAGCCCGGTCCCGGTGAGGTGCTCGTCAACGTCGAGGCTGCGGGCGTGAATTTCATCGACACGTACCGTCGTTCGGGTGTGTATCCGATGGAGTACCCGCATGTCGTCGGCGTCGAGGGCACGGGATACATCGCCGAGGTGGGCGAGGGCATTGAGAGCTGGCAGGTCGGTGACCGTGTGGCATGGCACGAGGGCCCGGGTTCGTATGCGACGCAGGTCGTCGTGAAGTCGGACTTTCTTCTGCGCGTGCCGGAGGGTGTATCCGCCGAGGTGGCTGCGGCGATGCCGCTGCAGGGTCTGACGGCGCAGTACCTGGCGACGAGTTCGCATGAGATCAAGCCGGGACAGACGGCGCTCGTTCACGCGGGTGCCGGTGGTGTGGGTCTGCTGCTCACACAGATCATCAAGCATTTGGGTGGCAATGTCATCTCGACGGTGAGCACGGACGAGAAGGCGGAGCTGTCGCGCAAGGCTGGCGCGGATGACGTGTTCCTCTACGGCGAGGGCGTTGACATCACGGCGAAGGTCAAGGAGCTCACCGATGGTGAGGGCGTCGATGTCGCGTACGACGGTGTCGGCAAGGACACGTTCGATGCGTCGCTGGCGTCGATCAAGCCGTTGGGGTCGATGGTGCTCTTCGGAGGGGCGTCGGGACAGGTGCCGCCGTTCGACATTCAGCGTTTGAACTCTTCGGGCGGAATCTTCCTTTCGCGACCGTCGCTGGCATGGTTCGTCCGCAGCTCGGAGGAACTGGCGAAGCGTTCGGCGATGCTCTTCAACGGCATCGAACACGGCTGGCTCAACTTCCGCGTCGGTGCAACGTTCGCGCTGGCCGATGCTGCGGATGCGCATCGGGCCCTGGAGGGTCGAAAGACGACCGGCAAGGTTGTGTTGACGGTGTGATTCAACGGGGAGAGCGAAGCCTTTAAATTGTGAAACTACTAATCGCACCAGACCCCGACGACCGGCGGCAGACCCTGGCGCTGGCTCACACAGCAGCCCCAAACATGTCAACCAGCGGATACTCTATGAACTGACATGTACGTCGTTGAACAGGTGGTCTAGTGTGGCGAGGTTAAACCTCAAGACGGTCGAGGAACGGGTTGCTCGACTGGGCGCGCAGGAGTCCTACGATCGCGACATAGTCTTCGACTTGTTGCTAGCGTACGGCAAACCCAAGGGAAACGTCACCAGGTTGCGGAACGGCTCGCTCAATGTCGCAGCGGACCCAAGTTGCGAGATCGCGCAGAAAAACGTCGTCTACTTCCGTGAGGCAACCGGTGACCCCCTTGCCGAGATCGAGGAACTGCGCAAAGCGGCTCACGTAGTCCGGTTTAACCCCCGGTTTGTCGTTGTCACCAACTACGCCGAATTCGTCGCCGTCGACATGAAGACCGGCGATAATCTGGCGATCCCGATCCACGATATCGACAAGCACTTCACCTTCTTTCTCCCGTGGGCTGGAATGGAGAAGGCACAATATGTCGCAGAAGCACACGCGGACGTCAAGGCCGCCGAACGGATGGGGAAGCTGTTTGACGAACTCCTGGCTGCCAACCCCGACCTGATGGCCCTCCCGCACGGCAGGCATGCACTTAACGTCTTCTTCACCAGACTGCTATTCTGTTTCTTCGCCGAAGACACCGGCATCTTCACGGCCAATCAGTTCACGAATGCTGTCGGATCGCACACCCAGATCGATGGCTCCGACGTCGATGAGTTCCTCTCCGATCTATTCACCGCGCTGGACACAAAGAACCGGGCTGACAAACCGCCATACCTGGCTGACTTCCCGTATGTGAACGGGCGGCTGTTCGCTGTGAAAAATTCAGAGAACGTCCCTGCTTTCACGAAGACGGCCCGCCAGCAGCTCATCGACTTGGGCACACTCATCTGGCGGGAGATCAACCCTGACATCTTCGGCTCCATGTTTCAGTCGATCGTCACCCCAGGAACACGCTCCGGCCTCGGTCAGCACTACACCTCAGTGCCGAACATCCTCAAGACCATAGAACCGCTGTTCCTCGATGAACTCAAAGAGCAGCTGGACTTCGGATTCGATTCGGTTAAAAAGCTCGAGATGCTCCTCGACCGAATTAGCGAGATCAAGATCTTCGACCCTGCCTGCGGGTCGGGAAACTTCCTTGTCATCGCCTACAAGGAACTGCGCAAGCTTGAGCACGCAATCCTAGAGCGGCTCGCCGAGCTTGACAGCAAGCACCAGGTGCTCTTTGCAGAATCCAGAATCAACATCGAAAACTTCTACGGAATCGAGATCGACGACTTCGCAGCAGAGGTCGCGATACTGTCGTTGTGGATCGCCAAACACCAGATGAACGCGGAGTTCAGGGAGAAGTTCAACGTCTCAATCCCACTCATCCCACTTCGGGAAGCAGGCAATATCACGGCGGGAAACGCGAACAGAATCGAATGGAACTCGATCTGCCCAAATGACCGCAAATCAGAAATTTACCTAATTGGTAACCCTCCGTATTACGGAGCCAAAAAGCAGACCGCCGATCAGAAGGCAGATTATGCCTTCGCATTCGCAGGTAATTCATACCCCAAAAATCTGAATTACGTAGCATTATGGTTCACGAAAGGCGCAGATTATATTAGGAATTCTCGAGCCGAGCTAGCTTTCGTCACAACTGACTCAGTAGTCCAAGGCGAGCACGTCGGCATGATGTTCCCCGCGCTTTTTGCCAAGGGACTTGAGATCGGCTATGCCTACACCCCGTTTAAGTGGGAGAATAATGCCAAACGAAATGCTGGCGTCACGGTGGCCGTTATCAGTCTTAGAAATATTTCCAAGGCCTCAAAGTTCCTCTACATCGACGGCCTGCGAGTAAGCGCCGGTAACATCAATGGGTACCTAGTGGACGCCAGCAACATAGTAGTCGAAAAGTCCACAAAGCCCCGGAATGGCCTCCCCCCTATGCATTCGGGAAGCATGCCTATCGATGATGGAAACCTCATACTCAGCAGAAAGGAAGCGGACAATCTGATGGCGGATCCCGCCGCCGCAGGTTTCGTTAAGAAGTTTGTTGGGACTAAGCCTTGATCCACCGATGCGAGTAGTCGGATCAAGCCGCGCATGAAATGGAAATGCCCCTCCTGAACTGGGAAAATGGTGATGTTCTAAGTCAACCAATCCCGCCCAGAAAGGGGCACCTCTCAGGTGCTATTCAATCACACACCCGCGTCTGTGTCCCATTCCTTCGACGACGCGAATCTCACCGCGACCACCGGGCTGGTCCCAATCATGGGCCTTGCCCAGAAGGCCGGGCTGCCAGACCTCGCCGAAGACCGTCTGACCGTGACGACGACCGGGGCTGATAAGGGCGCGAACCCGGCACCGAAGCTGGCCACACTGGTCGCGGGAATGGCTGCTGGGGCTGACTCGATCGATGATATGAACATTCTCCGCCACGGCGGCATGAAACACCTCTTTGACCGTGTCTACGCTCCCTCGACTCTGGGGTCGTTTCTGCGTTCGTTCGCCTTCGGCCACGTGAGGCAACTCGACGCGATCTCCTCCCGCTTCCTGACCAACCTCAACGCGCACACACCACTGCTACCCACCGACCGGGGCAACGCGCAGGCGTCGATGATCGTCGTCGATGTCGATGACACAGTCATCGACGTTCACTCCGCGTCGAAGCAGGGAGCCGGGTTCGGCTACCAAGGCAGCCGCGGACTCAACGCACTGTTGGCGACAGCCTCAACCGACAACTCCAGCCAGATCATCGTCGGTCAACGCCTGCGCAAGGGTTCGACCTCGTCAGCCCGGGGTGCTGACAAATTCGTCTCCGATGCCGTGGCGACCACAATCCGAATCAACTCTGGTGCTTCGGTGCTGGTGCGTGCTGATTCGGCGTACTATTCCTCGTCCGTGACCAAGGCCGCTCGGGATGCCGGGGCTGATGTTGTCGATCACCGTGCGCATGGACAAAAGGGTCAAGGCAGCGATCGGGGCGATCGGCGACGACGCATGGACTGGCATCGAATACCCCGAAGCGATCTACGACGAGGACTCCGGGGCCTGGATCAGCAAGGCTGAAGTCGCCGAGGTCCCGTTCACCGCGTTCACCTCGAAGAAAAGGCACTGCAAACGACGGGGCGTTTGGTGGTCCGCCGTATCCCTGAACTCAACGAAACCAAACGCATGAGTGGGCAAGACCCATTGTTCGACTTGTTCCGGTATCACGCATTCTTCACCACCGTCGACCAAGATCGATTCGACACTGTTGCTGCTGATCACATGCACCGCAAGCACGCGATCATCGAGCAGATCAATGCAGAGCTGAAGAACGGGGCCTTGGCGCATATGCCTTCCGGAGTGTTCAACGCCAACGCGGCGTGGGTGACGATCGCAGCGATCACTCACAACCTGCTGCGAGCCGCTGCCGGACTCATCGGTGGACGGATGAGCAAAGTCCGCGCCCCGACGCTGCGGGCACGCATCATCAGCATTCCGGCTCGAATAGCTCACCGGGCCAGGAAACTGATCCTGCATCTGCCGACGAAGTGGCCGTGGGCAGAAGAATTCTCACGACTCTGGCAAGCAGCGTTGAGCCCACCAAGGACAGAATTGTCCTGACCGATTCGCTCCTGCTTCGAGCGCGATGCCGCGAGGTCTGGAGGAGACTTTCGGAAACTTTTGTGGAAGAGACTGGTGAGAGACCGGGGCAATGTCTCCTGCCCGCTCACCGATTCCGCGCTCGAATCCGAGCGAGCCCCCGGACATCAAGCAGATCGGTGGATCAAGGCTAAGGAGTTTGTGGAAGGACTCGACCGGTTCGCACTCTGGATCCCTGATGAAGCTAAGGCGGATGCACTCAGAGTCCCCGAGATTTCACAACGTATTTCAAGGGTCCAGGAATTTCGCGAGGGTCGCGACCGTAAAGAAACGCAAAAACTAGCTCAAACGCCATGGCGGTTCGGATTCAGGAGTTACTCACCAGAACCATTTATTCTTGTTCCGAAGTCTTCTTCGGAACGCCGTGATTACCTACCAATAGGTATGATGGATTCAGATACTCTAATATCCGATCTGGCATTCGCAGTCTATGGGGCGGAGCTTTGGTTGTTTTCCCTCATAACTTCCCGAATGCACATGGCCTGGGCGCGCTCTGTCGGCGGAAAGTTTAAAGAAGACCCTCGCTACTCCAACACACTCGTGTACAACACCTTTCCAATGTTGCCCGTCTCAAATGGAATGAAGGAGGAGTTAACCACGGCGGCCCTTCGTGTGCTGGATGTACGTGAGTACCACTGTGAGAAGACTCTCGCGGTGCTCTATGACCCCGACAAGATGCCCGATGACCTTCGCGCAGCTCACAAGACCGTCGACGATCTAGTGGACTCGATTTACTCGAAAAGGCCGTACGAGACAGACGAAGAGCGGCTCTCCGACTTGTTCGCCCTGTACGAAAAGAAGTCCGCCGAGGAAGAGACAAAGAACCCTAAGAAGAAACGTCGGAAGTGAGAGCCAGCGTGAACATTGTCGATGTAACGTATGCCCAAACAGGCTCCTCGGTGCACACCGACGAGCTCGGCATGCGCGAGATGCAACGCCGCGTTTTTGAAAAGCGTGGCGCCCAACACCTACTGATTAAAGCACCACCAGCTTCGGGAAAATCCCGTGCGCTCATGTTCGTCGCTCTGGACAAGCTATACAACCAACGCCGAAATAGGGTGATTGTCGCCGTTCCCGAGCGGTCGATCGGCGCGTCTTTCTCCTCCACGAAGCTGACGGCCGACGGTTTCTTCGCAGACTGGGAGATCAAGCCCGAGCATAACCTGTGTACCCCTGGGTCACCGGCGGGCAAGGTCGATGCGTTCGTGGACTTCCTGAACGGCCCAAGCGCCATCTTGGTCTGCACCCACGCCACGTTACGGTTCGCGTTCGAGAGACTTGCACCCGACGCCTTCAACGGTGCTGTGCTCGCGATCGACGAATTCCATCATGTCTCCGCCGACACCGAGAACAGCCGGCTGGGAGCACTGTTGCGAGAAGTCATGGCCGGCTCTGACGTGCACATCGTCGCGATGACCGGCTCGTATTTCCGCGGTGATTCCATTCCCGTCCTTGCAGCTCAGGATGAAGCCAAGTTCACCGCGGTCACGTTCAACTACTACGATCAACTCAATGGCTACCAGCATCTCAAGTCACTAGGCATAGGGCATCATTTCTACCAGGGGCGCTATACTGAGGCGATCCACGAGGTCCTGGACCTGGATAAGAAGACAATCGTCCATATCCCCAACGTCAATAGCGGTGAATCAACGAAGGATAAGATCAACGAGGTCGGGGAGATTATCGACACAATCGGCGACTACCTCGACACCGAAGATGACACCGGAATCATCCACATCCGCCGGAAAGACACCGGGAAGATACTGAGGGTCGCGGATCTCGTCGATGACTCCGACCCGAAGAGACGCGCGAACACACTTCACTATCTCGCGTCCATAGCGTCGAAGGACCGTGATGCGACAGACATCATCCTCGCCCTCGGTATGGCGAAGGAAGGGTTCGATTGGCCGTACGCTGAACATGCGTTGACCGTTGGCTACCGGGCCTCGCTGACCGAGATCATCCAGATCATCGGCCGTGTCACCCGCGATAGCCCAGGCAAGAGCCATGCTCAGTTCACAAACCTCATCGCCCAGCCTGATGCAGAGCAGGGTGAAGTGACCGTGTCAGTGAACAACATCCTCAAAGCAATCACAGCCTCGCTACTAATGGAGCAGGTGCTTGCTCCGAACCTCGACTTCATGACCAAACGCGGCAACGAGGACTTAGCCGAACCCGGCACGATCAAAATCCAAGGATTTAAGGAGCCCTCGTCCGAGCGGGTCAAGCAGATTGTCGAGACGGACCTAAACGACCTTAAGGCGAACATCCTGCAAGACGAGACCTTTGCCCGTGCCGCCGTAGGACACGTCGACCCGGAGACGACGAACAAAGTCCTCATTCCGAAGATCATCCGTGACCGCTATCCTGACCTGGACGAGGCTCAAGTCGAAGAACTACGCCAGCAGGTGGTTGTGGACTCCGTCATCAAGAACGGTGAAATCCGAGAGTTCGGAGACAAGAGGCTCGTGAAGATGGCCGAGAAGTTCGTCAACATCGACGATATGAGCATCAACCTCATCGACTCCGTGAACCCGTTCCAGCGCGCGTTCGAGGTCATATCGAAATCCGTGACGCCTTCGGTGCTTCGGATTATCGAAGGCGCGATCGCCGCGACACGGGTGGACATAAGCGAAGAGGAAGCCGTGGCAATATGGCCGAAAATTCAACAGTGGGCCAAGGTAAACGGCCGTCGGCCCGACCGCAAATCTAGCGATCCCAAAGAGAAACACTATGCAGAAGTGCTGTTATTCCTTCAACGGCTTAAGCAACAGCGAAGAGCCCAAGAACGCACTGAGGAAATGGAAGGCGACCAATGAGCAAGCGGGACAACACGGCGTCCACATCCGTGATTGAAGATGCTCTTGCAGCACTTTTCGACTCCGACACCGACGGACTGCTCGATACTCCGGAGAAGACAGCCAAGGTCACCTCCAACGACCGCCTCGAGCGAGCATTCCTGGAGATCGTGGAATTTCGCCGCCGACAGGGGCGGGCTCCGAGCTCAACCACTCGAGAAATCGCCGAGCGCAAGCTTGGAGCAAGACTCGATGGAATCCTGGCTAACGACGAGAAGCACGAAGCGCTCACACATCTCGACGAATTCGATCTACTCTCGGTACCCGAGCCACCCGCATCACTCGATGACCTGCTCGACGGAGATGAGCTCGACCTGCTCGAAGACGAGTCGGGAGTTCTCGATGTCTCTACCTTGCCTGCGCGGAAGCGTCCTGCTGAAGATTTCGACGCGGCGAAGCGAAAGAAGGCAACAGATTTCGAGAACTTCGAGCACTTGTTTAAGGCAAAGCACCGTGAACTAGCTGATGGCGTGGCGAAGCTCGTTCCGTTCCCCGGGCAACAGCACATCGTCGAGGGCTCGTTCTTCATATTACGCGGGGTGATGCTGTTCGTCGCAGAGGTTGGTGAGCCGGAGTACAAGAAGTCCACAGTTCGAGAGAACCGGCGCGAACGCCTGCGTGTTATATTCGAAAACGGCACTGAGTCATCGATGTATCGGCAGTCGCTTGGTATCCGAATGGGTGAGAAGGACGGACAGGCCGTTGTGCCGACCTCGTTCGAATCGGTGCTTGCTGAAGATGTCCAGACTGGGTACGTGTACGTGCTGCGATCCCTTAGCGACGACCCGCAGATCACCAACATCCCAAATCTCTACAAAATCGGCTTTTCTCGCGGTCCGGTTGAAAAGCGCATTGCCCGAGCCGAGCACGAGCCAACCTACTTGATGGCCCCTGTAGAGATCGTCGCTAGTTACCGCACGTACAACCTCAAAACCTCGACCCTCGAGCATCTGTTGCACCGAGTCTTTGCGCCGTCTCGACTACGGGTCAGTCAGGTCGGTAAGGAAGGTCGGGTGTACGAGCCGTCAGAATGGTTCAGCGTGCCGCTGCCTGTAATCAACCAGGCAATCGACCTTATCGGTTCCGGCGAGATCGTCAATTGCTCCTACGACGCCGCATCCCAACGACTAGTGGAGCGCAACTGACGCCCGCCTCCGGCCCAACCACACTATGTAATGCAGGAGCTCTTCCCAGATCCCGCATCGATCCACCGGAGATTCGTCGATAGGCTATCGTAGCCCATATCGTTGAACCAGACTTGCACTAGTAGGTGAGGTTTTCGGGGTTACCGAGCATGTTGTTATTGGTCAGTGTGTTAAGTGTCTCGGATTTGGGTAACAAAATTGAGACTTATCATGGGGAAAAATCCCTGTCGTGTTCGCAAGCGGTATTCGGTAGCACCTGTGTAACGAAGTTCTTTGCGTAGACGCTAGCGATTTGAACGTGGACGGTCAGATTGACTTCGTCAGGCTCAACGGTGTTGCCTCAGACCCCGTCGAACAATTTCATGTATTACGTTGTCATTAGTGAATCGTCGATACGGTTGGCGAAGCTCAACAAAGCATTATCGCGTCCATGCCCGAGGTCTATACTGGTTAATATTTGGGCGTGTAATCGCTGTGTCTTCGAAAACTACGAACTGTTGCATTGAATTTCCGGTTGGAATGGAACGGAATATCACCTCGTGGCGGCCCCAATCGACGCATTTGCTGGCGATGGCCCGTTGTATCGATTTGTTACACAGCCTGATTTCGAACTCGGAGCCTGAACGGGCCGATCCCGCGTTGCCGGATGGGAGGAAGAACTCGCGACATTCTTTACGGATCTTGGCAGTGGCCTTCTCGCTTACGAAAAAGGCGAGGACAATCGGTATCACCAGTGCCAACTAATCACGTTTCCAAGTGTCAAAATTTATGCGGGTACCGCTAGTGCTCGGAACTGCCTGCGCAACGGGCAAGCGGACCTCGGCAATGGCACCAAGCAGCGGCAGATGAATGAGAACCCGCTCGGGGACTCGGCCGACAGTCGCATGCAATGCTTGCGCATATACTTCCAGCTGGCCGAGGTAGTTCTCGCGGATATGTCCGACCGGGTCCGCACCGTGATAGGTCTTGTGATCGACGAGGATGTGTTCGCCATTCAGCAGCACCAACCGGGCATCGATCCACCCCTCCATTACCTGGCGATCATCATTGCGCCACGCGATTGGGGACTCCGTGGCCACCTCGGCGTCGGGGTACGTTGATGCGATCCACCCAGTCCACCGGCGTCCCACCTCAATGAGAGTCTCGGGATTTAGCACACGGCCTGCGTCCCACCGGGACAGGATCCGTTCGGCCGCTTCGTAAGCGGCTTCGTGCGGCAGTTTGCTCAGCGGCAGACCAAGATAGGCATGCACGGCATCACCGATCCGGTCCCAATCCTTGCCTCCCTTTGCGACTAACGGCGCCCCCAGGTCGGCAATGAGTGCCACATCAGCTTTGACACCGTCGGAAGGTACCCCGCTGGCGGTGAACCGTGCTGGAAGATGGAGCAGCGTCTCAGCCGGTCGCCGGGCAGGGATGTCCGTAGCTGCGTAGAAGGACGGAGCCGACGGTTCGAGCGACTGCTCGCTGTCGTCCTCAGCCTCGAGTGAATATGCATTGATACGAATCGGCAGAGTATCCGGGTTTGCGCTGCCATCGGCGTCTGTTCGGTGCCGGGCAGCGATCTGCATCGTGCCGGCTTCGTTCACAGTAATGGAATCGCCTCCCGTGGCTGTAGGAACGTCCCACTGCAGGAGCTCGTCGTCCACCGATGCACTGAGTACGTTCCGCCTGCCCAAAGGATCGCCGAATGCCATGATGCTGTGGCACTCAGCCCGGGTGAGCGCGACGTAGAGCAGACGTGCCGTCTCTCGATCTTCAGCTTCCTGTGCTCGGCTGACCACGTCGAGTTCACCGAGTCGCTGCTTCAGCGGCCCATAGTTCTTGAGCACTCCCGGCAGGTAGCGCAGTGAGCGGTTCGCCAGGGGTCGTCGGGCGTCGAAGACCGGGGCCTTCTCCACATTGATCTCCCGGTGCCCATAGTCCTTCTGGATCGGAATGCCGACGACCACGACCGGCCACTGCAGCCCTTTGGACTGGTGCATGGTCGTCACCAGCACGGCGTCGTGAGCCGAGGTCTGCTCGTAGGCTGTAGCTGCTTCCTTGAGATGATCCAGCAGTCCTGCGGGCGTCACCGGCATCCGTGTCTGGTGAGCCGCGTCCTCGTACTCGCCCGCGATCTGGCACAACGCATCCAGTGTCGCCAAACGCGATTCCGGAGTCGTCCAGGACTTGATTCTCTGCGGGAGGTCGAGCGAGTCGATGATCGCGAGCAGCAGTTCGACCGACGAGTGGTGGGCGGCATTGACAGCCAGATCGGACAGGGCGGTCAGAGTCGGATCAAGCCACCATTCCTGCGGATGCTTGTGTCGCTGTTCCTTATCGGTGATCCTCGCCATGTCCTCGAACCACGTGTCGTGCCTGCTGTGGTCGGGCATCAGGGTGACGAGCTCGGCCAGAGCCACACTGTCGTCGGGATCGACGACTGCGGCCAGCCCGGCGGCGACGAACTGCCCTTCCCTCGTCGAGAGCAGATCAGTCGTCGACCCGACCGCGCGGAGGCCTCGCGCTCGAAGCTCGCTGACGACGGAAGCCACCTGCGAGTTCGTTCGCATGAGGACCGCGATATCGCCTTGGCTGACAGGACCATCCGGCAGCTGAGGCGAGCGCCGGAGAAGGTCGGTGACTCCCTCGGCGATGGTTCGCACCATCCGACTGTCCGACTGCGCGTCCTTTCCTTTGTCCGAGTTCGGAACCCACAGTTCTCTGCTACCGATGCTGCGCAGGTGCTCGCGCTGCGGTGGGATGCTCAGTGTCACTTCGTTGATCGCTTGGTCGGAGAACACCTGACCGAACAAAGTATTCGACAGTTCGAGGGGCGCATCCGTTGATCGCCACGAGGCGCCGAGGTTCTCCGAGGTGGCCGTGCCCAGTTCCGTCGTGCCGTCGACGAGTGCGGAGAAGACCTCATTCATCAGGTCCGGGTCGGCACCGCGGAAGCCGTAGATGGCCTGTTTGCGGTCCCCGACCCAGATGACCTCGTCGACGAGGTCGGCCAGCTCCATGAAGATCGCTAGCTGAATGGGAGAAGAGTCCTGGAACTCGTCGACGGCCAGCAGACGGTACCGGGAGGCGATCGATGATCGCACCCGCTCGTTCGACTGGAGCAGGTGGAGCGCGCGGACTTCTTGATCGACGAAATCCATCACGCCGAGGCGGTTCTTCTGTTCCTCGTATGCGCTCAGTGAGGCGATCGCGGTGTCGATGACCAGGTTGATGAGCGCCTCGATGTCATTGTGAAAGGCGCTGTTGGCCAGCAGCTGATCGGACACGAGTGGACCGCTGGAGATTTCGAGGATCTCGAGCGGGACCTTGCCCGGTTTCTTTCCGCCCGGCGCGGTCGGATAGTTCGCCTCTGCCACCTTCGCCCATGTCGACCACGGGATACGTGCGAAGGGGTCGGCCTCCTCGGCGTGGGAATCGACGTCGCGCAGGAAATGATCGAGCGTGATGAGGCTGCCCTCGACGTTGGCGATGCTGCCCTTCTTCACGGTCACACGAGATTCGTCCGGCTGCGGCACATCGTTTAGAGCGCTGTTGAGCGCGGTGCGAAGTTCCTCGATGTCGCTGGCCAGACAATCACGCCAGGTCTGTCGTTCGTCGGAACGTCTCTCCGGCAGTGCCGAAAGGTACAGTTCCGCCGAGGCGCAGGCGGAGGACCGCAGTTCATCCTCTCCGAGGTGGTTCGCCCGTGCAGCCTCTGCGACTGCCTTGACCAGTCGTGACCAAACGATCGGACCGTGGCCCCAGGAGCCTTGGTCCTCAGGGCCGCCGTTGTGCCCTGTGCGCAGGAGGAGGTCCCGGTGAGTTGCTTCGGCTTCGGCAACCACTTCGTCGACCGCGGCGGCGAAAACGATCTCCTGTTCGGTTTCGTCGAGGACGCGCAGTTCTGGGGAGAAGCCGGCATCGATGGCGTAGTCGGTGACGAGCCGGCCGGACATCGAGTTGATGGTGCCGATGAGTGCGGTGCTGATCTCTTCGGCAGCAGCGATGTTGCCGTCATCGAGCAGGCGCTTCTGGGTCTTCTCGACGAGGTCGGCGGCGGCACGGACGGTGAAGGTGGTGGCGATGACTTCACTCGCTCGTAGTGGGGACTCCCCTGGCGTCGCTGGTTGTGAGAGCCGTTGCGAGAGCACCTCGGTCAGGCGGTAGGTCTTGCCAGATCCCGCCGAGGCGGTGATGACGTGGACGCTCATGAGTAGTCTCCCGCGATGCCATAGATGAGGTTGAAGTCGCTATAGGACTGCGGCTTGATGACGAAGAGTCGCTGCTCGGCCAGTTCCGCTTTCTTGAGAGCTTTGAGAGCCTTGTCGACCTCGGTGTTTTTCACTCCTGGCGCGGTTTGCAGCTCGGCGTGGACGTCGCCACTCGGCGAACCGAAGCGTCCTGTGGCGATGTGTGTCAGCGCTGCTTCGACCGACCGTTGGATGATTGGCCAGAGTCCGGCGGGGTCTCCGCCGAGGCCGTTCCCTTTGTCATCAAAGCTGTCGGCTCCTCCCCCGGTGAAGTTCGGGTCGAGAGCGGAGTCTGTCGAAACGAATCGGCCTTGTTTGAGCATGAAATACGAGGTCAGCGGTTTCGCTCCGGTCGGGGTATCAGCCGTGCGGGAGTAGACGCTGAGCTGGACGGCTTCACCGTCGTCGAGCATCGTCCGGTATCTCTTATCAAAGTTCGCCCATTTGAGGTCGACGATTGCTAGACGCCCGTCGTCGAATGTTCCTTCGAGGTCACGTTGGCCGCGCAGGGGAATCACTGTTGGAGTGCCGGCAATGATGAGGGTCCAGTCATAGGTGAATTCTGCCTCGGCGGCGGTGAGGTGTACTCTCCTGTCCTGCAGCGCTGTGAACAGGTGTGTGAGTGAGGCGAGCGCTGTGGAACGGATCGTGTTTCTGCGGGTGAGCTGGCCGGGCAGGAGGAGCTCCGAGGCGAATCTCGGGACCAGTTGGTCGAAAGTCGTTGCAATCGCCGGGAGTGTGGGGATACTGTCGCCGCGCGTTTCTCCTGCGTCGACGAGATGTTGGACGACAGCGTGGACAAGTGTGCCGATCATCCGATTGTCAGTGGGAATGTCGAACGTATACCCGTGTGAAAGACCGAGTGCTCGGTTGAGTGTCCACTCGAGGGGGTCACTGAGCAGCTGATCGATCTGCGTGTAGGAGAGCGTCTCTGGCAGAAGGTGAGTGAAGTCGCCGTCGAGGGTGCGCGAGACTTTCTCTGGCGGTTCGATGTGTTCCGGTGCGGCACGGTCGGTCGCGACGGTGATGTTGTTCAGCCGCCATGATTCGTCGTCGATCAGTGTGGCCACCGGCTTAGCGATCGTGGGATGGGTGAGAACCGCATCGACGGACTGCGTTTCGAATTGCTCGAGATCGGCGGCCGACAGGTTTTCGGCAAGTCGGGACAGTACAGGGTGGAGGGGGACTACTTCTCCGCGGATTGTGTCGGCGCAGAAGCACAGGAGCGTCTGGGCCGAGCGGAGTCCTCTGAGTTCGGCTGCCTGACGGAGCCGTTCGCGTTCGGTGGTCGGCGAGATCTGGCAGCCTGCCGCGGTGAGGGCCTCGACCTCTGCGGGGTCCCAGGTCTCGGCCTCGGACTGTGTGGTGCGGCGCGATGACCACCAGACGATCGTCTCTGCGTCAGCGGGAACCTCAGACGGGTCGTTAACCACGGTCCATGCGGCGGCGTGAGCACTGGCCGGCGCATGAGCCGACTGCGGGGCGCACGATTCAGCGATGTCGAAGAGTTCTCGGACCCGCAGGGTGTCGACGTCCAGTGCCGTGAGAACGGCACGGAAAGAAGCGATATGGTTCGATGCCTCGGCGAGGAATGTAGCGGTCGTGCTGTGTGAGCTTTGGGCAGTCTGCTGCTGGCGGAGAGTGAGCTTGCGTAGACGGGTGCTCAGCCAGTCGAGGGCTGGCTGCAAGGAGTCGAGCGTGAGGTGGTCTTCGACGATCTCTGGCGGGGAGACTCGCAGGATGCTGTCGAGGGTCTGCGCGGTCTCCCTCGCTGTCGCGCTTGTGTCGGGGTCCTCGTACGCGCGAGCCTTCAGTGTCTCGAGCGCCTTCATCCACGCCGACGCGGGGTCCCCGGAGATTCCGGGTTCTTGAGTCAGTGCGCCGAGCAGCGTGGACGAGACCGATCGCGGCACGAGAGTCAGCGCCGGTGTCTCGGCGCCGTCGGAGCCGAAGGAGAGGTGGAGGAATTCGGCGACTCGTCTAATGTCTGTCGGGGGCAGGACGGCGCTGAGAAAGACCGGCAGAACCTGTGCTGACGGAGTCGTCGGCGACGAATTCGGCACACCCAGTGCCGGAGCCTGCCGGCGTGCCAGCTGCTGGTCGAGGACCGTGGTGGAATCACCGGCGATGATGCAGATCCGCTCACGGTCGGGCACATTCGCGAGGTAGCGAGCGGCCGCCTCGGCGATAGACCATTCTTCCCGGCCACGGACAATAGTGAGCTTCGGAGTCTCGGTACTGGGGCCGGCATCGGCGATAGTGACGCCGGCGCCGTTCAGAGCTGCGACGATGTTCTTCCAGACCGGTGGGAGGTCGCTGCGTCGGTCGCGGAGCTCGATCGTGTCGATGCCAAGAGGCCAGTTCGTGCCGTGGAATCGGAGCAATTCGAGGACTTCTCTCAGGTCGTCCGCGCGGCCCGGTGCCAGAGTCGCGGTCGGGTCGTGGGGCGACCCGAGGACGACGCGCTTTTCGACGGTGGCCAAGGCGTCTAGGCGCGGGTGGGCGGTGTATTCCTGGTCGTCGGAGGTCGGGTGCCATCCGGCTTCGATCGCGTCGTCGCGCAGCTGCAGGAGGTGGTGGGCGGTGTTCCATGGATCGTTAGCGAATGACCGTCGATACCAGGAGTGGTCAGCCTGAGCCAGAAGGGAGCGGTACTGCGCGATCCGCACCGGTCGCTCGACCGTAGGGCGTGTCGTCCCGAGCCGAGTCTGGAGGATGCCGAAGAGACCGAGCGGGCCGGTGACGACGGTGGTGCCGGCGTTGCTTGAGTCATGCGTACTGCTATGTGACTGCCATGGTGCTCGGTCGAGGGTACAGCCAAACTCAATGCGCATCCCTGCTCCTTCCGGCTTACTTGATCACGACAGTAGTAGGGGCGTGGGGTTTCACCAAACGGCCACTCGCGAATCGCGTTTTGTACGTATGCGGCAGACCGTTCGCCAAGCACTACAGTTGAGCTATGGACAACGACACCGCCGCTTCCCGCCGTCAGCTCGACATGAATATTGCGCACCAAGCCGGTGAGCTGATCTCCCATATGCTCGGTGACAAGCAGTCAGTCATCGACCCCACGGTAGAAATCTGGACCGCGGCCGCGGCGGAGGACCTTCGGTCAAGGGTCCAGACTGATCCGAGTCCCGGCAGCAATATGTCCCAGTGGGACAAGTTAGGTGTACAGCTCGCCGGAGCTTCGCGTGCAGTGGTACTGCTGGCTGCCGAGCTCGTATTTCTCCGCGAACTCCCATTGAACGGAATCCTTCCTGCGACCAGGCGAAAACATGTTGAGGATCTCCTTGCATTGCTGGATCCCCCAGCGCACATCCCCGAACCGATGTCCGAATGGTTGGCTCGCCCGTCAGAAATCGGTGGGTTCGAACCCAGTACTTACTACCTCAGTGCCATCAGTGACCATCTGTCCTGGGTAGCCGATTTCATCATCCATTGGAACAAACTCTCCGAAGACGACCGTGCCGCCGCTCATTCAGATCCGTGGCAGTTGCAACAGGTGATGATCGACTCCGGCGACAACCGTACTGACATGCGCAACACATTGCAGTTCCTCGCTCATCCGGAGCTTTTCGAGCCAATCCCATCTGCCAACCAGAAGAAACAGATTCGGGATGCCTTTGCCGACCGGGTCAACGGCGCCAGCGGAGACACTCCCGCTCACATTGACCGAGACCTCCTCGCGATCCGCACTTCACTGGCTAAGGAGATCGACGGGGAGTTCGACTTCTGGAGCGATGGTGTCAAGGACAAGTGGAAACCCGCGCCAAATGTGGCTGCCTCAGACCAGTCTGCAGACGAGTTGACGGAACCACGACCTCGGCGCTATTGGCTTTATGCGCCGGGCCGTCAGGCATCAAAATGGAACGAATTCCACTCGACGAAGATCATGGCCATCGGCTGGGATGACCTCGGAAACCTTTCCGCATACAGCAACCGGGAAGAGATCCGTCATGCACTTGATGCCGACAGCACCGGGGGTTCTCTGAAGAATAGTGTCCTTGCGCTGTGGCAGTTTCAGAACGAGATCGAGATTGGCGACGTGGTCTACGTCAAGAGTGGGCGACGTGAGGTTCTCGGGCGCGGCCAGGTCACTTCGGAAGCTCGATACGATCATGACCGCAGCGAATATCGACACGTTCGTTCAGTGGACTGGACGCATAAAGGACAATGGGCGCTCACGCGAGACGCGCCTTTGAAGACTCTCACCGACATCACTTCACAGCATGACCTCATTGAACAGCTGGAAGCACTCATCGTCGGTGAAGACGAGCCGGAGGCACGCGACCAGCCAAAGGACATCCGCGCGTATACCCGTGATGACTTCCTCAGGGACGTCTTCCTGCCTGAAGAGCGGTATTTAAGACTCAGGTCATTGCTGATTCGCAAAAAGAACGTCATTCTTGCCGGACCTCCTGGGGTGGGAAAGACTTACGCCGCGAAACGACTTGCATATTCAGTAATCGGAGAACAGGACCGCAGCCGGGTCCAAATCGTTCAATTCCATCAGAGCTATTCCTATGAGGACTTCCTCATGGGGTATCGTCCGAGAGAATCCGGCGGGTTCACTCTCACCGAAGGACCGTTCTACCGATTCTGCGAAGACGCGAGAGCAGACGATCCAACCCGCCCCTACTTCTTCATCATCGACGAGATCAACAGAGGCAACATCTCCAAGATCTTCGGAGAACTGCTCATGCTCATCGAGAGCGATAAACGTGGGACTGAGCTCAGGCTTCTCTACAAAGACGAGAGTTTCTCGGTCCCACCCAACGTTCACATCATTGGCATGATGAACACTGCTGACCGCAGCCTCGCTGTTCTCGACTATGCGTTGCGTCGCCGCTTCGGGTTCTTCGAAATGGCCCCAGGTTTCCGAACCGAGGGGTTCGCTAGTCGCCAGAAAGCACTTGCTAGCCGGCCGTTCGACCGGCTCGTTGAGCGAGTCATTGAGCTCAATGCCGAAATCACCGCTGATCCGGCCCTTGGCCACGGCTTCGCAATCGGTCACAGCTACTTGTCGATTCCTCCTGGGCTCGAATCAGATGAGGAGGAGCTTGCGGGCTGGCTGCAGTCGGTTGTCGAAGATGAACTTGTTCCTTTGCTCGAAGAATACTGGTTCGACGAACCCTCCAAGGCTGACCAGTGGGCTATCGCGCTGAGAGCCGCAATCGAGTGAGAGACCGATCCATCGTCGTCCGGAATGTGTACGTGATGATGGCGTACGCGTTCAGAGACATACACCAAAACGGTCGGGATCGATTCGCTGGTGAGGACTTCGATACCATCCATGATCTGTTCGCCGAGATTCTCATTCGCGGTATCGGCTCCCAGGTCAAACGAGGTCTTCATCGTGATTACCGTCGTCGATCGGAGGAACTCGCCACCGTCCGGGGCCGGATCGACCTCACTCGCACCTCGGCGGCACTGTCGATGGTTCGCGGACGCGTCGTTTGCGAATTCGACGAGTATGAGCTCGACACGCTCCACAATCGGATTCTCAAATGCGTCATGATTCTCTTGATCCGTAAGGGTTCGGTTTCGAGAGAACGGCAGGACGCTCTTCGCCGACTATTGCCGTATTTCGATTCAGTCGATCAGGTTGCGCCTGCGAGCATTCGTTGGAACCAACTGAGTTTCAGTCGTTCCAGTGCCTCTTATCGCATGCTTATGGGCACTTGTGAACTCGTCATTCGTGGACTTCTGCCGACTGAGGAGCCTGGGGCCAATAGCCTTTTGTCCTGGGTGACCGACGAGGCGATGAGCAGCCTGTATGAGCGTTTCCTCCTGGAGTATTTCCGACTTCACCATCCCGAGCTCTCGCCGGCGGCGGCAAAGGTTAGATGGGATATCGACGGCGAGCACGCGTCAGGGACAGACCAGTTGCCGGCGATGTATACGGACATCACGCTGCGGCGAGGGGGCCGCACGGTCATCATCGATGCTAAGTACTATTCCAAAACTATGCAGGTGAGCCATTACGGCAAAAGCTCCATCCACTCAGCTAATATCTATCAGATCCTGGCGTACACGAAGAACGCAGATGTCAGTCGAAACGGATCAGTCAGCGGAATACTGCTCTACGCAAGAACCGATGCGGGTCTACAACCCGACCTCAACGTCACCATTCAAGGCAATCGAATAGCCGCACGTACCTTGGACCTCAAATTGCGCTGGGACATGCTTCGTGCGCAGCTTGAAGAGCTCACGACTTGGCTAGATTGATTCGTGTGAGCAGTTGTCCTCTCGAAAAACAAGCCAGTTCAAGCACGTTGATTCGCGCTTCATGTCCGTGTGCCAGAGGCCAGCTGTAGTGTTATAGACATCGAGCTTCCAAGAGAATGGATTGAAACATGACTGTCACCGACGCTGAGATCAAAACGCTGGTCACGTACTGCGAGACCAACCTTGGTGATCCGACTGTGTGGACGACTCCCGACGGATATCCGAACAGCCTGGCATTGTGCATCATCGACTCTATCTATTCAACGGGTTCCCATTACTCATCAGTGGTCAATGTGATCGAACGATACAAAGAATCGGGTGGTGAGAATGACGGGGCGCAGGCGCTTACTAGGTCTATCAAGGAGGCCGGAGGCGCTCGTGAGTGGGCAACAACGATCGCGCATAACCTCAAGCCTGCGAATACTCGGCCCGGTGCTCAGCTGAAGGCTGAGATCATCGAACAAGCTGCCGGACTCATGACCGAACTCGGTATCGATACGGTCCCCGACTTGAGGTCCAAAGTGGAGGACAACCCACTCGACAATGACGTCATGCGGAAGTGGAAGCGTCTGCCCAGCCAAAGCTCGGGAGTCACCTATAACTACTTGCTCATTCTCGCGGGGATGCCTTCAGTCAAACCTGACCGCATGATCCTCCGATTCCTTGCGCACGCCCTTGGTGAAGAGACCGAGTTGGATGGCCGGCGCGCAGTCGAGTTGATTACGGAAACGGCGAAAACTATGAACGTCGACCCTCGGGCACTTGACCACATTGCGTGGAGGGCCGCATCTGGACGGGAACTCACTGACTGAGTCTGCCAAACTGGACGGATTGTTGCTGTCCTTCGCATCGGCACAGTGCAACCAGCCGAAACTGGCGTCTTAGGAACCAGTTGCACACCGACAACCAAGACTGCGACCTGAAACATGACAACTCAGATTGACGTCACCTTTGACTTTCGCGATGACACGCCAGCAGGAAAGGACCCCGACCTCCTCAGCCCGACGCTGCGCGAATATCACCAAATTCTCTGGAGCAAGCAACTGTCGTCAGGCCATACCTTCACACTCACGAAGAGTGAAAGCGTCTATCTTCTGCACGAGTCAAGGCTCGGACGATTCCCGCTTTCCAGTGACGCAATTACTACATGGTTGAAGGGGCGCGCCGCCAAAATTCTGAAGGAGATTCCGTCCGAATCGTTACCACCTGATCTCGGTTACACGATCGGCAGTGCGATCATCTTTCCTGGCAATCGCGTCGATGGGGCTGCCACAATCAACGGTGCCCGGGGATTCCACCCGCGCATCGCCGACCGCTTCGACCTCACTCTCGAGTGCATCCGCCGTCACTATCGTGGTGACGCGAGCCCATTGTCAGCCGCACTGCAGCGATACGCCGACTTCTTCGCGTTGTTCTCGAGTTTCCACGAGTACGTCGAGTTCTTCCTTCTCGACGACCTCTGGGACAGCCGAGCTTCGCGGATCAGGTTTTTTCATCATTTCGATGACTTCTCGACCCCGGCTGTGCCAAAGACTCCGGGCGACCTCATCGACTATCTGCAGGCGAACAATGAGTTCATTGAAGCCCGCAACCGACGGATCGCCCGGAGTTTGAAGTAGTCCCTATTCTTCGACGCGCTCAACCTTGCCGACGAGGAACACGTACGACAGCACGCCCACGATCGTAATCGCGGCCATGTAGACAAACGCCGGCGCAAAGTCGACGTCAGTGACGAGGAATCCGATGACGATCGGAGTGGCGATTGATGACAGGTTGCCGATGAAGTTGAACATGCCGCCCGTCAGACCCAAGAGTCGTTCCGGTGCCAACGCTGATACCAGCGACCAGGTGATCGACGCGAAGCCGTTGCCGAAGAATGCGATCGACATGAACACGATGACGAGAGCTGACGAGTCCGTGTAGTTGGCGCCGAGCATGAACACCGTCATCGCCAGACCGATGATGATCGGCAGCTTTCGTGCCATCCCCAGCGACAGACCCCGCTTGACCATGAGGTCCGAAACCGTACCGGAAAGCAACACACCGACGAGCGCGGCAACAAACGGCAGCGATGCCATGAAGCCTGATTCGATGTAGTCCATTCCGCGGTAGTCGACGAGGTAGGTCGGGAACCAGGTGAGGAAGAACCACAATGTCGAGGTCAGACAGAACTGCCCGAGGTAGATTCCCCACAGTTTCCGTCTCGTCAGCACGACCTTGACGTCAGACCATTTGAGTTTTGGCTTGGCCTCCTTCTTCACCCCACTCTCGACATCGACAAGTCCTCCGCCCGAGGCGATGAGGTCGATCTCGGCCTGGTTAACGCCGGCCTTGTCGCGCGGCTCACGGTAGACGAACCACCAGATCGCCGCCCAGATGATGCCGACGACTCCGGTGAGGATGAACACCCAATGCCAAGTCAGCACTGTCTGCAGCCACGACAACACCGGGGTCAGCAGCGCGAGCCCGATGAACTGACCGGACGTGTAGAAAGCGATGACTCGTCCGCGTTCACGCTCGGGGAACCACGCGGTCGCGACCTTGTTGTTGATCGGGTACGCGGGTGCTTCGAAGCCGCCGACCATCAGTCGCAGAATGATGAGTGCGACGAAGCCGCCGGACATGCCCATGAACAATGTGGCCAGCGACCACAGCACGAGGCAGGAGGCGTAGAGGACACGTGGCCGGACTCGGTCGACGAGCCACCCGCCGGGCAACTGCATAGCCGCGTAGGTCCATCCGAACGCCGAGAGCAGCAGACCTTGCTGCCCCGTGGTGAGATCGAATTCCTGGGACAGTGCCGGCATCGCGATGGACAGGTTTGCGCGGTCCATGTAGTTGATGACGACGGTGATGAAGAGCAGAACCGCGATGATGTAGCGGATTCGGGTCGGATTGGTGACTGTGAGATTGTCGAGCTTCGGCATTGGTTTCTCCTCACCATTCCGCGAAGGAGCCGTCGGCGTGACGCCAGATCGGGTTGCGCCACCTATGGCCCTCGGTCGAGCGCTCGATGACGTACTCCTCGTTGACCTCAATGCCCAGTCCGGGCCCATTCGGGATCGTGATCATGCCGTCGTCATAGTCGAAGACCGAGGCATCGGTGACGTAGTCGAGCAGATCGTTGCTCGTGTTGTAGTGGATGCCCAGGCTCTGCTCCTGAATGAAGGCGTTGTAGCTGCCGGCATCGACCTGGAGGCAAGCGGCAAGCGCGATCGGCCCGAGCGGGCAGTGCAGAGCGAGCGCCACATCGTAGGCTTCGGCCATCATCGCGATCTTCCGCGTCTCGGTGATGCCACCGGCGTGGGAGACATCAGGCTGAATAATGTCCACGGCACCGGAAGCGATCACTTCGCGGAAGTCCCACCGGGAGAACAGCCGCTCCCCCAATGCAATTGGCGTCGGTGTATTCGCCATGACATCACGCAGCGAACCGAAGTGCTCGGACAGTACAGGTTCTTCGATGAAGAGGAGCCGGTACGGTTCGAGTTCCTTGATGAGCACCTTGGCCATGGGCTTGTGCACGCGACCGTGGAAGTCGATGCCGATGCCGAAGTCATCACCCGTGGCCTCGCGAACCGCCTGCACGTTCTCGAGGACCTGATCGACCTTAGTGTAGGAATCGATGAACTGCAGCTCCTCGGTGGCGTTCATCTTCACCGCTGTGAAGCCGCGGTTCTTCGTCTCCAGCGCAGCCGCCGCCGTATCGCCGGGACGATCACCGCCGATCCATGAATACGTGCGGATCCGATCCCGGACCTTCCCGCCGAGGAGCTGATGCACAGGTTGGCCAAGCGCCTTACCCTTGATGTCCCACAGTGCCTGATCGATGCCAGAGATCGCGCTCATGAGAATCGGCCCGCCGCGGTAGAAGCCGCCGCGGTACATGATCGTCCACAGGTCTTCGATGTTCGCGGGGTCCTTGCCGATGAGCAGATCGGAGAGCTCATCGACGGCGGCGGCCACGGTGGCTGCCTTGCCCTCGATGATCGGCTCACCCCAACCGACGATCCCCTCGTCGGTTTCGATCTTGAGGAACAGCCACCTCGGCGGCACGGTGTACGTCGTCATCGACGTGATCTTCATTGTTCTTGCCTTTCGTTCGGTGATCGTCGTTGATGTCAGATGGATTGGGCCCACGCCGAGGCGATCGCCTGGGCTTGGGTGCGGACGTCGTCGGGGCGGTCGCCTCGGCGATAAAGGGAGGAGCCGAGGCCGAGGCCGGCTGCGCCAGCCTTTCGCCACTCGGCTGCATTGTCGGCTCCGACTCCCCCGACTGGGAAGAGTTCGGTGCCGCTGGGAAGGACTTCGCGCCAGGCTTTCATTCCACTGATTCCCACCGCCGAGGAGGGGAAGAGCTTGACGTTGGTGGCGCCGGCTTTGACTGCGGCGAACGCTTCGGTCGGGGTCGCAGCACCTGGGTATGGGGTGAGCCCAAGCTCGAGCGCGGTCGTGATGACGTCTCGATCGGTGTCGGGGGCGACGATGATGCGGGCACCGGCCTGTCGGCACTCGCGGACCTGGTCGGCGGTGAGCACCGTGCCGGCGCCGATCTCAACCGAATCTCCGAACTTTTCAACCAGGGCGGAGATCGAAGCCAGCGGGTCGGGCGAGTTGAGTGGGACCTCAATGGCGGAGAAGCCGGCGTCGACGATGCCTTCGGCGATGTCGAGGACTTCGTCGGAGCGGACCCCGCGGAGGATGGCGATGAGGCCGGTGGGAACAGAGTCAGGCATGGGCGTTCTCCTTAGTCGGTACGAGGCCGGAGTGTTCGGCGATGCGGAAGAGTCCGGTGGCGGCCGCGCGTGGATCCGCGACGACAGTTTCCCGGCCCAGTCGGTTGAGTGCGCGTGAGTAGCGTTGGGTGAGGCTCGTTGATCCGCAGATGATGACCGGGGCGGGAGATTCGGTGTTCGGCGTCACCTGGCTGGCCACCTCGGCGCCGATGAGCATTCCTGACAGGTAGTCGTTGACCTCGTCGGCTCGCAGGCGCCCTTCGAGGGCCCAGGTGCGGGCGGAGAAGAGTGACGAGGTGAGGGCGGCGGGGTCATCAGCACCGACCTGAGTTCCCCAGTCGAAGGCTTCGAGGTGAAAGCCCTCGGTGGGTTCGGCCAGACGGGCGAGGATCGACGAGGTGCTCAGCAGGCCGAAGATCTCGCCGCTCATCGAGGTGGAGAAATCGGTGACGCGAGTTCCCTCGCAGGCCACCCATTTGGTGTGGGTGCCGGGAAGGACCACCGTGCGCTGTTCTGTGAGTTCGGGAGTGAGCAGTCCGAGCAGCTGGGTCTCTTCACCGCGGATGACATCGGGAGCGTCAGTCTCGCTCGCGGTCTTCTGCAGGCCGGGGACGATGCGGAGGTCGATGGTGCCGAGTTCAACTGTCGTGAGGTGCTTGCCGAGATCTCCCAGATCGGTCGGCAGATCGAGATAGCCCGCCTCGGCGATTCCTTGGGTTGAGCCGATCATGCCGCTGGCCAGGACCGCGAGTTGGCCGAAGTCTGCGAGCCAGTCACCGATGATGGATTCCGCGATGTGGGAGAAGTCGCCGCGCGGGTCGGTGGAGTCCGGGCCGACGGCCATGATTCCGTCTGGGCCGGTGCGTTCGGCGAGGATCTCTCCGCCGTTGCCGATGAGGAATGCTCGCAGTGAGCTTGTCCCCCAGTCGAGGCCGATCATCTGCGGGGCCTCAGGTGGTGCCAGGTTTGCCATAGAAGTCACTATGGGGTGGTGTTCCATCATGCGCCACCGTTGTCCCTATATGTGGGATAGATGACATACTGGTGGAATGACCGAGAACTTTGGGACACGTTCGAGTGACACCATTCCGCAGGGCACACAGACCCTGGCCAGGGGCCTTCAGATCATCAGTGCAGTGGCGCACGGCTCGACGACATTGAAAGCCGTGGTCGAGACAACGGGTCTTGGCAGGTCGAGCGCGCACCGCATGATTCAGCTGTTGGTACAGATGGGCTATCTGCGTCATGGGTCGCCTGGGGAGTTCCGGCTTGGGCCCACGCTCATCGAGTTTGGTTTCACCGCGCTCAACCAGGATCCACTGCCAGTAGTCGCCAGAGAGAGCCTCGAGGCTTTGGCCGAACGGACGCAGGACACCATCCATCTCTCGGTCGAGGATGGGGAGTCGGTGCTCTATCTCCACAAGATTCCGGGCACGCGTGGGGCGGAGATGCGATCGCGCATCGGCCACCGGATGCCATTGACCCGGACTGGCGTCGGGAAAGCGCTGTTGCTAGGACAGGAAGATCGATGGGAGCGGCTCTTTGTTGCGGAGAATCCTGAGGCAGATTCGTCTGCGGTGGAGTCGTTCATCCAACGAATGCACGGCTATACGCGCGATGGGGCTTCGTTCGATCTGGAAGAGAATGAACCAGGCATCCGGTGTGTGGCCGCTCCAATTCGAGACGGCAGCGGGGAGATCGTCGCTGGAATCTCGCTGTCAGCCACACGTCCATTTATGCCGAAGGATCGAATGCAGGCGCTGGTTCCGGTGATGAAGTCGGCTGCGCGAGAGATTTCGGTGAAACTGGGGTACAGGTAGCGGTATTGGAAAATTCCTCGATTGGCCCCGAAATATCGGCGCAGGAACTCCGATACTTGGACACCAGGATCAGAGCAATCGCAAGTCTCTCGAGGCCTTCGCGTTGCGCCCGTCCTCCAGGAACTCCCGGTACTCCCAAATGACCAGCCACGTACACCTGCCCGTCCAACCACATCACTTCAACACCAGAAGCAAAGTCGATAGCGATGACCCCTGACAGTCAAATATCGCAGTCCTCAGAAATTCACACCGTCGACGAACAAGAGATCACGCAGGTCACCGACACGAATCGTGCGATCGACCGGGTCCGCCACCGAGACGCTCACCGCCTACTTCTATGAAACTGACCCGAGGCCCTCGAGTCTCCAAGAGCACGGTAGACCGTCATCGCCACCCACAACTGAGCGATGACTGCCGTGTCAGCGAGGTCGACCGAGAGTGCCGCCTCGACCTTCTTCATCCGCTGGATGACGGTTTGCCGGTGAACGACGAGGTGCTGCGCCGCTTTCTGCGGTGAACGGTTCTCTTTTAGATATACGTCCAAGGTCTCGATGAGCATGGCGTGGGACGGTGTGTCGTCGAGCAGAGGTCCGAGGATCCGATTGACGAAGTCCTCTCCCGCCTGCGGGTCGTGGAATCCCATCCACGGCGTTGCCGGATCATAGTGAACGATCGACGCGGACGCGTCGGCGGGAGCAGTTTTGACTGCCCACAGCGACTGCTTGAGCGACTCATGTACTACGCCGGTGTCGACCGCGAGCCCGATCCCGGCGCGAACCTGCGGTTCCAAACAATGTTCGAGAGTCGTGGCCAAATCGTTGTGCTGAACTACGAGCAGATGCCGCTCGTTCTGCAAGGTCACCTCCAAGCGGACACCGTGCCGCTGAAGTCGCGACACCGTGGACTCACGTCGAGACGGAGGACCCAACAGAGTGACCGCCTCCACCTGCCCCGAATAGCCGAGCTGATGCATCCAGCCGGAGCTCTCGAAGCCGAACCGGTTCTGATCGATGAGGATGCGGCTGAGGTATTCGCTGTGCACACGATTGACGTGCATCGCCTGCAGTTCCCGGCGCGACAGCGCCGTCCCCAGCACAGAGGCGGCGTGCAAGAGCGTCGATTGATCCGAACTCGAGGTGTGGCTTCGTCTGAAAACCGCCAAGGCTCCCGGAAGTGTGCCCAGCGGCACGAGATGAGCGACCTCAGCCGATGGGGATTCCCACACCGTAGGCACATTGATCCGCTTTGACCTCCCGCGCTGCTCGACAAGCTGCGGAACCCACTCGGGCAATGCTTCGCTGGCAATCCAGGAGTCCCAGCAATGGTCATCGATGATCGCGATCTCGTGACCGATGATGTCCGCGACGGTGGACACCGCCTCGGCACCGGTCAGAGACTCCGTCTGGTCACGGCTCATGAAATCGTAGAGTCGCGAGATGATCCGCAGACGGTGGGTCTGGGCCAGCGTCGCCGATTCGGCCACTGCCTGGGCGACAGCGACGAACGGCAATGGGTAAGGGATGGAGAAGAGGGGCAGGTCGAGGTCGTCGCAGACCTCGAGCAGCTCATCGGTGAGATCAGAACCGCCCATCTCGGCTCCGATGCCGACTCCCGAGACCTCGCGCTCGGCGAGACTCCGTGCCCACGCTATCTGGTCGTCGGCGGCGGTCGGTATCGCGCCGCCATTGGTCAGCAGAGCCTGGCGTGCACCCACCCATCGCCACGGGTTGGGGAGGTCGCTGGTGTGAGCCCATTCGACCGTGCGCTCGGTTCCTCCCTTGCCCGCAAGCAGGGTCAATTGGAGTTCGGGCAGTGCGATGAGCTCGCCGACAGTGATAGCCATGAAAGCACTATACATATGTCTACAAGACAGTCTAATTTGTATACTCGCGATTCTTTCGTGTTGCCGCCACACTCGACATCCTTGGACTAAGACACACCCCGAAGAGAGAGAAATCACATGTCCATGACAGCTCGGTCGGTTGACGACGCGCCATTGACGGCATTCCACTACAAGCTCACGCTTTTCTCGTCGGGTGGACCCTTCCTCGACGGCTACGCCCTCTCCATTGTCGGGATCGCTCTCATCACCCTGCAGCCGGGACTGAACATGTCCCCCGCCGAAGTAGGGCTGCTCGGAGCGGCGAGCCTCATTGGCATCTTCGCCGGCGGGGCCGTCTTCGGCTGGGTGACCGACAAGATCGGGCGGAAGAAGATGTACGTCATCGATCTTCTCGCACTGGCCGTCTTCTCATTGCTGTCGGGGCTGTCGACGGAAGTGTGGCAGGTTGTGCTGTGGAGATTCCTGCTGGGCGCGGCGATCGGCGCCGATTATCCGATAGCGACCTCACTGCTGGCCGAATACCTTCCCCGCCGGCATCGGGGCCGCTTCCTGGGATTCACTTTCGTGATGTGGGCGATCGGCGCCGCCTTCGCATTCTTCGTCGCCTTCCTCCTCCGGGACATCGGTCCAGATGCCTGGAGGTACCTCCTGATTTCTCCTGCGCTCTTCGCCATCATCACACTCCTCTTCCGCCTCGGCTCACCGGAATCGGCCCGATGGCTCTTGTCTCAGGGGAGAAACGACGAAGCACGCGCCGTGGTCAAGAAGGTCTACGGTGAGCAGTACGAGCTGGAAGACTTGGGAGAGACCGTCGAAGACGATGCCCCGAGGGCGAACTTCCTCACCGTCTTCCGCCACCCATATCTCAAACGCACGGTATTCGTCGCTGTCTTCTGGACGATGCAGGTCATCCCCATGTTCGCCGTCTACACATTCGCCCCGGAACTTCTGGCATCATTCGGAATGACCGGAGACGCCAATCTCTACGGCGGTTCGCTGATCATCTCCGCCCTCTTCGTCGTGGGAGGCATTCCAGGATTGTGGCTGGTGGAGAAGATCGGGCGCAGAAAGCTGCTGCTCTACTCGTTCCTCCTCGCCACAGTGGTCTTGGCCATCCCGATCTTCATCCCGGCAGCAGGTTCGGTGACTCTGTTCGTGATGCTCGCGATTTTCGCAATCGCCTCCGGATCGGCGAACTTCCTCCAGATCGTCTACCCCAATGAGCTGTTCCCCACCGAGGTCCGAGCGACGGCCGTTGGCATAGGCACGTCTGTCAGCCGGATCGGCAGCGCCGTCAGCACGTATCTCATGCCCTTGGCCATCATCAACTTCGGAGCGTCGGGGTCGCTGGCAATCGGGGCGGGCATCAGCCTCATCGGACTTATCGCGACGATCATCCTCGCTCCCGAGACTGCGAATCGCTCATTGTCCTCGACGGCAACCCACGAGTCCGCAGCGTAGAACGAACACCCCAGAACCCATCGAAGCACACCCAAAAAAGGAGACACTCATGGTCACACATACCCCAATCGGCCCAGTCGAGGCAACCGAAGTTCCGCGCTACGCCGGTCTCGGCACGTTCGCCCGCCTCCCCCAGCTCGAAGCGGTGCCCGACTACGACGTCGCCATCGTCGGAGTCCCGTTCGACGGCGGAACATCATTTCGACCGGGCGCTCGCTTCGGCCCGTCTGCTATCAGGGAGGCATCCCGACTCCTTCGTCCGGGCTACCATGTCGAACTCGACTGCACTCCCGTCGAGACCGCGCAGTTCGTCGACGCCGGGGACATCGCCTGCACCCCCTATGACAATGAGAAGGCCGTGGCGCAGATCGAAAGAGCGGCAGACCGATTTGTCGGCAAGGACAAGACGGTGATCACCCTCGGCGGCGATCACACCGTGGCGCTTCCCCTGCTTCGGGCCACGACGAAGGTGCATGGCCCTGTCGCACTGCTGCATTTCGACGCCCACCTGGACACGTGGGACACCTATTTCGACGAGCCGATTACCCACGGCACGATGTTCCGCCGTGCATTCGAAGAGGGCCTCCTCATCGAGGACCGGTCGATGCATGTCGGCATTCGCGGTCCGGTCTATGACCAGGAAGACTTCGTCCGCGACCACGAATTCGGCTTCCAAATCATCCGCTGTTCGGACATCGACGACATCGGAGTCCCCGAGGCGGTCCGTCGAGTCCAAGAGCGAATCGGCGATACCCCTGTCTACTTGTCGATCGACATCGATGTGCTCGATCCCGCTTTCGCCCCTGGTACCGGGACACCGGAGATGGGCGGTCTGCATTCTCGCGAGCTGCTGAGAATGCTTCGGTCGCTCAAGGGGCTGAATATCGTAGGCGCAGACGTGGTCGAAGTCTCCCCCGCCTACGACCACGCCGACACTACATCGTTGGCTGCTGCCACTGTCGTCTTCGACATTATGGGACTGCTCAGTCACGTTCCGAGCGACTGACGTCTCTGGATGAGCACTCGGTTCTGAGGACGTCTCAGACCGAATCGGCCCGTCGGCGGCACTGCCCGGTGACGGGTCGGCTCATCTGCCGGTTTCGGCTGCCGGAAGTGTCACCCCAATGAACTCCAACATCGCCGACAACTCCCCTCGTGCCTGCGACAACCCCATCCGATGAGCAGCAGCTAGCCGCGAGAGGTCACGCGTACTGTTGTCGACCGGCATGCGGTCGGGGACGAAGACGTGTGCCTTGCCCTCCGCTTCGAGCTCGAAGATGCGTTCGCGGGTTTCGTTGTAGCGCTTCCACCTCGTCAGCAGCGCATCAGCCAAGGCCGGATACTTTCGGAAGATGCCGCGAAAGACTGCGGGGAACCGCTGCGGCTCCTTCCGGTAACCACGTTCCTGGGTCAGCACAATGACGAACTTCTCGAAACCCTCGCGCTGAGCCTGGCTCAACGCGATTCCGCCGTCCTCGCCCATCGCGCCGTCGACGTACACGTGCCCATCGAGGTGCACCGGAGGCATGAGACCCGGCATCGTTGACGAAGCACGGACTCGAACCATGAGGTCATCGATGTGCGGTGTGTCCTCCTTCGACCACACCACGTCCTCGCCGGACTCTGAATCGAACGCGACGATCCGCATATCCCCTGTGCTCGCCCGGAACGCCTCCCAGTCGAACGGCAATGCCTCGTTCGGCCCACCAGCTTGCTGGTAGATGTACTCAGCATTGAACATGCCCTGGCCACGCGCAAAGTACCGGAAGCCTCCGAACTGCTCGTCGGCAGCGAACTCGACGAAAGACCGGCGGGCCCGCCACGCATCGCCAGACAGATAGTTCACCGTGTTCGATGCTCCGGCGCTGATTCCGGCGACCCAGTCGAAGGACAGTCCTGCTTTGAGCAGTGTGACGACCATGGCACTGGTCAGCGAAGCTCGCATGCCTCCACCTTCGAAAATGAGAGCGGTATCGCTGATTCGCGTCAAGGTCGAGGCTTCCTTCATGCCAGCCATCTTAACGATGATCATCCGGTCGAGTTCATTCGCCAGCATGCCAAGCCAAGTGGTCGCCACCGAAATTTCCCGGCTTCTCCCCTGTTTCCGGTGACGGAGAAATCAGCTGGTCAGACGGCTACCGATGCCGTTCTGTCTGCCTCGCTCGCGGTCGAACAGCCCAATTTCTCTTGTGAAGTGCTTCACATTCTCGCTCTCAACTTCTAAGGTCGTTACACAATGTGGGGAATCTTCCCACATGTGAATGCAAAGGAGCATCAGCATGGGCACATCTCAGCAGAACGAATCCGTATTTACGTGGGCCGCCCCACCCCTGAAGTTCGGAAATGGCTCTCTCAACGAGCTCTACTCAGACATCAAGACATTCGGCGCACATTCATGCCTCATCATCACTGACACTCACGTCCGCGCCACCGGCATACCCGATGACGTCGTCCAGCAGCTCGCAGACAAAGACATTTCGGCCGACATCTTCGACGAGGTCGGCATCGAACCGACCAACGAAAGCATCGACTACGCAGTGCAGTGGGCGCGACAGAAGGACTGGGACTGTTACGTCGCCATCGGCGGTGGATCCGTGATCGACACAGCGAAAGCCGTCAATCTGCTCACAACACACCCCGGCGAACTTCTCGACTACGTGACACCGCCCATCGGCGAAGGCACCGCTCCCTGGCTGCCGCTGAAACCCCTCATCGCCGTACCGACCACTGCAGGCACCGGCTCCGAATCAACGACGATCTGCGTCATCGACTTTCTGAACATGCACCTCAAAGCCGCGATCAGCCATGCCCGGCTACGCCCATCGATGGCGATCGTCGATCCCCTGACCACAGTCTCCCTTCCCTCCCAGGTCACAGCGGCCAGCGGAATGGACGTCCTATCTCATGCGCTCGAAAGCTACACAAGCGTTGCCTTCGACGCGAAACCGGCCCCGAACGACCCCACGAAACGACCGGCTTTCTGCGGTTCGAACCCCATCAGCGACATCTGGTGCGAACAGGCGCTCAGACTCGTCGGACGCAACCTGCGCAAAGCCGTGATGAACGGCCGCGACATCAACGCGAGAAGCCAGATGGCCCTGGCCTCGGCATCCGCCGGAACCGGATTCGGAAACGCCGGCACTCATCTCCCCCACGCCAACGCCTACCCCATCGCCGGGGCCGTCGAGAACTATCAGGCCGAAGGGTATCCCGAGATGGTCATGGTCCCCCACGGCCAAGCCGTCTCGGCAACCGCCCCCGCCGTCTTCCGCTGGACTTACCCGGCCGACCCCGACCGGCACCTTCGTGCCGCAGAGCTGCTGAGCGGTCAGACCTTCACACGCACTGATGGAGCAGAAGCTCTTGCCCACGTTCTCTCCGAACTCATGCGCGACATCGACATGCCGAGCGGACTGCGCACGTTCGGATACACAGAAGACAACATCGACGAACTCGTCGACGGCACGCTCAAACAGACTCGACAGATGGCCGTCGTGCCCCGTCCGGTCACTCGCGAAGCGCTGACAGGAATCTTCCGGGAGTCACTATGAGTACAGGTCCCCGACCAACTGACGTCAATTCATTCACGAAGAAGGACATCCGCGTCGTCATGATGTCCTGCATCGTCGGAACCACCGTCGAATGGTACGACTTCTTCCTCTACGGAATGGCCGCCGGGCTCGTCTTCAACAAACTCTACTTCCCCAACGACGATCCGCTCATCGGCACCATTCTCGCCTTCGCCAGTTTCGCCGTCGGATTCGTCGCACGGCCCATCGGCGGACTGGTCTTCGGCCACATCGGCGATCGGGTCGGGCGGAAGAAGACTCTGGTGACCACCATGATGATCATGGGCATCGCCACCTTCCTCATCGGCGTCATTCCCACCCACGCAACGATCGGCTTCGCCGCTCCCCTGCTCCTCGTCACCTGTCGAATCGCCCAAGGCGTCGCCGTCGGAGGCGAGTGGGGCGGAGCTGTGCTGATGGCGGTCGAATACGCGTCGAAAGGCAAACGCGGCCTCTACGGCAGCTTCCCGCAGATCGGCCTCGCGGTCGGTCTGGTCCTCGGCACAGGTGTGTTCGCCCTTCTCGGAGCAGTGATGTCCGATGACTCATTCCTCAGCTGGGGATGGCGAGTCGCCTTCATGCTCAGCGCCGTCCTCGTCGGCGTCGGACTCTTCATCCGGCTGAAAGTCATGGAGACACCCGCATTCGCCAAGCTCGAGAAGGCAGAAGCCCGCGCGGTGATTCCCGCCATGGAGTTGGCCAAAGACAGGCAGAGCCGGCGAAACATCCTGCTGGGAATGGGCGCACGGTGGGCCGAAGGCGTCGCCTTCAACCTCTGGGCGGTCTTCATCATCACCTACGCCACGACGAGCCTTGCCGTCAGACAAGGAACGATCCTGACGGCGGTGATGGTCGGTGCGGTCATCATGGTCGGGGTCATCCCGCTCATGGGCAGACTCTCCGATCGCTTCGACCGACGGCGCATGTACGCACTCGGTGTCATCGCACTGGGCGTCCTCACCTACCCGGCCCTCCTGCTCATCGGCACCGGCAACCCGGTGCTCATCTTCATCACCATCGGTGTCGTGCTCGGCGTCGTCTATCCGGTCGTCTATGCGCCGGAAGCCTCACTCTTCGCCGAACTGTTTCCCACCTGGATCCGCTACAGCGGAATCTCGGTCGTCTATCAGATCTCGGGCATCGTCGCCTCGGGGATGACACCGCTCATCCTCTCCTTCCTCCTCAGAGAAAGTGACGGCCACCTTGGCTCGATCATGGCCTACGTCCTTGCCGTCACCGTCATCAGTGCGGTCTCGGCCATACTGATCCGACGCAGAGACATGTTCACCGACGATGGGGAAGATAACAGACACGTTGAGCGCAGCCCCCAGGAGACGGTCGGCCCCTGATAGGCTCACGCGCATGGTGAATGGGCATCCAGCAGGCACTCAGGCTGTCGGACGTGCGCTGAACATTCTCAAGCTCCTCGCCGACACCGAGGCGGATCTGCCCCTCTCCTCAATCGCCGAGGAGCTGGGGCTGTCCTCCGGCACCGTGTATCGCATCGCGAGAGCGCTGCTGGCCGAAGGTCTCATCGCTCAGAACCCGTGGAACGACGCCTACTACCTGGGCAGCGGTGCGGTGCTTCTCGGTCAAGCGGCGCAGCGAAGCTTCGGAATCGACAAGATGATCCCGTTCCTCGAACGGCTCAACGAGATGACTGAGGAGTCCATCAACCTCGCCATCCGCGACGGGGCCGAATCCGTTGTCATGACACGTGTCCAATCCACCCTTCCCCTGCGCTTCGTCCAACGCGTCGGTGCCCGCTTTCCTCTGTACGCCACCGCTTCGGGCAAGGTGATCCTTGCGTTCTCCGACAATGCAGGCGACTATCTGGACGCCCTGCCCGAGGCGCTCGAACCGGTCACATCCCGGACGCTGAGCACACGCGAGGATCTGCGATCCGAGATCCGCTCCACTCGAACCCGCGGCTTCAGCATCGACGACCAGGAGAACGTCGACGGCGTCCGCTGCGTCGGCGCCCCGGTCCTCGACGCAAAGGGCCAGGCGCAGGCCGCCATCGTGATCCAGGGCCCGACGGTGAGAATGGACGACGACCGCCTCCATCGGCTCGGAGCCGATGCAGTCCGAGCCGCTCAAGAGGTCTCCCGGTTCCTACCCGTCGACCATCCGCTGTCGATGTGAGAGCCACTCTTCAAGTCTCTGACCTGCGCTTTGTCGGCGGCCAGGGGGCTGACCTATAGTCGAATCGGGACGCGGAAGACGCGCCCCACACAGATACAGAGCACCAGGTCAAAGGAGACTCAATGCGCTACGTCGTCGGAATCACTCTGGACAGACGCGACAGAGACGCCGTCTCTTTGGCCCTCACTCTGGCACGCTCAGTCGTCGCTCCGCACAGAGTCGCAATCGAACTCGTCCACGTGATCCGGGGGCCACAGCCTGAACACGCGCAGACAGCTCAGGAGCGAGAGTTCCAACAGCTGCGCAAGGACACAGCGCAGGAGGGTCTGTCGAAGGTCATCGACCTCATCCCCAAGACGATCACGTCCACAGCCACCATCCACTTCGCCGATTCGATGGCAGAAGGCCTGCTCGACATCGCATCCGCCGGACCGTGCGACCTCATCATCGTCGGGGCAGCCAGCCGCGGCCCGCTCAGAAGGTTCACGGTCGGGTCCGTGGCCAATGCCCTGCTGCATTCCGCGTCGGTCCCCGTCGCGCTCGCTCCGTCGGGTTATCTCCCTCCGAGCAGACTGACACGGCTCACATGTGCGATGGGGACGCGAGTCGGCGCCGAGGCAGTCCTCGACGTGTCCGTCAGTTCGTCGGTCCGTCACGACGTTCCGCTCCGACTCGTCTCGCTCATCGGCTTGGACGCACCGCCTCATTCACCGGACGGACGTTCACCGTCCGACCATGCCCGAGGGCTGCTGCTGAGCGCGTCCCAGCAGGTCGACGATGCGGTCGAAGTCATGGTCGATGTCGCCCACGGGCGATCCGTCGACTCCGCGGTCGAGAGATTGAGCTGGGACGACAGCGAGATCGTCATCATCGGTTCGAGCCGACTCGCACAACCGAAGTCGCTGTTCCTCGGCGCCACCGCCAACAAGATGCTACGCAGCATTCCCGTTCCCATGGTCGTGATTCCTCGCTACCCGGTCGGGTACGGCGAGAACACGAACACCTTGGCACTGTAGACCCTCCGAGCAATGACACCACCTTCCGACAACGACCGCAGCCACGACCAAGCGCCGTTGCGAGCCCCCATCGAGATCTCACATCGGTCGAAGGAGCCGCTCTACCGGCAGCTGCGCAGAGCGCTCGAACACCAGATCCTCTCCGGCGCCTACAGCCCCGATGTGGCGCTCCCGTCATCCCGAGACCTGGCACATGAGCTCGGGCTCTCACGCAACACCGTCAACGCAGCCGTCCAGGAACTCGTGGCGACGGGGCTCATCGAAGCACGGCCCCGCAGCGGGCACTTCATCAACAGCAAGTTGCTCGACGATGCCATCACTGACGGCGACGGCACCCGCCGAACGAATGCGCCCATCGATTGGGAGAAGAAGATTCGCCCTGTCCGAGATATCCACCTACCGGAGATCACGAAGACGAAGAACTGGCAGACCTACCCCTACCCGTTCGTCGCCGGACAGGTGGATGCGGAGGAATTCCCACGACTCGCCTGGGCCCGAGCCCTGCGCACCGCCATGGAACCCGAACATCTGCAGTTCTCGGTCCGCGATGCCATCGACGAGGATGATCCGCTGCTGGTCAGGCTGCTGTGTCAACGTGTGCTGCCCAGTCGCGGCATCCACGTCGATCCCGACAATGTCCTCATCACGGCAGGCTCACAACAGGGACTTGACCTTCTGGCGCAGCTGCTCGTCGGACCGAATACCACCGTCGGCGTCGAAGACCCCGGATACGTCGATGCCAAACACGCCTTCGCCCGCGTCGGCGGGCAGCTGTTCCCGCTGCAGGTGGACGATCGTGGAATGATCCCGCCCCCGAACAGACTCGACCTCGTCTATGTCACCCCCAGCCATCACAGCCCCACAAACGTCACCCTCGATTCGTCGCGCCGCACCCAGCTGCTGACGACCATGCGCGAGACCGACTCGCTCATCATCGAAGACGACTACGATTCGGAATTCCGCTACCGAGGCAAACCCACGCCGGCGCTCAGGGCCCTGCCCAATTCCGAGCATGTGATCTACCTGGGCTCATTCTCCAAATTCCTCGCCCCCGGCCTGCGCCTCGGCTACATCGTCGCAGAACCGGAGCTCATCGACCGTATGCGCACCCACAGACGCTATTCCATCCGCCACGTCCCCGGGCACACTCAACGCGCAATGGCGCTGCTCATCGACTCCGGCCAGTACCACCGGACCATCTCGCGCCGCCGCACCCAACTGCGCACCAAATGGGAAACGCTCACATCCGCGCTCGATGAGCATCTGCCGTGGAAAGTGCCCTTTCCTGCCGGCGGTGTCAGCGTCTGGGTCCAAGCGCCTGCCCGCCTCGACGCGAAGATCCTCGCCGACGAATGCCTGCGCCGAGGCGTCGTGATCGAGAGAGGTGATCCGTTCTTCCTCTCCCCAGAATGCCACCGGAACAACTTCAGACTCGGCTTCGCGGCCATCGATCTCCGGTCCATCGAACCCGGTGTGCGACTTCTCGCCGAGGCGATCGACGCAACCCTCACCGACCACTGACCCTCCCCTGCCAACTGGCACCAAATAACTCGCAACGGACTGGGACTTCATTCGGAACCAGATAATCGCGAGAGTGATGTCAAGCACACCAACGAAGGAGTGCCGGAGTCGGGACGCCTCGACGTACCGACCCAGACAGTTCGAATGGAGGGTTCGCGTGACGATCTCGGATTATGCAAATCGTGCCCAGCAGCACCTTTTTCCCCACTTCACCACCGGCAAGGTGTGGAACGACGCTGATCTCCCGATCATCGTCGAAGGCCACGGGAGCTACCTCACCGATGAGCGGGGCGACAAGTACCTCGACGGTCTGGCCGGACTGTTCTGCGTGAACATCGGGCATGGTCGCCAGGACATCCCCACTGCCGCCTACGAGCAGATGAGTCGTCTGTCCTACTGGACCAACTGGGGCTCAGCCCACCCTGCCGCAGTGGATGCGGCGACCCGCATCGCCGGCCATGCCCCCGGCGACCTCGATACCGTCTTCTTCGTGAACTCGGGTTCCGAAGCAGTCGAATCCGCCGTCAAATTCGCGCGCCAATACCACCGGTCGCAGGGACAGCCCGAACGCACGAAGATCATCGCCCGAAACATGGCCTACCACGGCACCACCCTCGGAGCTCTCGCCGTCACAGGCATCCCCGCGTACAAGGAGCCCTTCGGCGAACTCATGCCCGGCGTCTTCCACGTGCCCAACACCCTCGGCGAAAAGGTTCCGGCAGGGGGCACCGCGGCTGATCTGCCCTCGATCCAGGCCATCAGAGAACTCATCGACAGGGAGGGTGGCGACACCTTCGCCGCCCTCTTCGCCGAGCCCGTCCAGAACTCACGCGGAGCCCTCGTCCCGCCCGAGGGCTACTGGCAGGAGCTGCGGAAGATCTGCGACGAACACGGGATCCTCCTCGTCGCCGACGAAGTCATCACCGGATTCGGGCGTCTGGGCGAGTGGTTCGGCTCGATCAAGTTCGACGTCGTCCCCGACCTCATCACCTTCGCCAAGGGCTCGACCTCGGGCTACCTCCCCCTCGGCGGAGTCATCATCCGCAAGCCCCTGGCCGAGGCGCTGCTCGACTCCCCTGGTGCCGGGGTCTTCACCCACGGTGCCACGTGGGGCGGTCATCCGGTCGCCACTGCTGTCGCCAGCGCGAACCTCACGGCGCTGGAGACGGAGAACATTCCGGGCAACGTCCGCAGCCTCGAGCCGTATTTTCAGAACGGTCTGGACCGGATCGCCGAATCCTACCGGTGCATCAGGGAATACCGCGGCACCGGATTCTTCTACGCCATCGAGATGATGGCCGACCGCGACACCGGGGCCGAGCTGACTCCCGAAGCCTCGAAGCAGGTGCTCACCGAAGTGATCCCGACGTCGATGAAGGAAGTCGGACTCATCACCCGCCCGGACAACCGCGGGGCCACGATGCTCGTCCTCTCGCCGCCGCTTGTCGCCGACCAGACCGTCCTCGACGACCTGCTCGACAAGGTCGACCACGTCATGGGGGCCGTCGACAAGCACCTCGGCGTATCTGCCCTGTCGGCCGCGGTCTGAGGCACGCACCATGTTGAAGACGCCGGCAGCGCGCGAGCTCGAGCCCGTGGCGATCGACCCGATGCTTCGCGATCGGATGCTCGGGCTGCGCAGTCGCGGGTCTCGACCGAGGATCATCCTCGCCGAGTCCCACGACGAGCGTGTCCTCCGCGCTGCCGGCGCCCTCGCCGGGGTGGGCGTCCAGCCCATCCTGATCGGCGACGGGAACGAGGTCAGGAACCGCGCGAGGAAACTCGGCATCACCGATGCCGACGGCTGGTCCGTCGACGATCCGGCAAGGCTCGCCGCCGGCCCGGCCGGGGAGAGAATCCGCAGCAGCGCAGAGAGGAAGCGTCCCGAACTCGCCGAGCAGTGGCTGACCGATCCCGTCTTCCTCGCCGCCGCCGCCGTCAAGAAAGGACTGGCCGATGCGGCGGTCGCCGGCGCGGACCGGCCCACCGCCGATGTCATTCGGGCCGGGCTGTCGATAGTCGGGCTCGCTCCGGACTCGTCTCTGCTCAGCTCCTCGTTCCTCATGCGCCTGCGCGACGGACGGTATCTGGGCTTCGGGGACTGCGCGGTCATCCCGGTCCCCGACGACGAGCAGCTCTCGGCGATCGCCATCGCCACAGCGAGAACCTTCGCTGCCATCACCGATCAGCATCCGTCCGTGGCGATGCTCTCGTTCTCCACGGCCGGTTCGGCCCAACACTCCGACATCGATCGAGTCAGACTGGCCATCGAGCACATTCGCAGCCGCTGCCCCGAACTCGAAGTCGACGGCGAACTGCAGTTCGACGCAGCCATCGTCGAATCCGTGGCGAAGTCGAAGTGCCCCGACTCCGCAGTCGCCGGCCACGCGAACGTGCTCGTCTTCCCCAATCTCGCAGCCGGAAACATCGGCTACAAGATCGCTGAGCGCCTCGGCGGAGCTGCCGCCTTCGGCCCCCTCCTGCAGGGCCTCGCCGCCCCGATCAATGACTTGTCTCGAGGGGCGAGCGTCTCCGACATCGTCAACGTCGGTCTCATCACCTGCCTGCAGGCGCTCACTCCTGCGGCAGACGCCCAACAGCGAACCACATCCACTGCCCATACCTTCACAACGAAGTGACGAAAGTAAGGTGCCATGTCGAAATCAATAGAGAACCCACCCCAGAACGTCGCCTCCTCACCGCCGGGGGCCGGGGACGGTCAGCAGCCGGAGAGGATGGCGAAGACGCTCAAGCCTCGCTGGGTCTTCGCCATCGCCCTGGGCTCGGCGGTCGGGTGGGGAGCATTCATCCTCCCCACCGACTGGCTGGCCATGGGCGGTCCACTGGGCACACTCGCCGGATTCACCATCGGTGCCGGGCTCATGCTCGTCATCGCCGTCAGCTACGGCTTCCTCATCCGCACCTTCCCCGTCTCCGGCGGTGAGCTGGCCTATGCACTCATCGGCTACGGACGCGTGCATGCCTTCTTCGCCGGGTGGTTCCTCACACTCGGCTACGTCTGCATCGTCGCACTCAATGCCTCCGCCCTGGCCCTGCTGTTCCGCAAGATCATGCCCTCGGTCATCGAGCAGGGCTATCTCTACACGGTCGCCGGGTGGGACGTGTATCTGCCGGAGATCATCATCTCGGTGACAGCACTGGTCGTCTTCGCCGTCCTCAACATCCGCGGCACGGCCCTGTCGGGTCGTGTCCAGTACTGGGCCTGCGTGCTGATGATCATCGCGGTCGCTGCGATCATCATCTCCGTGATCGCCAGCCCGACGACCCATTTCGGCAATATGTCTCCCGCGCTGCCCGACGGCGTCAGCCCAGTCGCGGCGATCATCGCGATCGTCGCCATCGCTCCCTGGGCCTTCATCGGCTTCGACAACGTTCCGCAGGCGGCCGAAGAGTTCGACTTCTCACCGTCCAAGGCGCTGCGCCTCATCGTCCTGGCCATCGTCACCGCTGCGGCCCTCTACATGGCGATGATCGTGTCCGTATCAATGGCCGAACCGTGGCAGGCCCTGGCCAATTCAGGATCGGCCTGGGGCACCGCCGACGCGGTAACCGGCGTCATCGGCGGCTCCGGGCTGCTGCTGCTCGCAATCGCCATCACCATGGGAGTGAGCACCGGCCTCAACGGCTTCTACGTCTCGGCCAGCCGAGTGCTCATGGCCATGGGACGCGCACAGATGATCCCGCCGATCTTCGCCCGCCTGCATTCGAAGCACAAGACCCCCTACGTCGGCATCATCGCGGTCCTCATCGTCTGCCTCATCAGCCCGTGGTTCGGACGCGCGGCGCTGACGTGGGTCGTCGACATGTCCTCGATCGGCGTGACGATCGCCTACCTCTACACCTGTCTGTGCGCATTCCGGATCTTCCGCCCCACCCATGAGGCGCGGGATCCCAAGGCTCTGCCGGGAATGTACTCGACGACGAAGAAGGTGCTCTCCGGTGTCGGCGCGGTCATCGCGATCGTCTTCATGCTGCTCCTGCTCATCCCGGGGTCTCCCGGTGCGCTGGGACCGCAGTCGCTCATCGCCCTGGCCGTCTGGATCGTCATCGGAGTCGTGTTCTTCCTCTCCCGGATCCGGCACAACAGGAAACTCACCGATCATCAGGTCGATCGCCTCGTCTTCGGTGATGATCGCCCAGCCGTCACCCGGTTCAGCGAACGCGCTCAGCTGCGCCGCGAAGGACGCCTGTCCGCGGACGGCTGAGACGATTCCGGACAGCCCCGGACAGCACAGCGGTCGTCCCGCTGCCAGGAATCACTGGCAGCGGGCCGACCGCTGTCGTCGGTTCGATCGCCGAGGTGGGTGTCCAGACCAGGAAACCCGACGTCTCGTCCGGCTCGGCGTGGACTCAGCGACTGAGGACGGTGCAGAGTCCGTCGACGATCGCCCGCACCGAGGCCCGGTCCCCCAGAGACTCGGCATCGAGTTCGACGCTGGTGGGGTAGATGAGACCGGGGTCCGTGCCGATGCCGACGCCGAGGATGCCGATATCGCCGGCCCGTCGCAGACCGGCCACCGTCGTCTCGAGGTCCCGGGCGAGGTAGTCGTCACCATTGGCGACGGCGGTGGCAGAGTCGGCGGGCAGACCATCGCTGATGACGACCACGGCCGATTTCGCCGCCTGCTGACTGCGGAGTCTGTCGACCGCCCAACGCAGGGCTTCGGCGTCGATGCCCTCCCGGTACAGCGAGGTCTTGAGCAGCCCGCCGAGGTGGGTGCGTGTCCGCCGCCACGAGGACGCTCCGGACTTGATCACGAGGTGATGGAGTTCGTTGAGCCGCCCCGGCCGCTCGGGCGAGCCGGCCTTCTTCCATTCGTTTCTCACGCGTCCGCCGTTCCACGCGTTGGTGGTGAACCCGAGGATCTCCGTGCTCACATCCAACCGGTCGAGGGCCCTGACGAGGACGTCGAGAAGCGCGCCGAGTCCGAGCGCATGAGGTTTCATCGACCCCGAGAGATCGAGCAGGAAAGTTACGGCGCAATCGGCCTCGGCCCGCTGCGAACGTCCGCGGAAGACGCGCGGGTCGCCAGGAGAGGTGATCAGCCGAGTCAGCCGGGAGGGGTCGAGGACCCCGTCCTCGGAGTCGACGAGTTCATGAGCCTCCTTGGCTGCCTCGACGACACCGTGCAGGCGGGAGACGACCGGCGCCAACGGCACCGACCGACGTGCCGTTTCGGCGGCGATGGCGGTCCGGCCGCTGCGCAGACTCTCCGTCCGGACCACCTCGGCGATGGTCGATTCACGGTCGAACCGCGTCGTCCACGCCCGGTAGCCGCGGGCGAGGTGGAGCTGCCCACCGCCTTCTTCCGGGACGGGAGCGAACAGATCCTCGGCGATGTCGAAGACCAACGGCAGGCTCGGGGCGGCGTGACGCTCGCGCGCCCCGGACCGCGTGCCTTCTCGCTCTTCGACGGCGGCGATCCGGCCGGCGAGCGTGCGCGCGAGGTCGCGGGCCACCTCGGCGAAGGCCCGCTGATCGTGTCGGCTATTGCGCAGGGGAAGGAGGAAGGGCCCGAGATCGGGTGAGAGTTCGAACCGGGACTCTTCGACCAGGTCGGAGTCCTCCCGACCGATCGGCTCGCGATTCACGACCGACCGGGTGACGAGGATGACCGTGTACAGAAGCATGCCGAGGTGGGTTTCGTGCAGACGGCTGCGCAGATACTCGCTGCGCCAGTGCGCATGTCGCTGAGACAGGTTGCTGCAGACGCCTGCCTGTCGAGCCAGGGATTCGCACCGGAACTGTTCGAGGATCTCGACGATGAGGCGTTCTTCCCGCGCCGCGGGGAGCATCTGTCGGTGAAGTTCGGGATCACTCCACTTTCGACGCATGGCCATGGCGTCCGTGGCTCCGCGCAGGGAGGGCAGCTCGGATCGGGCAGGGTCAGGGTAGAGATGGGGCGCGTTCATCGGCAGCAGACCGTTCGCATCGGCAGGTCGGTGCGCCCACAGGTCGACGTCAGCGTCCTGGCTCAGCGCCCTGAACACCGAGGCCAGCCGCCGTTCGAGGTCGTGTTCCTCTCGGGCCGAACGCGGTATCGCCGACTGCTGACCGAGATCAGTCATCAGCTTGCCGTCGCCGCGTGGTCGAGGTCGAGCTCACCGCCGAAGCAGCGTTGGTAGTATTCCGCGACGAGTGGATGCTCGGTCGAGTCGCAGCGGTTGAGGAAGGAGAACCGGAACGCCAATTCGACATCACCGAAGATCACCGAGTTCTCCGCCCAGGAAATGACTGTGCGCGGTGACATGAGAGCGGAGACGTCGCCGGCGGCGAAACCGCTGCGCGTCAGCTGCGCCACCTCGATCATCGTCGCCACCGTCTCCTCGCCGAGCTTCGCCGCTGCCTCCGGCACCTGTCCGGTGACGACGAGGAGCTCCTCGGCGGGGTCGAGATAGTCAAGTGAGGCGATGATGTTCCACCGGTCGAGTTGAGCCTGGTTGAGCCGATTGACTCCGTGATAGAGGCCGTTGACGTTGCCGAGGCCGACCGTGTTCGCCGTAGCGAAGAGCCGGAAGTGCGGATGCGGCCGAATGACCCGGTTCTGCTCGGTGAGGGTGAACAGGCCATCGCGTTCGAGCAGGCGCTGGATGATGAACATGACCTCTGGGCGGCCGGCGTCGTATTCGTCGAAGACCAGCGCCATCGGCCTCGTCAGCGCAAAGGGGATCACACCTTCTTCGAAGGCAGTGCGGGGCTGGCCGTCCTCGATGACGACCTGGTCTTTGCCCACGAGGTCGGACCGCGAGATCTGCCCGTCGAGGTTGACGCGCATGAGCGGCCAGTTGAGGCGGGCGGCGATCTGTTCGATGTGCGTGGACTTCCCTGTCCCGTGCAGTCCCTGCACGAGCACACGGGATCCGTGGGAGAACCCGGCGAGGATCGCTCGAGTCACCTCAGGGTCGAAGCGGTAGTTCTCATCGATGCGCGGGATCAGATCGCTGTCGTCCTCGAGCATCGGCACGGGCATGTCGGCATCGATGCCGAACAGTTCTCGCAGTGTTGAAACGTCGGCCATGAGCGCCGTCCTTTCCTGGTTGTGGTTCAGCCTCACTGTGGCAGCCGGTCGACCGGCCGCGGTTCAGGCCGAGTTCTCGTCGGCGCGATCGATCTCATCGAGCACAGCCATGCGCTGAGCGGCTTCTCGGACCACCGGCAGGAGTTCGACGAGATCGTCGATCGACTTTCGGATCACGGGGGCCTGAACTGCCAGTGCCTGATTGGACCGACCGATGTCGGTGGGAATGAGCACGGCAAGGCAGACGAGACCTTCGAGGTATTCCTGCCGATCAAGGGCATACCCAGTGCGTCGAGCCGCATCGAGCTCGGCCTCGATCTCTGCGGGATCGGTGAGAGTGTGCGGCGTGAACTCCCTCAAGAGTGAACTGGTCAGCAGCCTGCGGCGCGGCGTCTCCCCGTACTGGGAGGCGATCATCTTCCCACTGGCCGAGGCATGGATCGGCACACGGCTGCCGGCTTCGAGATGCACGCGCAGCGGGTGTGAGGTCTCAACCCGGTCGAGGTAGATGACCTCATCGCCGGAGACTGCGGTGAGGTTGCAGCTCTCACCGACCTCCTCGGACAGCTGGGAGAGGATCATCCGCCGCGCTCCCTGTCTCGAGTCATTGAGCAGAACGTCCTCAGCCATTCTCCGCAGTCTCGCTCCGGTGCCGTAGTGGCGGCCGTCGCTGTGCCGGGTGAGCAGTCCCGCACCCTCGAGCTGCTGGAGCATCCGGTGGAGGGTGGGTTTGGGCAGCCCTGTCTGCACGACGAGAGACTGAAGCGTGAAGATCTGGTCGCGGGTAGAGATGAACTCCAACAGCGACACCAGCCTCAGTGCCGGAGTCTCACCGGCGAGTGACACGCCTTCGTCGAACCCAGGCTCAGCCAGATCATCCATGGTCTCCTACCTCTCCGGCCCGCTGTCGGCCACGTCCCGAAAATCACCCTGTCTCGAATTATCGTACCAAATGAAATCTTTTACGGAACTCTATTGACACCCGAGGAGCTCGACTCATAGATTCGAGGTGTTCCGCTTTTCAAAGTGAAATGAACACAAAACCGAGACCACAAGGCAGTGGTCCTAGGACGAACAGGAGACGTTGCGATGACGGAACTGGCCGATCGAACCGAGAGTGCGGCGCTGAGCGACGCGGTCACCACTCAGAAGATCACCTCCTCAGAGGCCTTCGTCGAAACGATGGTGGCCAACGGTGTCACCGATATCTTCGGCATCATGGGCTCGGCGTTCATGGACGCAATGGACATCTTCGCCCCCGCCGGAATCGACTTCATTCCCGTGGTCCATGAACAGGGAGCCGCGCACATGGCCGATGGCTACGCCCGCGCATCGGGACGTCACGGGGTGGTCACCGGTCAGAACGGGCCGGGCATCTCGAACTGCGTGACAGCGATCGCCGCTGCCTTCTGGGCACATTCGCCGGTCGTCATCGTCACCCCGGAGGCAGGCACGAACTCGATCGGACTCGGTGGATTCCAAGAGGCGAATCAGCTGCCGATGTTCCAGGAGTTCACGAAGTACCAGGGACATGTGTCCAATGCGTCCCGCATGTCCGAATTCACCGCCCGCTGCTTCGACCGCGCGAAGTCGGAGATGGGTCCGACCCAGCTGAACATCCCCCGTGACTTCTTCTACGGGGAATGCGATCCGCAGATTCCCCAGCCGCAGAAGATCGACCGCGGACCCGGTGGTACGGAGTCCCTCGAAGAGGCAGCAGCACTGCTCGCCTCGGCGAAGAATCCCGTCATCGTCTCCGGCGGCGGTGTCGTCATGGCCGACGGCGTCGATGAGTGCATCGCCTTGGCCGAGCGCCTCGGATCGCCCGTGGTCAACAGCTACCAGCACAACGACTCGTTCCCCGCCAGCCACCCGCTGTGGGCCGGACCGTTGGGGTACCAAGGCTCGAAGGCCGGGATGACGCTGATCAACCAGGCCGATGTCGTCCTCGCGCTGGGCACCCGTCTCGGACCGTTCGGCACACTGCCCCAGTACGAATTCGACTACTGGCCCACCAATGCGAAGATCATCCAGGTCGATGCCGACCAGAAGATGCTCGGTCTGGTCAAGAAGATCGATGTCGGCATCTGCGGTGACGCCAAGGCCGTCGCCGAGGATCTCCTCGCCCGTCTCAACGCCCGCGAGGTTGCCTGCGACGCCACGAAGGACCAGCGTGCCGGCCTCATCAAGGCGGAGAAAGATGCCTGGGAGGCCGAGCTCGATTCCTGGACTCATGAGAAGGACGAGTTCTCTCTCGACGCCATCGGTGAGGCGGAGAAAGAGGAGGGCAACTGGCTGCATCCACGTCAGGTGCTGCGCGAGCTCGAGAAGGCGATGCCCGCCGACGTCATGGTCTCCACCGACATCGGCAACATCAACTCGGTCGCCCACAGCTACCTGCGTTTCGAACGCCCCCGCAGCTTCTTCGCTCCGATGAGCTTCGGCAACTGCGGCTACGCGCTGCCGACGATCATCGGTGCCAAGCGCGCCGCCCCCGAACGTCCGGCCATCGCCTACGCCGGTGACGGCGCCTGGGCGATGAGCATGGTCGAGGTGCTCACCGCAGTCCGCCACGACATTCCGGTCACCGCAGTGGTCTTCCGCAATCGGCAGTGGGGTGCGGAGAAGAAGAATCAGGTGGAGTTCTACGGTCATCGTTTCATCGCCGGTGAGCTCGACAATGGTGAGAGCTTCGCAGCCATGGCCGAGTCGATGGGAGCCGACGGCATCGTCGTCGACGATCTCGCCGAGGTGGGCCCGGCCCTGCAGAAGGCCGTGGACGCTCAGATGAACGAAGGCAAGACCACGGTCATCGAGATCATGTGCACGAAGGAGCTCGGCGATCCCTTCCGCCGCGATGCTCTGCGCAAGCCGGTTCGCACCCTCGATAAGTACAAGGACTACGTGTGATCGTGTAGTCGCCATGGCCGTTGTTGGCCGGTGGTGTTCGGGCGCCGCCTACATTTCGGTGCCCGAACACCATCACCCCTGGTGACGTCGACTCATGACCCCAGGTCTGGCGTCACTGCCGAAACGAATGCTTAACCTCTCTAATTCCAAACCGCGGTTCGTCGACGACGAGTCCGCAGAAGGCTGGCCACAAAGATGGATTCGTCCGAGCAAGTCATCTATCCCGCAAAACTGGTGCGGACGCTTGACCCCGCGCGTCCGAGCGCCGAAGCGATCATGGTTCGCGGTTCCCGTATCCGAGCCATCGGCTCGCTGGACGAACTCGAGGCCCATGGACCGTCACGCATCGACGATCGCTACGCGGACTCGGTGATCTTCCCCGGAATGGTCGAAGCCCACGCGCATGCGAAAAGCGGCGGAATGTGGGAGCAGACCTACATCGGCTTTTTCACGCGGAAGGGACCTGACGGAAAGATCTGGACCGGCTGCACGAGCATCGAAGAAGTCCAAGAGAGGCTATGGGAAGCCGATTCGAAACTCGACGAGGGCGAGGTTCTGCGCGCCTGGGGCCTCGATCCGATCTTCTTGCCTGGCGATCGACTCGACCGCCGACACCTCGACGCCGTGTCGAATACGCGTCCGATCTTCATCATGCATCAAAGCGGTCACCTCGCCACCGTCAACTCCGAAATGCTCAGGCAGGAAGGCATCGACCGAGACTGCCCTGTCGAGGGAGTTGTCAAAGATTCAGCCGGTGAGCCCACAGGTGAGCTGCAGGAGCCGCCGGCGATCGCTCTCGTTAAGAGCGCCACGTCAGTTCTGGGTGGAGAATTCAGCGCGTCCGCATTACGGAATTTCGGAGCCGACGCCTGCAACCACGGCGTCACAACAGCTGCCGACCTCGGAAATCCGTTCGTGCTCACAAGAGATCTCGAGGCACATCGCGACATCATCGATGATGAGTCATATCCAGTTCGGCTGTCCCTGTTCCACCGCGGGGGTGGGATGGGCGGCAACGGAGACGCCGCCGACGAAGCCGAGCGAGTCGCGGAGTTGGCGACGACGAGCACCGACAAGGTCCGCCTCGGCGGGGTCAAGCTCTTCCTCGATGGATCCATCCAGGGCTTCACCGCGCGACTCCAAGATCCCGGCTACATCTCCGGTGACGACAACGGCATCTGGCTGTCCTCCCCCGAACAGTTCTACACAGCGTTCCGCGCTTATCACGCGGCCGGTGCACTCGTGCATGTCCACTGCAATGGCGACGAGGCGACCGAGCTCTACCTCGACACCGTCGAACAAGTACTGCGGGAGGTTCCACGTTGGGACCACCGCCACACGGTCACACACAGCCAGTTGTCCACACCTGCGCAGTATCGCCGGATGAAGGCACTGGGCATGTGTGCGAACATCTTCTCGAACCACATCTGGTACTGGGGCGACCAGCACCGCGATCTCATCCTCGGACCCGACCGTGCCGAGCGGATGGATGCCGCGGCCACCGCGCTGCGCATCGGAGTGCCGATCTCGTTCCACTGCGATACACCTATCACTCCACTTGATCCCTTGGCGACGGCGTCCTACGCAGCCGAACGTGCCACGCCCAGCGGCAGGATCCTCGGCGAACACGAACGAATCAGCGTGCCCGATGCTCTTGACGCTGTGACGATCGGTGCAGCCTACATGCTCAAGCTCGACCACCTCGTCGGCACGTTGGAATCAGGTAAGTTCGCGGACTTCGCAATCCTCGATCGAGATCCATACGAATGCTCACCATCAGAACTGCGTGAGATCACGGTCCGCGGCACCGTCGTTGCCGGTCGACATTTCTCGGCGGTCAGGTGAACCCGTGACCGAGTTGACAGTGATCGGAGGCTACCTCGGTGCGGGGAAGACGACCCTCCTCAACGAGATCCTTGATCGGCGTGACGGCGAGCGCACAGCCGTCATCGTCAATGACTTCGGCACCGTCAATATCGACGCCCAGATCGTCGGTTCCAGAGACGGCCGAATGGTGGAGATCTCCAACGGTTGCATCTGCTGCGATCTCTCAGATGGAATGGCTGCAGCTATCGAGGCAATCAAGTCCGCGACTCCCCCGGCGACATCTGTATTCGTCGAAGTCAGTGGAGTAGGCCAACCTGATGTCGTAGCACGCTGGGGAGATCATCCAGGTTTCTCCAGGGGCGGCGTCGTCGTCTGTGCGGATGTCACGTCGATTCGCCGGGACGTCAACCGCAAATGGGTGGGCGAAACAGTGCTTTCACAATTGCGTGGCGCCGACAGGCTGCTGCTGACGAAGACCGACCTCGTCGACGACCAGAGGGTGCAAGAAGTCACGGAATGGCTGACCTCTCAGCCTGGAATCGATGCCGCAGTCATCGACCGCAGTGAACTCCTGCCTGGAGAGCCGACGCAGCAGCGGAAAGGCCCAGCGGAGGATCCAACGGTTTCCAAGCATGCGTCTGCCTCTGACCATGCCGGACAGGACCACAGTTCGTGGACGATCACGACCGCTTCGGCAATCGATCCGGACGGACTCTGTGCACTGGTGCAGAGACTTCCGGAGACTTTCGTCCGCGCCAAGGGAATCTTTCCCGACAGCCGGCACACAGGACGCCGATTCCTCATCCAATACGACGGTACGCGATGCGCGACCGATGAGGTCGCCTCTGGCGGCGCCGACTCGACGGAACCCGGGCACCTCGTCCTCATAGCCGTCGGCAGCCATACCGAAACTCCCGCACCAGTGAACGAATTGGCACGAGCACTTCACGGACAGGTCGGCGAATAGCCGCTGACAACCGTGAGAAAGGGAACAATGAAGTTCATCCGGAGAAGGAACCACGCGGACAGACCGCGACGGCGTCCGACGGCCCGCAGGATCACGCCGGCCTTGGCGATCGCCGCAGCGCTGACACTCACGGCGAGCGGCTGCGCCGCGCCGTCAGCACTGGTCGGCACCAGCGATGACACCTTCATCTTCGGCACCCGGTCGGCACCACGTGTCCTCAATCCTGCTGTCCAATCCGGGCTGGCGACAGCCACCCCTGGTACGCAGCTGTTCGCCAGCCCGATTCGACTCAACGACAAGCTCGAACCCGAGCCGTATCTCGCGAAGTCCTGGAAGGAATCAGCTGATGGGAAGACGATGACCCTCCATCTGGTCGAGAATGCGAAATTCCACGATGGACAGCCCATCACTTCCGAGGATGTGGCGTTTTCGCTCGGTGTGGTGAAGAAGGAACACCCGTTCGGCGCCAACCTCTTCGGACCAGTCACAAAGGTCGAGACCCCCGATGAACACACCGTGGTGATCAAGATGTCCCGACGGCATCCCGCGCTGATGATGGCGATGAGCCCGCCATTCCTTCCCATCATCCCCAAGCACGTCTACGGCAGCGATGACACGGTGGCCGACCATCCGCAGAACGCGCACGATGTGGTCGGCTCGGGCCCCTACCGGTTGTCCAGCAATATCGAAGGCAAACGCATCGTGCTCGACAAGGTCGATAACTTCTTCCTGCCCAACGACGATGCACCCAGACAGGTGCTCTTCGAGATCATCGGCGATGAGAACACTCTTGCCCTGGCTACGGAGAAGGGCGAGGTCGACATGATGGTCACGAACACCCCATCTGTTCTCTCCCGCCTGGGGAACGTCGATGACATCACGGTCGCGGACAAGGGGTACGAGGGCATCGGCTCGATCTCCTGGCTCGGGTTCAATGTGAAGAGCACGTATGTCTCCGACAAGCGGGTGAGGCAGGCGATCGCCTACGCGATCGATCGTGACTATCTCACCAACAAACTCCACCGCGGACAGTTCGAGCCTGCAACGAGTCCGATCGCCAGCGGCAGCCCCTACTTCGATGAATCGATGCCGCGCTATGACCGCGATCTCGACAAAGCAGCGGACCTACTCGACGACGCCGGATACCCGCTCGACAAAAACGACAAGCGATTCACCATCCAGCTCGATTACCTTCCTGGAAGCGCCGAGATGGCGTCGAGTGTGGCCGAGACCATCAAAGCAAATCTCAAAGAAGTCGGAGTCATCGTCAGAATCCGCAGTTCCGCAGACGAACCGACGTGGGGCAGTCGTGTGTCCAACTACGACTACGATATGACGCTCGACAATGTCTGGAACTGGGGCGACCCGGCAGTCGGAGTCGAACGCACTTACGTGTGCAGCAACATCAAGAAGGGTGTTCTGTGGGCGAACATGTCCCAGTACTGCAATAAGGACGTCGACCGGCTATTCAAGAAGGCCGCCGCCGCGCCTGACGAAAAGACACGCAAAGACGACTATTCGAAGGTCCAGAAGATTCTCACCGATGAGCTTCCCGTGCTTCCACTTGAGAATCAGACGTACCGCAACATCTATTCGAACGCTGTGAAGAATCCACCCAATGGCCCGTTCGGCATCATGTCGCCGCTGCTCGACACCTCGATAGAAGGTTGACCATGTCATTGACCGCCCCACCGAAGATCAAGCTCAAGGGACGCAGGAGCATGGCGCTGGCCAGAGGCCGCTCGATTGCCTCCCGTATCGCCCAGGCTGTCCTCCTCCTGCTCGCAGTCATCATCTTCAACTTCATCCTCATTCACCTCGCTCCGGGCGATCCTGCCACCGTCATCGCCGGCGAATCCGGCGGCACGACTCCCGAACAGCTCGAATCGATCAGAGAAGCCTACGGGCTCAACGATCCGCTCATCGTTCAGCTCTGGCACTACCTGGTCCAGATCGCCCATTTCGACCTCGGCTATTCGTTCTACTTCGGCCAGGACGTCACGGCTCTCATCGGTGAGCGGCTGTACCCCACGGTTCTCCTCGCCGGAACCGGAATGCTCGCTGGACTCATCATCGGCACGCTGCTCGGAGTCGTCGCCGCGATCAAACCACAAGGGATTCTCAGTTACTTCGTCACGGTCATCGCCCTCGTCGGCTTTGCCGCTCCGGTGTTCTGGACGTCAGTGCTCCTGCTCCTGGCATTGTCGATCGCCATTCCCATCTTCCCGATCCAGGGAATGAACTCGATCATTGTCTCCCCGCATACCCTTCCGCAGATGTGGGATACGACGATGCATCTTGTCCTCCCGGCCACTGCTTTGGCACTCATCTATGTGGCGCTCTACAGCCGCACGGCACGCACGAGCATGCTCGAGGTCCTCGACTCCGACTACATCCGCACGGCCTGGGCAAAAGGATTGGGAGGCAAAGTCGTCATCTTCAAGCATGCGCTGCGTAATGCTGTGCTGCCAGTCGTCACTCTGCTCGGACTCCATGTCGGTGCGCTGCTTTCGAGCGTGGTACTCATCGAGGTCGTATTCAATTGGCCGGGACTCGGTTCACTCCTGCTCGAATCGATCCTCCGCAGAGACACGCCCGTGATTCTCGGGATCCTCCTGGCCAGCTCCGTGCTCGTCATCATCGCCAATCTGGTCACAGATGTGGCCTACCGCATCATCGATCCCAGAATCGCTATCTCAGGAGGGCCACAATGACCGACATCATGTCATTGCCGGGCACCGGTCAAGACCAGCCCGAAGAGCCGCCCACCGCGGCGACGCAGAAGAGGAAACGTCCGACGACGGCGTGGACATTGTTCCGGCGCAACCGGGTGGCCCTCGTCGGCCTTTCACTCCTCGCAATCATCCTGCTCGCCATTACTTTCGGGCCGATGATCTATCCGAACAATCCGTTCGAAATCGTCGGCATCCCGATGGAAGCGCCCGGAGAGTCCGATCTGCTGCTGGGAACTGACGCCTTGGGACGTGATCTCTTCGCTGAACTCCTCTACGGCGGACGAGCCACCATGCTCGTCGGTGTGGTGGCCGCCATCCTATCGACGACCATTGGAATCATCCTCGGGGGATTCGCCGGTTACCATCGCGGTTGGGCAGACTCTGTCGCTGTGCGCATCACCGAGTTCTTCCAGGTCCTGCCGCCGCTGCTGCTCGCCATGGTCCTCGTCACTCTGTTCAGTCCGAGCCTCTTGACCATCACTATCGCTATCGGAGTCGTCAGTTGGCCCGCGACGATGCGCATTACTCGAGCGGAGTTCCTGCGGATTCGCGAACTCGATTATGTCAGGAATGATCGTGCTGCAGGTGCCGGGGACTTCTGGATCATCATGAAGACGATCCTGCCCAACGCTCTGCCGCCGATCGTCGTCATGTCCACCCTCGTCATCGGTCAGGCAATGCTCTTTGAGGCAGGGCTGAGCTTCCTTGGTCTCGGTGATCCGAACACGATGAGTTGGGGACTGATCCTCGGCAACAACCGTGAACAGATGCTCACTGCGTGGTGGCCGGTGGCGTTCCCCGGTTTGGCAATCTTCCTTGCTGTCCTCAGTGTCAGCCTCTCCGGCGACGGCCTCAACGACGCCCTCAACCCCAAAGGACGTGAACGATGAACACCGCAACGCTCACTGCTGATTCCATCGGAGCCACACACGAACACGGCGGGGGTGATACACCGATTCTGTCCGTGAAGAACTTGTCCGTGAAGTTCCAGGACAACATTGCCGTCGATGACATATCCTTCGACGTCAGTGCTGGAGAGGTCCTAGCCATCGTCGGTGAATCAGGATCGGGTAAGTCGGTCACGTCCCTTGCCATCATGCGTCTCGTCGAGCTGTCGTCATCGGGAAAGGTCACCGACGGCCAGATGAGGTTCTCTCGAGCAAACGGTGACACCGTCGATCTGCGCACTGCGGCGGAAAGGACGATGCGCACTATCCGCGGCAATGACATCTCGATGATCTTCCAGGAGCCGTTGACTTCGCTAAATCCGGTCTATTCGGTGGGCAATCAGCTCGCCGAGGTTCTCCGGGTCCACAAGGGAATGTCTCGCCGTGAAGCCAAGACGGGCGTCATCGAAATCATGGAAAAAGTGCGCATCCCTGAACCGAAGCGACGCGCTCGCCAGTATCCCCATCAGATGTCAGGCGGAATGAGGCAACGAGTGGTCATTGCCATGGCTCTCGCATGCCAACCACGAATCCTCATCGCAGATGAGCCGACGACCGCTTTGGATGTAACGATCCAAGCACAGATCCTCGCTCTGCTGCGCGAGCTCAAGGACGACCTCGACGCTGGGATCATCTTCATCACCCACGATATGGGTGTCGTGGCCGAGATCGCCGACCGGGTCCTGGTCATGCGGAAGTCACATGAGATCGAGACCGACAGCGTGCAGAACATCTTCCACAATCCTCAGCATCCATATACGAAGAAGCTTTTGAGCGCTGTTCCGAAACTGGGCTCGATGAACGGCACCGACTCCCCCGCGCTGTTTCATCTCGATAAGGAAGAGGTCTCCTGATGGCGAGAATTCTCGAAGTCGAAAATCTGATCAAGGGCTTCTCGATTTCTGGCGGTATGCGCGTCCACGCCGTCGAGGATGTCAGCTTCCATGTCGGCAAAGCAGAGACCTTCGCCCTCGTGGGTGAGAGCGGGTGCGGCAAAACCACATTGGCGAATCTGGCAATGCGACTGCAGAAACCCGACAGCGGAACGATCAGACTGCTCGACACTGATATCACCGACCTTGGCACGAAGGGTCTGCGGCCGCACCGTCGTCATCTCCAGATGATCTTCCAAGACCCCTTCGCCAGTCTGAATCCACGCAAGACCGTGGGCAAGATCGTCGGCGATCCGCTGCGACTGAACCGGGCCTCGTCGAACAGCCATCCCGATGACCGTGTCGCCGAGCTGTTCGAACTCGTCGGGCTCAGTGCCGACGACATGCGGAAGTACCCGCACCAGTTCTCCGGCGGGCAGCGGCAGCGCATCTGCATCGCTCGTGCGCTCACACTCAATCCGAGCCTCATCGTCGCCGATGAAGCGGTTTCCGCGCTCGACGTGTCTGTGCGCGCTACGGTGCTCAACCTGATGATCGAACTGCAGCAGAATCTCGACCTGTCATATCTCTTCGTCAGCCACGATCTGGCAGTCGTCGAACGTATCGCTCATCGCGTTGCCGTCATGTACCTCGGGCAGATCGTCGAGATGGGCCCGCGACGACAGGTATTCGAGAACCCTCAGCATTCGTACACTCAGCGCCTCATGGATGCCGCCCCGATCGCAGACCCGGGACAACGACGAGAGCGCGCCCTCATCGCCGGCGAAATTCCCAGCCCTGTCTGGCCCGAGGATCAAGGACCTGAAAAGGTGACACTTCAGGATCTGGGAGGCGGCCACTTCGTGGCAACCGAATAGGTGCCCAAGTGCCATCGACGCGGAGGACTGGTGGGGAGTCCTCAGCCGGTGGCGGCTACCCCAGCCCTTCCCACGTCATGCGCTGTCTAAGCGCCGGCGCGAGAACCAGCGCCGCGATGACGCTGCCGGCAAGGAGCATCCAGGCGCCAAAGTACGTGAATAGTTTGAGTTCTGGTGCCAACGCCGGCCCGAAGTTGGCGGCCATGAGGATCACTCCGCCGAGGATGAGAGCGGTCGAGACGATCACTTGAATGAACTGCTCGACGGTCGAGACCAGCAGATTCTTGATCGTTGAAATGTTTAGTCCGCTCGTGCCGACGTCGAGAGTACCGTCCTGCAGATGCCCGGCGATGCGCGAGATCTGGCCGGGCAGCTCGGCGATCTGCGGTGCGGTCGCAGCAGCGTAGAGCGTCATCTCGTGTCGGTCGACTCCCAGTCCCCCGACCTCGCGCAGCAACGTCTTACCGTTCTGAGTCACCAGCGCCAGCAGGTTGAGCTCCGGCACGAGGCGAGTGATTGACCCTTCGAGGGTGCTGATGGCACGGAACGCCGTCGCCACGGAGGCCGGCATCGGGAATCCGAAGTCGACGACGAAATCGATGAGCTCGCCGAACAGCGCCGCTGAGGTCGAGCCAGGGGCACCATCGCCATACTTGAGCATGATCTGTCCGATCTCACGTTGCAGCTCGCGCAGGTTCACCTCACTCGGCGTGCCGAGTAGTTCGAGGATTGCAGCGGTCGCCGCCTGTGAGTTCTGCGAATCGAAGGCCATGAGCAGCAGTGCGATTGCCCTGCGATCGCGTTTGTCGATGCGTCCGACGGCACCGAAATCGACGAGGCCAGCACGGCCCGCGCTCGAGACGACGATGTTTCCGGCATGGAGGTCGGCGTGGAAGATGCCCTTGCCGAGCACCTGGCGGACGACCATGAGGAAGAGGTCCTGGGCGATCTCTCTGCGCGCGATTTCGGAGAGGTGGTCGACCACCTCGGCGCCGTGGGACAGAGGGGAACCTTCGACAAGGTCCATGACGATGACGAACTGGCCGGAGAGCTCCTTGTACACGTGAGGGATTTGAACGACTGACTCGGTCTTCGTCGTCGACCGACCGGTCTCATCGGCGAGGCGGAGGGCTTCGATGTGGGCGAGTTCGCCGCGGTAGTCGAGCTCACCCTGCAGGGAATCGACGAAGCTGCGTGCGAGCTTCGCGATGCCGATCTTCTTCGCCCAGTCGGTGGTGCGGTCGAGCCGGTCGGCCAGGGTGAGGACGATATCGCAGTCGGCTCGGACCTGTTTGCGGATCTTCGGTCGCTGCACTTTCACCGCGACCACACGACCTTCCCAGGTAACGGCGCGGTGGACCTGGGCGACGGAGGCACCTGCGAAGGGTTTCTCGTCGAACTCGGCGAACACCTCGGCGACGGGACGGCCCCATTCGGCCTCGAGTTGGTCCTTCACCTCGGCGAAGGGAACGGGCTTCACCCCGGCCTGGAGGGTGGAGAACTCCTCGACGAATTCGTGCGGGATCATGTCACCGCGGGTGGCGATGAACTGGCCAAGCTTGATGAACGTGACCCCCGAGGCGGCCAGGGCGTCGCGAGTGGTGGCGGCGATCTCGCGGAGGGAGACACGGAGGGTGGGGATTCTGGGTCGAAGGTAGCGGGAGAGGCCGAATTTGATGAGGATCGACTGGATCTGGGCCAGGCGGTTGACGCGGCGGTACCAGGTGGGGATCTTCGGCGCGTTGCGGATGAGTGAGCTCAGGGTACCCGAGGGCATGATGAGTTCGATCGCCAGGAGGACGAACATCTGGATGACGATGAACCACGCGAAGAGCAGCAGGAACACCATGATCGCCGGGAAGCTCATCGACAGGTTCGGGTACTGATCGGACTCGGAGATGCCGAGGAGTTTGTACGCCTGGAGGGTGATCGGCCAGATCGAGAGGCCCATGATGAGAGAGACGATGGTGTTGCGGGCGGCCCCGGTGCCGGTGATCATCATCCGCCGGACGAGGAATCCGACGATGAGCGCGCTGAGGACGCCCAGTCCGATGGTGTAGAGGATCGTCACCCGTCAGCCCTTCCGTCGTGTGTGGTCCGCGCCGCCGTCCACGGGAGGCGGGCCGAAGCTGGACACAGTGACCAGCCTAATAGATGCCGGAACAACCCAACGGAAATTTGCATTGGAGCATGCTGACCAGTAGACGTGAACATCGCTAATGCCAAGTGGCAATCCAACGTCTCCAGATCTCGTGATGCTGATTGTTGTCCGCGCCGGCAGCTCGCGCGCTAGCCGCATTTCCTCTCATATGCTCATTCGCGGATCGGACCTTTCGCTCGACTTTTGCAGACAGCCGCGCAGCTGTCGAACCTGTAGCGTCCGCCTCATAGAACTTCACAGAGCTGATGGTATTCGACGCTCGGACGAGCAAGAGCACAAGTCACATTGTATATACTGGTTGGATGACAGGGGGACAGCGATACATCTTGAAAAGACGCCGTAGAGCAAAGCGATCGACCAACCCCAGCCGGGTGGAGTCTCAATTGCCAGACAGCGAGATTGATCAGTACTCGCGGTCGATGTATTCAACGTTCCGATTTGTTGGCGTGGCAGCTGGAACGCTATATGCCATCCAGTGGTTTCTTGCATTGATTTCAAACAAGACAAGTGCGAGCACATCGACGCCCACAATCCCGTACCCTTCAGCAAATCTTGAAGCCGCAGGGGTTGCTGTTACTCTCTTAATCACTGCCGCCGTTGCGGTCCAAGTCTTCCTACGACTTCCTCGCGACCCTGAGAGATTCACAAAGGACGACGCCGTCTCACAACGCCAATTCTGGGGACCCGTCGCTACCTTAATCGCAGTCGGCTCGGCATTCCTTGTCCCCTACGTGCTAATTGACAGCATTGTATCGTCGACGTCCTCGGGGACCCTGAACCTTGCCTCAGCCATCGGGATTCCACTTGTGGCGGTACTTGCACTGATCTTTGCTTCTGATGCAGTAACCATAGTTTCAGAAGAAGCCCGCAAGGAACGACTCGCTCAGAAACTTAGACAGGCAAGAATCGATTCCCTGAGGGCCACAGAGGTGAAAATTCACGGAATGGCTCGGAACAGGCCGCGTGCAGCACTGATCTTGAACAGTATAATTTTCGGTTCATTACTTGTCGCGGTTGGCACTGGGGTTGCCTGGATGCTCATTGAGCAACGATTGCTTACGTTCGCATTTGCAGTGTTGTCGAGCCTATGCACAACAGGTCTAATCATTGTCAGTACTCAGGCAATACCGACAATCCTTCGGGGCAGGGTCATGGAAGCAATCTTCCAGGTCCTCCTCCCGGTGCTTGCAATTACGCTCGTCTCCATACAGTCCATAATCCTTGCTTTGCCCTTTGTAAGATCGTCCGCTGGACCAGAGGATTACATACCGCCTATCGCCTACGGAATGCTGGTTGCAGTTCCGTCATTTGCCACAGTGACACTTCTCTGCACGCTGCGAATCAAAAGAGACTACCCCGCAGCCATGTTGGACTTCGCACGTACCCAAATTAGACTTCTCAGAGAACGATATGAGCGGGAGAAGGAGCACCATCGCTCGGATAGCGAGACCTGGAGAATTCTGGCAGGATCGGCAATCCTATTCAGTCCCATACCGTTCGTAGCTTTATTTCTGTCCGCAAGTGCTACTTGGCATCGAAAGTACTCCTCTGACCGTTCGGGAGGATTGCACATTGCGGGCTGGGTAATTCCAATACTTGTGGCCATCGTGGAAGCTTTGGCGCTGCTGCTGGTAGCTTTCTACGGCCCCAAAATAGGTTGGTTTCAACTATGACCAGTCATCAACAGATCGAATCAAACTCGAAAATTTAGTTGAGACCCGGCCATGGGGTCCACAAGATGACTCAAGCTCCGAGCAATGCCGAACTATTCGCCTGATAGGTCATACGTTCCGCTATCGTGAAGAAACTGTGGCAAATTCGAGTTCTCCCCCCTGGTGGGCGCCGACAGCATTCATCGTTTCCATAGGAACCGACACATCCGCTTTGTCTTGCGAAAATTTGACTGCAAAGACAGGTCTGAATGATTCCGCTTTTGTCCGTGGATGGCCGACCATGATTCCCAAGTCTCATCTCAACTGCACACTCCGCGAACAAAGGGACCGAATTCGAACGGGCCCAGCTCAAACTCGAGGCGCGGGTCGCCGAACTCTAGACTCGGCTAATTACCCCGGCCGATGCTCGGCCATGACTTTCTCGAACAGCTCGTCGCCGAACTTGTCGTAGTTCGCGTCCTCCGGATACCACTCATCGAGTGAGGCGAAGTCGCCCTTGTCGTCGTAGCCGAGCTCGGACACGGACTTCGCCCACTCCGAACCAGCGGTGCCCAGCGTCTTCGGCGCGTCGGCGACGCCTGCCTTCTCCGCCGTCTTATCCGACAGGGTCTTCGCGTACTTCGCCATCTGCTTCTGCACGTCATCGTCGAAGGGCTCGACCGAACCGTCGTTGTCCTTCGCCTGCTCGACGGCCTGCGCCTTCGCTCCGATGACGACCTCCATCATCGTGCTAAGCGTCGTCGACATCGAGTCGAAGATGACCTGCTGGTAAGCCACCGGCAGGTCCGAATACTTCTTTCCCGCCGTGATCGCTCCGGCCGAGCGAGCAATGCCCGCATCCGAGGCGACACCGATGTTCGGGGCCACCTCGAAGGTGCCGGCCTCGACGTTCGGAGCCAACTGACCGAGATCGCAGTCAACGGTTCCGCGCTGCAGCGCCTCATAGGTCTCGGGGAATGACAGCGACACCGGAGTCGCGCCCAGATCGGTCACCTGCTTGCCCGCTGCAGCCGAACCGACACGCACCTGCTTGCCCTTCCAATCATCAAGCGAGGTCATCGGCTTCGAGCACATCGTCGAGTACCCACCCGCGGCGAGCATCGGGATGAGCGGAACGAGGTTCTTCTTCTCGAACTCCTCGAGCACTTCGGGCGTCTCCCACGCAGCCTGCACGCCAGCCGCGTTCGCCGCCAGATCGCTGGCCACCGGCGAGGACGGCAACGTCGACATGGCCGTGCCGATCGCGTCGAAGGCCGGGTACTCGGCCGGGGTGTACGACGGCAGAGTGAACGCGAGATCGACTCGCCCATCAGCCAGAGCGTCATCGACGTCGGCGTAGCTGGCGATCGCCTGGCCCCATACGATGTCGACGGTGATCTTTCCGCCCGAGCGTTCCTCGATCGCCTTCTTCACGTCGAGTCCGTTCGGCGCGAGGATCGACTTCTCCGACATCGCCGAAGGCTGGAACTTGATCGTCACCGGGTCAAGATCGGCCAGAGCCTCATCGATCTCATCCTGGGAGGCGTCATAGGCGAAGCCCTCCCCCGCGGAGTCTCCTGAACCCGAGCCGTCGCCGCCGACGGAACCGGCGCACCCGGCCAACAGTGCCAGGGATGCGACCGCCGCGATGGCCTTGGCGGGGCGTGCTGCCGTGCGGATGCGCTTCATGGGACTCCTTTGAACGAGAGCTGAGAATTCCCTCCAATCATATGCCTGAATGAGGTCACCCTAACCATGAGTCCGCTCACACCCTGCGGCAGCCACACAGACGACACATGGCACGGATGGGCACGGCCGCCTCGGCGAGGGTTATCCGGCCATTCCGCCGCTGGTGCGGCTGATGAGGTCGGGCAGCCATTCGGTCATTCCGGGCACGGTGATCATGAGGATGAGGAAGACCACGGCCACGGGCAAGAACCACAGCAGGGAGGTGAAGATGTCGCGCAGCGTGACCGTGGCACCGAGGTTGACCTCGGGGTTCTTCGCGATCGAGTGGACGATGTAGGGGATGATGCCGACCGGCGGGGTGACCATAGCGAACTCGCCGAGGAGGACGACGAAGACTCCGAACCACAGCGGGCTCACGCCCATCGCCTCGAGGGCGGGCAGGAGGATCGGGATAGTCAGCAGCATCATCGACAGGGTGTCGAAGAACATGCCCATGACGATGTAGAGGACGATGAGGACGAGCAGGAATCCGATCCGCGACAGTCCGAGGTCCGTGATGAGGCCGGTGAGGATGGGGGCGAGTCCGGTGATGGCGAGCAGGCTGGTGAGCATGGTCGCGCCGATCATGATGAAGAAGATCGCCGAGGTGGCCGCCACCGTATCCATGGCCGATTCCGCGATCTTTCGCCACGGATTCTGGTTTCGCTTTTCCCACAAGCAGAGGAGCAGGGAGCAGAGTGCGGCGGCGGCTCCGGCCTCGGTGGGGGTGAAGATGCCGGAGAACATGCCGCCGAAGAGGACGACGAGGATGACGGCGAAGCCCCACACGCTAGTCAGGGAGGTGAAGCGGTCGCGCCAGGTGGTTGTGGGGCGGGTGGTGTCGGTTGAGTCTGTTGCGTCAGTGGCGGTCTGGGCGTTCTGGCCGCGGCCGACGAGTTTCGGGGCAATGACGCCGATGGCGAAGATGAAGACGGCGAAGCAGACGGCGAGCAGGATTCCGGGGACGGCTCCGGCCATGAGGGCGGGGCCGACGGGGACGGAGGCGATGCCGGCGTAGACGACCATGAGGATCGACGGTGGGATGAGGTTGCCGGTCATGCCAGAGACCATGATCGTGCCGACGGCCATGCGGCGGTCGTAGCCGGCTTTGAGCATTTCGGGGATGCCTGCCCGGCCGAGAGCGTAAGTCATGCCGATGGTCGAGCCGGTGACCGCGGACAGTCCTGCCCCGGCAAAGGTGGTGCCGATGCCGATTCCTCCGGGCAACCAGGAGAACCAGTGGTCGGCGACGCGGTAGACCTTGCCGGAGAGTCCTGATTGGGTGAGCACCATGCCCATGAAGATGAACATGGGCAGCACGCTCATCGACCAATCGGAGACGGCGCTGAACGGGGCGGTGGAGAGGATGTTCATCGTCGCCGGGATGCCGGACACCGCGTAGACGCCGATGATCGACGGCACGGACAATGCAATGGCCACCGGTACGGAGAGGAAGAGGAGGACGAGCATCATTCCGATGCACCAGGCTCCCCCGATGGCCGCGCTCGGGCTGGTGAAGAGACCGACGAGGCAGACGGCGACAAGCCCGAATCCGATGGTCAGGGCGAGAGCGCCGGGGCGATCGCGGCGGGAGCCACTTGGGAGGAGCGCTGTCGTTGGTTTCTGGGTGGTGGCGCCGGTGAAGTTCGATGTGTTTGAGTCTTCTGGCGGTAGGGATGCACCGGTGAGGTCGGTGTTGGCGTTCACTGCTCCTCCCCTGTTTCGGTGCGCCGGCGGCGGAGGATGGCGACGGCATCGAGAATATAGAGCACGACGAGGAGGACGAATACGATCGGCACGAGGTAGTACACGGGCCAGGTGATGACGGCGGAGACGTCGGCGGTTGATCCGATCGCCGTGTTCTCCAGGGCTTTCATCAGCCCGAACCAGGCGAAGGCCGCGGACACGAGGGCACCGAGGATGCACGCGAACACGGTGAAGAGAGCGGCGGTGGCCGGCTTCGCACGCTCGATGGCCATGGTCACGGTGATGTGTTCCTTCTGCAGCTGCGCGGCCGGGATGCCGAGCAGCGCGACGATGGGCAGGTACCAGTATTCGACGATCTCGTTGGTGCCGTAGATCGGGGCGTGGAAGATCGACCGGGCCAGGGCGTGGGTGACGGTGTGGAGCATCATCACGATGATCGCCGCGGCCGTGGTGACCGTCAGCCACCTATCGAGGACTTTGGTGAACGTACTCATCAGGAGTCACTGTAGCCGTCGGTCAAGGTGCTGGTGGCGGTAGTACCGGTCGCTGATGCTTCTGCTTGGGTGCTGGTCGCAGCGTCTGCCCCACCGCCGGTGACGTCGGCAGCCCGCAGCGCATCGATCAGGTCGACGACTTCGGAGGTGGCTGCCAGTCCATCGGGGATCATCGCCGTGACTCTGCGGGCACCGGCCTCGGCAAGGGCGATCGGGTCGATGCCGGGGATCTGGGAGTAGCGGCGGGCGCTGCGGGGCAGCAGCGCGACACCGAGTCCATTGGAGACGAGGGACTGGATGGCGCCCGGGTTATCGGTGATGTGCCGGGTCCGGGGTTCGAAACCAGCGGTGCGGCAGAGGCGTTCGGCAGTAGATCGGCACCGCACGCATCCCATGATCCACGGCAGTTCGGCAACATCGTTGAGGTGTTGGATCTGCCCGGCACGATTCCAGCGTTCGGGCACGAGCAAGTCGAGATGATCGGCGCCGAGGTCGACGGTCATGTGTCCGGCCAGCTCGGGCGGGACTTCGTCTTCGTGATGGAAGAGAAAGGCAATGTCGATGTCACCGTCATCGAGCAGACGCAGCGCTTCGGGCGGTTCGGCCTCGGAGACTTCGTACGAATGGTGAAGCGGTGAGTCCGTACTTGTGCCCGCATTGGCTTCGAGCCTGCCGAGCGCCGCGGCCAGTGGACCGATGACGAAGCTGGGAAAGCCTGCAAGGCGGACATTGCGTCCACCGAGTCCGAAGGCTTTCGCCAGGTCACTGCGCAACCCCGTCACCGAGGCGGCCACCTCGTTGGCGCGTATGCGGGCAAGTTGGCCGGCGGTGGTGAGGCGGATGCCTCGCGGGGTGCGGTCGAAGAGGGTGACCCCGAGGTCCTTCTCCAGCGCAGTCATGTGCTGGGACAGTGCTGGTTGGGACCAGCCGAGTTCACGGGCGGCGCCACCGATGCTGCCGAATTCGGCGATGGCGCCGAAGATCAGGAGACGTTTGGGCTCGCCGAGGTCGAGAGCCTGTTCGAAGACAGTAGACATAAGTCCAGCTTATGTCAGAGCAGAGGGAACTGGGTCTACCGGAGGTGGATGATGCGCACCACACTGGAAGCAGTCGCGTTGAAGTCATTGCCGAGTTGAGGAGTTCGAGTATGCGCAGGATCGGTCTGCTGGGTGGAATGAGCTGGCATTCGAGCATCGAGTACTACACGAAGATCAACGATGCCGTGGCCAAAAAGCTCGGCGGTCATCATTCCGCGCAGATCCTCCTCGACTCGTGCGACTTCGCGGACATCCGGGAGCTGCAGGAGGCCAACGATTGGGCAGGTAATGATGCATCCCTGACGGCGACGGCGAAGCGTTTAGTCGATGGCGGCGCCGAAGCTGTCGCGATTGCCACCAATCTCATGCATAAGTGCGCCCCGGCGATCGAGGCCTCAGTCGATGCGCCTTTCATTCACATGGTCGATTCGATCGCGACGATGGCGAAGCGACAGGGATACTCAACTTTGGCCGTTCTGGGCACCCGATGGACCATGCTGGAGGATTTCTACACGGGCCGGCTCGAAGCGCAGGGTATCAAGACTCTGGTACCCGATGAGGAGACGTGCCTTGAGGTCGACCAGATCATCTGGGATGAGCTCACCCAAGGCATCTTCACGGACAAATCGGGCGCTCGCTATGTCGAGATCATGAACGACCTCAAGGCTCGTGGCGCTGACGCTGTGGCCCTGTCGTGCACGGAGATCGGCCTGCTCGTCCCACCGGAGACCGCTCCCCTACCGGCCCTCGACTCGGTCGATGCTCATGTTTCCGCAATCGTCGAGTGGATAATGGCGGACGAGCCTGTAACCATTCGGCATTGAACATCGGAGACTGCGACGATCGGAACGGTGATCGCCACGAGCCAAAACGCATCGGTCAAGAACGGTGCGCCTTCAAATGGAGTGTCCGACGCTGCCCCGCCGGCCGGCTTCGGCCGCCCTGACCTGACCTCCTTCGCGTTTTATCCCAATCGACTCTGATCGGGTCTGCTGATCCTCTCGACGAGAACGCAGCGACATCACAGCCACCCGACCCCGACCGTTCCGGAAGCCGGGACACGTCACATGGCCTGTGCTGCGGGCGTGTCGAGTGGGTCGTCCAGGGGCGACGCAGGAGCGGCTACGCGACGTGCTGAGAGGTGGTTCCAGTCGAGCACTAGCACACCGGCTACAGGCATGGCGATAGGTCAGGAACGGCGTCGCTCCCTACGCAGGAGGGAGCGCAGAGTCTCGGCGTTCGCGTAGCCGACCCGTAGCGCGATCTCGGCGGAGGTGAGGTCCGTGGTTGCTGAGAGGTGCCGAGCTCGTTCGATGCGAAGCCGTTGGACGAAGCCGAGCGGAGTGAGGTTGAGCGCCGCACGGACTCGTCGTTCGAGTGTGCGCCGGCTGGTGCCGAGCGACTGCGCGACGAAGGCGACGTTGAACGGTTCGTCCAGGCGGGCGCGCACGAAGCGTTCGAACTCAACGACGATCGGGTCCTCGTGCCGGAGATGTTCGTAGGCGACGAAGGCCGCCTGCGACGGGCGCTCGTCGATGATGAGGAGCTTGGCGACGTGTTGGGCCAGGTCGGGGCTGATCGATCGCACGAGTGAGAGCGCGAGGTCGATGTGGGCGAACGCGGCGCCGGCGGTGACGAGGTTCCCGTCGGCCACGACCATGGTGTCGAGATCGAGGGCGACGGTCGGATAGCGCTTCAGGAACTCCGGCCCCAGGAACCAGCTGGTCGTCGCCCGCCGATGATGCATCCGTCCGGTCTCGGCGACAGCGAACACGCCGGTGCACGCCGCGGCGATCCGGGTGGTCGCCTCGTCGAGGCGCCCGAGCGAGGCGATGACCGAACGAGCATCTCGGCTCTGGAGGGCGTCGTTGGTAGCGGCGGCCGTAAGGGTTCCAAGCGCAGGGACGATGACCACGTCGAACTCTGCGGACTCCGACAGTGGGTGGTCCACCGACAGGGTCATCGATGCCGTCGTGGCCACTCGCCGTTTCGGTCCGAGGATAGCGAGTTCGATCGGGTCGATCCGCGGGTCGACATCGCCGCGGGCTCCGTCGGCCACCCGCACGATGTCGATGATCGACGCGATAGCCGAACCGAAGCAGCCGTCAATCGCGATCAGTCCAATACGCATGACGTAAACAATAGCAATACTGCCGTATACGCCACTACCCACCGACCCTCGCTCGTCATAAGCTGAACTCGTCACACGAAGAAACACGACTTCAAGGAGAGTCCCTCATGTCAACACCCGCATCACTTCCGTATGCCTTCGTCGCCAAGATCGTCGCGGCCGATGGACAGCACGACGCGGTCGCCGATCTGCTCGCCGGCGCTGTCGCACTCGCCAACGAAGAAGTAGGAACGATTGTCTGGTTCGCGGTCAGGACCGACGCCGACACCTTCTGGATCTTCGATGCATTCCCCGACGAGGCCGCTCGCGACGCCCACGCCAACGGCGCCATCGTCGCAGCCCTGATGGCCAACCAGCACCTCCTCAGCGCAGCACCCGAGATCCTGGCTGCCGACGTCCTCGCGTCCAAGCTCCCGTAGTCCGCCAACGCACGAGACGATCGCGCCCCGCCGAGCCCGTCGCCAGGTCGCGACGCAACGCCATGCTGCGTTGCCGAGCGGTGCGAGGCCTATCGGCACACGGACAGGATGGCGGCCGCGAGCGCTCAGCCCGCGAGGGGTCCGTCGCAGAGGAGAGCGACGTCGGTGTCGGGCAGAGCCGTGAGGCCAGCGCATCGCGCAACCACCAGAACCGAACAGCCCCTGCCCTGCGTTTCCGCAGGTCAGGGGCTGTTCGCCGGAGCCGCCTGTCGGAATCGAACCGACGACCTAATCACGTCGGCTTTGCGTCTATCGCTTGATGCTTCCCCTGGGCGAACGAGCCGCTGACCTGCGCAAATGCCGAGAATGGGGGACACCGCCACCAACGCGGTCCCGGCTGAAGGCAAGCGGCTGCTGATCAACGACCCACGCGGTTTGAGGGCGTGAAGGTCATTGGCGTCGATGAGCACGTCTGGCGCCACACCAGGCGTGGCGACAAGTACGTCACCGTGATCATCAACCTCACCCCGGTCCGCGATGGCGCCGGCCCAGCAAGGCTGCTGGACATGGTCGAGGGCCGGTCGAAGGCGGCGTTCAAGACCTGGCTCGCCGACCGCGACGACGCCTTCCGTGACGCGGTCGAGGTGGTCGCGATGGACGGCTTCACCGGGTTCAAGACCGCCGCTGCAGAGGAGATCCCGGACGCGGTCACGGTGATGGATCCCTTCCACGTCGTGCGCCTGGCCGGTGACGCCCTCGACAGGTGCCGGCGCCGGGTCCAACCCGCGATCCACGGGCACCGTGGGTTCAGGGACGACCCGCTCTACAAGTCGCGGCGCACGCTGCACACCGGCGCGGACCTGCTCACCGACAAGCAGAGCGACAGGCTACGCGCGCTGTTCGTTGATGACGCTCACGTCGAGGTCGAGGCGGCCTGGGGCGTCTACCAGCTCGCCTACTTCGAACGACCCGGCACCAGCAACGGGCCGACCGAGGCGCTCAACGGACGGCTCGAACACCTGCGCGGCTCCGCACTCGGGTTCCGCAAGCTGACCAACTACATCGCCCGGAGCCTTCACATGCCCGGAGCGACCCTAATCGTTTCCAACCATTCACGCCAACGGCCGAGCCGGACCGCATCCGCATGGGGCCCGCCTCTATGCCCAGCCCAAATCTGATTCGGCTCATCGCCGCGCTGCACGCTGTCGTGAAGGTCACGCCCGTCAACGAGTTCGCTCACTCGCCGAATCCCGTGGAGCGCGTTGACGAGCCATGCTTCGTGCTCCATAAGCTCCTCGGGCCGCACTCGCCGCAACTCGATCGGAACCGACCGAGCGCGGGCCTCCTCGAGGATCACCGCCGAGGTGACTCCCGGCAGTGCGCCTAACTCCGGGTCCTGTGCACAGAGCGTCTCTTCATCCCACCACAGCAGGCTCGTCGTCGCTCCCTCGATGACGTACCCGTCCCCGTTGATGAGCAATACCTCGTCACAGCTGTACTGCTCACCGGCTTCCTCCCGCACACGCTCAAGCAAAGCGATGTCCGGGCCTTTCCGATTCGGAGTGATTCGCGGGTCGGAATATGGCGGGATGAGAACCTTCAACTCCTGCGTCCGAGTCGGTGCTGGTCGCAACCGGAATGCCAACTCACGTTCGGCGTCAGGAGAAACGTCGAGGACATCTACGCGCGGAAACCACTCCCCCTTCGCCGAGATCTTCTCGACCACTGCCGCCCAAAATTCGTCGGTGATCGCATCACCCATCCCCACCTGCGCAGCAGCATCACCGAACCGTGTCCGATGGAGGTCGAACGCTCGTACCCGCCCGTCTTCAACAAGCCACGAATCGGCGGCCATCAGCTTCGATGAGCTGATATCCGTCGTAGGCTCCTCGAAACGGTGATCCTGTTGATTCCACAGCCACACGTTCATCGCTCAACTCCACCCGAGTATTCGGCCACAGCGGTATCGGTCGGTCCGGCCTCCTCGGCGGGGATCATGGTGTGGACGTCAGCATCGCCTATCTGCTCAGTCGAATGGATATGTGTCCTCAGTTCGGACGGGGCGTTCGCATGAACGACAACCTCGCCGGGGAACTCCACTCCACCGAGCAACCTCAGCACCGGAGCCGCCTTCACCACTGTCTCCTCGTACTCCTCCTCGGAATCCGAGAGTGCGACGATCGCTCCGCCGACCCCGTAACTCAGAGTCTCACCCTGAACGACGAGCGTGCGGATGACGACGCTGAGATCGACGGCACCGCCGAGCGAGAAATACCCGACTGCTCCGCTGTACACCCCACGCGGGCCGGCCTCGAGCTCTTCGATGGTCGTCATCGTCCGCAGCTTCGGCGCCCCAGTCATCGACCCTGGTGGGAACGCCGCCCGCACACACGCCACCGGGCTAGCATCCTCGGCCAAGCGTGAACTCACCGTCGAGACCATCTGATGCACCGTCGCATACGACTCGATCCCGAACAACGTGTCCACCTGCACCGATCCCAGCTCGGCCGTGCGTCCGAGGTCGTGCCGCACGAGATCGACGATCATGAGATTTTCCGACCGATCCTTCACCGAAGCGGCCAGCTCAGCCTTGATCGCTTCATCCTCGGCCGGTGTCGCTCCCCTGGGACGAGTGCCCTTGATCGGCTTCGACTCCACCCGGCCGTCTGCGCCAATCCGCAGAAACCGCTCAGGTGAGGTGCTGAGAATCACCGCCTCTCGCGTGCGGATGAACGCCCCAAACGACGTCGGATTGTCCTCACGCAGCCGCAGATACATCTCCAGTGGTGACGCATGCGGATCGACGGTGCCCTCGAGCATGTTCGTCAGACAGACTTCGTAAGTCTCGCCATCGGTGATCTTCTCTTGCACTTGGTCGATGAGGTCGAGGTACTCGTGCCGACTGTTCCGTGCCACGAGGTTTGGATCGCGGCGTTTCGCCGGGTTTGTGATGTCCGCCTTCGCCGAGGCGGTGCTCGGCTGATGAGCGCCAGTGACCTCATCGGTGGGGATCGATGCGATCCGCGTGCGTGTGTAGTCGAGCCATTCCTGGTTTGTCGCGCGGCCTGCGGGGTCGTCGTCACGACGCAGCACTAAAAGGTGAATGCGCTCGGTCTCGTGGTCGATGATGAGGGCGCGGTCGAGGAACATCATGACGGCGTCAGGCAGGTCGGATTCGCGCTGGTTCGGCGAGCCGACCTCGGTCTTGAGCTCGTAGCCGAGATAGCCGACCCACCCAAGATGGAAATCGAACGGCAGATCGTGGTTGTCCGCACGTATGTCGGGGGTTTCGGATCCTGCGCTGGGCGGTTCATCCTCTGTGCCTGACACTGAGACAGTCGTGCTAGCGAGCTCGATATCGAGCCAGTCGAAGAATCCGGACGACTGAATGAAGCTCTTTGATTCGCCACTGGCCGATCGGACTTCGACAGTCCCTTCCGACACAGAGGCAGTCGCTACTTTGCTCAGCGGACCGGACGGCGCACCCATGATCGAGAACCGGGACGAGTCATTGCCAGGTAAATTTCCGTCGAGCCAAACTGCCTCAGGTTCGTCACCGAAGAGCTCGGCGAAGAGACGTTCGTCGGTGAATGTCTGAGGGAGAACATCGGTGTCGAGAATGTAGTGGTGCCGATCGTCAGCAGGGTGGGGAGTCGCTTCGGACCGATTGAGCGCTGCGCACGTCCCTGCAAGGAGGTCAGATTTCGAGACAATCTCCTCGCCATCCCACGCCTCATTGACCGAACCGTCATCCTGATGCTCAGTCCCCCGGTTCCATGCCGCAGTAAGCTCGGCGAATTTCCGCAGCAGGGTCCGAGCCTCATCGGAGGCGATCGATTCCGGATGGAACTGGACTCCCCATTGTGGCCTGGACCGATGCCGGAGCGCTTGGATGACTCCGTCTTCGGACCACGCTGTTGCCTCCAAACAATCGGGCAAGTCGGTCACTGCGAGGGAGTGGTACCGCACCGCCGAAAACGGCGAGGGGATCCCGGCGAACAACTCGGTCTCGGTATGCCGGATCGCCGAGACCCGACCGTGTCTAGGCTCCGGAGAGTGCACCACGGCTCCCCCGTGCACATGAGCGATGCCTTGATGGCCGAGGCATACGCCAAGTACCGGGATCGTGGAATGCTCGATCACCTCGGCGCAAATGCCGAAGTCTGCCGATCTTTCTGGTGTTCCTGGCCCAGGCGAGATGACAACATTGTCGAATTCGTCGAGGACGCTCAGTTCGAACTCGGTCCAATCATTGGGCACAAGCGTCGGCGCACATTCGTTCACCTCGGCGAGGAGGTGAAAAAGATTGAGCGTGAACGAATCGGCATTGTCGATGAGCAGAGTCCGGATCACGCCTGCCTCCTCATACGCAGCTCTGGCACCTCATCGAATCCAGACGTCCGTGCGTCGTGGATGTGAGGCAGGAATAATCGTATTCCACAGACAAGCGCAGCTGGTAGCGTCGCTCACGATCACACCCAATGAGACAGGAGGACGTCGGTGTTCACAGCTTTGAAATTGACTGGGTGGATTCTTCTCGGCATCGGGCTGATCGTGAACGTGGCTTTCCTGGCCGACCCGAACAGCGGCCGGTACCCGCTTTGGGCACTGCTGCCCATCATCGGCGCACTCGTTCTGATGATTCCGATTCTCCGCAACCGCCGACGGAAGCCACAATAGGTCACTTTGGCAAGAGCCACCATTGAAATAGTCGGTATTTAAGCCTTCACGACGAGGGCTCTACCCGCTTCACCGGCGAAGCCCGAGCCGACTATTTTGATTCGGCTGTCCAGAGGGCTACGTCCAATTGCCTCAGCGGTTGAACGTCAAACCTAACTACCCGCTCGTCCTTCAAAGCTTCTGCCTTTGACACTGTGGCAGTCAGAGCCGCACGTACTTCCTTATCCCGCATCAACTCACGGAATACAATCCAGTCCTTCGCACGATCACCAAGACGATCGATTCCCAGCAACTTGCACACGACGTTATCTCGCACCGGAAACAAGCCTGGCCGTTTTCGTGCAGTGATCTTGCTAGCTGTCACCCATGCATTCGAACTTTTGGTATCCGCTCTTGCCAGCAGCGACTTGACCAAGTCGTAAAATACTTGCATTGCTGGAAAGTCGTGCTCAACTGTGTCCTCAAGCGAACAGGTGGGGAGAGACCCAAGTGCAACACGGAGTTCGTTCTGGGTGGCTTCGTCTTCAAGAATTCGCCGCACTGCTAGTACCGGAATGTCAACTGACAGCGTGGTTACCGCCAACAGATCGGTCGCAGTGATTGTGTCCGAGACATTTGGCTCAAGACCAGCAAAGGTGGAACCAGCGTAATTTGTATTAGCGTCGTAATACCGACGGACTCGTCCAGGGGTCAAATCGTCCCGGAGAACTAGTAGACACTTACTCTTAGCGAAATCTATCGTGTCGGAACTGACTTCGGGGAAGGCGCTGTCAATGTCGGCCATGAGACACTCGCTTTCTTCAGAGACGCGGTCGAAGCCGTGGAGCCAAGTGTTCGAACAACAGGACTTCAGGAACACGGCTGGCGACTTGATACCATTCTTCGCCATCAGCAAACTTGGTCATCGCTTTGTTCGCCAGGGGTTGCATCGCCTGCTGTAGCAGTGCCTCCAGATCGCGAATCAAATCTTTGGTATCAAGATTCTCCACTCCGTTGTAGGTTTGAGTCACAGTTTCTACGCCGTCGTCACCGATAGCTCCTTCGCCATCAGGAGAATCAAAGGTAAACCAGGAGAACCGGTTCCACAATTGAGAATGCTCATCATCGAGATGGTCGCGGATTCGACTTCCAATACCGTTGGCTCCAACTGCGAGCCCCACATAGTAGACATTGACGTCGTTATAAAGAATGTAGACACCTCGCGCTCTCCTGAAATCAACAATCCGGAGACTTCCCGAGTTCAGACCTCGCCGTCCTAGAAGTCGCCAAGGTCGAGCGTCCCATTCAACTAACCCTTGTTCCCAGAACAGTCCGTACGCCCCAATAATCATAAACTCGACTCTCCTTTGAGTTGTCTTCAGTCCTGGCCTCACCTTGGCTCAAGACTAACCATATTTGAGCGCAGAATGTGTAGTTGTCTGAGGATTCCCGGTCCGTTCATTACCGGCAATCGACGACGTAGCTATGAGTGCCTCAGCCGAGCACAAGCCGTCGAGTCGTGTCCGACAGGCCATCGGCTGCCTCGACGAGGAGTGACTCCTCCGTATCCGCACCGGCACGGACGTATCGCCCAGTGAACGCGTCCAAGGTTCCCGATGCGAGAGCCAGCGCGAGTCCGGTGACCTGCTCGGTTGAGGTCCAGTCGTCACCCTGGCGGAAATCGTGGACGGGCATCGACTTCGTCATGGCTGTCTCGACGACGCCCGGCGCCATCTCGAAGATACGCAGTCCCTTGTCATGCCCGAAGTGAACGACCGAGTCGGCGATGCGGAACAGTGCTGCCTTCGACGCCGAGTACACTGCATACGCCGGCGTGCCCTTCGCCCCCGATCCCGAGTTGAGGTCGATGATGCGGCTGAGACGGCCGGTCGCCTGGGCGCCCGCCATCAATACGGGTGCAAAGACGTTGATCATGAGCGCGACGCCGAGCACGTTCGCGTCGACGACGTCCTTGAGGCTCTCCGGATCGGCGTCCCACAACGGCCCCTCGGTCGACTCGATGCGCCCGGCATTGTTGATGAGCACCTGCAGACGCTTCCCCGTCGATTTCTCGAGCTCGGCGACAGAGTCACGCAGCTGGTTCACCGCGGTGATGTCATCAGTGCGCAGACCGACACCGGTCACCGCTCCCCCGGTCGCCTCAGCGATCTCATCAGCAGCAGCTTCCGCCTTCTCCGCCGAGGTGGCCGTGACGATCACGTCATAGCCAGCCTTCGCAAACGCCTCGGACAGATGACGCCCGATTCCGCGGGCGCCGCCGGTGATGAGCGCGATCGTCTCGGACGGAACCGCGGTCGCTTCAGAGGTTCCGTCGGTGGTCGGCATGTTTGTTCCGTAAGGCAGCTTCTCGGACATGGTCGGGACTCCACTTTCTTGGTCGACTGCGGGTGGTCAGTTGTCGTGGCGCGCGATGCGGATTCACACCGCCGCGTGGTCGGTCGCTCTCGGGCTCGATGCCGCGGCGCGCGGCGCGCGGCGCGGATACGACAGAACCCGGTCGAACCACTGTAACGGTCGACCGGGCTCTGTGACGCACTGTTCTCAGCTGCGGACTTCAGCGCCGTGACGCTCGGCGGCCAGCTTCGTCGCCGCTTCACGCATCGCCGAGGCCTCATCGGCCTTGAGCGTACGATCCGGGGCCCGGAAGGTCAGGCGGAACGCCAGCGACTTCTTGCCCTCGGGCAGCTGGTCACCGGTGTAGAGGTCGAAGGTCTCTAGCAGTTCGAGCTCCTCCCCGGCACCTTCACGCAGCGTCGCGGCCAGAGTCTGCGTCGGCAGCTCGGCATCGACGATGAGCGCGACGTCCTGGCGGGAGACTGGGTAGGTCGACAGAGCGCCGTCCCAGGCTCGCAGGTCGTCTTGGGCCAGCAGTGCGTCGAGGTCGATCTCGAAGGCGACGGTCCGCGCCGGCAGGCCGAGGTTTTCGCACACCTTCGGGTGCAGCTCACCTGCATGGCCAAGCACCTGACCGTCGGCAAGGACAAACTTCGCAGCCCGTCCCGGATGCCACGGAGCGATCTGGTCGGCCTCGACGGTGACCTCGAGGCCGTTTGTCTCAGCGATCCGACGGACGGTGTCGATGACGTCGGTGGCCTCGGCCTTACGGCCCTTGCCCCAGACGCCGGGCATCTCCGCATTGCCGGAGATGATGCCCGCGTAGTGGTAGGGCTGGTGCGGCACCGAGGCGTAGATCGCCTCGAGCTCGTCATCGCTCGGGTGGTATCCGGGCAGGTGACGCGGCCCGGGGCCCTCAGGCAGACCTGCCGAGGTGGACACGAGTCCGGCCTCGAAGAGTGCGACGTCCTTCGCTCCGCGGCCCTGGTTGCGAACCACGAGGTCGACCAGCGTCGAGAGCAGGTTGGTGCGCATGAGCGGCAGGTCTTCGGACATCGGATTGGCCAGACGCACATGCTTGCGCCGCACGTCGTCGGCATCCAGCCGCAGCTGATCGTCGCGTTTTTCGTTCGTGAACGGGTACGACAGCACCTCGGTGAACCCGTCGGCGGCCAGCAGGTTCGAGATCCGACGGCGGGTCTTCTGCGCCACTGTCAGTCCCTTGCCTGCCCTGGCGGCAGGCTGGATGGATGGGATGCGGTCGTAGCCGCCGGTACGGGCGACTTCCTCGATGAGGTCGACAGCGTCGGTGATGTCCGTGCGCCAACTGGGCACGGTCACGGCCAGACGGTCCTTGCCGATGACATCGATGGTCGCGCCGATGCCTTCGAGCAGTCCGGTCACCTCGGCGGTGGTGTAGTCGACACCGACAAGCGAGTCCACGCGCTCGACCGGGAGTTCGATGACGGTCGGCTCGGGAGCCTGCCCGACCTGCGTGGTCGCAGGGCTGAGCGTTCCGCCGCCGAGTTCGACGAGCAGGTCCGCGCACCGACGTGCGGCCACAGGCCCGAGCCTCGGGTCGACTCCGCGCTCGAAACGACGCGAGGCCTCCGAGGACAGCTTGTGTCGACGCGAAGTGCGAGCAATGGAGATCGGGTCGAAGTGAGCGGCCTCGATGACGACGTCGGTCGTCTGGTCGTTCACCTCAACCTCGGCGCCGCCCATGACGCCGGCCAGACCGATGATCTTTCCAGCCTTGCCAGTCGCACCAGAACCGCGGTCGGTGATGAGCAGGTCCTCGGGGTCAAGCTTGCGTTCGACATCGTCGAGGGTCGTGAACTTCTCGCCGGCGGTGGCACGGCGGACGACGATTTCGTCACCGAGCAGCGCAGTGTCGTAGGCGTGCAGAGGCTGGCCGAGTTCGAGCATGACGTAGTTCGTGACATCCACGGTCAGACTGATCGGACGCATTCCCGCCTGCTGCAGGCGACGCTGCATCCAGAACGGAGTCTTCGCCTGAGGATCCAGACCGGTGATCTGAAGGGCGGTGAACTGATCACAACCGGCCACCTCGTTGATGGGGTTGTTGTCCTCAACCGACACCGGGAAGCCATCGTCGGTGGCCGCGTTGGTGGGAGCCACCTCGGCGGAACCGATATCGGTGAACTTCTGCCCCTTCATCTGCGCATATTCGCGTCCAATGCCGCGAATCGACAGCTGGTAGCCGCGGTCGGGGGTGACGTTGACGTCAAGGGTGACCTGGTCGAGGCCGAGCAGCGCGATCGCATCATCGCCGGGCTCACCGGTCAGGCCGAGGTCAGTCAGGACGATGATGCCGTCGTGGTCCTCGCCGAGGCCGAGCTCTTTGGCCGAGCAGATCATGCCATCGGACTTGTGGCCGTAGGTCTTGCGTGCCGCGATCTTGAAGTCACCGGGCAGGACTGCTCCGGGCAGGCAGGCGACGATGAGGTCGCCGGGCACGAAGTTGTGGGCACCGCAGATGATGCCGCGGCTGGGCACCTCGGGACCGGGCTGCGGGTCCTTCGGATCATCCTGGGCTTCGTTGTGTTCGGGGCCGACGTCGACGCGGCACCAGTTGACGGTCTTGCCGTTCGAGTGCTCTTCCTTGACGAGTTCGAGGACCCGGCCGACGACGAGTGGGCCGGTGATCTCGGGTCCGAAGAAGTCCTCTTCCTCGAGTCCGATGGACGCGAATTCGGCGGCGAGGGCATGGGGATCGGTCTCGGCTGGGAGATCGACGTAGTCGGCCAGCCAGTTCAGTGGGACGCGCATATCAAGCCTTCATTCCGAAACGGGCCGAGAAGCGCACATCGCCTTCGACCATGTCGTGCATATCGTTGATTCCCTCGCGCAGCATCAGGGTGCGCTCGATGCCCATGCCGAAGGCGAAGCCCTGGTAGACGTCGGGGTCGATGCCGGCGGCGCGCAGCACGTTGGGGTGGACCATTCCGCAGCCGCCCCATTCGATCCAACCGGGTCCGCCGACCTTGTTGGGGAACCAGAAGTCCATCTCCGCGCTCGGTTCAGTGAACGGGAAGAAGCTCGGGCGCAGGCGAGTCTTCGACTCCGGGCCGAACATCTCGCGGGCGAAGCCGTCGAGGGTGCCCTGCAGGTTGGCCATGGTCAAGCCCTTGTCGATGGCGATGCCTTCGATCTGGTGGAAGACCGGGGTGTGGGTGGCGTCGAGCTCATCGGTGCGGAAAGTCTTGCCCGGGCACACGACGTAGAGCGGCACGCCGCGCTGCAGCAGGGAGCGTGACTGCACTGGTGAGGTGTGGGTGCGCAGGACGAGTCCGGCGTCGGCGGGATCGACGAAGAACGTGTCCTGCATCTGGCGGGCCGGATGGTCGGGGCCGAAGTTGAGCGCGTCGAAGTTCAGCCACTCGGATTCGATCTCGGGGCCTTCGGCGACCTCCCAGCCGAGGCCGACGAAGTAGTCCGCGGCCTGTTCCTGGATGAGGGACAGCGGGTGGCGAGCGCCGAGGCGGCGACGGTCGGTGGGCAGGGTGACGTCGATGGCCTCTTCGATGAGCACGGCCGCATCGCGTTCGGCTTCGAGTTCGGCCAGGCGTACGTCGTGGGCCTGCTTGACCGCTCCCCTGGACTTGCCGACGATCTTGCCGGCGGCGGCCTTATCGGCCTTGTCGAGTGAGCCGATGGCTCGGTTGGCGAGCGCCAGCGGGGCTTTGTCGCCGGTGTGGTCGATCTTCGCCTGCTTGAGCTCGTCGAGAGTCGTCGCATCCGTGAAAGCCTTGAGTGCCGCGTCGACGGCCTGCTTCACGGCCGACTCGTCCAAGGGGTCGAGTTGGTCTGTCATCAATGTCCTTTTGTCCGTACTTGCCCGCAGCTGAGGGGACGTCGTTTCTCTTCGACTGCCAGTCTATCGTCTCCCCCGCCGGGACCTGGGGCGGCGTCCGCTGGGTAGGTGGGCCGCTTCGGTGGGCGTTCCCTTCGCCGAGGTGGCCCCGCGGTTCCGCACGTCCGCTGGGTGGGTGGGCCGCCTCGGTGACGGTGGTGTGGGGTCGGTCATAGGGATCGAGCCGCGTGAGGCGTAGGGTCGGGCACATGACGACACAACGTGCATCAGATGTCATGGTCAGAGCCCTGGAGAACGAAGGCGTCGAGCGGATCTTCGGCATTCCCGGCGAGGAGAACCTCGACTTCGTCGACTCCCTGCGGAACTCATCGATCGAACTCATCCTCACCCGGCATGAGCAGGCGGCCGCGTTCATGGCCGCCACCTACGGCAGGCTGACCGGCAAACCCGGGGTCGTGCTCACGACCTTGGGGCCGGGGGCACTCAACCTGGCGACCGGGGCTGCGTACGCCCACCTCGGCGGGATGCCGGTCATCATGATCACCGGGCAGAAGGGCATCCGCACGGCCGAGCAGGCGGCGTTCCAGATGGTCAATACGGTGGCGACGATGGATCCGCTGACGAAGGTGAGCAAGCAGATCAGCTCGGCGGCGATGATTCCGACGATGGTCCGTGAGGCGTTCCGCGCCGCCCAGGCCGAGCGTCCGGGACCGGTGCATCTCGAACTGCCCGAGGATATCGCGGGAATGCCGGTCGACGGATTCGAGCTCATCGAACCGCATACGAACAGTCGGCCCGTCGCCGGGGACACGGCGATCGCGAACGCCGCGAACGTCATCAGGGAGGCGAAGAACCCGCTGCTCATGCTCGGTGCGGATGCGTCCCGGGCGTCGTGCAGTGAGGCTCTGTCGCGTTTCGTCGCCGGGATGCGCATCCCCTACGTGACCACGCAGATGGGCAAGGGGTCGGTGACGGGCGCGTCGGATCTGTACATGGGTACGGCGGCGCTGACGTCCGGTGACTACGTCCACGACGCGATCGATGCCGCCGATGTCATCGTCACCATCGGCCACGATACAACGGAGAAGCCGCCGTTCACGATGGATGAGAACGGGCCGACGGTCGTGCACATCGGGTATCGTCCCGCCATCGTCGAGCAGGTGTATTTCCCGCAGTTCGAGGTCATCGGTGACCTGGCACCGTCCCTGGACAAGCTCGCCGAGGTGCTCGACGGTCCCGTGCCCACCGCCGAGGCGCTCCTGCCGATGCGTGATGAGATCCTCATCAAGATCCACGAGGGAGCCGATGAGGATCGGTTCATCCCGCAGCGGATCGTCCAGGAAGTCCGTGACGTCGTACCCACCGATGGGATCGTGGCCCTGGACAACGGGATGTACAAGATCTGGTTCGCTCGCAACTACCGCACGACCAGGGCGAACACCCTGCTGCTCGACAATGCTCTGGCGACGATGGGCGCCGGGCTGCCCTCGGCGATCGGGGCGAAGCTGACCTACCCGGAGCGTCGGGTCATGGCCGTGGTCGGCGACGGCGGGTTCATGATGAACAGTCAGGAGATGGAGACCGCTGTCAGGCTCGGGCTAGACCTCGTCGTGGTCATCCTCGAGGACAACGCCTACGGCATGATCCGGTGGAAGCAGGCCGCGGACGGGATGGCGGACTTCGGTCTGACGTTCGACAACCCCGACTTCGTGAAGTATGCGGAATCGTATGGGGCCACCGGCACCCGCGTTAAGGATGTCGACAGCATCAGCGATGCTTTGGAGCACGCGTTCTCTGTCGGCGGTGTGCACATTGTCGTCGTGCCCGTCGACTATTCGGAGAACAAGCGGGTGCTCATCGATGAGTTGGGGCAGCGGTCTTGACCTTCAAGTCAGTTGAAGCCGGACAATGTTCGGGTGACTGTTTCTGACTTGATGCCAATCGGGACGTTCGCCCGAATAGTGGGGCTGACGGCAAGCGCGCTGCGATTCTACGACGATGCCGGCGTCCTCCGCCCTGACCATGTCGACGCCCAGACCGAATATCGCTTCTACAGTGATGCGCAGGTGGCTGCTGCACAGCGGTTGCGAGAGCTGCGTGAGCTCGGAATGCCGTTGTCCGACGTCTCTCGGTTCTTCGCGGCCGAATCTGCGTCGGATTCGACGGAATCGCTGAGGCTTCTCAACGACCATTTGCGCAGGGTGTCGGCTGAAAACGCGCGGTTGCAGCATGTGGCCGCGCGCCTCTCCGAGTCTCTGCAGTCGGAGGCTTCGACATCACTGTGCACTCTTTCCGGGCCCGTCTTCGCCGCGGCTGTCGACCAGCTTCTGGCGACGACTGCCGATGACCCCGACTTCCCCGTCCTCAACGGTGTTCGCCTCAGCATTGAACCGGATGCCCTCACTCTGGCGGCGACGGATCGCTATCGTTTCACCAGTCGCACACTGGTGCCGAGCCGGTCGGCGGGCACGACATGGGCCGGCACCGTATCGGGCCATGCCCTGCGGACCGCCGTTTCGGCGATCCGCAGAAGCCCCACAGTGACTCTCGAGGCAGGAGACGATGTCCTGCGCGTCGTGCTCGATGACGGCACTATGAGCCAGTGCACGTTGATCGATGAGCCGTTTCCGGATACTTCCGACTTCTTTTCGTCCCTGCCGACAGCTGTCCACCACTGCATGGTCGACCGCCGGCAGCTCTTGCAGACGATGGAACGGCAGGCCCCGGATAAGGTCGGTCTGCGACTCTCTGCGAGCGGGGTGCGGGTTCTACACCCTGCCGACTCCGTTGACATCGACGGCACCGGTGACGGCTCTGAACTCACGCTGTGGTTCGAGCTGACGACGCTGCATCCGGCCGTGGCCAATGCGCTCGGAAACGATCTCATCCTCGACGTCACTGCGTCGGATCAACCGGTCGTCCTGCGCTCAGCTGATGACGGAGACTTCACCACCGTCCTCATGCCGTGCCAGGCCCCGCCCACTGACACAGACAGGAACAGACCACCATGAACTCCACACCAGCCGCACCCGACCCGACGATGGAGACGATCGGCCGAGCCGACGATGGAGACGATCGGCCGAGCCGTCGAACTCGGGAGATCCGGCGACGTCGGCACGGCTCAGCGCCAGCTGGTCAGCCTCTGGCAAGAGGTCGGCCCCACCGGGGATCCGTTCCATCACTGCACGCTTGCGCACTATCTCGCTGATCTCCTCGATCATCCTGCTGAGGCCCTCATCTGGGACATTCGTGCTCTCGACGCCGCAGCTTCGCTCAGTGATGAACGTGCACAGGCCCACCACCAGTCGCTCCAGGTCGCCGGCTTCTACCCCAGCCTCCACCTCAATATCGCCGACAACTTCCGTTGCCTGAGTGCATTCGGTGCCGCGGCGGAGCACATCTGCGCCGCCGAGGAACGCAGCGAGGCGTTGCCCGATGATGGCTACGGACGAATGATCCGCACTGCGATCGACGAGGTACGTGCAGCCATCGACCGGCGCGAGACCGCTCGCCGCGACTCGGCGCCCGGTGGTTCGTAGTGCTCGCCGGCCTGTGGGTGCTCACTCCACGGAGATACCGAGTTCAGAAGCGAAGAGTTCAGCGAAGAGCATGAGCTGAGTGTCGTCGATGATCGCTCCGCGCAAGGAATGGACTCCGGAGATCTTGTGCGGTTCCAGTCCCCGGATGTCGACGTTGCCGAGGGTGGCGCCTTCGCACTGAAAGACGCCGACGCTGCTTCCCGGGAATGCGACCCGGCTGGCCTTCGCTCGGTCGAGGTCGATCTCGTCGATCTTGCAGTCCCGGAATTCGACGTCGGTGAGCTTCGACTCCCGCAGGTTGAGGTAGGAGATGCGGCAGTTGGTGAATCGCACTTTCTCCCACACGCTGTCATAGGCAACGCCGGCACCGATCCGCGTACCGGAAACGTCAGTGTGCAGCAGGTTTCCACGGGGTATCGTCCAGGTGTCGGCGCGGCAGTCCGTGATCTCCGTTCCGGAGATCCTGACTCCGCTAAGGTCGATCTGAGCCTCGGCATCGCCGAAGTTCACGTTCGTCATTCGACAGTCGAGGAACGTCGCTTGGGTGGCGTCCGCCTCGGCGAGGTCGAGGTCGGTGAACTCCATGCCTTCGAGGAATTCCTCTGGACCGAAATCGCCGAGATATCCCGGGACCAGGTCACCGAGGCTGAGCTTCGGTGGGCGCGGAGCTGAAGTCACCATGCGCCCACCCTAACCGCTATTTCCGACACTGCCACGTGCAATGTCTTCAACCGCAGTCTCTTGTCTTGCAGACTTCGCCACCACTAGACGGCAACCATGTAGCCATTGACAACGATCCTGTCGATGCCCGTCGCCGCCGACGAATCAGCCGATGCCGGTCAAGAGGTCGACGGTTCGTATATGAGCTGCTTCGCTGGCTTTGACGGTTACACCTGGGAACCCTTCGCGGAATGGAACGTACACCTCGAGGGGAGAACAAGTCCCCGCTGCCCGAGCTGATCGTGCTCGATTAGGCTATCGGGGCACTGCCGTGTGCCAGAAAACATCAGGTCACATTAGCGTCACGGAATAAGGATACTAATACACAACGGTTTGCTCCAGATCGTGGATGCGGCAACGACTCCATCTGGAGCGTCTTGTAACCCTGCTGCACAAGCTCTCCGCACGAGTAGACTGCACAATATGACTGATCGTAGCGCTGAGTTTATCGCGATCGCTGAAGAAGCATCCGAAATTGCCGATCGAGAGTCTAGCCTCGATACTCAACCACTTGATGCCCTCGAAAATGCTGCGAAAGAGATCGGGAGGTCCTGGTCGAAGTCCAATTTGGGCTACCAAGCGAATGTGTATTACCAAGGCTTCGAGGCTCCGCCGAATGGCGCGATGTTTAGTCGTGAATGGGGCTTGCTCGGCATGTTCCAAGGCACCACGGGCGAGTGGGAGATCCACCAGGTTGATGAGGTGGTGGCCAAGATTGAGGAGCGGGCTGGTAATCCCGATCTCAACAGGCTTAGAGAGCAGTCTGACGCAACCGGTTCGGAAGTGGAGGAACTCATTCAACGGGCTCGATCAGTTGCGGCGAAGGTTCCGATCCCCTGTGACGATTATGTGAAAGAGAACGTCGAGGAGCTGCAGCACATCATACTTCCAGACGCAGATTCTTTAGCTCGACTCCAGATGCGCGGAGTAACGGGCCAAATCATGACTCGGGATGCACAGGCACTAGAAGGTGGAGCCCAGCCAGCAGGACACCAGATCGCACTTGCAACCGTACGGAAACTCAAGTCACCGTTCTTGGTGGCGAGAGAACTTGCTACAGTCTGCAAGAGACTCGGGAAGCACCTCGAAGGCGACGAAGCAACGACTCAAAGAGCGGTCATCCAGCTGGGAAGCAAAGTCTTCATAGGACATGGTGGAGCCTCGGCTGAGTACCTCAAGCTGGGTGTTTGGCTCAGTGGCCAGGGTCTTGGTTGGGAGGTCTTTGATAGGAAACCGACCGCGGGCATGAGCGTAAAAGAACGTCTACTAGAAATGCTCGATAATGCAAGTATTGCTTTCCTTGTAATGACTCCCGAGGACGAGAACTCCGAAGGGAAAGCCGTAGCTCGCGCGAATGTCATTCACGAAGTTGGACTGTTCCAGGGACGACTGGGTTGGATGAAGGCTATCGTTCTTCTTGAAGAGGGGTGTGAAGAGTTCTCTAATATCGAGGGAATCGGCCAAATTCGCTACCCGAAGGGGAATATCAAAGCCGCCTTTGACGAGATCCGTCAGGTCCTACATCGCGAAGGCGTGATATGAGTCCAGAACAACTGCCAACTTACGCGTACCCAGCGATTCAGGTGAACCGGACCTTCAAGAACCTAGGGACTACCACAAATTGCCGCGAGCACTGATCCTCTGGCTGTAATTTCACCCATGAAGAGGAACAAACACGCGACAGGATGTTCCAGTCGCTTAACGTACCTCTGTACAACAGACCGTGGACTGGCGGAGTAGCTGCAGGACTGGCTAGTGGAGGAACGTCGGGCCAAGACAAATAGCCGATGCTGAGTCAATTTAATCTCCATGTTCTGGACAAGGAGATCCTGGAAAATCACGAGGTGTGGATCGAGGATCAAATTGCGCAGCGTTCCAAGGAACCGACTCATTCGATCATTAACCTCTGGCCCGGTCCCGAAAAGCCCAACCAGCAAAGGCTGTAAGCCTATTCCTAGAACCCTTCACATGCGCTGGTTGCGCGCACTCTCGTAGATGCACACGCCTGCGCCAGTGCCGAGGCTGAGGCTCTCAGCCGAGTCCTAGATCGGGACGGCAACAGATGAGTCGCACAGCTCCAGATCATCCGCACTCATCCCCCAGGCTTCGTTGCCGAAGCACCACGCGGTCCGTGCGGTCAGATCCAGGCCGGTGTCCCACGGGTGGTGAAGATCGTGCGCTTCGTCATTGGCGTCGGCCGCGAGCATCTGCAGTCCACGGGCCCGCGCCAGCTCGGTCACCTCGGACAGACCGACACCGGTGACAATGGGAATGTGGAAGAGCGAACCGGCGGTCGAGCGGACGACTTTGTCGTTGTAAACATCCACCGACGACGACGTCAGCACCACAGCATCAGCGCCAGTTGCATCGGCGAGTAAAATGATCGTTCCCGCATTGCCGGGGTCGCACACCTATGACAGGACGACGACAAAACTACGACTATCGATAAGCTCTTCGGAAGCCATGCAACCGAGAAAACTGCAAGTACGAACATTGTCATCAATTCCCGAAAGTACCAGCGGGCAACAAGGCTGAACAAGAGGACGCAGTGGGCATCCGACCAAGGCGCCAATTGGACCGGGCACAAAAGTCCAGTTGACAAAAAGCCAACCTCAATGCTTGATTCAGTCATCGATGATTCATCGAATCATAAACCCTCGCTTGAACGACCGCACCTCTAGCCCCACGTCCACGCGCTTGACGTCGTCGACTCCCAGGATCTCTGAGGTGGTCAGATCATATATATCGTCAATCCCCCGACTGAGAATCTCAGCGGCCAATTGAGACTTCCCTGTCGTGGCAGACACATACCTAACCTCGGGCAATGCGCTGAGTCTGGCGGCAACGCCCTCCAGATCACGAGCGTCAACGTCAAACCACACGAACAGCGGAGCATTAAACCCAAGTAGATCAGGCTCAACATATGTCGCAAATTGAAAGGCACCGTTGTCCAGTAGCGCGTCGACTCTTCGCCGCACTGAAGATTCACTCAGACCGGCTATCTCGCCTACCGTCTTATAACTCAGGCGACCATTGCCAGCCAGAATCTCGATGATCTTCAAATCGCTCTCGTCTACGGTGCGATTGAGTTCCGAGCACGCGCGTTTCTCGTCAAGCTGGCTTAGATCACTTCCAACAGATGCGCGCGCCCAGTCGAATGAGGTCTTGAAGTTGCGTATTACCGTTGCACTCTCACTCTCGACTATTCCCGATACGTCTTTGAAACCCTCCTGCAGCACGTCCCCAAGGCTATGCCGAGTCGGCACGATCAATTCGACCAGAACGTCATAGCTGGCGGCCAGCGCAAGAACTAGACGCGTATCGGGCCTGGCAGCCATGGCTCGTGCCACTGAGTAAGCCTCCCCGACCTCGCACCGCAGGCGAACCAGGACCGGAAAGCCGCGGTCAGTCAGAGTCGGATCAGGCAACGCCGAAACCTGTACGACTTCAGAATCAAGTAGCTTCTTCCCTCGCCGGAATACGACCGACTCAGATAGTTCTAGAACATTGGCCACTCGCGCCCACGAGGCACGGGGAGCAACCTGCAGGGCAGCCACGATCTTTCTGTCGACCTCATCAAGGACGGCCGACTCCCCCGATTTCCCTGCTCGCGGACGATGCGGATGAAGACGGGCCATCGTGTCATTTCGAACCATGACAATCATGTTCCCATACTCACACCATTGACAGGAATCAGTCTTTCAGTAATGCTTTATGAATCCGGTCCGTCATCCGAATCGTCTATGAGACGTAAATACACCTCTCAGGACGATCCGTCGTTCCGGATTGCGGTCCCACAAGGGAACGCACATCACGCAGGTGGCCGACGCTACGGTCACCGCCGACACCCACGCACTGGCGCAGGGGAAATGGAGAAAGAAGACAACATGATTTCGCACGACAAGAAAGAGTCAGTCTTCGAATTGAAGAAATACGGCGGATACAAGTCATACGAGTACCTAGAAGCCGGAGTCGACTACATCGATTTCAAACTCGCGCCCGAATTCGATCGAGCACCAAAGCACGACCTAGATCTTGACGACGTCGAGGCGCAGCGTACGGCGCAGCTGCTCAGGGATAACATCGTGATTAGTCTTCACGATCATCCAACTGTATTTCCAGAAGACATGTCTGAGACTCGTGCATACAACCGCACCGGTCGCCAGCGGACCGGCTACGCGGGGCTTGCCAAATCAGGGATGACTGTTGTGTTCGACAACATGATGGACGGAACAGCCTGTGTGACGAGCAAGTTCGGCTGGAAGTTCGACGACGTCATCTATGACTTGGGAATGCGACTGAGCGATATCGCACACCAGGACTTCGTCACCTTGTGTCGGAACGCTGAAGACATCAACCAAGCTCATGAAACCGGCAACGTGACTCTCGTAATGAGCCTTGAGGCCGCGACACCAATCGAGAACGAATTAGACCGTCTCGACATCCTCTACGGCCTCGGAATCCGCTCGATGGGGATCGCCTACTCTGAGTCGAATGCACTAGGCAGCGGACTCAAAGAGCCCGGGGACGGCGGCCTGACCATGTTCGGCCGTCAGGCAGTCAAACGTATGAATCAGCTCGGCATCGCCATTGATGTATCCCACTCGAGCGACCAAACGTGCCTCGACACCATCGAACATTCTGAGGCACCTGTGCTCATCACTCATGCCGGCGCACGGGCAATCTGGCCAACGAAACGCATGAAGCCGGATGAGGTGCTCAAGGCGTGCGCAGAGTCAGGTGGAGTAATCGGTCTTGAAGCTGCGCCCCACACCTCACTCTCTCATGATCATATTGAGCATTCGATTGACTCGGTGATGGATCACTTCGAGTACTGCGTCGAACTCATGGGGATCGACCACGTGTCCTTTGGGCCGGACACTTTGTATGGCGACCACGTCGGGCTTCATGATGAGTTCGCCTCCAACCTCGGAGTTCACAATGCCACTGCCGCACCGGACTATCCCAAGATGCCCTACGTATCAGGAATGGAAAACCCTACTGAATGCTTCTTCAACATCGTCGGCTGGCTCGTCAAGCATGGGTACTCAGATGAGGACATCGTCAAGGTGATCAGCAGCAATACCCTGCGGGCGCTAAACTTCATCTGGTGAACGTCGGACATCGTCGATATTGATGAAATCGATACAGATATTCGAGTTCGGAAGTCCAAGCGTACTAACAATCGCTGACATTCCTGCTAGTACCGGCGATGATTCACAGGTAAGCGTCAACATTTCGCATGCAGCGTTAAATTGGTTAGATATCGCGATCCGCCAAGGAATTTCAGGACCTGGGATCCGGCTACCACAAAGGCTGCCCACGTCATGGGCGCTGACACGTCAGGCACTGTTGTCTATGTCGGCAAGACTGCAAACACAGATCTCCAGGTGGGTGAACCTGTCGTCATATATCCCGGCCTCTCGTGCGATGCCTGTGCGAGATGCCGCTCAGGTGACACAACGATGTGTGGACACTACAAATTGATGGGTGAGGATGTCGATGGGGTGCAGGGGGCGGTGTCGCACAAGCTGCGATACATCTCGCTGTCGCTTCCGGGGCGAAGGTCATCGCTGGGACCCGTCATCGCGGTAAGGCCGAGCTCAGTCTCGCCGCGATGGGAGCCGAGATCGTGGTCGACACTTCAAATCCCGATTGGGTGAGTGAGTTGGCTGTATTCACACAGGGTCGTGGAGTAGATGTTGTTGTCGACCCTATCGGAGCCGCGACCTGGAAACGCTCTATCAATGCCCTCTCCACCGGTGGTCGCCTAGCCACGTGCGGTGCAGCAACCGGAGACTCTGTCGAGATCAGCATCCGCGAAATTTATCAGCACCACCGTTCGATCGTCGGGGCGCCGATGAACGGCATACGGCAGTTTCACGCTGCGACGAGAATGGTCTCGACTAAAAGATTGAAACCGACGGTAGATTCCACCTATTCATTCGGTTCTGTGCAGAGGGCTCACCAACGACTATCTCCCTCCGAGGGATTCGGAAGAATTGTCCTTGCGGTCGATTAGCTTTGGTCAATGACGACTAACCGATAAACGATTGACCACATCAGAAAGAGAAGTCACTGCCATGCAATTACTACAAACATTTGGCCAACCTGTTGTCATTTGGATGTTCTTCGGGTTCGCAATCATGATCGGAGGACTCATCCTCCAATCGATCTATTTCAACGGCTCGTCCAATCAGCCTTCCACCGGTGAGACACCAAAGTCTCGATCGGCCGATGATCACAACGAATTGGAATCCTGATCATGTCTTTTACGACAGTCTTCATCATCGTCTTTGCGATCTTCGTGATCGTCGTCCTCATTGAAGGGCTGCGAAGCGCGAAGTCCCAATCAGGAGAGAAAGATTTCCTTGTCGCGGGGCGAGGCATGGGAGCGTGGGTAGGAGGAGCGAGCATCGCCGCGACCCAAATGAGCGCAGGAACGTTCGTCGGAACGATGGGGATCCACTATCTCACCGGTTCATCGTTCCTCATGCCCACTATTGGAATCTGGCTAGCTTTCATATTCGCCGGATTCGTCATCGCGCCGCGTCTCCACCGATACATCGATAAAACGGGGGCATTGACCTTTCCTGACTTCATCGGTGACCGGTATGGACAGAAACTACCTCGCGTTGTAATCACCGTACTGCTGATCGGGTCGTATCTGATCTTCCTGTCTGCGCAGTATCAGGCAGGAGGAATCGTCTTCCAACAGATCTTTGACATCCCCTTCTACTGGGGGTCAACGATTCTCATGGTCTTCATCGTGATCTACACCGTGGTGGGCGGAATGACCGCAGTGATGCGGACCGACTTCGTCCAGCAGATCGTAATGAGCCTGGCCGTTGTCATTGGGGTACCAGTCGCCATCCACGCGGCTGGTGGCATCGGCGAACTACCAACAGAGTTTAACGACATTGGCGCTGAGTTCGCTGGTTGGAACTATAGTTGGGTCGATCTGTTGGGCTTTGTCATGGGATTCGGATTTGCAGCAATGGTGGCCCCGGTCCTCCTCATGCGGTTCTATGCGATGAGGGATGCGAAAACATGTGCTCGTGGCTCACTCGTCGCCGTCTTCTTCACAATGATCACATTCGGTTGCGTGGCAATAATCGGCATGTCAATGCGAATCATCAGCCCCGATTTAGAATCGCCCGACCTAGCATCTAGCGTCTTCGCCACTGAGGTGTTGCCGAGCTTCCTCGGCGCATTGATGCTCACCGCAGTACTGGCTGCTGTACTCAGCACCGTTGACTCGGTGTTGCTAGTGATCGGTCCGGCATTCTCCCATGATCTCTATGGGAAGATTCTGCGTCCGCAAGCCACAGAGAGACAACGCCTAAGAACGGCACGGATAGCCACGATCGTCTTCGGAGCGCTACCGATTCTCCTCACATTCATGCAACTCGATGTAGTGCAATTCATTGTTCTTGCCTATGCTGCGCTAGTCGGTTCGACAGTGTTCGCTCCCCTAGTGTTGGGGATCTTTTGGGAACGAGCGAACACTGCGGGGGCAATGACCGCCATGGTGGGTGGATTCTCGGTCTGTTTGATCTGGTATCTCATCGGCCAGCCGTATTTCGCGCCAGTGGTACCAGGAATCATCGTCAACGTGCTAGCTATGGCGATTGTGTCGCCGCTAACGAAGAGGCCAGAGCCACAGACATTGGAACCCTTCTTCGACCAACCAGACAAAGTTCGAACCTAATACAACGCCGATAGCTTAGAAGACGTTGCAGGTCTGGCGAGGAAGTCCGCCGATCGGGAGGCGGAATCCGCCTGCGAAAACCCAGAGCTTGATCCCTCCTCCGATTCTGCTCGGTACCACCACGAATTGGTTTCGATGCCTCCGCCCAGCCGTTCACATCCGCTGGTTGCGAGCACTCTCGTAAATGCAGACCCCGGCAGCGGTGCCGAGGTTGAGGCTTTCGGCCGAGCCGTAGATCGGAACAGCGACAGACGCATCACACAACGACAGATCCTCGGCGCTCATCCCCCAGGCCTCGTTTCCAAAGACCCAGGCGGTCCGTGCGGTGAGATCCAGGCCTGTATCCCACGGGTGGTGAAGATCGTGGGCTTCGTCGTTGGCGTCGGCGGCGAGCACCTGCAGGCCGCGGGCACGGGCCAGTTCGGTGACCTCGGACAGGCCGACTCCGGTGACGACGGGAATGTGGAAGAGCGAGCCGGCAGTCGAGCGCACGACCTTGTCGTTGTAGACATCCACCGACGACGACGTCAGCACCACGGCATCGGCTCCCGCGGCATCGGCCAGTCGGATGATCGTACCGGCATTGCCCGGATCACGCACCTGCGACAGGACGACGACAAGCTGAGCTTCCTTGTCGAGCACCGAGGTCAGCTCCACGTCCAGGGTCTTGCACACGGCCACGACACCTTGGGAGTTCACGGTCGATGCGAGCTCGGTGAGTACCTCGGGGGTGACGATGCTGCACTGCATGCGGCCGTGCTTCGCCGCGGAGACGAACGAGGGATGCTCCGCGGCGGCCTCCTCGGTGATGAAGAGCTCAACGACAGCGCCCTTGCGCGCCAGTGCCTCCCGCACGGCCTGCGGACCCTCGACGAGGAACTGCCCCGTGGCCTTGCGGTCGCGACGCTTGAGCAGCTTCGCGGCGTTCTTGATCCGCTTCGACTGAGGCGAGGAGATGACGTCAGGGAGTTTCATGAAACCGTGTTCTCGATCCGTTGAGTGCTGAAGTGGAAGAAGTGGTGGCTGAGGAGACAGGAGCCGATCTGGGGACCAGGCGGGCCCCGACAGAACGACCGACGGCCCCGAACCTGCAGTTCGGGGCCGTCGTCGATCACCGAGGCGATCGGTCAGTCACTGTGTGACCGGAGTCTTGAGTCGACGCTGCTCAGGCGGCGTCGGTCTTCGCTGCGTTGACGTCAGCAGGAAGAGCATCCTTGGCGACCTTGACCAGGTGCGCGAAGGTGGCCGAGTCGTTCACGGCGAGCTCGGCGAGCATGCGACGGTCGACCTCGACTCCAGCGGCCTTGAGGCCCTGGATGAAACGGTTGTAGGTCATGCCGTTGGCGCGGGCGCCGGCGTTGATGCGCTGGATCCAGAGACGACGGAAGTCGCCCTTGCGCTTGCGACGGTCACGGTAGCTGTAGACCAGCGAGTGGATGACCTGTTCTTTGGCTTTGCGGTACAGGCGCGAGCGCTGTCCGCGGTAGCCGCTTGCCCGGTCGAGGATGACCCGGCGCTTCTTGTGAGCGTTGACCGCTCTCTTCACACGTGCCACGTGTTACTCCTTTGAAAAGTTCGTATCTGCCGGCGGTGCCGGACTCTGGTTCAAGCTGAGACAGCCGATGTCGACTGCCCGTGGGAGTTCCCGGCTGCTGCCGGAAAGCGAAGACCCGAAAGGGGTCTCACCTGCCCTTGAGCTTGCCCAGAAGCTTGCGGGCCTTGGCGCGGTCGCCACCGGTGATGACCTGGTCGGTGGACACGCGGCGCTTACGAGCCGAGGTCTTGCCCTCGAACTTGTGCTGGTTGTTCACGCCTTCACGCATGATCTTGCCACTGCCAGTCACGCGCATGCGCTTCTTGGCGCTGCTGTTCGTCTTCTGCTTCGGCATAGTGCCGTTCTCCTTTGCAATTCGTTGCCGACGTCGACCGCCTGCAACTACTTCACACGCACAGTCCAGGACGGGCCTGGAACGCGACGTACTTAATTTTTCACGCGTCCGGGCGAGCTGAGTTCTTCTCGGCAGCGACCCGATCGCGACGGGACTTCACCTCAGCGGACTTGCCCTTGGCACCAGCCGATGCCTTCCGGGCCTCCGCCTTGGCGTCAGACTTTGACTTGTGCGGGGCGATGACCATCACCATGTTGCGTCCGTCGACTCGCGGTGAGGACTCAACGGAGCCGAGGTCGGACACATCTTCGGCCAAGCGGTTGAGCAGCTTGATGCCCATCTCGGGGCGGGACTGCTCACGTCCGCGGAACATGATCATGACCTTGACCTTGTCGCCGCCTTCGAGGAAGCGGGTGACGTGGCCCTTCTTCGTCTCGTAATCGTGTTCGTCGATCTTGAGACGGAAGCGGATCTCCTTCAGCGCAGTGTTCGCCTGGTTCTTCCGAGCTTCTCTGGCCTTCTGGGCAGATTCATATTTGAATTTTCCGTAGTCCATGAGCTTGGCTACGGGTGGCTTCGCCTGTGGGGCTACCTCGACGAGGTCGAGACCTGCCTCAGCGGCGAGATCGAGTGCCTTGCGAATGGCAACGATACCGACCTGTTCACCATTGGGTCCGACCAACCGGACCTCGGGAACCCGAATCCGGTCATTGATGCGCGTCTCGCTGATGTGTTCACTCCTTTTTGCTCAAATGTGGTCGTGGCAACGAAAAAGGCTCCCGTTGACACATGCCAAGGGAGCCTGCACACACGAGCAGTACGGTAGACGTACGTTCAGTGAATACACCTCGATCTGCAGCCTTTCGGACAATGCCCGAAGGACAGATCTTTGGACCCGATCGCTCTTCGCGATCAAGGTGGGAGACAGACTCCGCTTCGCACCAGCTACCAGTGTACTACGCTTCATGACTCTTCGCACATCGAGGCCCTGGTGTGATCGCCGCGTTGATTTATATGTCAAGCTTATGGCATGAGTTCTGAAGAATCTGTTCCCGCCGAGGCGATCGCCGACGTTACGCGCGACATCGCCGAGGTCCCCGCTGTCGAGGTCATCACCTCCAGTGCCGTCCACCTCATGTCCGCCGCCGCCGTCAAGTGCGGCCTGGCCGAGGACACCGCCGAAGGCCACGGCGCCGACCTCCAGGACCTCGATGAGGCCCGCAAGCTGATCACCGCGCTGGCCGGCTTCGTCACCGGTGCCGCCACCGTGATCGGCGACCACCACGCCCGCCCGCTGCGCGATGGACTCCGCAGCCTGCAGCTGGCATTCCGCGAGGCCTCGGAGATTCCCGACGCCCCCGGCGAAGGCCCCGGAGAGAAGTTCACCGGCCCCGTCCGCTGACACATCCATCACCGAGGCGGCCCCCGACCATTCGTCGGGGGCCGCCTTCGTCTGTGGCCCAGCCGATCGCCGGGGAGGATGGCCCACCGAGTCCGCCGAATCTCCGGTGCAGCGTCTCGGCTACGAGGTGACTCCGAAGACGAAGCATTGTTGACGGATCAGGGATCCTCATCTATTCGCTCCGCCTGCGCCTTGATGCCGCGGAGGCGACGATCCCATCCTTGGGCGACGACACCGAGCAGATCGGATACTTCGCGGATCTGCGACGGACTCACCGAGTGCACGCGTCGGGATGATCGGGTCGCCGAACTCACAATTCCTCCGCTCTCGAGAATCCGCAGCTGCTTGGACACGGCCTGTCGGCTCAGCCCGAGATCACGTGCCACGGCGCCGGCGTCATCGGGCGACTGGGACAGCCGTACCAGGATGCGGCGTCTCGTGTGGTCGGCCAGCGCCTTGAAGACGAGATCCGCCTCGTCCGACAGCAATCTGTGCTGAACGGAATCGTCTGCAGAATTCATCTCGCCGACACGGCGAGTCCCCTCGCCACCGCGAGCTCTTCGACCCAGCCTTCGGCATTCTCCTCAAATCGCCGGCGTCGCTCGGCGGCATCGTCGCTGAGCCGGGCGAACCCACTCTCACGGACGGTGAGCAGGACGCCCTGCCCCTCTGGCTCGATGGTGAAAACGATCGTGTTGTTGGGAAAGTCCTCCAACGGTCCGGGTGTCCCGCCGAGCCAGCGGAATACGGCACGACGAGGCGGGTCGAGCTCCTCCGTGCCGATGGCGAATTCGCCGACGTTCGGGTCAACCACCCGAGAGACACCGCCCTCAGAACTGATGTCATGCTCGGTGTAGTTGCCGTCATTGATGAACCAGCCGGGTTCGCTGATGATGTCCCACACAGTTCGCGCGTCAGCGTCGATGTGGATGCTGCGGACGATCTCGTCAGGCACATCATCCGCAGTGATGGGTACGTCGTCCTCGGTCACGATGGTTCCTCTCGTCGGTGAGATCGGCACTGGGCCCCGTTGGCGATGACTCTATCTCGCACCCCGCCAAAGTGCAACCATTCAGTTGCACCCTCATACATCGATCGGCCGCCGATTCCCACCCCGTCCCGCGGTTCATTCACCGAGGTTGCCGATGACTCCGCGCATGAGTTCACCTTCGATTTCGTCGAACCCCGGACCGAATTGGCCGAACCGAAGACCGTTGATCAGACCGATGACAGCGACCCAGATGGTCACGGTTCTCATGATCGTCCCGTCCGAGTAGTCGAGGCCGAGCTCCTCGAGGCCCGCACGCAGCGGCGCAAGTGCACTCTCAGGACCCTGAGTCACCGAACCGGCCTTGCCCGACTGGGGCGCGGATGCCCGTTCCGACACTCGACCATCCTCCGCCACCAGCTCCGCGAGCGCGACCATGATGCGCGTCCCCGGCACCACGGTCTCCTCTCGCGGAGCCTTGTAGTCAGCGATCGGGGTGCCGTAGATGAGCGCCCACCGATTCGGGTGCGCGCGCGACCATTCGAGCATGGTCAGCGCGAGGGCCTTCACGCTCCGCTCCCCCGCCAGCGCGTCATCGACGGCATCGGCGATCTGCGTGAAGGCATCGCGGATGAGAATGGTCAGCAGCTCATCCCGGCTCTTCACATAGCGGTAGACCGCGCTGGAGACGACCCCGAGCTCTCGCGCGATCGCGCGCAGCGACAGCCCGTCGACTCCGTCGTCGTCGACCATCCGGTTGCCGATCGCGGTGATCTGGGCTTCCGTCTCGATTCGGGCTCGCTGTCGTGGAGTCGTCTCTGTCATGACCTCACCCTACGATCCGAGAGCAAAGATAACAATAGTGAGCACTGCTCTTGAATTGTCGACGCATGCGGCCTACGCTGAATTCCGAGAGCACCGCTCTCTCAATCATGAGAACATCATCGGAAGGACTCGCTATGAGAACAGCACTCATCATCGGAAACGGACAGATCGGTTCAGAGATCGCCGCCCGACTCACGGACGTCGGAGTCACCGTCCGCATCGCCACCCGCTCCGGCAGCAACTCATCCGGCACCCCCACCCATATCAGGGCCGATGCCAGTGACCGCACACAGTTGGCCAAGGCCGCCGCCGGTGTCGATGTGATCTTCGCCTGCGCGCATGCGCCCTATGACAGTCGGAAGTGGGAGCAGATCCTCCCCCGGCTCGATGCGGCGGTCCTCGACACTGCGGCCGAACTCGACATTCCTGTGGTCTTCCCGGAGTCGGTCTATGCCTTCGCCGGCCTCGACTCCCCAATCACCGAAGACTCCCCTTTTGCCCCGGTCGACGACAAGGGACGGATTCGGCAGCGGTTGATCGAAGCACGGGAAACCCATCCGGCGACCTGTGCAAGCGTCATCGCCGGGGACCTGCTCGGCAGAACTGCAGAGAAGTGGTCGTCAGTGGTGCGCATGTGCATCACGGACCCGATCGGTCAGGGTCGCCGGGTCTATGTGCCCGCACGCACGGACGTGCCGCATGGCATCACCGTCATCGCCGATTACGCGGCCGCCATGATCCAAGCGGCAGAGGATCTGAATGACGTCCCCGCGGGGACGCATCAGCTGCGGATCGCCCCGGCGTCGAACCCGACTCTGGCCGAGATCGCCGATTTCACCGCGGATGCCCTCGGGCAGAAGCACAAGCGCCCGACCACGGTGCCGCGCTGGGCGACCCGTGCGGCAGGAGTGTTCGAACGTTCCTTCTACGAGCTCAACGCTCTGGCCCCGATCTGGTACGAACCCTGTGTCATCTCCTCCAGCGAGTTGGCAGAGAAGGTCGGCACAACCGACTGGCGGGAGGGCGTGCGGCAGATGCTCGGGCCATTGTCTCGCGGCGAATCAGTCCATCTGCCCCAGCAAGGTCTGTGATCTCCAGCGTCAGACGGCGTTCTTGAAGCCAGGTCAAACACCTTTTGAACGTCAGTGGCTGAGCCGAAGACTTCACCGGGTACTCGATGATAGTGGCTTCAGCATGACTAAGCTCGGCAGTTTGTTCGGGGCTTTCGGACCATTCCCGATCGCCTCGAAGCCGACAGAGCGATATAGCCGTTGCGCTGGAGTATCGATGTCAGTCGTCTGAAGCCATACCGACACTTGCTCAATCGCGCCGAGCCATTTCAGGAGAAGCTTCCGACCGAGACCGCGTCGCTGTACAGATGGGTCACACGCGAGAAGGAAGAGGGCGAAGGAGTCGTCGATGGCAGACGCCTGTTGGCCGAGACGGACCCTGAGGTCTTCTCCCCATTCGTCGTGCTGTTCTTTCCATCTCCACGGGTGGCCGTAAGCGAAGGCGACAAGCTGATCGTGACGTCGCGCTGAAACGGCTACGACATCATTGCGGTCCAGCGCGTTGGCAAAGAGAGCTGCGAACACTTGCGCTGTCTGTGATGTTTCATTCAATGGCGGCTTCGCAGCAGCGGCGGCATAAAGGTCACGAACTTCCGCGGGCAACGGCATCTCGCTGGCTGATCTCAGTATCGTGTATTCGACTTCGGTTTCACCCACAGTTAGGACTCTTCCTCAATGGTGAAAGTCGTCCGGCTCCGCTGGGATGCGCTTCGCCATAAGACAGAACTTGTTGCCGTCCGGATCCGCGAGGACCTGCCAGCTTCCTTGTGGCACGACATCAGTCTTCGTCGCACCCAAAGCCATAAGTCTTTCGAGCTCGTCCGCCTGGCTGCGGTCAGTCGGACAAAGGTCGAGATGCAGATTGTTGTCCCCAAACGAATCGCTCGATCGTTCGAAAAGAATCGTCGGTGCATTCGACGCTCCGGAGATCGCGACTCCGGTTTCGTCTGTGGCCGTCACCTCATACCCCAGAGCTGCGCACCAGAATCGGCTCAACCGAGCCGGGTCCGGGGTTTTGACGATAAGATCGCTGATTCGACTCACCATGGGCAACCGAAACTCACAGCCGGATCCCGTTGCCCGGACCCAGCGGCAGGTCGAAGACGAACCAGATCGTCAGCAGCACGGCCCAGGCCAGCCAGAACGGGATGACGAACGGGAACATCCGTGAGATCACCGTGCCCAGTCCGGCATTGGGTTCGTAGCGGCGGACGAGGCCGAGGAGGACGATCATGTACGGGTTGAGCGGGGTGATGACCTGGGTGGCCGAGTCGCCGACGCGGAATCCCGCCTGGATGAACGCCGGTTCGTAGCCGAGCAGGGCGAAGAGCGGGACGAACACCGCAGCCATGAGCGTCCACATCGACGACCCGGAGACGATGAACAGGTTGAGCACACTGGCCAGGAGCATGAACCCGATGACTGCCGCGAGCCCGGTCAGGCCGATCGCCTCGAGCCCCGAGGCTCCGGCGACGGCGATCCACGAACCGATGCCCGTCCAATTGAACAGGGCGATGAACTGGCCGAGGATGAACGCGAGGATGAGGAAAGACATCATGTCGATGATCGACTGGCTCATCATCCTCACCAGGTCGTTCATCGAACGCACGGTGCGCACGACGAAGCCGTAGACGACGCCCATGAGCATGAAGTAGGCGAAGACGATGAAGACGATCGACGACAGCAGCGGTGACTTCGGGAGGAATCCGCCGTCCTCATTGCGCCACGGCGAGGCCGGGAGGAGGAATGCGACAAGGAACACCGCGGTGAGGACGAGCGCCGCGACGACCGCCCAGATCAGCCCCTTCTTCTCCTCCGGCTCGAGTTCCGCTTTGATCTCGGTGGTCTCGGACTCATGGGAATCGCCCGAGGACTGATCCTCTGATGTCGCCGAGGTGTCCCCGTAGGGGCTGTCGGGCGCCCGGTATTCCCGCGCCAAGCCGCTCCCCGAGGCGCTCGCATACTCACGCGGCACGCCCTTGCGCACCATGTTCGGTTCGATGAGCCGGTCGATGATGAAGCCGGCGATGATTGCCAGCACGATCGACGAGGCGATGTTGAAGTAGTAGTTCGACACCGGGTTGACCGCGGTGTAGTCGGTGTTCGGCAGCGTATCCATCACCGAGGTGGTGATGCCCGCGAACAGTGCGTCGAGGCTGGTGGGCACGATCGACGTCGAATAGCCGGCTCCGGTGGCGGCGAACCCGCCGATAAGGCCGGCCATCGGGTGCCGTCCCGCGGCCTTGAACACGAGCGCGGCCAGGGGCGGGATGATGACGAACGCGGAATCGGCCATGATCGAGCCGACGACGCCGACGAAACCGACGACATAGGGCAGCAGCCACTTCGGGCTCTTGCCGAACGCGATGCGCACGGCGGCGGCCAGCATCCCCGACTTCTCGGCGACGCCGACGGCCAGAAGGATCGGCAGCACGGTCGCCAGCGGCGGGAACCCGATGTAGTTCTCCCCCATCGTCGTCGTCAGCCATGCCAGACCCTCACCGGTGAACAGGCCCTTGATCGCCACGGTGTCCTCGGTGCCGGGGATGGACACGGAGACTCCGGCCAGGGCCATGGCGGTGGAGACGAGCCCGGTGAGGATGAACAGCCCGAGGAACAGGGTGAACGGTTCGGGCAGCTTGTTGCCGATGCGTTCGATCCAGTCGAGCGTTCTCTGGCCGAAGCCGACTCTGCCGTTTGTCGTCGTTGACATGATCAGTCCTTCTTATCGATCGAAAGGGCTCGATGGTGTGCTGCGCGCGGTGACGCGGCGAGTTCAGTCGAAGAAGTGTTCGACATCGATCGCTCCGCCCTCACGGTCGAACTCTGCGGTCACCTCGGCGGCGAGGGCATCGTCGGCGAGGAAGTCCAGGGCGGTGCACGCAAGTCCGTAGGCCCCGTCGAGTGCCGCGGATTCGGCGGCCGGGGTCTGCGCTGCCTCGGCGAATTCACGGGTGTGCAGGGCCACCTCGGCGTCGGCGGTCTTGATCAGCGGATGGATGCCGGGAATCCTGTAGGAGACGTTGCCGAAGTCCGTGGACGCGGCAATCGATTCGTCGAGGACGCCGGCGGGCAGCGGCTGGCGCCCGCGGGTCTGTTCGTGTTCGGCCCAACGGGCGGTCAGCGCCTGGTTCGTGCGCACGGGCAGCGAGGGCGGGTGGTCGTCCCAGTCGACCCTGACGCCGGTTCCGGTCATGAGTGCGGCACCTTTCGCCGCGTCCTCGACCCGGTCGGAGAGCTCTTTGAGCGTTTCGGGGAACTTCGAGCGGACGTAGCACTGCACGGTCGCGGATTCGGTGATGATCGACGGTCTCGTTCCGCCGTCAGTGATGACCGCGTGCAGGCGGGAGATCGGCGGCATCTGCTGCCGCAGCAGACCGAGCCCCTGGTAGAAGAGGTTCGCCGCGTCGAGGGCGTTGCGCCCCATGAAGGGCTGCGCCGAGGCGTGGGCGGCCACCCCTGAGTACGTGACCTTGAGCAGGCGACGTCCCAGCCACACCTGGTCGGCGCAGTCGTATCCGTAGCCGTGGACCATGATGGCAGCGTCGATGCCGTCGAAGGCACCGGCCCGGGCCATGACCTCCTTGCCCGAATGGCCTTCCTCGGCCGGAGTGCCCAGCAGCACGACGGTGCCCGGCACGGCTGCAGGGTCTTTCTCGTACAGGGCGTGGAGGGCGAGGAAGGCACCGACTCCGGCGGTGGCGATGATGTTGTGCCCGCAGGCGTGGCCTATCTCGGGCAGGGCGTCGTATTCGGCGAGGATCGCGATCGTGCGCCCGTCACCCGAACCGGTCGTGGCGCGCAGGGTCGTCGTCACACCGTAGAGGCCGGTCTCGACGTCGACTCCGTGATTGTCCAGCACCGAGGCGATCGCGGCGACCGAATCGAATTCTTCGAAGGCGGTCTCGGCGAGGCCGTGGATGGTGTGGAGCAGGTCCGTGAGGTCGTCCTCGGCTGCGTTCAGACCCGCAGCGATGCCCGACCGGTTCGTCTCCGAGGCGCCGGTGAAGTCGGAGGTCCACTCGGCGGCCTGCTCGGCCCGAGCCCGGGTCTGCCGGGCCATCTCGTCGAGGTAGCTGTCGTCCGGCGCGGTCGAGTGGCTGAGGTCACGGATTTCGCTCATGGGTCATAAGCATAGGTGCCCTGCCGATCTGACACGCCCGAAACAGTCAGACTTCGACGACGCGGATGGCCAGGGAATCGATCTTCGCGACGAGGTCCTCGTCACCGGCGACGGCCTCCTGGAACCGGCGCACTTCAACAGGGGCCACCTCGGACTCGACGCCGAGCGTGATGCCGAGCTCCGGCCCACCGAGGTGAACGCTGTTGCTGCCGGGGCTCACACCGATCCGAGCCAACCAGGGAAAGGACTCGGCGATGGTACGCAGACGCCCGGCCACCTCGGCGTCGGCCCAGGACGGAGTCCAGGGCTGGGACTGCACGAACGCGAACATCGCCGGACGGCGCAGCAGGAATGAGGACTCGGCCCCGGGGTCGAGGACGACGAGCTGGGATTCGGCCTCGATCGCCCCGAGGACGAGCCGTTCGGACTCGATCGGCACGGGACGGGCGCCCGAATGCCACGCGGTCAGAGGTGGGATTCCGGAGAATCCCGGGGTGCACTCGCGTCCGTCCTCGGCCTGCAGACGGACCATCGCCATCTCCGAGGAGTTGTCGGCCATCAGCCCGTTCTCCCCGATCTCCTGGTCGAGAGCCATCGGCACGATCGGGGCGTAGAGCCTGGCCCCGGACAGAGCCCGGACGACCTGCTGGTGTGCGGCGGGATCCAGGGGGGCCTGAGCGACCTGGGTCAGGGCCTCCAGCAGGGCCGCATCCGCCAGCCCGGTGTCACCGGAGAACGGGTTGGGTTTGAGGTCCCGGCCCGCCCACGCCTGACCGGCGGAATCCGTCGGGGCGTGGGCGTCGCCTGCCTGGTCGGCAGATGCGGCGGACCGGGGCTCGTGCGGCTCGGGCGAGTGGCCCGGCTCGTCCGGCTGGCGCGGCTCGTGCGAGTGCGTGCTCACCGGCTCACCGTCCTGCGACCTCGAGGGCTTCTTCCAGGGTGAACTTGCCGGCGTAGAGTGCCTTGCCCACGATCGCGGAGTCGACGCCGAAGGGCACGAGTTCGCGGAGGGCACGCAGGTCATCGAGGCTCGAGACTCCGCCGGAGGCGACGATCGGAGAGTCCGTCTTCTGCGCCAGGTCCTTGAGCAGGTCGACATTGGGACCCTTCAGGGTGCCGTCCTTGCGCACATCGGTGACGACGTAGCGGGAGCAGCCGGCGGCTTCGAGGGTGTTCAGGACTTCGTAGAGGTCTCCGCCGTCCTTCGTCCAGCCGCGGGCGGCCAAGGTGGTTCCGCGCACGTCGAGGCCGATGGCGACCTGATCGCCGAAGCGCGAGATCATCTCCGCGGTCCAGTCGGGGTTCTCCAGGGCGGCAGTGCCGATGTTGACGCGCTCGGCTCCGGTGTCGAGTGCGCGTTCGAGGCTTTCGGTGTCACGGATTCCACCGGAGAGTTCGACCTTGATCCCCACAGCCTTGACGACCTGGTTGAGCAGATCCGAGTTCGATCCGCGTCCGAAGGCGGCGTCGAGGTCGACGAGGTGGATCCATTCGGCGCCACGGCTCTCGAAGTCCTGGGCGGCGTCGATGGGTGAGCCGTAGTCGGTTTCGGTTCCGGCTTCGCCCTGGACGAGGCGGACGGCCTTGCCGTCGGCGACGTCGACGGCGGGGAGGAGGACCAGCTTGTTCGAACTGTCTGTCATTGTGACCTTTCTGCCAGGGTGCCACGGGGTTTGAGGCAACCATAGTCGGTGTGCTCGGTCAGGAGCTGAGTGGGTCTGTGGGGTTGCTGCCGGAATCGCTGGTGCTGCCGGAATCGCTGGTGCTGCCGGAACCACCACCGGTGCTGCTGTCGGCGGCGAACGAGGCGAGCCAGTTTCGCAGCAGCCTGGCGCCCGCCTCGGCGGATTTCTCGGGATGGAACTGTGCTGCCCAGGTGGTTCCGTCTTCGACAGCGGCGATGAAGTCGTTGCCGTGGCGGGCGGTCGTCACCGTCGCGTTCGCCGGGGGCTCGGTCGCGGCGTAGGAGTGGACGAAGTAGAAGCGTTCGTCTCCGATGCCGGCGAACATGGCCGAGTCTGCGGGAGCGTTGACCTTCGACCATCCCATATGCGGGATGACCGGTGCTTCGAGCCCTGTGACGGCACCGGGCCACAGACCGATGCCCTCGGTCCTGACTCCGTGTTCGACGCCGCGGGCGAAGAACACCTGGAGGCCGACGCAGATGCCGAGCAGCGGTCGCCCCTGTTCGTGGCGGTCCCGGATGAGGTCGACTCCCCCGACGTTCTCCAGTCCGGCCATGACTGCCGAAAACGCGCCGACGCCGGGGACCAGCAGTCCGTCGGAGTCGTTGATGACATCGTGATCGGCCGTGAGCGTGACCTCGGCACCGGCCGCGGCGACCGCACGCACGGCGGAGCGGACATTGCCGGCTCCGTAGTCGAGGACGGCGACCGTCGTCATCGCTTCGCCCCCTTGCTCAGCACCGACCAGATCCTCCATAGGGAGAACCCGAGGACGATGACGCTGAGCGCGGCGACGACCCAGGCGATGGTGTTCCCGCCCAGTGCCAACGCAATGCCGAAGGCGGTGACGAGTCCGGCGAGGACGGCAGCGATGATCCACAGCAGCGCCGTGCGCGCCATGGCCGCCCGGCCCGGACTCATCGTGGCCGCACTGGCCTGCAGCTTCGTCATCGAATCGGTTCTGATGCTGCCTTCGACGTCGTCTGCGGCAACGGTTTCGAGCAGCAGCCCTTCGAGGACATCGGGGAGGTTCTTCAGTGCCAGTCCGGCCGGCACATCGGATTCTCGGGCGCCGTGGCGGAAGTGGCCGGCGTCGATCTGCTCTTCGCTGCGCACGAGGAGGAGGACCTCATGTTTGCCGGCGAGCTTCGAGATCGCCGCGGCCGCCTCGTTGCCGGCATTGACATCGGTGTCGGCGAGGACGATGCCGCTGAACTCGCCGATCGGCACGATGGTGCCGGAGATGTTCGACAGCACGCAGGCGGCGGCCAGCTGCTGGGCGACCCCGAATGGGGTCACGATGACGGTCGTGCTCACAGGACTCCCTTGGTGCTGGGAACGGAGTTGCTCCGTGGGTCGGTCTCGACGGCCTGCCGCAGCGCGCGGGCGAAGGCCTTGAATTCGGCTTCGACGATGTGGTGCGGGTCGCGGCCGCGAACCAGGTCGAGGTGGACGGTCAGTCCGCCGTTGAAGGCGATGGATTCCAGTGAGTGGGAGGTCATCGAACCGGTGAAGTGACCGCCGATGAGGTGGTACTGCTGGCCTTCGGGTTCACCTTCGTGGACGAAGTAGGGTCGACCGGAGACGTCGACGACGCACTGGGCCAGTGCTTCGTCCAGCGGTACGGCGGCGAAGCCGTAGCGGCGGATGCCGACCTTGTCGCCGAGTGCTTCGCGAATGGTCTGGCCGAGGACGATCGAGGTGTCCTCGACGGTGTGGTGGACGTCGATGTGCGTATCGCCGGTGGCGGTGATGTCGAGGTCGATCATCGAGTGCTTCGACAGGGCGGTGAGCATATGGTCGAAGAACGGCACGGAAGTCGAGATGTTCGAGGTGCCGGTGCCGTCGAGGTTGACGGACACGGACACCGTTGACTCGGAGGTGGTGCGTGAGTTCTGGGCCTGCCTCATGGAGTGCCTTTCGTCGGGGCGGCTGATGACGGGGTCGGAGACTGCGGACGGTCCGCGAGGAGGTCAGGGTCGTCGGCGAGGATCTCGTCGATGGCGGTCAGAAACGCTTCGGTCTCGTCCTCGGTGCCGGCGTTGACGCGGGCGTGGCCGGTGATGCCGATATCGCGGATGAGGATTCCGCGGTCGAGGAGCTTCTGCCACAGCTCGGCCGGTGAGGCGATGTTGCCGAAGAGGACGAAGTTCGAATCGCTGTCGTGGACGGTGAAGCCCGCCTCGGCGAGGTGGCTCGACATGCGGTTGCGCGAGTCGATGAGTCGGTCGACGTTGCCCAGCAGCAGCTCCGCGTGTTCGAGTGCCGTGCAGGCGAGCACCTGAGTGACCTCGGACAGGTGGTACGGCAGGCGGACGAGGCGGAGGACATCGATGAGCTCGGGGGCGGCGATGGCGTAGCCCAAACGCAGTCCGGCACAGGCGAAGGCCTTGCTCATGGTGCGGGAGACGACGAGGCGGGGCCGGCCGTCAAGCAGAGTCATCGCCGAGGACTTGGCGGGGCGGGAGAATTCCGCGTACGCCTCATCGACGATGACTATCCCTGCGCAATTGTCGTAGGCGGCTTCGATGACGTCGAGGCCGATCGAGGTGCCGGTCGGATTGTTCGGAGTGCACAGGAAGACGATGTCCGGATTCGCCCGCGCCACCTCGGCGGCGACCGTCTCGGCATCGAGAGTGAAATAGTCCTTGCGTTCGACGTGCTGCCATTCGGCACCCGTGCCCGTAGTGATGAGCGGGTGCATCGAATAGGAGGGGGTGAACCCGAGGACCGTGCGGCCCGGTCCGCCGAAGGCCTGGACGATATGGCTGAGCACTTCATTCGAACCGTTGGCGGCCCAGATCATGGAGGGGTCGAGGTCGACGGTGTCCCCCGCACGTTCGTTCACACCGTCCAAATAGGTGACGAGATGTTCGCGCAGTGCGGTGAATTCGCGATCGGGATAACGGTTGAGTCCCGCGAAATGGTCGTCGATGGCGGAACGCATGCTGTCGATAACGACGTCCGGCAGCGGATAGGCGTTCTCGTTGACGTTGAGCTGGACCGGCACATTGAGGTGCGGAGCCCCGTAGGGCTTTTGGCCGACGAGGTCGGAGCGCACTGGCAGAGATTCGATGTTTCCCACGGCGACCATTCTACCGAGAGGCCCCCGCCGCCCGGGCGGCGGGTCGGGCATCGAGGTGCGCCGGTCGGCTCACCCGATCGGACGGGTCGGCCCGTGGCCGGCGCCCTGCCGGCCGAGCCGGCCTCGACCTCAGCGGACGGGGACGTCGAGGGTCTGGCCGGGGTGAACGGTCGGGGTGTCCAGGTGGTTGATCTCGACGATGTCGGCCACGACATCACGGGTGTCGCGGTCGATGCCGAGACTCGTCGCTACGGTCCACAGCGATTCGCCTTCACCGACGACGACCGCCTCGGCGTCGATGCCGATGCTCTCCGTCTCCGATTCGGCGACGGCAGCGGCCGAGAACGACTGGGTGGCGAGGAGGACCGCTCCGCCGATGACGACGAGAGCGACGAGCAGGGTCCGGAGAAGGCGCACAGCCTGGCGTCCACGAGTGGTCAGGCGCAGCTCGGTGTTCTGTGCAGACATCGCATTACCTCTTTCATTCGTACGATTCCACCAGTAATCGGTAGAACGTCTGTTCTATTCAACATGCCAATCGAACAAATGTCCAGTCCAACTCGAACATCTATGCGACAATGAGAGGGAACCAGCGTTGTTGATTGATCTGTCAGAACCATCTCAGTCGGCACTGACACGAGAATCTTCGAAGCGGAGATCACGGCGTTCAGCGGCAGGGAATAGAACGAAGGGGAACGAGCAGTGGTTCAGAACAAACGAGGCAGAGGCAGGCCTCGCAACGAAGATGTTGCCACCGAGATCGCAGCCGCTCGCAGCGATGACGACGTGGTCCAGATCCCTGAGGGGTCATCCGGTGAGGGCGACTTCCGCCTGACTCCCCGCCAGCGTCTCGTCCTCGAGACCATCGAACGCGCCGTCGTAGCCAACGGCTACCCGCCGAGCATGCGCGAGATCGGCAAAGCCGCCGGACTGGCGTCCCTCTCCAGCGTCGCCCACCAGCTCTCCCAGCTCGAACGCCTCGGCTATGTCCGCCGCGACCCGAAGCGCCCGCGTGCCATCGAAGTGGTCAATCCGTTCGAAGAGGAAGAGGCCGAGCGCGCGAAGTACGAGGAGCTGGCCAACAACACCGTGCAGGTCCCGGTCGTCGGACGCATCGCCGCCGGCGGCCCGATCCTGGCCGAGCAGGAGGTCGACGATGTCTTCTCCCTGCCGACGCAGGTCGTCGGCTCCGGAGAGATGTTCCTGCTCAAGGTCGTCGGCGATTCGATGATCGAAGCCGCCATCTGCCACGACGACTGGGTGGTCGTGCGCAAGCAGCACACCGCCGACAACGGTCAGATCGTCGCAGCCCTCCTCGACGGCGAGGCCACGGTGAAGACGCTCAAGCGCAAGGCCGGTCAGCAGTGGCTGATGCCGCAGAACGAGAACTACGAACCCATCGACGGCACCTACGCACAGATCATGGGCCTCGTCGTCGCGGTCATCCGCCGCCTCTGATCCTCCGCCCCGCCTTCGAACTGAGAAGCGCCCGCGACCACGGTTGGTCGCGGGCGCTTCTGCGTCATCCGGCGGAGCTCAGCACCGTCTGCCTCACTTCTCGTCAGCTTCGGCCAGTCTGGCCAGGCTTGTGCGGACGAGGCCGGAGTTCGTCGTCGGCCACATCCTCGGCATCGAATTGACGAGGAACCCGGCATACCGGGCCGAGCGCAGCCGCGAGTCGAGCACGGCCACCACTCCCCTGTCACCGGTCGAGCGGATGAGGCGACCGGCCCCCTGAGCCAGCCGCAGGGCGGCGTGCGTGGCCGACACCGCCATGAAGCCGTTGACTCCACGCTGGTCGGCATCGCGTGCCCGTGCCTGCATGAGCGGGTCGTCCGGACGTGGGAACGGCAGACGATCGATGATCACCAGGCGGTTCGTCCGTCCCGGCACGTCGACTCCCTGCCACAGGGACATCGTCCCGAACAGGCAGGTCTGATCATCGGCCGTGAACTGTGAGACCAGCGCGGGCAGTCCGTCGTCGCCTTGGAGCAGGATCGGGAAGTCGAACTTCGTCCGCAGGTGTTCGGCTGCCGCATTGGCCGCCGCCCGCGAGGAGAACAGCCCCAAGGCACCGCCGTTCGACGACTCGACGAGTTCTGCGAGCTCGGTCAGCGCTTCCTCGCTCAGCCCGCTGCGGCCGGGTTTGGGCAGATGGGAGGCGACATAGAGGATGCCCTGCTTGCCGTAGTCGAAGGGTGATCCGACATCGAGGCTGTCCCATTTCGGGGCGTCGGGTCCGAAGAGTCCCAACGAAGCGGCCACCGCGTCGAAGTTCCCGCCCAGGGACAGGGTCGCCGAGGTGGCCACGACCGTCGATTCCTCGAAGATCCCATTGCGCATGGTGCCGGCCACGCTCAAGGGTGCGACGACCAGGTTCGTCGTCTCCTTCTCTCTGAACGTCGACCGGGAGAGCCAGATGACGTCGTTCTTGCCCGGGTCGCAGAAGCGTTCGGCGAGTTCGAAGATCTCCTGACAGCGAGCCTTGGCCATCTGCCGTCCGGCATCGGCGTCGTCGGTCTTGCCGCCGATGTCGTTGATGATCTGGCGGGCGGAGTCGCGGATCTGCGCCAGGGCCAGTCCGAGCGCCTCGCTCATATGCAGGATGAGTCCCTCGGGCACCGAGGTCTGGGCGCGTTCGAGTGCCGCCGCGGCGGAATCGAGCAGCGAGACGACCCCGTCCTGGACCGTGGTGTGTTTGCGCACGGAGCTCGTCGCCGCCGAGAGCATGCTCGTGTTGATCTGCCCGGACAGGGCGCTGGTCACCCGGTCCTTGAGCTCGTGGGCCTCGTCGATGATGATGACATCGTGTTCGGGCAGCACGTTCGATTCCCCGAAGGCGTCGATGGCCAACAGGGCATGGTTCGTCACGACGATATCGGCTTCGGCGGCTTTGTTCCGGGCGATTTCGGCGAAGCATTCGGTGAACAGCGGGCAGTTCGATCCGAGGCAGTCGAAGGCGTTGACGGACACCTGTGACCAGGCGCGATCGCTGACACCGGGCAGGAGGTCGTCACGGTCGCCGGTGTCGGTGGTCTTCTCCCAGGTGCGGATCCGCTGGATCTCCTCCCCCAGACCCGAACGTTCGGTGGGTTTGCGTCCCGCCTCGGCGTCGGCCCCGAGGTCGAAGAGCATGCCCTCACCCTCGTCGGGGTATCCGCCGGCGAGCTTGTGCTTGCACACATAGTTCCGCCGCCCCTTGAGCAGTGCCGCTCGGGGCAGCGGGTCGAGGTCCTTCTTCACGGCCTTGAACAGCCGGGGCAGGTCGCGGTGGATGATCTGAGTCTGCAGGGCCAGGGTCGCAGTGGACACGACGACCTTCCCGCCGGTGCGGGTGACGTATTCGGCCGCCGGGACGAGGTACGCCAGCGATTTGCCGGTGCCCGTTCCCGCCTGCACGAGCAGATGGATTCCCTTGTCCAGCGACGAGGCGACCGCCTGCGCCATCTCCTGCTGACCCTCGCGTGGCGATCCGCCGATGGCGCCGACAGCGGATTCGAGGAGGTTCTCGACTGCTTTCACTCGTCGATGACCAGGTCCGGACGTTGGAATTCGCGCAGTTCGTCGACGAGTTCGGTCGGCACCTTCGCCTGCAGGCTGGTGCCCTCCGTGCCGTGCGATTCGTGTTCGACCGTGCCGAGGGCGTAGATCTTCGACACGAGGTCACCGCGTTCATAGGGAATGAGCACGGTCATGTCGATATCCGGGACGGGAAGGCGGTTCTCGATGGCCTCGATGAGGTCGTCGATCCCTTCCTTCGAGACGGCGGAGACGAACTGGGCGTCGGGGTACTCCGCGCGCAGGCCGGTGATCACAGCCTCCTCGGCGATATCGGCCTTGTTGAACACGAGGAGTTCGGGGATGTCCCCGGTCTCCACGTCCCCCAGCACATTGCGCACGGCCTGGATCTGACCGTGCGGATCCGGGTGGGAGGCATCGACGACGTGGAGGAGCAGATCCGAACCGGCGGCCTCCTCCAGGGTCGAACGGAAGGCTTCGACCAGCTGGTGGGGCAGGTTGCGGACGAACCCCACGGTGTCGGTGTAGGTGAAGACGATGCCGTCGGCAGTCTTGGCCTGCCGGACGGTCGGATCGAGGGTGGCGAACAAGGCGTTCTGCACCATCACCTCGGCGTCGGTGAGCAGGTTGAGCAGGGAGGACTTGCCCGCGTTCGTGTACCCGACGATCGCGACGGACGGCACATGGTGGCGGGCGCGGTTCTTCCGCTTCGTCTCTCGAGACGGCGCCATCGCGTTGATCTCCCGGCGTAGCTTCGACATGCGCGCACGGATGCGGCGACGGTCGAGTTCGATCTTCGTCTCACCGGGCCCGCGAGAGCCGATTCCGGCACCGCCGGCGACACGACCGCCGGCCTGCCGGGACAGCGACTCACCCCAACCGCGCAGACGCGGCAGGAGGTATTCGAGTTGGGCGAGTTCGACCTGGGCCTTGCCTTCGCGGGATTTCGCATGCTGGGCGAAGATGTCGAGGATGAGCGCGACGCGGTCGACGACCTTGACCTTGATGACGTCCTCGAGTCCACGCCGCTGGCTGGGAGCGAGTTCGGAGTCGATGATCACGGTGTCGGCGCCGACGGAGGCGACGACCTCGGCGAGCTCGGCGGCCTTGCCCTTGCCGAGGAAGGTGCCGGGATCCGGCTTGTCGCGGCGCTGGATGAGCGCGTCGAGGACGTCGGAACCGGCGGTTTCGGCCAGCGCGGCAAGTTCGCGGATCGAGTTCTCGGCTTCGGCCTGGGTGGTGTTCCAGATCCCGGCGAGGACGACGCGTTCGAGGCGGACCTGACGGTATTCGACCTCGGTGATGTCTTCGAGTTCGGTGGACAGCCCGGCCACGCGGGTGAGCGCGGCGCGCTCGGCGAGGTCGAACTGGTCGTCCTCGGGGGTGGTGTCGTGATCGTCGAGGGCTTGGGCGCCTCGGGAGAGCACACGGTCGAGCATCGCATTGCGACGCTCTTTGTCTTCAGACGTCATTCATTCCTTTGTTCTCTGCCGTCCGCACGGGACTTCTCGTGCCGACGTCGTCATGCCTCGCACCGGTCTCGCACCGGTGCGCACCGACGGTGGTGTCCATCAATTCTCCCACAGCCGTCTACACTGAAACGGTGTCAGAGCACTATTTCACCGAATCGCCGAGCAGCGAGGCCAAGTCGCGGGAACTCAACCTCGATCTGGCCGGCCGCGCCGTCACCGTCGAAACCGTATCCGGCACGTTCTCACCCACCCGCCTCGACCTCGGCACGGCTGTGCTGCTGCGGCATCTGCCGCAGCCGCCGGCCGGCGATATCCTCGACCTCGGCTGCGGGTGGGGGCCGATCGCCCTGCACACGGCCTTGGATGCCCAGGACGCCGAGGTGGATGTGCGAGTGTGGGCACTCGACGTCAACTCCCGGTCCCTGGAGACCACCGCGGCGAATGCGCGCAGGCTGGGTCTCGATTCGATCAACACCGTCACCGCCGCCGATGTTCCCGCCGACCTGCAGTTCGCCGCGATCCGGTCGAATCCCCCGATCCGCATCGGCAAGGAGGCGCTGCATGAGCTCTTGGAGACCTGGCTGCCGCGTCTGGCGCCGGGCGGTCGCGCCGATCTCGTCGTGTCGAAGAACCTCGGTGCCGATTCCCTGCAGAAGTGGATCGCCGGGATGCTCGGTGACAGCTTCGAGGTCGTGCGCACGGGATCGTCGAAGGGCTTCCGCGTGCTCACGGTCGAGCGCGGCTGAGCTCAGCTGATCGTGCCGCTGGCGACGAGGACCGCGGGTCCGGCGAGGCTGACGCGCCCGCTCGTTCCTTCGGCATCGGGTTCGATTTCGATGCGCAGCTGACCGCCGGGCACGTCGACTCTCCACTGCAGAGGTGACTGCTCGCCGGCCCAGTGGTGGGCTGCGATCGCTGCCGCGCAGGCTCCGGTTCCGCAGGAGCGGGTCTCGCCGACGCCGCGTTCGAACACGCGCATGCGCAGGGCGCCTTCTCCCCCGGCCACATCGGATCGGGCCGGTTCCATGACGATGTATTCGACATTCGAGCCCTGTGCGGGCACGGGGTCGAGGACGGGGGCATCACGCAGGTCGGCGGCGGCGAGTTCGGAATTCTCGGCCAGAGCGACGACGGTGTGCGGATTGCCGGTGGACACGCGCAATCCGGGTCGGGCGACCTCGATGCCTCCGGTGGTCACGAGCACGCTGCTTGACGGGTCGAGTGACCATTCCCCCATGTCGATCGTGTACCAGGCGTCGCTGGCAGATCCGGGCCCGGGCGTGCCGGTGTCGACGACATCGTCTCCGGTCTGGACGCCGAGAGCCGGGTTGAGGGTGGTGCGCACGGTCTTGATTCCGTCGCGGGTGCCGACGAGGATGTCGCGGGCCTCGGCGGAGACGCGGCCGCTGGCCACGAGCGCGTGGGCGAAGACGCGAACGCCGTTGCCGCACATCTCGGAGAGGCTGCCGTCGCTGTTGTAGTAGTCCATGAACCATTCGGCACCGGCGTCAGCCTGTTCGGCGGCCCCCGGGATGCCGCTGGCGGCGGAGCGGACGATGCGGATGATGCCGTCGGCGCCGAGTCCGGCCCGCCGGTCGGCGAGTGTGGCGACGGCTTCCGGATGCATCTCCAGCCTGCTGTCGTCGTCGGAGAGCAGAACGAAGTCGTTCTGGGTGCCGTGCCCCTTGACGAAGGTGACATCGGACCAGGCGGCGAACGGGGTATCCGGAGTGCTCATGACTCCATCCTATCGGGGACGGTCGGCTCAGGTCTTCAGTGCCCGTTCAGCACGTCGAGCGCGGCCGCCACATCGAGCTCGGCCGCTATGTCGTCAGTGCCCGCCCAGGACGTCGAGGGCGGCCGCCAGGTTCTGCTCGGCGTCGGCGGCGCTGCCGTCGATCCAGTGGATGCGCGGATCACGACGGAACCAGGTGTCCTGTCGACGTGCGAACTGCCGGGTGCGGATCGTCGTCTCGTCCTTCGCCGCGGCGGCGGTGAGCTCTCCGGACAGGTGGCGTTGGATCTGTGCGTACCCGATGGCGCGCGACGCCGTCTTGCCTTCGGCCAGTCCGGCGTCGAGGAGCCGAATCACTTCGTCGACCCACCCGTGATCCCACATGAGGTCGACGCGAGTGGCGATGCGCTCGTGAAGCACGGCTCGGTCCATGTTCAAACCCAGGTGCAGGGTCGGTTCGATCTCCTGGTAGTCCGGCAGCTGAGCGCTGAACGGACGCCCCGTGAGTTCGATGACTTCGAGGGCTCGCGCAATGCGTCGTTGGTCGTTGACGGTGATCTTCTCGGCCGCTTTCGGGTCGAGTTCGCGCAGCTTCTGATGCAGCGCCCACCGGTCGACGGCGACCTCGGCCTCAAGGCGGGCCCGCAGCTGAGGGTCGGTGCCCGGGAACTCCATATGGTCGACCGCAGCACGCACGTAGAGCCCGGACCCGCCGACGAGGATCGGGCGCAGTCCGCGCCCCCGGATGTCCGCGATCGCCGCCCGCGCACGCGTCTGAAAGTCCTGGACGTTCGCCTCTTCGGTGATGTCGAGGATGTCGATGAGATGGTGCGCAATCCCCCGCCGCTCATCGACCGGCAGCTTCGCTGTGCCGACGTCCATCCCTCGGTAGAACTGCATCGAATCCGTGTTGATGATCTCCCCGCCGAGGCGGCCGGCCAGATCCAGCGCAAGGTCCGATTTCCCGGTGGCGGTGGCTCCGACGACGGTGATGATCGGCGCGTTATCCTCAGCCATCGGCGATCATGCCCAGATTCCGGTGCCGCAGAGTGTCCGCACGTCGTGAACGGGTTCGTCGACAACCGGTTCCAGCGTCGACACCCGAGCACCGTGGTCGACGACGTGGCGGATTCCTGCGGCAAGCACGCTGAGATTCGCGGCCATGGTCTCCGCGCGCTCACTGAGTTCGACCAGTCTTGCGGTGTCGAGCGTGGGCCCGGAGGTGAGTGTCTCCACGACTGCGTCATCGAAGTCTGCGGCGCCGTCGATCGGGGCCAGGGGTGCGTCCTCAGCTGCGGCTCCCGACAGGTCGATGGGCAGCAGAAGATTCTCGCTCGATCCGAGTGGGCCGGTGCCGACGCCGGCGGCGTGAGCGTGAAGGATCGCGACGATGATGGCCGGGTCGGCCGCCTCGGCGAGTCTGCGTTCTTCCCCCGTCAGGGCGTCAACGGTGTCGACCCAGTCGGCTCCGGCCAGAAACCGACCTGTGCGAGTATCGACTCCACGGTCGATCCCCCAACCGCCGAGCCCGGCCACGGGCGGCAGGGTCTCGATGGGCAGCGCCCAGTCGGACTGCGACCTCACGGTGTTGTGGAGCGCGGTCCGCAGTTCGACCATACGAGTGGTTTCGCTGCGGTCGATGTTCTCGAGCAGCACAGGAGCTGCCGGGATGACGGCGAAGGCGCCCATCTCAGCCGCGGGCGCGGATGGTCGGCATGCCGAGATTCGTCGTGCCGGCAGCACTCTGGCCGGGGCTCGGTGCACCGCAGCTGTCGGCCTGTGCCCGGTCGTAGGCATCACCGGCGCGGGAAGGGCGCACGGAGAACCCGGAATCGGCGAGGAGGAAGTAGGGCTTCGCTTCGGTGACGGTCGCGGTGACGAAGTCGCCGGGCCGAGGCATCTGGGCGCCGTCGGGGATTCCGACATGGACGAGTCGATTGTCTTCGGCACGACCGCTCAGCCTGGGGGAATCGGCGTGGGGCAGTTTGGTCACGAGCACCTCGACCTCACGGCCGATCTGGGCTTTGTTCTCGTCCCAGGCGATTTCGTCCTGGAGTGCGGTGAGGCGTTTGAACCGCTCCTGAACGACGTCCTTCGGCACCTGGTTGTCCATCGTCGCCGCGGGTGTGCCGGGGCGGATGGAGTACTGGAAGGTGAAAGCCTGGGAGAACCGGGCACGGCGGACGATGTCCATCGTGCCTTGAAAGTCTTCTTCGGTCTCTCCGGGGAAGCCGACGATGATATCGGTGGTGATGGCCGCGTGCGGGATGCGCTCGCGCACGGTGTCGAGGATGTTCATGAACCGCTTGGTCCGGTAGGACCGCCGCATGGATTTGAGGATCGTGTCCGAACCGGACTGCAGCGGCATGTGCAGCTGCGGCATGACGGTCGGGGTCTCTGCCATTGCGTCGATGACGTCGTCGGAGAAGGCAGCCGGATGCGGGCTGGTGAAGCGGACCCGCTCGATCCCGTCGACGTTGCCGACGGCGCGCAGCAGTTTCGCGAACGCGCCCTTGTCGCGGAATTCGGCACCGTAGGAGTTGACGTTCTGGCCGAGCAGAGTGACTTCGACGACTCCGTCGGCGACGAGTGCTTCGACTTCGGCAAGGATGTCGCCGGGACGGCGGTCCTTCTCCTTGCCGCGCAGGCTGGGGACGATGCAGAAGGTGCAGGTGTTGTTGCAGCCGACCGAGATCGACACCCACCCGGAGTGCTGGGATTCGCGCCGGCTGGGCAGGGTGGAGGGGAAGACGTCGAGGCTTTCGAGGATCTCGACCTGCGCTTCCTCGTTGTGGCGGGCGCGTTCGAGCAGAGCCGGCAGGGAACCCATGTTGTGGGTGCCGAAGACCACGTCGACCCAGGGGGCCTTCTTCACGATCGTGTCGCGGTCCTTCTGTGCCATGCATCCGCCGACGGCGATCTGGAGACCGGGATGGTTCTCCTTGACCTTCGCGAGCTGGCCGAGGTTGCCGTAGAGGCGGTTGTCCGCGTTTTCGCGGACGGCGCAGGTGTTGAAGACGACGACGTCGGCCTGGTCGTCGGTGTTCGCCTGAACGTAGCCGGCGTCGTCGAGCAGTCCGGACAGACGCTCGGAGTCGTGCACGTTCATCTGACATCCGTAGGTCTTGACCTCGTAGCTGCGAGGGGTGGCACCGGATGTCGTCGGGGATTCAATCAGTTCAGTCATGGCGCACCTATTCTAGCCGTTCCCCGGGTGCCGTTTCAGTCGTCGGTGAGCACGTCGCGTGTGACCTTGATGCAGATCGCCGAGGGGAAGCCGCGGCGGGCGAGCATGCCGAGGATCCGACGCTCCCGCACCGCATAGTCGAGACGCCGCGTGGAGGCGGCCTTCTTTTCGGCGACTTCGCGGGCGAGCTCTTCCTCGCCGTCGATGTCGGCCACGGCCTCGGAGGCCAGTTCGGGGCTGATGCCCTTCTTGCTCAGTTCGCGTTTGAGCACGGACCGGGAGAGTTTCCGGTTCTCGCGCTGTGCCCGTGCGAAACGGTGCGCGAACTCTTCGTCGTTGAGCAGCCGCGAGTTCTTGAGCTTCTCGATGAGGACATCGATCGCTTCGGGCATGAGGTCGCGTTTGAGGAGCTTCTTGCGCAGTTCATCGCTGGAGTGATCGCGCATGGCGAGCATGTTCATCGCAGTCTTCTTCGCCTGGGCGTAGTCCGCATCGAAGTCGGGTGCCTCGTCCTCGTCCTCATCGAAGCTCAGCCCGGGACCGGAAGCGAAGTCGGGTGGGCCGTCGCTGTCATCCAGAAAGTCTGTCGCGGCATTGCCATCGCTCGCCAGGAGATCTGGACCATCATTCTCGGCGGCAAGGAAATCAGGAACGTCGATGAAGTCCGGAGTCGAGTCGGTACCGCCTTCGACCCACCCGTTGTCCGGTTCCTGCTGCTGTCGCTTCCAGCCGCTGGAGTTCTTCTTGCCCGTGGAACCGGCTGTCGTGCCGACCTTCGACCCCGCTCGTAAAGACTTCCCCGACTGCGTCCCCGAGCCCCCTCCGGAACGCGACGCCGAACTCTTTCGGCTGCCGGATCGACCATTGCCGCCGGTGACATCATCGTCGTCGAGGCCGGAGAGACCGGCGAAGAATCCGGCCTCCCCTTCGGCATGACGTTGGTCGATCTCCGAGATTGCGCTGCGCAGCTGCGAGAGCGTCTCGGTCTGAGTCGAGTCGTTCCGACCGGAGTCCCTCGCACCGACCGTGTCAGTCGCTGCGGTGGGCTCGTGGCCGGTGTACTCGTCGTCAGTCGACGAGGCGTCAGGAGACTTCGACGTCATCCGTCTGTGCTTCTCCGGCCGCCTCGGCGCCGTCCTCGGGTTCGTCGACCTGGATGAGACCCAGCTTGTGCTTGATCTTCAGCTCGATCTCTTCGGCCAGGCCAGGGTTGTCGCGGAGGAAGTTGCGGACGTTCTCCTTGCCCTGCCCCAGCTGATCGCCGTCATAGGTGAACCAGGAACCGGACTTGCGCACGATGCCGTTGTCGACGCCCATATCGATGAGGCTGCCTTCGCGGGAGATGCCGTGGCCGTAGAGGATGTCGAACTCGGCCTGCTTGAACGGCGGAGCGACCTTGTTCTTCACGATCTTCGCACGGGTTCGGTTGCCGACCGCGTCCTGACCTTCCTTGAGGGTCTCGATGCGGCGGACGTCGATGCGCACGGAGGCGTAGAACTTCAGTGCCTTACCGCCCGAGGTGGTCTCCGGGGAACCGAAGAAGACGCCGACCTTCTCACGCAGCTGGTTGATGAAGATCGCGGTGGTCTTCGACTGGGCCAAGGCACCGGTGATCTTACGCAGGGCCTGAGACATCAGGCGGGCCTGCAGACCGACGTGGCTGTCGCCCATCTCGCCTTCGATCTCGGCCTTGGGCACCAGGGCTGCGACGGAGTCGATGACGATGATGTCCAGCGCTCCGGAGCGGATGAGCATATCGGCGATCTCGAGTGCCTGCTCACCGGTGTCCGGCTGGGAGACGAGGAGCTGATCGGTGTCGACGCCGAGCTTCTTCGCATACTCGGGGTCGAGTGCGTGCTCGGCATCGATGAACCCGGCGATTCCGCCGGCCTTCTGAGCGTTCGCCACGGCGTGGAGAGCCACGGTCGTCTTACCGGAGGATTCCGGACCGTAGATCTCGACGACGCGACCGCGCGGCAGACCGCCGATGCCCAGCGCGATGTCGAGTGCGACCGAGCCGGTCGGGATGGAGGCGATGGGCTCACGCACACCGTCACCGAGGCGCATGATCGCGCCCTTGCCGTAGTTGCGATCGATCTGGCCCATTGCGGCTTCGAGTGCCTTCGACTTGTCGCCGCCGGTGGGAACCTGAAGGTTCTTGGGTGTACGTGCCATGACGTCTCCTCTTCGTTGCTTTTCCTTTGAGACCAAGGCTAGAAGATGGCACTGACATAACGACAGAGGAAGCGATTCCCCCGTGGATAACCAGCCACTCATGGTCACAGGTCCCGTGATTCCTCACCAGGATAACCCACATGGGAACAGGTGTTCTATATATTCGGGTGTGTCGCGTGTCTCCGCGGAATCTAGGCCGACGCCAGGCCCAGCTGCCAGGTGAGACCGAAGCGGTCGCCCACCCATCCGAACGGTCCGAACCCGTAGTCGTCGAGCGGCATGAACACAGTCCCCTGCGCGCTCAGTGCGGTGAAGAGGCGTTCGAGCTCCTCGGCCGATTCGCAGTCGACCATGAGCGAGACACCAGGGGTGATGTCCCACTCGTGAGCGACGAAGCTGTCGCTCAACCGCAGTCTCTGCCCCGCGATCTCGATCTCGGACATGATGACCGTGCCCTCGGCACCCGGTCCCTCGGGACCGTAGCGATTGTCGAGGATCACTCGCCCGTCCGCGAAGAGTTCGACATAGGTTTCCATGGCTTCGGCGGCGCTCTGGCCGCGGCTGGGCTGGAAGGTGATGAACGGGACGGCCTGATTCATGCGGTCAGTCTACACTCGGCCGACATCGCGCCGACAGAGAAGGTTTCGCGCAGCTGCGAGAAATCAGAACGGAGTCGAGCGCGGCTTCTCCTTGCCCAGGCGACGGGATTCGGGAACGCCCATGGAGTCGCACACGGCGATCCAGATATCGCGGGGTTCGACGCCGGCTTCGAATGCCTGCGCCGCGGTTCGTGAGCCCAATGAGCTCAGAGTGAGGTCGGTGTGCAGGGAGGCGGCACGAGCCTCACCGAACTCCTCGTTCATGAGGATCCAGTAGAGCGTGTGCCGCATCAGGGCTTGGCAGCCAGCCGCGGAGAAGAGTATCCCTCGGGGTGACCGAGGATCTTGTCCGAGAGCTCCTGCGGAATGGTGTCGGGGATCTGCACGCCCTCTTCGAGTGCGAAGCGATCGGACACGGACGACAGCAGTGCCGACAGCGGCAGATCGAGTGCTTCACAGATCGCCGACAGCAGCTCCGATGAGGCTTCCTTCTGTCCGCGCTCGATCTCGCTGAGGTAGCCCAGCGAAACGCTGGCCCCGGTCGAGACATCGCGAAGGGTGCGTCCTTGACGACGGCGGGCGGAACGTAGTGCGTCGCCGATTTCGACTCTCAGTAACATAACGCGGCCCTCCCTTTGTCAGCGCGTCCCGTCAATGTAGTTCCAACAACCTTACAACCTGGCCGTGACACAGCACCAACCTGGTGCCCCGAGCGGATGGTATTGCCAGTCCATTCGAAGACTTTGGAGAATTTTCGTCCGATGGTCATCACCCGGTCAACCCCACAGCAGACGAACTTATTCCGCGGCGTCCTCGCCAGCATTCGACGCCTGCCCGGCCTCGGGCCCGAAGGCGAGTTCGCGCACGAATTCGTCGAGGTTGACCGCCATCGCCTGTACCGTCTGGCTGCGGATAGCATCGCGGTCACCGGTGAACTCGTGTTCGAAGACCTTCGCCTTCCCGCCGAAGGCGATCGCGGTGTAGACGAGTCCGACGGGCTTGTCGTCCTGCGGATCGGGACCGGCGACCCCGGTGCAGGAGATCCCGATGTCGGCGACGCACTGCACGGCCGTGCCGACAGCCATCTGTGCGGCGACGACCGGGTCAATCGGTCCGGTCTCCTCGAGGTGGTCGGCATTCACTCCGGCCAGGCTCGCCTTGAGGTCGGTGGCGTAGGTGACCAGTCCCCCGCGCACCACTGCCGAAGCTCCCGGCACGTCGACGAGCGAGGCGACGAAGCGTCCGCCGGTCAGCGATTCCGCCGACGCCAGCGAGATCCCCAGCTGAGAACAGGTGGAGATGATGCGACGCGCGGTCGCCATGAGCTCGGACTCAGCCACGCTGCGTGTCCCCGCCGGTCTGAGTGTCCCCAGCGCTCGGCGCATCCCCGCCGTTGCCGTTCTTCGCGTCCTTGTACAGCTTCGCCGCCTGCACGCAGTAGTCGACGCCGGTGACGATGGTGACGACGATGGCCGCGGCCATGATGATCCAGGCGACGACGAGGAGGATGACGGAGACGACGGAGGGCAGCACGTCCGAGAGCGGGAAGACCACCAGGAACAGCCCGATCGCCGCCGTCTGCAGCACGGTCTTGATCTTGCCGCCGCGCGAGGCGGGCATGACAGCAATGCGGATCATGAAGAACCGCAGCACGGTGATGCCGAATTCGCGCACGAGGATGATCACGGGCACCCACCAGGGCAGTTCGGCGATGATCGCCAGACCGATGAGTGCGGCTGCCATGAGCGATTTGTCAGCGATGGGATCGGCGATCTTGCCGAAGTTCGTGATGAGGTTGTTCCGCCTAGCCAGGTAGCCGTCGACGAAGTCGGTGAACATGGCCAGCAGGAACACGACGAGCGCCCACCAGCGCAGGGTCACATCGTTGCCGCCGTCGGTCAGCAGGAGCACGAGGAACAGGGGCACCATGAGGATGCGCAGCACCGTGAGTGCGTTCGGAATGTTCCACGGACTCGGTTCTGCTGCGGGCTGCTGGGAGGCTCCGGCCTCGACTCGATCGTTCACGCATCCAGCCTATCGGAGTGAGCTGAGCAGATCATTCCAACCGTGGGAATGACGACGACAATCGCCGAGGCGGCGCACCGTCGCAACGGTGAGCCGCCTCGGCGAGGGGTGGGGTTCGGATCAGATCAGCGGCCGGTGAGCTGCCAGGCGTCCTCTCCTGCGGCTTCGACGACCTCGAGCCCGGTCTCCGGGTCGACGTCGCCGACGGTGAGGTCGCCGGCATGGCCGACTCCGTTCGCGTATCGGTCGGACGATGCTGAGCTGTACGACGCCGAGCCGTGGGAGGTGTCCCCGTAGTCGTCGTCGAACTCCTCGTCGTAGTCCCCGGCCGCCGAGGCGTGCCCGGATCCGGACTGGCCGTGGCCCTGGCCCCCGTCGGTCGGGGCGTCGGCCGCCGCGCCGGACGAATCACCGTCGGGCGGGGTCTCGCCCTTGATGATGGCCAGGGTGCCGGGCAGATCGTCGGGGCGCACGAGCACATCGCGGGCCTTCGATCCCTCGGACGGTCCGACGATGCCGCGGGACTCCATGAGGTCCATGAGGCGACCGGCCTTGGCGAAGCCGACGCGCAGCTTGCGCTGGAGCATCGAGGTCGATCCGAACTGCGTGGTCACGACCTGTTCGATCGCCTGGAGCAGCAGTTCGAGGTCGTCTCCGATGTCCTCGTCGATCTGCTTCTTCGGTGCTTCGACGGCCACGTCTTCGCGGTAGTTCGGGGTCAGCTGGCTCTTGACGTGTTCGACGACCTTCTCGATCTCGGATTCGTTGACCCAGGCTCCCTGGACGCGCATCGGTTTGGCCGCACCCATCGGCAGGAACAGGGCGTCACCCTGACCGATGAGCTTCTCCGCGCCGGGCTGGTCGAGCACGACTCGCGAGTCGGCCAGCGATGAGGTTGCGAACGCCAGACGCGAGGGCACATTCGCCTTGATGAGACCGGTGACGACGTCGACGCTGGGTCGCTGCGTGGCGAGGATCAGGTGGATGCCGGCGGCACGGGCCAGCTGAGTGATGCGCTGGATCGAGGCTTCGACGTCGCGCGGGGCGACCATCATGAGGTCGGCGAGCTCGTCGACGACGACCAGCAGGTACGGGTAGGGCTGGAGGACGCGTTCGGACCCGGCGGGCGGCTGGATGCGGCCCTCGCGGACGGCCTTGTTGAACTCCTTGACGTGCTTGAAGCCGTAGTTCGCGAGGTCGTCGTAGCGGGCGTCCATTTCGCGCACGACCCATTCGAGCGCCTCGGCGGCCTTCTTCGGGTTCGTGATGATCGGGGTGATCAGGTGCGGGATGCCTTCGTAGATCGTCAGCTCGACGCGCTTGGGGTCGACGAGGATCATGCGGACCTCGTCGGGGGTCGCGCGCATCATGATCGAGGTGATCATGGAGTTGACGAAGCTCGACTTACCGGCACCGGTGGCACCGGCGACGAGCAGGTGGGGCATCTTCGACAGATCGGCGACGACGAATCCGCCTTCGACGTCCTTGCCCACGCCCATGACCATGGGGTGGTCGGTCTTGCGGGCGGCTTTCGAACGCAGCACGTCGCCGAGGGCGACGTTCTCGCGGTCGGTGTTCGGGATCTCGATGCCGATGGCCTTCTTGCCGGGGATCGGCGAGAGGATGCGCACATCTGCGCTGGCCACGGCGTAGGCGATGTTCTTCGACAGGGCCGTGACCTTCTCGACCTTCGTACCGGCGCCGAGCTCCACCTCGTAGCGGGTGACCGTCGGTCCGCGGGAGAACCCGGTGACCTCGGCGTCGATCTTGAACTGCTCGAGGACATCGCGCAGGGCTTCGACGACACGGTCGTTGGCCTCGGAGCGTTCCTTGGCGGGAGGTCCGGGCTGGAGGTTGTCGGAGGCGGGCAGGGTGTAGGTGACATCGCCGGCCAGGGTGAGCTGCTCGACGCGTTCGGGCAGCTGCTCCGTGGGTGGAGGTGCAGGTGCGTTCGTGATCGGCACCGGCGCCGAGGCGGCAGCGGGCTCGGACTTCTTCGCCTGGTTCGCGGCGTCGTCGTCCATCCCGATGGTCTTCTTCAGCTCGGCCATCTCGCGTTCGGCCTTGGTGGGGCGGCGCTGGCCGGGCTTGAGCTTCGGCTCCGGGCTGGTCTCGATCCGGGTGGTGTCGGCCTCTTCGTCGCTGACGTCGTCCTCGTGGATGTAGGCCTTGTCGTAGGCCTTCGTAGCGGTGTCGTCGTCGGCGGCATCCGAGTCGGCATCGGGGATCTCGGTCTTCTTCTTCCGACTGCGGCGCTTGGCGCCCATCACGGGTTTGAGGTCGGAGGTGCGGCCGTTCTCGGCAACGAGGTCGGACTGTTTGGTCTCGGCCGCCTCGGCGTCGGTGGCGGGTCGGGCACCGCCGGTGAGTCGGTAGTACAGGTCTGTGAGTCGGCGGGGAATCGCGCGCACCGGGGTTGCGGTGACCACGAGCAGGGAGAACAGCCCGAGGAGGACGAGCAGCGGCACGGCGACGTAGACGGTGGTCGCGACGACCAGCGGCGAGGACACGACGAATCCGAGGGCGCCTCCCCCGTTGGCCATGGCTTCGCGGGAGTTCGTGAAGGTCGGGTTGCCGGCGGCGATATGGGCCAGCCCCGAGGCGGCGAGCAGACCGAAGATCATCCCGATGAGGATGCGGTTGTTGCCGCGGTTGTCGTCGCCGCGCAGGAACAGGCGGATCGCATAGCAGGTGAAGACCACCGGCAGGGCGAGTGCCACTCGGCCGAAGGTGCCTTCGACGATTCCGCGGACGGCGTCGCTCATCGCGCCGGGGATGTTCCACCATTCGAAGGCGGCGATGATGATCGAGAGTCCGATGAGGAAGAACGCGGTGCCGTCCCGCTTCGTCGGTGATTGATCGGTCGGTTCGTCGCTGAGAGTCTTTCGCGCACGGTTTCCGGCCATGTGGGCCACTCCCCTCCATGCACCGGTGACAACGTTTGTCCCGGGTTCTTCGGTCCCCGCTTGACCGGACCGACCAGCGTTTTTGCGCGCTGTGCGTTTCCCGGAACCAGAAGCGGGGGAAGTCGTTCTGGTCGCCATGTCTCTCATCTTAGGACGATATTGCGCTCCTGCCCAGCAAATCCGCAGGTTTCGGCGTGCCACCAGGGGCGATGTTCCGCCCCGCGTGTCACCGCCCAAACCCGGCTCCACGCCTGCAAGAGCTCGCTCCTTCGATGGTTCGATCGTCTCCGCCACCGGCGGGCCGACGTGGCCGAGACGGCTCGCCTAGTGCGATTTCGCGGCCGTGAGCGAGTTAAGTGTGCTCAGATTGCCCGTTTTCCTAGACATTCTGGCATTCTGAGCACACTTAACTTGCCGTTCGCGGCAGAATCAGCGTGGCTGATCCAGGTCGACATCCTGCAGATAGTTCCATTGGGTCTTTCGAGCGATGAAGACGAACTCGCGGCCCGGTCTGTCCGGTGCATCACGGATCTCTTCGACGACGAATCCGGCGTCCTCCAGTGATTTCGTCAGTTCAGCGCGGTCACGAAACCTCAGGCGGCTCTGCTGTTCGACGCGGCGGCCGTCCCGTTCGAAGACCAACATTCCGAAGAAGTCGACGAACGCGCCGTGCGCGGCGTCGAATTCCACCCACGACTCGACTGTCCCCTCACCGTCAACCTCGGCCGTCGAATAGGTGTTCACCTTCGTCCATTCCCGCCACGCCTGCCTCTCGGGGTCGCGTGATTCGAAGACGAGGAGTCCGCCCGGCGACAGTCTCCGGCGGATCGCCGTCAACGTCTCCGGCCAGGCTTCATCTCCGAGCATCGCCTGCGCCACGTTGGCTGTCATGAAAGCCATGTCGGCCTGCAGCGGAGGCAGGTCCGCTGCGATCCCGTGGACCCACGTCACCTTGCCGGCATGGGGTTTCGACTGCGCCACGTCCAACGCCAACGCCGAGGGATCGACGCCCACGACCTCCACTCCCCGACCGGCGAGCATCGTGGCGAACGTGCCCGTTCCGCATCCCACATCCACCACCGAGGCGGCCCCGAACTCCTCGACCATCGCCGCGTAGACGTCGAGGTCGTCCCGTTCGGGCCCTTCGAAGATGTCATAGACGGCCGCACAGCGCGCGTCGACATAGCTGTCCCCGGCGTCATCAGCGGGATTCCGAGCGCCGTCAGCGGGCATGCGGATCACTCGGATGCATGGCGATGAACAGACCCCACTGAGTGGCGCCGTCCTTCTTGCGCCGACTGCGGAACTCTTCGAACAGCTCATCGATCCGCGACCGGAATTCCTCAACCTCATCCTCGGTGAGCATCGCGGCCATCCGCCCCATCGTCCGCTCCTCATACGGTGCGGCGGTGAATTCGGCGGTGAAGGCCTCGAGCATTTCGGTCGTCATATCGCCGGTGTTGAGGAACCAGCTTTTGCCCGTGGCGAGGTACGGGATCTCCCTGGACCCGCGCTTGCCCCGCCGCGCCTCCTGCGCTTCGAGGAAGCCGGTGTCGGCGAGCATCCGCACGTGGTGGAGCGAGGTCGCGGGATTGAGGCCGGTCGCCTCGGCGATCTCACGATTGCTCAGGGCTTCGTCCAGGCACAGCCGCAGGATTCGGATGCGAATACTCGAGGCCAGCGTTTTGGCCTCGGCCTCGGTGGCGTCCCGGCGCTCGACTGCTCGGGCGAGGGAGGCCGCGGCGGGTGTCTGCCCTGTCGAACTCGGGTCGGGCGATTGCCCGGCCGCAGGAGTGTCATCGTTCATGCCTCAACGCTAGCGAGTGATCGGGAGAAGTCAATCAATCCCCTAAAGTGATTGACTTTTCCCAATCGATCATGGAGCATTACTGATTGGCAACCCTCAATCACTGACGCTCAATCATTGATCCTCCGCCCGCCGTCTCGAGGAAGAGCCATGGCCACATCCGACCAACCGCCGTCGAGCGAACCACAACAGCAGCACGGTCCCGCTTCATCGCAGCGGCCGAAACACGTCTCGCTGTGGAGACACCGCGATTTCATGAAGCTGTGGGCAGGCGACACGGTCTCTGTGTTCGGATCCGAGCTCGTCCTCTTTGCCCTGCCCCTCATCGCCGTGCAGATCCTCCACGCCGACGCCTTCGAAATGGGAGTGCTCGCAGCCCTGGAAACTGCGGCGTTCCTGCTCATCAGCCTGCCCGCCGGGGCCTGGGTCGACCGTCTGCCGAAGAGACTGGTCATCGTCTCCGGCGACATCATCCGCGCCGCCATCCTTCTGACCATCCCGGTGACCTGGATGGTCGGCGCCCTGAGCATGGTCCAGCTCTACCTCGTCGCGGCCGGAGTCGGAATCGTCAGTGTCTTCTTCGACATCGCCAATCAGTCCTATCTGCCCGAGCTCGTCGACAGCGAGGCAATCTCCGACGGCAACGGCAAGCTCCAAGCCAGCCAGGAGACTGCCGGAGTCGCAGGCCCTACGCTTGCCTCCGGACTGGTCACCGCGATCGGGGCCCCGCTCACCGTGGGACTGACGAGCATCTGCATGGGACTCTCCAGCATCCTCGTCGGGCTCATCCGACACCGCGAAACCCCACGGCCGGCCGAGGTGCGGGCCGGACTCGTCGCCGAGATCCGCGAGGGACTCGGTTTCGTCATCGGCCACCCGCTGCTGCGCCGGATCACCGCGTGCACAGGTCTGACGAACTTCGCGTCGTCGGGCATCTTCGCTCTCTTCGTGCTGTACGCCCTCACCACGCTGGGACTCCACCAGGTCGAGCTCGGCATCATCATGTCCGTCGCCTCGGCCGGCGGCATCCTCGGTGCGCTCTCTGCCGCATGGGTGCAGAAGATCCTCGGCGAAGGAACGAGCATCGCCCTGTCCGCGCTGATCGGCGGCCTCTGCTTCCTCGGTGTCCCGCTCGCGACCGTTCTGCCCGCACTGCCGACCCTGCTGATCAGCTGGTTCCTTGTGACCTGGGCGGTCGTTGTTTACAACATTGCGCAGGTGAGCTTCCGCCAGCGTCTGTGCCCGAAGCCGCTGCTGGGCCGGATGAACGCTTCCATCCGCTTCCTCGTGTGGGGGCCGATGCCGCTCGGCGCTTTCCTCGCAGGCATCCTCGGCGACTGGCTCGGGGTGACGACGACGATGTGGATTTTGGCGGCCTGTGCGCTGCTCGGCTCACTTCCGGTGCTCGCCTCCCGCCTGCTGCGGATGCGCGAACTTCCCCGCGAACTCGATCTGCTCAACAGCGACGAAACAACCGCACGACAGTGAGAAGAGGCACGTCTGACGGGGTCGAATCTCCCTGAGAGCGAAACGCTCCTGGCGTTGAGCGAGATAAGTGGGCTCAGATTGCCCGTTTTCGGCGCATTTTTGGCAATCTGCGCACACTTAACTTGCCGTTCGGCGAAGAATCAAGCCGTTCGGGGGAAGAATCAGTCCGTTCGCGGCAGAAGCACTCCGGCCAGGCAGCGCCGAAGCCGCTGATCGAGAGTGACCGAGACGAGCCCGCCCCACCTCAGCGGGTCGAGTAGAGGTGCTCGGGCCGACCCGTCGACCCGTACTGCAGGGACACCGTGATCGTGCGGGCTTCGGCAAGCTTCGCCAGATGCCGCTGCGCGGTCGCCCGGGAGGCACCGACCGCCTCGGCGACCTCGAGTGCCGTCATCGGACCGCTCGCCTCCTCGAGTGCGGCGAGGATCCGCGTCGTCGTCGACGATCCCGCCGGGCTCGCCCCGGTTCCGCCGACGGCCGCAGCATCATGGAGGTTGCGAAGCTGCCGCTCGAGGTCGGCCTGACCGACCTTCTCCCGCTCCCAATAGCGGAGGAACCTCGCGTACCGGCGCAGGAAGTTCTGCAGCACCTCGGCCGCGAAGGGCTTGACGATGTACGTCATCGCTCCCGCCCGCAGCGACGAGCGGACCACCTGCGGATCCGTGACCGCCGAGAGCACGATCGCATCGATATCGGTCTCGCGGATGAGGTCGACACCGGTACCCTCGGGCAGCACATAGTCGACGAGAAGCAGGTCGACGTCATGCTCGGCGATGATCTCGCGCGCTGTCTTCAGGTCGCGGACGGGTTCGAGCGCCGTGAAGCCGGGCACCTCGTCCACATAGCGGGCATGGATCTGCCCGACGAAGAAGTCGTCATCGAGCACGAGAACGTTGACCATCATCTCTCCTCATCAGTTGGGAAATCATCGTCGGCGGCCGTCACATCGCCCGCGTCGCCGACGTCGGCTGGGTCGTCGAGCGCATCGGGCAGGCGTACGCCGAAGCTCGCCCCTCCGAGGCCCGGATCGTGTCCGTCGATGAGCCACACCTCTCCCCCGCCCTTCTGCGCGACCCGGCGGCAGAGCGCAAGTCCGATGCCGAGCCCGTGACCGTCCCCGGTGCCGGTTCCCGTGGTCAGTCCGATCCCGAAGTCCGGCGCCGAGGCGGCCGGCGAGGTCGTGAAACCCTCGTCGAAGATCCGTCCCGCAACCTCGTCGTCGATCCCGTCGCCGGTGTCCGTGACGACCGCGTGGAGTTCCGTCCCGGAGCTGAGCACCTCCACTTCGACCCGGCCCCCGTCCCCGGCGTATCGCTGCCCCGCCACGGCCGCGCGCACGGCGTTGTCGATGAGGTTGCCGAGGATGAGCGTGACCGCTTCCGGGTCGCGGACCGCGCCCACGGCAAGGGAGTCCGGTGTCACGGCCAGGGTCACTCCCGCCTCCGCGGCGGTCGTCCCCTTCGCTTCGAGGACGGCCCGCAGGTACGGGTCGGAGATGAGGTCGATGTCCTCGACGGGGGTCGTGATCGGTCCGGTGCCCAAAAGGGAGGACAGATAGGTGTGGGCCTCATCGGTCGCGCCCGTGTCGACGAGGCCGAGCACGGTGTGCAGCCGGTTGGCGAACTCGTGACGCTGAGTGCGCAGGGCCCGGGCCATGGCGGTGACGGATTCGAGCTGGCGCGCCATCGTCAGCATCTGGGTCTCGTCGCGGACGGTCACGACCCCGCCGACGGAGACCCCGTCGCGCTGGACCCTCACGGCTGTGGCCAGCAGGATCCGGTCGCCGATCGTGATCCGCCGCCGCAGCGCCCCGTCCGCCGGGGCTTCGGCCATGAGCGCGGTGATCTCGTCGGGGACGTCGATCGCCTCGGCCGCAATGTTCTCCCTCACCGAGGCGGCGCCGAGCAGCTCCTTCGCATTCGAATTGCTCAGGGTGAGTTTCCCGTTCGTGTCGAATCCGAGCACTCCGTCGTCGAGGCCGTGGAGCACGGCTCCTTGGTCGCGGGCCATCTCGGCGAGCTCTTCGGGTCCGACGCCGAGCGTCTCCCTGCGCAGCCGGCGTCCGAGCATGACCGACACGACTCCGCCGAGCGCCAAAGCGAGCACGGCGACAGTGCCGAGCAGAATGAGTTCGCGGCGGACATCGGCATCGAGCACGGAGGCGAAGATGCCCACCGAGACCTCACCGACGACAGTTTCTCCGTCCTCGGTCGAATAGATCGGGACCTTCGCCCGCACCGTCTCGCCCAGAGTTCCGGATTCGTGGGAGACGTTCTCGCGCCCGGCCAGCGCCTCATCCGGCGACGTCGAGACCTTGTGCCCGATCTTCGACCTGTCGGGGTGGGTGAGTCGGATGCCGCGATCGTCGGTGATGACGGCAAAGCTGATCCCCGAGCGGTCGCGCAGATCGCCGGTGATCGCCAACATCGATTCCACGATCTGCTCATCGGGCTCATCGGCGTGTTCGGCCGAGGCCTGCGTGGCGGCGGCTCGGACGTCCGGATCGATCGCCAGCGTGCGGGCAGTGGCCAGCGCCTTCGTCTCGGTCACCTCGGTGACGGTGCGCGCCCCCATCCACGCGAACACCCCGGTGACCAGGGCGAGGATCACGATGACGAGCGCGAGCTGAGAGATCAGCACACGTCGGGAGAACGAACGGTGGGGCCGGGACACGCGTTCAGCGTAGCCGCGTTTGAGCGAAATGCGCAAAAGGCGGTCAACGATCTAAACGCCATCAGTGCACACAAGCGCGCGCGGCCCGTGATCTGGGCCCTACGGTGTTTCGAGCCTCACATTCGCCTTCGAAGGAGAAGCTCGTGCTTGTCATTCTCGGTTTCGCCATGATCGCCGTCTTCATGACACTGATCATGACCAAACGACTCTCGCCGATCCTCGCACTCATCCTCGTGCCCACGATCTTCGGCCTCTTCGCCGGGGCCGGTCTGGGCATCGGAGAGATGGTCATGGACGCGATCGCCTCGATGTCGTCGACGGCAGCGCTGCTGCTCTTCGCCATCATCTACTTCGGCATCATGATCGACGTCGGCCTCTTCGACAAGCTCGTCGAGTTCATCCTCAAGGTTGCCGGCAACGACCCCGTCAAGGTCGTCCTCGGCACTGCGCTGCTCACCGGTGCCGTGTCGCTCGACGGCGACGGATCGACGACGTTCATCGTCGTCACCGCGGCTATGCTGCCGATCTACCAGCGCCTCGAGATGTCGCCGGTGGTGCTCACCTGCGTGGCCGGTCTCATCAACGGCACCCTCAACATCGTCCCGTGGGGCGGACCGACGGCCCGAGCCTCCTCGGCGCTGCAGATCGACGCGAACGAGATCTTCGTCCCCATGGTCCCCTCCCTGGTGGCCGGCCTGCTCGTCTGCTTCGTCTTCGCCTACGTGCTCGGCATCTCCGAACGCCGCCGCCTGGCCAAGAACGGAGTCGCCTGGGCCTCCGACCGCGGATCGAACCGTCGCAGGGACCTCGTCGGCGCCGTGGCCGGAGCCAGCACGACCGCGGGTTCGTCCGCGGGCACCGGGAACGGTGCGACCACGGTTGGACACGGACACGGATTCGGGTCGGCCGCCTCGGCGCACGATGACACCACCACCGAGGCGGGACCCGCCTCCGGAAGCGACGCTGACAGATCCGCCGGAACTGGTTCGGGCCTGACGAACACCGCACTCGATCCCAACCGCGCAACCCTGCGGCCGAAGCTGTTCTGGTTCAACCTGGCCCTGACCGTGGCCGTGATGGTCCTGCTCATCATCGACATCCTGCCGCTGCCGTACCTGTTCATGATCGGCACCGTCATCGCACTCATCGTCAACTTCCCGAAGATGAAGGACCAGCAGGAGGAGCTCGCCTCCCACGCCACTGCGATCATCTCCGTCGTGGCCATGGTCATGGCCGCAGGCGTGCTCACCGGCGTCATGTCCGGCACCGGGATGGTCGACGCGATGGCCGAATGGCTCGTCGAGGTCATCCCGAACTCGATGGGACCCTACATGGCCGTCATCACCGGTCTGCTGTCGATCCCGATGACGTTCTTCATGAGCAACGATGCCTTCTACTTCGGCATCCTGCCCGTGCTCGCCGAGACCGCCTCCCACTTCGGCATCTCCGCATCCGATATGGCCCGCGCCTCGATCACCGGCCAGCCCGTGCACATGCAGTCACCGCTGGTGCCCGCGATCCTGCTGCTCGTGTCGCTGTCCGGCGTCGAACTCGGCGATCACCACAAGAAGGTGCTGTGGCGGGCGCTCATCGTCGCCCTCGTCATGCTCGCAGTCGGTGTGGCCGTCGGCGTCATCGGAATCGGCTGAGCGGAGGCCCCAGATGACTGATCTCTACTCGACCTCACAGCCCCGCTTCCCCGTTCCGTCTCGGCAGGTCACCGCGTCACCGGGCATCGGTTCGGCGTCTCGCACCGTGGTCCTGGCGCTGCGTCCCGATTCCTCTGACGCAGTGCTCGAGCAGGCGATCGCCGCGGCACGCCGCGAGCACGCGGCGGTGCAGGCCGTCGTGTTCGGCACGGATACGACGACCGCCCCGTCGACCTCTCCCCTGGCCGAGTGCACGAAGTTGGGTGCCGCCCTCGCCGAGGCGGAGCTCGACTATGCCGTCCACCGTGCCGGTCCCGACCCGGCCGAGCAGATCCTCGGTCTCGCCGCCGACCACGATGCGGCGCTGATCGTCATGAGCACGAAGCGACGCTCGCCGGTGGTCAAGCTGCTGCTCGGCTCCAGCGCACAGCAGGTCATCCTCGAAGCCGAGTGCCCGGTGCTGTTGGTGAAATAAGGCTAGATCCCGGCGATTCCGCGGCCCGGGGCAAGGATTCCGTGCGGGTCGATCAGAGTCTTGATCTCGCGCAGACCTGCCCGTCCGGGCTGCGGACCCCACGCGTCGACCTCGTCCCAGACCGGCGCGGGTGCGTGGGTCAGCCGGGCGGCGATGCAGTGCAGGCCGAAGCTGCGCAGATGCTCGAGGGCCACGCGTGTGGCCACTCCCGGTTCGGATTCCGGCGCTCCGATGCCCAGTTCGAACACGCCGGTCGCGCTGCCGCGCAGCTGCAGCGGATAGCCGATCGTCGTCTCCAGGCGGGTCACGGCATCGATGAGGGTCGGAATGAAGCTCGGTGCCACCGACAGCTCGATGGTCGCGGCCAGGCGCGCTCTGCGACCCCACCATTCCGGTTCCGCGCACGGGGTCGCGCCGGGAATCCGGTCTGCGAGGTGGTCGATTTCGCCGACGACGTCGTCGGTCTCCCCTTCGATGAGAACCACTGTTGCCACAGGTGAACCGGGTGGGCGTTCGATGACGACCGCGTCGGGAACGCGACGGGCGGTCAGAAGGTCGCAGGCCGCCTCGGTGCCGGGAATCCATACGAATCCCTGCGTTTCGGGCCGCCCGGTCAGACGGATCTCGGCTTCGGCGATGATCGCCCGGGTCCCCCAGGATCCGGTGACCAGGCGCGGCAGAGCGCGACGGCCAAGATCCGGGTGGAGCCCTTCGGCGGTGCGGGCGATGGTCCCGTCGGCGGCGACGACCGTCACGGATTCCACGGTCTCTACCAGCCGGGGGCGGCGCAGACTGCGGGGCCCGGTGGCCGCGGTGGCGATCATTCCGCCCAGCGTGGCGCCGGCGTCGATGCGGTCGCGGGGAAGATCAGCGAGGATCTCCTGTCCCGATTGGGCGGCGAACCTGGTCAGGGCGCTGATCCGGGTTCCGGCTCCGGCCCGGATCGTGTCGCCGGAATGGTCGCCCACCTCGGCGATCGATGTCAGGTCGATGAGCAGCCCGGGAGTGGAGACAGGCGGATGGTCATCGAAGGCGGTGCCGCCGCCGAACACCGCGACGGTGCGGTGCTCGGCGTGGGCGCGGGCCATGAGTTCGGAGAGTTCCGCGATGCCCCTGGGACTGGCCAGACGGGGCAGTTCGTCTGTGCTCAGGCTCATCCCCACCTCCGTCAATCCATCCGTCATCGGCACCTCCCACCTGCGGGTCGATCCGGAACCGTCGCTTGCGTGTGTATGTCGAGCTTAGCGAAGAACGCCCTCGAAATCGGTGCTCGGAGCACAGATTTCGAGGGCGTTCGGTGTCGTCAGCGGCGCCAGGTCACGGCATGCGGGCGTAAGCCGGCAGGGTGAGGAAGTCGACGTACTCGGGGTCGAGGGCGACCGAGACGAACGTGTCGGTGGCGTCCTTCCAGCCTGCGTCGTCACCGGGCAGCTTGGCGACCTCCTCGGCGACGATGCGCTCGACGAGCTCGTTGGTCACCTTCTTACCGGAGTCGAGGGTGATTCCGGCGTCGAGCCACTGCCACACCTGGGAGCGGGAGATCTCGGCGGTCGCGGCGTCCTCCATGAGTCCGTTGATGGCGACCGCGCCGTTGCCTTCGAGCCAGGCGCGCAGGTACTGGATGCCGACGGACACGTTGGTGCGCAGGCCGGCCTCGGTCATCGCACCCGGGGTCGACTTCACGTCGAGCAGATCGGCGGCGGAGACGTCGACGTCTTCGCGCTTGTTGTCGATCTGGTTGGGCTTGTCGCCGAGGGTCTCGGTGAAGACCTCCTTGCAGAGCGCAACCATTCCGGGGTGGGCGACCCAGGAGCCGTCGAAGCCGTTGTAGGCCTCACGCGACTTGTCCTCGCGGACCTTGTCGAAGGCGGCCTTGTTCGCGGCTTCGTCCTTCGAGGGGACGAACGCCGACATTCCGCCGATGGCGTGCGCCCCGCGCTTGTGGCAGGTGCGCACGAGCAGTTCGGTGTAGGCGCGCATGAACGGCACCGTCATCGTCACGTCCGAACGATCCGGCAGCAGGAAGTCGGAGCCGCGGGAGCGGAAGTTCTTGATCACGGAGAAGATGTAGTCCCAACGGCCGGCGTTGAGTCCGGCGGAGTGCTCACGCAGCTCAAAGAGGATCTCCTCCATCTCGAAGGCCGCGGTGTAGGTCTCGATGAGCACGGTGGCGCGGATGGTGCCGCGGGCCAGGCCGAAGGCATCCTCGGCGTGTTCGAAGACCTGGTTCCACAGGCGGGCCTCGAGGTGGCTCTCCATCTTCGCGAGGTAGAAGTAGGGGCCGCGGCCCTTCTCGATCTGGATCTGACCGGCGGTCGCGAAGTACAGGGCAAAGTCGACGAGCGAACCGGAGGTCTCCTCACCGTCGATGAGGATGTGCTTCTCGGGCATGTGCCAGCCGCGGGGGCGCACGACGATGGTCGGCAGCTCCTCATCGGGAGCGAGCGTGTATTCCTTGCCCTCGGGCGAGGTGAAGTCGATTTCACGGTTGAGCGAGTCGAGCAGATTGATCTGACCCTGGATCACCGAATCCCACTGCGGGGTGTTCGCGTCTTCCTGGTCGGCCAGCCACACCTTCGCGCCGGAATTGAGCGCGTTGATCGTCATCTTCTTGTAGGTGGGGCCGGTGACCTCGACGCGGCGGTCTTCGAGGCCGGGTGCCGGGGGTGCGACCTGCCAGGACGGATCATTGCGGATCTCAGCGGTCTCTTCGAGGAAGTCGAGATCCTTGCCTGCGGCGATCTCGGCCTGGCGTACCTTGCGAGCCTCGAGGCGCTCGAGGCGGTCGCCGTTGAACTTCCGGTGCAGATCGACGATGAGCTCAAGCGCCTTGGGCGTGAGGACCTTCTCAGCCCCGTCCGGCAGCTCACCGGTGATCTCCATCCCGGCCGGGATGTCCAGGTTTTCGATATGAGCGGTCATCGATGGTTCTCCTTAGTCAGCACATCGGTGCTGCGTCCTTATCCACATCTGGTGATGCGATATGTTCGCTGGTCAACGGGGTTTTGACTGCGAAACTTTCACATTGTGAAAATGTATGTTCACACCACGAAAGAATATGAGGTGATGCACGTCTCGTCAAACCCTATCCTGCATTCGAGACCGTGTGTTCATTGACTCTGCCCAGGCGGCTGGAGAGGATAAGGGGGACATCGCTCATGGACTCGCCGATGCGGCAACGACGCCGCGGATCGGACTGAAAAGTGGACAACCTCGCTGTTGCAGCTCTCTTGGCCCTCTCCCCCATTCTCTTGGCCGGAATCCTTCTCATCGGTTTCCGCTGGCCTGCGAAATACGCCATGCCGATCGGACTGATCGCTGCCGCGCTCGTGGCGAACTTCGCCTGGCAGATCGAGTGGGTGACGATCGGCGCATCGGTCGTCCAGGGCCTCCTCGTCGCGATCGGACTGCTGTGGATCGTCTTCGGCGCGCTTCTGCTGCTGGCTACGGTCACCCGGTCCGGGGCGATCGAGACGATCCGCTCCGGTTTCATCGCGATCTCCCCGGACCGGCGCGTGCAGGTCATCATCGTCGCATGGCTCTTCGGCTCCTTCATCGAGGGTGCCGCCGGCTTCGGCACTCCGGCGGCCGTGGTCGCCCCGCTCTTGCTGGCCCTCGGCTTCCCTGCGATCGCCGCGGTCCTCGCCGGTCTCATCATTCAGTCGACTCCGGTCAGCTTCGGTGCCGTGGGCACCCCGATGGTCGTGGGCATCGGCACCGGACTGTCTCAGGAGGACGGCTCGATGTCGGCCGATGTCGCCGAACGCGCCGGTCAGCTCGGCCTCGGCCAGGCCGAGTTCGTCGCTCACACCGCCACCCAGGTCGCGCTCATCCACGCCTGCTGCGGCATTCTCATCCCGCTGCTGCTCTCGTGCCTGATGACTGGGTTCTTCGGTGCCAATCGGCGCTTCGCCGACGGTCTGGCCATCGCCCCGTTCGCGATCTATGCAGCCGTGGCGATGATCGTCCCCTATCTCATCGTGGCCAATGTGCTCGGACCCGAGTTCCCGTCGCTGCTCGGCGGACTCATCGGTTTGGCCATCGTCGTGACGACCTCGCGGATGGGCTTCCTCATGCCGAAGAAGACCTGGGACTTCGCTCCGCGTGAGGCGTGGCCGGCGATCTGGATGGGCACCGTCGACCCGAACAAGGAGAAGGCGCAGCTGACGAAGAAGATGTCACTGGCCCGCGCCTGGTCGCCCTATCTCATCGTCGTCGCTCTGCTGCTCGTCACACGCAATGTGCCCGCGATCAAGGAGTTCCTCACCGGTCCGGCCGTGATCAAGATCGATAACATCTTCGGCACCCCGATCAGTCAGAACATGGATCTGCTGTGGTCGCCGGGGGCGATCTTCGTCCTCGCGTGCGGGCTGACGTACTTCATCCACCGGATGACGAGGAAGCAGATCGCAGGCTCCTGGCAGATCGCCGGTTCGCAGATCGCCGGCGCTGCCGTTGCTCTGCTGTGTTCCCTGCCGCTGGTGCGCGTGTTCATCAACTCCGGTGCCGATTACAACGGTGCCGGCCTGGATTCGATGCCGGTCACCCTCGCCGAGGCAGCCGCCAGTTCCGTGGGCGACGCCTGGCCGCTGGTCGCCCCCTTCGTCGGTGCTCTGGGTGCGTTCGTCGCGGGCTCGAACACCGTCTCGAACGTCATGTTCTCCCAGTTCCAGTTCTCCACCGGCACCGCGATCGGTGCGGCGAGTCCCGAGACCGTGGTCGCGGCTCAGGCGGTCGGCGGCGCCGCTGGGAACATGGTGGCCGTCCATAACGTCGTGGCCGCCTCGGCGACGGTGGGACTCATCGGTCGGGAAGGCGAGCTCATCCGGCGGACGTCGATCCCGATGCTCGTCTATTCGCTGACTGCGGGCGCTCTGGCGTTCATCGGCCTCAACGGCCTGGGCTTCAATGCGGGCACCGTCGTCCTCACCGCGATCATCGTCGGCCTCGCCGTCGTCGTGGTGATGCTCCGCCGCTCACCGGGCAAGCCGCTTCCCGGGGTCGGCGTCGGGGCGGCGGCCGGTGGCAGCGAAGGCACGGCCGACGACGATCCGGAGCCCACCACGCGCACCTGACTGCCGTCCGCGCCTGACGCTGCCGTCCGCGCGTATCGTTCCCGCGCCTGACGCTGCCGTCCGCGCGAATCGTTCCCGCACCTGACGCTGCCGTCCGCGCGAATCGTTCCCGCACCGGGTGTCATCGCCTTTTGGCACAGGAGTCATCGCCTTCTGATCCAGTCATCGGGTTCAAACGCGATGTGCCGATCAAAAGGCGATTCGTCCGGAACGCGACAACGCCCGCAGGGCCTTCAGGCACCTGCGGGCGTTCGTGGGTTCGTCGGCGCAGCAGACCGACAGTCGAGCCGACCGCCGACGGAGCCGACCGCCGACGGAGTCTCAGACGATGACGACCATGGGGACGATCATCGGCTTGCGGCGCAGCTTCGACGACACCCAGCGGCCGATGGTGCGGCGCACCACCTGCTGGAGCTGGTACTGATCGGTGGTGCCGTCACGCAGGGCATCCTCGACGGCCTTCTGCACCTTCGGAACGATCGAGTCGAAGACGTCATCGGACTCGGCTACACCGCGGGCGTGGATCTCGGGTCCGGCGATGAGCGACTTCGTCTGCGAGTTCACGGCCATGAAGATCGTCACGAAGCCCTCGCCGGACAGGACCAAGCGATCCTTGAGGTCCGCCTCGGTGATCTCACCAACCGACGAACCGTCGACGAAAACGTAGTTGCAGTCGACAGCGCCGACGACCTCGGCGTGGCCGTCCTTGAGGTCGACGACCCAGCCGTCATCGGCCAGGACGATGTTGTTCGGGTCGACTCCGGTCGCCTCGGCGTGGCGGGCGTTGGCCAGCAGGTGACGCCATTCGCCGTGGACGGGCATGACGCCGCGGGGTTTGACGATGTTGTAGCAGTAGAGCAGCTCGCCGCCGGAGGCGTGGCCGGACACGTGGATCTTCGCGTCGGCCTTCGAGATGACTCGCGCGCCGAGCTTCATCAGGCCGTTGATGACCTTGAACACGGAGTTCTCGTTGCCGGGGATGAGCGAGGAGGCGAGGATGACGGTGTCGCCGTCGCCGACGTCGACGCGGTGGTTGCGGTTGGCCATGCGCGACAGGGCGGCCATCGGCTCACCCTGGGAGCCGGTGCACATGAGGACGATCTGGTCCTCGGGGTAGTCGTCGACCTTCTTGATGTCGATGAGCGTTCCGGCTGGCACGTTGAGGTAGCCGAGGTCTTCGGCGATCTTCATATTGCGCACCATGGAGCGGCCGACGAGGGCCACCTTGCGGCCGTGGGCGGTGGCGGCGTTGAGCACCTGCTGCACGCGGTGGACGTGGGAGGAGAACGAGGCGACGATGATCCGGCGCTCGGCGGTGCCGAAGAGGTTCTCGAGCACGGGCCCGATGTCCTTCTCCAGCGCAGTGAAGCCGGGGACCTCGGCGTTCGTCGAGTCCGTCATGAACAGGTCCACACCTTCTTCGCCGAGGCGGGCGAAGGCGCGCAGGTCGGTGATGCGGCCGTCGAGCGGCAGCTGATCCATCTTGAAGTCACCGGTGTGCAGGATGTTGCCGGCGCCGGTGCGGATGAACACGGCCAGGGCGTCGGGGATCGAGTGGTTGACGGCGACGAACTCGAGGTCGAAGGGACCGAGCTGGTCGGCATCGTCTTCGGCCACCACTCGGGTGATGGGCTTGATGCGGTGCTCTTTGAGCTTGGCTTCGATGAGCGCGATCGTCAGCTGCGAACCGAGGATCGGGATGTCGCCCTTGCGGCGCAGCAGGTAGGGAACGGCACCGATGTGGTCTTCGTGGCCGTGAGTCAGGACGAGGCCGATGATGTCATCGAGGCGGTCGTCGAGGTAGGAGAAATCGGGGAGGATGAGGTCGACGCCGGGCTGGTCCTCTTCAGGGAAGAGCACACCGCAGTCGACGATGAGGAGTTTGCCGTGGTATTCGAAGACGGTCATGTTGCGGCCGACTTCGCCGAGTCCGCCGAGCGCGACGATGCGGACGGCTTCTCTGTCCATCTTCGGCGGGAGGGACAGTTCTTGGGTCAATGCATTATTCACTGAGGTAACCACTCCTGGTCAATTGGGCGGCGACGAACGCCATCTGATCCTCATCAGCTGGGAGCAGCGGCATACGCACGTCGCGGTTGTCGAGTATTCCTTGGGCCTGCAGAGCGGCCTTCGCCGAGATCACTCCCGGCATGTGGTTCATGAGCGCATCCACCACGTCCGCGGTGTCGCGGGAGAGGGTGCGGGCGGTATTGAGGTCGTTGTTCGCCACTGCGGAGACCATCGCGGCGAACCGGTCCGAGCAGACGTGCCCGGCCACGGATACGAGTCCAAGCGCGCCGAGGGACAGCAGCGGCAGGTTGAGGGCGTCCTCGCCGGAGTAGTACACGAGCGAGGAGTTGTTCATGACGAACGAGGAGGCGAAGAGGTCGCCCTTGGCGTCCTTGACCGCGAGGATGTTCGGGTGGTCCGAGAGTCGCAGCAGGGTGTCCGTGATGATCGGGGCACCGGCGCGGCCGGGAATGTCGTAGAGCATGACCGGCAGGTCGGTGGAGTCGGCGGCCGCGCGCATATGGGCTTCGATCGCCGGCTGGGTCGGCTTCGAGTAGTACGGGGTGACGAGCAGGATCCCGTCGGCTCCGGCATCGGCCGAGCGGCGGGAGAGGTCGATGGTGTGTGCGGTGACGTTGTTGCCGGTGCCGGCGACGATCTTCGCCCGCTTGCCGATGACTCCGCGGACGACGCGGATGAGTTCGACTTTCTCGTCGTCGGTCGTCGTCGGTGATTCGCCGGTGGTGCCGGAGACGACGAGCATGTCGTTGCCGAGCTCGACGAGGTGGTTCGCCACCTTCTCCACGGACGCATAGTCGATGCTGCCGTCGCGCTTGAATGGGGTCACCATTGCCGTGCCGACGGAACCGAACGCGTCAATGGCAGTCGCTGCTGCCTGATCACCGAGAATCGCCATAGACCCAAGGATACCGCCCACGTCGTCTCATCAGTGCAGTGGTCCACCCGCGTTGCGGGTGTCGTTCGCCTCGTCTGCGGCGCTCATGCGGTCACGGTGAGAGACGGATCACACCTGTGTCCGTCTGATCGTCTACGCTTGTGCCCTGCCCGCCACCGAAACACAGGAGTTTTCGATGACCCGCACCCGCATCCGCGATTTCCATGATGATGATCTCGACGGAATCATCCGTCTCTTCGAAGCCGCCGTCCCGGAATCCTCGGCCGCTCCCCCGCTCTATCCGCTCTCCGAGGTGTTGGCCGCCTGCCAGCGCAATCAGGCCGTCGTGGCTGTCCGCGATGAGGAGATCGTCGGTGCCGCCGTCGGCCGCGCCGCCCACGGGCAGGGGGTTCTCGTGTTCTTCCATGTCCTCGAGGCGGTCCGTGCCGATCCGGAGCAGGGCACCCGCGCCGAGGCGGGGCTGCTCGATGCGCTCGAACGCCGTCTCATGCCGCTGGGCTTGGGGAAGCTGTCGATGCTCGTTCCCGCGGGGACGTCGGCCTGCGATGGTCTGGTCGCCAACGGTTTCGAGGCCCGGTCCGGGCTGAAGTACGTCGAGCGTCACCTGCCCGTCCAACGTCGTGAGCTCGACTGTCTCAAAACGGTGGGCGGACGCATCCTGCCGCGCCACCTCTGGGACGGGGTCAGCGGGATGCAGGAGGAGAAGGACATGCTCGAGGACCGCCTCGTCGTGCCCTTGGCCGAACCGGATCTCGCCGATCATTTCGGGGTCGTCCCGCCTCGGGCGGTGATGCTCTTCGGTCCGCCGGGGACGGGGAAGACGACATTTGCGAAGGCGGTGGCGTCGCGGTTGGACTGGCCGTTCGTCGAGGTGTTCCCGTCGCGTCTGTCCGGTGAGCCCGGTGGTGTGGCCGCAGGTCTGCGGACAACGTTCGAGCAGATCAATGAGCTCGAGCATGCTGTCGTGTTCATCGATGAGGTCGAGGAGATCGCGTCGAAGCGCGGGGGCGAGCCGCCGTCGCCGACGCAGGGTGTGACGAATGAGCTGCTCAAGCAGGTCGGTCAGTTTCGAGATCGGGAGGGCCGGCTGCTCATCTGTGCGACGAACTTCGTCCGCGCCCTCGATGCGGCGTTCCTGCGGCATGGACGCTTCGACTACGTCATTCCCATCGGGTTGCCCGATGCCACCGCCAGGGAGGCGATCTGGTCGCGCTACATTCCCGAGCACACGATCGCCGGTGTCGATCTCGACGTGCTCGTCAATGCCAGTGACGGTCTGACCCCGGCCGATATCGAATACGCTGCCCGGCGTGCTTCGCAGGAAGCTCTGGCCTCGTCACTGCGGCAGCAGCAGGTCGATATCTCCTCTCGGTCGGATGTGCTTTCGACCGATGACTATCTCGAGGCACTGCGGGCGACGCGGGCGACGGTGTCCGAGGAGACTGCCCGGGAGTTCGGCGAAGACGTGGAGACGATCGCGCGGCTGTGAGACGGCCGCGCCCACCCGTCGCGCGGGCGCGGTGCCCCCTACCCTTCGAGCAGGCGGTCCGCGGTCTCAATGAGGATCCGCGTCATCGTGGACGGATCGGGACCGTGACCGGCGACGGTGGCCAGGTCGAATCCGTCGATGATGGCGACGAACGTGTCGACCACCTCGGCGGCGGAGAGCTGGAAGAGCCCGAATTCGTGCCTCTTCAGCCCATCATCGACGACCGTCCGGAACAGCTTCCGCCATCCGTCGAACACGGCATCGACACAGTTCTGCAGGCCTTCGTCCGTGCGCGCGGCGGTGACGAGTTCGAGCCAGATCCGCGACCGCTGCTCGTGCATTCCCACCCCATGGACTGCCGCGAACGCATCGTGCAGGCGATAGCGAGCCAGTCGACCGCGAGGGTCATCGCCTGGCTTCGCCATCTCCTCGAGGTGCAGCAGCACCGTCGCGGTATGGAAGGAGAACGCCTGGGCGAGCAGGTCGTCCCGGGACTCGAAGTAGTACTGCACGGTGCCGATGGACATGCCGACTGCTTTCGCCACGTCCCCGAGCCGGACCGCGGCGGGACCTTTGGCGACGATGGCGTCGAGGGTCGCCTGGATGATCGCGAACTTCTTCGCCTCGGCCTGCTCGGGAGGCTGAGCCGGACGGGGGCTCATGCCGTGACCGGTTCTCGTCGTTCGGCCAGATCGGTCGCCGCGGTCAGACCTTCGTACACGGCTTCCTCGACCGTGCGCGGGGCCAGGGCGTCGCCGATCACCGTCACCGAGGCGGTCCCGAAGTCGAGGTCGACCGGCACCGATCGCGGTGCACCGGAGACGATCGTCGCGGCGACGCCGTCGACCTCGTGGACGACCTCGCACAGCGTCGACTGCAGGTAGCCGGTGTCAGCATCGACGCCGACGAGGCGAGCGTCGTTGACGAATTGCACCCGACCGGTCCGCAGCGCTTGGGACACGAGCAGGGTGCGGGTGTACTGCTGGATCGCGGCACCGGCGAAGTTCGCCGCGGTCGCCAGAGTCACCTGGCGTCCGGCTTCGGCCAGGCGCAGGGCGATGCCGAGTCCGATCCAGTCGCCCTTCCAGTCTGTGACGAGCACGCGCCCGACCGGCAGGTCCGGGGACTCCCGCAGATAGTCGCGGGCGCCGATGACGAACGCGTCGTCGGCGATCTCGAGGGCGGGCATGCGCTGTTCGGCACCGGTGGCGATGATGACATGGTCGGGGGCCACCTCGGTGATGAGGTCCTGGGTGGCTGGTACGCAGGTGCGGATGTCGACGCCGGCGCGGGCCGCCTCGGCGGACAGGTTCGTCGCCGCTCCCCCAAACTCGGACCGGTACGGCAGTTCCTGAGCCAGCAGCACCGCCCCGCCGAGGTGGGGCTCCTTCTCGCACAACACGACGTCGTCGCCCTGTTCGGCGGCGACCGCTGCGGCTTTGAGTCCGGCCGGTCCCCCGCCGATGACGAGGACCTTGCGTCGGGTGCGCACCGTCGGGCGGGGCAGGAAGGTCAGCTCACGACCTGATTCGGGGTATTGGATGCACGAGATCGGCACACCCTGTTGGAAGTGGCCGATGCAGGCCTGGTTGCAGCCGATGCAGGCGCGGATCTCATCGACCTCATCGGCTGCGGATTTGTTCGCGATCTCCGGGTCGCAGATCATCGCGCGGGTCATGATCGCCATGTCGGTGCGGCCTTCGGCGATCGCGGTTTCGGCTTCGTGGGGTTGGTTGATGCGGCCGGCGACCATGACGGTCTTGTCGGTGATCTTCTTGACCTGCTCGGACAGGTTCGTTGCGTATCCGGGGTCGATCTGCATCGAGGGAACGATGTGGACGGCGCCCTGCAGGGTGGAGGAATCGCCGGCGGTGATGGAGAAGTAGTCGAGGCAGTCGACGCCGTCGACGGCGTCGGCCACGTCGGCTGCGTCGGCCACGTCGGCGGTCAGGGAGTCGAGGTGGTCGATGAGGTCGAGGATCTCAGCGGCGACGAGGCCGCCCTCGGTCTTCTCCTCACCGGAGATCCGCACGCCCACCACGATGTCGGGTCCGACGGCGGCGCGGACGGTCTGGGCCACCTCGGCGAGGAACCGGCGACGATTCTCCGGGCTGCCGCCGTACTCGTCGGTGCGGGTGTTGACGGCGGGGTTGAAGAACTGGATGGGCAGGTAGCCGTGGCTGGCGACGATCTCGACGCCGTCGATTCCGGACTCGACGATGCGCCGCGCGGCATGCCCGTAGCCGGCGATGATGTCTCTGACCTCAGCGGTGGTCAGCGCTTCGGGGACGACCTTGAAGCGTTCCTGCGGTTCATCGCTCGGGGCCTTGGCGCGCGGTGCCATTCCGCGCTCGCCGTCCATGACTTCGCGGCCGGGGTGGAAGAGCTGAGCGACGATCGTGGCCCCGTGACGGTGGACCGCCTCGGCGACGGCCCGGTATCCGGGGACGGAGGATTCGTCGGTGGCCATGAGCACGTGGCTGGTGTAGCGGGCGGTTTCGTGGACGCCGGAGACCTGGAGGACGATGAGTCCGGCTCCACCCTTCGCGCGGGCCTCATGGTAGGCGACGAGGTCGTCGCCGATGTGGCCGTGATCGTCGAGGACGGTGTCATGGCCGGAGGAGACGATGCGGTTGCGGATCGTCGTGGAGCCGATGGTGATGGGTTCGAAGAGGTGCGGGAACAGCTGAGACATGATCATCCTTGATCACTTGCGGGTGGGGCCGGGTGACTGCCCCTCGACGGGGCCGACTCAGTTATTCATATCACCGTATGACGAACGCGGGCAAGGGTTGGCTCACGTAAATCGAGTGCTTCACTTGCTTCCTGCAGTTACCCTGAAGCTATGCCTGACGCCTGCTTTTCACATTCCCGGCTAGCCCAGGTCTATGACCCTCTTGATCCTGACCGATCGGACCTGGAAACGTATGTGAACCTGGCAACCGAATTCGGAGCGGAAACTGTGCTCGACGTGGGGTGCGGCACCGGGGAGTTCATCGCTCGGCTCGTCGACATGGATGTCAGTGCTCTCGGCGTCGATCCGGCTGCAGCATCCTTGCAGGTCGCACAGCCAAAACTGAAACCCGGTTCAGCCGAGCTTGTCATCGGTACAGCTTCCGACGTGGCCGACGACAACGCCCGGAGGCACTCCTTCGATATGGCGACGATGACCGCGAATGTCGCACAGGTCTTCCTCGACAACGAAGAGTGGCTTTCCACACTGCGCGCAATCCGATTGTGCCTTCGAACCGGGGGAAGGCTGGTGTTCGAAACACGTGATCCAGCGGACCGAGCTTGGGAGCGGTGGACCAAAGAAGCCACTCACCGCACAGTCGAACTCGGGGATTTGGGCGTGGTCGAGGAATGGATCGAGACGACGAATGTGGAACGTGAGTTCGTCACCTTTGTTTCACCAACGATTTTCCACCTCGACGGGGAACGCATCGATTCGACGTCCACATTGCGGTTCAGACCAAGATCTGTGCTCGGACAGACTTTATCGGAAACAGGATTCACCAGGGTCGAGGTACACGATCTCCCCTACGCTCCTAGCCGCGGATGGCTGTTCATCGCCACTGCCGGTTCCTGATGATGCCGCCAGCAGCAGTCGGATCATCACACTTCGCGAAGTTGCGCATCACAACTGATCGCCGGAGACGGCGAAGGTGTCGCAGCTGTTCAGACCCTCGTTGTAGCCGGTGGTGAACCAGTTCTGGCGCTGCTTGCTCGAGCCGTGGGTGAACGATTCCGGGTTGACGAAACCGGACAGCTCTTGGATGTGATCGTCGCCGACGACGAAGGCCGCATTAAGGGCATCGTCGAGCTGTTCCTTCGTGGGCTCTTCAAGGTACGCAGTGCCGTTGTCGTCGGTGAGCGTGGTGACCTTGCCGAGCCAGGCACCGGCGTAGCAGTCGGCTTGGAGTTCGGTGCGCACGCCGTTGCTCGCAGGTCCGGTGCCGTTGTTCGGGTGCTCGCTCATCACGCCGGTGATGTTCTGGATGTGGTGACCCCATTCGTGACCGACGATGTAGAGCTGGGCGAGCTCATCGGCCGAGGCACCGAACTGCTGACGCAGTATGTCGAAGAAGCTCGGATCGATGTAGACGCCCTGATCGGCCGGACAGTAGAACGGCCCGACCTGGTTCGAAGCGGTTCCGCAGGCCGTCGAGGTCTGACCGTCGACCAGTGTCATCGCCGGCGGTTCGTAGCCGTCCACTTGCTGAGCCCAATAGTCGTCGAGAACGACCTGCGCTCCGGCCATTCGGCAGTCGATGTTCGTATTCGCGTCCTCACCCGTATCGCATTGGGACATGCTCGCCCCGCTCGACTGATTCTGACTGCCGCCGTCGTCCGGAGTGATTCCACCCATCAGCCCGGTGACATCAACGCCGAGCAGCGGTCCGATGAGGAAGACGAGCAAGCCGACGATGCCCACGCCGCCACCCCCGACGATCGCGGTGTTGCGACCGCGTCTGCTCGTCCTGTTGCCGCTGATATCGGCGTTCGGGTTGAAGGTCATGGCATAAAGATACCCCGGGAGCGGACAAGGGCAGGCGAGCAGATGTGAAGTCGTGTGAGAATCGTTCCATGAGCTCTCACCCGGCGGAACCTCACCGAGCGCACGACGCAGACTCCACGGCCACCTCGGCGAGGGTTGCCCGTCGGCTCAGCCCCGACGGTCGCCTCATCGGACTCGATGTCGCCCGCGGGATCGCACTCTTGGCGATGATGGTCACGCACATCTTCGCGCTCGGCGACGAGACGGGGATGCCGACCTGGGCAGCGATCTTCGCCGGGCGCGCCTCGGCGCTGTTCGCCGTCCTCGCCGGCTGTTCTCTGGTGCTCTCGACCCGGTCACGGATGGCGGAATCGGGCCGCTTGCGCGATGCGGCGCCGAGCGTGCTCATCCGGGCGGCGGCCATCGTCCTCATCGGGCTGTGCCTCGGGTCGATCTCCGGACTGCTCGCGGTCATCCTCGTCAACTACGGGATCATGTTCGCGCTTGCGCTGTTCTTCCTGCGTCTGCGGGCCGGTGCGCTGTTCGCGATCGCCGGAGTCTGGATGGTCGTCTCCCCGATCGTGTCGATGTGGGTGCGTTCGACATTCCTCCTCGAACCGAGCTACCTGCCGATGGGATTCTTCGACCTGGCAACACCAGGGACGATGCTCACCGACCTGTTCCTCACCGGCTATTACCCGGTGCTGCAGTGGCTGTCATACATTCTGCTCGGCATGGCCGTGGCGAAGCTCGACATCGGCCAGCACCTGCGCGCGCTGTTCACGGCCGGACTCGGACTCTACGTCGCCGGTCGCGGTGCCTCGTGGATTCTGCTCAATGTCTTCGGCGGCGATGCCGCGCTCGTGGAGGTGTCGCAGATGTGGGGCACGGACCTCACGGCGGCCCTGTTCACCGGCAGCTACGGGGTGACTCCGGCAACGTCATGGTGGTGGTTGGCGATCGCCGGTCCGCATTCGGGCACGCCGTTCGATCTGCTCTCCACAGGAGGCACCGCGATGATGACGATCGCCGCCTGCCAAGCTGCGGCGCTGCTGTTGGGTCGCCGGTCGTGGGTGCTTGCACCGCTGTCGGCACCGGGGTCGATGCCGCTGAGTGTCTATTCGGCACACGTGGTGCTGTTGGAGATCACGCGGTCGCAGATCGTCGGCAATCCGATGGAAGAGTCCGCAACGACGGGCGAACAGACGCTCGAGTACGTCATCCACGCACTCACGTTCGTGCTGCTGCCGCTGGTGTGGAAAGCGTTCGTCAACACACGCGGCCCGCTCGAGGGCGGGATCGCAGCGGTCATTCGGGCGGCGTCGCCGGGGCCTACGCCCCCTGCTTCTGACCATCCCGGAAGAGACTGATCGACTTGCGCATCGTGGCGCGGGCCCGTTTGCGGTCGCCGCTGGCGTCGTAGGCGCACGAGAGCCGGAACCAGGACCGCCAGTCCTCGGGGGCTGCCTCGGCTTCGGCCTGGTACTTCACGAATTCCCTGTCGGCGGCCTCGCGGATGATCTTCCCGCCCGGTGTCCTGGGCAGGTCGTCGACGGGCAGTCCGCCTTCCTCCCCGAGGATGCGCGCGAGCTTCTCCGTACGGGCACCGAAGACGAGTTCGACGATGAGCGTCCAGGCGCCGATGACGGGCAGGACGAACAGGGCGATGCCCATGATCGTGGGGATCATCGCGGGTTCGCGCACGAGGATCCACGCCCGCTGGCCCATGAGGACGAAGTAGAAGACGAGGACGACGGAGACGATGATCGCCCCGATCTTGGCCTTCGACATCAGAGGTCGAGCATGTTCTCGAGGCCGTGGATGAGCCCCGTGTAGTCGGCGATGGACCGCACGGCGGTGACGATGCCGGGCATGAACGCCGAGGTGGAATGCGAGTCCGTGCGGATGGTCAGGGCTTCGCCGTCGGAGCCGAAGAGGATCTCTTCGTGGGCGTTCATGCCCTGCTGACGGATGGCGTGGACGTGGATTCCGTCGATGACGGCGCCGCGGGCTCCCTGCGGATCGGATTCGGTGGAGTCGGGAACGGCCGGCAGGCCGGCGGCGTTGCGGGCGGCGGCGATGCGCTGGGCCGTGTGGTTCGCCGTGCCGGACGGGGCGTCGAGTTTGCGGGTGTGGTGGATCTCGACGACCTCGGCCGAGTCGAAGTAGGGGGCCGCAAGTTCGGCGAAGCGCATGGCCAGGACGGCACCGATCGAGAAGTTCGGGGCGATGAGCACCGCGGTCTTGGGGTGATCCTTCAGTGTGTCCTCGAGACGGGCCAGACGGTCGTTGTCCCAGCCGGTGGTGCCGACGACGGTGTCGATGCCGTTCTCGACGAGGAAGCGGACATTGTCCTCGGTGGATTTCGGCACGGTGAGTTCGACGGCGACGTCGATGTTCTGCTCAAGCAGGGTCTCCAGCGAGTCGCTGCTGCCCAGGGCTGCGACGAGTTCGAGTCCTTCGGCGTCGTTGATCGCATCGACGGCGTGGGATCCCATCCGACCCTTGGCTCCGATGACGGCTACGCGAATGCTCATATGCTGTGACTCCTTGTGCGATGATCCCTGTGAGAAGTGCCGGTCGGAACGAGGCGAGACGACCGGTAAGATCTCCGCCAGCCAGTCTAGCGACCCTGAACGGGTCTCATCACATCCTGTGACCCTCCGAACACTCTTGTTACTACCTGACGGGGGCCCAGCAACCTCGCGCGAGGTTGCTGGGCCCCCGTCGGGTAGTTCTAGCTCGGTCGGAGGGTTGCACTCATTCGGTCACCCTATCCGCGGTTGGGGGTCCAGCCGCCGCTCCGCCGGTGCCCGTTCCGCGCCCCCGAACAACGTGACGGCGGCCCAGCAACCTCGCGCGAGGTTGCTGGGCCGCCGTCAGGTAGCAATTGGGGTGTCAGCCGAGGAGGAGGCCCTTGGTCTGAGCGACTGCGCGGTCGAAACGTGCGCCGGCGTCGGCCCAGTTGACGATGTTCCACCAAGCCTTGACGTAGTCGGGCTTGACGTTCTGGTAGTCGAGGTAGAAGGCGTGCTCCCACATGTCGAGCTGCAGAACCGGGGTGCCGCCGAGCTGGATGTCGGACTGCTGGTCCTTGAGCTGTTCGATGAAGAGGTTCCCGCCGAGCTGGTCGTAGACGAGGACGGCCCAGCCGGAGCCCTGGATCGTGGTGGCCGCGGTGGTGAAGTGCTCGCGGAACTTGTCGAACGAACCGAACTGGTCGTCGATGGCTGCGGCGAGTTCACCGACCGGCTTGTCTCCACCGTCCGGGGACATGTTGTTCCAGAAGATCGAGTGGTTGACGTGACCGCCCAGGTTGAACGCGAGGTCGCGGGTCAGCTTCGGCACATTCGCGAGGTTGCCGGATTCGCGAGCTTCGGCCAGTTGCTGGGCGGCGGTGTTGGCGCCCTTGACGTAGGTGGCGTGGTGCTTGTCGTGGTGCAGCTCCATGATGCGAGCCGAGATGTGCGGCTCAAGAGCGGAGTAGTCGTAGGGCAGTTCCGGAAGTGTGTACTGCTCAGCCATGAGATTCCTCCTGATCAGATTTGATGACCACCACATCGGTGGCTTCATTTCGACCCTATCCCAGGGTCTCATCTCGGACAACAAGGGGATCCGACAACCTATTCCATATGACGCGAGGTGACACCTCGACACCCGTCCGGAAAGACTGACACCCTCACCGAGGCGGCCCCGACGTCAGCCTGCCACCGTCACCTGCGTGCCGGTGACGGTTTCACCCGAGGTTGCGTGAGATGAGCAGCCGCATGATGTCCGAGGTGCCCTCCTCGATCTCCTCGAGCTTGGCATCGCGCATCCACTGCTCAACGGGATGCTCTCGCGAATACCCCCATCCGCCGAGGGTCTGCACGGCCGCCCACGTGCAGAACATCGCCGTTTCCGAGGCATTCAGCTTCGCCATGGCCGCCGCGGCCGTCATCTGCTGCCGATCCACGGCGTCACCGGCGTCGAGCATCCGCGCCGCATTGAGCACCTGCAGCCACGCCGCATCAATCCGCGAGGACATATCCGCCAGCCGGAACGCCACGGCCTGGTGATCGATGATCTTCGTCCCGAACTGCGTGCGCTCTCGCGCATAGTCACGCGCATATTCGAAGGCCGCCCGTGCCGTGCCGAGCGCCGCAGCCCCGAGCACCACCCGTGAGATGTCGAAGGTGCGCATGAGTCCGTAGAAGCCCTGCCCTTCCTCGCCGAGGCGGCCCGAAGTGGGCACGAATGCGTCGGAGAGGAAGATCTCCCGACACACGATGGCCCGCTGTCCCATCTTCTTCATCGGCGCCCCGAACTCCATCCCCTCGGTCTCCCGCGGCAGCAGGAATGCGCTGATCCCGCGCGAACGCTGCGAGGAGTCGGTTTTGGCGAAGACGACGTAGAAGTCGGCGAGCCCCGCGTTCGAGATCCAGGCCTTCTGCCCGTTGAGCACGTACCCGCCGTCGACGGCATCCGCCCGGGTGATAATCGACGCCGAATCCGATCCGGAGCCGGGTTCCGTCGTCGCCAGCGCCGTGATCTTCGGCTCCGGCCCCGTGAGAGGTCGCAGCCACTCCTCCTTCTGCTCCGGCGTGCCCAATGCGAGGATCGGGTCGGCGAAGAAGCCGTTCGAGCACACGAAGTTCCCGATGCCCGGATCCCCGAAGCACAGCTGCTCCTGGACGAGGCATTGGGTGAAGACATCGGTGAATCCGCCGCCGCCGAATTCCTCGGGGATCATGAAGTCGGTGATCCCGAGCTTCGCGGCGGCGGTGAAGATGTCGACGGGCGATTCGGTGTCGGCTTCGTCGACGCGGCGACCGGCCGGTCGGATCGTGTCGTGAGCGAATCCGCGCACGAGGTCGAGGATGTCGTGCTGTTCATCGGTCAGCGGCCACGGTGTGTAGTTCATCGGTTCTCCTTCGCATTGTCAGTGGAGGTCGGGCGCCCCATTGCGCCCGACTGACGTCCCTCGTCCCCAGTCAGTCGAGCATGTCCGCTCCGGCCCGGGAATCCTCGGTGATGTGGATGAGTGTCGGACCATTTGCTGCTTCCGCCTCGGTGAGAGCGGCCAGCAGCGCATCTGCCCCGTCGACATGGACCCCGCGCGCCCCCATCGCCTGCGCCAGCGCCGGGAAGTCCGGTCCGGTCAGCCTCACCCCGGACGGGGTGTCCCCGCGGTCGTCCATCTCGTTGCGGATCTCCCCGTACCCGCCGTTGTCGACGATGATGAGGCTCATCCGCACGCCTGCCTGGACGGCTGCGGCGAGTTCGGCGATCGTGAACATCGATCCCCCGTCGCCTTCGACCGCGACCACTCTGGCCCGTGGAGCAGCGAGTTTCGCACCGATTCCGGCGGGCAGACCGAAGCCGAGCGTGCCCGCCCCTGCCGGGTAGAGGAACCGGTCACCGGGGCGAGCTTTCCATCCGGTCTGCACCCCGTAGTAGCAGGCCATCGTCGAGTCCGCCGCGACGATGAGCGGAGAGTCGTCGGTCTCCGCGAACGCGGTGAGCGCCGTCGAGAGATCGGCCCAGGGGCGGCCGTCGGATTCCATCGCCGAGGCGGCCCTTGCTTTCCAGCCGGCCCTCCAGTCCCGTGCGGCGAAGGTCGCGGACTCCGTCCGCAGCACGGACATCCGCTCGTTCAATGCCGCAGTCGCGTCCTTCGCGGCGGCGAGGATCGGATGGCTGACGTCAGCGTTCGTGAGCATCTGCACCTCGTCGATGTCGATGCGCACAACGGTGTCGGGCAGCGGCAGCGGTTCCGGCCAGAAGTCGCTGGGGGCCAGTTCGGTGCCGATCGCGATGACCGCATCGGCATCGCCCGTGAGCTCGGGGAGCAGTTCGAGGACCCCGATGGCGCCGATGGTGGTCTCGGCGCGGTCATCGACGAGTCCCTTCGCATTCGACGACAGGACGATTCCCGCTCCGAGCGTCTCCGCCAACGCTGCGACCTCCTCTCCTGCTCCGTGAGCTCCGGCGCCGGCGATGATGAGCGGTCGCGTCGAACCGGCGATCGCCTCGGCGGCGGCATCGATCGCTGAGGGCACGGGAGCCGGCAGTGCCCGGGTCACGGACGGGTGGCGTGTTCCGGGGCCGGCGGCTTCGATGAGATCGAGCGGGATCTCGATTGCGGCCGGACGGGTCCGCCCCGAACGCATCGCCGACAGTGTCTGCCCCACCGCCAGCGACACCTCGCCGGGGCTCGTGACCCGCATGACCTCGGTGAGGACGGCTGAGAGAGCCGCGGACTGATCGCGGACCTCATGGAGGAGCCCGTTGCCGCGGCCGGGGTGGGTCAGCGGCATGCCCGGCGTGATGAGGAGGACGGGTACGGAGTCGGTGAAGGACTGCAGCAGTGCGGTGAGCGCATTGAGCGCGGCCGGTCCGGTGGTCGTGACGACGACCTGCACCTCGCCGGTGACGCGGGCGGCGCCGTCGGCCATATAGCCCGCGCCCTGTTCGTGGCGGGGTGAGACGATGTCGATTCCGGCGGCACTCAGCTGCGCGAAGATCTCGAGGTTGTGGGTGCCGGGGATACCGAAGACACGGGTGATCCCTTCGGCCTGGAGTGCGCGAGCCAGATGCGCCCCGCCGGTGATGGTCGTCTGGTCCATTCTCAGTCCTCGCTGTTCGGGTTCTCTGCTGACACGTAGGCTGCTGACACGTTCTCCGCTGGCGGGTTGTCCGTCGTCACGACGAGTGCGTCGACAGCCAGGGCGCCGTCCGGGGCGACTCGCACCGGGTTGATCTCGATTTCGGCGATGGCGTTGTTCCCGGCCACCAGTCGGGACACCGCGACGATGACCTCGGCCAGGGCGTCGATGTCCGCGGCGGGCCTGCCCCGCCATCCGGTGAGCAGCCGCGAGCAGCTCAGCCGCGCGATCATGTCGACGGCTTCGGTGTGGGTGACGGGGGCGAGTTCGAGCCACGTGTCGGCGAAGAGTTCGGTCTCCGTCCCGCCGGCGGCGACGATGACGAGCGGCCCGAAGTTCTCGTCCTGCCGACCCCCGACGAGGATCTCGACGACATGGTCACGTGTGTCCATCTCCTCGAGGATGTACTCACCCTCGCCGAGGCGGCCCACCATGTCCGCATACGCCGTTTCGACCGCGTGGAGGTCGTTCAGCCCCAGCGCGATGCCCCCGACCTCGGTCTTGTGGGCAGGCCATCCGGCCTTGAGCGCGAACGGTGGATTGAGTCCGGAATCCAGGACCGCCTCGGCGGGTGCACGGGTCTCCCCCGGGCCCACGCTGCCCACGGTCACAGCGGCAGGGACGGGAATCCCCGCGTCCTCGATCACCGCTCGGGCAGCGGCGTATCCGGTGCCCCACGGGGTGACGGGGCCGGTGAGTTCGAGTGATTCGGTGAGCCGGCCCGAATGGGCGGCGTAGAAGCCGGCGCGGGCGAGCACGCGCATGGCCGCTTCGATGGAGGTGCAGACGGGGACGCCGAGCTCCCAGAGTCGGGTGACGGCCGGCGAGGATGCGCTCATCGAGTGGACGATGACGGGTTTCTTCGCCTCGGCGACGAGGTCACCCAACCGGTCGACGACGGCCAGTTCCCGGTCGATGAGGTCGGGGACGTCCTCGCCGTAGCAGCCGAAGTATCCGGACAGGACGACGGCGTCGATGTCCGCGTCGGCCAGCAGCACCTCGGCGAGGTCCGCGTAGACGTCGAGGTTCTTCTCCCCTGCGCCGTCGAGGTCGATGGGGTTGTCGATGTGGTCGGCGTCGGTGAGGATTCCGGCGGCACGTTGTCGCGTGGTCGGGGTCAGCTCGGTGACATTGAGACCCCAGCTCTCGGCCGTGTCGGCGGCGATCGCTCCCTGCCCGCCGGAGTCGGAGAGCACACCGATGCGCGGGCCGTTCGGCAACCAGGCCGAGGCGAAGAATCCGGCGAGTTCGACGAGCTGGCCGGGGGTGGTCAGGCGAATGGAGCCGGCGGCCCGGCAGGCGGCGTCGATGGTGTCCATGGCCGTGGTCATCGACCCGGTGTGGGATCGTGCCAGTCGCGCTCCTGCACTGGAGGCTCCGGTGGTCAGGATCATCGTCGGCTTCCCGGCGGCGCGCAGGGCTTTGAGGGCCGAGACGAGGGCGCCGCCGCCGGTGAAGGATTCGAGGTAGAGCGCGACCTGAGCGGTGGCGGGGTCGTCGACGAGGGTGGTGAGCACCTCGGCGGCGCGGACGTCGGATTGGCCGCCGATCGACGCGAACCGGGAGATGCCGAGTCCGCTGCGGGCCGCGAGGGTGGCGATCTCCGTGCCGAGCTGTCCGCTCTGGGTGACCACGGCGAGACTTCCGGGGGTGAAATTGCCCCAGGCCAGGAGCAGATCAGCGTGTGAGTCGACGAGACCTAAGGAATTCGGGCCGATGAGGCGGCCGCCGGCTTCACGGATCGTGGCAGCCAATGCGTCGGCGTCGGGGACGCGGGCGGAGATGATGAGGAAGGCGCGCACTCCGTTCTCGAGTGCTTCGGCGACGACTCCCCCGACGGTCGGGCCGGGCACGGAGATGACGAGCAGCTCCGGGGTCTCCGGCAGGTCGCTGAGGCGAGCGGACGTCGGCCGGCCCTGGATCGAGGCGGCTGTGGCGTTAATGAGGTAGACGCGGCGGCGCTCGGATCCGCGCAGGGCTCCGGCGGCGAGCCAGAAACCCCATTTGCTGGAATCGTTCGAGGCCCCGAGGACGGCGACGCTGCCGGGATCGAAGAACGCGTCCATGTCGCTAGCTTTCCAGCGCCGAGGCGGGGGCGGCGGTGTTTTCGGCAGAGGCCGCGTGGAGTGCGGCGAGGTTCGCATCGACCTTCGCCTGGGCTGCCGCCCGGGGGCTGATGCCCTGGTCGCGGGCGGCGATGAGGACTTCGGCGGTGAGGTCGTACAGGGTGGTGGTGACGATGGCGCGACTGTCGTCCCAACTGCCGTCGACATCGCCGAAGGTCACCCACCACCACCAGGCGTTCGTCGCTGAGTTCGCGAGGAAGTCCGGGATGACGGTGACGCCGCGGGCCAGCAGCGTCTCTTCGGCTGCGGGCAGGACGGGCATGTTCGCGGCCTCGACGATGAGTGAGGCGGTGATGCGGTCGCAGTTGTCCGGCGTGATCGAGTAGCTCACCGCAGCAGGGATCAGGACGTCGGCGGCGGCGGCGAGCCAGTCGTCACGATCGCCGACACGGTCCTCGGGGCGCAGCGCTGCGCGATCGATGCCGCCGAACTGGTCGCGGGTGGTCAGCAGCGCTTCGACGTCGAGTCCCGCGGGGTTGGTGACGAGTCCGTCGGCATCGGCGATGCCGACGATGCGCAGTCCCGCCTCGGCGAGGTAGCGGGCGGTGGCTCCGCCCATGGAGCCGAATCCCTGGATGACGGCTGTGGATTCGCCGGGGTCGCGGCCGGCGTCGTGCAGGGCGGCGAGCACCGAGGTGGCCACGCCGAGACCGCCGACGAGTTCGTCCTGGGCGAGGCCGTCGACGATGGTGGAGAACGCCTTGTCCGCGCGGGCTTCGACGGCGGCCGGATCGTCGACGAGCTTGTCGACGGCGGACAGTCCTGAGCCGAGTGCGCGGCGGTCGAGGATCTCGTCGATGTCGTCCTGGCGGACACCGAGGTCTTCGCCGAGAGCCCAGTAGGCGTGCATGATCGGATTGATGTCGACGAGGAAGCGTTCGAGGACGTCCTTGGCTCCGGGTGCGCGGGGGTCGAAGTCGATGCCACCCTTGGCACCGCCGACGGGCACATAGTGTCGTCCCTCGCGGAGGTGGATGGCTTCCTTGCGGGTCATCCCCTGGGCGAGTCCGCGCACTTCGTCGAGCGAGCAGCCCTTGCGCATGCGCAGTCCGCCCGACGCGGTGCCGCGCACGAGGGTGTCGATGACGACATAGCCTGCCGCGCCGGTGACAGAGTCCTGCCAGGTGATGTCCATGAACATGGGGCCTCCAGGAGAGTCGGGAGCAGATGACGTCCAAGTCTTACTGAATCGCTATTCAGTAACGTGTACGACTCAAGTCTGACGGCGCGATGCCCACCACGTCAAGGGGCGTGCTCACCCGAGCTCGCGGCGGAGGAAGTCGTCGACCCAGGCGCTCAGCGCCTCAGTGTCGACGGCCTGCGAATTGACCATCACCTGGATCGCCAGACCGTCGAGGAAGGCCAGTACCCGGGTCGCACCCGCCTCGGTGCCGCCGTCCGGGGCCGAGCATTCGCCTGCCGCGATGGCCTCGTCCATGAGGCCCACGAGGATCGACTTCCACTCCTGGTCGAGAGCGGCGAATGTCGACCGCAGAGCGTCGTCGACGAGTCCGGCCGACCAGCCGTCGATCCAGATCTTCCAGCTGCGCGAGGACCCGCGGGGCAGGTACCAGCCGACGACGTCCCGCAATCGCTGGAGAGCGGATGCACTCCCCCTCGCCGAGGCAGCCCCGGCCGCCAGTTCCCTGGCGTGGTCGATGTCCTGGCGCCCGGCGAAGTCGAAGGCCTCGGCCACGAGGGCTTCCTTCGTCTCGAAGTGGTAGATGACGAGGCTGGCGCTCAAACCCAGACGGGCAGCGACGTCGGAGACGCGCAGCCCGCGCAGACCCGTCGCCTCGATCTCCTCGACCGTGGCCGCCAGGATCTCCTCCCGACGGACCGCTGCGTTCTTCCTCGCCATCTCGCCTGTCCCCTCTACGTTCCTGCTGGCGGGCGTCCCGCGTCCGAGAGCCGAAGCTCTGGACGCGGCGACGCGCTCAGGGCAGTTCGACCTCGGCAGCCGGTCCGACCAGGGCCAGAGCCTTGGGCCGCGACAGCAGCCGCCCGGCCATCTCGCTGACGTCCTCGGCCGTGACCGAGCGGACACGTTCGATGAGGTCCATCGGCGATTCGAGCGGCAGCCCGAAGATCTCCGACCGCGCGAGACGGTTCATCCGCGCCGCAGAGGACTCGAGACCGAGCACCATCGAGCCTGAGAGCTGGGACACGATCTCGTCGAGCTCGAACTGGCTCGGCGTCTCCTGCGCCAAACGGTCCCATTCGCTCATGGCCAGGTCGACGACGGCCTGAGCGTTCTCGGCCGTACAGCCGGCGTAGATGCCGAAGGTGCCGGTATCCGTGAATTGACTGGCCACACAGTTCACGGCATAGGCCAGTCCACGCTCCTCGCGCACGCTCTGGAACAGCCGCGACGACATTCCGCCGCCGAGCATGGTCAGCATGACCGAGTAGATGAACCGGTCGTCATGGCCTTCTTCCAGACCTTCGCAGCCGAGCATGATGCCCAGCTGTTCGATGTCCTTGACCGTATGCGACTTCCCGGAGTGGAACTCAGGACGCACCCGGGCGGCCCCACCGAGGTGCGAGCCTTTCGCCACCGAGGCGGCCCCGCCGTCCGCGTCGCCGGTGTCCACCGAGTCCCCACCGTGAATGCCGTTCCCCGCACCCGACCAGACATCGGCACGGGACCCGAGCCCCGCCTCGGCGAGGGCATCCTCAACCATCGCGAGGACCTCTTCATGAGTCGCACCGCCCGCGGCGGCGATGACCAGGCGAGGCGGAATGTACGTCGACTGATAGTGGTCGATGACCGTGTGGTGGCCGAGCACGCGGATCTGATCCTTCGTCGCACCCACGGGCCGGGCCAGCGGATGCGTGCCGAAGACCAGGGAATCGAAGTCGTCGAAGAGGACGTCCCCGGGATCATCGGCGGACATGGCGAGCTCTTCGATGATGACTCCGCGCTCGCGCTCGAACTCCTCGGTATCGAGCTGGGAGTTCGAGACCATGTCGACGAGCAGCCCGGTGATGTTCGGCAGGTCCGTGACCAGGCACCGGGAGTAGTAGCAGGTGAGCTCCTTGGCGGTGATCGCATTCGAATCCCCGCCGGTGCGGTCGAAGGCCGCAGCGATGGACTTCGCATCCCTCGACCCGGTGCCCTTGAACAGCATGTGTTCGAGGAAATGCGTCGAGCCGGCGGTCTCGGCGGATTCGTCGCGGGACCCGGCGGCGACCCAGATCCCGATCGTCTCCGAGGCCAGGCCCGGCATGTGTTCGGTGGTCAGCGTCAAACCACCGGGGAGGACGGACCGATCGATTCGGCTGCCCTCCCCGGTGTGCGAACTCTTCAGTATCAGTTGTCTGATCCCTCTTCGTCCGACTTCTCGTCTTCGTCGGTGACCGGAGCCAGCGAGAGCTTGCCGCGGTCATCGATCTTCGTGATCTCGACCTGGACCTTCTGGCCCACGCCGACGACGTCCTCGACATCCTCGACGCGCTTGCCGTCGTTGAGCTTACGCAGCTCGGAGATGTGCAGCAGGCCGTCCTTGCCCGGGGTCAGTGAGACGAATGCGCCGAAGCTCATCGTCTTGACCACGGTGCCCAGGTAGCGTTCGCCGACCTCGGGAACCTGCGGGTTCGCGATCGCGTTGATCATCGAGCGGGCGGCCTCGGCGGCCGGTCCGTCCGTGGCACCGATGAGGACGGTTCCGTCGTCTTCGATGCTGATGTCCGCGCCGGTGTCCTCCTGGATCTGGTTGATCATCTTGCCCTTGGGCCCGATGACCTCACCGATCTTGTCGACGGGGATGTTCACGGAGATGATCCGCGGTGCCGTCGGTGCCATCTCGGCCGGGGCGTCGATGGCCTCAGCGATGACGTCGAGGATGACCATGCGTGCTTCGCGGGCCTGCTTGAGTGCGGCACCGAGCACCGAGGCGGGAAGGCCGTCGAGCTTGGTGTCGAGCTGGATCGCGGTGACGAAGTCACGCGTACCGGCGACCTTGAAGTCCATATCGCCGAAGGCATCTTCGGCACCGAGGATGTCGGTCAGAGCCGCGTACGCGGTCTGTTCACCCTGGTCGGTGGAGATGACATCGGAGACGAGTCCCATGGCGATGCCGGCGACGGGCGCCTGCAGCGGCACACCGGCCGAGAGCATGGCCAGCGTCGAGGCGCAGACCGAACCCATCGAGGTCGAACCGTTCGAACCGAGGGCCTCGGAGACCTCGCGGATCGCGTACGGGAAGTCCTCACGCTTGGGCAGAACGGGCACGAGGGCGCGTTCGGCCAGCGCTCCGTGGCCGATCTCGCGGCGCTTCGGGCTGCCCACACGACCGGTCTCACCGACCGAATAGGGCGGGAAGTTGTAGTGGTGCATGTAGCGCTTCGAGGTCTCGGGTGAGAGCGAGTCGATCGTCTGCTCGAGCTTGAGCATGTTGAGCGTGGTGATACCCAGGATCTGGGTCTCGCCGCGTTCGAAGATGGCCGAACCGTGCACGCGCGGGATGACGTTGGTCTCGGCGGTGAGCGGACGGATGTCCTTGAGCCCACGACCGTCGATGCGGACCTGCTCGGTGAGGATGCGCTTGCGCACGACCTGCTTGGTCAGCGCGTTGAGCGCGTTCGCGATCTCCTTCTCACGGCCTTCGAAGCGCTCGCCGAGCTTCTCGAAGAGCTCGTCGAGGAGGGCGGCGCCGGCGGCTTCGCGCTCCTGCTTGTCGGCGATTGTGAAGTTCTCGGTCTGCTTCGCCTCGGCGAGTTCCTTCACGGCCTCGTAGACGTCGTCCTCGTAGTCGCGGAAGACGGGGAATTCGACGGTCGGCTTCGCGGCACGATCGGCGAGTTCGGACTGCGCGCGGCAGAGCTCGGCGATGAACGGCTTCGCGGCTTCGAGACCTTCGGACACGACCTCCTCGGTGGGGGCCTGCGCGCCGGTCTTGATCTTGTCGATGGCGTTGTCGGTGGCTTCGGCCTCGACCATCATGATGGCGACGTCGTCACCGACCACGCGACCGGCGACGACCATGTTGAACACGGCGTCCTGAAGTTGCGAGTGGTTCGGGAACGCGACCCACTGGCCGTCGATGAGCGCGATGCGCACACCGCCGATGGGGCCGGAGAACGGCAGACCGGACAGCTGGGTCGACATCGAAGCGGCGTTGATGGCCAGGGCGTCGTAGATGTGGTCGGGGTTGACCGACATCACGGTGACGACGACCTGGACCTCGTTGCGCAGGCCCTTGACGAAGGACGGACGCAGCGGGCGGTCGATGAGGCGGCAGGTGAGGATCGCGTCGGTCGAGGGGCGTCCCTCGCGACGGAAGAACGAGCCGGGGATGCGGCCGGCGGCGTACATGCGCTCTTCGACGTCGACGGTCAGGGGGAAGAAGTCGAAGCCCTCACGGGGGTTCTTGCCGGCCGAGGTGGCCGAGAACAGCATGGTGTCGTCGTCGAGGTAGGCGACGGCGGAGCCGGCGGCCTGCTGGGCCAGCCGACCGGTTTCGAAGCGAATGGTGTGTTTGCCGAAGCTGCCGTTGTCGATATGGGCAACGGCGGATTCAGGGTTGAGTCCCACGTAGTCTCCTAGTTTGTGCCGGTGCGCGGCGGTCATCGCACGATCTGCAGCGCTCGAGGGTGGTCCCTCGACGCCACGAGGCAGCGCACTGCGTTGCGCAGTGCGAGACCCCGCGCCCTTCCGGCGGGATATTGGCAGTGGACGATGCATGGATCCACGCCGGTCATCGATCGGGGCCCACGGAACCGGTGCCGGCAGCCGCTTGCGTCTGCAAGTCGGTGTCGGCGCGCATTCCTCCGGAGGCCACTACCGAAGACCGAAACGTCCATGGCATGTGCGTCCACGCATGAGTCTACCGCAGAAGCACGAAAGCGCCCCACCGAGAGGTGGGACGCTTCCGAACTGTTCGACACGATCCGATCAGACGGGGCTGATCAGCAGAGTCGAATCAGCGGCGCAGGCCGAGGCGCTTGATGAGCGAACGGTAACGCTCGATGTCGACGTTCTGCAGGTACTTGAGCATGCGGCGACGCTGGCCGACGAGCAGCAGCAGGCCACGACGCGAGTGGTGGTCGTGCTTGTGATCCTTGAAGTGCTCGGTCAGGTCGGTGATCCGGCGGGTCAGCAGTGCAACCTGGACCTCGGGAGAACCGGTGTCGCCCTCATGAGTTGCATATTCCTTGATGATCTCTTGCTTCACAGCGGTATCGAGAGCCATGGAGTTCTCCTTCGTGTCGTTGCGCGGCGCAGGGACCTGAAGTCACTGCACTATGGGACCGCGGCCGGTGAAAACGGCAGAGATCAGCTTATCAGGTATGCAGGACTTCGCGCACATCGGCGATGTCCTCATGCATCTGCACGACGAGGTCGTCCATCCCGGTGAACGCGACCTGCCCGCGGATGCGGGAGACGAATTCGAGAGTCATCTCACGGTCGTAGACGTCGAATTCGCCGAATTCCTTGTCGAGCACGTACGCCTCGACCCGTCGGACCTGCCCCTGGAAGGTCGGGTTCGTGCCGACGGAGATCGCTGCCGGGTACGCTTGGTCCTCACCGTTGAACGTCGCCCATCCGGCATAGACGCCGTCGGCGGGGACGAGCCCGTCGGGATTCTCGGAGAGGTTCGCCGTCGGGAAGCCGAGATCGCGTCCGCGGGCATCACCGTGGACGACGGTGCCGTGAAGTGCATGGTAGCGGCCGAGCTGATCGGCCACCTCGGCGACATCACCGGCGGTGAGCTGTTCCCGGATCCGGGAGGACGAATACCGGCCCCCGCGCCCGACCTCGTCGATCGTCTCGGTTCGGAAGCCGAATTTCTCGCCGAGGCTGCGCAGGGTCTCGATCGTGCCTTCGTTGTCACGCCCGAAGCGGACGTCGTCGCCGACGACGACGATCTTCGCGCGCAGGGCTTCGACGAAATATCTGCGCACGAACTCCTCGGCCGACTGGGCGGCGAAGTCGAGGTCGTAGGGCTGGATGAGGAGGCCGTCGATTCCGGTGGCGGCGATGAGCTCGGCGCGCTGCCGGGTCGAGGTGATCATCACGGTCGGGTCATCGGGGCGGTGGACCGTGCGCGGGTGCGGGTCGAAGGTCATCGCGATCGAGCGCAGGCCATCCTGCCTGGCCAGGGCGGCGACGGCGGCAAGGACCGTCTGGTGTCCGCGGTGCACGCCGTCGAAGTTGCCGAGGGTGACGACGGTGCCGACAGCGTCGACCTCGACCTCACCGAGTCCGTGATACAGCTCCACCAGACATTCGCTCCTTCCGTGCACCGATTCAGATTATCGCAGACATCTTCCGCCTCCTAACCCGGACCTCGCCGAGGCGGGGAAGACTCGGGAGACCCTGGTCAGGCCACGATCGCCCAGCCGATGACGCCGAGGAGGGAGGCCAGGGCGATGGAGACGAACGTGCCGATGATGAACCGCTCCCCCGCTGCCGCCGAGGATTTGATCTCCGCGAAGCGACCGAGTCCTTTGACCGCGATGACCACGGCCATGAGTTCGGGCCGTCCGAGCACGATGGCTCCGGCGATGAGTGCACGCTCGACGATGCCGATCCACAGTCCGCCGCGCAGGACTTCGACATCCTCGGCCCCGGTCCGTTCGGGTTTGGCTCCCGGACCCGAATGGGTCAGGCGAAGGAGGAGCGGCACGAGCGGCCAGCCGATGAGCGCCGCGACGAGGGCGGCGGCGATGGCGACGAGCACCTCAGTCCACATGTGCGGCACCTTCCGACAGGCCTCGTTGGAGGCGGTCGAGGTGATGCCGAGCCAGGTGTTCGGCGCCGGAGACGATGTCGGCGGGACCGGCCGACAGCACGCGGGAGACGGCCTGCTGGGAGACGTCGAACTCCGCGGCGATCTCGGCCTGAGTCGCGTCGGGGTGGTCGAGGCGGTATCCGACGTAGCCGCGGGAGTGGCTGCGCAGCTCGGTCAGCGTGCTGATGAGAAGGCGCAGGGCCGCCTCCGCCAGGCCGCGATGGTCACTGTCCGGGTCGGCACTCACGACGAGGTTTGCAGGTGCGGACTTCGCCGCCTCGACCGCTTGACGGGCGGCGTAGAACGCCGCTCCCCTGCCCTCGGTGGTGGTCTCGGGCAGGGGCCGTTCGACCTCGCCGATTCCGATCCCGATATGCCAGCCGGCGTCGATGCCGATGCGGCGGACCGCCTCGGCGACGGCATCAGGGTCGTCGAGAACCCCTTGGACCTCGTCACCGATGGTGCGGGCGAAGGGGACGATCGCCTCGATCGGCGAGAGCACCTCGAGGATTCGGGGCACCGCGTCGGCGTGTGAGCGCGAGTCCTGCTGGTCGATGGTCAAGACGAACATAGGACAAGTAGATCAGATGACACCGAAAGATACAAGCATTTTGATTGTATTCATCCAATACAACATTGTTCGTTGTTTCAGTGGATCAGCCGGGTCCCGTTCAGGCGAGGTCGATGGCGAAGGCGGTCAGTGACTTCAGCCCGCCGCTGCGACGAACTTCGGCCACGGAGACGAGCGCATCGTCGCAGACGACGGCCACTTCGCGGTTCTCTGAGCCGCCGGTGTCGGCGGCGGCCCGGCCAACAGCGTCGGGGGCGGGGTCGGCATGCCAGTCGCCGGCAGGAACAGTCTTCCCCTGCATGAGCGCCCTGGCCCGACCGGCGTCGACGGTGACGACCGGCAGCAGGGTGCGGGCCGCCTCGGCGAGGGAGATGAGAGCGGGCGCGGGAACGTCGAGGTCCTCGGGCAGGGTCACGGCCTGGTCGATGTGGAAATCGCCGACGCGCGTCCGCCTGAGCGCGGTGAGGTGGCCGAAGACGCCGAGGTCGGTGCCGATATCGCGGGCCAGGGCGCGCACATACGTCCCGGACGAACAGTCGACTTCGACATCGACGTCGATGTGCCCTTCTTCCGCGGCGAAGCGGAGGTCGATGATCTGGAATTCCGAGACCTCGACGCGACGGGCCTTGAGTTCGACGTCCTCGCCGGCGCGGACGCGAGCGTAGGAGCGCTTGCCGTCGACCTTGATCGCCGAGACGGCGCTGGGCACCTGGTCGATGGGGCCGCGCAGCCTGGCCACGGCGGCTTCGATGGCCGCGGTGTCGACACGAGCGAGGTCGGCCGGGTCGGCGAAGCGATCGGGGTCGGAATCCGCATCATCGGTCGGGGTCGACGACCCCAGACGGATGGTGGCGAAATAGGTCTTCGAGACTCCGGTGATATAGGTGAGCAGCTTGGTGCCGCGGCCGAGGCCGAGGACGAGCACGCCCGTGGCCATCGGGTCGAGAGTACCGGCGTGGCCGACCTTCTTCGTCCCGAACCAGCGGCGGATGCGGGAGACCACACCGTGGGAGCTCAGCCCCTGCGGCTTGTCGCAGACGAGGACGCCCTGTGGGGAAGAATCGCTCACTGGGTCCGACGATCAGTTGAAGGACGCGTGCACGTGGTCGAAGTGGTTGGCGGTCGCGTCTCCGCGGTCCTCCATGCCCTTCCAGCCCTGTCCGGGCATCCAGATGCGCTGCTTCCAGATGACGTACTTGACGTTGAGGGCGCCCTGGTTCTGGATGAGGTAATCGGCGATGCGGTCGCCGGTGGAGCCGGTGATCATGATGTCGACGGCTTCTCCGGTGTTGTGGTCCGAACCGGTGCCGGGTCGACGCCCGCCGAAGGTCTTGACCTCGGGGAACTTCGCGCAGACGGCACGGTAGCCGTTGACGGCGTTCGGCAGCAGACCGGACTCGATCGACGACGACACGCTACAGGGCGGAGCCGAGGTGTCCGAGGAGGTGCCGCCGCCGGAGGACTTCTCATCGCCCGACTTCTCAGCGGAGGACGAATCGTCGCTCTTCTTCTCAGCGGCCGAGGATTCGGCGGTCGGCTCGGGCTTCGGCGGAGCCTTGACCTCGAGGTCGGTCTTCGAGGTCTTGTTCTTGTACTTCGGGTCGTCCTTGACCTTCTCCAGGTACTCTTCGCCGGCCTTCTTGCGTTCGGCGTCGAGTTCCTTCTGGCTCGGGGTCGAGGCAGTGGTCGACTCCTCCGGAGTCGTCGATGCTGCCTCGGTGGTGACGTTGCCGGACTCGGGCGGTCCCATGACGACGGTCGAACCGACGACGGCGGCGGTCGCGGCTGCCGGGACGGCGATCGCGGCGACGACGGGACGCTGCTTGACAGTCGCCAGCACGGAAGTCGCCGAGGACGGCGCATTCGCTGCGCGTCGGCCGGCGGGGCGCTTGCCGGGAGCCAGGTCCCGGATCAGCTGCTTCGCGAACGACGGCTTCGGTGAGGAGTGCTTACCCAATGCAGAATTCCCTTAACAGAGTCGTAATCATTTCGTTACCGCAAAAAGTCTACGACATCTCGGAAAGATAACAAAACTGTTACGAGAACTTTTTTCGCGACGTGACGAAGCTCAAATCCGACCCTCGGCCGACGTTCTGCCGCTCTCCCCCGATGACCAGGAGCGATGATCTGGCCAGCCGGATGCAGCGATCACTCCTCGTCGGCGTCGTCGGTCTTCTTGTACGGGTCGGATTCACCTGCATGCTGCGCGTTCTTGGCCAGCCCGGCCACGCGGGCATCGTCGGCGGCGGCCTGAGCGAGCAGTCCGTCGAGACGGGCGGCCGCCTCGGGGACGGCATCGGCGATGAATTCGAGACTCGGGGTCAGACGGATCGTCAGTCCCTTGCCGACCTCGGAGCGGATGAACCCCTTGGCGGACTCGAGGGCATGACCGGTGCCGACGAGGTCCTGGTCGTCGCCGTAGACGGTGTAGAAGATGGTGGCGTGCTGCAGATCGCCGGTCACGCGCACATCGGTGACGGTGACGAAGCCGAGGCGGGGGTCCTTGAGCTTGCGCTCGATGGTGCTGGCGACGATGACCTTGATCTGGTCGGCGATCTTGCGGGCCCGTGTCGAGTCTGCCATGGTACGTGTCCTTCTGTTCGGGGCCGGAACAACTCTTCCGGCCCTATATTAGCGGTGGAATCGAACCGGCTCCGGCCGGTCCCCGTTCGGGGGCCGACCGGAGCCGTCGACTCACGGTGTCAGTCCCATCCGTCTCCTCGGGTGCGCTGCTGCGCTCCGATCAGGCGGATGTGACTCGCGCGGCGACCGATCAGTCGCGCGGCTTCTCCTGCATCTCGAAGGTCTCGATGATATCGCCGACGCGCAGGTCGTTGAACTTGCCGAGTCCGATACCGCACTCGTAGCCCTCGCGGACCTCGGTCGCATCGTCCTTGAACCGGCGCAGCGATTCGATGTGGACGTTGTCGCCGATGACGATTCCGTCGCGGGTGACGCGAGCGGTCGAGTTCCGCTTGATGAGGCCGTCGCGGACGATCGAACCGGCGATGTTGCCGAACTTCGACGAGCGGAAGACCTCGCGGATCTCCGCAGTACCGGTCTGGACCTCTTCGTACTCGGGCTTGAGCATGCCCTTGAGCGAGGACTCGATGTCGTCGATCGCCTGGTAGATGACCGAGTAGTAGCGGACGTCGACGCCTTCGCGGTCGGCCAGGTCGCGAGCCTTCGCTTCCGGACGGACGTTGAAGCCGAGGACGATCGCGTTGTCGACCGTGGCCAGGTTGATGTCGTTCTCCGTGATCGCACCGACGCCGCGGTGGATGATCCGCAGGTCGACGTCGTCGCCCACATCGATCTTGAGCAGCGAATCCTCGAGTGCTTCGACGGCACCGGAGACGTCACCCTTGAGGATGAGGTTGAGCATGTCGACCTTGCCCTCGGCCAGAGCCTTCGTGAAGTCTTCGAGGCTGATGCGCTTGCGACCGCGAGCCTGAGCGGCGTTGCGCTCGATGGCGTCACGCTTCTCAGCGATCTGACGGGCCGTGCGATCGTCGTCGGTGGAGATGAACGAATCACCGGCACGCGGGACGGACGACAGACCGAGCACCTGCACGGGGCGGGAGGGTCCGGCCTCCTCGACGACGTTGCCGTTCTCATCGAACATCGCACGTACACGTCCGTAGGCGGTGCCGCAGACGATGGCGTCGCCCTGACGCAGGGTGCCCGACTCGACGAGGACGGTGGCAACCGCACCGCGGCCCTTGTCCAGCTTGGCTTCGATCGCGATGCCGCGAGCGGACTTGTCGGGGTTCGCCCGCAGGTCCAGCGCAGCATCGGTCGTCAGCAGCACGGACTCGAGCAGCTGGTCGATGCCCTCGCGCTTGAGCGCGGAGATCGGCACGAACATGGTCTCGCCGCCGTATTCCTCGGCCACGAGGTTGTACTCGGTCAGCTGCTGCATGACCTTGGCGGGGTTGGCGCCGTCCTTGTCGACCTTGTTCACGGCCACGACGATCGGCACGTCGGCCGCCTGAGCGTGATTGAGAGCTTCGATCGTCTGCGGCATCACGCCGTCATCGGCGGCGACCACGAGGATCGCGAGGTCCGTCGACTTCGCACCACGGGCACGCATGGCGGTGAACGCCTCGTGACCGGGGGTGTCGAGGAAGGTGAGCTTGCGCTCCTGGCCCTCGTGGTCGACCTCGACCTGGTAGGCACCGATGTGCTGGGTGATTCCGCCGGCCTCGCGGGAAGCGACATTGGCCGAGCGGATCGCATCGAGCAGCTTGGTCTTACCGTGGTCGACGTGACCCATGACGGTGATGACCGGCGGACGTGCCTGCAGGTCTTCATCGTCTTCTTCTGCGGCTTCGGCGTCGAGGTCGATGTCGAAGGTCTCCAGCAGCTCACGGTCTTCGTCTTCGGGCGAGACGATCTCGATCTTGTAGCCGAGCTCTTCGCCGAGGACCTCGAAGGTCGCCTCGTCGAGGGACTGGGTGATCGTGGCCATCTCACCGAGGTGGAAGAGCACGGTCACGAGGTTCGTCGGATCGGTGTTGATCTTCTCGGCGAAGTCGGCCAGCGAGGAGCCGCGACGCAGACGCAGCGGAGTGTTGCCGTCTCCGCGCGGAACGGTGACGCCACCGACCGACGGAGCCTGCATCTGCTCGAGCTCTGCGCGCTTCGCCCGCTTCGACTTGCGTCCCTTCTGACGGGGACCGCCGCCGCGGCCGAATGCACCCTGTGTGCTTCCGCGACCGCGACCTGAACCACGACCACCTGGACCGCCGCCGGGTCCGCGACGAGGACCGCCGGGAGCGCCGCCCGGTGCACCGGGTGCACCGCCGGGCGCATTTCCGCGTCCGCCGCCGCGACCGCGGCCGGGAGCGGGCTTGTTCAGCGCCGAGTTCTTCAGCATCGACGGGTTCGGGCGAGGTGCGCCCGGGCGTGGTGCCGGACGCGGGCCGCCGGAGGTCTCGTCACCGCCGGAGCGCTGCTTCTGACCGGGCTTCGGCATTCCCTGCGAGGGGGCGAACGGGTTGTTGCCGGGGCGGCCGCCCTGGCCTCCCTGACCGCCTTGGCCGCCCTGACCGCCGGAGCGACCGCCGGACTTGGGTCCGCGGCCGGGCTTCGGCATTCCCTGCGAGGAGGCGAAGGGGTTGTTGCCGGGACGTCCGGCACCGCGGCCGCCGGGCTTCGCCGCACCCGGCTTGGGTGCTCCGGGCTTCGGGGCGCCGGGCTTGGGCGCGGCAGACGGCTTCGGGGCGCCGGGCTTCGGCGCCGAGGAGGCAGCCGGCTTGGCCGCGGGAGCCTCGGTCGGATCGGCCTTCGGAGCGGCCGGCTTGGCGCCGGGCTTCGGTGCGGACTTCGCAGCGGGGGCGGCATCCTCGGCGGGGGCCGATTTCGCCGAGCCGGCAGACTTCGCAGCATCCGGCTTGGCAGCCGACTTCGCGGTGGGCTTGGGTGCGGGTTTCGCACCGGGCTTCGGGGCTCCGGGCTTCGCGGCCGGCTTGGTGGCCTTCTTCGCGCCGGTCGACTTCCCACCGTCGGCGGAAGCGGATTCGGCGAATGCCTCCTTCACGCGGCGCACGACGGGCGCTTCGAGCGTCGAAGAGGCGGAGCGAACGAATTCGCCCATGTCCTGGAGCTTTTCGAGGACGTTCTTACTTGTTGTGCCGAGCTCTTTCGCGAGCTCATGGACACGGGGCTTTGCCACAGTTCTCCTGTCCGGGTTCTTTCCCGGTCAGGAAAGAACCTCATCAATGAAGAGCAGTACTCATTTCACTGCTCTCTCGAATTCCGTCTGGGTGTCATCGTGCGACACTCACAACTTGTCATCCATTCGGCTACCCGTTCTCTTTGGGTTCGGTGTCCGGCCTCGGGAGGTCCGAGGCGGTGATCTTCGTTCGAAAGGATCGAGCGAAGGCGGCAGTGGTCAGGGCCCTGTTCAGGCACTTCTCATCGGGGTGCACCCACGCACCACGTCCCGGCAGTGTCGCTGACACGTCGTGGACGACGGCGGGATGCTGATCGGGGCGGAACACGAAGCGCGTCAGCTCGTCCCGACCGGCCCTCTGCCTACAGGCGATGCACGTCCTTACGGGTCCATCACCAACATTCACAATGAATGATTCTACAGCACCGGCACCCCCGCTCGCGCCAAGGGGGGCCAGTGGTGCCGATCACTGCGAAAGGCTACTCGCCTGCGACGATGTCGATCTTCCAACCGGTGAGCTTGGCCGCCAGGCGGGCGTTCTGCCCTTCCTTGCCGATCGCCAGGGACAGCTGGTCGAGGGGGACGACGGCACGGGATTCCTGCGCGGCGGCGTCGAGGATCTCGACGCTCCTGGCCTTGGCCGGGGACAGCGCGTGGGCGATGAACTTCGCCGGGTCGTCGGAGTAGTCGACGATGTCGATCTTCTCCTGGCCGAGTTCGTTCATCACCGCGCGCACACGTGAGCCGAGCTCGCCGATGCACGATCCCTTCGCGTTGACTCCCGGCTTCGTGGCGCGCACGGCGAGCTTCGTCCGGTGGCCGGCCTCGCGGGCCAGGGACACGATCTCGACGGTGCCGTCGGCGATCTCCGGGGCCTCATGGGCGAAGAGTCGGCGCACGAGGTTCGGGTGGGTGCGGGAGACGGTGACCGAGGTGCCCTTCGTGCCCTTGTGCACATCGGCGATGTAGACGCGCAGTCTGGTGCCGTGGGCGTAGGTCTCGCCGGGGACCTGTTCGTGCGGGGGCAGCACCGCCTCGACGTCGCCGATGTCGACCTGGACCATCTGCGGGTCCCGGCCCTGCTGGATGATGCCCGAGACGATCTCGCCCTCGCGGCCCTTGAACGTGCCGAGCAGGGTCTCGTCCTCGACATCGCGCAGCCGCTGGTGGATGACCTGTCGGGCGGTCTGGGCGGCGATGCGGCCGAAGCCGGTGGGAGTGTCGTCGAACTCGCCGATCGGGTTGTCGTCGTTGTCGAACTCCACGGCGAGGATGCGCACCTCACCGGTGGACTTGTCGAGTTCGGCACGGGCGTCGGGCCAGGCTCCTTCGGTCTTCTGGTAGGCGAGGAAGAGCGCCTGTTCGATGAGCTCGATGAGGGTTTCCAGCGGAATCTCACGCTCTCGTTCGATCACGCGCAGAACATTGAGGTCGATGTCCATGTCTAAATCCTCTCTCGCTCAACCGAGCATTGAATTGTCTGTGTTCACTTATGCAGGCGTAACAGTCTATCCCAGTCCGCGCCCGCACTCTGTCCGTGCTGGGGCGACCTCGCCGCCGGCGGAGCGTGAGGTTCGCCTCAGCGGAACTTCAGTTCCACCTGAGCCTTGCGGATCTCGCCGAGGTCGACCGTCTTCGACTCCTTGCGCTGGGGGTCCGTGCCCGTGATCGAACTCTCCCCCACCTCGGCGAGGTCGAGCTTGAAGGTGTCCTTCTTCGTCGTGATCTCCAGGCGCCGGCCGATGACGCGTCGGAAGTGGCGGGGGGTCTCGAGCTTCCGGGTGGCACCGGGGCTCGTGACCTCGAGCTGATAGGGCTTGTCCCGGAAGATCTCGACCTCATCGAGGGCGTCGCCGACGATCTTCGTCGATTCGGCGATCTTCTCCATCGACATCGGATCGGTGCTCGATTCGTCGAGGTCGACGACGACGGTGAGCGTGCGCCGTGGTCCGGCAGCGACGGCTTTGACGGTCTCGAGGTGGAATCCCGCATCCTGCAGGGGCGGGGCGAGCAGGCCCTTGATCCGCTCGACGTCTTCGTCCATGTCTCCTCCATTTCTCTGGCCTCTCCCCTCGCCGAGGCGGGGCGCGGGGCCGGCGCACCGTGCACGTGTGCGACCGCCGTGTTCTCACCCACCCTAAGCGACAGGCGCCGTCGAGGTTAAGCCTTCGACCTGGTTCGGGCGTCCCGCGGCGTTGACGGGGCATCCGATAGGATTGCCGTATGCGTTTTCCCGTCAGTCGCCGCGGCCTGCTGACTGCCGGCGTCGGCGGGTTGAGCCTGGGCCTGCTCACCGCCTGCGGCCTGCGACTCGATCAGGATCCGGAGATCCCCACGCTGGATGCCACCCAGCAGCTGCGCGATCGTCTCGCCCGCATCTTCGACTCCGCCTCCCCCGGCGCAGGGGATCCCGAAACCGCTGGTGAGGACCTCGCCGCATTCGCTGCGGCGATCGGTCCCGAATGGAATCCGCCGACAGAATTCGCCACCGAGGCACCCCCGACCGAGGATGCACGGACCTTCGTCCAAGCCGCCGAGGTGGCCTCCCGCGTCGTGTTCGAGGCCTCGACTTCCCTGGGATCGGGTCTCATTCCGGTCTTGGCCGATGTGGCCACAGGTCTGGCCCTGGTCGCCGGGGCCAAGAAGCCGGAGATCATCACCACCGCCGCCGAACTCATCCGCGCCGGGCGTGAGGAGCTCGACGGCTCGGACCGCGGCGATGAGTCGACGGCGTCGCCCAGCGCCACCGGCAAGGCCGACGCGGATGCTGGGACGAACGACTCCGAAAGCGAAGTGCCCGCGGGGCAGGCAGACATGTACAACGCGATCCTCAACCAGTCGCGGGCGGCCGCGTACGGCTATGAGCGGCTCGCCGTGAACTTCGACTCGAAGTCACACGAACGCACAGCTGCGCTGGCTCGGCTCGAATCCCTGGGTGCTCTGTCCGGGGAGATGCTCGAACGCCTCGGTGAGCACACGGCCGATCCGGCCGCCTCGGCGTGGAAGCTCGACCCCACCCCGACGGACGCGGACTCCGCGAAGGACCTCGCACTCTCCCTCGAGGACGGCATCGCGTCGGCACTTCTGCCCTGGTTGGAGGCGGACGCCTCGGCGATTCTGCGGCTGTGGGAATCGGCCCGGACACGGATGGCATTCGCCGATCCGCAGCCGCTGCGTTTCACCTACGACGAACCCGGGCAGGCGGAGGTGCACAAGTGAAGGTTCCACCGGTTCTCTACCGTGCGACGCGCGAGATCATCGGCGAATACCGCACCGATTCGTGGGTTGCGGCGCTCGACTATATGGCCAATGAGCTCCTCGACCGGTGGAAGCTGCGCTTCGACGATGTGCCCGGCGCCCCATGGGCCGGGTGCGAGTCCTTGGTGATTCCGGTGCTCACGCAGGAGAACTATCAGGGGGTGCTGCGGTTCGCGGCTCCCACCTCGGCGCATACGGCAGCGCATGCGCAGGTGCTGCGGGCGCTGAAGATGTGGAACGGGCACGGGGCGGTGCGGGTCATCCGGGATGATCGCAGCTTCCGGGTCACTCTGCAGGAGCGGCTGCGTACGAAGGACAATCTCTCGGTGCTTCCCTTAGCCGATGTGCCACCGATCTGGGGTGCCCTGCAGCGGTCCCTGGAGATTCCGGCGACCTCGGAGTTCCTGCGCGTCCAGGATGTCGTGGCCGGGTGGCTGAACTCGTTCGATGCCGATGCCGCGCTGCTGACCGGGTGGTCTGAGGCGGGTCCGCACGATTCCCTGCTGCTGTCGTTCGCCCGCAATTGGATGCAGACCCTGGCCTCGTCGGATGAGAGCTGGCTCATCCATGCCGATCTGCACTACTACAACATCCTCGCCGGCAATCCCGATCCGACGGGCATCTCCACATGGAAGGCCATCGATCCGCAGCCCTTGGCCGGTCCGACGGCGTACACCTTGGCCCCGATCCTGTGGAACCGCCTGGCCGAGATCCCCTCGGATCATCCGCAGGCGCAGGCGGCGTGGCTGCGCGGCTTCGCCACGGACCTGGCACTGTGTGCCGGCGTCGATCCGCAGTACGGGATGGGTGCGACCGTGGCTCGTGAGGTCACGAACATGTTCTGGTACCTGCGCGCAGCCTCCGGCGGGTCGAATTCGAGCCTGGCCGATGCGGCTCGTTCCCTGTGGGTGGCCCGCGCCCTGTCCGGCGCCGATGTCGCCGGAGTCAACGCCCACGCCCTCAAACCCATCGGCTGACCCCACTTGCTACCTGACGGCGGCTCAGCAACCCCGCGCGAGGTTGCTGAGCCGCCGTCAGGTAGCAATTAGTGGATGAGGGTGGCGATGACGTCGAAGCCGAGCTTGAGGATCAGCACGGAGACGACGATGACGAAGATGACACGGACGAACCCGGAGCCCCTCGCCAGCGCGGTGCGGGCGCCGAAGATTCCGCCGGTGACGTTGCCGATGGCCACGACCACGCCCAGCAGCCAGACGACCTGGCCGTCGGGGATGAAGTAGACGAGCGCTCCGAAGTTCGTCGCCCAGTTGATGACCTTCGCCGTCGCCGAGGCCTGCAGGAATGAGAATCCGATGATCGAGACGAAGGCGATGACGAGGAACGATCCCGTGCCCGGTCCGAGCACCCCGTCGTAGATGCCGATGACGAGCCCGATCAGCCACGACAGGGCATGGTGGCGTTTCGACGTTTCCCCGAATCGCAGGGTGGCGTCGGCCCCGAGGCTCGGGTTGAGCACGGTGAAGATCCCGACCCCGATGAGCGCGACCAGGATGATCGGGGTGAACGCCTCAGCCGGCACCAAGGTCGCGAGCTTCGCCCCGAGCACGGCGCCCACGAACGCCGAGGCCGCGGCCGGGATCGTCGCGGACCGGTCCGGGGTGATCGTGCGCAGATAGGTGATCGCCGAGGCGGTCGTGCCCGCAATCGACCCGATCTTGTTCGTCGCGACCGCCTGGACGGGGCTCATCCCCGGCACGAGCAGCAGCGCGGGCAGCTGGATCAGCCCGCCCCCGCCGACGACGGCATCGATCCACCCGGCCAGGACTCCCGCGGCGAGCAGCCACAGGAGCATCGTCCAGGTGACGTCGATGCCTCCGGCGAGGGCGTCGAACACCTAGGCGGCTCAGGCGTTCTGGTCGGCGCTGACCGCCGCGTCGGCTGCGGCTGCGGCCTTCGCATACGCCTCACGCACCCGTGCCACGGTGGCGGGGACCACCTCGGCGACGGGCTGGTCGGACTTCTCCCCGGCCAGACGGTCGCGGACCTCGACGACGCCGTCGGCCAGACCGCGGCCGGCGACGATGACGGTGGGAATGCCGATGAGCTCGGCATCGGCGAACTTGAACCCGGGCGAGACCTTGTGGCGGTCATCGAGCAGGACGCTGACACCTTCGGCTTCGAGTTCGGTCGTCATCTTCTCGGCGGCTGCGGCGATCTCCTCTCCCTTGCCGGCGACGATGATGTGCACATCGGCCGGGGCCAGGTGCTGCGGCCACAGGAGTCCGTCCTCGGAATGGTATTCCTCGGCGATGCAGGCCATGACGCGGGTGACGCCGAGGCCGTAGGAGCCCATGGTCACGGTGGTCGCCTTGCCGTTCTGGTCGAGCACCTTGAGGTCGAGGGATTCGGCGTATTTGCGGCCGAGCTTGAAGATCTGACCGATCTCGACACCGCGGGCCAGCTCCAGCGGACCGGAGCCGTCCGGCGCCGGATCGCCGAGGACGACCTGGGCGGCTTCGATGGTGCCGTCGGCGGTGAAGTCGCGTCCGGCGACGAGGTCGAAGACGTGGCGGCCGGGCTCATTGGCGCCGGTGATCCAGCGGGTGCCGTCGACGACGCGGGGGTCGAGGAGGTAGCGGATCTTCGAGGCAGATTCGAGGCCGAGCACCGGCGCATCGAGGGAGTTGCCGGGTCCGATGTAGCCCTTGACGAGCTCCGGATGGGCGGCGAGATCCTCGGCGGTCGCGGCCTCGAGGTCGACCTCACCGTCGCCGAGCATTCCGGTGCCGGCGGCCCGGTCGAGGTCGACTTCGCGGTCACCGGGCAGGCCGATGACGATGATCTCGCGTGTGCCGTCGGGGTGGGTGACGGCGCAGACGACGTTCTTCAGCGTGTCTGCGGCCGTCCATTCGCGATCGGAGCGCGGGTGCGATGCGTTCGCCGCGGCCACGAGGGTCTCGATCGTCGGGGTGTCCGGGGTGTCCTCGACATGCGCGGCCGGCGACTGCGAGTAGGGAATCGCCTCGGGCACAATCGAGGTCACGGCCTCGACGTTCGCGGCGTATCCGCCAGGCGACTTCACGAACGTGTCCTCGCCGACCTCGGAGGGGTAGATGAATTCTTCGGTTCCGGAGCCGCCCATGGCGCCCGGGGTCGCCTTGACCGGCAGGCACGGCAGGCCGAGGCGGGCGAAGGCCCGCAGGTAGGCCACGCGCATGGCCTCGTAGGAGGCGTCGAGTCCGGCGTCGTCGATGTCGAAGGAGTAGGCGTCCTTCATGATGAATTCGCGTCCGCGCAGCAGGCCGGCGCGGGGGCGGGCTTCGTCGCGGTACTTCGTCTGGATCTGGTAGATCGACAGCGGCAGGTCTTTGTACGAGGAGTAGAGGTCCTTGACCAGGAGGGTGAAGACCTCCTCATGGGTGGGCGCGAGGATGTAGTCGTTCTCGCGGCGGTCCTTGACATGGAAGAGATCGGGCCCGAAGGCCTCCCACCGGCCGGACTTCTTGTACGGATCGGCGGGCAGCAGCCCCGGGAAGTGGACTTCCTGGGAGCCGGCGAGCGCCATCTCTTCGCGCACGATCGCTTCGATCTTGCCCAGCACGGCCAGGCCCAACGGCAGCCACGTGTAGATTCCCGGCGCCGACCTGCGGATGTATCCGGCACGGTGCAGCAGTTTGTGGCTGGCCACCTCGGCGCCGACCGGGTCCTCCTTCTGGGTTCGCACGAACAGGGACGACATGCGCAGGGCCATGGGTAAATCTCCTCAACTTGTCAAGACTCAGATCGAACACTATCGCACGCGGGCGAAGCGGAGGGAATCGGTACGGGCGCGGATTCGTCACCTGGGGGAAGAGAATTAGACTGGGGGCTGCAGCACCGAAGTCCAGCACTGGTCGGGGCCGTCCGGTGCCCCGCCCGGTCCCCGCTGAAATGACGAGTCCGAACGATACGAAGAGCATGCCTGATCCCAGCCAACTCACGCAGTTCCCGCGGCCCTCGGTCGCGGTCGACACCGCGGTCCTCTGCCCCGTGCCCGGCCGCGGCCTGCATGTTCTCATGACCCATCCCGGCGACGGGGTGTGGCAGCTGCCCGGGTCGATTCTGCGTCCGCAGGAACGCCTCGCCGAGGCCGTCGCCCGCTGTCTGCGTGAGAAGGCCCGGTTGGTCGACCGCGCCCCCGTCCAGCTGCACGTGTTCGACCAGCCCGACCGTGATGATCGCGGCTGGGTGATCTCCGTGGCCCATCTCGATGTGCTCTCCGCCGCCGACGTCGGGCTCGCCGAGGATGACACCCCCACCGAGGCGGCCGTGCCGGATGCTGCGACCGAGGGAGCCCAGACGTCCCCCACCGAGGCAGCCCTCCCCGAGGCCGCCGACCCTGAGTCTGCGGAGTCGGATTCCGATCACCCGGACTCCCCCGTCCACAGCAGGAAGCTCGTGCCCGTCCACGACGTTCATGAGCTCAGTGCCGAACATCAGGAGATCGTGCGCGTGGCCGTGCACCGCCTGCGGGCCTTTCACGAGCGCACCCCGGATCCTTTCGGGCTGTTGGAGAAGGAGTTCTCGCTGCGGCAGCTGCGCGAACTCCATGAGATCGTCGCCGGGGAGAGCCTGCAGGCCGATACGTTCCGTCGCACCATGCTGCCTCTGCTCGATCCCACCGGGGAGGCCGTCAGCCAGGGGCGAGGACGTCCGGCGCAGACATTCACCCGACGGTCGGCTCTGGCGCTGCGTGCCGACACCCGGATCCAGTCCCCCGACGATGCCTCTGCCGGCGTGCACTCATCGGTCACGCACACTGCCGATACCCGCCCTGCCGGCCCGAATTCTCCGGACGGTCTTCGCTGATGACCGAGATCAACCGAGATGCGGGCAAGCACATGCGCGTCGACGTATGGCTGTGGACGACGCGGATGTTCAAGACCCGCAACCTCGCCACTCAGGCGTGTCGTGGCGGACATGTGCAGGTCGACGGTCAGCGGGTCAAGGCCGCGCAGAAAGTAACGATCGGCCAAGAGGTGCGGGTGCGCAAGGCCGGGTCCGAGTTCATCTGGAAGATCACCGGGTTCATCCCCACCCGGATGCAGGCCTCCATCGCCGTACAGTGCTATGAGGACCTCACTCCCCCGCCCGATCCCGCGCTGCGCGGCTTCGTGCCCCGACGCGACAAAGGGCTGGGGCGTCCGACGAAGAAGGACCGCCGGGAGATGGAGAAGTTCCTCGGCGATCTGGCCAAGCCCCGGTCGCGCAACCGCCGCGACTGATCCGCCGACAGCTCACCGCGGATCGTCCCCGCCCGCCGAGAGCTCAAGTTACCGCCGACCGCTCACCGCATAACGTGATACAGCGACGGTAACTCGAGCGGTCGGTGACATCACCCGAAAGGTCAGTACATGATGGTGGCGAAGGTGCCGACCTGTTCGAAGCCGACACGGGCGTACATGCGCAGCGCCGTCTCGTTGTAGTCATTGGCATACAGGCTCACCGTGGAATGGCCTTTGTCACGGGTGCGCTGGACGACTGCGGCCATGCCCGCGGCCCCGAGCCCCTGATTGCGCACCGCGGGATGGACCCATACCCCTTGGACCTGGACGATGCGGCGGGCACGGATGCCGATATCGGCCTTGAACAGCACCTGTTCGTCCTGCTCTTCGGCCGGCCACCTCGGCACCGCGCCTCCTTGGGGCAGGGTCGCAGAGATCCGGGCATAGCAGTTCTTGCCTCGGATGATCCCGCGCACCCGCGAGAGGTATCCGGCGGTGCCGTCCTCAATCGGTGAGAATCCGACCTCTTTGGTGAACATGTCGACGCTGGCGGGAAACACCGCACCCAGGTCGTCGAGGGTCACCCGATGCACGTGCTCGTCGGGGGTGACCTGAGGGTCGGAGCTGATGGCCAGCAGAGGCTGCCGTTCGCGCACTCCCCGCGGACGCCCCCAATTGAGTCGCTGCTGGAGGTCGAGGATGACCGACCGGTTGCCGATGAGTGAGCAGGACACGCGCCCGTCGGCATCGAGCTTGCGGGCAAGCACCTCGTTCGTCGCCGGAGTCGCCGCAACCGGGATGATGTTGCCGCCCACCCAGTAGGCGGCGACGGGACGGTCACCGTCGAAGATTCCGTACAGCGTGCCGGCCGGGGAGCCCAAGCGGGCCGTACCTGTGACTTCGAGCAGGGAGATGAGGTAGACGTTCTCGCAGGGGTTGCGCGCAAGCAGGTCCGTCAGCCACCGGGTGTGCTGATGTTCCAGTCGTGCGATCCTCAGCGCCATGTGCCCCTGAACTCTTTCTCAGCCATCAGCATGGGCCAATGGGTGGACCATGTATCTGTTCGTCCTCACAAGGTATCGCACCTACCCGACGGTGACTTCAGGCGGCCCCGACGCAGCACCGGAGGACTGCCCCGCAGCCTCCTCGGCGATCCGGTTGGCCTCGTGGATGAGGGTCTCGACGATCTCGGATTCGGGCACGGTTCGGATGACCTCGCCCTTGACGAAGATCTGCCCCTTGCCGTTGCCGCTGGCCACACCGAGATCGGCGTCTCGGGCCTCACCGGGGCCGTTGACCACACACCCCATGACGGCCACCCGCAGCGGCACCTCCATGCCTTCGAGTCCGGCGGTGACGCGTTCGGCGAGCGTGTACACGTCGACCTGCGCACGCCCGCAGGACGGGCAGGAGACGATCTCGAGCTTCCGGGGCCGCAGGTTGAGGGATTCGAGGATCTGGTTGCCGACCTTGACCTCCTCGGCCGGAGGAGCTGACAAGGAGACGCGGATGGTGTCCCCGATGCCTTCGGCCAGCAGGTGTCCGAAGGCGGTGGCGGATTTGATCGTGCCCTGGAAGGCGGGCCCCGCCTCGGTGACGCCGAGATGCAACGGCCAATCGCCGCGCTCGGCCAGCAGCTCGTAGGCGCGGACCATGATCACCGGGTCATGGTGTTTGACGGAGATCTTGAAGTCATAGAATCCGTGTTCTTCGAACAGGGACGCCTCCCACAAGGCGGATTCGACGAGCGCTTCGGGCGTGGCTCTGCCGTATTTGTCCATCAGCCGTCTGTCGAGGGAGCCGGCGTTGACGCCGATGCGGATGGACACGCCCGCCTCGGCGGCGGCCTTCGAGATCTCTCTGACCTGGTCGTCGAACTTGCGGATGTTTCCGGGGTTGACGCGCACTCCCGCACAGCCGGCGTCGATGGCAGCGAAGACGTATTTGGGTTGGAAGTGGATGTCGGCGATGACGGGGATCTGGGATTTGCCGGCGATGATCGGCAGGGCCGCGGCGTCGTCGGCGGTGGGACAGGCCACGCGCACGATATCGCAGCCGGCGGCAGTGAGTTCGGCGATCTGCTGCAGGGTGCCGTTGATGTCCGTCGTCTGCGTCGTCGTCATCGACTGCACGCTCACCGGGGATTCGGACCCGACGCCCACTTTTCCGACGTTGATCTGCCTCGTCTTCCTCCGCGGAGCGAGCACGGGAGGCGGCGGTGCGGGCATTCCGAGATTGACCGATGTCACGAAGGATCCCTTCAGTCAGGCTGGTGACCAGCCACAATGTCCGAGCCGGCGCCGATGCGGGACCCGGATTGTGCGAACCATCACCATTGTAGGACCTCGCACTGACACAGAGCTGTCCGTCCGCGCGGCGCACCCCGTGCCTGTCCGCAGGGCGCGACCCGTGCCTGTCCGCGGGGCGCACCCAGTGACACACGACTTCGGCCGCACCGCTTCCGCGTCCGACTGCCCCGCACTTGTGTCACCGGCTGACGGTAGTGTGAAGGTGACCTGACATCGGCACGAAGGAGCAGCCCTGTGAGCACACCCGGATTCGTCGAACCCGATGTCGAGGCGATGTCTGCGGCTCTCGATGCCGAAGCACAGCAGCTCGACGACCAGGGTGGATCCCTGGCGTGGGGAATCTTTCGCCGAGGCGGCCCTGCCCGAACCGTCAACGCCGACGTTCCGTACCGGATCGCTTCGATGACGAAGTCCTTCACGGCCGCGGCCATCGGGGTCCTCGCCGCCGACGGACTCGATCTCGACGCTCCCTTCTCTGTCCTGCTCCCCGAGTTGGCCGACACGGCCATCGCCGACCGCACCTGCCGGCAGGCCCTGACGATGAGCACCGGTTTCACGAAGGACGACCCGTGGGCCGACCGGATGGAGGCGATGACTCCGGCCGAGCTCACCGAATGGCTGCACAGAGGCGCCATCGCCTGCGCCCCAGCCGACACCGGCTATGAGTATTCGAACCTCGGCTATGCGCTTCTCGGCATGGTCGCCGAGGCGGTCACAGGCAGGGCGTTCACCGAACTCGTGTCCGCGGAGATCGTCGATCCCCTGAAACTCACTCGCACCGGTTTCGACCACAACGACTTCCCGGACCTGGCGCCCGGTCACCGAGTCGATCTGGGCGGTGGCCTCCACCCGGCCGAACTCACCGGGCCCGGGATCTTCTCCCCCATCGGCGGGATCATCTCCACCGTGAACGACATCGGCACATGGATGGGCGCGCATCTCGACGCCCTTGATCGCGTGGACTCCTACGCTCCCGGGTCCCTGTCGCGGATACTGACCGACGACCAGCAGCCACGACGGACCATGGAGATCCAGACGAGCGACTATCACGCGGAGACTCTCAGCTACGGGTATGGGCTCGAAACTCGCTTGGACACGCGCTTGGGCCGCGTCGTCTGTCACTCCGGAGGCTACCCCGGGTACGGCTCACATATGCGCTGGTTCCCCGACCTGGGGCTGAGCCTCGTCGTCCTCGGCAACACCACGTACTATCCGGCGCAGCGGGTCGTCCAAGACGCGCTCGACCTCGGCTGGGCGGCAGCCACAGGACACCACGGCATAAGGCTGGAACGGCGGGCCACCTCGGGGCCGGTGCCCCGCTGCCCCGCAGGCCGAGCCCAGATCGACACCGTGATGGCCGCAGCGAACCTCGTCAACGACTTCGACGACACCGTCGCCGAGGCGATCTTCGGGGTGAACATGGACCTCGACGAGCCCCGTGACGAGCGGCGGGAGCGCTTCGCCCGGTGGCGGGCGGAGAAGCAGCTCGACCGTCCCCTCGCCGAGGCGGACCTCGAGATGGTCTCCCCGCTGCGCGGAGTGGTCACGGTGCCGGGCACAGCCGAGGCGAAGTCCACGATCACGGTCGGGCTCAATCACCTCGGCGAGGTGCAGGCGATCACCCTCAGTTCCTGAGTTCGACAGCCCGCGCCGGCCCGTGAATCCACTCGCCCGAGCGTCCCATGAGCCCACTCTGCCAGCCCGGACCGGATTACCTGCCGGCGCAGTCCGGCCTACCCGCCGGAGCGGCCCGACCTACCCGCCGGAGTTGAAGATCGCGTCGAGGGTGATGGGTTTGACGAGGTCGACGTAGACGAGCAGCGCCGTCATGCACAGCATCAGTCCGATGCAAACATACGTCAGCGGCAGCAGTTTGGCCGTGTCGAAGGGACCGACCAGCCCGCGTCCGCGCCACCGGTTGATGCGGCGGCGCGCACCTTCGTAGAGGCCCACGGCGATGTGTCCGCCGTCGAGGGGCAGCAGCGGGATCATGTTGAACGCGAAGAGGAAGATGTTGAGCGAGCCGAGCATGCCCAGCCCCATCTGCGCCTTGTCGACGACGTCGATCTGGTCGGTGGACACGATCTCACCGGCGATGCGGCCGACGCCGACCATGCCGACGAGTCCCTCGGCATCGCGGTCCTTCGTCCCGACGGCCACCTCGCCGATATCGACGAGTTTGACCGGCAGCGTCAGGATCGCATGGAAGACTCCCGAGACTTGGTCCCACACGGCGCCGGGGAACTCATCGAGCGGCAGGGACTGGCGTTTCTGCACCGGTCCGACGCCGAAGAATCCTTGGGTCTCGGTCTGCGGAGTCCCGTCCGGGTTGAGCATGGTCTTGCCCGCGTCGTCGACCTTCGGCCGTTCGGTGGCGATGATCGGCACCGTCACCGTCTCGGCCTGACCGTCGCGGATGAAGTCGACGTCGACGCGTTCGCCGGCATGGTCCTTAATGACCGAGGACAGCTGGTCCCAGTCCTTCGTCTCGACGCCGGCGATCGCGGTGATCTCGTCCCCCGGTTTGATCCCGGCCTCCCACGCGGGTGTGAGCTGATCGTCGTCACGGCAGGTGTTCTGCTCCGACGCGGGACGCTGCTGCGCCTCTGAGGCGGGCACCGCACATTCGACGACGGTCTGGACAGTCGTCGTCGGAGTGATCACACCGATGCCCAGCAGCGAGATCGCCATGATGAGGATGCCCAGGACGAGGTTGACCAAGGGACCCGAGAACATGACGACGAGCCGTTTGGGCACGCTGAGCGCATAGAACGTCCGGTGCTCCTCCCCCGGCTCGATCTCCTGATTCGAGAACTCCCGGGCATCGGCCATCGTGTCCTCGAACAGCCGCCCCTTCCGTTTCTTCCGGTCCCGACGCAGCGGTGCGGCGTCGGCGTCATCCGTCCCCTCGCCGAGGCGGCCCGCCGTTTCGTTGTCCGTTGAGTCCAGCGCCCCGTCCGGTTCGCCGAGGCGGCCCGCCGTTCCGTCGACCCCGCCGTCGACGACGATGCCGGCGGCACCGCCTCTCTGTCCAGCGGCGGCTGTCTCATGGCGGGACTTCGTGGCCCCTTCCGGCGGGTACATTCCCGGCATCGCGATGAACCCGCCGAGGGGGAACGCTTTGATGCCGTATTCGGTCTCACCGCGGCGGAAGGAGAACAGGGTCGGTCCGAAGCCGACCATATAGTGCGTGACTTTGACTCCGAACTTCTTCGCCGGAGTGAGGTGGCCGAGTTCGTGCAGCGCAATCGAGATCGAGATGCCGATGAGGAACAGGATGATCCCGACGATGTAGAGCACAACGGTCATCGGCGGCCCCCGTTCTGTTCGGCGACGTCGGCGCGAGCGAAGTCCCTGGCCCAGGCGTCGGCGGCCAGCACGGTCTCCACCGTGTGTTCGGCCGCAGGTTCGTGGGCGGCCAGGGCTCGGGCCAGACCTTTGTCGATTCCGGTGAAGGCGATGTCACCGGCGATGAACGCGGCGACGAGTTCCTCATTGGCGGCGTTGAGCACCGCGGGGTAGCTGCGCCCCTTCTTACCGGCGTCGATGGCCAGGCCGAGCGCGGGAAAGGCGAGATGGTTGACCGGTTCGAACGACCAGTGCATGGGCTGGCCCCAATTGTGCGGCACGGCGCCCGAGGTCAGTCGCTTCGTCGTTCCGTCGTCCTGGGTGCCCAGAGCATAGGAGATCGGCAGGCGCATATCCGGTGGGGAGATCTGCGCGATCGTCGAGGCGTCGTTGAACTCGACCATCGAATGGATCTGCGACTGCGGATGCACGACGACTTCGATGTGGTCGAAGTCGATGCCGAAGAGCAGGTGGGCTTCGATGACTTCGAGGCCCTTGTTGACCAGGGTCGCCGAGTTGATGGTGATCATCGACCCCATCGACCAGGTGGGATGGTTGAGCGCCTGGGCGGGAGTGACCCGACGCAGGGCATCGCGGGTCATTCCGCGGAACGGTCCGCCCGACGCGGTGATGATGAGCTTGCTGACTTCCCCATACGTGCCGGCGCGCAGCGCCTGGGCGATGGCGGAGTGCTCACTGTCGACCGGCACCAGCCGGGCCCCGGAGACACGAGCGGCGTCGAGGACGATGGACCCGCCGATGATGAGGGATTCCTTGTTCGCCAGGGCCACATCCGTGCCACGCTCGAGAGCGGCCAGGGTCGCGCCGAGACCGGCGGCACCGGTGATCGCATTGAGGACCATGTCCGCGGTCAAGCTTGCGACCGCCTCGGCGGCGTCGTCACCGAGGTGGATGGCGTCGACGGGATCGGCGATCCCCCGCTCGGCAGCCAACTCGGTCAGTCGCGCACGCACCTCGGTCTCTCCTCCGGCGGGAGGCGTGGTGAGCCCGATGACGGGAACGTGGAAATCGAGGGCCTGCTCGATGAGAAGGTCGAGCCGGGAACCGGCGGCCAAGCCGACGATCGCGTGCTCGTCCCGGTGTTCGGCAAGGACGTCAAGGGCCTGGGTGCCGACCGAACCGGTTGAGCCGACTACAATGAAACCACGTTTACTCACGCCAACCGATGATGCCAAAGTTCTCTGGGAAATGACTCGACACGTTCGTGTGTGTCGCATCGATCTCCACCCAGGGAGCCGCGGAAATCTTGTGGTTCGGATGCGCCGGTTGTCCACCGCGCTCCGGTGAAACAGTGAGTGAGAAGAATCAATGGCGAAAGAGATGGATATGAGCACAACGCTGAGCCCTGACGACATTCTTGGACTGGATTCGGTCTTCGAGCCCGATGACCTCGAATTCGCGTCGATCGTGAAGAAGTGGCTGGACGAGAACGTCCGGGAGAAGATCGGCGACTACTTCCTCGACGCCACCATCCCCGCTCGCGAACTGGCCGAAGGACTCGGCGAGCTCGGTCTGCTCGGCATGCACCTCGACGGCTACGGCTGCGGCGGTTCGACGGCGACTCAGTACGGACTGGCCTGCCGGGAGCTCGAAGCCGTCGACTCCGGTCTGCGGTCGCTCGTGTCCGTGCAGGGCTCGCTGGCGATGTTCGCCATCCACCACTGGGGATCGGAAGCACAGAAGGAAGAATGGCTGCCGAAGATGGCCGCCGGCAAGGCCATCGGCTGCTTCGGCCTGACCGAACCCGATGTCGGCTCCGACCCGTCAGGGATGAAGACGACCGCGAAGAAGGACGGATCCGACTGGATCCTCAACGGCGCGAAGATGTGGATCACGAACTCCCCGGTCTCCGACGTCATGGTCGTCTGGGCCAAGACCGAGGAGGTCGACGACAAGGGCCAGAACGTCGTCCGCGGCTTCGTCGTCCCCTCGAACACCGAGGGTGTGCAGACCCCGGAGATCCACCGCAAGATCTCGCTGCGCGCATCCATCACGGGTGAGATCGTCCTCGACAACGTCCGTCTGCCCGAGGACGCGATGCTGCCGAAGGCCAAGGGACTCAAGGGACCCCTGTCCTGCCTGTCCGAGGCTCGCTACGGCATCGTCTTCGGTGTCACCGGCGCGGCCCGTGATGCCCTGCTCTCCGCATTGGAGTACACCGGCACCCGTGTGCAGTTCGATCGTCCTCTGGCCTCCTTCCAGATCACTCAGCAGAAGCTGGCGAAGGCCTTCGGCCAGTACTCGCAGATCACTCTGCTCGCCGCGCATCTGGGTAAGCTCAAGGACTCGGAGAAGGGTGTCCGTCCGGAGCAGATCAGCCTGGGCAAGATGGTCAACGTCGATACCGCGATGAACGTCTGCCGTGACCTGCGCGCCCTGTTCGGCGGGTCGGGCATCACAAGCGAGTACCCGCCGCTGCGTCACGCGGTCAACCTCGAGACCGTGCTCACCTACGAAGGCACGCACGAGGTGCACCAGCTGACCCTGGGTCGGACGATGACCGGAATCAACGCCTTCGCGAACTGAACCTCAATTCCAGGGGTGGGCCGGGGCGCCGGCGGCACCCACCCACCGACTGGCTCAAAGTGCGCGCGCACAGCCCTAATGCACTGCACGGACACTTTGAGCCAGTCGGAACGCAACCGGCCGTTGTCAGTTCCAGTGGCCCCGGCGCAGTTCGAGGACGGCCGTGTGGTCGTCCTCGCCGAGGTGGCTCTGGGCTTCCAGCCCCCGCTCGGCAGCGAGGCCGGTGGCCTCGGCAGCCTGATCCTGCCCGAGTTCGATGAGCAGCACTCCGTAAGGGGCCAGCCAGTCGAGTGACTCCGTGATGAGCCGGCGCACGAGGTCGAGTCCGTCGTGTCCGCCGAATAGAGCGGTGCGCGGCTCGAAGTCGAGGGCCTCATGGGGCAGAAAATCGGCCGCAGTTTCAGGAACGTAGGGCGGGACGGCCACGATCACCGAAATCGACTGGTGCAGTGAGTCGGGCAGTCCGTGCAGGCAGTCGAGGAGATGGCCCCTCACGGTGGTGCCGGACTCAAGTGCCGGCACTGATTCGCCTGCCCGGCCGAACTCCCCCGTGTGAACACAGCTTTCGGCATTCCCCACCGCACAACCCACAGCCTCCGCCTGCGCATCACCGAGGTGAATATCGACCCCCGGCACCGACGCGGCCACCGCCGAGGCGACCGGACCGACACCGCAGAACGCTTCGAGCACAACAGGTCGCATTGCCGCGACGCCGGCTTCTGCTTCTGCCCCGTTCACTCGTGAGTTGGTCTCCGGCCTGTTCCCTCGTGAGTCCACCATCCGCTGAACCGCGGACACCGCGTCCGTCGCGAGCAGAGCGGTCCGCTGCCGCGGCACGAACACTCCGGGCTCAACGTTCAATCGCAAGCCCGCAAAATCGACCCAACCGACGATCTGCTCGAGGGGTTCGCCGACAACGCGACGAGCCACCAGCTCACCGAGTCTCGGCGCAGCATGAGCGCCAGCAGACCCGTCGACAGCAGACCCGTCGACAGCGGGCCCGTCGACCGTGGGCGAGTCGACAGCAGACGCGGTCGCTGCCTCGAGGAGGATCGCCGCTTCGTCTTCGGCGAAGACACAGCCGGCCGCGCGCAGGGCAGCCACCGTCTCAGCCGAACGCAGATCAGCAGACCGCGGGTCCGCAGGCCGCGGGTCCGCAGAGGCCGGATCGTCGACACCATCATCGGTGTCGAAGCCCCCAGACGTCCGGGGCTCAGGAAGCAGAGAGGACCTCGGCGCGGTACCAGTCGAGGCTCGAAGCCGCCTCAAGATCACCGTCGTCGGTGAGCAGCAGAGTGCGCTGCGGGTCGAGCGGCACTACGGCTGCGAATTCGACGCGGGAGTCGCGCATCGCCTGGTCGAGGTTCGCGGTCTCGGAGCCGATGGTCACGCCGACGCCTTCGAAGCGCGAACGGGTGACGCGCACCGAGGCGCGACCCGGCTCGTTCGGTGCGTCTTCGATGGCATGGAGAACAACCAAGTCTGAAGCAGAGTCAGACGCAGCCCCTGCTCGCAGATCCACGACCAGCCCGATCCGGGCGGCAGCAAGAACACCGAGCGCCCGCGCCAACGGCGGGACATCCTCGGCGAAGGTGAGCCGGGCTCCGGATTCGGGCACCACACCCATGGCCCGGAGCACTCCGGCGAGCTTCGAACTGCGGTCGAGCACCTCGGCGCGGTCGAGCTCGACCGGGACGGACAGGGCCTTGACCAGGCGGGGATCGGTGACTTCACGACCGTCGACGAGCGGTTTCTCCGGTGCCGGACCGGTCAGCACGATGTCCTCGGCCCGGCCCATCGCGATCGGGAAGTCGAGAAGCTCGTACACCGGGTTGAGCGTGCCGGGATCGGTCGCGGTCGGAACCGCGAAGTAGTGGAAATCAGTCAACGGAGGCCATCACTTCGACGACGCGGTCGATGAACGCATCGACCTGGTCCTCGTTGTACGCCTTCTTGCCTTTCGCGGTCTTGAACAGCACGCGGCGGACCTGGTCAACACTCATCGCCACTCCCTGCGTGAAGTACGAGTTGACCTTGTCGCACATGTCGTCGACCTGGGTGATGTCGTAGCCGATGACTCCGGGAGGCGGGTTGTCGAAGCGCTCCCCGGGCTCACGGACGAGGCGTCCCCGCAGGGACGCGGCCACCCGGGTGAGTTCGGAGACCCAGGCGTCCTGACCGGACTGCGCGATGAGGCGGTCGCGGGCCTGCTTGGCGAATGCGTCTTCGAGACGGTCGAGCGCGGCATCGACGACGGCGACGTGATAGCCCTTGCGGACGAGGTCGAAGCCGACCGTGCGCACCGCCCGGGAGTCGAGGTCGCCGGGCTGCGGCGTCGGCCGTTCGAAGGACTCACGTGCGCGTTTGAAGAAGCTGTCGACCTGCTTGGGGTCGTATCCGTTCTTCCATCCGGACATTCGAGGGAAAGTCGTGTCCGCCATGTCTCCTCCAGAAGCGAGTGGCTGTGGTGTTTCCACCATGATAGATGGAAGCCGCAGAAATTGCGTGGCCGCGGTCGGCGGGTGCCGATCCGGGCGTCGATCAGTCGGCTGCGGCGAGCTGTCCGCAGGCGCCGTCGATATCGGAGCCGCGGGTATCGCGGATCGTCGTCGGAATGCCCTGATCGATGAGGCGGCGGACGAATTCGTCGGCGACGTCCGGTTCGGAGGCCGTCCACACCGACCCCGGGGTCGGGTTGAGCGGGATCGGGTTGACGTGGACCCAGCCGCGTCCGCGGGCGTTGAGCTTCTTCGCCAGCAGTTCGGCACGCCAGGCGTGGTCGTTCATGTCCTTGATGAGCGCGTATTCGATGCTCACCCGCCGTCCGGTCACCTGGTAGTAGTTGAAGGCGGCGTCGATGGCCTCGTCGGCCTTCCACCGTGTGTTGACCGGGATCATCTCATCGCGCAGCTCGTCATCGGGAGCGTGCAGGCTGAGTGCGAAGGTGACGGGGATGTCCTCGGCAGCGAGTTTGTTGATGCCGGGCACGAGCCCGACCGTGGAGATCGTGATCCGCCTGGCCGACATGCCCAGCCCCTCGGGGCTCGGTCCGACGAACCGGCGCACCGCGTTCATCACGCGCTTGTAATTGGCCAGGGGTTCGCCCATGCCCATGAAGACGATGTTCGAGACCCGTTCGGGTCCGTTCGCCGAGGCGGCCGTCGCCTCCGGGTCGAACGCGGACTCCCCCGCCGCATCGTCATCGTCGGCTTCCGCACCGAGCGCGGTCTCGCCGGCACCGGGCATATCCGACGTCGGAGCCTCGGAGAGTTCGCCGGCGGCGATGACCTGGTTGGCCCGGACGACCTGTTCGACGATCTCGGCCGTGGACATGTTCCTGGTCAGGCCCTGCTGGCCGGTGGCGCAGAACGGGCAGTTCATTCCGCAGCCGCACTGGCTGGACACACACAGGGTGACACGGTTGCGATAGCGCATGAGCACAGATTCGACGAGGGCCCCGTCGAAGAGGCGCCACAGGAATTTGATGGTGTCGCCGTTCTCGGTGCGCAGGCGGCGCACCTCGGTGAGCAGGTGCGGGAAGAACCGTTCCTGGATCTCTGCCCGCTTGTCCTTGGGCAGGTCCGTCATCGCCTCGGTGTCGGTGACGTAGTGGCTGAAGTAATGGGTGGAGATCTGCTTGGCCCGGAAGGCGGGCAGTCCCATCTCTGTGACCGCGGCGATGCGTTCGTCCATCGTCATATCGGCCAGATGCTGAGGCGGCTGCTTGACCCGTGCGGACTTGAAGTTGAGAAGGGGACGGCCATCGCGCATCGGGGTCTTCGATGTCGTGCCGTCGGCATGTTCGACGACGGGCCTGGTCTGCCTTCTGCCTGCTTGAGAACTCACACGGCCATTGTCTCATGTTCGGCGCGCGCCTGTCGTGTGCGAGCCGCCACGTCGGGCGGGCCCGAACCCAGCGGGTCAGAGGACGCCTGCACGATCTGCGCCGCGGGCCGGTCAGAGGTAGCCCGGCAGCACCGAGAAGAGGACGAGCGCGACGGGGGCGGTCGGCAGGATCGAGTCGAGTCGGTCCATCACACCGCCGTGGCCGGGCAGCAGGGTGCCCATGTCCTTGAGTTCGAGGTCGCGCTTGATCATCGATTCGCTGAAGTCGCCGAGGGTGGCGAAAGCGGGAATCACCGCGCCGATGACGAGCCCGGTCCAGAACGGGGCGCCGACGACCGTGATCGCCAGGACCGTTGCGACCGCTGCGGCGAAGACGGTGGAGCCGAGGTAGCCCTCCCAGGACTTCTTCGGAGAGATCCGCGGTGCGATGGGGTGCTTGCCCCACAGCACGCCGAAGACGTAGCCGCCGGTGTCGGAGGCGACGACGGCGGCGAGGAAGATGATGACGTAGAAGTTGCCGTCCGGCTGGGTGAGGATGTAGACGATGAAGCACGCCATGAGGCCGACGTAGGTGAGAGCGAAGAGGGAGAGCGAGACGTCTTTGACTGCGTTCTTCCGACGCTCGACCATCGTGAAGAGCATGACTGCTCCGGCGCTGGCGGCGAAGGTGACCCAGAGGGCTTCACGGCCGCCGATGAAGGTGGCCACGACCATGCAGGCGGCCGACACCATAGTCGGCACACGGGAGACCAGGGAGCCGGACCGTGACAGCGCGTTCGCCAGCTCCCACATGGCGGCGACGATGCCGACGAGGACGATGAAGAGGAAGGAGATCGGCAGGAAGATCAGGGACGCGAGCACTACGCCGCCGATGAGCAGTCCCATGCCGATCGCGGCCGGCAGGTTCCGTCCGGCCCGTCCGTAGTCCTTCGGTTCCGGATCGGCGTCGGCGGCAGCCGCCTCGGCGGTGGGGTTCGACTCCGGATCGTCGGGCGAATACGGCTTGTCCGAATTGCGCAGGTCTCGACGTTTGGGGAAAGGGGTCTCAACCCGCGCGGCCTCGCCCGACTGATCCGGCTCCCCGAGGGGAGCCGGATCAGTCGCGGGGCTGTCGGACCCAGTCACGGCGATCATCAGACCTCGAGCAGCTCAGCTTCCTTCTGCGCAAGCAGCTTGTCGACGTTGTCGACCTTGCTCTTCGTCAGATCGTCGAGCTCGGAGATGCTGCGAGTGACCTCGTCCTCACCGGCCTCGCCGTCCTTCTTGATGCGTTCGAGCGTCTCCTTGGCGTGACGGCGGATGTTGCGGATGGAGACCTTGCCGTCTTCGGCCTTGCCCTTGACGATCTTGACGTACTCCTTACGGCGTTCCTCGGTGAGGTCCGGGAGGACGACGCGGATGACGTTGCCGTCGTTGGCAGGGTTCGCGCCGATGTCGGAGTTGCGCAGAGCGGTCTCGATATCGGTCAGCGTGCCCTTGTCGTAGGGGGTCACGAGGATCGTGCGAGCCTCGGGCGTCTGGAACGAGGCGAGCTGCTGCAGCGGCGTCGGAGCACCGTAGTAGTCGATCTCGATATCGGCGAACAGTGCGGGATTGGCGCGTCCGGTGCGGATCGACGCGAAGTCCTCCTGCGTGAATTCGACGGCCTTGTCCATCTTCTCTCTGGCTTCGGCCAGTGTCTCTTCAATCACGGTTGCCTCTTTCCATCTCTTAAAGCTTTGGGTTCATTCTATGGGTCATCACTGAAAAATGCCGCACCGAAACATCACAGGAATGTTCTCACCTGCGTGGATGCCAGGCGGCCGGCCGCCACGATGGCGACGGTTCCACGCTGTGAGGACCCGCCTGCGTTCGGTGTCGGGCCACCTCGGCGGAGATGTCCGCCTCGGTGGTCCGTGTCTCAGTGGACGACCGTGCCGATCTTCTCACCGATGATGGCCTTGCGCAGGTTGCCGTCGCCTTCCATCCCGAAGACGTGCATCGGCAGCTTGTTGTCCATGCACAGGCTGAAGGCGGTCGCATCGACGACCTTGAGACCGCGCTGCAGGGCGTCCTGGTAGCTGATCTCGGCGATCTTCTCGGCGTTCGGGTCGACCTTGGGGTCGGCGGTGTAGACGCCGTCGACACCGTTCTTGGCGATGAGGACCTCATCAGCGTGCACCTCGAGTGCGCGCTGGGCGGCGACGGTGTCGGTGGAGAAGTACGGGAGTCCGGCGCCGGCGCCGAAGATGACGACGCGGTTCTTCTCCATGTGCCGCATGGCGCGGCGGGGAATATAGGATTCGGCGACCTGCGACATCGGGATCGCGGTCTGCACGCGGGTGTCGACACCCGCCTGTTCGAGGAAGTCCTGCAGGGCCAGACAGTTCATCACGGTGCCGAGCATGCCCATGTAGTCGGCGCGGGTGCGGTCCATGCCGCGCTGGGAGAGTTCGGCTCCGCGGAAGAAGTTGCCGCCGCCGACGACGATGCTGACCTCGACATCCTCGGTGGTGGGAGCGACCTCGCGGGCGACTGCGGCCACGACGTCGGGATCGACGCCGATCTTGCCGCCGCCGAAGACCTCGCCGGAGAGCTTGAGCAGAACACGGCGGCGATGAGTGCGCACCGCGCGGCTGGCGTAGCTGGATTCGTGAACAGGGGTGCTTGTCATAAAGTCCTTCTTCCGTGCGGGCAGGTCTGTACCCGGTGGGATCGTCACTGTGTTCGGGCCTCGCTGATCGGGTGCCTGTGATCGGGCGTCTGGGTCAGTCTAGCGAAAAACGGGGTCGGACCGATTGGTCCGACCCCGCTTCGCCGGTGAGTTCTCACTCACTCGGTGAACCTGGGAAGCAGAGATCAGTCTGCTTCACGGTCAGTGGTGCATCAGGCTCCGACGCGGAAGCGCAGGAAGCCGGTGGCCTTGACGCCCGCAGCCTCGAGCACCTTGGCCACGGACTGCTTGGGATCCTTGGCGAATCCCTGGTCGAGCAGGCAGTTCTCCTTGAAGAAGCCGTTGACGCGACCCTCGATGATCTTCGGCAGAGCCTGTTCGGGCTTGCCTTCGTTCTTCGCGGTGTCTTCGGCGATGCGACGTTCGTTCTCGACGAGATCGGAGGGAACGTCTTCGCGGGAGAAGTACTTCGGGGCCATGGCGGCGATGTGCACGGCAACATCGTGTGCCACGGTCTCGTCGTCACCCTCGAATGCCAGCAGCACGCCGACCTGCGGGGGCAGGTCCTTGTTGGTGCGGTGCAGGTAGGAGGCGACCTTGGAGCCTTCGACGCGGCCCACGCGACGCAGTTCGACCTTCTCGCCCAGCGAGGCACCGGATTCGGTGATGAACTGGGAGACGGGCTTGCCGTCGGTCTCGGCGGCGAGCAGCGCTTCGGCAGAATCGGCCTTGTTCGCCACGGCCAGTTCGAGGACCTCTTCGGAGAGCTTGACGAACGGTTCGGACTTCGCCACGAAGTCGGTCTCCGAGTTGAGCTCGATCATGGTGCCGACTCCGCCTTCGACGGAGGTCGCGACCAGACCGTCGGAGGTCGAGCGGCCTTCGCGCTTGGTGGCGCCCTTGAGGCCCTTGATGCGCAGGGCCTCCATGGCCTTCGTCTGGTCGCCGTCGGCCTCGTCGAGAGCCTTCTTGACGTCCATCATTCCGGCGCCGGTCTTTTCGCGCAGTGCCTTGATATCAGCGGCAGTGTAGTTTGCCATTCTTTCTCCTCAGGATGGTGGAGTTAAACGAAATCAGGACTCGGTCGACTCGGTGGAGTCGGCGGCTTCAGCGGCAGGAGCAGCTTCAGCGTTCTCGGCTTCAGCGGCAGGAGCGGCTTCAGCGGCGTCGGCAGCCGGAGCGGCAGCCTCGGCGGGCTCCTCTTCGGTCTTGCCTTCGAGGAGCTCGCGCTCCCATTCGGGCATGGGCTCGACGGCGGAGACGTTCTTCTCTCCGCTGGCGTCGTCCGAGGAGTGGCGGGCGATGAGGCCCTCGGCCACGGCGTCGGCGACCACGCGGGTCAGCAGCGAGACCGAGCGAATGGCGTCGTCGTTGCCCGGGATCGGGTAGTTGACGTCGTCCGGGTCGCAGTTGGTGTCGAGGATGCCGATGACCGGGATGCCCAGCTTCTTGGCTTCGTCGACCGCGAGGTGTTCCTTCTTGGTGTCGACGATCCAGACGGCCGACGGGGTGCGCTGCATGTCGCGGATGCCGCCGAGGGTCTTCTCGAGCTTGTCCTTCTCGCGACGCAGGATGAGCAGTTCCTTCTTGGTGTGCGAGGAACCTGCAACGTCGTCGAAGTCGATCTCTTCGAGTTCCTTCAGCCGGCGCAGACGCATCGAGATGGTCTGGAAGTTCGTGAGCATACCGCCGAGCCAACGCTGGTTGACGTAGGGCTGGCCCACGCGCTGAGCCTGCTCAGCGATGGATTCCTGGGCCTGCTTCTTGGTGCCGACGAAGAGGATCGAGCCGCCGTGGGCAACGGTCTCCTTGACGAATTCGAAGGCGTTGTCGATGTAGCCCAGCGACTTCTGCAGGTCGATGATGTAGATGCCGTTGCGTTCGGTGAAGATGAAGCGCTTCATCTTCGGGTTCCAACGACGGGTCTGGTGTCCAAAGTGAACGCCGCTGTCGAGCAGCTGGCGGATGGTGACGACGGCCATGCCGACGCCCTCCTTTCTGTGCACCCTCGGGGTGCTTTTACGTCACGCGCGCGTCGATCGTGCTCACAGCGAACCCCTAATGGTCCGCGTCGATTCGATCGACGGGATGCGTCGATGACATTTTCGGTTGATTCCTGGTACCCGGTTCGTCCGCCCCACAGGCACACCTGACGGCTGCCTGCACCACGGGAAGGAGAAGAATTCGGATACGCGTAGTCAGAAGACACGCTTCTGCTGGACTTAGTCTATCCCGGTTGGGCAAGTCATTTCCAATCACGGTCGATCCCCCGCCGAGGCGGCCCACCGATGCGGATCAACGCATCGACTCGTGCGTCGGCAGCTGTGGATCGTTCGGTGGAGTGGGAGCCGCGGCGACCGGTCCCGTCGGTCGTGGGGACCTGAATCGCCGTCGATTCGGTGCACTCGACCATCGCTTCCTGTGGACTGGCGTGCGACTCGAACGTCGGCGCCTTGTGGAGGGAGGCGGATCGTCCACAGGGGTGATACTCGCGGATGACACGACCTTGCGCGACGGGTTTGCATGCTCCCATGACTCACTTCGCGCTCGACCGCCTCCGCCTGCTGTTCCGCCTTCGAGCGAGACGCTCAAGCCTGCGCTCACCGCAGTCACTGCTTCTTGCCGCGATCATCGCAACGGCACTTGTGCTCACGGGCACTCCCCCGACGGCGAGCGCCGCGGCCCCTACGTCGACAATGCAGCAGGGCGGTATGCCGAGGAGTGCTCCGACGAATTGGGTCACACCGGTGCCGGCGATGGAGATCATCGAAGCATTCGATCCTCCGGACAAGCCGTGGCTGACCGGCCATCGCGGAATCGACGTGCTCGCAGTCGTTGGCGAACCGCTGCGGGCACCGACGGGAGGGACGATCCGCTTTGCCGGCACGGTGGCGGGGACTGCGACCGTCAGCATTCTCACCGAGTCCGGTCATGTGCTCACGTTCCAGCCGGCCGCGACGTCGTTGGAGAAGGGTCAGGGATTTGCCGCCGGCGAGAAGATCGGCACGGTGGGCAGCGGTGGCCACTGTCGGCGTTCGTGCCTGCACATCGGAGCATGGCCGGCCGCGAGCGATAAGAGGTACGTCGATCCGGGCAAGTTCTTCGGTCAGGAGAAGTCTGCGCTGCTGCCTCTGTCGCGGAAGCCTGCGAAAGAACCGAGAGGAGGCGGGGATTCGACCGCCTCCGGTGCCGGAGCGTGGGGCGGTCACCGCAATGGGCGGATTCCCGCCTCGGCGATGTGTGCGTTGGAGTCGGCTCCCGGGCAGATGCTGCGCTGCGATGCTCAAGCGGCCTTCGATCGGCTCTCGACAGCGTTCGAGGCTCGGTTCGGTGCCCCGATCTCGGTCACCGACGCCTACCGGGACTACGCCACGCAGGTGATCCTCAAACGGCGGAAAGGGCGGATGGCGGCGACACCGGGAACGTCGAATCATGGGTGGGCGCTGGCGGTCGACCTCGGCAGCGGGATCAATTCCTTCGGCACCGCGCAACATCAGTGGATGCGGACGAATGCGCCGAGGTTCGGGTGGATCCATCCCGGTTGGGCGCGGCAGACGGGGTCGCTGCCCGAGCCGTGGCATTGGGAATTCCGGAAGTAGAGCGCCTCGGTCAGGCCGACGCTTCCGCCATGGCTCTGCCGGCCAAGTGCGTCACGGTGGGTCTCAGGCTCGCGGGTGAGCGCGCCTGTAGGTGTCCTGCAGCCGCTGCATGGACACCTGGGTGTAGATCTGCGTGCTGCTCATCGTGGAGTGGCCGAGCAGCTCTTGGATCTGTCGCAGGTCGGCCCCGCGATCGAGCATATGCGTGGCCGCCGAATGCCGCAGACCGTGCGGTCCGATGTCGGGAGCACTGGGGTCGTCGGAGCCGTAGCGGTGAACGAGTTCGCGCACCTGCCGCGCACCGATGCGCCCTCCACGGACGCCGAGGAACAGTGCGTCGCCGCTGTGGGGACCGGCGAACAGGTCGCGGGTGGCGAGCCAGTCGTCGAGGGCTCTGCGTGCCGGGGCGCCGAATGGGACGCGACGTTCTTTGTCGCCTTTGCCGAGCACGGTGATCATCGATGCGCGGTCGTCGATGTCGCTGCGGTCGAGTCCGGTCAGTTCGGAGACGCGGATCGCGGTGGCGTAGAGCATTTCGAGGATCGCGGCATCGCGGATGCGTTTGGCCGCGTCGAGCGGGTCGCTCTTGTCCGTGTCGCCCTGTGCCGTGTCGCCCGTCGTGGGGCCCGTCGTGGCGCCCGTCGTGGCGCCTCCAGCCGCCGAATCGCTCGCGTCGGTGTCTCCGGTTCGCGGGCCTTCGGCAGCGGAGATGAGGTCGGCGGCCTGCTGCGGTTTGAGCACGGTGGGCAGCCGGGAGTCCTTCTTCGGAGTCCGCAGACGTGCCGCCGGGTTGTTCGACAGTCCCAGGTTGCTCACACCGTAGGCGAAGAAGGAGCGAACAGCGGCGATCTTGCGAGCCACCGTCGATTTCGCGGCACCGGCGTCGTCGAGAGTGATGAGCCAGGAACGCAGATCATCGAGTTCGACGGAGGCGAGATCGATGCGTGCGCCGGACGTCGTCGACGGGTGTCCACCCTCGGTCCCGCGCCGGAGCTTCGTCGAGTGCACGGCGTGGTCGAGGAAGTCGGAGACGTCGGCGACGTAGGCACGAGCAGTGTGCTCGGAGACGTCACGAGACCGCAGGTGGTCGGCATAGCCTGTCACCACCTCGGCGACGGTCGAAGATGTGCTCACGCCCCCAGGATACGTGGACGGTCGGGCTCAGCCGCGGGACGTGCGCAGTTTCACCCACCCGGTGTCGCGGCGTTCGGCCATTCCGGCCAGGTCGAGAGTAGTCAGCGAATTGAGCGCATCTGCGATCGTCAGTCCTGCCCGAGAGGCGATGGTCCCGACGTCGAGCGGCTTCGATACGGTCAGCGCATTCAGGCAGATCTTCTCCCGCTCATCAAGCGCTTCACGGGGGTCGGGAGGCGGCGGACGTTCTCCGTTCTCTGCGGCGGCGCCCGCCGCGGTCGCGTCGAAGAGCGCCGGAGTCTCGTCGTCCATGAGTGCGATGACATCGTCGCTGCAGGTGACGAGTTCTGCTTCGTGCTCGCGCACGAGCTTGTGGGCCCCGGTCGACGACGCCGAGTACACGGACCCGGGGAAGGCCGCGACCTGCCGGGAGAGTTCGAGGGCATGCCGCGCGGTGTTGAGTGCTCCGCTGCGCCAACCGGCTTCGACGATGACGCTGACCTGCGCCGAGGCGGCGATGAGTCGGTTGCGCAGCAGGAACCGGTGGCGCATCGGCGTCATTCCCGGTGCCGTCTCGGACACGATGGCGCCGGTGGAGAGGATCTGTTCGAACAGGTCGGCGTTCGCCGCCGGATAGAAGCGATCGACTCCCCCTGCCATGAATGCCACCGTCGGCGCTTCCCTGGCGATGGCGGCTCGGTGGGCGGCTGCGTCGATGCCGAATGCGCCTCCGGACACGACGGTGATTCCGCGAGCCGCCAGGTCCCATGCAAGGTCAGAGGCGCATTTGGTTCCGTAGCTGCTGGCCGCTCTGGCCCCGACGACGGCAACGGCTCGAGCCAGGACGGTGCTGAGGGAGGCAGCTCCCCGCACCCACAGACCCAAGGGTGCTGCGGGACCGAGGTCGTCGAGCATTCGGGGCCACTCGTCATCATCGGGAATGACCAGTCGGCCGCCGATTCTCGCAATCTTGTCCAGATCATCCCCTCTCGTCTCGACGTCCCCGGCTCGCACCGCCCACCGGTCGATGGCCTCGGGCATCTGCCCGTGTTCGGCCGCCTCGGTGCCGGTGACTGTCAGACCGTGGACGGCTTCGTGAGCGGTGGTCTCACCGCGGCCGACGGCCATGATGATCCCTTGGGCGGCGACCGGACCGATTCCGTCGACGAGCCGTTTGAGCAGACCGTCGCCGGGCTCACCGATGCGCAGCAGTGAGGCGATGGCTGCGCGGACGTCCTCATCAGTGTTCATGGTCATGACTCCTGCGTCCTCAGGGCGAGCGCCGTTCTCATCGTGTCGGGGTCGGGACCGGGTTTCCCGGCCAGATCAGCCAGAGTAGTGGCGACACGCAGCACCCTGTCATAGCCGCGCATGGTGATCCGGCCCGTGTCGAGCGCCCGGTCGAGATCGGACAGGTCTGCCGGTGTGAGTGCGAAGTGGTCGCGCAGCCAGGTTCCGGGCGCTTCGGCGTTGAGCCTCCAGTCGCAGTCGGCGAAGCGTTCGGCCTGCCGGTTCCGCGCGTCGAGTACGCGGGCCGCCACTGTGGCGCTCGTCTCCTGGTCCCCGCCGAGGCGGAGGTCGGCCGGGGAGACGGGAAAGAGTTCGAGCTGCAGGTCGACTCGGTCGAGCAGCGGCCCCGACAGCCGATTGCGATAGCGGCGTTTGTCCAGAGGGGTGCATCGACAGTCCGCACCGACCCCGGCCATCCCGACCCCGCAGGGGCAGGGGTTCGCGGCCATGATGAGTTGGAACGAGGCCGGAAGCACCATCGATCCCCACGCACGGTGGATGTGGACGCGACGGGATTCCATCGGCTGCCGCAGGGCTTCGAGGACGTCGCGGGAGAATTCGGGAGCTTCGTCCATGAACAGCACCCCGCGGTGGGCGCGGCTCAGCACTCCGACAGTTCCGGGTCGGCGTCCGCCGATGAGCGCCGAGGCGGTGCTGCGGTGGTGGGGTGCTTCGAACGGGGGCCGGTGGTCGAGTCCGTCGATGCCGTCGAGTTCGCCGCGCAGCGAGCGGACGGCGGCGACCTCGACGGCTTCATCGTCGTTCAGCGGCGGCAGGATTCCGGGCAGGCACTGGGCGAGCAGGGTCTTGCCCGCTCCGGGTGTGCCGCGCATGAGCAGGTTGTGCCCGCCCGCGGCGGCGACTTCGAGGCCGAATCGCCCTTCGGCCTGTCCTTGGACTTCGCAGAGATCGTGGAGTTCCGGGGCCACGGGGACAGGTTGGTCCATGTCGAGGACCGCCGGCAGTGCAGGTACGGCCATCGATCCGCCATAGGCATTGACCACCTCGGCCAGAGAGGCGACCGGGAGGACTCTGGCGCGTCCGATGAGCCGTGCCTCGTCGGCATTGCCGATGGGGACGACGAACCGGTCGAAACCGGCCTGCAGCGCTGTGTGCAGGGACGGGAGCACCCCGGTGACGGGACGGATTCTGCCGTCGAGCCCGATCTCACCGCAGTGGATGACGCTGCCGGTGTCCTCGGTGGTGATCAGGGACAGTGCTCTGAGCACGGCGACGGCGATGCCGAGGTCGAATCCGGTGCCGATCTTCGGCACTGTTCCAGGGGTGAGATTGATTGTCAGGTGTTCTGTGGCGACGGGTTCTCCGAGGTAGGCCAGGGCCGCCCGAAGTCGCTTGCGCGATTCGCTCACCGAGGCATCCGGCAGTCCGACGATGTCGATTCCGGGCAGCCCCGCGCTGACGCTGGCTTCGATCGACACGATCTTCCCGGTCAGCCCCCACAGTGCCACGGCGGAGGCCCGTCCGATGGTGTGCGCCGAGGAGGCGGGTTCGACATCGTCGGCCCCGGCCTGTTCGTCCGGCTCGAGCGGTTCGACCGGCTCGGCCTGCTCGAACGGCGGTTCCTCCTGTCCCGGGACCCCCTCGCTCATGAGTCGACCTGGATGTTCGGGCAGTGGAAGTACTGGACGCGCGGTTCCATGATGATTCCGAGCGCATCGATGCGCGTGGCCGGAAAGTATTCGTCCTGCCCGCTCAGCCAGATCCCGGCCAGTGTGCGGATGCGGACGAGTTTGGTTCGGGTCACGGCTTCCAGCGGTGATCCCAGCAGTGCGGTGCGCCGTGTCTTGACCTCGACGAAGACCGCGGTGTCACCGTCGCGGGCGATGATGTCGAGCTCTCCTCGCGCGCACCGGAAGTTGCGTTCGAGAACGACCAGACCGGCGTCCTCCAAGAATGCGACCGCGAGGTCCTCTCCCCTGCTGCCGAGCGCCTGCTTACGCAGGCCCTTCACGGTCCGCGTGCTCTTCGACGCTCGTGTCCGACCGGGTGTTCGTATCCGTCCCATGTCGGTCAGATGACCACGACGCCGTGGCTGTGCGGAAGAGCAGAAAATGGGCCTGTGGACGGCGCCCGACCGTCCACAGGCCCACGACGGTCAAGTCAGAGCGGCGTCCACAGCGATCGGTGCGCGAGTGGTCGAGCCCAGGCTCCGCCGATGATGTGAGGAAGCCGCCTCAGCCGCGGATCGCCGTCGGCGGTTCGAGATCGGACTTCGCGATCTCCTCGATGTTGACGTCCTTGAACGTCAGCACGTGCACGGTCTTGATGAACCGTGCCGATCGGTAGCTGTCCCACACCCAGGCGTCGCGCAGGGTGAGTTCGAAGTACACGTCGCCGGCGTCGTTGTGGGCCTTGAGGTCGACGTGGTTGGCGAGGTAGAACCGACGCTCGGTCTCGACGACATAGGCGAAGAGACCGACGACGTCCCGGTATTCCTTGTACAGCGCAAGTTCGAGTTGCGCTTCGTAGTCGTCAAGATCATCGGCACTCATGACAGGCCCTCCTTCGCTCTTGAGTCCGCGCTCAGGCGGAAGCTTCTCCGGTGGTGGATGCTGGGGCCGAGTTCGGCGATGCCCTGTCGGTGCTTCACCGTCCCGTATCCCACGTTCGATTCCCAACCATAGTGCGGATGAGCCTCGGCGAGGGCGATCATCGTCTCGTCGCGTGCCACTTTCGCCACGATGCTTGCCGCCGCAATCGCCGGAACCGAGCCGTCGCCCTTGATCACGGTGCGCACCGGCGGCAGTTCGAGGTCGGCACAGTCTCCGAATATCCCCAGGCAATCGAGGGTGAGTGGGGCCGAGAGCCAATCGTGGCGGCCGTCGAGGAGCACCATCGTACGGTCAGGGAATTCGCCCACCGAGGCGGCTCTGCCATCGACATCGACTCCGCCCGAACCGTTCTGTTCGGAACCGATCGAACAATGACCCTCGGAACGCGGGTCCGCCCAATCGCTGAGCATCGACATCATGGCGCGGCGTCCGGCGAGGTTGAGGGCCATCGTCATCCCCACCTCGTCGAGTTCGGCAGGAGTCGTCGACCCCACCGCCGCGACGGTCGCCCACGATCGCACTCGCTCGGTGGCCTCCTGCCTCGACTGCGCGCTCAGCTGCTTCGAGTCATGGATGCCGGCGGGTACCTCGGCGGCGGTGAGGGCGCGCAGATCGAACAGGGCGACACCGACACCGACGGGCCCGGCCAGAGCGCCGCGGCCCACCTCGTCGACGCCGATGACGAAATCGAATCCCTCGCTGAGCAGTCCGCGTTCGACGCTGAGGTCGGTCAGTCCACGTGCGGCCATCAGTTCCCGGTGATTCCCTCGGCGGTGTCCGGCACGTCCGCGAAGACCTCGTCGGGGGTCGAGACCCAGCTGAAGTGTTTGAACGGCCAGTTGATGAGGAACACGGTGCCGACCACGTCCTCCTCGGCCACATAGGGGTCGGTGTCCATGTGGTAGCGGGAATCGGCGGAGTTGCCGCGGTTGTCGCCCATCACCCAGTAGTGGCCCTCGGGCACGGTGACTTCGAATTCGACCTCCGAGGGGGCGGTGCCCGCATCGAGGTAGGATTCGTCGATAGGTTCGCCGTTGACCAGCAGGCGACCTTCGGCGTCGCAGCACTTGATCGTGTCACCGCCGACGCCGATGACGCGTTTGATCAGCTGATTGCCCGAGTCCGCGGGGGCCAATCCGATGAATTCGAGGATCGGGTTGGGCGTGTATTCGGCGGTCTCGGCCGCCGAGAGCCAATGATCGGGGTCGTCGAAGACGATGATGTCGCCGCGGTCGGCGGGTCCGAAGCGGTGAGCCAGCTGGTTGACGAGGACCCGGTCATCGACCTGGAGGGTGGTCATCATCGATTCGGACGGGATGTAGAACGCGCGGACGACCCACGTCTTCAGCGCCGTCGAGATGAGCAGGGCGATGACGATGATCGCCAGGGTCTCCAGCAGCCCGCGCGCGAACCGTTTCGAGGCGGGTGGCGGGGAAGCTTCGGATTCGCTTGTCATTCGTTCGCTTTCACATCGGACCAGGACTGCGGCTGTTCGGATCAGCACTGCGGCTGCGGACTGAACCGAGCGTATCAGCACGACCGGAGCCTCACGCTCAGCCGCAGTGCAGTTGAGTGCGAACGCTCAGCCGTCCGCGCAAGGCTCAGATGACGCCGAATTCCCCTCACCGAGGCGGGCTCCCGACCTCGCGTGTCAGAGGTCGGGACGGGAGTATGAGCACCGCGTGTCAGCTCCCACGGGTTCGAAGATCATACGCACCGATCGAAATCACCGCATTTGCACTTTGGACCCGCCCTCACCGAGGCGGCGCTCAGTCGATCGAGGAGCCGTGTCCGATCACGGGGCCGATGACCCGATCGGTGGGGATGAATCCCCCACCGGGCCGTCCCAGCAGCGACCGGGAGTCGGCGGATTCATTGCGGTTGTCGCCCATCACCCACATGGTGCCGTCGGGGACTTCGATGGAGAATTCCACCGCCGAGGCTGGGGTGGGGGCATAGTCTTCGCGCAGAGGTTTGCCGTTGAGCAGCAGACGCCCCTTCGCGTCGCAGCATTCGAGGCTGTCACCGCCGACGGCGATGACGCGTTTGACGTAGTAGACGTCCCGGGGGCCGAGTCCGACCCACGAGCCGATCTTCTGCAGAGGTGTGGGCAGCGCATCGTCGACGAACGATCCGCGACCGTCGAAGACGACGATGTCTCCGCGTTGGAGGTCACCCCGCAGGGCATCCGGACGCCACACCGTGATCGAGTCGTCGACCTTGAGCGTCGGCTCCATCGAAGCACTCGGAATGGTGAAGCGCTGGATGACGAACCCGCGGATCGATCCGCCGAGGACGATGATGACGACGGCGATCGCAGCAATCGTCTTCCAGAACCGTGCCGAAGACAGAAGACGCGACCCGAAGGTCGCGTCTTCATGTCTGTTCGGCACCGTGTGATCATCTCCCACAGTGCCGGGCAAATCAGGCCTTTTCGCGGATGCGAGCAGCCTTGCCGCGCAGTTCGCGCAGGTAGTACAGCTTCGCACGGCGCACTGCGCCGCGGGTGAGGACCTCGATCTTGTCGACGTTGGGCGAGTGCACCGGGAAGGTACGCTCCACACCGACGCCGAAGCTGATCTTACGAACGGTGAAGGTCTCGCGAACGCCGTCGCCCTGGCGACGGATGACGATTCCCTTGAAGACCTGGATACGCGAGCGCGAACCTTCGATCACCTTGACGTGAACGTTGAGGGTGTCGCCCGGGCGGAATTCGGGAACGTCAGACTTCAGCGAGGCTGCATCTACAACATCGAGCTTCTGCATTGTGGTTTCTCCTGTGGCCCCTGCTTCAGGTCGAGGACACGCATATCGGACCGGTGAACCGGTAGCTGGATCGTCTGTCGGGATCTCTCCCCGTCGACCCGCCGAAACGATGCGGCGGGCCACCGTGGGCACTCATCCCCCTGAAGCAGGTGAGTGCCAACAAACGCGACGCTCTATTCTGTCACGGTTGAGCGCTCAGACTCAAACCGCTGAAGCGCCGCAAGGTCGTCCTTGCTCAGGTCATCGAGTCTCTCGAGCAGATCAGGTCTGACTTCTGCGGTGCGTTCGAGACGTCGGTCACGTCGCCACCGGGCGATCGCAGCATGGTTGCCGCTGAGCAGGATCTCGGGCACGTCACGTCCGCGCCAGTTCGCCGGCTTCGTGTAGATCGGGTATTCGAGCAGTCCGTCTTCATGGCTCTCCTCGGTCAGCGACTCGGGGTTGCCGATGACGCCGGGGATGAGGCGACTGACGGCTTCGATCATCACCATCGAAGCGACTTCGCCGCCGTTGAGCACATAGTCGCCGATGCTCATCGGCAGCAGATCGAAGTGCTCCCCAGCCCAATCGATGACGCGCTGGTCGATTCCTTCGTAGCGTCCGCAGGCGAAGACGAGGTGGTCGCGGGCGGCGAGATCCTCGGCGATGCGCTGATCGAACACCTGCCCGGCAGGGCTGGGCACGATGAGCGTCGGCTTGCCGCCGGCTGGAGGACCCGCAGTCTGAGCACTTTCCGGGCCTTCGCCCTCCGCAGCGCTACCGCGACCTGCCAGGATGTGCTCGAGAGCCAGGGCCCAGGGTTCGGCCTTCATGACCATTCCCGCTCCGCCGCCGTAGGGCGAGTCATCGACGGTGTTGTGCCGGTCGAAGGTGAAGTCCCGCAGGTCGTGGACGTCCAGGCTCAGCTGGCCGCGGTCGACGGCCTTGCCGATGAGCGAGAGCTGCAGACCGGCGAGGTATTCGGGGAAGATCGAGACGACGTCGATCGACATCTGAGGTCGGACCGCTTCGGCGGGGGCCGCACCCTGGGTCACAGGGTCCGGTCCGACCGCCTCGGCGGGGGTGTCGTCGTCGGTCATCGGGGACAGTTCGCTCATTCGGCGTCGAAGAGGCCGGCGGGCGGGGTGACGCTGATGCGGCCGGAGTCGATGTCGACGTCGGGCACGATCTCGGTGACGAAGGGGATGAGCACAACGTGTCCGTCCGCGTGCTTCATATGGAGCAGATCCTGGGCGGTGCCGTTGGTGACGTCGACGATCTCGCCGACGAGGGCGTCGTTCTCATAGACCTTGAGCCCGATGAGGTCATCGAGGTACCAGGCATCGGCTTCGTCCTCGACGTCGTCCGCCTCGGCGAGGATGAGGGTGTTGCGGATCTCCTCGGCACGATTGCGATCGGGGACCTCGTCGAAGGCCAAGAGCAGGCGGTCGCGGTGCCACCTAGCCGACTTCAGCGTCAGCACTCCGATATCGGGATCGGTGGCGAAGGTCTCACCGGGGTTGAGCCGTTCCTCGGGTCGGTCGGTGCGCACCTCGACGGTGAATTCGCCTTTGATTCCGTGCGGCTTGCCCAGCCGGGCGATCACCGTGTCCATACTGCTCCTCGAAGTGTGCTGTCACTGTCTGTCCGGCCGATCATGCGCCCGGATGACTTCTCTTGCGGTCAGCCGGCGGACCGCCGTGTTCTGGCACCAGTGTAGTCGGCGACCGGCGGATGAATGCACGAGAGGGGATGCAGCGCATCGGCACTGCATCCCCTCTCGGATGTCGGAATTACGCCTCGATGAGGTCCACTCGCACCGACTCACGGCCGGCCAGCGAGTTCATCACGGTGCGCAGGGCCTTGGCGGTCCTGCCTGCACGGCCGATGACCCGGCCGAGGTCTTCGGGGTGAACCCGGACCTCGAGGGTCGTACCGCGCTGCGACGAACGCGAACGAACGGAGACGTCGTCGGGATGATCGACGATTCCGCGGACCAGATGCTCGAGCGAATCAGGCAACATCTCAGGCTTCAGCGCTTTCTTCAGCGGCCTCAGCTGTTTCCTCGGCCGGAGCCTCGGCAACGTCAGCGGACTTGCCGCCCTTCTGCGTGATGGCTTCCTTGATCACCGATTCGGCGTTGGGGGCCACGTAGGCTTCCTTCTCCGGCTGCGGTTTGACGGTGTTGACCGCTTCACCCTCGCCCTTGAACTTCTGCCAGTCACCGGTGAGCTTGAGCAGAGCCTTGACCTGGTCGCTCGGCTGTGCGCCGACCGACAGCCAGTACTGTGCGCGCTCGGAATCGATCTCGATGACCGAAGGCTCACGGGTCGGGTGGTAGATGCCGATCTGCTCGATGGCCTTACCGTCACGACGAGTCTTCGAATCAGCGACGACGACGCGGTAGAAGGGTGCACGGATCTTGCCCATGCGGGTCAGACGAATTTTGACTGCCACTTTAGTGGTGTCTCCTTTTGTGTTCTGTGTGCACAGCTGTACCAGAAGAATCGTGGGGTTGATCTGCTGGAAGCCGCGGCTCGGACTATCACTTCGGCGCGGATGAGAGGGCCCGGACCGAGAGCAAAAGTACAAGAGTCAATTGTGCCAGAAGCCTCTACTTCTTGCCACCTGGGAAGATTCCCCCGAAGCCCTTGGGCAGGTTCGCCGGGTCGAATTCCTCATCGGCGCCGAGGTCGACTCCGCCGAAGGCCGAACCGACCGGGTCCTGGGTCTTGCCCGCCTTCTTATCGGCCAGCGCCTGCGCCTCCTGCGCACGCTTGGCCGGGTTGCCCGACTGACCGCCCTTGCGGCCCTTCTTCTTCCCTGCGGGCTTCTTCTTCTTTCCACCCGCGGCACCAGGCATTCCGCCCATTCCGGGCATCTGCGGCATACCGCCGCCACCGGGCATTCCGGGCATTCCGCCGCCGCCACGGGTCATCGACCGCATCATCTTCTGCGCCTGAGTGAAGCGCTCCATGAGCTGGTTGACCGCGGTGACCGTGGTGCCGGCGCCCTTGGCGATGCGGGCACGACGGGAGCCGTTGAGGATCTTCGGGTTGGAGCGCTCCTGCGGTGTCATCGATCTCACAATCGCTTCGACCCGGTCGACCTCACGCTCGTCGAAGTTCGCCAGCTGATCCTTGTACTGGCTCATGCCGGGCATCATGCCCAGCATCTTCTTCATCGAGCCCATCTTCTTCAGGCCCGCCATCTGCGTGAGGAAGTCGTTGAGGTCGAAGTCCTCGCCGGATTCGACCTTCTTCTTGAGCTTCTCGGTCTCTTTTTCGTCGAAGTTCTTCTCGGCCTGCTCGATGAGCGTCATGATGTCGCCCATATCGAGGATCCGGTCGGCCATCCGGTCCGGATGGAACTGTTCGAAGTCCTTCATCGATTCGCCGGTCGAGGCGAACATGATCGGCTTCCCGGTCACCTCGGCGACGGACAGCGCGGCACCACCGCGGGAGTCACCGTCGAGCTTCGAGAGCACGACGCCGGTGAAGTCGACGCCGTCGAGGAACGCCTCGGCGGTCTTCACCGCGTCCTGACCGATCATCGCGTCGATGACGAAGAGGACCTCGTCGGGGTTGACCGCGCTGCGGATGTCCGCGGCCTGGGCCATGAGCTCCTCGTCGATGCCGAGGCGGCCGGCCGTATCGACGATGACGACGTCGTGGAGTTTGGACTTCGCGACCTCGATCGAGTCGGTGGCGACCTGGATCGGATCGCCCACGCCGTTGCCCGGCTCCGGGGCATAGACCACGGCACCGGCACGTTCGCCGACGATCTGGAGCTGGTTGACGGCGTTGGGCCGCTGCAGGTCGGCGGCGACGAGCATGGGACGGTGGCCCTCGGACTTCAGCCAGTGGGCGAGCTTTCCGGCCAGGGTGGTCTTACCGGCACCCTGGAGGCCGGCGAGCATGATGACCGTCGGCGGACGCTTGGCGAAGTTGAGGCGACGGGTCTGCCCGCCGAGGATGCCGACGAGTTCGTCGTTGACGATCTTGACGACCTGTTGGCCGGGGTTGAGCGCGGCCGAGACCTCCTCGGACAGGGCGCGTTCGCGGATCCGGCCGGTGAAGGCACGCACGACAGGCAGGGCGACGTCGGCGTCGAGCAGGGCACGTCTGATCTCACGGATGGTGGCATCGACGTCGGCTTCGGACAGCCGGCCCTTCCCGCGCAGATTCTTGAAAGTCGCGGTGAGCCTGTCGGACAGAGAGTTAAACACGTACAAGCCTTCTTCACGATGGTTTGGTCGACTCTCTAGACTAGCAAGTCACCCGGGTCCGGCTGAAACCGCGGCCGCTGACAATTCCCCGAACCGGCCCCGCTTGCGGCCATCCCTCACCGTTCCCGCTGAATCGCCCCATTGCATCGGGGTGTTGTGGTGCCAACGGTGACAGATGCCGCAGCACCTGTAGGAGGTGCCACTACCGGTGACAGATGCCGACCCCGAGGCGGCCCTGCCGTCCGCGGGCGTGTGGACGGCCGAATGCCTCGGCTCAGGCGGTCTGCTTCCACCTGTGCCGAGGCATTCGCTGAGCACGACTTCGCACTCTCCCCCGCCGAGGCGGCCGGCGAGACCGACCGGCCCCCTGACGGGCGTCTGGGGTGTTCAGCGGAACGAATAGGCCTGTTCGGCATGTTCGAAGGCGTCGATTCCCTCGAGTTCCTCGCGGGGGTCGATCCGCAGACCCATCGTCGATCGCAGGACCAGCGAGATGGCCAGGGTGACGACTCCGGCGAAGACGACCGCGACAAGGCAGGCGAGCACCTGTGCGATGAGGAGTTCGAGACCGCCGCCGTAGAAGAGGCCGGCCGGCCCGTCCTCGTGTGGGAAGGCGAAGAAGCCGATCATCACGGTGCCGATGACTCCGGCGACGAGGTGGACGGCCACGACGTCGAGTGCATCGTCGTAGCGCAGACGGTTCTTCGCTTCGACGGCGAAGATCGCTCCCGCGCCGGCGGCGACGCCGATGAGGACGGCCGCGTAGGGGTCGACATTCGCACATGCCGGGGTGATCGCGACGAGTCCGGCGATGGCACCGGAGACGCTGCCGATGCTCGAGGGCCGCGAGGCCCGCATCCGTTCGATCATGATCCAGGTGATCATGCCGGCGGCCGGTGCGGCCAGCGTGTTGATCCAGATCAGGCCGCCCTGTTCGATCGTCGAGGCGGCACCGCCGTTGAAGCCGAACCAGCCGAACCACAGCAGGGCGGCTCCGAGCACGGTGATCGGGATGTTGTGCGGCTTGTGCGGGGTCGAGAACCGGGCCCGGCGGCCCATCACCACGACCAGGACCAGCGCGGAGATGCCGGCGTTGATGTGCACGACCGTGCCTCCGGCGAAGTCGATGGCGGGGCCGAACAGGCTGCCGATGGCACCGGATTCGGTGAGCAGTCCGTCGCCCCAGACCATGAAGGCCAGCGGGCAGTACACCAGGGTCACCCACGCGGCGGAGAAGACCAGCCAGGTCGAGAATTTCGCGCGGTCGGCGACGGCTCCGGCGATGAGGGCGATGGCGATCATCGCGAAGGTCGAACCGTAGCCGATCGAGATGAGCGATTCGGGCTCATTGGCCACGGCATCGGCCAGACCCAGTTGGGACAGCGGATCGCCGACGATCCCGGCGATGGAGTCCCCGGAGCTGAGCCCGTATCCGAAGAGGACCCAGACGAGGCCGCCGACGGCCATCGCGGAGAAGACCATCATCATCATGTTGATGGCGGAGGTGATTCGCGTCATTCCTCCGTAGAAGAAGGCCACACCGGGGGTCATGAGCAGAACCAGACCCGCGGCGACCATCATCCATACATTCACTGCATCGAGTTCCATGTCGTCTCTTATCTGTCTATGCCGGTTCCGGGTCGAACCGGGCAGACACAGTCTCCATGACGGATGTCACAGAGGTGAGTCGTTCATGTTTCCGATATGTGACAAGCCGGGTCTCACCCAGCAGATACAAGGGTGAGACCCGGCCGAGAAATGACGACGGAATCAGTCGAGCAGCGCGTCGACGAATCCTTCGGCGGTGAATGGTGCGAGGTCGTCGGCGCCTTCGCCGAGGCCGATGAGCTTGACCGGTACGCCGAGCTCACGCTGGACGGCGACGACGATTCCGCCCTTCGCGGTGCCGTCGAGCTTGGTGAGCACGATTCCGGTGATGTCGACCGCCTCGGCGAAGACCTTCGCCTGCTGCATGCCGTTCTGCCCGGTGGTCGCGTCGAGGACGAGGAGCACTTCGTCGATCTCGTGGCCCTCCCCCAGCGGGCGGGTGGCCACTCTCTTGACCTTGCCGAGCTCATCCATGAGTCCGCGTTTGTTCTGCAGACGCCCGGCGGTGTCGATGAGGACGACGTCGGTGCCGTCGGCCTGCCCCTTCTCGACGGCTGAGTACGCCACCGAGGCGGGGTCGGCCCCTTCGTCCCTGCGGACGGTTTCGACGCCGACGCGTTCGCCCCATGTGGCCAGCTGTTCGGCTGCGGCGGCACGGAAGGTGTCCGCGGCTCCGAGCAGCACGGACTTGTCCTCGGCGACGAGCACGCGGGCGATCTTGCCCACCGTCGTCGTCTTCCCCGCGCCGTTGACTCCGACGACGAGGATGACGGAGGGGTCGTCGCCCTTGCCGGTGTCGGCCAGCGACCGGTCCATCGTCGGGTCGACGAGTGTGATGAGCTCTTCGCGCAGCAGCCCGCGGACCTCTTCGGGATCCCGGGTGCCGAGCACCTTGACGCGCTCGCGCAGGCGATCGACGAGCTCGGTCGTCGGTTCGACGCCGACGTCAGCGAGGATGAGCGTGTCCTCGATCTCCTCCCAGGCGGACTCATCGAGGTTGTCGCGTGAGAGGAGGTTGAGCAGCCCACGGCCGAGACCGGAGTTCGACTTCGCCAGGCGCTCGCGCAGTCGGACGAGGCGGCTGGCAGGTTCGGTGGGAACCTCGGATCCGCGCGTTTCGGCTCTGTCCTTCTCGACCGCCTCGGCGACGTCATCGATGCTCAGCTCACCGGTGACCTCCGCATCGATGCCGCGCCGCTCATCCAGCCCCTTCTTCCGGGCGTTGACGCGCAGCGAGATGCCCAGCGCGACGACGAGAGCGAAGACGATCGCCGCGACGATGAGCAAGATGATCGGCTGATCCATGGTTCTTCCGTCCTCCTTTGAGCGCCGCCGTCAAGTCCGCCGGCACTCGAGTTCCCGGATTCTTCCGGTGGTGTCTGTGTGTTGTTGAGCGCGCCGGAATCAGTCGGCGCGGTCTCCGTTGTCGTCGGCCTCGAGCGCTCGAGACCGTGGGTGCGAAGGTCAGGACCCGCGGCTGCCGAAGAGCAGCCCGGCGGTGGTCTTCCACCCGGTTCCCGATTCGGGGATCTTCCAGTGGCGGGTGCGCGGGCGCACCGTGATGAGTGAGGGTGCGGCGTGGCGTCGGGGTTGGGGGCGCAGCACATAGGAGTGGTCGCGGATCGCGGTCACCGCCGCCTGCTCTCTCGTCGCCAGGTGCGAGGTGCCGTCGTCGTGGCCGAAGAACTCGTGGACTTCGTCGTCGTAGCCGGTCCACTCGGGCGGCAGGCGGAAACGCTGCACGTCGGAGGAGTACCGCAGGCGTCCTTCGGCGCGCAGGCCGGGCAGAGCCACGAGGAGGACGACGACGAGTGCCAGAGCGAAGGAGATCGCCAGTCCGACGATGACGACAAGTACCGAATTCATGCCCTCGAGCCACCTCGCAGCACAGCAGCCTCGGCCATGGACGTCTCGCTCCTCACGTTCTTCGATTACCTGTGTCTCGGCCCAAGTCTATAGTCCCCGGCGACGACAATTGTGCTCGCCCGCCGGAGCGCTGTTGCAAAATTCGCTGGGACTGTCCTGGACGTCACCGTCAAACGGCCTTGTGTCCTCACGGCGGGCCCGTCACCTCGGGCGCGGCGGGCAGACCGGGTGCCGTGGTTCACGGAATCCGCTGCGATATGACCTTCGACACTCCGTCGCCGTGCATCGTCACGCCGTAGAGGGCGTCGGCGATCTCCATGGTCCGCTTCTGGTGGGTGATGACGATGAGCTGCGAGGAGTCCTGGAGCTCCTTGAACACCGTGAGCAGCCGCGAGAGGTTGAGATCGTCGAGGGCCGCTTCGACTTCGTCCATGACGTAGAACGGGCTCGGCCGGGCCTTGAAGATCGCGACCAGCATGGCCACGGCGACCAGCGACCGCTCGCCGCCGGAGAGCAGAGACAGGCGTTTGACCTTCTTGCCGGCCGGGCGGGCGTGGACGTCGACGCCGGTGGTGAGCATATCGTTCGGATCGGTCAGGCTCAGTGCGCCCTCACCACCGGGGAAGAGACGGGAGAAGATGTCCTCGAACTCCCGCGCCGTGTCCGCATAGGCCTCGGCGAAGACGCGTTCGACGTGCCGGTCGACCTCCTCGACGAGCTGCATGAGGTCCTTGCGCGAGGATTCGATGTCCGCGATCTGCTTCTCGAGGAACTGATGCCGTTCCTTCAGCGCCTCGTACTCCTCGAGCGCGAGCGGATTGACCGTGCCGATGCGTTTGAGCTGGGAGGCCGCCTGCTTCTGCCGTTTCTCCACCTCGGCGCGCACATACGGACGATCCTCGACGTCCTCATCGAATGACGGGACGGGCAGATGCGGCCCGAATTCGTCGATGAGGCGGTCGATGCCCAACCCCGTCTCCTCTTCGGACCGGTGTGCGATCTCCTCGAGTCTCAGCCTGAATCGCTCCTTCGCCAGTTCCGCCTCGGCGGCGGCGTCCTTGAGCTTCTGCAGCTGGGTTCGCGTCGACCCCAATTCCTCGCCGAGGCGGCCCTTCTCTTCGCGCAGACCGCCGCGTTCGTCGACGAGGACCTGGATCGCCTCACCGAGTTCGGCCACCGTGGAGGTGGCCAGCTCGGCGGCGTCGGCCGCCGTCTCGGCGATGAGCTGCACCGAGGCGGCCGCGCGCTTCTTCTTCGCGATCGCGCGCTGCGTCTGCTCCCGCGCCGCTTCTTCGGCCTTCGCCGCTCGCAGGAGGGAGTCGACCCGGTCGCTGAGGAACCGGGCCCGGTCGGCAGCCGATCGGTGGCTGATGCGGGCTTCGACGAGGTCGTCCGAGGCCTGGGCGACCTGGGCGCTGAGTTCGTCCCGGGCAGCGGTGTCGACGACTTCGTCGACCTCGGCGGCGGACGCCAGTGCCGCCGCGGCCGACTGAGAGTCGCGTTCTGCGGCGGTCAGGCGGGCGTCGAGTTCGGTGGCGTTCTCCTGCGCGCGCTGCAGTCGAGTGCGGGCCACGCCGATCTCACCGGTGATGCGAGAGACCTCCTCGGCGGCGGCCATGATCTTCGCATCGGAGGAGTGGAGAGCGTCGAGCGCCGCGGCCGATTCCTCTCGCGCTGCGCTCAAGCGCGGTTCGAGTTCCTGCAGGGACGCGTCGAGCTTGCCTGCCCGGTCCTCGAGGTCGGTGATCTGGGACCGGGTGTCCTCGAGCGCGGTCTGTGAGGCCAGGCGTGTGCCCGAGGCGGTGCGGGCCCGGCTGATGCGGGTCGCGGTGAGCACTTCCCCGGCGACGGTGACGGCGGTGAGTTCCGGTCGGGATTCGGTCAGCTCGATTCCGGTGCGCGCGTCGGGGACGCAGACGACTCCGTGCAGGGCCCGCGCCACCAGAGTCCGCAGTTCGGGGACGTCACTGTCGACGACCTCGGAGAGCCAGCGCAGGTCGCCCAGGGCAGGCAGCTCCGGCAGCGCCTCGAGGGCACTTCCACCGCCCTTCCCGGTCGCTGATTCGACCCCGGCGGGGATCGTCAGTGACACGTTCGTGTCCTCGCCGAGGTGGTCGAGCACTGCCAGCGCCACGTCGCTGTCATCGACGATGACGCCGGAGACCGTGGTCGACAGCGCGGCGGCCGCGGCCATTTCGAAGCCGTGCTCGACGCTCAGCCGTTCGGTCACGGCGGTGCGCACCCCCGGCAGTTCGGCGTTGACGATGTCGTCGAGGTCGGCTTCCAAGGCGGTGCCCAGGGCCAGGGCCAGGGCCTCCGCACGGGCCTTCGCCGAGGACAGTTCGGACGCGACCTGCGCCCGTTGCTCCTGCAGGCCGGTGCGTTCGGTCTCCAACTTCTCGAGGCTCTCCTGCGCCGCCTCGTACGCGGAGTCGAGTTCGGTCTCACCGGCCTCGACGTCCTCGACTCCGGTCTCCGCGGTTTCGAGGTCCCTGCTGCGCTCGGCGATGCGGTCGGTGACGGTGTCGATCTCTGCACGGTTGGCTTCGATCCGGGACTTGAGGTCGGTGATCCGCTCGGCCGCCTGGGTCTGCTTCGACTGCAGGGCGGAGCGGTTCTTCACCGCTTCAGTGATGGCGATCTGTGCGGCCTTGACCTCGTCTTCGGCGCTGCGCAGCGCCTGGGTGAGCTCGTCCTTCCGCTGCTGGCTGGCCTCGAGCGCAGTCGCCCTCTCGGTCACGGCCTCTTCGGCCTCTGTGAGTTCGGAACGGTTGCGTTCGGCCTGGGCGCGCAGCTCTTCGGGTGACTTCGCTTCCCTCTGCCCCAAGCTAGTGACTTCCGAGAGCAGGTGGGAGCGTTTGTCCTCGGCACGTCGGCTCAGTCCCTGGGCGCGCACGACTTGTGTCTGTGTCCGCGATTCGGCGGTGCGTTGGACGTCGAGTTCGGAGTCGAGTTCGGACAGACGGGCTTCGATCTCCGATAGGCGCGCCTCGGTGCGGGTGCGGCGGTGGTCGAGTTCGGTGATGCGGTCGCTGTGGTCTTCGCCCTCGCTCGTCGAGGCCAGGGAGGACTGCATCCGCACGGCATCGTCGGCGAGCAGCCTGGCCGTGGCGTCACGCAGGGTCGCCTGGACGGTCGCGGCCTTCGCGGCGGCTTCGGCCTGCCGCCCCAGGGGTCCCAACTGCCGGTTGAGTTCGGTGCGCAGATCGGTGAGCCGGTCGAGGTTCGTCTGCAGTCCGGTGAGTTTGCGGACCGCTTTGTCCTTGCGGCGTCGGTGCTTGAGCACCCCGGCCGCCTCTTCGATGAAGCTGCGGCGCTCGAGCGGGTCGGCGTGGAGGATCGCATCGAGGCGGCCCTGACCGACGATGACGTGCATCTCCTTGCCCAGGCCGGAGTCGTTGAGCAGCTCTTGGATGTCGAGCAGCCTGGCCGGGGCACCGTTGACGGCGTATTCGGATCCGCCGGTGCGGAACAGGGTCCGCGAGATGGTCACCTCGGTGTAGTCGACGGGGATGGCTCCGTCGGTGTTGTCGATGGTCAGAGTCACCTCGGCGCGTCCCAGGGCCTGGCGTTTCGAGGTTCCGGCGAAGATGACGTCGTCCATCTTTCCGCCGCGCAGATTCTTCGCACCCTGCTCGCCCATCACCCAGGACAGGGCGTCGACGACGTTGGATTTGCCCGAGCCGTTGGGTCCGACGACGCAGGTGATTCCCGGCTCGAATCGGAGGGTCGTCGCCGAGGCGAAGGACTTGAATCCCCGCAGTGTCAGGCTTTTGAGATGCATATTGGCACCCAGCATATCCGCAGGCGGCGGCGAGATCCCGAATCTTTTGGTAGAGTTTCTCCTCGTGCGTGGACGACTGCGCATTTTTCCTCCGTAGCTCAGTTGGCAGAGCATTCGACTGTTAATCGAAGGGTCGCTGGTTCGAGCCCAGCCGGGGGAGCTGGGAAAGGCCCTGTCGTGACCGACAGGGCCTTTGCTTGTACCACTTGTCCGATGCAGTCCCGTCAAGGAAGGAACGCCGAGGCGGTGGCCCGTCCTCCACTGCTCCACCGAGGGCCTGCTCCGATCGGCTCATCACTATGAGCAGTGAACACTCAAAGACTCAAGAGCTCATCGAGCATCTGAAGAATCCGACGACCGCGCTCCGCCCTTTCAAACGTGAGGGCCTGGACAGGGTGGTCTTCTTCGCGGCCGGCATCCTCGCCGTCGCATTCGTCATCTGGGGCTTCGTCTCCCCCGAAAGCCTCGGCAATGTGGCGGGCACGCTGCTGACGGGCGTGATGGACAACTTCGGATGGCTCTTCGTCATCGCCGCCACGATCTTCACGATCTTCGTCATCGTCGTCGCGCTCAAGCGCTTCGGCCGGATCCCGTTGGGCCGCGACGATGAGAAGCCGGAGTTCAAGACCTCCTCGTGGATAGCGATGATGTTCGCCACGGGCATGGGCATCGGCCTCGTGTTCTCCGCGGTCGGCGAACCCCTGTTCTTCTACATGTCCCCTCCCCCGAACACCGTCGACGGCTCCACTCCTGAGGCGATGGGCACGTCCATGGGCACGACGCTGTTCCACTGGACCCTCTACCCGTGGGCGATGTACGCCATCGTCGGTCTCGGCGTGGCCTACGGTTCGTTCCGTCTGGGACGCTCACAGCTGTTCTCTTCGATGTTCACCCCGCTGTTCGGCGAACGCGCAGTCAACGGAATCGGCGGCAAGGTCATCAACATCCTTGCGATCCTCGCGACTCTGTTCGGCTCGGCCTGCTCGCTGGGTCTGGGCGCCATCCAGATCGGCGGCGGCATCGAGTCGGCGGGCATCATGTCCGAGGTCTCCTCCCCGGTGCTCGTCATCATCATCGCAATTCTCACCGCTGCATTCGTCGTCTCCGCGGTCTCGGGTGTGGAGAAGGGCATCCAGTGGCTGTCGAACATCAACATGGTGCTCGCGGTCATCGTCGCCCTCATCGTCTTCATCGGCGGACCGACGCTGTTCATCCTCAACGTCGTCCCCTCCTCGGTGGGTTCGTTCATCCAGGATCTGCCCCAGTTGGCGTCCCGGACCGCCGCCGAAGGTCAGGGTGTCAACGAGTGGCTGTCGTCGTGGACGGTCTTCTACTGGGCCTGGTGGGTGTCATGGTCGCCCTTCGTCGGCCTGTTCATCGCCCGCATCTCCCGCGGACGCACCGTTCGTCAGTTCGTCACCGGTGTGCTCATCGTTCCCTCGGTCGTCTCGACCATCTGGTTCGCGATCTTCGGTGGGGGCGCCATCGGCATCCAGGAACGCGCCGAGCGCGGCGAAAGCACGGTCAAGGCGCTGGCGACGGTCGTCGACGGCGAACCGGACATCAACATGGACACGATCCTGTTCGACCTCCTCGGCGCTCTGCCGCTGCCGAACCTCATCGCGATCATCCTCATGATCGTCACGGTCCTCCTCATTGCGATCTTCTTCGTCACCGGCGCGGACTCCGCGTCGATCGTCATGGGCACCCTGTCGGCCAACGGCATGCAGGAGCCGGGCAAGGGCCTCGTCATCTTCTGGGGCACCGCGACAGGTGCCGTCGCTGCGGTCATGCTCTTGGCGGGCGGCAACGATCCCGCCGAGGCACTCGACGGACTGAAGAACATCACGATCGTCTCCGCCCTGCCGTTCGTCATCGTCATGCTGCTGCTGTGCGTGGCGGTCTGGAAGGACCTGTCGAAGGATCCGCTCATCATCCAGGAGCAGCTGGCCGCGCACGTGCTCGAGACCTCTGTGGCCACCGCGGTCGACGCGTACGACGGCGAGATCTTCGGACTCGAGACCTCGGAACTCCAGGTCGAGGACGAGGATGAGGATGCCGCCGGCGATTCGCGTGTTGACTCCAGCACCGAGTCGGCGGACAAGTCCACCACCAACAGCTGACACCCCCAATTGCTACCTGACGGCGCCCCAGCAACCTGGCGCCAGGTTGCTGGGGCGCCGTCAGGTAGTTTGGAGGGGAGGAAGTTGCCGTATTCTCGTCGCCGAGGTGCGCGCCGGGTACGCACCGCCATCTCCGCGGCCGGCCAGAGGCATCCGTCACCGTTCGCGCCCAATCACCGCGTTGCATCGGTGCGATTTGCCGCGAACGGTGACGGATGCGCTCGCAGCTGTAGGACATGAGACCGTCGGTGCCCGATGCTTCCGGGAAGACAAACGCCTCCTGGTCGACAGATTCGCGCCCCAGCCGGATAGGATATCGAATCGTGACGACATCGACGCTGCAGATTGCCCGCCATGACCCGAGCGAAGGGCGAAGCCTGATCAGATGAAAGTTGTCATCAGACGCGAGGGCAACATCTCGAAGTTCATCGGCTGGATGCTCGTCGTGATGGCCATTCTCGCGTTCATCACGGTAATCATCCTGGCGATCTTCGCCGAACCGGCACTTCTCCTCTTCCTCTTCGGCCCGGTCATCCTGCTCATCGGCGCCTGGGTGAACTTCCACTTGGGTGCTCGTGCCCGACTCGAGATCACACCTGAGGAGTTCATCTGGTGCGGATTCACCGGCAGACCCCGCCGGATTGCCTGGCGGGATCTCGACCGCATTCTCATCCCCGCGCCAGGGTCTCGTCCTCGGCTGGCAGCGGCCGCGCGGCTCAGAAACGGTCGGATCGTCGAGGTCGACTCGCTGTGGTTGTCTCCGACGAACCCTGCGAACATACTCACCCCGCCCGACCACTGCGAGGCGCAGAGAGCTCTCATCGACGGCCACAAGGCGTATCTCGCGAGGACGCCCTGGGCTCCATAGCGGGACAGCGTCCTGCCGAAGCCGACGATACCTGGTCCGTGTTCGTCGAGTTCATCCTCTTCGTGGCGCGCTGCCGCGGAGAGGCACTCGACGAGATCGATGATCGGTGCCAAGAACTCGAGGCACCGTCCGTGCGCTGCGCGTCTCTATGCGATGCTCGGCGACATCCTCAACGAACAGGGCACCATCGCATCCGAACGGCCGACACATTCGTCCTGAGCCGGCCGAATCCCGTCGCTGTCACATCCCGAACAGTGCCGGAATGGCGATCGGTCCGGCACCGAATGCAGTGATGACGGCAGCCAGCACCAACAGGAGCAGGTCGTATTCGGGACCACCCGCCGAGGCCCAGTACTTCGAGTGCCATTTGAAGACGTGCAGGCTCGTCGTGATGAGCATGAGCACGACCACGCCGAGACCGGCCCATTGAGCGAGGACGCCGGTGGCGAATGAGACTGCGGCGGCGAGCTCGGCGATGGCGACGAACCATGCGGTCGGAACGTTGAGCCCATCCGCCTCGGCGAACCGCGGAATATCCTTGGCCTTGACCATGAACTCGCGGACGAAAGCCACGGTCAGAACCGCCCTGACGAGCAGGAGTACGATCCCTGCAACGATCGTTGGAACCGTGAACATGAGCATTCCTCTCCGCCTGAGCACCGAGGTGGCGACTTCTCGCCCGAGTCTACGCTTCACTGCGTTGAAGCCGGAGGTCTCGACAGCCTCTCCTGCCCGGCATCCATCACCCTGAGTTTCATTGCACCGCGCTGCAGCGGTGCATAATGCCCCTGCCGGTGACCGATGGACCGTTGCCTGTAGGACTTGCGGCGAAGGCGAGGGACTGCGAGCAACGGTGCGGGATGCTCTCGGCAGCTGGGGTGCAGCGCGCCGGAGACACGGAGGCCGGGCCACCCCAGCGTCCTCACCGCAGACGGTACCGTGGGGCCTTCTGGCACACGGGGCAGTAGTGGGTTCCGCGCCCGCCGACGGTGATCTTGACGATCTCGGTCCCGCAGCGCACACATTCCTGTCCGCCGCGCCCGTAGACGAGCAGAGCCCGATCGAAATACCCGGATTCGCCGTTGACGTTGACGTAGAGAGCGTCGAAGCTCGTCCCGCCCACGGCCAGGGCGTCGCTCATCACTTTCGTTGCGGATTCGAGGACCGCGGTCAGGCGGCTCTTCCGTGTCCGTGTCGGCACCGCCAAGGGGTGGACCCCCGCCCGGAACAGCGCCTCGTCGGCGTAGATGTTTCCGATCCCGCTGACCACCGTCTGGTCGAGCAGCGCGGCCTTGATCGCCGTGCGCTTCTTCTTAAGCTCCGCCACGACCCGTTCCGGATCGAACGCGGGTTCGAGCGGATCGGGGGCGATATGGATCGCCGAGGCGGGGACGAGGCGCCCGTACCCGTGGACGAGAGGTTGGACGCCGATATGGCCGAAGATCCGTTGGTCGACGAAGCGCAGTTCGCGGTCGCTGTCGAGGTGCAGAACCGCGCGCGTGTGCCGGTGGAGCTCCTCGCCGGGCGAATGGACGCGCAGCTGGCCGCTCATGCCCAGATGCACGAGGATGCCGAGCTCGGGCCTCGGCGGCGAGCAGGCCCCCGAGCCCGGCTCAGAGGCAAGCACAGTCCCCTCCCCCAGGCTCAGCCACATGAACTTCCCGCGCCGTTCGGCCTTGAGGATGTGCGCCCCGGTCACGGCCGAAACGAACCCGGAGACCGCGGACGGATCGATGCGCCGCTGGGACGTCGTGCCCAGAATTCGGGGGTCGGCCACCTCGGCGCCGGTGATCGTGGTTCCGGCCGTCCATTCGTCGACGCCGCGACGGACGCTTTCGACCTCGGGAAGCTCAGGCATCAGATGGCTGCCCCAGCAGAGCGCGAAGACCCGAGAAAGACCTCACGTACACGGTGAGTCTCAGCGCCGGTAGTCCGGGTAGATGGTGCGGATGGCTTTGACGGCCACCTCGGCGGCCGCGGCTTCGGCGGCCTTCTTCGAGGATCCGTCGCCGGCGCCCCAGTTGTTCGCCCCGAGCATCGCGGTGGCGGTGAAGACCATCGCATGGTCGGGCCCGGCCGAGGTGATCTCGTAGCTCACCGCACCGAGATCGAGGTCGGCAGCCGCTTCCTGCAGGGTGGTCTTGAAATCCATCCCCGCGCCGAGGTTGACCGCGTCGTCGAGCATTCCGTCGATGAGTCGGTGGACGAAGGCGAATGCCTCTTCGCGTCCGCGGGAGACGAAGGTCGCGCCGATGAGGGCCTCGACCGTGTCGGCGAGGATCGAGTCCTTGTTCCGGCCTCCGGTCAGCTCCTCACCCTTGCCCAAAAGAATGTGCTCGCCGATGCCGTGTCGGCGGGCGATCGATGCCAGGGCGCGCGTGTTGACGACGGCCGAACGCATCTTGGCCAGCTGGCCTTCGGGCAGGTCCGGGTTGTCGTAGAACAGCGACTCGGTGGCGACGAGGCCCAGAACGGAGTCGCCGAGGAACTCGAGGCGCTCGTTGGTGGGGATGCCACCGGCCTCGAAGGCGAAGGAGCGGTGCGTGAGCGCGAGACGAAAAGTCTCGGGATCAATATCGATCCCGAGACTCTTCTTCAGTGCTGCTGTGGTGTCAGTGTCCACAGTCTCAGACGTCAGCGACCTTGCGGCCCTTGTACTCGAGGTACAGCGGGGTGCCGGCTGCGTCTTCGACGACCTTGGCCTGGTGGGGGCGCGAGTACACAACGCGACCGTTCTCCACAGTCTTGACCAGGTTCGGAGCCTTGGCCTTCCACTGCGAACGACGGTGGCGGGTGTTGCTGCGCGACAATTTACGCTTCGGAACAGCCACGTCTAGCTCTCTTTCTTCTCTTCCAACAGATTCTTCAATGATGCGAACGGCGATTCGGATTCGTCCTCGTCCACCTCGAGGTCCTCCCCCAGGGTGTAGCTGAACTCCTCGCTCTCATCCCGCGAGGGATTGAACGGCAGAGCCATCACGACGGCGTCTCTGATCGCGGGCTCGAGGTCGAGCTGATCCCGGTCGATGACGTAGGAGTCTTCGTCCCCTTCGGCCTGCTCATAGACGTACATCTCCTGGATGTCCACATCTATAGGCAGCTCGATGGGTTCGAGCGTCCTCGCGTCTTCGCCGCGGGCCGTCGCCGAGACTGTGCCCGACACGTAGATTCCCTCCGACACACTCTCGAACATCAGCTCGAGCGTCAGTGGTGAACCTTCCGCAACCCCGATCACTTCGATCTTGAGATCCGCTGGAGCCGACAAGGTGGTGTTCACCCGTTCCCACTCACCCGGATGACCGAGCAATCCCATGGATCTGAGATCATAGACGAATTCAGATCTGTCCTTCATGCCCTGTCCTCCTGGTGCGTTTGAGGATGTCGCTCCTGCGTTCACACGCGACTCACCATTCTAATCATTGTCAGCGGTCATTACCAATCGGTCTTCATCGGCCGTGCAGGTGTTCCTCGTCACCATCGTTCGTGATGATTGCGCCAGGTCACTGCCCCGGCGATGAGGAGCAGCGCTCCGGACATCGTGAACACGATCCCGGAGCCGGCGACGATCGTCAGCGCCGAGGCGGCCGAGGGGATCGCGACCTGGCTGAGTCGGTTGCCCGCCAGGCGGATCGAGAGCACCGCGGCCCGATTCTTCGCATCGGCCAGCGCGGACACCCACGACATGGTCAGCGGCTGGGTGAGCCCGAAGCAGAATCCCGCGACCGCGAGCAGCACCCCGAGCGTCCACGGTTGGCTGAACACGGGGATGAGGACGACGCTGATGCCGGCTATCGCCGAGGCGGTCCACAGCAGAGACAGGTCCCGCCACCTGGCCGTGAGGCTTCCGATGAAGAGCCGTGAGACCACCGAGGCCAGGGTGCGCAGGGCGAGCAGCCAGGTCACCGTGGTCACGGACAGTCCGTTCTGCTGCCCGATGAGCGGCAGGTAGGCGGTCATCAGATCGACGGCGGCGAGCGTGGCCATGGACGCGAAGATCGCCGGTTTCATCCCCCGGATCGACAGGAGCGCCCACGGCGTCTGCGCCCCTTCGGCCGCCTCGGCGCGGGAGACGTGCGGAGTCCTGCCGCGGAGCATGACGATGACGGCGGCGATGAGGGTGAGCGCGGAGACCGCGGTCATGAACCACAGGGCGTTCGTGATGTGTGCCTGCCCGGAGGTCGCGTCGGCGACCATTCCCGCCAGGGGCAGTCCGATGGTCTGCCCGATCGAGACGCCGAGGGTGAGGTGGCCGAACTTCGATGTCATCTGGGCCGCCGGGAAACTCTGCGGGATGAGCGCTTGGGAGGCGACCGTGGTCAGCAGCTGTCCGACGCCGAGGCTCATCGTGGCGACCAGCAGCACGCCGAGGTTGGGGGCCATGGCCGCGAGCGCGACGGGCAGGACGGACAGCACGGTTCCCGTCCACAGCACCGCGGTGGCGTAGCCCCGATCGACGAGGCGGCCGATGAAGAGGGCGGTGAGCAGTGGGACGAGCGAGTACACGGCCGTCATCAGACCGAGGACGAACCCCGTTCCGCCGAGTTCGAGGGTGCGGTAGGAGATGAGGACGCGGACGCCGTTGTAGGTGGCGTGCGCGAGCACGGTATGGATGACGAGGCCGGGAAACCACGCCCGGTTGGCTGGAGTCGCCGCGCCCATCCCTCAGCGAGCGCCGTCGCCGGGAATGTCTCCCCGCAGGGCGTCGAGCACCGAGGTGGGGACGAGGCCTTCGATGTCCCCGCCGCCTCCGTGGACTTCCTTGATGAGTGAGGAGGAGACGTGTTCGAACTTCGGGTCGCCGGGGACGAAGATCGTCTCGAGCTCGGACAGGTGTTTGTTCATCAGCGCCATCGGCAGTTCGTAGGCGAAGTCGGTGCCCGAGCGCAGGCCTTTGACGACGGCGGGGGCGCCGATTCTCGTGCAGTAGTCGACGAGGAGGCCTCCGGAGACGAGATCGATCGTGATGTTCTGTGCGCCCTGAGTGCGTTCGTCCTCGGTCAGGGATCGACGGATGAGGTCCGCGCGGACCTCCGGGTCGAAGCGACCGGACTTCGAAGGATTGTGGACGACCGCAACGACGACCTCTTCGAACATCCGAGAGCTGCGGGCGATGATATCGAGATGACCCATGGTGATCGGGTCATAGGAACCGGGGCAGACGACCTTCATGCCCTCATCGTATCGTCTGCCCCGATCAGGCGCGTGTGGTCTCGGGGTGTGAGCGCTCGAGCCGAACGGCCCTGCGCGCCCGCACCACAGTGCAGACCACTGCGACGAGGACCGAGGCGACGATGAAGATCCCCGAGTGAGCCAACTGGATCGCGACTACCGTACCGGTCGGAGTGCCGCTGAAGAGCGCACCGTTGACTGCAGAGTAGATCAGAGTCAGGACCACTGCGATCGCACTGACTGCCACGAACCACCAGAACTGTCGCGCCGCCCGCGACTCGTCGCGGGTCTTCGTCGGCACAAGCAGCACGATGACCAGCGCCAGGGTGAAGGCGATGATGTAGATGATGCCGAACCAGACCATGATCACCGCCCACGCGACCATGACGAAACACGCGCCCAGGAGTCCGATCACAATGCCTGCGACGGTGATGAGCCAGGCCCTTGTGGCAAAGGACCAGTAACTCGAACTCGTTCGCGCAGTCACGGGCACCTCCGTCCGGAATGAAGCAACGTTGCCTGTTTCTACGGTACGCCATATCCGGACGTGAGGACTCGGCCGCCTTTGCGCAGAACCCCGGAGCCGCCTGCGGAAGTGATGGCCTACTGCGTCCGCTCGCGCAGTCGCAGCCACTGGTCGTCGGCGGGCGACTCATCGTCGTGGCCTCTGACGAGCCGAGCGTCGAAACCGTCACCGGGCCCGTGCAGTCGGGAGGCGGCCTCGGCCATGATCCGCGCGACGATGGCCAGGGAACGGGGCTCGTCACCGGCGGCGACCGCCTCGGCGAGTTTGCGGTGGCTGTCGCCGAGATCGCACCGGACCTCGTAGCCGCGCTTATCGGACAGCGACAGCAGCCGGGTGTGGACCATCGAGACCTTCATGAGGTCGGTCAGCCGCGCCGATCCGGAGCACGCGACGATCGAATGGTGGAAGTTGAGGTCGGCGTCGCCGATCGTGCGCGCGACGTTGTCCTCGATGGCGTGCTCGAGCTCTCGCAGCGCCGTACCGATCCGTGACGTGGACCGACCCTGCCTGATGACGAGCTTGACCGCCTGCGATTCGATGGCCTCGCGCACGGCATAGACATCGTCGATATCGGCGGTGCGCATCCGCCTCACATGTACACCTCGCCCCGGAGCATGGGTCATCACGCCTTCGCTGATGAGTCGCTGCAGGGCCTCCCGCAGAGACGGCCGTGACACCTCGAGCAGCTCGGCCGTGCGCACTTCGTTGATCGACTGACCGGGCTCGAGCGACCCGGAGTAGATGGCGTTGCGGATCTGGTCGACGATGAGGTCGATCGTCGAGGCCCGGACCACTTTGCGCAGCACCGGCAGCTCGGAAGTAGGAGAATTCGTCACGGTCACGATCATATAACGTTGTCAGACAGTGTGACATTCGGACAACATGAGTATTGAATACTGTTCCAGAGACGCACGTCACGTTGATGTGTCGACGTTCAAGGAAGGAACAGCATATGAAACTCAAAGGACTGGCCGCCGCGACTTCGATCCTCGCGCTGACGCTCACACTGGGTGCCTGCGGCGGAAGCGACTCGGACAAGTCGACTCTGCAGAAGGCCATCGACGACGGAAAGATCACTGTCGGCTTCGCCGGTGAGGCCCCATACAGCTTCGAAGAGGGCGGTGAGCTCCAGGGCGCCTCCGTCTCCCTGGCGAAGGCCGTGTTCAAGGAGCTCGGCGTCGACGACGTCGAAGGCGTCAACACCGAATTCGGATCCCTCATCCCCGGTCTCAACGCCGATCGCTTCGACGCGATCTCGGCCGGTATGTCGATCCTGCCCGACCGCTGCGAGCAGGCCGCCTTCGGCGATCCCGAGTTCATGTACACCACCGCCCTCATGACCAAGGAGGGCAAGCTCGACGGCATGAAGAACCTCGACGACGTCAAGGACAAAGGCGTCAAGCTCGCCACCATGACCGGCGCCATCGAGTCCGACTATGCGAAAGACCTCGGCATCAAGACCCAGCAGGTCGGCACCCCGCAGGACGGCATGGACGCAGTGACCACCGGTCGCGCCGACGTCTTTGCGCTGACCGCCATCTCGCTCAACTGGATGGCGAAGAACAACGCCGATGCCGGTGTCGAAGTCAGCGAATCCTTCGTCCAGGAGATCGACGGGGTCCCGCAGGTCGGTGCCGGCGCCACAGTCTTCCGCACCGATGACGACGAACTCCGCGACGAGTGGAACAAGGGGCTGGACAAGATCATCTCCGACGAGGACGCCTACCTCGACGCTGTCGGCGACTACGGGTTCACGGCCGAGGAGCGCCCCGACGGTTCGATCACGACCGATCAGCTGTGCAAGGGCGAACTTCCCACCGCTGACTCCTGAGTCGGCACCTACTCCAGCACCATGAACGACAACATCACGACGTTGCTGAACTTCCTCCCACAGCTGTGGGAGGGAGTTCAGACAACCATCATCCTCACGGTTCTCGGCAGCATCGGGGCCGTGCTCATCGCCCTCATCCTGGGTCTGACGATGACCTCGCCGAGTGCCTGGCTGCGCATCCCGGCGCGCATCATCGTCGAATTCTTCCGCGGCACCTCATTGCTCGTCCAGCTGTTCTGGCTGTTCTACGTGCTGCCGCTCCTCGGCGCCGACCTCGACCCCATGGCCTGTGGCATCGGCGCGCTGGCGCTCAACTACGGAGCCTATTCCGCCGAGGTGGTCCGGTCCTCCATCAAGACCGTGGCCCCCGGGCAGTGGGAAGCCGCGATCGCACTCAGCCTCTCCCCCACCCGCCGGATGATCCGTGTGATCTTCCCGCAGGCCTGGGCGCTCATGATCCCTTCGATCGCAACCCTGCTCATCCAACTCCTCAAGGGCACGGCGGTCGTCTCCTTCATCACTCTCTCCGACCTCACCGACAAGGTCGGCCAGCTGCGCCAGTCGACCGGTGACACGATGTTCGCGTTCTCGATCGGTCTCCTCATCTACTTCGTGCTGGCCTGGCTGCTCCAGGAATTCATGAACTTCCTCGAACGCAGGGCCACAGCTGCGCTGGGTCGCAGGCGCCCGAACTCGCGCACCGATCGTCGCGACGCCAGGCGTGCGGCTCGCGCCGATGCCGTGCGCCGCGACCGGCTCGCCTCGCACGCTGCAGCGAATGAGGGTGCCAACCACGGCACCGGCACGGATCCCACCAAGGGACCCTTCTCCGGTCAGGGAGGCAACCTGTGATCTGGAACTGGGAATTCGCCGCCGAAGCGCTGCCGATCCTGCTGCGCGGGTTCGTCAACACGCTCATCGCCACCGTCGTCGGCACCGTCATCGCCGCGATCCTCGGCCTCATCCTCGCCGTCGCCATCCGCGGACTGCCACGGTGGATCAACTGGCTCGTCCGTCTCATCGTCGCGTTCATCCGCAACACCCCGCTGGTCGTCCAGCTGCTGTTCGTCTACTACGCGTTCTCGGACATCCCGGGGCTCGTCGATATCCCGGCTCTCGTCGTCGGCTTCATCGTCATCGGCATCCACTATTCGACCTACATGTCCGAAAGCTACCGAGCCGGAATCGATGCGGTGCCGCCGGGACAGTTCGAGGCGGCCACCGCCCTGTCGCTGCCGCCGGTGCGCACGTTCACCGCGATCGTGCTCCCGCAGGCGCTGCGGGCAACCATCCCGTCGCTGGGCAACTACGCGGTCGCGATGTTCAAGGACACACCGTTCCTGTTCGCGATCTCCGTCGTCGAGCTCGTCACGGCTGCGAAGGAGTTCGGCGGTTCGACCTTCGCCTACACGGAAGCCTTCACGCTGGCCGGAATCATCTTCCTCGCCGCCAGCTACCCGACCTCACTGCTCATTCAGAGATTGGATCGACGCCTTGCCACCTACTGAGAACACCCCAGCCACATCGCCCAACCCCGGCACACCGGCGATCGAGTTCACCGACGTGGAGAAGAGCTTCGGTCCGACCACCGTGCTCAAGAATCTCAACTTCACGGTCGCTCCCGGCGAACGCGTCACCCTCATCGGACCCAGCGGTTCGGGCAAGACGACGATCCTGCGCCTGGTGATGACACTTGAAGAGCTCACCGGCGGATACATCTTCGTCGACGGTCAGCCGCTGACGTTCGAAGAGCGCGACGGCAAGCGGGTCGAGCTGCCGAAGAAGCGCACCCGTGAGATGACCACGCGCATCGGCATGGTCTTCCAGCAGTTCAACCTGTTCCCGAACATGACCGTGCTCGAGAACATCATCGAAGCCCCCGTCCACGTGCTCGGCAAGTCCAAGGCCGACGCGACCAAAGAAGCCAAGGAGCTGCTCGAACGCGTGGGCCTGGCCGACAAGGCCGAGGCGCACCCGACTCGCCTCTCCGGCGGTCAGCAGCAGCGTGTGGCGATCGCCCGGGCCCTGGCGATGAACCCGGAGATCCTCCTCCTCGACGAGGTCACCTCGGCGCTCGACCCGGAACTCGTCGGCGACGTGCTCGAAGTGCTGCGCGATATCGCCGAGACCACGGACATCACGATGCTGCTCGTCACCCACGAGATGCAGTTCGCCCGCGACGTCTCACACCGGGTGATGATGTTCGACGGCGGTCAGGTGCTCGAGGAGGGTCCGCCGGATCAGATCTTCAACAACCCGCAGCACGAACGCACCCGCAAGTTCCTCTCCAGCGTGCTCTGAGCCCTGAAACTTCAGTGCCAGCTTGGTGAACCTGCAGCAGCTTGGTCCCTGCGCCGAGCTGCTGCAGGTTCACCAAGCTGATAGATCAGTCCGCCTCGCCGGCGAGCTGGACGAAGTGGATCGCGGTCTCGCCGAAGGTCTTCGCGCGGAAGACTTCGAGCCCGTCGGGCATCATCGGCTCCGGCGAGCGCGCGGCACGTTCGACGACGACGATGGACTCCATGTCCAGGTGTGTGCGCAGACGCCTGAGGATCTGCGTGACAGCGTCTTCCCCCAACGGGTAGGGCGGGTCCATGAACACGAGGTCGAAGACCCGCGACTCCGGATTCTCCGGTCCGGGCAGCCCGGCAAGGAAGTGGAGCACGTCCCCGGCGTGGACTGTCGCGGAGTGGTCGAGGCCGAGCTTGTCCGCATTGGCCTGCAGCGAGCGGATCGAAGCGAGCGAGGAATCGACGAAGTCAACCTGTGCGGCTCCCCGCGACATCGCTTCGAAGCCCAGCCCTCCGGAACCGGCGAAGAGGTCGAGGACGTTCGCGGCCGGCACGACCCCGTAGCCGTCGAGCATGGAGAACAGGGACTCCTTGACCCGGTCGGACGTCGGTCGGGTGTTCGCACCCGACGGTGACGACAGTCTGGCGCCCTTGTGTGCTCCGGCGATGATTCTCATGTCTGCCTCCTCAGCCTGCCTCGATGAAGTGCGCGTCGTCCTCGGGCAGGACGCGCCTGATGAAGGCCTTGAGCGCAGGCACCGCCTCGAGGGTGGGGTCGACGGCGACGATCTGCTCGGCGATCGTCTTCGCTTCGGCAACCATCTCGGAGTCGCGGAGGATGGACAGATGCCGCAGCGAGGATCCGCCCCATTGGGAGCCGCTGAGCACATCGCCTTCGCCGCGGGAGTCGAGGTCGTATTCGGCCAGGGCGAATCCGTCGAGCGTCTCGGCCACGGCCTGCAGCCGTCCATAGCTCTCATCCTCAGCGCTCATCTCGGTGAGCAGGAAGCACATGGCAGAGCTGCCGTCACGGCCGACGCGTCCGCGCAGCTGGTGCAGCTGTGCGACACCGAAGTTCTCGGCTTCGATGATGACCATCATCGTCGCCCGCGCCACGTCGACGCCGACCTCGATGACCGTCGTCGAGACGAGGATCTCGATGTCGCCTCCGACGAAGTCCGCAAGCACCCGGTCCTTCTCCGCCGTCGACATCCGCCCGTGCAGCAGACCGAACGTCAGACCAGCCAATTCCGGGGTCTCAGACAGCTTCCGCGTGATGTCCTCGATGCCCTGCTTCTGTCCGACGACGTCCCCGGATTCCGGATCCTCGATGTCCGTCGGTTCGATTCGCGGGAAGACGACGAAGACTCCCTTCCCCGCCTCGACGGTCTGCCGCATGCGCTCCCGCACCCGGACGTACCATGCAGGATGGTCGACGATCGGCACCACATGAGTGGCGATGTCCTTCGGACCGGCCGGCATCTCCTTCAAAGTCGAGATGTCGAGGTCGGCGAAGACCGTCATCGCCACGGTGCGCGGGATCGGCGTCGCCGACATCACGAGCGTATGCGGGGTCGTGTCCCCGCCCTTGGCCCGCAGCGCTTCCCGCTGTTCGACACCGAACCGGTGCTGTTCGTCGACGACGATGAGGCCGAGGTCGGAGAACATCGTCGACTCCGACAGCAGCGCATGCGTGCCGACGACGAGGTCGATGTTGCCGGCGACGAGGTCGAGGGCGAGTTCGCGACGCTCCTTCGCCGGCATCGACCCGGTCATCAGCGCCACTGTCACCTGATCATCATCGGACAGCAGCGGAGACAGCGCCATCTGCTCGTCGAGGAAAGTCTGGATCGAATGGAAATGCTGAGTGGCGAGCACCTCGGTGGGTGCGAGCATGGCGGCTTGGGCGCCGGAATCGACCGCGGTGAGCATAGCCCGCAGCGCCACGAGGGTCTTACCGGAGCCGACATCACCGTGGAGGAGCCGGTGCATCGGCCGGTCCGCGGCCATGTCCTCAGCGATCTCCTCACCCACTCTGATCTGGGATGCGGTGAGAGTGAAGGGCAGGTCTGCATCGAAGCGGCGACTCTTCGCGCCTTGGGTCAGCAGCGGTGTCGCCTTCTCGTCAGCCAGCTTCGCCTTTCGGGCGGCGAACTCGGTCTGCAGGGCGAGCGCTTCTTCCCACTTCCACCGCAGCCGGGCCCGCTCGACGTCATCGATCGTCCGCGGCCGATGCATGTCCTCCAGCGCGGTGCGCAGATCCGGCAGCTCATGAGCGTCCCGCAGCCCCTTCGGCAGCGGATCCTCGAACTCCTCGGGACCGGCGACGGTGAGCAGGGTCTTGATCGAACTCCACAGCCGGGACTGCGCGATCTTTTTCACGGCCGGGTAGATGGGGAACGGCGAGTTGAGGTCCTCGGGAGTCCACTCATGGTCATCCTCGGTGCGGTTGAGCCACACCGGAGACGCCAGGGTCAGCTGCCCACGGAACGATTCCACCTTGCCGCCGAAGACGACGGTCAGTCCCGGCTTCAGCGCCTTCCCCAACCAATGCTGGTTGAAGAACGCAATCTTCATCGACTGTGTTCCGTCATGGACGATGACTTCGGTGATCGTGCCTTTCCGCTGCTTCATCCGCCGCGTCTCGACCTTGATGACTTCGGCCTGGATGATCGCGGTCTCACCCAGCGGCAGATCTCCGAGCTCCGTGTGCTCCCCCGGCACGAGGTAGCGACGGGGAAAGAAGCGGAAGAGGTCGGTGACCGAATGGACCCCACGCTGGGCCAGGTTCTTCCGATCGGCCGGCCGGAAGTTGTCTTCGAGCCGGGTCCTCATTCGACCCCCATGATCACGAGCACCCCGGAGTCTCGGGCAGCGATGTCCTGGAAGTGGACGGTCTCATGTGACTTCTGGATCCAGTCCCGCAGATGGTCGAGCACTTCGGGTGCGCAGTCGGGTCCGTAAACGACGGTGAGCAGCTCTCCCCCGGCCCCGAGCAGCCGATCGGCGAGCTTCTCGACCAAGGTCCGCAGCTCCGTGCTCTGGGTCTTCGCGCGGCCTTCGATGAAGACCCGGTAGAACTGCGCCGGATGAGCCGCCACCGCCGTGCCCCCGCTCGGGCCAGCACCCGTGCCCGGACCCGCGCCCGCGCTCTCCTCGGCAACGACCGGCAGCATGCCGGTCGGCGGGTCGGAGGCGAGCTGATCGGCCGAATAGATCGTGCCCACTCTCGTGCCCGCGGCGGCTTCGGTCATGTCCGCGAAGATCTCCGCCGCCGGAGCAAAGGGATCGTAGACGGCCAGTGCCGAGAGCAGGGTGCCGACGTTGCGGGAGCGCACGACATGCGCGCCCAGCCCGGTCAGGGACTTCAGCGCCGAGGTGGAGCCGGGGATGACGATGACCTCCCGGTCCTCGGCGGCGACGAGTTCGGACATCGTCTCGAACAGGTCCCCCACCTCCGGAGTCAGCGCCGTGGCTCCGTTGAGCGCAGTGTGCATGAGCAGCCCCGTGCCCTTGACCAGGGCGATGAGCTTCGTCTCCCCTTCCTGCTCGTGCATCCGCAGGTCTTCCATATCGAGCCGGGCGATCCCATATTCGCCGAGGCGGTCGATGACGGTCGCGGCGGTCGTCTCGTCGGCGACGTGGACGTGGACCTTGGCCGCGTTGATGACGATGGAGGTCCCGCCGAGGCGGTCGAGATCCTCGGCGAGCGAGTCCGCGGGGGTATCAGCGAGGATGGCGACGATCTCGAGTTCGTCCGCGGTGGCTTCGTGGATGATCTTCGGTGCGCGGGCCACCTCGGCGAGCATCGAATCCTGCGGGGTGCGGCCGGTGACGGTGGCGTAGAGGAGGTCGAAGAGTTCGACGATTCCCGTCGATCCGGCGTCGACGACCTCGGCCTCGCGCAGCACGGTGAGCTGTCCGGTGGTCTCCCGCAGGGCCGACCGGGAGCGTTCGCGCACGGCCGCGATGACGTCGATCAGCTCGGCTCCGTCGTCGGCGCGCTCGCGGGCCTCGGTGGCCATGGCGTCGAGCACGGTGAGCATGGTGCCGTCGACGGGGCGGGCGACGGCGGCCCGGGCCCGGTCGGAGGCGGTCTCCAGGGCGGTGGCCATGGCGTCGGCGGTGGCCACGGTGACCCCGGCCAGGGCATCGGCGACTCCCTGCAGGGCGACGGCGAGGATGAGTCCGGAGTTGCCGCGGGCGCCGCGTCCGGCTCCGGCGGCGAGTGCGGCGACGACCTGGGGGAGGGTGACGGGTCCGGTGAGCTCTTCGACGGCGAGGTAGGCGGCGCGCAGGGTGTGGTACATGTTCGTGCCCGTGTCGCCGTCGGGGACGGGGAAGACGTTGAGCTCGTCGATCTCGGTGCGCTCCTTGCGCAGCCGGTCGACCGCGCGGCGGGCCCAGCGCGCGGCCAGACGACCGTTGAGGCTGATGGCGTTGCTCATGTCACTTCCCGAAATGGCTGAAACCGCTCGCCGGCACGGGGGTGCCGTCGAGGCTGACATCGTCTCCGGTGCGGATCGCTCCGATTCTCCGCCAGCCTACTCCAGGGTCCTGACGCGACGGCGCCGACGCGGCGAAGCCGTGGTCTTCTCCCCCGTCGAGGACCCAGGACAGTGCCAGGTCCTCCGCCGTCGTGGCCGTACCGGCCGTACCGTTCGCATCGCCTGGCCCACTCGCCGCTCGGGCGTCGAGCACGAATTCGGCCGCCGGCAGCAGCGGGTCGATGAGGTCGCGGAGCAGGGCCGACTCGAGGTCGATTCCCACCCCCGAGGCGGTCGCCACTCGGGCGAGGTCGAGGCTGAGTCCGTCGGAGACGTCGATCATCGCCGAGGCTCCGATCGTGGCCAGTGCCGCGTAGTCGGGCCGTGGCGCCAGTTGGGTCTCGATGAGGGAGCGGAGCTCAGGTCCGACGGTGTCGCGTCGCGCTCCGGCGAAGAGCAGGTCGAGCCCGGCGGCCGCTCGCCCGACGGTCCCGGCCAGGTAGAGCGCGTCTTCGGGTTGGGCACCGGAGCGCAGGATCTCGTGGTCTTCGTCCACCGTCCCGAGCGCGGTGATGGCGATGACGATGAGGCTCGACGAGGACAGGTCCCCGCCGATGATCGGCACGGTGCAGTCCAAAGCCGTCCCCGCTCGTGCCGCTTCGTCGATGAGAGCGGCGTACAGGGCCTCGAGGCAGGCGATGTCCGTGTCATCGGGAACGGCCAGGGACACGAGCAGTCCGTGCGGGGTCGCACCCATGGCGCAGACGTCGGCGAGGTTCTGGGCCGCTGCCTTGACTCCGAGCCGCCCCCAGTCCAACCACTCACGGGTGAAGTCCTCGTTCTCCACGAGCATGTCCGCCGTCGAGACGAGCCGACCGTCCGGTGCGGTCACGGCCGCATCGTCTCCGGGTCCGACGATCACGTGCGTGCTGCTGGGATTGCGGGTGAGCACGCGGGAGATGATGTGTGATTCGCCAAGTTCGGACAGTCGGGTCATGGCTCCAGGTTATCGGGCGATACGGTAGTCCTATGAGATCTCGCTCTGCTTCGACGCGCCGTAACGCCCAACCCGCGCACCGTCGTCGTTCTCTCACCGTCGTCGCATTGGCCACGGTGCTCACCGGACTCGCAGTCACCGGGTGTTCGCGCACCGTCATCGTCGAACCGGCCGAGGACGCGGCGAATCCGAAGTGTGCCGACATCATGCTCACCCTTCCCGATGAGATCTCTGGTCAGAAGGCTCGCACGACCTCTTCGCAGGGCACGAAGGCGTGGGGAGATCCCAATGTCGCGGTGCTGCGCTGCGGAGTCACTCCTCCCGGCCCGACGACCGATCAGTGCGTGAGCGTGTCCGGGGTCGACTGGATCTCGAAGCCGGTGGACGACGACGATTCGACGTGGAGGTTCACCAGCTACGGTCGCACACCGGCCGTCGAGGTGCTCGTCAACCGCAAGGCCGAGTCCGGCAACGATGTGCTCGCCGCGATCTCACCGACACTGTCGAAGATCCCGCCGGAGCACGAATGCGTCGGCGCGGAGGACATCACCGACTAGAGCCCGCCCGCCGCGGACGCGATTGCGCCGCGGCGGGCGCCTCACTTCGCGCGGGAGTGGTCGATCAGGGCGATCGAGATGAGTTCGCCGATGAGTTCGGAGTAGTCGAGTCCCGACTGCGCCCACATGAACGGGTACGCCGAGGTGGGGGTGAACCCGGGCAGGGTGTTGAGTTCGTTGATGACGACGTCTCCGGTGTCCGTGACGAAAGTGTCGACGCGGGCGAGTCCGGTGCAGTCGAAGAGGCGGAACACCGAGGCGGCCAGCTCCCGAACCCGGGCCGTCACCGTCTCGTCGAGGTCGGCCGGACACGTGACCTCAGCGGCGGCGAGGTCGAGGTACTTGGCATCGAAATCGTAGAAGGAATGATCTCCGCTCACGCGGATCTCCCCCGGTGCGGACACGCGCAGCTCCGTGTCATAGACGGAACCGAGCACGGCGCATTCGACCTCACGGCCGCTGACTTCGGGTTCGACGATGACTTTGGAGTCGTGTTCGAAGGCACCGAGCAGGGCGGCTTCGAGGTCGGCGGCCTCGGCGACCCGGCTGACTCCCATGGACGATCCGGCGCGGGCGGGTTTGACGAAGACGGGCAGGCCGAGCCCGGCCACACGGTTCTCCGCCTCGGCGCGGTCTGCGGCCCACATCGTCTCGGTCACAAGCTCCCACGGGCAGGTGGGGATGCCGGCCTGAGCCATGAGCGACTTCGTGAAGTGTTTGTCCATGCTCGCAGCGGAGGAGAACACTCCGGAGCCGACGAACGCCGTGTCGCTGAGTTCGAACAGTCCCTGCAGGGTTCCGTCCTCACCGAAGCGTCCGTGCAGGAGAGGGAAGAACACGTCGACCGCACCCAGTTCGGTGTAGGTGCCCTCGGCATCCCGGTGCAGCAAAGGAGCCCCGTCGGCGGAGACCGGAGGAATCACCTCGGTGCCGTCGTCCGTGACTTCGGGCATGGCTTCGGGATCGAAGCGCATGCTCGCCCAGTCGTCGACGACTCGCCACACGCCGGTCTTCGTGATGCCGATCGGCAGGACGTCGAAGGCCTGGGAGTCGATGGCACCGATCACTCCGGCCGCGGTGACGCAGCTGACGGAGTGCTCACTCGAACGGCCTCCGAAGAGGACTGCGACACGGGGCCGGTGATCGTTGTCTGCCATGAGTTTCCTTTGAACTGGTACTCCCGCGCACTGGGACCGGACACGGGGTGCGCACAGAAGGTCAGGTGTGCGCGGACTGAAAGACTCTAGCTCACTTGACCTCGAACGTGCATTCCAGCCACGCGCGGCCGATGCCCTTGAAGAACATGTTGAAGCCGGCGAAGGCAGGTGACGCGGATTCGTCGATGCCCAGCGGTTCGGCCAGAGCGGTGACGATGAAGAAGTAACGGTGCGGTCCGTGGCCCTGCGGCGGGGCGGCACCGACGAAGCGGGGTTCGCCGGCATCGTTGCGCAGAGTCACGGCTCCGCCGGGCAGGAGGTCGGCGGCCGGATCGCCGGCATTGGCCTCCAGGCTCGTCACCGAGGCGTCGAGGTCCGTGACGACCCAGTGCCAGAAGCCCGACCCCGTCGGAGCGTCGGGGTCATAGCAGGTCACGGCGAAGGCCTTGGTCTCTGCTGGGAAACCGGACCACGACAGCTGCGGGGAGACGTCCTCACCGCCGGGCACGCCCATGGCGCCGGAGAGCTGGGGGCCGCTGAGCACTCCACCGTCGTCGATGTCGGTGCTGGTCAGCGTGAAGGTCGGAAGTTCGGGAAGGTTGAAGAACGGTGAGTTGGCGCTCATGGGTGCTCCTTATTGTCCAGCGATCGGCCTGAGACGGGCTTCGCCTCAGGCTGGCGGTCCTTCGTGCTTACGTTTCCGAGACAACAGCAATCCGGCGAGTTCGTCAACCTGCAGCTGTCCGTTCAGCACTGCGCAGACCGCCTCGGTGATGGGCAGGTCGACGCCGTTGCGTCGGCCCAGGGAGAGGACGGCGGGGGCGGATTTCACACCCTCGGCTGTCTGTGAGGTGTGGGCGATGACGTCCTCGAGGCTCATTCCCTCACCGAGGTGGCGCCCGAAGGTGCGGTTGCGTGACAGGGGCGAGGCGCAGGTGGCCACGAGGTCGCCGAGTCCGGCGAGCCCGGACAGAGTGTGCGCCTCGGCGCCCATGGCCGCGGCCAGGCGAGAGGTTTCGGCGAGACCGCGGGTGATGATCGAGGCCTTCGAGTTGTCGCCGAGCTTCTGCCCGTCGGCGATGCCCACGGACAGGGCGATGATGTTCTTGATCGCACCGCCGATCTCGACGCCGACGACATCGGTGTTCGTATACGGCCGGAAGTACGCGTTCGCGCTGATCTCCGCGACCACCTCGGCGGTGGTGATGTCGGACGAGGCGACGACGGTGGCGGTGGGCTGCCGGTCGGCGATCTCACGGGCGAGGTTCGGGCCCGAGACGACGGCGATCTGGGATTCGGCGACCTCGGCGACCTCGGCGATGACCTCGGACATGCGCTTTCCTGTGTCGACCTCGATGCCCTTCATCAGGCTCACGAGCTTCACCCCCTCACGCAGGTGCGGCTTCCAGCGGGTGAGGTTCTCCCGCAGGGTCTGGGCGGGGACGGCGAGGACGATGACCTCGGCATCGGTGACGGCGGCGATGTCGTCAGGGGTGGCGCTCAGCCCCTCGGGCAGAACCCGTTCGCCCAGATAGCGCTCATTGGTGTGCGTGGAGTTGATCTCCGCGGCGACCTCGGGGCGGCGAGCCCACAGGGTGACGGGGAAACCGGCGTCGGCGATGACCGCGGCGTAGGTGGTTCCCCACGATCCGGCTCCGAGGACGGTGATCTTGTCGACGCTCATTCGCCAGACTCCTTAGCTGTGAAACGCTGCGGCAGTTCGCGTTCGGACAGTTCGGCCACCATCGCCGCCACGGTGTTCTTCACTCGTTGGGAGAGGTCGCCCATCGTCTTCTTCTCATCCCGGCGATCCCACAGATCCGAATAGTCGATGGCGGGACCGAAGGCGACGACCGAGTCGTGGCTGAAGGGACGGAAGCGGACCTTCTTCTGTCCGCGCGGGTAGACCGTGTCCAGTCCCCAATGGGCGACGGGGATGATCGGGGCTCCGGTCTCGAGCGCCAGCCGAGCGGTGCCGGTCTTGAAGTGCTGCGGCCACAGCTGCGGGTCCTTCGTCAAGGTGCCCTCGGGATAGATGACGACGGTCTGCCCGTTGGCCAGGGCCTGTTTCGCATATGCCAGGGAGTCCCCGGCCTGCGCCGAGGCGCGCAGCACCGGGATCTGCCCGATGCGCTTGAGGATGACGCCCAGGGCACCTGTGAACAGTGTCGACTTCGCGAGGAAGTGCGGCATCCGTCCGTGGCGCTTGAGCGCCAGTCCCACGAGGATCGGGTCGAGATGGTTGGCGTGGTACGCGGCGGCGATGATGCCCGTCCCGGCCGGCGGCAGGTGCTCGGTCCCCCGCACGCTCATCCTCGTGGCCGTGCGCATGAGTCCGAAGGCCGCCGTGGCGGCGACGGTGCCCGCCCGGTTCTGCGAGCGCACCGAGGCGGGGTCGAACGCGACGAGGGGCTTCGGCTCGTGGGCGGCCCGGGGCGAGGGTTCAGCCCTCATGCGGACACCTCGGCGCCGAGTCCGATGAGCTTGTCGAGGAAGTTCTCGTAGCCGCGGTTGATGAGTTCGATGCCATGGACTTCGCTCGTGCCACGGGCGGCCAGCGCGGCGATGAGGTGGCTGAAGCCGCCGCGCAGATCGGGGACGTCGATGCGGGTGCCCGTGAGGCCGGTGGGCCCCGAGATCACGGCCGAGTGCTGGTAGTTCCGCCTCCCGAAGCGGCAGGGGGTGCCGCCGAGGCATTCGCGGTAGAGCTGGATCTGCGCACCCATATCACGCAGGGCGTCGGTGAAGCCGAACCGGTTCTCGTACACGGTCTCATGGATGATCGACAGCCCCTCGGCCTGAGTCATCGCGACGACCAGCGGCTGCTGCCAGTCGGTCATGAAGCCGGGGTGGACGTCGGTCTCCAACGCGAAGGATCGGAGTTTGCCGCCGGGATGGCGGAAGCGGATGCCGTTCTCCTGCACCTCGAATTCGCCGCCGATCTTGCGGAAGACGTTGAGGAAGGTGATGAGCTCCGGCTGGCTGGCGCCTGCGACGAAGATGTCTCCGCCGGTGGCGAGTGCCGCCGAGGCCCAGGACGCGGTCTCGTTGCGGTCGGGCAGGGCGCGGTGGATGAACCCACGGAGGGTGTCGACGCCTTCGATGCGCACCACACGCTCGGTGTCGACGGTGATGATCGCGCCCATCTTCTGCAGCAGCGCGATGAGATCCATGATCTCCGGTTCGATGGCCGCACCCCGCAGCTCGGTCACGCCTTCGGCGCGCACCGCCGTCAGCAGCACCTGTTCGGTGGCTCCGACGGAGGGATAGGGCAGTTCGACCTTGGTTCCCTGCAGGCGGCTGTGCGCCTTGAGCATGATGCCGCCGGGGGTCTTGTCGACCTCGGCTCCGAACTTGCGGAGCACATCGAGGTGGAAGTTGATGGGGCGGTCGCCGATATGGCAGCCGCCGAGGTCGGGGATGAATGCCTGGCCGAGGCTGTGCAGGAGAGGTCCGCAGAAGAGGATCGGGATACGTGAGGATCCGGCGTGGGCGTCGATGTCGACGATCGAGCCCTGAGCCACTTCGGCCGGGTCGAGATGGAGTTCGCCGTCGGGCTGGTCTCCGTCGGGGCCGGAGGTGACGCGGACTCCGTGGAGTTCGAGGAGTCCGGTGACGATCTCGACGTCGCGGATCTGGGGCACGCCGCGCAGCACGGACGGGGTCTCGCCGAGCAGAGAGGCCACCATCGCCTTGGGCACCAGGTTCTTGGCGCCGCGGACGCGGACGGTGCCGTCCAGCGGGTTTCCCCCACGTACTTCGAGCATGTTCCTCCCTGATTCCGATGATCGGATCCGGGCGGGCTTCCACCCGGAGACGGTGCCCGCTGATTGCGGCGGGCACCGTCCTAGACTAACCCAGCCGACGGTATCCCACCGATTCGCTTGAGCCGGCGCCGAGGTCGCGTCCGACCGTGGCGGCGGGCCGCCTCGGTGGGGGTCCGATGGCGGCGGTGGGCCGCCTCGGCGAGGGTCAGACCTTGGCGGGCAGGGTCGTGGGCTTGAAGGCGAAGCGGGAGGATTCGTAGGCGACGATCTCGTCTTCCCTGGCCAGGGTGAGGCTGATGTCGTCGTGACCTTCGAGCAGGCGCCAGCGCGTGTAGTCGTCGATCTGGAAGGACACGGTGACGGTGTCGCATGTCACGGTCTTCTCGTTCAGATCCACGGTGATCGGGGTGCCGGGATGGTTCTCGAGGATCTTCCAGATCAGTTCGATGTCGGCCTGTTCCAGCTGGGCGGCCAGCAGGCCCTCCTTGCCGGAGTTGCCCCGGAAGATGTCGCCGAAGCGAGAGGACAGGACGACGCGGAAGCCATAGTCCTTGAGCGCCCAGACGGCGTGTTCACGCGAGGATCCGGTGCCGAAATCGGGGCCGGCGACGAGGACGGAGCCGGACGCGAAGTTCGGGTCGTTGAGGACGAAGTCGTCACTGGTCCGCCAGCGGTAGAACAGGGCGTCTTCGAAGCCCGTGCGGGTGACGCGCTTGAGGAACTTCGCGGGGATGATCTGGTCGGTGTCGATATTGGATCGGCGCAGAGGAACGCCGATGCCGGTGTGGGTGGTGAACGCTTCCATGGCGGTCTCCTCCTACTTCAGTCGTTCGTCGAGACGGGCGTCAGGGTCAGGGACAGGCGGTCGTCGGCCCATTCCACGGGTTCGGCGTCCCGCGGGAGGTCGGCGACGTCACCCGGTGAGGACAGGGTGCCGCGCACTGCGGTGGCCGCGGCCACGAGCGGGGAGACCAGGTGGGTGCGTCCGCCCTTGCCCTGGCGGCCCTCGAAGTTGCGGTTCGAGGTCGAGGCGCAGCGTTCGCCGTCGGCCAGCTGGTCGGGGTTCATGCCCAGACACATCGAGCAGCCGGCGAAGCGCCATTCGCCGCCGAAGTCCTTGAAGATGACGTCGAGGCCCTCGTCTTCGGCCTGGAGGCGGACTTTCGCGGAGCCGGGGACGACCATGAAGCGGACGTTCTCGGCCTTCTTGCGTCCGCGGACCACCTCGGCGGCGGCCCGGAGATCTTCGATCCGGGAGTTCGTGCAGGAGCCGAGGAAGACGGTGTCGACTTCGATCTCGCGCAGCGGCGTGCCCGGGGTCAGCCCCATATAGGCCAGCGCATTGGCTGCGGCCGCCTTGTCGTTCTCATCATGAAAGTCGTCGGGGCTGGGCACGGAAGCCGACAGCGGCAGGCCCTGGCCGGGGTTCGTGCCCCACGTGACGAACGGTTCGATGTCTTCGGCCTTGAGGACCACCTCGGCGTCGAATTCCGCGCCTTCGTCGGTGTACAGGGTCTTCCAGTACTCGACGGCCGCGTCCCAGTCTTCGCCCTCGGGGGCATGCGGTCGGCCCTTGACGTAGTCGAAGGTCGTCTCATCGGGGGCGACCATTCCGGCGCGGGCGCCGGCTTCGATCGACATGTTGCAGATCGTCATCCGGGCTTCCATCGACAGCTGGCGGATGGCCGAACCGCGGTATTCGAGCACGTAGCCCTGTCCCCCGCCGGTGCCGATCTTCGCGATGATCGCGAGGATGATGTCCTTGGCGCTCGAGCCCTCGGGCAGATCGCCGTCGACGGTGATCGACATCGTCTTGAAGGGCTTGATACTCAGCGTCTGGGTGGCGAGCACGTGTTCGACCTCGGAGGTGCCGATACCGAAGGCGAGCGCACCGAAGGCGCCGTGGGTGGAGGTGTGCGAGTCGCCGCAGACGACGGTGGTGCCCGGCTGGGTCAGGCCCAGCTGCGGTCCCACGACGTGGACGATGCCCTGGTCGGCATCGCCGAGGCTGTGCAGGCGGATGCCGAATTCCTCAGCGTTCTTGCGCAGCGTGTTGATCTGCGTGGCCGAGGTGGGTTCGGCGATCGGCTTGTCGATGTCCCACGTTGGGGTGTTGTGGTCCTCGGTGGCGATGGTGAGGTCGGGGCGGCGCACGGGGCGCCCGGCGAGTCGGAGTCCGTCGAAGGCCTGCGGGCTGGTCACCTCGTGGACGAGGTGGAGGTCGATGTAGATAAGGTCCGGCGCACCGTCAACACCTCGTGAGACGACGTGATCGGCCCAGACCTTCTCGGCCAATGTGCGTGGCATGGTTCCTCCCGCCGGTGCAGGGATCTCTGCACCCGATGTAGACCTGACGGGCCGAGGTACGGCGCGTCGATGAATTGCGATGTGCGCACTGGAGTGAGTGCGTATTCGAAATCTACTCGCCCGTATCGCAATGCGAACTTGCATCTCGCCCACTGAGACGCGCACAATGGTGCCTATGACAAGCAATGGTAGCGGCGTCGGGGTCATCGACAAGGCCGCAATGGTTCTCTCCGCACTTGAGGCCGGCCCCGCCTCTCTCGCCGAGTTGGTGACGCTGACCGGACTGGCACGCCCCACTGCCCACCGCCTGGCTGTTGCCCTTGAATTCCACCGCATCGTCGGCCGCGACCTGCAGGGACGCTTCGTCCTCGGGCCGCGCCTGGCCGAGCTGTCCTCGGCCGCCGGCGAGGACCGCCTGCTGGCCGCGGCCGGGCCCGTTCTGGGTCAGCTGCGCGATCAGACGGGTGAGTCCGCTCAGCTCTTCCGCCGCCAGGGCGATCTGCGTCTGTGCGTGGCCGCGGCCGAGCGCCCCGTGGGTCTGCGCGACTCCGTGCCGATCGGTGCGACCCTGTCGATGCGCGCCGGCTCTGCCGCTCAGGTGCTGCTGGCCTGGGAGGAGCCGGACCGTCTGCACACGGGCCTGCGCGGTGCCCGGTTCTCCGCGACCATGCTCTCCGGGGTCCGTCGCCGAGGCTGGGCTCAGTCGATCGCCGAACGCGAGCGCGGCGTCGCCTCGGTGTCGGCCCCCGTGCGCGGGCCGAGCAACCGCGTGGTCGCCGCGGTCTCGATCTCCGGACCGGTCGACCGGCTCACCCGCCAGCCGGGTCGGCTGCACGCGAAGTCGGTCATCGACGCCGCGCGTGCGCTGACCGAAGCACTCGTGCGCGGCTGAGCGGCCCATGATCGCCGCCCAGAGGCGCAATATCATCGTCGACACGATCGAGAGAGACGGCGCCGTCTCCATCACCTCCCTGTCGGAGAAGCTCGACACCTCGGCCGTGACCATCCGCCGTGACCTCGATCAGCTCGCCGAGGAGGGCAGGCTCATTCGCACCCATGGCGGTGCCGTGCTTGCCTCGAGCGCGCGGGAGTCGAGCTATGCGGAGAAGCTCGAGCAGGCGCTGGCCGAGAAGACTGCGATCGCGCGCGCTGCGGCGGCGCAGGTGCGCAACGGCGATGTCGTGGCGCTCGGGCCGGGAACGACGACCGAGCTGTTGGCCAAGGAGCTCGTGACGCGTTCGGGTCTGCGCGTGGTGACGAATTCGCTGCTCGTCGCCGAGGCCATGGTCTCCTCCCCCGACAACGAGGTCATCGTCGTCGGCGGTCTGCTGCGCCATTCCATTCGCGCCTTCGTCGGCGGCGGCACGGTGTCTCAGCTGCTCGGGCTGCGCGCCGACACCGTCTTCCTCTCCGGCAACGGTCTGGCCGCGGACTTCGGTCTGTCGACGCCGGCGTTCCCCGTCGCCGACACGGATCGGGCGATGGCCGCCGGGGCGGGACGCGTCACCGCGCTCGTCGATCACACGAAGGTCGGGCTCCGGTCGTCGGTGCTCACCGTCCCGACCGAACAGATCCAGCAGCTCATCACCGATTCGAAGAGCTCTGAATCCGAGCTCACGGCCCTGCGCGAGGCAGGCGTCGAGGTCGAGGTCGTCTGACCAGCCGGGCAAACGATCAGAAATGTTCAAGTTCGATCACTAGCGATCAGGCTCACAATCCTCTAAAGTGTCCACTCGGGTGTCGCACACCACACGCATCCATGCATTGACGCATTTTGAAGCCGTGCACTGACGCATATGGAGGAACCTTGGAAGCAATCCGCTTGGACGCACAGTGGATCGACTATCTGCTGATAGCGATCTACTTCATTTTCGTCCTCGGCATCGGGTGGTTCGCCAAACGCGGGATCTCCTCGAGCATCGAGTTCCTCCTCTCCGGACGGAGCCTTCCGGCCTGGGTCACGGCTCTCGCGTTCGTGTCGGCCAACCTCGGCGCCGTGGAGATCATGGGCATGTCCGCCACGGGCGCCCAATACGGCATGCCGACGATGCACTACTTCTGGATCGGCGCGGTCCCGGCGATGCTGTTCCTCGGTGTCGTGATGATGCCCTTCTACTACGGCTCGAAGGTCCGGTCGGTTCCGGAGTTCATGCGCAGACGCTTCGGCACGGGCGCCCACCTCGTCAACGCCCTGTCGTTCGCCGTCGCACAGCTGCTCATCGCCGGCGTCAACCTGTTCCTGCTGGGCACGATCGTCAACCGCCTGCTCGGCTGGCCCCTGTGGATCACCCTCATCGTCGCCGCCGCCATCGTCCTGTCCTACATCACCCTCGGCGGGCTGAGCGCGGCCATCTACAACGAGGTGCTGCAGTTCTTCGTCATCGTCGCAGCTCTCCTGCCGCTCACCCTCATCGGCCTCAACCGCGTCGGCGGTTGGGACGGACTCGTCGACAAGGTGAGCAATGACGGAATGCTCGGCGCCGAACAGCTGAGCAGCTGGCCGGGCGAGCAGCTCTCCGGCTTCTCGAACCCCGTGCTCTCGGTCGTCGGCATCGTCTTCGGCCTCGGCTTCGTGCTGTCCTTCGGCTACTGGACGACGAACTTCGTCGAGGTCCAGCGCGCCATGGCCTCGAAGTCGATCAACGCCGCGCGCCTGACGCCGATCATCGGCGCGTTCCCGAAGATGCTCATCCCCTTCATCGTCGTCGTCCCCGGCATGATCGCCGCGGTGCTCGTGCCGCAGATGACGCAGTTCAAGGAGATCTCGGCCTCCATCGACGAGGCGACCGCGCTCGAACAGACGGGCGTGACGTACAACGATGCGCTCCTGCTGCTCATGCGCGAGGTCCTGCCCAACGGTCTCCTCGGTGTGGCGATCGCCGGCCTGCTCGCCGCGTTCATGGCCGGCATGGCCGCGAACATCTCCGCGTTCAACACGGTCTTCAGCTACGACCTGTGGCAGCAGTACGTGGTCAAGGACCGCGAGGACGACTACTACCTCAAGATCGGCCGGTGGGCGACGATCGGCGCCTGCGTCGTGGCGATCTTCACCGCTCTCATCGCGGGCAACTTCTCCAACCTCATGGACTACCTGCAGACGCTGTTCGGCTTCTTCAACGCCCCCCTGTTCGCCACGTTCATCCTCGGTATGTTCTGGAAGCGGATGTCGGCGACCGCCGGTTGGGTCGGCCTCGTCGGCGGCACGCTGTCTGCCGTGTTCGTGTTCATCCTCGCCGAGACCGGAGTCCTCGACCTGCCCGGTCAGGGTGCCGCATTCCTCGCGGCCAGCACGGCGTTCGTCGTCGACATCGTCCTGTCGGTGATCGTCACCCTGTTCACCACGCCGAAGCCGGCTGCGGAGCTGCGCGGACTCGTCTACTCGGAGACCCCGAAGTCCGACTTCGAGGACCTCGGCGAACCGAAGGCGCCGTTCTGGAAGCGCCCCGTGCCCGTCGCGGGTGTCGCCCTGGTGCTCGTCATCATCCTCAACGTGACATTCGGCTGAAGGAGCCCGTGATTCCCATGAGCAATTCCAACGAACAGACCAAGACCGCAGGCGCCTTCGACGTCCGCAACTTCATCGGTGCGCTGTTGGCGATCTTCGGCATCATCCTCACGATCGCCGGAATCGTCGGCTTCACTCCCGACGAAGCCGAGCGCACCGGCGGGGTCGATGCGAACCTATGGACCGGGATCGGTCTCGTCATCGCCGCGGCCGTCTTCCTCATCTGGGCGCGGCTGCGTCCGCTCCGCATCGTCGAGACACCCGACGACGCCGCAGGCGCGCCTGGCACCGACTGACACCCGCCCTCGCATTCGGAGATCGGACCAGACTGACTCCGTCGCCGAGGCGGCCCAAGCCCGAGTCCAGGTGGTGCGGGCTCAGGGCGCAGGCAACGGATCAGAGCGCGGCCATCGCGCCGACGACCTCAGGGACGTCCGCGGCCGGAACGGCCCGCGAGGCATTCTCGAGGGTCAGCAGTCGGGCCCCGGGAATCTCCCGTGCGAGCGCCTCTCCATTGCCGACAGGAAAGAACGGATCGAGTCGACCGTGCACGACCAACGTCGGCACCCGCAGCTGCGGCAGTCGTTCTCGCCAGCGTGGCCGGCAGTCGAGGCGGGAGAACACCATTCCCAGCTGATCGGCCAAGTGAGACTCCGGGTCATCGCCTTGCGTCCGTCCCCAGATCCGGGCTGCGACGTCGCGGGCCTCCGCGGGGTCGTCGCCGAGAATCTTCGCACCTTCGACCATGAAGTCCGCCACCGAGTCGACGTCCGTCCAGTCCGGCTGCGGTCGGGCGAAGAGCGGGCCCATCGTGGCCTCATCATGATCCGGCAGATCGTCGTCGACGGGCCCGGGCGCTACCGGTCGGGTGCCGATGAGAGTGAGTGCCGAGAACGCATCCGGATGGTCGAGAGCCGCGACCTGCGCAACCATTCCGCTGATGCCGATTCCCGCCAGATGAGCGGGTCGGCCGTCGAAGGCCCGAGCGAGCTCGGCGGCATCGGCGGCGAGGTCCCGCAGAGTGTAGTCCGGTGATTCGAGGTCACCATGGCTCGAAGCTCCGGCATCGCGAAGGTCGCAGCGCACGACGTGGCGTCCCTGCGCAGCCAGCTGCACGCACAGGGCATCGGGCCAGGACAGCATCGTCGGAGCGCCGAGACAGAGAACCAGCGGCGCATCAGCCTCGCCGAACTCCTCGACGCCGAGGCTCACCCCATTGACGTCGCAGTTATCCATGCCGCTCCCCCGCCCCTCCGAGTCCATCCTCACCTGAGGTTCAAGCATGAACCGTGGAGGTTCGGGTGGTCAACGCCTGCCCGGACCACAACAGCCAGCGTCCCCGAAGGATCATCGCTCAGTCGAACCGAGCCGCGCCCCGCCCCGCGCTGACGGCGAAGATGTCCGGCGTCCGGTAGCCGTGTTCGGCGAATGCCGCGGTGACCGCGTCGCCGACTGCGTCGACCCGGTCCGCGTGGATGAGCGCGATCGCCGAACCGCCGAAGCCGCCGCCGATCATCCGCGCTCCGAGTGCCCCCGCTCCCATCGCGGCCGCCACCGCCACATCGAGTTCGACGCAGGAGACCTCGTAGTCGTGTGCCAGGGATTCGTGGGAGGCCACCAGCAGATCGCCGAGGGCACGGATGCGCGCGTCATGTTCGTCGCCGGTTGATCGCTCGTTGTCCTCGAGCAGTTCGACGGTGGCGCGGACCCGAGCGTTTTCGGCGATGACGTGTCGCACGCGCTTGCGCTGCTCCTCGGTCAGTTCGCTCAGGTCGACGTCGTCGGCGAGTTCCCGCAGGCTGTCGACGCCGACGATCGCGGCGGACTCCTCACAGGTCCTCCGCCGGGCGCCGTACCCGCTTTCGCTGTGCGAGTGCGAGACCTTCGAGTCGATGACGAGGAGTCGCAGCCCCTCGGCGTCGAGGTCGAAGGGAATCTGGCGAGCGCTGAGGTCACGGCAGTCGAGGAAGAGCGCATGCCCGGCCTCGGTCATGATCGACGCAGCTTGGTCGACGATTCCCGTCGGCGCACCGACGAAGTCGTTTTCGGCTCGCTGTGTCAGCAGGACCTTCTCTCGGTCGTCGAGGCCGAGGCCGAACACCTCGTCGAGGGCGATGAGCACCGCAACTTCGAGTGCGTGCGATGACGACAGTCCGGCACCGACGGGCACGGTGGATTCGATATAGAGGTCGACTCCGCCGACGATCGTGCCCGTGGTCTTCGCGATCTCGTCGACGACGCCCGCGGGGTGGCTCAGCCAGCCGGGCAGGGCACCCGGCGAAAGGTCAGCGGCCGCGAACTGGCCGGACAGACGCTGGCCGGTGTCATCGCGATGGTCGGAGACGATGCGGATGCTCTCCCCGCACCGAGGCGGCTCCACGGTTCCCGTGTCCTCTGCGTTGTGCTCGCCCCGGCGACCCGCCACGTCCACGTCTCGCCCGTCAGCGAAGTTGTCGGGTCGCCGGCCGATGGCGACGTACACGGCCCGATCGATGGCGATGGGCAGGACGAAGCCCAAGTTGTAGTCGGTGTGTTCGCCGATGACGTTCACCCGCCCGGGCGCACGGAAGGATCCGAGCGGCCGGTACCCGAACAGGGCCTCGAACTCCTCGGCGAGGTGCTCGGGGGTCGGCGCGGCCACCGTCGTCGACGTCTCGGCGTTCATCGACCGGCCTCCGCCTCGGCGAGGGAATCCGCGGGTCCGGCGAGGGGATCCGGGGTCACCGCACGCAGCCTGGCTGCGGTCTCCTCGGCGGAGACGTCGCCGACGAAGGCGCCCATCGCTGCCTCCGAACCGGCGAGGAACTTCAGCTTGTTCTCAGCCCTCCGCGGGCTCGTGATCTCGAGGCGGAGCCATTCGGCGCTGCGGTCGGCACTGTTGACCGGCGCCTGGTGCCAGGCCGCGATATACGGTGTGGGGCTCGGGTAGAGTCCGTCGATGCGTCGCAGCACCTCCGGATAGACGCGCGCCAGGTCGTCGCGTTCGGTGTCGTCGAGCTCGTCGACGCTTCCCACCTGGCGGTGCGGAACGAGGTGGACTTCGATCGGCCAGCGGGCCGCGAAGGGCACGAACGCGGAGAAGTGATCGGTCTCAAGAATCATCCGCTCCCCCGCCTCGCGTTCGAAGGCGAGCACATCGCCGAGCAGCGGTCGTCCGGTCCGGCGCAGGTGGTCATGCGCCCGGGCCGAGGTGATCGCGGTGTGCGGGGTGACATAGGGGTAAGCATAGATCTGTCCGTGCGGATGGTTCATCGTCACCCCGATCTCCTCCCCGCGGTTCTCGAACATGAAGACCTGTTCGATGCCCGGCAGGGCTGAGAGTTCTGCGGTCCGGTCGGCCCAGGCGTCGATGACGGTGCGGGCGCGTGCGGTGCCGAGTCCTGCGAAGGAGCCGGTGTGCTCCGCGGAGAAGACGACGACTTCGCAGCGGCCGTATCCCGGTCCCGACAGCGCAGAGGTCACGGTTTCGGCGGAGTCGGCGGCCGCCTCGGCGAAAGCGGTGTCGACCTCCTGATGGGACGGAACATCACCGAGGCCGGGGCCGAGGGAGGGGAAGCGATTCTCGAAGACGGCGACGTCGAATTCCGCGGCCGGGATCTCCGTCGGACGGTCCGGCGTCGACGGGCACAGCGGACATTCGGCGGCGGCGGGCAGGTGGGTGCGGGTCTGCCGGTGCGTGGCCACGGCGACCCATTCTCCGGTGAGGAGGTCGAAGCGCAGGGTGCCGCTGTCGGGTCGCGAATCCTTCGGCCGGGGGTCAGCGACGATCGTCGGTACATGTGAGTCGGGGTCCTGGAAGAACAGGATCTCACGACCATCGGACAGGTTCGCCTTTTGATGCGACGCCGGCATCAGACCTCCCAAAAGTTATCATTTTCGATCATAATGCTAACACCTGGCGGCTCGATTGGGCGCGGTCGGCGTACAATACCTGCAACCGCACCTCCCGCACTCGAGCCCCTTTGGAGACCCATGACCGCCACCATCGAACTCGCCTGTGGCGAGTCAACGGCGGTCATGTCCCCCATCGGCGCGAGCCTGGTTCGCTTCAGCGTCGGCGATCGGCCGATCGTGGTGCCGATGAATGCCTTCGACGGGGCCGTGCTCGCTCCCTGGCCGAATCGGATCGATGGGGGTCGTTACGACTTCGCCGGCGACAGCCACCGGCTGCCGATCACCGAGCCCGAGCGGGATACTGCTCTGCATGGCCTCGTCGCCGACGTCGAATGGTCCGTGGTCGAGCGCACCGAGTCGACGGTCAGTCTCGAATACTCGCTGGAGCCGACAGAGGGGTATCCCTTCGCGTTCGGCCTGCGGGTGGATGTCGAACTCGCCGAGGCGGAGCTGCGCATGCGCGCACGTGCCCGCAACACGGGGTCGGCTCCCGCGCCGTTCGGTTTCGGATTTCACCCGTGGCTCTCGCCCGGGGACGGTGAACTCGTCGACGAGGCTCAGCTCGTCATTCCCGCTGCCCACTGGTATGAGACCGATGAGCGGCTCATCCCCACCGCCGTGCGCCCCTTCGATGACGGCACCGCGGTTCCGGCCGATCATGCCTCCGGTGATTCCGCGTGCATGGTGTGCAAGGACTTCCGGGCGCTGCGCCTGATCGGCGGAACGATCCTCGATGATGCGTACGACTCACCTCGGCGCGGGGACGACGGGTGGTCTCGGGCACGACTGAAGGGTGCCGATCTGCGCGAGGTCGTCGTCGGGATGGGGCCGGGGTTCCGCACCTGGCAAGCGTGCACGGGCGACGGCCTGAATGAGGATCTGGCTCGTCGGGCGATTGCGATCGAGCCGATGACGTGCCCTCCGAATGCGTTCGCCGCCGGCGCGGCCGGCGAGGCCTTCGACGTCGTCGCCCCCGGTGACGAGCTTGCCGTCGAGTGGAGCATCGCTTTGACCAGGGTCGACGACGGGATTGCCGATTCGGGCTCGCCTATCTCAGGCAGCGGTTCGGCCGCTCCTGACGGTGCTTCTGCCGACTCCGACACCTAGCACCTCCCACCTCAGCCTCGACCTGCGGGCTACGGGCTACGGGCTACGGGCTACGAGCTACGAGCTACGAGCTACGGGCTGAGTCAACACTTCGTGCTTCCTTCCAAAATGACAGTCGCCCTGCCGCGGATCGGCGCATCCTGATAGGTTGCGATGACAGGCAGATATCAGGCGAGCGTGCCCTGCCCTGGGTGCGTTCCATTCTCGAGAGGGACACCATGTCGACACCACAGAACCCGAACGACCCGAACAGCAGCTCGGCTGAGCAGAACCTCGACGGCCAGAACCCCGGCGCGGGAGACCAGCCTGAGAACGCCCAGCCCGACCAGCCAGGCCAGGACGATCAGGCAGCGCAACAGGGTCAGAACGCACAGTTCCAGCCCGACCAGCCCACCTATCAGCAGGGCACCTACGATCCCAATGCCTATCAGGCACAGGGGCAGCAGTACCAGCAGGGCGGATATTCCCAGCCCGGTGCCTACCAGCAGGATCCCTATCAGCAGGGCGCCTACTCGCAGGGAGCGGCACAGCAGCAGGCCTACGGTCAGCCCGCGTACGGTCAGCCAGCGTATGGTCAGGCTCCGCAGTCGACACCCCAGCAGGCCGGGTTCTTCAAGTCGCTGTTCGACATCCGCTTCGACAACTTCATCGCGGTGAAGTGGGCGGGCTTCATCTACATCATCGCGATCGTGGTCGCGGTCCTGTCGTACCTCGGGACGATCATCGCCGGCATCACCACGGGAATCGCAGCAGGTACGGCCTCGGCATATATGACCGGCGGCCCGAGCTTCAGCATCTGGCCGCTGCTGATCGCCATCATCTTCGGCTGGATCATTCCGGCGCTGTGGGTCATCGGCGTCCGTCTCGTGCTCGAGCTCATCGTCTCCAACATCAAGACGGCCGAGCACACGAAGCGCATCGCCGACTCGGTCTCCCGCTGACTCGCTGCGCCCTGTATTTCTGGCGCAGGAGCGGCTTCAATGTGCAGAAGTGGTGATCTCAATCAGTGCATATGAATCTTGAACCCGCGGATGCTGACACGGTGCAGGAAAGCCCGTGAATTAGAGTGAGCCCCGCACCGAAATTCGATGCGGGGCTCAACCGTACCCCCGAGCAGATTCGAACTGCCGTTACCGCCTTGAGAGGGCGGCGTCCTAGGCCACTAGACGACGGGGGCCAGAACAACACTCCTGGACTGATCCAGACTGTGTCCGCTGGGCTACCAGGACTTGAACCTAGACTAAATGAACCAGAATCACTCGTGCTGCCAATTACACCATAGCCCAATGTTTTTCAAGGTCATCCCCGAGGAGATTTCCCTGAGCAACGAGATATAACTCTACACAAGCACCCCGCCTCCGGACAAATCTCAGAGGGTCATTTTCAGTGTGACCTTCTTAACACACCACGCTCATCGGGACCGGTCTGCCGACAGGCCCTGTAGTCCCGCGCGCGCAGGCTCGGTCTGCCTGCCCCGGCGGGCCCCGGCCTCACCCGCGGGCGAGGCCGATGAGCCGGTCGAGGACTCGGTACCCGTCGGCGCGCAGGCCGTTGTGTTCGTACTCGTTCGTCACCCACGGCTGCACCCCGGACAGGTGCTCGGCCGTGGCCAGCGAATACTCCACCGGCACGTAGGCGTCGTCGAAGTAGACTGCCGCAGCACCGCGCACCGAGGCGGCCCGCAGAGCGTCGACATCGTAGAGACGAGGCCACTGACGTGCAGCGACGAGCTCGGCCACCTCGGCGAAGGGGGCGAGTTCCGGGTCTTCGTGCAGCGACTCCGGCCCGGCGTGTTCGCCGGCCAGCAGCGTCGGATCCTCACGGACGGCATCGGGCATCGCCCGCCTGGCCGCCCAGTTCGTCACCGTGCCGTCGGCCCAGCAGGACTCATGGATGACAGCGTAGAGCGGATTGCGCCCCGAGAACGGCAGAGACGCGGCGAGGTCGTGCCGGAACGCTGCCGAAGAGAAATCGAGGTCGAGCAGATAGTGCAGCTTCTCCGGACCATCGGAGGCACCGAGGAAGTGCCCGAGCAGACGGATCCGCTCCGGAGTCGCACGCGCACCCCCGGGCAGGGCGAGCCCGTCCCCGACGGACGCGAGCTCGACGAGACTGCGCATCTTCTCACGGTCACCGGGGAACGCCGCATAGTGCTGCTCGGACTTGCGGATCATGCCCTCCCACGTCCGTCCGTAGACGGTCGCCGGATCGAGGCCGATCGCCGGCAGACCGCCGGTGAAGTACACCTCGTGAAGGGCACTCGAATGCGCGGAGATATAGCGCAGAGTCGTGAAGCCGCCGAAGGACTGCCCCAGCAGGGACCAGGTATCCGCCCCGAGGTGGCCGCGCAGGATCTCCGCGTCTTCGACGATCGAATCGGCGCGGAAGAACGACAGCGCCTCGGCGATCGCGGCCGGGTCCTCCCCCACCGTGTCCAGTCCGGTGATGGCCCCATCAACCGAGCCGATCGGATTCGATCGTCCGGTTCCGCGCTGGTCGAGCATGACGACCTGGAACTCCTCGAGGGCACGCTTCACCCAACCGCTGGCTCCGCCGGCGATGCCCGGGCGCGGGGCTTCCACGCCGGGCCCGCCCTGCAGGTACACGAGGTAGGGTTTCCGGCTGTCCGCCTCGGTGGCGATGATCCGGGCGAACACGTCGATCGTGTCCGGCAGATTCACCGTCCCCGAGGCGGCCGGCACAGCGTTCTCCCCCGCCGAGGCGGCGTCCCCGGCCCGTCCGAAATGGTCGAAGGGCACGGTGACCGTCACGTCACGGAAGTGCAGTCCCCCACGGGTCCAGTTCTTCTGCTCGACCATGGTCACAGCTGCGCCGCGAGTGCCTTGAGGCGCGTCAGCGAGGAGTCCTTGCCGAGGATCTCCATCGACTCGAACAGCGGCGGGGAGACCTTGCGTCCGGACACGGCCACCCGCAGGGGTCCGTAGGCCAGGCGCGGTTTGATCTCCATCTCGTCGACGAGCTTGACTGAGAGCACCTCTTCGAGCTTCGCCGTCGTCCACTCGTCGAGTCCTTCGAGGACCTCGATGGAGGCGGCGAGCACCTCGGGGGCGGAGTCCTTGAGCGTCTTCAGTCCGTCTTCGGCCATGGTCAGGTCGGTGTCCGAGGTGAAGAGGAACGCGAGCAGATCGGGAGCTTCGCCGAGCAGCTTCATGCGGGTCTGCACGAGCGGTGCCGCCTCGTCGAGGACCTGCAGCTGAGCATCCGTCGGGGACTCCGGGAGCACCTCGGCGGCCTGGAGGTAGGGCACCAGACGGTCACGGAAGTCACCCGGCTCGAGGAGGCGGATGTGGTCGGCGTTGATGGCGGTGGCCTTCTTCACGTCGAAGCGGGCCGGGTTGGGCAGGACATCGTGGATGTCGAAAGCCTCGGTGAATTCCTTGACGCTGAACACGTCGCGGTCGGGTCCGATGGACCAGCCGAGCAGCGCGAGGTAGTTGATGAGCCCCTCGGGGATGAATCCGTTCTCGCGGTGGAGGAACAGGTTCGATTCGGGGTCCCGCTTCGACAGCTTCTTGTTGCCCTCGCCCATGACGTAGGGCAGGTGGCCGAATTCGGGGGTCGCCTCGGCGATGCCGATGGCCTTGAGGTGTTCGTAGAGAGCGATCTGACGCGGGGTCGAGGACAGGATGTCTTCGCCGCGGAGCACGTGGGTGATGCCCATGAGCGCGTCGTCGACGGGGTTGACCAGGGTGTACAGGGGCTGGCCGTTCGCGCGGACGACGACGAAGTCGGGCACGGTTCCGGCCTTGAAGGTGATGTCTCCGCGCACGAGGTCGGTGAAGGTGATGTCCTCATCGGGCATGCGCACGCGCCACACGGGTTCGCGCCCCTCGGCGCGGAAGGCGGCCTTCTGCTCGTCGGTGAGGTCGCGGTCGTAGCCGTCGTAGCCGAGCTTCGGGTCACGGCCTGCCGCCTTGTGACGGGCTTCGACTTCTTCGTTCGTCGAATACGACTCGTAGATATGGCCGCCGGCCTTGAGCTTCTCGATGACCTCGGCGTAGATCTCGCCGCGCTGCGACTGGCGGTAGGGTCCGTTGACGCCGCCGACCTCGATGCCTTCGTCCCAGTCCAGGCCCAGCCATTTGAGGGCCTCGACGACCTGTCCGAAGCTCTCTTCGGAGTCACGTGCCGCGTCGGTGTCTTCGATGCGGAAGACGAACTTGCCGCCGGTGTGCTTGGCGTAGGCCCAGTTGAATAGGGCTGTGCGGACCATGCCGACGTGCGGGGTGCCGGTGGGTGATGGGCAGAAACGAACTGTGACGCTCACGATTGTCCTTTGCGTGATCTTCTCGGGTGTGAGTCTGTGGTGTGCGCGGTGGCGCTGCTGGTGTGGTGCTCTCAGGCGTCCATGACCGGGTTCGACAGGACACCGAGCCCGTCGATGGCGATGTCGACGCGGTTGCCGGACACGATCTGGCCGACGCCAGCCGGGGTTCCGGTGAGGATGACATCGCCGGGCAGCAGGGTGATCGTCTCGGACAGGTGCTCGATGAGGGTCGGGATATCGAAGATGAAGTCGGCGGTGGTCCCGTCCTGCTTGATGTCTCCGTCGACCCAGGAGCGGATATTCAGGTCGTCGACGTCGAGTTCGGTTTCGATCCACGGGCCCAGCGGGCAGGAGGTGTCGAAGCCCTTCGCCCGTGACCACTGCTTGTCGGCCTTCTGGATGTCGCGCAGGGTGACATCGTTTCCGGCGGTATAGCCGAGGACGTGGTCGTTGGCGTTCTCGGCCTTCACACCTTTGGCCACCCGGCCGATGATGACGGCGAGTTCGGCCTCATAACTCACGTATTCGCTGATGGCGGGCAGGCGGATGGGGTCGCCGGGGCCGATGACGGCGGTGTTGGGTTTGAAGAAGGTCAGGGGGGACACCGGCACTTCATTGCCGAGCTCGGCGGCATGGTCGGCGAAGTTGCGGCCGACGCCGATGACCTTCGAACGCGGCAGGATGGGGCTGACCAGACGCACATCCTCGATCTTCAGCCTCTCCCCTGTCGATTGGGCCGGAGAGAAGAATGGGTCGGAGTCGAGAACGGCGAGTTCGAGACCCGACGTGTCCCAGCTGCCGTCGGTGATCGGCGGGACTTCACCTTCGACGACTCCGTATTTGGGCTCGTCCTGATGGACAAATCTGGCGATACGCATGTGCCCCAGTCTAGTCAGTGCCTGGTGCCTTCCGCGCGTCGGTGCACCTCGAACCGTGATCGGGTCCCCGCAGATCCTCAGGCGGCGTCCCATGTGCGGGCCTGACCGCCCTGCTGAGAGACTGGTGTCATGCCCGATCCGCACGTCCCGCACACCTTCGATCTCGCCCGCATCGGGGCCGGATTGCCCGCCGCCGCGCTCATCGAAGAGCTGAGCCTCGCCGAGGCGGCCCCCTTCCCGCGAGTGGTCGTGGAGGCTCCTCCCGGAACCGGTAAGACCACCGTGGTGCCGCCGATGATCGCCGAGCACGTGGCCCGGTTCTCCGGAGGTTCGGCTGGTGCCGAACTCCCGGGCCGCATCATCGTCACCCAACCGCGGCGGATGGCTGCCCGCGCCGCGGCCAGGCGGCTCGCATCGTTGACGGGGACCCGCCTCGGCGAGGTGGTGGGTTTCACCGTCCGCGGTGAGTCGCGGACGACGACCGCGACGCGCATCGAATTCGTCACCACGGGTGTGCTCCTGTCACGGCTGCTGCGCGATCCGGAACTGACCGGCGTCGCGGCAGTCATCCTCGATGAGGTGCACGAGCGGCAGTTGGATACGGATCTCGCGTTCGCGATGTGCCGGGAGTTGGCAGATCTGCGTGAGGACCTCGCTGTGGTCATCATGTCTGCGACCTTGGATGCGCGACTGTGGGCCGCGCGCCTCGGGGACGGGCCGCAGGCACCGGCGACTCTGCTGTCGGTGGCCGCCGAGACTCATCCCTTGGAGGTCCGGTGGGCACCGGCGAAGGAACGGTCGCTCGATGCGCGAGGTGTGACCTGGGATTTCCTTGATCATCTGGCGGCGGTGACGGTGCGCGCGCTCGAGGAGAACGTCGCCGGGGACGTGCTCGTCTTCGCTCCAGGGGCACGTGAGGTCGACGAGGTGGCCTCCCGGGTGCGGCGTCGTGTGGGCTCGAGCACAGGTGCCGAGGCGGGCACAGGTCTGGAGGCGAGCGCAGGTGGTGGTTCGGATTCTGCTGCGATCGAGGTGCACACTCTCACGGGCCGAACGCCTGCGAAGGAGCAGGATGCGATCCTGCGCCCGGTCGATCCGGGCTCGACCGGCGTGGGGCGGAACCGGCGGGTCATCGTCTCGACGTCGGTGGCCGAATCGGCGCTGACGATCGACGGAGTGCGCATCGTCGTCGATTCCGGGCTCTCCCGGGGGCCGCGCTTGGATACGCGGCGGCGCATGTCGGGGCTGGTGACGATGCGCGAGTCGAAGGCTTCGGGCACGCAGCGTTCCGGCCGTGCCGCTCGGCAGGGACCGGGCGTCGCGTATCGCTGCATGTCAGAGTCCGGTTGGGCGAGCCTGCCCGAGCACACTCCACCCGAAATCGCGACCTCCGATCTCACCTCCGCGGTGTTGGCCCTAGCCACGTGGGGCGGCGACGAGGCCCTCCTGCCCGATCCGCTGCCGGCCGGCCCCAAGCGGCAGGCGGTCGACAATCTTGTGGCTTTGGGGGCCGTGGAGGTGGCCACAGATGCTTCGGAAATTGAAGTCTCGGATCTCCGCGTCACCGAGACCGGGCGGGTGATCGCGGCGATTCCCGCCTCGGTGTGGGCGGCACGCGGCCTCCTCGACGGGGCAGCGCTGCTCGACCCCGTTCGTGCGGCCGAGGCGATCGCCGTCATCGAATCCGATCAGCGGGCTCCCGGCGCCGATCTCTCCGCTCTGATGCGTCAACTGCGGCGCAGCAGAGATGCCCGATTCGCTCAGGACCGCAGACGGTTCGCGTCGATCGCCCGCGAATTCGCCTCGGACGGCGATGGCGGAGGCTCGGGAGACTGCGGCGGCAATTCCGCCACATCTTTGACACCCGAGGATCTCGGACTCGTCACGGCACTGTCGTATCCCCTGCAGATCGCACGGCTGCGCAGTGCTTCGGACTCCGACTATCTGCTGGCTTCGGGCACTGCGGCGAGCCTGCCGCGTGACTCCTCTCTGCAGGGCAGTCGGTGGCTGGCCATCGCCGAGGTGGGTCTGGCCGGTTCGCGTGCGATCATCCGATCTGCCGTGCCCATCGACGTCGATACCGCGGAACTCGCCGGTGCCGGGCTGCTGCACACGGAGGAGTCGGCGACGTTCGAGTCCGGGAAGGTCCGCGCGGTTCGGCGCAGCCGCCTCGGCGGGATCGAACTGACGTCCACCCCGATCCAGGCCGGGCCCGAGCTCGCACGCCGCGCCATCGCCGCATCAGTGCGTGAACGAGGTGCCCGCGAGGTTCTGCTGCCGTCCGAGGCATTCGAGAACCTGCGGGCCAGGCTCGGTCTGCTCCGCGCGGTCGTCGGGGAGCCCTGGCCGGAGGTGACGTGGGAGCACCTGTCCGCCACGCTCGATCAGTGGTGCCCGGATGTGCTCGACCGCATCGCGAAGGGCTCCGACCCTGCCCGGGTCGATCTTGTCTCCGCCCTGCGCGGCCTGCTGCCGTGGCCCGAAGCGGCCCGGCTCGACGAGTTGGCCCCGACCCACATCACAGTGCCCAGCGGATCCGCGATCCGCCTCGAGTACTCAGACCCCGATCTCATCGAGCCGCAGGCCGCGTCCGGAGCGGACGACGACTCCCGAGCCGACGATGAGTCTCCGACCTCACCCCAGCGCGCCGAGATCCCGAGCCCGATCCTCGCGGTCAAACTCCAGGAATGCTTCGGCTGGACCGAAGTGCCGCGCATCTGCGACGGAAGGGTGCCGGTCACCATGTATCTGCTCTCCCCGGCGCGCAGGCCCTTGGCCGTGACGACCGACCTCGCATCGTTCTGGGCGAACGCGTATGCCCATGTCAGAGCCGAGAACCGGGGTCGCTACCCGAAGCACCCGTGGCCGGAGGACCCGTTCAACGCTCCAGCGGCGAAGGGCACAAAGCGCTCGGGCCGCTGACCGACTCATCGCCGGGCCCGGCGCGCATGCGGGCCCGGCCGTCGTCTGGGACAATGGTGCGGTGACTTCCGCGCCATCGACCACGACTGCCGACCCGATCGCTGCGGCGACCGCCTCGTCGGCGGTGGCCCCGATCGCTGCGGCGAACAAGCGCACCGACGAACCGGCCGGCCGCCTCGGTGACGGTGTCATTGCCGCCTCTCACTGGCGCGGGCTGCGTGATGAGCACGAAGATCGGATCGCCGAACGCACGGATGCCCATATCGAACGGCGGATGCGGCAGGAGTCCCATCCGGTCGAGGATTTCCTCTTCACCTACTACCCGTTCAAGGTCGGGCAGCTGAAGAAATGGCATCCCGGGCCGGGGGTGCGCGTCGAACTCGCCGAGGCGGCCGATCACCGATATTTCGACCGGCGTTGGTACCTCATCGACGAGGACCGGAATCTCGCCGAGGTGGACCTCGAGTCCTGGCGGACCGATCGTGGGGACGGGGCGAAGTTCATCGCCTCCCTGCTGTCGTCGACGCTGAATCGGGAGGCGAATTTCGGGTGTTTCGGCATTCACGAGTGGGCGATGGTCTACCGACTCACCGAGGAGCAGCGCCGTCATCAGCAGGTGCCGCTGCGTCTGAGCCCCGCCGAGACCGATGCCGTGGTCGAAGGCCACCGCATCCAGTGCTCGCATCATGATGCGTTCCGCTTCTTCACCGCACCGGCCCGGCCGCTCAACACCCTGCAGCCGAGCCGTGAGGGCATGGTCGGCAACGAGCAGCCCGGGTGTCTGCATGCGGGGATGGATCTGTACAAGTGGGCGATGAAGATCTCACCGGTCGCCGATTCGGACCTCGTCGTCGACTGCTTCGATCTGGCCCTCGATATCCGCACTCTGGACATGGAGGCCTCTCCCTATGACCTGCGCGGATGGGGCTACGGGGTCGTCGCCGTCGAGACCGCGGCGGGCAAGGCCGAGTACATGGAGCGGCAACGCGCGTTTTCGGCCAGGGCGCAGGCGCTGCGGGCTCGACTGCTCGATGCTTTGGCAGTCGCCGGAGTTCATCCGCGCTGAGAAGTCGGCGGCTGCCGGAAGCCATCAGCGCTGAGTCGGAGGCGCCTCGTCACTCCGCCCGCCACAGAGCGGACAGGCTCGGCCTGCGCAGGGCACGCGGCCTACGATCGGCGTTATGCGCGCCATCGTCTTCGATCAGTTCTCCGTCCGCCCTCGGCTGCAGGAGATTCCCGCTCCCACTGCCCCCGATGCCGGCGTCGTCATCGACGTCGAAGCCACCGGGGTGTGCCGCAGCGATCATCACGCGTGGTCCGGCCACGATTCGACGATCACTCTCCCCCACGTACCCGGGCATGAACTGGTGGGTCGGGTCGCCTCGGCGGGGGTCGGTGTGGAGCAGTTCCGCCCCGGCCAGCGGGTGACCGTTCCTTTTGTGTGCGGGTGCGGGAGCTGCCGGTGGTGCATTTCGGGCAATGCGCAGGTGTGCCCCGATCAGACGCAGCCGGGATTCACGCATTTCGGGTCGTGGGCGGAGCGGGTCGTCATCCACAATGCCGATGCGAACCTCGTGGCCGTGCCCGAGGATCTGCCTGCCGCGGCCGTCGTCGGTCTCGGGTGCCGATTCGCCACGGCCTTCCACGGTCTGCGCGTACGGGCTCGGCTTGCCGCGGACGAGACGGTCGCCGTGTTCGGCTGCGGCGGGGTGGGACTGTCTGCGATCATGATCGCCCGTGCCCTCGGTGCGACGGTCGTGGCCGTCGACGTCAGCGATGCGGCCTTGGAGTCCGCCCGTGAGTTCGGTGCCGCGCGGACCGTCAACGCTCGCGATCTCAGTCCCGAGGAGCTGAGCGCCGAGGTGGTCGCGCAGTTCGCGTCGACCGATCCTGACGGGGTGGCCGTGACCGTCGATGCGCTGGGCCGGGAGGACACGATCCGGGCGGCGATCGGAGCTCTGGCACCCTTGGGCCGGCACGTGCAGATCGGTCTGCTGCCCGACCAACCGGTCGTCGACCTGCCGCGGGTGATCGCGCTCGAACTCAGCGTGCTCGGCTCGCACGGAATGGCCGCGGCCGAGTACCCGGAGCTCGTCGACCTCGTCGTGCAGGGACGGCTGCGCCCGCAGGATCTCGTCACCACTGTCATCGGACTCGACGAGGCACCGGCGGCGATGGAGGCCATGGGCTCCCCCGCCGCTGCGGCGGGGATGACGATCATCGACCTGGCGCGGTGAGAACGGCCGGGGACTCGGACACTGTGCGTCGCCTCGGCGAGGTCGAGCACAACGCCGGCGATCACGGCAATGACTCACTCCGCGTCGAGCGACTCCCGCATGCTCGCGGCCAGGGAGCCGATGAGCTCTTGATCCCCGCGGACGCCGGGTTCGAACGGTAGCCGCAGGCGGTCCTTGCCCTTGTCCCGGTAGCGCGGAATCACATGCATGTGGAAGTGGAAGACCGACTGCCAGGCATCGGCACCGCAGCAGTTGAGGAGATTGACGCCGTCCGCATCCCACGCCGAATAGGCGTGCTTGGCGATGCGCTGAGACTCGAGCGCCACCGCCGCCAGGTCGTCTGCCGGGATGTCCCGCAGATCAGTGCTGTGCCGTTTCGGCACGACGAGCAGATGCCCGTCCGACCCTGGCTGGATGTCCATGAACGCCAACGTCGCTGCGGTCTCGGCGATCGGCGCACTCGGCGCGTCACCTGCGACGATCTGACAGAAGATGCAGTCGCTGCTCATCGCTTCCGGTTCCTCCCCCGCGGTGAGTTGATTGGGCCGTATCAGGCAGTGCCGATCCCCGTCAGACCATGATGGCGAGGACGACGTTCGTGTCCTGGCCCTCCCACCGACCGAGTAGCAGACCGGCGTCGGACTTCTCCGCCGGCGATTCGGGCGACAGGCGGTAGAGGATCTCGACGTCGCCGGCACCCGGCAGCGGTCCGGTGCCGAAGGCGTGGGCCACATCGGTGATCTCCTCTCCCCGATTGCCCTCAGCGTCGACGCGGTACTGCTTCGCCGCGGTCGATGCGGTGGCGATGGTGTGGTCGAGGCGCTGCCGGAACAGCGGGTCGCCCATGCCGGCGTAGACCCACCGCTTGCCGAGCACCGAATGCTCCATGTTCGCCACGAATGCTTCGTCGGCGCCGTCGAGCGGTGCCCCACGGTAGGTCAGCGGCACCTGCAGCAGCTGATCGCCGCTGCGCACGATGTGCACCTCGATGCCCACCTCTCCGATGGGGTCGTCGAAACGGTACGCCGTGACGGCCTCGAGCGGATTCGCCTCGAGATCGAGCTCAGCGGCCCAATCCTGCTCGGCCACCCAGTCGCTGACGACGTCGAGCTTGCCGGGGTTGAGCTGAGCTGCGTAGATATCTGCCATGGCATGTCCTCCTGGAATCTGTCTGACGTCGGCGTCAGGTGCGGCTGGTGGTGGCGAGCCTCAGGCCTTGCGGGTGCCGGGGATCCATTCTCCGTCGACGACTTCGTAGTCGGCGAAGACCGCCGGAGCCTCCTCGCGCATGACTTCACCGATCTTGTTGAAGATGAGGCGGATCTCCTCTTCGGCGCCCTTCGCAGTTCGCATCTCGATGACGTGGCGCAGAGAACGCAGGTTCGCGGTGTAGACGATGCCGGTAGCCAGTCCCTCGGGGGCGAAGCGGCGCATGAACGAGGTCATGTGCTTCTTGTGCGAGAACTTCGTACCCTCCTCGTCGAGCTCGAAGTGCTCGGCCATCCACTTCTGGTGCTCCTCGAGGGTGTCGAGGACCTGGAGGCTGCGTTCCATGAGTTCGGGGTCTTCGCGTGCCCACTCGGGGAACCAGAACGGGATGTCGGTGAGGCGGACGTAACGCAGCGATTCCTGCGAGAACGCCGACCCCGCGCGGTGGCGGATGAGCTCGTGGGTGAGCACGCGCGAGACGTTGTGGAGGACGAAGGTGAAGTTCGCGTGTTCGAGAACGGATCCGTGCTGGGACTTCACGACATTGCCGAGGTACTGCGCGGAATCGGTGCGCACGCGAGAGACGTTCGGGTTGAGGCCCGGCTCCCACGAGCGGTAGCACATGCGTCCGGAGAACTCGAGGAGATCCTCGGCGTCGGGAGATTCCGCATCCTCGACGCGATCGGCCCAGGAAGTTCCGCCCACCTCATCGAGGTAAGTCCTCATCGCTTCCCAATCGATATCGGGCTTGGCGAGCAGTTCAACGGACGGTTCGACCTGGCGCATGGCTCTCCTTGTGCAGGGGACGTGATTGGTTCCCAATCCTACAGACCACCGCCGCTGATTCCGCACCCGTCCGTCCCGAAACTCTTCTCGATTCGTCAGTCAGTGGTGGCAGCCCGGGAGCTCTCGCCGTTCATTCCTCGGCGGCCCGCGGCCGTGCGTATTCGTTCAAGGCCCGGAGTCGGCCGTGTTCGTCGACCGAATACGCGGCTGCGCCGTCGGATTCCACCATCACCGAGGTGGCTCTGCCGTCAACGTAGACGACCGCGGCATGGTCGTCGATGGCGGTTCCCGGGCCCGGCAGGATGCCGTCGGCGATCCATTTCCGGAAGGAGGCTTCCCGGCCGGGTTCGCCGTGGAGATGCGGGCAGGCACTCCCCTGCAGAAATCCGAGCCCATCGTCCAGCGGGGCCAGCGGACCGAACGAGTCCGTCGAGGATGCCTCGAACCAGCAGTTCGCTCCGGCGCTGATGCCGGCGAGGATCGTGCCGCCGGCAGCCGCTTCTCTCATCCGTTGGTCGACGCCGTGCCGCCGCCAGAGGCTGAGCAGGTTCGCCGTCGAGCCGCCGCCGACGTAGATGAGGTCCATGTCGAGCAGCATCGCCGGATCTTGGTAGTCCCACGGAGCCTGCCCGAACAGGGAGAGGACATGGGTCTGGGCTCGTCCTCCGAAAGCCGCTTCGAACCTGTCGATGTAATCGCGGCTGTCGCCGGATGCCGTCGGGACGAAGCAGACATTTGGGAGATCGGATGCGGTGCTTCGCCGACTCGCCATCTGCAGAAGTTCGTCATCAATGGCCGATTCCCCGGTCTCGGACATCGAGAACCCACCGCCGCCGAGGGCGACGATCGTGCCGCGGAACGGTTCGACCGCCGCGGCGATCGGGCCGGGGCCCGCCGTCACGGCACCCGGTGCGTCCACTTCTCGGTCCCGAACTTCTCATCGACGAGTTCCTGGGCCCGCTTGAGCTCCTCCTCGGTGTAGGTACCGTAGGTGGCCCCATAGCGGGTGGCGAAGGTGTCGGCCATGACATCGATGATGTCCTTGCGTGCCTCACCGGTCTGACTCCGCAGCGGATCGACGCGCTTCTTCGCACTCGCCACTCCCTTGTCGGAGATCTTCGCTTCGCCGATGCGCAGCACCTCGACCATTTTGTCCGCATCGATGTCATAGCTCATCGTCGCGTGGTGGAGCAGTGTGCCGTCGCGATTGCGCTTCTGTGCGGCACCGCCGATCTTGCCTCCGGTCGAGGAGATGTCGTTGATCGGCTTGTAGAACGCCTCCACTCCGAGAGTCTTCAGCGCCGCGAGCACCCACTGGTCGAGGAACACATACGACTCCTCGTAGTCGAGACCGGCGACGAGGGCAGGCGGGACGAACATCGAATAGGTGATGCAGTTGCCGCCTTCCATGAACATTGCTCCGCCCCCGGAGATCCGGCGGACGACCTGCACGTCGTGCCTGTCCACACCTTCGGGGCGCAGTTCGTTGACGTAGGACTGGAAGGCCCCGATGACGGTGGCTGTGTCCTCCCATTCCCAGAACCGCAGGGTCGGCTGCCGACGACCTGCCGCGACTTCTTCGAGCAGCACCTGGTCGAGCGCCACATTGAGCTGAGTGGGCAGCACCTCTCCGCGGATGACCTGCCAGTCGAAGTCGGTGAAGTTCGCGGCCGAGCCGAGGGCGCGACGGACGACCGTGGCGATATCGGCGGTGGAGAAGCCGTGCATCGCCAGATCCGCTCCGTATCCGGCCAGAGCCTCGTCGAGGCGGCCGCGCAGCGCCGCATTGTCGGCGGTGACGCTGGCGCCGACGAGGGCCGGGGCAAGGTCGAAATAGGCTTCCTCGGGTTCGAGGAAGAAGTCACCGGAGATCTTCACCTCGGTGATGGTCTTACCGTCGGTGGTGACATCGGCGACGACGAGTTTGCCGCCGATGACCTTGTATTCGCCGTGGAAGTGCTGCGTCTCGTTCGTCATATCTGCCAACCTACTCCCCTGTCAGTGCGTTCCACATGAACCGGTAGCTCAGCGCCCGGGTGAATGCGGTCTGCTCATTGTCCGAAGCCGCAGAATGACCGCCTTCGGTGTCTTCGAAGAACCACACGTTCTCGATTCCCTGCGCCTGCATCCGGGCGGCCATCTTCCGCGCCTGCACCGGTCCCACCCGGTCATCCGACGTCGCCGTCCAGAACAGCACCGGCGGATAGTCCTGTCCGTCCTCGAGGAGGTGGTAGGGCGAGAAGTGTCTGATGAACGCCCAGTCCTCGGCCACATCCGGGTCGCCGTACTCGGCCTTCCATGAATAGCCGGCGCTGAGCTTCGTGTACCGGGCCATGTCCAGCAGCGGAACTCCGCAGGAGACTGCGCCGAAGAGCTCGGGATACTGGGTGAGCATATTGCCGACCAGCAGACCCCCATTGGATCCGCCGGCACAGGCGAGCCTCTTCGGGCTCGTCACTCCGCGGGCGATGAGATCGCGTGCCACGGCCGAATGGTCTTCATAGCAGCGCATGCGGTTCTCTCGCATCGCGGAGGTGTGCCACTCAGGCCCGTATTCCCCTCCGCCGCGGATGTTCGCGAGGACATAGACGCCTCGGCGGCCTGTCGGGATGGCACTTCCGGTGGTGCTGCGGCTGAGCCAGCCGATGCCGACGACGGGTGAGTATCCGGGTGTGCGGCTGACTTCGAATCCGCCGTAGCCGTCGAGCAGTGTGGGATTGTCGCCGTCGAGCACGAGGTCGTCGGATCCGATCTGGAAGTACGGGATCGTCGTTCCGTCGGCGCTGGTGGCGAAGTGCTGCTCGACGCTGAGCCCTTCGGCATCGAACATCGCCGGCGCCGATTTGATCACCTCGGCGGTGGACTTCTCGGAGTCCGTTCCCGCAGCTTCGTCAGAGGGGCCCAGAGTTCCGTACGACAGCGTCGAGGGCGTGAGGAAGCCGGTGCTGACCATCCAGAAGTCGTTGGCGGTGGCCGGATCGTATTTGTCGACCGCGCCGAGTCCGACCATATGGTTGGCCGGCACCCCGGGCAGGGTGGACTCGACGAAGTCGTTGTTCAGGTCGAGGACCGTGAGTTTCGACTGCACGTCGGCGAGCAGCTCGAGGACGAGGTAGTCGCGGGTGAAGGTGAAGGACTGCAGCGAGGTGCGGGCGTCCGGGGTGAAGATCACGCGCGGAGTGATCTCGCCTGCCTTGACCGCATCGATATCGGCGATGGCCAGGCCGCCGGCGGCCACCTCGGTGGTGGTGGACTTCCACCTCGACTGCGGACGGAAGAGCACGAGGTCGCGGTCGAAGCCGACTTCGACGTCGGTGGGAACGTCGACTCGGTTGAGCGCGTCGGCCCAAGTCGTCGGTTCGGCTGACAGCGAACCGTCTGCGCCGGTGATGTCGGCGAGGTCGAGGAAGCTCATCGTCGAGTTGAAGAAGTCGATGGCGTCGATGATGACGGCGCGGTCGGTGGCCCCGGTGTCGGGGCGGATGTCGCTGCCGACGAAGATCGCCACATGATCACGTGGGACTTCGGCGACGATCGGGGCCTCGTCGATGTTCTGACCGCGGCGGAGCGCTCTGGCTTGGCGAGGATACGACGAGGTCGTCAGTGAGTCGGCGTCGGTCTCGGTGGCGACGAGGACGGTGTCATCGTCGAGCCAGGCCAGTCGTGTCTTGGCGGCGGGGATGTCGAAGCCGCCGTCGACGAAGGTGCGGTCGTCGAGGTCGAATTCGCGGACTCGGTGGGAGTCGCCTCCGTCCGGGGACAAGAGGACGAGGGCGCGCCGATTGTCGCTGCGCCGGACCATCGCTCCTGACCAGACCCAAGCTGTGTCTTCCTGTGCCGCCAGTTCGTCGAGGTCGAGCAGCACATCCCAGGCGGGTGAGTCCGTGCGGTAGCTCTCCCATGTGGTGCGTCGCCACAGACCTTTCGGGTTGGTCTTATCGCGCCAGAAGTTGAAGAAGTGGTCGCCGCGTTTGGTGACCATCGGAATGCGATCATCGGAGTCCAGCGCGGTGCGCAGTTCGCCGGAGATGGTGTCGAAGAGATCGTCGTGGAATCGGTCAAGGGTCTTCGTGTTCTGGTTCTTCACCCAGGCGATCTGCTGCTCGCCGGAGATGTCTTCGAGCCAGAGGTTTTCGTCGTCGGGCAGTTCGGCACTCGTCGTCGGGGCCGCTGTCGGTGAGTCTTCTTCGCGCATGGTCCCATCCTAGTGACCGCTGCTGACACAGCCACGTGGTGCCGCTGACGAGGAATTCTTCTCACGTGCAGTTCTCACCGCGGGCTGCGGAACATGACCAGGCCGGGCTGACCGTTGGGGGCTTCGGGGCCGTGACCGAGTTCTGAGAAGCCGAGTTCTTCGTAGAGGCGGCGTGCCGGACTGTCGATATCGTCGGTCTGCAGCCAGCAGCCGTAGTGACCGACCTCTCCGATCCAGGTTTGCAGGGTGCGCCGTCCCAGACCTTGATCGCGCCGCTTCGGATCACGGGCGAGCAGGTTGAGTGCGAAGGTCGCTTCGAGTTCGGTCGAAGCCTCGCCGAGGCGGCTCTGCAGTTCAAATGCCCACGGATACTTCTGCTCCTCCCACCTCCAATGGTGGCCGTAGGCGAATGAGCTCAGCTGCCCGTCGGGCTGGGTCCGGGTCAACGTCATGAGGACCTGTCCCTTGCGGACGGAGACGTCGTAGACATCGGCGAACAGTGCCGCAAACCTCGGGTCCTCGTTCAGCGGCGGCTCGGCGGCAGCGGCCCCATAGAGCGCTTCGACCTCGCTGCGGGGTGGCAGGACACCGCGGATTCCCGGCCCCGAGGGCACGCCCTGCCACAGTGGACCCATCCCCGCCGGCATCCCCCACACGATTTCGACCGCGGGGTCGTCCGCGTGGCCGGACCGCGCGCAATGGCCGGCGGGCGACGGCTGCCCGGTGAGGTCGTTCATGACTATCACTATAGTCTCGTCATGGAGCGGGCAGTTGAACTTTCGGTGACCACTTGCCGTCGCCGCGGCAGACTCGGTTCACAGCCTGCGTCTGTGTTCGACGATTGCGGCGCGGAGAAGTTCTTCGGTTGGGCTCATCGGCCGTTCATCGGCATCGACGATGTCGATTCCGACACTCGACCCACCGATATCGATGGTTGTCGGCTGCGAGGTCCGGCGAATGTATCGCCATGGGATCATCACCGAAAATTCGGGATCGGCACTCGGCAGTACGGCGCGGGCTTCGTCATCCGGCGCTCCGGCACAGTCGCTGTCGCCCGGCGGCGCGGCGCGAGCCCCGTCGCCCGGTGTCGCCGTCCTCTCTGCCGCTGCTTCCCCGGTATCTCGTCCCGGTTCGGGGCCATGTTGTCGGCCGGGAAGTTGCTGCCGTTCCCGATCATGCTGCTGATCAGGAGGATCCTGTTCGCCGGGGCCATGCCTCGCACCACGACCTTCGTCCTGACCAGAGGCGCACCCGGGATCGGGACCGCTGAGCGGTTTGGTTCGGGTCCTGTAGTGGTGACCGGTCGGTGTGACGACCTCGAGGGCCTCGGCTGTCGCCTTATGGCGCCACCCGCTGAGTTCCTTGAGATAGTTGCAGGCGGCGCACAATCCAGAAGAGTTGTCCCAGTCTGTTTCCCCGCCGGCAGCGGCCGCGTCGACATGATCGGCGTGCTGGATGGGTGCCTCGCACCAGGGCGAACGGCAGACGTCGTCGCGGAAGACGACCATGCGTCGAAGCAGCCCGGAGAATTCCCTGCGGCGGGAGTCCATCCGCACGAGCTGACCGTCTTCCGGCCGCGTGTACAGCCTGCGGATGAAGGTGGCGGCCTCGTTCTCGGCAACGACGTTCCTGGCGGCTTGGGCCGGGATCGGGCCGACCCCGGGGAACCATGCCGATTCTTCTCCGGGCCCGAACAGACTGCTGTCCTGCATGATGAGGTGGACTTCTGTGGGCACGGCCGCAGCGGCAGCCTGCCCTGTCAGTCGCTCGACCAAGAGATCCGCAGCAATCTGATTCTGACCACGGCCGTCGGCTTTGCCGGTGGCGGTCACGGTCTGAGCCGACTTCTTGAGATTGGCGAATGCGGCAACGGCCTGCGACATCGGCAGCAGAGCGGTCAGATAAGCCATGTTTCCCGGTGCCGGACGCACGCTGACCGAGCGCTCTCCAACACAGCGTTCGAGGTGGTCGACCGCCGCCTGCTGGTCGAGTTTCTGTGCCAGGGCCCTCACCTCGTTGCCCAGTCGTCTGACTCCCACCTCGGCCAGGCGTTCGGCCATCCGCTCGTCGAGCTCGTGCTTCTTCTCACGTGGAAGCCAGTCGGACTCCTTTGCGACAGTGCGTGCCTTCTCCTCCGAGATGTCTCCGCCCTTCATTGCCGAGTAGACATTGGGCAGATCCAGGAGCAGGGTCCGTGAGAATTTGAGCAACGCGTTGCCGCGGTGTCGGGAGACCTTTCTGGCCAGGCCGATCTCCGCGCCGACCCCGAGTCCTTGCTTCTTGCTCGGGACACCGTCTTCGGCCTCCCGATTCTTTCGGTGCATATCGAATGTCAGGGTTTCGCGGGCCTGTGCGGCGGCGCATGCGGAGGTCAGTTCCTCAAGAGCCGTGATGCGATCGATCGCTTCTTCCTCGGTCGCGGCCGGAGGCATTTCGGACAGGCAGTCGCGCCACCGAAGGATCTCGGTGAGTGCGTCTGGAACCTGCTTTGCCTCCATGTCCAGAACACTACCTGTCGGCACTGACACGACATTTGCCGAACGCATCTACACTGGTCAGACCACTAGTCAGCTCAATTCTTCGCCGGTCGTCTCTCGTGCCATGAAGCTCATCAGAACCACGGCGACGACGACAAGAGCTCCGGTGAGGACGAACGTCAGGGTCAGGCCCAGCACCGGCCACATGAACGCCCCGAACACGATCGGGGCGATTCCCGTGGCCAGACGCGACGCCGCAGAAGCCCAGCCGAAACCAGAACCGCGCAGTCGGGTCGGGTAGAGCTCGGAGACATAGGTGTACAGGGTCGGGATCGCGATCTGAATGACGAAGCCGAAGCCGATGATCACGGCCTTCGCCGTCCAGGTGAGTTCGGCGCCGGAGGCTTCGATGAATACGGCAGATCCGATCAGGAGGATCGCGGCCACGATCGCCGAGACTCCGAGCACCCATTTGCGACCGAATCGTTCGACGATGAGCGCGGAGACGATCACACCGAGGATGCCGACAGCAGTCATCGACCCGGTGACGAGGAACGCCGCCTGATCGGCTAGCCCCTGCTTCTTCAGGATTCCGGGAAGCCATGTCAGTGCCGCGTAGTAGACAAGGAGGACGGAGACGAAGAGCGACCACGCGACGAGGGTCGTCTTGGCTGAGTGCTGCCACAGCTGCACGAGCTGACCGCTGGCTGCTCGCAGCTGCCCGCTGACCTTGGGTCCCGCGTCCGAGGTCGGCGTTGTCCGCGCCGCGGCAGGGCTCGCCGTGCTCCGATCCGCGTCGGGCTCAGCATGCGCCGGGGTTGCATCGTCACCGGCCGCCGGCGTCGCGGCAGCATCGCCGACCGGTTCGTGGGTCCACTCGGTGACGTCGGCGCCCGTGCGCTCGACCAGTCGTCTGATGATCACGTCGGCTTCGACGTACCGGCCGACCGATGCGAGATAGAGAGGTGATTCCGGAATCCCGAAACGCACGGCGACGGTGAGCAGGGCGGGAACGATCATGACGAGCATGATCAGCCGCCAGTCCCCGAAACCGAGCAGATAGGCGGAGACGAACGCGCAGAGCGAGGCGCCGATCGGCCACCAGCCGTCCATTGCGGTGAGCACGCGTCCGCGATGTCGGCTGGGCGTGAACTCCCCGACCAGGGCGTAGTCGACAGGGATGCATCCGCCCAGACCGAATCCCGCGAGGAAGCGGAAGAGGATGAACCAACCATATGCGGGGGCGAATGCTCCGGCGACCGTGAAGATCGAGAAGACGAGCAGAGTGAGAGTGAACGCCTTCTTGCGCCCGATGACATCGGCGATGCCGCCCCAGATGAAGGCACCCAGTGCCATGCCGATGAGGTTCGCGGTCGCAATCCATGCGGCCTGGCCGAGGCTGAGACTCCAATAGTCGCTGAGCAGCGGAATGAGGAATCCGTTGAGAGCGACGTCCCAGGCGTCGAACATGAAACCGAGCCCGCCGATGATGAAGATGGCACCCTGGGTGCGCCACTTCCATGGCAGGTGGGCGATGACTTCGGAGGCTGTCGGAACCGACGCCGAGGTGGTCGTGTGCACGAGGCCACAGTACCGCAATTTACGCACAACTGAGTAAAACATCCGCGGCGCAGTGGACAGCGGGTGAGCGACGAGCGGAAAGCAGAAGGCGGGCCGCCGCGAATCTCTTCGCAGCGGCCCGCCTCAAGAGCGTGCCCGGCTGACGTCCAGATCAGACACCGACGTCCAGATCAGACAATGCTGTCCAAATCAGACACTGCCGTCCAGATCAGACGCTGCCTATCGGATCAGACAACGCCTGCC